>NZ_JBSWXH010000003.1:0-823988 GCF_056160505.1 Alteromonas sp. ABM1_013
AGTCCCCTTCGTCTAGAGGCCTAGGACACCGCCCTTTCACGGCGGTAACAGGGGTTCGAATCCCCTAGGGGACGCCATTTTATCGCGTCACGGTTGATTAAAACTGTGAAATAGGCTGGAGTTGATAATTCAACTTCTGACTGAAAGTTTCGGTAAGAGTAAGATTGTTTATTGCATTCTTGAGCTTACAGAAATTTAGTGAAGTGTGTCTTCACTAGCAAAGTTTCAGTCCCCTTCGTCTAGAGGCCTAGGACACCGCCCTTTCACGGCGGTAACAGGGGTTCGAATCCCCTAGGGGACGCCATATCGAAAAAACCAGCCATCCGGCTGGTTTTTTTGTTTTTGTCTCCAGAAACTTTGTGGACAGACACTTCTATACTCCCTAAACCACCAGCCGTTTTTAACTGCCAGTGCTGCCAGCGGACAGTCACTTACATTTTCGTCCTTAACAAATAACTATCCAAGTATTACTAACTCAACCTTTCATGCTTACTCTAGGGTGAACTAATCCTTTGCAAAGCAAAGCCAACATATCCTTGAGCAACTAGTTTTTTAGGATACGAAGCGTAAAGATCTTATGTCACAGTTGTCGATTAATCTCTTGTAGAGTAGATACGTAAGCTTGCTGAGCTGTTATGATCTCTTAAATACAAAAGAGGTGTTATATGCAGAATTATCCAATTGGGACTCCGGGTGAGCCATGGAGCGAGAAAGAGAAATCGCAGTGGAAATCTCAACAGACTGTGAAAAGAAGTTACCAAGAAGAAGTACTCGATAAACTTTTCAATATTATTCCTGAAGGCTTTGAACTAAAGCAGTATGGTTCTCTCCCATACGATTCTGAACGCTATCCGTTATATGCAGTAGTGCCAAATAACTTTGATACTAAAAAGCCTACAGCGCTTGTTACGGGTGGAGTTCACGGTTATGAAACGAGTGGCGTGCAGGGCGCACTTCAGTTTATTAACACAAAGCTGTCTCAGTACGCAGAGCAAATAAACATTGTAGTTGTTCCATGTGTAAGCCCTTGGGGTTACGAGACGATAAATCGATGGAATCCAATGGCGCTAGATCCAAATCGCTCGTTTTACAGCGACTCTCCGGCACCAGAATCCGCTCAGCTTATGCAGTTAGTGTCTGATCTAGCGTTGTCGCTAACGCTTCATATCGATTTACACGAAACTACCGATACAGATAACACTGAATTCAGACCGGCGCTGGCCGCACGGGATGGCGTAACCCACGATAATTGGAATATACCTGACGGTTTCTATACGGTCGCAAACACGCCAAATCCACAAATAGAGTTTCAAAAAGCTGTAATCGATGCGGTGAAGAGAGTGACGCATATCGCTCCTGCAGACGATAGCGGCAAGATTATTGGAGCAGATGTAGTGAGTGAAGGTGTTATCTGCTATGACAAAAAGGCTTTGTTTCTATGTGGCGGTATGACAGATGCCAAATACGTTACAACAACGGAAGTATATCCCGATAGTGATAACGCGACACCTGAAAACTGTAACGACGCTCAGGTAGCTGCCATCTGCGCAGCACTCGATTACTCGAAATAGACGCTTGAACGTTTAGACGTCTAGATGTATATTTAAGCCTCTTTCAAAGGAGGCTTTTTGTGTTTACTTATTCTGCGGTTATTTACGACGGTAAAAAACAAAATTTAGTGCGATATGAATGTGGGACAGACACTGAGTTTGCTTCATATCTTGAATCGCGTTTTGGTTGCCATGTTTGTTTATGGTCAAATAAAGAGTTGTCGGAAAACACAATGGCGGCTATAGCTGCTTCGCATGCTCAGAGTAAAAATGAAGGTTTAGATAAAACAGAAGCTTTATGAACTCAACATCTCCGTGTATCGCCTTGTGTAAATTGAATGAAGATGAAATTTGCGTTGGATGCAAACGTACTATTGATGAAATCGTAGAATGGAGGACATACACCGATAACCAAAAGCTGGCCGTTATAGCTCGTCTAGAGAGCATAAGGAAGGATACTACTTCCCAATAGTATGATAATGAAAAACTATAAGTTGACGTTGTAATCAAACAAGAAACCGCTCTATAACAGCCCCTTTTTAGTGGACAGACACTCAAGCTTTAACTCAGCACTTTAGCCGAAAATCCCCACGACTTAGATAGTTTCGTAGATAGACACTTACTCATCAATAGCACAATCCATTCAACAGTGCTCTTAGTCCAATAAAACGGACAGTCACAAAGTTGATAAACTGAGCCCCAAATCCTGGCTGAAATTAACGCTTTTTGCTACACTCCCGCGCCAATTTTATGTTCTAGTAACACGAGACGTTTATAATGAAAGTAATGCTTGCCCCTATGGAGGGCGTTGTCGATCACTTAATGAGAGATATGCTCACTCGTGTTGGTGGCTTCGACCAGTGTGTTACTGAGTTCGTAAGGGTTGTTGATCAAAAACTGCCGAAGAAAACGTTTTATAGACTTTGCCCGGAGCTACACAACGGTGGCAAAACGCCCTCAGGCGTACCAGTAAGAGTGCAATTGCTAGGGCAACATCCACAATGGCTCGCAGAGAATGCACAAACTGCAATTGAACTGGGCTCTCCAGGTGTTGATCTGAATTTTGGTTGCCCTGCTAAGACGGTCAACAAAAGTAAGGGCGGGGCTGTGTTGTTGAAAGAGACGCAAACCCTTTACGATATTGTGAAAGCAGTTAGGGAGGCCGTTCCTGTTGATATCCCGGTTTCAGCCAAAATCAGGCTGGGCTTTGAGGACAAGTCTTTAGCTATCGAAAACGCTATCGCGATTACTGACGCAGGAGCCTCTGAGCTCGTTGTTCATGCAAGAACAAAAACAGAAGGCTATAAGCCACCGGCTTACTGGGAGTGGATAGCGAAGATTAAGCAGCACACTGATATCCCCATTGTAGCAAATGGCGAAATTTGGAACGCTGACGACGCTAAGCGCTGTCAGAATCAGTCGGAATGCACTAATTTGATGATTGGGAGAGGGGCCTTAGCAATGCCCAATTTGGCGTTGAGTATCAAAGAAGGCAAAGCGCCTATGCCCTGGTCTGAACTTGCAGCGTTACTAATACAATATTCTGGCTACGAAATATTCGGTGATAAGGGAAAATATTACCCTAATCGCATAAAACAGTGGTGCGGCTATCTGAAAAGACAATACCCTGAAGCTGAAGCTCTATTTAATGACATAAGACGTCTCACGAACTCTCAAGACATCGTCGACGTCCTTGCTCGTCAAGCGGATATTTAGTCAAATAATGTCGTTACTTTACCGACTCAAGATAAATATTTCTGAGCATTAGAAACATTGGGGCGACATGCTCTTTGACAACACTTAGCAAAATTCTCCATCATTTCTGGGCAGCCAACAGGGCCGGTAAAGAGGGCTTCGAAGTTACTGGTCACTAATTGCCAGTTTTCTTTTGTCATCCCAAGTTTATTGAGCAATTTATTTGGAAGCTTAGGAACTCTGCAGGCGTTGCTATTCCGCTCTACGTTCAACGTATCAGTAATAAGCTGCAAGTAATCTGTAAAAGCAAAAGGCAAACTCTCAGCTAGCTTTTTCTCACTGTCATTAAAGGGCATCAAAAACTTAGGTATTTTGTTCGAGCGCTTAGCATTTAAGCGGTATTGAATACTGGTGTAATGGGAGTTGCTGAGTGTCTTCGCTATTTTCGCCCTAATGGGGTTCAAATCAACATACGCCATTACACTTGCTAGCGCTTTTTCATCTAATATTGCTTGAGATCTAAACCTTCTTTCCCAGAAATAGCCTTTACATTCATCTTCTTTATTAGCTTTGCGCGCTATGTATTCATTTAACATGCGCATAAACCAGCTTATGCTTTGAAGTCGCTCTCGATATATGACAGATAGCGACTTCAATTCTTCTCGCTCTTCTGTTGTAACTGAATCAAAATTTTCTAGGTATCGCTGTACTAGGGGAGGGCATTTGTAAAACATTCTCCACCTAAGCAATACTTCATCCATAGTCCAGCCATCAGCTCTACCCTTAGCGATATGGAGTACAACATGAATATGGTTGTGCATTACAGCGTAAGCGCATAAATCAATGGCAAAAGCTTGTGATAGCTTGTGAAGCCTATCTTGAATCCATTTTCTTCTATGTTCGTAGTTTATGCCCGTACGTGAATCACGACCACACAAATAAGACTGCCTTACGCAGCGAGAAATACAATGGTAGTAAGGCGTGACATCGGTGTTAATTTGTTTGTAACGAGGTAAAGGCATATCCGTATCCCATAGTTATTTGTAAGTATTATGAGATTTATAGCGTTAAATTTAAGTGGTCTTTGGAACAGTTTTGTTGGTGTTAGCGATTAGCTGACTCCAAAAAGGACTTCCTGGATTATTTTTTCGAACGGAAGTTATGCATTAGTTGAGGAGGGTGGTCATGGACAGACACTTAAATTTAATAGTGTGTGAGAAAAAGGACAGTCACTGTTTGGCTAGCAAGTGTCTGTCCTTTTTAAACCTTTTCAGGAGAGCTATACAAATACATCTACTCTAGAACCCACTCGCCCATCATTAATGCTAGATGTCTGTTGTGTACTCTGGGGTTGAGTCTCGCGACTTTCTTGCACACTACGTGACTCCGCTTGCTGAGCAGGTCGCTGAGGCGATTCTAAGATAGTAGAAACGGGCGTCGAATTAACAGATGAAACATCCATAAACAAACCTCATGTTGGAGCAAATTATCGTTTAAAGATAGCACATTTATTGAGCATTAAGAATTAAACTTCTTAAGTGTCTGTCCATAAAATTAGCGATCAACGGTTGTGCCTCGGCATTTGGGTGAATGCCATCGGTTTGCATTAAGTTTTTATTTAGCGCTATGTCTGCAAGAAAAAAGGGAATCTTTTGAACATCCTGGGCTTCCGCTACTTTATTGAAGTTCTGAGTAAACATTTGCGTGTAGCGTTTGCCGTAATTAGAAGGAATTTGCATTTCTTGTAGAAATACTACGGCATTACTATCCTTTGCAACACTTACCAGCGAATCTAAATTATCTCTAATTTTACCGATATTGTGGCCCTGAAGGCCGTCGTTGCCTCCCAGTTCAATCAATACATGTGTCGGGTTGTGTTGCTCTAATAAACGGGGAAATCGCGCTAAACCGCCATCAGTGGTTTCTCCGCTTACCGCAGCATTTACAATATCAATCGGAATATTGTCGTTTTGCCACATCTTTTGTAACAAACTGACCCATCCCTGATGTTGCTGTAATCCATAAGCCGCGGATAGACTATCTCCTAAGATTAGTAAAACCGCATTTTCGCTAGTGTCGCTCTGCTCAGCTTGATCTGATAGCGCTTGAAACGGTATTAAAAGAATAAGTAAAAAAGCGAACAAATAACGAAATTTAACAAACACGAATTGATGACCTCTTATGATAAAAGCTAATGCTGTAACCAAAGTAGTGGATACGAGTGAAGGTTCACTGCAGATCCTTCGTCCTATTTCTTTTGAAGTCAAGTCTGGTGAGTCCGTTGCCATTATTGGCGCGTCCGGTTCAGGTAAGTCAACCCTTTTGGGGTTATTGGCTGGGCTTGACCAAGTTACAGAAGGAGAAATTCTTCTAGATAACGAAGCACTTCATAGCATGAACGAAGAAGAGCGCGCTATTTTAAGAGGAAATAAAGTGGGCTTTATCTTTCAAAGCTTTATGTTAGTTCAAAGCTTAACAGCGCTTGAAAACGTTATGTTGCCCGCAGAAATTGCAGGCCTTGATAACCCAAAAACGCTTGCTCTTGATATTCTTGAACAGGTTGGTTTAAAGCATCGAGCGCATCACTTCCCTAACCAGTTATCGGGAGGCGAGCAGCAGCGTGTTGCCATAGCGCGTGCCTTTATCACTTCACCTAAAATACTTTTCGCCGATGAGCCTACCGGTAACCTAGACGCTAAAAATAGTGAAAAAATAGAAGCACTTCTTTTTAAAATGAACAGAGAAAAAGGCACGACTCTCGTCCTTGTTACCCACGATAATGAGCTTGCAGAACATTGTGATAGGCAACTCACCATGAATGCGGGAGAGCTTGTTGAAACAACCGGCGCGAACACAGTAGACAATAGAGAGGCAGTGTAGATGTCGACGTCTCTCAATTTAGGTTGGCGGCTTTTCAAGCATGAGGCTAGGCGCGGCGAACTTACCATTATATTGCTGGCTATTGTGTTATCTGTAGCAGCCGTGTTGTCGTTGTCGCTTTTTAGTGAGCGCTTGCAAGGTGCACTTAAGTCTCGCTCTGCTGCGTTTATTGCAGCAGATGCACAGCTTCGCTCAGACGATCCTATAAACGAAGATTGGTTAACTCGAGCACGAGAAGAAGGGCTCGCGACTGCAAAGCAAGTGGCAACACGCTCTATGGTATTTAAAGGCGATGCGATGTCGCTTGTCGATTTGCGAGCAGTGAACAACGCTTATCCCCTTAAAGGGACAGTCAATATCACCAATCAGCCTTTCGGAGAAAAACGCGCAACCGCAGAATTACCAGAGCCGGGTGAAGCCTGGGTACAGTCTCGGCTTTTTCAGAGTTTAGGGCTTTCCATTGGCGATAATATCGACATTGGCGATGGCACTTTTACCGTAACGCATGTGTTGGTAGACATTCCAGATGCAGGTTTCAGTGTGTTTAATACCGACCCTATCGCTCTGATTAACTTAAGCGATTTAGAAAAAACTGCGATAACCGGGCCAGGGAGCCGCGCTCGTTATGTGGGCTTTTTTGCCGGTGATTCTGGTGATATAGAAAGTTTCAACACCTGGTTATTGCCCCAATTAAATGACGACTTACACTCGTGGCGGACAGTCGAAGATGATGAGTCTGCGATAGGGCGCTCTGTCGCAAGTGCTGAGCGTTATTTTTTACTGGCAAGCTTATTAGCAATAGTATTGGCGGCGGTTTCCATTGCCGTTGCTGCTCAGCGTTATGCTCAGCGCCATTTTGACCCCGTGGCAATAATGAAGACCTTGGGGGCAACAAGCAGCACCATTCGAAAAGTGTACTTGTTTCAAATTTTATTTATTACCGCACTTGGTATTTTAATTGGTCTCATTATTGGTTTTATCGGTCAGCAAATAGTGGTTTCTCTGGTAGCTGATAGAGTGGATGTGTCTCTTAACGTTTGGCACTGGCACCCGCTTTTAATTGCCGTTGCTACGGGTGCTACCTGCGCTTTGCTCTTTTCTTTGTATCCTCTATTACAGTTGTTTTCAGTGCCCCCGCTTCGCGTATTGAGAAAAGATATCTCGGCGAATCTACGTTCCAGAAGCATTCAGTTTGTCGCTTCTGGCGGCGCGATATTCTTATTGATGTGGATGTACAGTCGCGACCTCAAAATTAGCGCAATTTTATTCGTGTCTGGTGCCGCGCTTGTTCTTGGGCTACTTGGAGCAACGTATATCTTGATAGCTATTGGCCGCAAGCTGGGCAGTGGCAGAATGGGGGCGTGGCAGTTGGCATGGGCTCGTATCAAGCGCCGTGCGATGGACAACAGTGTGCAGCTTATTAGCTTCTCAGTCACTATAATGCTGCTTCTAGTAGTGCTAGTAATGCGAAATGACATGGTTTCGCAATGGCGTTCGCAACTACCCGAAGGTACACCAAACTACTTCTTAATAAATATTACACCGGACATACAGCCAGAGTTGGACAGACACTTCGCCGACAATGACGTAAACATCGAAGAGTTTTACCCTGTTATCCGAGGGCGATTCGTTTCGGTGAATGGGGAAGGGGTAAATACTGAAGTTTCTAAAGAAGACGAGCCAAATCGAGAAGGCCGTAGAGGCCTAGGTAGAGAGGCGAACCTGACGTGGAGTAATTCGCTACAAAAAGAAAACGAGATTATTGAAGGGAATTGGCATGGAAATGTGGAGACACAATACAGCGAAGGATGGTTCCCCGTTTCTGTTGAAGAAGGTGTTGCTGAAAGATTAAATATTGAAATGGGCGATAGGCTTACTTTTAATGTGGGAAGCGAAATTGTTGAAACGAAAGTAACAAGTATTCGTACGGTTAACTGGCAGACCATGCAGCCTAATTTCTTTTTCGTTATTCATCCAGATGCGATGGCTGCGTTTAGCCCAACGTATATCACTAGTTTTTATCTGCCCACTGATAGGAAGGCTGAATTAACGAAGCTCTTAAAGCCGTTTGCTTCAATCACAATGTTTGATGTAGACGCTCGAATAAACCAGCTTCGAGAGATTGTGGACCAGGTTTCTGTCGCCGTTGAATTTATTTTGGTACTGGTTTTAATGGCGGGAAGTCTAGTATTGATTGCTCAGGTACAGGCGAGTATGGATGAACGTAAACAGGAAATAGCCATACTTCGCACACTTGGTGCTAAGGGTGGTTTAATAAGGAAAAGCGTGATTTTCGAGTTTGTTATTATTGGTGTAGTCGCAGGCTTCATGGCTGCTATGGCAAACGAATTAAGTCTGTACTTACTGCAAACCACAGTTTTTCAAATGGAAGCGAGTTTGCATCCTGGGTACTGGGCTATAGCACCAAGCGTCGGGGCTATTGTCGTGGGCATATTAGGTGCGTTTGGTTGCTATCGACTGCTTACACTTAATACTGGTCAGATGCTAAGGAATATGGTTTGAGTCTACATTTATAGTTTGGACAGGCACTTTATTAAATAAAGTGAAAAGTAAGGCGAGTGGACAAAAGCGGTTGGACAGACACTCAAGAAGGTAGTGCGAAAGTAGTGGACAGTCACTCAACTACATAGAGTGACTGTCCACATTTTCACCTTTGCTAACGCAAGCACCAAAATTCTTAATACAGTCACACGGTTGTGGAATTGTAGGGCATGTGGAAGCTGGATGAGGGAGTCAGCTTAGCCTTGAAATAATCAACTGTGGACAGACACTCTACTTTTTAAAGTGGGTGTCTGTCCACAATCCTTGAGAACTATAAAATCAGTCGCTGTAGATCTCGTTCAACGCCTCGTCAATAGAAGGGAATTCAAAACTGAATCCGGCGGTAGTAAGCTTTTTAGGAATGACCCGTTGTCCTTCTAATATCATCTTTGATGACTCGCCCATTGCTATTTTCATAACGAAGCTAGGTACGTTAAAGAGACAAGGGCGAGCCAGAATTTTCGCAAGAGTTTTAGAAAACACCTTGTTCGTAACAGGCTCTGGAGCGGTTAAATTAAACGCACCGGTACAAGCACTATCTTCTAACAAAAAAGAGATAGCACGAACCATGTCCTGTAAGTGGATCCAAGCCAAGTACTGAGTTCCGCTACCTAGTGTTCCTCCGGCCCCTAATTTAAACGGTAGTGCCATTTTTCCAAGCGCTCCGCCTTTCGCAGTAAGCACCACGCCAGTACGAAGCGTAACCACACGAGTTTTCGTTTGATCTACGCCTTGAGCAATAGCTTCCCATCTTGCGCATAAATCATGGGTGAACTCATGGTGAGGAGAGGTATCTTCAGTAACAAGCCTGTCACCTTGGCTGCCGTAGTAACCAATTGCAGAACCAGATAGGAAAACTGATGGTGGTGTTTCACAGCTGTTTATTCTAGATACTAATTCAGCAGTAATATCCCAACGGCTGTCGCAAATCCTTTTCTTTTGAGTGTCTGTCCAGCGTTTGTCGGCGATAGGTTCACCGGCTAAATTAATAACAGCATCGAAGTTCTCGAAGTTTTTTATCGAAGCGATGCTTTCTACAATATCAACTCGATTACCTAATTTATCCTTTGCCTTTGTAATATCGCGAGAAATCACAGTGAATGAGTGCTTATCTGAATATTGGCGAATAAATTCACCGCCAATCAGCCCCGTACCACCAGTCAAAAGAATATTCACAGTTGGCTCCTTGAAGTATTACCTATCCTGACTTATTACAAGACAGCGTCAACGACACGGAATCAGAAAATCTAAGAGCGTGTGGTTTATCAACTTCAACCTCGGCGTAACGTACCGAAGAATGTTCCGACGCAATACTTAGCACATCTGCGGTAAGCTTTTCTAAAAGCGAGAAACGGTTGTCCTCGACGAGCTTGATAATTGCCTTTGTAATCGTTTTATAGTTTAGCGCGTCACTCATATCGTCAGTGTTTGTCGCCTTTTCAGCGTCATAATCAATTTTCACGTTAACAACAACGTCCTGCTTGTTTTTTATCTCATCTTCATTGATGCCAATGTATGTGCGTAGTCTTAAGTTTTTAATTTTAATAGTGGCAAGATTAAAGTTCATTGAAGTCTCTTGTTTGTAGTTGTCTATAAGTCGTTGTAAAGTATTGTCGTTTCAGTTAGGAATGTAGCACACAATGTCAATGGAACTACGCTCGCCAACAGCAAAGATTCTTATCGTTTTAGCGTGTTTAGTGGTAGTGATGGCCGGAGTTAAAGCCGCCAGCACAATCATGGTACCGTTTTTTCTCTCTATTTTTATAGCAATCGCGTGTAGTCCAATAATACGCTGGACCTCGAAATTCGGTGTGCCTAAATGGCTCTCTATAACATTTGTTATACTGCTTATCGTTGTTTTTGGTTTTCTTTTAGCTGGCTTAGTAGGCCAGTCTATGACCGAGTTTAGAGAAAACTTGCCAGAATACAGAAGTAAGCTTGATACAGAATTTGCCTGGGTTGTATCTAAATTAGCTGAGTTCAACATTCACATTAATAGAGAACTGATCGCTTCTCACCTTGACCCAGCAACGGCTATGTCTGTGGCTACAAATTTTATAAGCGGAATGGGCGGAGTGCTTTCTAACTTATTCCTAATACTTTTGACCGTCATTTTTATGCTTTTCGAAGCAGATAGTATCCCTCGCCGTTTCCATATTGCACTTGCAGATCCTGGCATGAAGCTTAAGCACATCGATAAATTTATACGTTCTGTAAATAGCTATTTAGCGATAAAAACTGTGGTTAGTTTGGGTACAGGCTTGATAATCGGCGTTTGGCTTTACGTGCTCGGGGTAGACCATTTCATGTTATGGGCCGTCTTGGCCTTCATGCTCAATTTTATACCAAACATAGGTTCTATTATTGCGGCAGTGCCAGCAGTATTAATCGCATTTGTTCAACTTGGCCCCGCCTCAGCAGGCTTCGCTGCCCTCGGTTTTGTGCTTGTAAATACCATCATGGGTAATATGGTCGAGCCTAGATTGATGGGTAAGGGCATGGGACTCTCTACTCTTGTGGTATTCCTATCATTGATATTTTGGGGTTGGTTACTGGGAACTGTTGGAATGCTTCTATCGGTACCGTTAACCATGGTAGTAAAAATAGCGCTTGAATCTCGCGAAGAAAGTAAGTGGCTTGCGGTGTTGTTATCAAGTGAAGGTGAAAAATCTACTTCGTAAAACAGGGGTGATATAGCGCATCAATAGATAGTGGACAGACACTTTTTGAAAGAAAGTGACTGTCCGTTACAAGCTACTGGTCCATAAAGCTATAAAAGGGACAGACGCTCAAATGTTTTTAGCAACCTTAATGCGGAATAGCTAAACGATAAATTTAAAAAGTGTCTGCCCGATATCAGGCTCTTTGAGAAAAATAAAGTGTGTGTCCACTTTTAGGCTCGCTTTTAATCATTAAAGGCTCACTGATTTATGGGTTAGCCTGGGGGCTTTTACACCACTAATCGTGATTTGGAAATTGAATAACGATACGAGCGCCGCCAAGCGCGCTGTCCTTGATAAGCATTCTACCTTCGTAGATTGAAACTAGGTCTGTGGCTAAGGCCATTCCAATTCCGTGGCCTTCAGTGTAAGTATCAAGACGAGTTCCGCGCTCTAGTAAAAGTACTTTTTTGTCGTCAGGAATACCTGGCCCGTCGTCTTCAACATTGATTGTGAGCCAACCTTCACTTGTTTCTGCAGATATAACTATTCTATCTTGAGCCGCTTTGCATGCGTTATCTAACAGATTACCGCAAAGCTCCATAAAATCTGTTTCGTCTCCTTTGAACTGGATATTGTCATCCATATCGAATTCAATGGTTAGGGCCTTGTCCTGATAAACTTTGTCCATAGCATCGGCAAGTTTGTGCAATACTGGCAAAACATCAATAGCTTGTTGCCAACCAGACTTTCCTGCACTCGCTCTTTTCAGCTGGCGTTTAATAATTCTGTCAATTTGCTGAAGCGACTCCTTTACTTCGGTTGGCAAATTACTGTTCCCCGAAGCTACTGCAAGTGGTGTTTTCAAGCTATGTGCTAGGTCGCCTAAGCTGTTTTTGTATCTTGCTCTTTGCGCTGCTTCATTTTGAAGTAATCCGTTAATAGACCCTTTTAAAGAATCGAATTCGACGGGGTATCGGGATTCTAACTCGCGCTTGTTACCGCTAGACGTTTGTGAAATTTCGTCAATTAGCTTTCTAACAGGTAGAAGAACTAAGCTTATACCTATGATAATAAAAACTAAAAGAGCAATACAGAGGGTGACTATCCATTGCCACGTTGTGCTTAAGAAAGTATTCCGCTCAGCTTCGAACAGTGCTTTGTTATTGAATATATAAAACCTTACCGGCTCGAAATCTCTGCTTGATGCAAACTCAGCAGTAAAGGCATATACAAAAAATTGGGACTCTTCCTCAAATGCGGGTGTATAGGACTCCAAGAACAATTCGTTGCCTACGGCAACGTCTATTGCGGGAGGAGAAAAGGTATACTCAAGGGCAGAAGCTGATTGCCAAATCACTTCATCTCGAAATACGATAACGCCAAGATAGCCAGAGCGGGGCAGGTTAAGCTGTTCTTCGTATAAAATTTCAGGCATATAAGGCATGTCGCCGTCTAACTCAAAAGCAGATAACAGCCCTAAGTTCATCAACCTAAGTTCGCTCATCTTAGCTTGTGTAAGGCTATCAGTATAAGCCTCGTCCAAAATGACAACAGTGAAAGGTGCAAAAAGTGCAAGTAGAACTATCGCTAGAAAAATACTTCGCAAACGAAGCGACAACTGCCTCATAGACTTCTATTTATCCTGTAACCTCTACCCCGAAGTGTTTCGATTGGCTTCAATTCACCTGATGGGTCTAATTTTTTGCGCAGTCTTCCTACAAAAACTTCAATGACATTGCTGTCTAAATCGAAATCTTGATCGTAAATATGTTCGGTTAACTCCGTTTTAGAGATGACCTTTTGCGGATTAAGCATAAGGTATTCCATCACTTTGTATTCATACGCGGTTAAATCTAGGGCCTCACCGTTTAGCGATAGCTCTTCGCTTACAGTATCTAGCGAAATAGGACCGAACTGAATGGTAGGGTTTGCTTGACCTGAAGCTCGTCGAATGAGGGCTTTTGTCCGAGCAAGTAGTTCTTCGTTGTGAAAGGGCTTAGTGAGATAGTCATCAGCACCTGCATCAAGCCCTTCTACCTTTTCTTGCCAACGATCTCTCGCTGTTAGAATGAGTATGGGACATGCAATGTCAGCTTGGCGAGCTTTTCTTATAACCTCAAAGCCGTCAAGCTTTGGCATACCAATGTCGATGATAGCCAAGTCATAGCTATATTCTTTAATAAGAAAAAGCGCGTGCTCGCCGTTATCAGCTAAATCTACGCTGTAACCATTTTGTTGAAGCAGTGCATCAAGTTGAGTTAATAATCTGCTGTCGTCTTCCGCTACCAAAATGCGCATGCTAGTCCTTATCTTTGCTGGTTTTTACCTTGCCGGAACGTTTATCTACATCTACCGACACTACTCGTCCCGACTTCTTGAGGACTTTAACACGGTAGTTTTTTGAGGTTTTTTCAACTTTTAAAACGCGTCCATTTGCGGCAGTGCGAGCTCGCTCTGCAGCTTCACTTTTTGATATATCGCTTCCAGAGCCTTGCAGCGCCAAAGCAGGCGCTATGCTAGACGTGGCTAACACTAAACAAACAACTGCTACACGAAGCGATAATGTCATACAACCTCTCAATTATTATCCCACTAAGGCCAAACTAAAGATAAGTATAAACTTGGTTAACTGAATCCATTCTGAACTAAGTTTAGTCTACATCGCGGATTGAAAACTGTATATAAGCTTTAAGTAAATTGCATTTACAAAACAGGCTGAAGAGTAGGGCATGATGTGGACAGACACAAAGAAAGTTAATTAGCAGAGTGAACAGCAGTCCAAAATAAGGAAGGTAAGTACAGGTATGGACAGACACTTTAATTACGAATGTGCATAAGTGGCAGGTTTGTAATTAGAGTTACTGTCCATAGTTGGTTAAAAAACTTCTTGTAGGGAATACCATTGCCAAAGGTTAGGAGGTTATTTGCGTTTAAGGGTGTTGAGTAATCTTTACTTTGGCTTTGAAAAAGTGTCTGTCCACTGTATTTGTTTTTTTGATAGAGCAGAGGCGGTCATTGGACTTTTGGGGTGACTGTCCATCATTTTCATTCAAACATTTTAGAAATGAAGTTGATAAGTGAGTGTCTGTCCGAACCCGTACTTGCTTGGCGTCAGATATAAGCGACAAAATCTCGTAGTAATTTTTAGTAAAAAATAGGTTAGTTTCTATTTCGTTGGCATGCCATGTGCGTGATATGGACTTCAGGTAAACCAAAAGCTTGAAATAATGTGTTAGTTCACCTGCTCAAATAGTAGGGCACTGGACATACACTTTATGTTCAACAAGGAGGAACAATGTCTAGCGATATTAAGAAAACGATGTGGAAAGCGATGTCAGATAGCCCAAAGGTAATGGTAAGTCTGGTCGGTGAGGATATGCATGCTGAGCCAATGTATGCTCAACTTGATAAAGAAGCTGATGGAGAGTTTTGGTTCTACACGAGTCGCGACAACCGCATCGCGAAAGGTGGTAAAGCAATGGTTCACTTTGCATCGAAGGGGCACGATGTGTTTGCGTGCATTCGAGGCAATCTCACCGTTGAATCACGTAAAGAGGTGATTGATAAATATTGGTCTAAACCTGTAGAAGCATGGTTTGAAAAAGGTAAAGAGGATCCTTCACTATTAATGCTTCGCTTTGAGCTTATAGATGCGGAAGTGTGGGATGCAGACCCTTCACTCAAAGGCATGTTCAAAATGATGACGGGAAAAACGGTGAAGCCAGAAGAGATGGGAGAACATGAAAAAGTCGAGCTTTAACACAGCATTATGGACCAATTGTATGACTAAGCTTTGAGGCGTGGGACACTTACTGAGAGGAGCGAGTGTCTGTCCACAAGGGATTGTTTATTGCGATTGTTGGCTGATAATTAAGTGACTGTCCATTATCAACAATGTAAAGCTTGTTAAGCAATTACGAGTGTGTGTCCACTTTCGTTTAGAAAATAAGTGTCTGTCCAAAGTTAGCTTCATTACTATTAAATCAAACAAAAAAAACCCTTAAAACCGGAGCTATTCGGTCTTAAGGGGCTTTCGTTATTTATCGCAGTTTGCTGCTTAGCGTTTAGCTAAAAGTTAAGGCAAAACCTTTTTGTAAGGTTTAACTACAACACTTTTGTAAACACCAGCTTCGATGTACGGATCAGCGTCTGCCCATGCTTGAGCAGCTTCAAGTGAATCAAACTCTGCTACTACTAGCGAACCAGTGAATCCGGCTGGGCCAGGATCTGGGCTATCTACCGCAGGGAAAGGGCCAGCCATTATTAAACGGCCCGCATCTTTCAATGCATTCAGACGTTCAAGGTGAGCAGGTCGCGCCGCTAGGCGTTTTTCTAGACTGTCCACTACATCGGTTGCGCAAATCATATATAGCATACGTTTATCCTTTTGCCGTAGCGGCTTTCATGCTTTCAACAAAGCTACCAAGTTCGCTTAGCATTTTGTGACTGTCCGATAAATTAGCAGCAATAATATTTACTGTTGCCGAACCAGAGATTGCGCCAGCAGCTCCAGCGTCAATAGCAGATTTAACCTGTTCCGGTGTAGAAATACCAAAGCCTAACAATGCTGGTGCTGCATTATGTTTATTCAAGCGCTCAATAAGCTCTGAAGCAGGAACATTTGCCGCAGTTTCTGCGCCAGTAACGCCCGCACGGCCTAACAGGTATGTATAGCCTTTTGAGTATTCCCCGATTTTTTCCATGGTTTCATCGGTAGCATTCGGCGGTGCAATCAGAATTTGTGAAATGCCCGTTGCTTCCGCTGCCTTCTGGAAAGGTGCCGCCTCGCGAATTGGCACGTCGGCAACCAAAATTGAGTCAACGCCTGCATCCTGCGCCTTGTTGTAAAAGTTCTCGATACCCTGGGCCATTACCAAGTTGCTATAAAGTAGCAAGCCGATAGGCACCTCTGGGTATTTTGCGCGAACTCGTGAAATTACGCCCAAGCAATCCGCTACCGTTACTTTACTCTCTAAAGCGCGAATTGCCGACGCTTGGATAGTCGGGCCATCAGCGATGGGATCTGAGTAAGGTATACCTAACTCAAGTGCGTCAGCACCGCTTTCTACTAGCTGGCAAATAATGGCTTCAGATTGCGCTAAATCGGGGTCACCTACCATTACGAAAGGTACGAAAGCGCCTTGTTTCTTTTCATCAAGGCCGGCAAACATTTGTGCATATCTATCCATTATAAATCGTCCCCTAAAATGTTGATAACGTGCGCTAAATCTTTGTCGCCACGACCTGATAAGTTAACTACGATGATGGTTTCTTCTTCCGCTTCATCTGCCATATTAAGTGCGTGCGCTAGAGCATGGGACGATTCAAGGGCAGGAATAATACCTTCTTTTCTTGCAAGCAATTGGAATGCATTCAGCGCTTCTTCGTCGGTTGCGGCCACGTATTCCGCTCGGCCAATGTCGTGAAGATAAGCATGCTGAGGGCCAACAGCAGGGTAGTCCAGACCAGCAGATACTGAGTAGCTCTCTTCAATCTGGCCTTCTTTGTCTTGCATGATGAAGGTGTAAGCGCCGTGAAGAATACCTTTTGTACCCGTCACTATAGTTGCGCCATGCTCTTTGGTGTGCACACCTTTACCCGCAGGCTCAACGCCCACTAAGCGTACAGATGGCTCATCAATAAAGTCTGCAAACATACCGATAGCATTTGAGCCTCCGCCCACACATGCCACTACGGCATCAGGCAAGCGGCCTTCTTTTTCCATAATTTGTGCACGAGTTTCTTCGCCAATCATGCGGTGATATTCACGAACAATAGTCGGGAACGGGTGTGGGCCCGCGGCTGTACCTAACAAATAGTGCGCTTTATCATAGTTTGCTGACCAGTCGCGCATAGCTTCGTTTACGGCATCTTTAAGGGTACCAGAGCCCGCGTTTACAGGAATTACCTCTGCGCCCATAAGCTTCATACGGAACACGTTTGGTGCTTGACGTTCAACGTCTTTTGCACCCATATAAATACGTGCTTTTAGGCCAAGCAACGCACATGCTAACGCAGTTGCTACACCGTGCTGACCTGCACCAGTTTCGGCGATAACTTCTTTTTTACCCATGCGCTTAGTCAGCAGCGCTTGACCTAATACCTGGTTAGTTTTGTGAGCGCCACCGTGAAGTAGGTCTTCACGCTTTAGGTATAATTTTACCTTTGGGTTACTCACAAGGTTGCGAGTCAACGTCATTGACGTTGGGCGACCAGCATAGTCTTTTAATAAAGATAAAAACTCTTCGTTGAAAGCTGGGTCGTCTTTAGCATCCAAAAATGCTTTTTCCAATTGGTCTAGCGCTGGAATAAGTAGCTCGGGCACGTACATGCCACCAAATTCGCCAAATTTTGTATCTAACTGGTTCATTACGTTGTCCTGTATTTAAATTAGTAACGGCGGCAAATGGCAAAAAGCGCGTCGAGTTTTTCTTCGCTTTTCACGCCGGGTGCGGTTTCTACACCTGAATTAACATCAATAGCACCACTGCCGGTTGCAATAGCATCTGCAACGTTCTGGGCGTTAATACCGCCAGCAAGCACTAACTTATGCTTCGCTTCGATATCGTTTAATAACTGCCAGTTGAAGGCTTCGCCTGTACCGCCTTTTGCATCGCCTACTTGGCAATCCAGAAGAACGCGGCTGATAAGGCTGTTATTTAAGTGTCTGTCCACTGTTTCTGGTAGGACGCCAGAAGAAGTTGCTTTAACGCCTTCGACTTTCCAAATCTCACAACCTTCTGGTAGTTTGTCTGCAAGCGTGGAAATATAGCTTTCGTCTTCACTACCGTGTAGCTGAACGGCAAACAAATTGAGTGAAGCAGCAAGAGACGCAACGTCATCAATGTCGTGATTAACGAACACGCCAACAAAAGCGCCATTAACGCTTTGAGCTATATTCAAAGCCTGTGCTTCACTCGCGCAGCGTGGCGATTTTTCAGCAAAGATAAGCCCGCCAAAGCTAGCGCCTTTATCAAACGCCATTTGCGCTTGTTCGGGGGTGGTAAGTCCGCACACTTTAACTGCACCATTCACTAACGTTTTCACTGCGCGCGGTAGGTCAGCTTCGGCCATTAACGCACTGCCCACCAAAAAGCCTTGGGATACAGGCGCTAAACGAAGCACGTCTTGGTGTGTGTATATGCCCGACTCTGAAATAACCACGTAGTCGTGCGTGGCTGTTTCAAGCATGGGCACAAGGCGTTCTGTGGTGGCTAAATCGGTAGAAAGGTCGCGTAAGTTGCGATTATTGATACCAATGATGTTGGCTTCAAGGGCAATTGCGCGCTCCATTTCTTCTTCATTACTTACTTCGGTAAGAATGTCTAATGACAGAGCATTGGCAACGCTTGCCAACTCGCGATATTCGTCATCATTTAGCACACTAAGCATTAATAGCACTGCGTCGGCATTATAGTGACGGGCTAGATACACTTGATAGGTATCAACAAAAAAGTCTTTGTTAAGCACGGGCTGAGCAACGCGCTCTGTAACATAAGCTAAGTACTCAAATTTACCTTGGAAGTACTTCTCGTCTGTTAACACAGAAATACCTGCCGCATAGGGTGTGTATGCCGCTAAGATCTCGTCTAAATCAAAATGCTCTCGAATAAGGCCTTTTGACGGTGATGCTTTTTTGCATTCGAAAATAAAGCCTGCGTTTGGCTCACTTAGCGCTGCAAATAAACTCTTTTGGGAAGGAACTAGATTCGCTTTAAAGCTTTCTAGCGGCAGCGCCTCTTTGCGTGCAGCCACCTCTTCGCGTTTGTCTGCAACAATTTTCTCAAGCACATTAGCCATTCGTGCTTACCTCCTGAGTAATTTTGGCAACTTTCGTTAACAACTGCATCGGCAACCCTTCGGCCATCGCATTCATCGCCATTTCAGCCCCTTCTTTAAAGGTTGAGGCTTTACCGGTTACTTTCAACAGTGCTCCGCAGTTCATTGCGATAGCAGCGCGATGTGCCTCTTTACCTTCACCGTTTAGCGCTGCCTCAACAAACTGTCTGTTTTCTTCAGGCTCGCCACCTTCAATCGCAGAAAGTGGGTAATGCGGTAAACCGAAGTCTTCAGCGGTAACGGTAAGCTTGCGAATATCGCCATGCTCAAGATCGTAAATTATTGATTCGCCGTGAAGTGCTAGTTCATCTAAGCCGTCGCCGTGCACAATCATTGCGCGATGTTGGCCAAGCAGCATAAGGGTTTTTGCATAAGGTTCAAGCAGTTCGGGAGAGTATACGCCGAAAACGCCATGAGTTGGACCCGCCGGGTTTGCCAGTGGCCCAAGTATATTGAATAGGGTTCTGGTCTTCATCGCAGCGCGGACGGGGGCTGCGTGGCGCATGCCGGCGTGATAAACCGGCGCAAAAAGAAATGTGAAATTTGCTTCATCTAAGCATTTTCGCGATGTTTCTGGGCTTATTTCTAAATTAAGTCCAAACTGGCGAAACAAATCAGCTGATCCAGATTTGCTCGATACGCTTCGGTTACCATGTTTTGCCACTTTTACGCCACACGAAGCGGCAACGACGCCGGCAGCGCTGGAAATATTAATGGTGTTGTGGCCGTCTCCTCCTGTACCCACAATGTCGGCAAACTCATAAGAGGGTGAGGGAAAGGGCAGTGCATTTGCAACCATGGCACTCGCTGCACCCGCAATTTCGCTGGGTGATTCTTTTTTCATTTTCAGCGCAGTCAGCACTGAAGCAATCATCACCTCGCTTTGCTCACCGTGCATGATGCTGTTAAACAAGCTGTATGCCTCGGTTTGCGACAGTGATTCTCGCAACATAATTTGTTCTAGTAGAGGGCCTGCGTTAAGCATGGTTCGCTCCCTGTAACGTTAAATAGTCAATACTTTGCTTTAACAGCAAACTGCCGTGGGCTGTTAAAATAGATTCTGGGTGGAATTGGAAACCCAACATGCGATCTGCGCTATTGTAAACTGCCATTACGGCTTCGCTTCCGTCGTCGTTTATCGTAGATGCGCACACAGTAAGGTTTTCAGGCAATGAATGTGCCACTAAAGAGTGGTATCGTGCTACGTGTAAAGGCTGCTGTAAGTCTTTAAACATAGCGTCTTCAGAATGGGTGATTGCTGATGACTTACCGTGCATAACCTGAGTTGCACGGCCTACATTACCGCCGTAATGCTCAACAATGGCTTGATGACCTAAGCAAATACCAATTACGGGGAACACGCCGTGTACTTTTTTAAGAAGCTCAGGCATACAGCCCGCTTCACTGGGTGCCCCTGGACCTGGCGACAACATAAGAAGCACAGGGCCTTTCGTTGCTTGTTCCTGCATTCTTTCAAACAACGCATCTGCTGAAACCGTGTTGCGATAGACCTTAATGTCTAGGTTTAAGGTACGCAGTTCGTCCACAAGGTTGTAGGTAAATGAGTCTACATTGTCGAGCAAAAATAGGGTGGTCACTTGCTGATTCATGCGTTGCCTCCTTCATTTAATGCAACGTTGATACTTTCAGCTTCTTCTTGTAGCGCTGCTTTTACTGCACCAATTACCGCTTGTGCCTTAGCGCGGGTTTCATCAGCTTCAGCTTGTGGAACCGAGTCATATACTACGCCTGCACCCGCTTGAATATAAGCCGTGCCGTTTTTCACAAACGCTGAGCGAATGACTATACAGGTGTCCATATCGCCTTGACCATTTAAGTAGCCAACCGCGCCGCCATAACTGCCGCGGCGTTTTTTCTCAACTTCGCGAATTAACGTCGCTGCGCTTACTTTTGGTGCGCCAACTAGAGTGCCCATGTTCATGCAGGCTTGATAAGCGTGCAGTGGGTCTAAGTCGTCACGTAGCTGGCCAACCACGCGCGACACCAAGTGCATCACGTGAGAGTAACGGTCAACTTTTAGCAAGTCTTTCACATAGCGCGTGCCTGGACGACTCACCTTTGCAACATCATTACGAGCAAGGTCAACCAGCATGATGTGCTCAGACTTCTCTTTGTTATCTTCGCGAAGGTTTAGTTCAATGCGACTGTCCAAGTCCATATCAATACTACCATCAGGGCGCTTGCCACGTGGACGGGTACCGGCAATAGGGTAGATCTCTACCTGATTGCTTTCTCTTTCGTATTTAAGCGCTGATTCAGGAGAGGCACCAAATATGCTGAAAGCGGCATCTTGCATGTAAAACATGTAAGGACTTGGGTTTGATTCTTTAAGTTTAGCGTAAGCAAGTAGCGGCGACGGGCAGGGGAGAGAGAATGTACGCGATGGCACAACCTGAAAAATGTCACCAGCTAAAATATGCTGTTTTAAGTCCAGCACATGGCTGCAAAACTGTTCATCACTTAAATCAACACTCACTTCGACGCTTGGGTCAAAAGAAGAAAGTGACTGTCCGTTTTCGGTTTTGTTTGGGTTTTCTGAGTTGGAAACGAGTGACTGTCCACTTTCTACTTCTTCATCTTCTACTTCACTGGGCTTCGCCGCATTTGAATTTACAAGCACTGGCTTTGCAGGCATATCGTGTAGCTGCTGATGAATTGCTTCTAATCGTTGGGCTATAGAAAAGTATTGCTGAGCAACGTCTTGTCCGCTAAAAACACTGCCAATTAAATGCGTCTCGCGGGTTTGGTGGTCAACGGTGATTAAGGTTTCCGCCAGGTAAAACACAAAGTCAGGACAGTCATTTTCACCTTCTGCAACATCAGGCAATTTTTCAAAGCCTGCTAGCATGTCGTAGGCAAACACGCCGCCTAAGAATATAGCGTGTGGATGTTGGCGAATAGGCGTTATTTTATTGATAACAATGCGAAGTGCGTCCATTACGCTTGCGGCCTTTAAGCGACTGTCTTCGTCAAGCTCGCCGTCGGCTTCATCACATACCAGCGTAATTGAAGTGTCTGTCCTTTCTTTGATGTGTAGGCCGTCAGGGGCGTGGTCAACAAATAAAGGTAACACTGAAGCACCGTTGCCTGTCAGTGCTTTCACTTCAACGCGGTTGCCCCGGCATTCCATGCGCAATGCTGCGTCAACCATTAACAAGCTTTGTAAATCGTCTTTAGAATCAATTTCTGCCGACTCTAAAAGCAGTGCGTTATTTTTATTGCCACACAAATGGGCAAACGCGGCAAGTGGATCATCGACATAGTGTCCCACCTGCTCAATTGTCTCAACCTTACCTGGGGACATCCCCAGTTCCGCTAAACTCATTTTTGCTACTCTCCAATTGCAAAAAGATAAAAAAAAGGCCCGTATAAACGGGCCTTTATGTGTTTTCATTCACGCACTACTGTGCACACCGCCCGTTAAGTTAGGGAGTGCCACCACCAAGCTGCAACTGTCGTTGCTGTCGAAATGTCGTATGAATGCATGAATTACTCGTTGTTTTTTCAAACTTCAATAGGATTTGAAGCTGTTAGTACGTATACTTTATGTGTATAGAAGAAAACAAATTGCCCTTTGTGTCAACCTAAAATTTGCATAAGACATTGAAAATAGATCTACATAGCCACACAAAATTCTCTGATGGCCACTTAACGCCAGAAGAGCTAATCCTTCGCGCGCACACTATGCAGGTGGATGCGCTTGCCGTTACCGACCACGATACTGTTGCCGGTTTGGAAGAAGCACACGCTACTCAAGCCAAGCAAAAACGTGCATTAACCATCATTGATGGTGTTGAAATTTCCACCACTTGGCATAGTTTCGATATCCATATTGTTGGATTGAATGTGGACAGACACTGCGCAACATTTCTTGAAAGGCTACAAGGTCAAGCACAAACTCGTGAAGCTCGGGCTGAAAAAATTGCCAGTAAGCTGGAAAAGTGTGGGTTTGAAGGTGTTCTAACGCGAGCAAAAGCGCTAGCGGGCGTTGGCCAGGTGACACGGGCACACTTTGCGCGCGTATTAGTAAACAACTACGGCGTGCCAAGTATGGACGCCGCGTTCAAAAAGTATTTGGGCAAAGGCAAACGAGCTGCAGTTAAAGCAGAGTGGCCAAGCATCGAAACGGCTATTGAGTGGATCCACGATGCAGGCGGCCAAGCTGTATTGGCCCATCCCGCCCATTACGACATGACAGCAAAATGGCTGAGGCGCTTAGTTGCCCTTTTTGAACAAGCGGGTGGTGATGCTATTGAAACCGCGTTTCCTGGCATTAATAAAACAAAGCAAGAGCTTATTAATGAGCTTGCACAAACCCATCAATTGTTAGCATCAGCGGGCTCTGATTTTCATTTCCCTTCTCGCTGGACTGAATTAGGTAAAAACTTGGGCATTAGCAGTAAGCTCACGCCGGTGTGGCATAATTGGCAGCAGTTTGAAGGGCAGATGGTTGAAAGCTAGGAAAATCTAATTTGCTACGCTCACGGTATAAATGGATGACGTAAGGCAAATGGTTTACGTGCAGTTGATGCGCGCTATTGCTAATTAAAATGCTGAGAGTCGGTTAGTAAAAAGCCCAAAAGCGAATTTAACCAACAAGCTTAATAAGTGGACAGTCACTTACCCCGTTGGCAAAGTGGTAGTATCAATCTGCGCGTTTAAGAAAAGGAAGTAATTATGAGTCAATTTTTCTATGTGCACCCCGACAACCCGCAAAAACGCCTAATCAGTCAGGCTTGTGAGTTAATTCGAGAGGGGGCAGTGGTGGTGTATCCGACAGACTCAGGCTACGCCATAGGTTGCCAAATGGAAGACAAAAAGGCGCTTGAGCAATTGTGTCGTATTCGTCAAATCGATAAAGACCACAACTTTACGTTAATGTGTCGAGACATGTCTGAGCTATCAATTTACGCAAAAGTTGACAACGCGGCGTTCAGACAAATTAAGAACAACACACCTGGGCGTTACACCTTTGTGTTGAAAGCGACCCGCGAGGTCCCAAAGCGTTTGCAAAACCCTAAACGTAAAACCATAGGTATTCGCGTGCCCGATAACGCCATTGCACTAGCATTATTGGAAGAGCTGGGAGAGCCGTTGATGTCTACGTCTTTGATTTTGCCAGGTAACACCATGGCCGAATCAGACCCGGATGTCATTCGCGACAACTTGGAAAAGCAAGTTGGGCTTATCATTCACGGTGGTTACATCGGAGAGCAGCCCACTACCGTGGTTGATTTGTCGGAAGACACGCCAGTAATTGTGCGACATGGCACGGGCGAACCGTCTCCCTTTGAGTAACTTTCGTTTTACTGTTTTTTCGAACAGATTGCTGTAAATAGCTTATTTTAACTAGTTTCTTTTGCTTGTTGCAGGTGAAAGTTATAGTAGGGAACCGTAAGCTAAGTTTCTAAGGCCTGTCGTGCGTTGATGTATAACAATGTTCGATGGGTCCTAGCATGAACGCGTAAATAATAATATCAATAATCGCCGCTTTGTTAGCGCGTAAAAACGGTTGTGGAACTGTGTCAGAGCTTGTTGAAGAAAATAATAACGATAACGAGGCCTCCGGTAAAAAGGGGCTTGCAACACCTGTTCAGCAACCGTTGCCACTTGCGTTTATTAATGGCGAAGCGCTAATTGAAAAACCTGAAGATCTTTTCATTCCCCCTGATGCCCTAGAAGTCATATTAGAAACCTTCGAAGGGCCACTCGACTTACTGCTTTATCTAATTAGAAAACAAAAGTTTGATATCACCACATTGCCCATCGCTGATGTTACCAAGCAGTATATGGAATATGTGGATGCCATGATGTCGCTAAAATTAGAGCTAGCGGCAGAGTACTTGCTGATGGCAGCCATATTGGCAGAAATTAAGTCCAGGCTTCTATTGCCTAAACGCAGTGATGATTCTGACGAAGAAGAAGACCCTCGCGCAGAGCTTATTCGCCGATTAAAAGAATACGAGCTAGTAAAGCAAGTGGCAGAAGATTTAGATATTCAGCCTAGGCTTGAGAGGGATATTTTCACCACTCACGTTGAACTAAGTGAGAATGTGGCGCCAATTCGCATTGAGCCCGACGTGTCTTTAGCCGAAATTGTATTGGCGTTCAGTGCGGCCATGAAACGCGCCGAAGCGTTTGAACACCATACCATTGCAAGGGAAGCACTGAGTACGCGAGAGCGTATGTCGCTCATCTTATCGTTACTCACAACAACAGAATATACGCCGCTTGAACGCCTATTTACGGTTGAAGAAGGTAAAGCTGGCGTGGTGGTTTGCTTCTTAGCAATTTTAGAATTAGTAAAAGAACAGCTAATTTTATGCATTCAGGCAGGTCCTTATGCAAAAATTCATGTAAAATTAGGTGCCCATGAAGAAAATTAACACGGCGCAGCTTAAACAATTGGTAGAGGCAGCAATATTTGTTGCTGATAAACCTATTTCAAAGCAGCATTTAAAAGAAACGGTACTCAATGAGTTTACCGTCGCTGATAGAACCTTGAGTAAGGTGATTAACGAGCTAAAGTTAGACTATCAGCCAAGAGGCATTCAATTGGTGGAAGTAGCAAGTGGCTATCGCTTTCAATCGTTAGATGCGTTAAGCCCGTGGTTAAGCAAATTGTGGCAGGAAAATGCGCCAAAGTATTCTAGAGCAATGCTCGAAACCTTGGCACTCATTGCCTATCGTCAACCTATAACCCGCGGAGAAATAGAGCAGGTAAGGGGCGTGGCGGTAAGCAGTAATATTATAAAGACACTCACAGAACGAGACTGGGTAAAGGTAGTGGGCCACAAAGAAGTGCCTGGGCGACCAGCACTTTATGCAACTACCAAAGGCTTCTTAGACTATTTTTCGATGACGTCGTTGAGCGATTTGCCCAATGCTGATGCTTTCGAAAACATGGCTGAAAGCGTTGCGTCAGACTCGCCGCTTAAGGTGTTAAATGAGGCACCGTCTGAATAGACCGTGCGACCGTAAACAAGCAATTAAAGAGTGAAAACCCATGACTGAAAAGTTGCAAAAAGTACTGGCAAACCAAGGGCTAGGCTCGCGACGAGAAATGGAACGTTGGATTGAAGAAGGCCGAGTATCGGTTAATGGCACTAAAGCGACATTAGGAGATAGAGTCGATCATACTGCGCAAATTCGCGTGGATGGTCATTTGTTATCTCGCCAGACAGAACAGCCTGTCTGCCGTGTGTTGATGTACAATAAGCCTGAAGGTGAATTGTGCAGCCGTCACGACCCAGAAGGGCGCGATACGGTATTTGACCGTCTTCCCGCTATTCGGTTAGGGCGCTGGATCACCGTTGGTCGTCTAGACATGAATACCAGTGGCCTACTGTTATTCACCAACGATGGTGAACTGGCCAACCGCTTAATGCACCCTAAGTGCGAAGTAGAACGCGAATACGCTGTACGTGTATTTGGTGAAGTAACAGGCAAAACGCTACATACCCTTCAAAAAGGTGTAGAGCTGGAAGACGGTGAAGCTAAGTTTTTGACAATTTCAGGTGCGCCTACGCCGCAGCATGCTGAAGATGAAAGCATGAACCGTTGGTATAACGTGACGTTGAAAGAAGGGCGTAACCGCGAAGTGCGTCGTCTTTGGGAGTCGCAAGGCGTGCAGGTTAGCCGCCTGATCCGTGTTAAGTATGGCCCAATTGAACTGCAAAAGCGTCTACCGCAAGGGGCGTGGGTAGAACTAGGATTAGAAGACGTGAACGCGCTTCGTAGCCATGTTCAACTGCCGGATGAAACGCAGACGATGGTCAATGTGCGCCAAGGTAAACTGGATCACGCCCGCTTAAGCCGTATGCGTCGCTCGGTTAAAAAGCATAAGGTGCGTAAGCAACAAGGCTTGAATAAGCGAGCTGGGCGTCCAGGCAAACGTAAATAGTATCCAACGATATCTATGTCAATACTTAAGGCCGCGAGCAAATGCAAGCGGCTTTTTTTATACCAGTGTTAAACGCAAGTCCAATAACAACCAGAGTTGTTGAAATAACCCTATTAATCATTAAGCGCGTTTCGATCTTCTTTTCAAACCGTGGCGTAGGAAATTACGAATCAGCTACGTCAAGTAGTTAAAGGCACACGGAATAGGAGATTGTTATGAAAGACATGCCTCAACTAGGAATGGGAACGTTTCGTTTAAAAGTTGACGAGGCCCGTGAATCAGTAAGTAAAGCCCTAAAAGTAGGGTTTAGGCATATTGATACCGCACAGATCTATGATAACGAAGCTGAAGTTGGCGATGCTATAAAAACCAGCGGGCTAGATAGGAGCGAGCTATTTGTTACCACCAAAGTGTGGCATGAATCCTTGGGCGACGATCACTTTATCCCAAGTGTTCACGAAAGCTTAGAAAAGCTGAAGCTAGAGTATGTAGATTTACTTCTCATTCATTGGCCGTATCCAGGAAATGATATTTCACTAGAGAGTTACTTAGGCAATCTTGCCAAGGCGAAAGAGCTAGGACTTACGCGTCATATAGGGGTATCTAATTTCACTATCGATTTGCTAAACAAGGCTGAAGAAATTTTAGGTGAAGGCGAAATTTACACCAATCAAATTGAAATACATCCTTTCATGCAAAACAAAAAAGTTGTGGAAGCTGGCAAGGAAAAAGGCATTAGAGCTACCGCGTATATGCCGTTTGCTGTGGGAAAAGTAATGAAAGACGAAACGCTGTTACACATTGCTCAAAACCATAATGCTACGCCGGCGCAAGTGGTATTGGCGTGGATGGAAAAACGTCACATTTACGCGATTCCTTCATCAACCAGTGAATTACACCTAGCGGAAAATTTAGCTTATGGTGGTGTTAAACTTAGTGAAGAAGAGCTTATTCTTATTGACGACCTGGATAATGGCGAACGTATTGTTAACCCCGATTTTGCCCCCAGCTGGGATTAGGGCTTAGCAGAGTTGATATTTTGTTAGGGTGTATATAATAAGGTGAATAAGGCTAGCGTTAATTTTACTAGCCTTGTCTTGTTTCGTTGTATTCGACATCAATTTAAGGCCGCTTTATTGGTTACATCCGCGGCCTTTTAATACTTCTTATTTCAGCAGATACAATCGATTCAGTGATTAGAGGGAATGATGAGTTCGTTGAAAAAGGCCTTTTTCAGAAAAGCTTTGTTCAAAAAAATGCCGTCTACATAAGCTTAATTTATAAAGCTTCCATTCATAAAGCCATCGGCTAAATCGTTAAACACTTTGAGCGACGGGTTCAATCTCTTTGATTACTTTGGCTGGGTTACCGCCTATGACTAGGTTATCTCCAAAAGATTTGGTTACCACGGCGCCAGAAGCCACAACCACATTATCACCCAATGTCACACCAGGGTTTATTACCGCCATCCCGCCAACCCAACAGTTATTGCCGAGAGTAATAGGCTTGGCGAACTCTATACCTGTTGCTCTTTGCGCGGGGTCTATAGGGTGGGTAGCTGTATAAAGGCCTACTTGAGGCGCAATCATACAGTTGTCACCAATGGTCACCTTTGCCGCATCCAAGATGACACAATTAAAATTGGCATAAAAGTTTTCACCAACGTGGATATTTTCGCCGTAATCGCATTTAAACGAAGACTCGATGTATAGTCTTTTTCCTGTGCTGCCAAACAATTGTTTTAGCAATCTAGTACGCTTTTTGTGGTCACTTTGACAAGTTGCATTAAGCTCGTCTAATTGAATACGGCATTGCTTACGCAACGCCGTTAAAGTTTTGTCTGACGGGTAATATAAATCGCCAGCGAGCATTTTTTCATGTTCAGTCATGTATTTCCGAAACATTAAGCTTTGTTGTTAAAGCAGCTACGTTACTTTGCACCGCCGTAGCTTACAACGACTTTTTGCTTTAGTTCATCGCTCTCAATATCTAAATTTACAGGGCGATGTAAAATGATGTTGCCATCTACAGTAACAGAGGCACTAATTGATAGCGTGGGTTTGTTATCCGACTTTTTACCCCAAGAGCTTTCACTTTCTCTATACACAATGTCACCCGCAACATGGGATGAACCCGTCAATGTGATATCACCATTTAATGTTTTGATGTGTTTCTCAATGGTTGTATCAACAGCGGTGATATCACCGTTTACAGTTTCAACGCTAGCGCCAATCATGCTTTGTGTAGGAAGCGTAACATTTCCATTTACCGTTTCTATCCCCTTAACCACACTCAGATTCGTATCTGCGCTTACATCACCATTTACAATATCAATATTTCGGACAGTCACATGGCTACCCATTTCAAGATTACCGTTAACAATGCTGACTTCATCTGCGCCGCCGTGATCACTAATTTCTACGTTGCCATTAACCGAAGATATATCCCCAGCATGCTTTCCTTCGGCAATGTCGATATTACCCAGAATTGAACTGAAATCACTGCCTTCCAAAGCGTTTGCATTGCCGACATGGATGACGCAGCCACTTAGTAGAGAAACGGAGAGCAACGTAGCAGCACTGGCAATTATCGACTTTTTCATATTCTTATATCCTTAATGGTTTTTATATACTTTAGATAGCACGTTTTAATGATGTTGGTACTAAAAACAAATTTTGATATGACGTGTTATGTGTTTATCACCTTTATTTTCTAAATCAGCTTTATCACGTATCGTGCCATTCTTTAAAAGTTAATTAAATCATAAGGTTAATGCGTTTTTGTGAAAAGGGAGAGCGAGCGTAGTGGCGTAATGCCAAGTTTTATAACTTTTACCGCCAATAGATAGCGAATTTGACCATCCGAATTAACATGCACTTAAGCATAGAAGTGGACAGACACTTATTTAGCGTTAATAAACGAACTGCACGCTTCAATTTAGTGGTAAAGCTCCGACAAGGCTGTTTATCTAAATATTCTTCAACAAAGTATCAAGTTAAAAACATTGTGAGTGTGTGTCCACGAAGTACAGGCGTGAAGTGTTTAGTTTGCAGAAGAGCGAGTGTGTGTCCGCGCAGTACAGGTGCGACATGATTAGTTTGCAGAAGAGCAAGTGTGTGTCCACCAAGTACGGGTGCGATGTGAATAGTTTGCAGGAAAGCGAGTGTGTGTCCACGAAGTACAGGTGTTTAGCCTCATTAGGTGACTGTCTTCGAACTTAAATAGTATGTTGGTATTTATAGTTTTTATTTTTTGTTGAGGTGAGAAACGATGGTGAGGATTTATCATAATCCAGAATGTGGAACGTCTAGAAATGTACTTGCGGTGATTAGAGCGGCGGGATATGACGTGGAGGTTATTGAGTATTTGAGTGTAGGGTGGGAACGCGAGCAGCTGAGCTATTTATTGCATGCAGCAGGCTTGACCCCTCGACAAGCGCTTCGGACAACAAAGTCGCCAGCAGCTGAATTAGGGTTGCTTGATGAGTCGGTCAGTAACGAAGCTATCTTCGAACTTATGTTGAAGCATCCTATCCTGGTAAATAGGCCTATTGTTTGCATTCCTAAACATGAATATGAAAAAACAGCTTCATTATCTTCCGACCCAAATGAAGATAATGCTGTTGCTGATAACGCGAAAGAAACAGTAAAACTATGTCGGCCTAGTGAAGCTGTATTGGATATTTTACCGGTATGGCCACAAGGCCCTCTTGCTAAAGAAGACGGTACACCACTAATTGACCAAGACGGTAAACAAGTAATTTAAACGGAGTAGTTTATGACGGACAAATATGCACAGCTGAACAAAGCCAAAAGGCTCGCATTGGCCTGTTTGGTTTTTGCCGCAGGCGTATTTGTCTTTACAGTATTACTACCCAAGTTTTACCCAAGTTTACAGGGTGCATGGTGGTTAGGGCTTATAAAAATGGCGAGTGAGGCGGCGCTTATCGGTGGTCTTGCTGACTGGTTTGCTGTAACCGCGTTGTTTAAACCAATACCAGCCCAGTATCCCATTCCCCATACCAATATCGTGGCAAGTAATAAGTCAGTTATTGCTAATAATTTGTCGGTATTCGTTAAAGAGAAATTCTTTCACCCCGAGGCGATAGAAAAACTGATTCGAGACAGCGACCCTGCGAAGGGCGCTGGAAGATGGTTGTCACAAGACAGAAACGCTACTCGTTTAAGTCGCTTTCTATGCGATGCTTTTGCAGGCGTTCTGCGCGTGCTTGATGATAAACCCGTAAAAGCGTTTATTGCTAAAACAGCGCAGAAGGGCATTAAACAACTTGATCTTAGGCAATTGATGGCAACCTCGTTGAGCGCTGTTACGAAGGAGCGCCAGCACCAAGTTGTGCTTGATAGGGTGTTAGGGAAGTTAGCCACGCTGCTTGCAGAGCCAGAAACCCAAATATATATAGCAGACACGTTAGTGGTATGGCTAAAAACCGAATACAGTCGTATTGAAAAGCTATTGCCGTCTAGCTGGCTAAGCGAGCAGGGGGCTCTCATCGCTGTTAAAGCGGTTTCGAGTATCTTAGAAGATATATACGAAGATGAGCACCATCCTATTCGCCATGCGTTTGACGAGCAAGTAAATGAATTCCTCTACGAATTGCAACACAGCCCGTTAATGGAGAAAAAGGTAAACAGCTATCGCGAAAAAATCATCAATGACCCAGCATTAAATACCTATGTTCAGCAATCATGGGCCAAATTCCATCAATGGCTTTTAACGTCGCTTGAAGAACAAAATGGCAAAGCAGAAACTAAAGTTTCGGGTCTTCTAAAAGATTTGGGCTCAACGTTAACGCAAGACAGTGAGTTGGCAAAAGCGTTTAATAAGCATATTGGTGAAGCTGCTAAATATATGGCGCCAGAGTTGGCTGAGTTTCTGACGCGCCACATTCGCGACACCATCAATAGTTGGAATGAACGTGAGATGGCGGAGCAGGTAGAACTAAATATTGGTCGCGACCTACAAAAAGTGCGTATTAACGGCACTATTGTCGGTGGTCTAATAGGTGCAGTATTGTTTGGAGTCGAGGCGTTGTTAGGGCTATGAACGCAGCCCTTTGTAACACTACTGGCACTGTATGGAGGAGGGCGCTACTGTAATAGCCATTCAAATTCGAGGTAATGGTATTGGCTTAAACACTATATGCATGCATGAAAAGACTGCGATAAAACCTACTTAGCTGTTAGGTGAAATACCAAATTATCAGCGTCTACTTTGCCTTTCAAACCACCTTCAAGCACAGAGCGCTCTAACCTTTGGATGTTGTATTCCGCTGAATAAAGAGCGTCAACGGTTTTTTCGTTTACGCTAAATGGAGGGCCGGCCATTTCATTCTGGTCATACTCGAATGAAATAATTAGCTGAGGGGCGCTTTGAGTAATAGCAATTAGGTGTGCAGCGTATTGCTCGCGAAGGGGGCTAGGCAGTGCAACCAAGGCTGCTCTATCGTAAACGCCCGAAACATTACCTATGTCACTTGATGTGAGTTTAAAAATATCGCCCACGTATACGGTTAAGCCGCCTTTGGTGTAAACCTTGCCCTTTGAAGTGGTAGTAACGTTAGGCTCGGCACCAAGCTCTTCAAATAGCTGTATAATAGCCACTTCACTCAGTTCAGCACCTACCACCTCACAACCTTGGGAAAGTAGCCAGCCGATGTCACGGGTCTTTCCGCATAGTGGAACAAATATGCGTTTGAAAGCAATGTTCGAGTTTTCGTCGCCAAGCAGACAAGACGCATACTTAACGAGAAGTGCATTCCCTTCAGGTTCGTGAAATCCGATTTCGTTTTTTTGCCATTTACTGTGCCAAAAACTGTGTTCCATGAAGACCTCAATTAACTAAGTGATGTAACTCGAAAAACAGGCGTTGTTACTTAGGGTACTAGAAACTAAAAAGGTAGCGTGAAAACGCTACCTTTTTAAATATAATTAGTTATCAAGTGGTGTGTTGAAGTCTTCAGATAACTCGAAGTCGCCTTCAACCGTGGTGACTTTGTCATCTACAAAATTTATTATCATTTGCTTCTGAAAATCTTTTCCGCGCTTTTCCATACCGCGTTTCATATCGTAAACGTAGTACCAAGTGTCATCATCGAACGAGTCTTGAACAACAGGGTTGCCTAATACATAAATAACTTGTTCTTTTGTCATTCCAACGCGCAGCTTTTCAACGTCTCTTTGATCAAGGAAGTTTCCCTGAGGAACGTCGATACGATATATCCAGTTCGAACAAGCGGTTGATGTAAATGTGATACCAAGAATTACTAATAGGTGTTGCAACTTCATGCGTTAATTTGTCCAGTATTGCCTTTGTTAGTGCCAACGAATTTCGCAGAAGCAAATTCCGAGGCTGTTTTATTGCAAGCGCGAAGGCATGCTACATTGACAACTATGACCAATCAACTGCATTTTAGTTCGATGCTGCGCTTTTTAGCAGTTCTTTTGCGTTTGCTAAGGCCGATTTGGTTACTTTGTCACCGGCTAGCAATCTCGCTAACTCATCAATACGGTCTTGCTTAGTAAGCGGTAGCATTTGAGTTTCTGTGCTTTCCCCATCAGTGAGCTTAGTTACGAACAGCTGGTTATGCGCCTGCGCAGCCACTTGTGGTAAATGCGTTACACACATTACTTGAGACTGCTTGCCCAGTTTGCGCAACAGACCGCCAACGATAGATGCAGTTGGCCCGCTAATACCTGTATCGACCTCATCGAAAATCATGGTAGGCGTTGCGTGATTGTCACTTGCAATTACCTGAATAGCCAGCCCTATACGTGATAACTCACCACCTGACACCACTTTTTCTAACTTGTCTGCATCCTGGCCCGGGTTGGTAGACACTTTGAAATCGACAGTATCAAGACCTGTGCTAACAGGTTTCTTAAGTTCATCGTACTGAATTTGAATATCGACTTTTGCATGAGGCATATTCATTTGTCGAATTTGAGCCTCAATGTCTTTACTTAACTTACCGGCAGCACGTTGTCTGCTTTCAGACAACCCTTTGGTCGCAGTTAGGTATGTTGCTCGCGCTTCTTCTACTTCGCCTTCAAGTGTTCCCAGTAGCGTTTCTTGTTCAGATAGTGAATTGAATTCGGCAGCCAATTCTTGATGGAATTGAAAAAGCCCCTCTGGCATAACACTGTGTTTGCGCGCAAGCTCCATCGCTTTTGCATAGCGCGCTTCAACTTGCTGTAGACGAAGCGGGTCAATTTCTAACTGATCACAGTAGCTACGCAGCTCTCCCGCAGCTTCTTCTACTTGAATTGCCGCGTCGTTTAGTAATGCTATCATAGGCGTTAGGCTTGCATCATGGGCTTCTAATTCGCCTAAGCGCTCAATGCTGCTTTGAATCACTGATAAAGCGTTACCTTCATCATTTTCATATAAGTTGTACACGCTAGTCTGCGCTTGTTCTAAAAGGCTTTGACCATTGCTTAAGCGTTTGTGCTCTATTTCCAACTCTTCGAACTCGCCCTCTTCAATAGCAAATTCATCGAGCTCCTGCACCTGATAGGTTAACAGCTGAATTCTATCTTCTCGTTGCTTTGCCTGCTCTTGAAGTGCTTTTAGTGTTCGTTGCTTATCACGCCAGATTGAGTGAGTTTCTGTAACTTGCGCTAACAATTCACCATGCTTAGCGTAACCGTCAACTAGGTCTCTTTGATGATCTTCTTTCAACAGCTGCAGATGTGTGTTTTGACCGTGAATGGCTAACAAATACTGGCCTAAGCCTTTTAACTGCTGAAGCGAAGCGGGAATACCATTGATAAACGCTTTAGAACGACCTTCTTTAGAAATAACTCTGCGAATAAAGCAGCTGTTTTCATCCTCGTCTGAGGTAAGCTCATGTTCATCGAGAAAAGCTTTAGCTAACGCGTTATTGCTCAAAGAAAAGTGTGCGATGATTTCAGCTTTCGTACTTCCTTTACGCACAGCGTTTGCGTCGGCACGTTCGCCTAAGCACAAGCTTAACGCATCAATAGCAATTGATTTACCTGCGCCGGTTTCACCGGTTATTGCAGTAAGCCCGTTTTCCAGTTGAACCGATAATTGTTTTACAACAGCAAAATTAGAAATAGAAAGATGCGCTAACATAACCACACTCGAATAAGTTGAACATGATGATATATACAGTAACTGATAATATATACAGTATTTTGGCTGTGTAAAGTTAAGTCGTGAAAAAATTACGCTAAAATTAAGAAGGAAGCTAATAAAGGTAGAGAAATCAATGTTATAAGTTCTGATGGTTATGTGAGGTTATGAGTAACCTGCAGAAACGAAATTAATGAGAGTGCGTTTTTTTACAGAAATCTATACAGTACTAATCTAAGTGAAATTCGACAGCAAAAAGCCTATCTATGAAGAAAGCTAGCGAGCCAATACGTTGACTGCTGTAACGGTTTTTTAAAACTAAACAACAAAAAGGAGAGCCTAAGCTCTCCTTTAGAATTCCAACTTTAATTGAACTATAAATAGCCAGATAACTATATAATATTCAATAAAAAAGCTTACTGCTGCAACTCACCGCTTCCAGATTCAATGTGTGCGCGTACGAACCACTGAAACTGTTCTAGGTCTGCCAGCTGACCAGTGATCATATCTTCTGATACTGGGTCAATTTCACCAAGAAGCTCTAGCGCCTTTCTATGGTCGCCATTTACACCATCATATACAGCATCTAGTGCTTTAAGGTGGTCAAGTACTAGACCTTTTCCTAGTTCGTAATCGTTCCAGCTGCGACCTTCAACAATGGCTTTTGGTGTGCCTTTTGGTACGCCGCCTAACGTTGCAATACGTTCGGCAATGGTGTCTGTCATTTCGCGTACTGCATCTACCTGAGGGTCTAGCATTTCATGTACGCCAATAAAATTTGGTCCTACCACATTCCAGTGAATGTGCTTTAAGGTTAACTGTAAATCTAATAGTGCAACCAATCGCTGATCCAATACCTTAATTGTTTTGGCAGCAGCATCGTTATCCATTCCAGGGGCTGTAAATTTGATATTGGTGTTACTCATGATATCTCCTATTGAATGTAAATAAATCAGCACGATGTAAAACATCATAAGGGGCAAAATCTCACTTGCCCTGTGCCAACAACTTACCTAGACAGTTGCAACGGGTATGCCGAAATCTGAGAGTTTTATAAGTACACGTTTTTAATAGAGAAATAGGGGAAGATTAAAAAATCTTTATTTTTCAAGCCTGTAGCAATTAAGAAAATGCTACAGGCTAATGTAATAAATGCACATTAGAAAAGATAAATAGGGAATGAGGCTAGTAAAGCTTGCTGCCCCAACCTAACTTCTTGCGAAGTACGTTGAAATAGCTGTAACCCTTGGGGTGAACAAGATGAAGCTTGTCTACGCTCTTGTTAATGCGAATTTCATCGCCGGGCAGTACGGGTAGAACAATGTGGCTATCGCAACTTACTTGCAACGAGTCACTGTTTACCTTTGATACTTTCATTGATACCTGACTGTCTGCATCAACAACAATAGGGCGACTGCTCAGAGTGTGAGGAAACATAGGCACCAGCGTTAGTGCATCAAGCTTTGGCATAATGATAGGACCGCCGGCGGATAGGGAGTATGCAGTCGAGCCTGTAGGTGTGGCGACAATCAAACCGTCGCTACGCTGACTGAATACGAATTGCTCATCGATATAAATTTCAAATTCCATCATATGAGCAACTTTACCGTGATGCAGCACCACTTCGTTTACGGCAGAATTGTTACTTTTAAGCTTTTCGTGCCGATAAACTTCGACTTCAAGTAAGAAACGCTCTTCAACCACGCACTCACCATTAAAGATAAGGTCAAGCTGTTGAACGATATCATCAGGGTGAATATCTGTTAAAAAGCCAAGATTGCCGCGGTTTACGCCTACAACATGGATGTCAAAACGCGCCAGTACACGGGCGGCACCAAGCATGCTGCCGTCACCACCTACTACAACGGCAAGGTCAGCCTCTTTACCAATAGTAACAAGGTTACAGCTTTTGAAGTTTTCAGTTTCAAGCTCTTCAGCAATACTTTCCTCAACTAATAGTTTGCAGCCTTTGGCTAATAAATATTCGGCAAGAATATTTAAGCTGTCATGGGTTGCAGCGTGCTGAGGTTTTCCAATTAAAGCAACGGTTTGATAGGGCATGGAATGCTAATGTCCTTTCATTTCCAATGGTCGGACATTAGCACAGGTATTTTGCAAAAGAAAAGCGTAAAACGTTGCAGAGTGCAAGGTTTAGCGATCTTCTAATCGATTATAGTCGAGCAGGCCGCCTTCAATAGGGTAGTGCTCGCTAGACCACTGAATCAATTTGTCGCTAAAGGCCCAAAAATTAGGGTTTGTTCGGCGCATAGCGACATTGTCGAGCAGGCAGTCGGATTAAAGTGGTGATAACATTATTTTTACATTGTCATTGCTTTAAGCATGTCGGCAGGTATGCTTGAGAAAAGCAACCATAGGAGGGAAGCATGTCTCATCAAATTATTTTGCCAAGAGTGATGCATATAGGGAAGGGCGCGAGTCAGCGGGTGGCTGAAACCCTCAAAGGCCTTAACTGTCGCAAACCATTATTGGTTACCGATAAGGTGATGGTCGAATTGGGATATAGTGCTGCCATCGTGCAAGTGCTAAATGAGGCTGGAATCAGCGCAGATGTGTTTTCAAATACGGTGCCAGAGCCAACGGTAAAATCGATCAACCAGGGTGTGGATGCATTTAAAGGCAACGATTATGACTGCATTATCGCCTTAGGTGGGGGAAGCCCCATCGATAGCGCTAAAGCCATCGCTATTTTGGGCAAATACGGCGGCGAAATGCGAGACTACAAATTTCCAAGGGTTGTCGATGACGCGGGGTTACCGATTATCGCTATTCCCACAACGGCGGGCACAGGCTCTGAAGCAACGCGATTCACTATTATTACTGACGAAAACACAACAGAGAAAATGTTGTGTGTTGGTCTAGGGTTTATGCCAACGGCAGCTCTGGTCGATTATTCGTTAACCCAAAGCTTGCCAGCACGCGTTACCGCCGATACTGGCATTGATGCGCTCACTCACGCTATTGAGGCGTTCGTAAGCCGCAAAGCTAATCTTTATAGCGATGCACAGGCGTTATCAGCCATGGCATTAATTGCGCCTAATTTACGTACTGTATTTGCAGACCCAACAAATGAAACGGCAAGAGAATCAATGATGTTGGGCTCAACGCTCGCGGGTATTGCTTTTTCAAATGCGTCAGTGGCCCTTGTTCACGGAATGAGCCGGCCCATCGGTGCAGCCTTTCATGTGCCTCACGGCTTGTCTAACGCCATGTTGTTGCCCGCGGTTACCGCCTTTTCTATTCCAAGTTCACCAGTGCGCTATGCCCAATGTGCCCGCGCGATGGGTGTCGCTACACAAAGTGACTCAGATGAAATGGCGAACGAAAAGCTTATCAATGAACTCAAAGCACTTAATGCCGATTTACAAGTGCCCACGCCAGCAGAGTTTGGAATTGATAAAGAGACGTTTTTTGCTTCGACCTCAACAATGGCTGAGCAAGCTTTGGCATCGGGGTCACCGGGCAATAACCCCCGCGTACCCACCATTGAAGAGATGGTCGCCATCTATGTTTCGCTATGGGAATAATCTTTTTGCGAGATGCTAAAACGAAAAAAGACTGCGCCTTGCAGTCTTTTCAACAAGGAGGGAAACACCTACAACCACCAATCATAAAGCGTAAAATTCACTAACAGCTATCGCGCCGTCCAACCCCCGTCGAGCACCATGGTTTGTCCGGTAATATTGCGGGCACTAGCCGACATTAAGAAGCTCGCGGTATCTGCAAGTTCTTCAACGCTAACAAATTGCTTTTTAGGCATGGGTTCTAACATGATTTTTGTTATTACCTCTTCCTCGGTAAGGTTATTTTCTTTTGCCTGTGCTGTAATTTGTTGTTCTACCAAGGGGGTTTTAACATACGCAGGGCAGAGAGTGTTAATGGTTACATTACAGTCACCTGTTTCAAGAGCGATGGTTTTTGCAAAACCTAACAGCCCATGCTTCGCCGCTACATAAGCAGACTTATAGGGCGAGGCTACCAACGAGTGAATAGAGCCTACATTAATAATGCGCCCGTAGTTTTGCTGTCGCATTGTGGGCAAAAAAGCTTGGGTTAACAGAGCAGGGCCAACCAGCATTATGTTTATAAGCTGTTGCCACTTATCAGAAGGGAAGTCTTCTATACGAGAAACGTGCTGTATTCCTGCGTTGTTTATAAGCACATCTACGGTATGTTTTCCCAGTACCTCAGGTAGCGCTGCAACTTGCTCTGCATTGCACACGTCTACCGCCACTGCGCTGGCCGAACCGTCCAAGTACGCAAGCTTGGTCACGGCGTCTTTCGCCGCCTGTTCGTTGATGTCGGCGATGATCACATGATGACCTTGTTTCATCATTGACTCAGCGATACCAAAGCCAATGCCGCTTGCGCCGCCTGTAATAAATATTGTGCGCTTAGTCATTGTTACTTCCGTTTGATTTATTTAATGAAGGGGCACTATTTAATGAAAACAGCAGTTGTTTTACTGCCCTTATTTGCGCACCGTCTCTGTTCGCATAATCGCTAGATGCATAGCCCCACCAATCCCAACAGCCTTGTGGATTTAACGGCATAAATAACGACTTCTTAGTTTGCGGATAAAGCACAACAATATTGTTGTCGTCAGCCCATTCATTCAGACCGGTCTGGGTGGTGTAGGCATCGCCAACGGCATCGGCATACTGGTTACAGCCGTGGAAACTAATATGGGCTCTGCAGGGCTCGCCTTGTGCACAGCTTTCAGGTACATACACAAAACCTTCACTTGCTAATGTTTTAGCATCGCTACCGGCTACATTTTGCTGGTCTATCGAATGCACTTTTCCCGACAAATTATCATCAGGAGCTGAAATATCTTCAATAAGATGGGAAAGCAAAGCGCCTGCGGCATCATAGTCGCAGTTCCCAATGAAGGGGCTCTCTGATTTCATGCAGTTGACGCCATTGTTTTTGGTAGGAAACAAATGTGCCATGGGTTTATCGTTGATATAGGCAATATTTTGAGTGTCTGTCCACAATTTGTATTGCTCAAACAATAAGTCGCTGACTTGTGCAATCACTCTGGTGTCTTGTGTGCCGTGGAAGAGCCAGACTTTTGCGTCTTTCATATTAGAAAGCGACGCAATTTTTCCCTCAGTTTCATACTGTTTGGCTTTTTCGTTTAGCGTATCAAGGTTAATTTCTCCCTCTACCTTATTCACGCATTGTGCGAGGGCGGTGGTTATATCACCTTTTGCACAAAAGTAGGGGCCGCCAGCAATGACACCAACGCCTTTCACCCAGTCGCTATGTGCTAGTTGAAATTGTGTTGCCATGTAACCGCCTGAGGACAAGCCAGACACGGTGACATTCTTTAAATCGAGGGTAAGCAAAGGAACATCACCTTGTGCTGATGACTCTGCGCTGAAACTTGGCGAACTAAAGCTAAGCGCGCCAACGCTTAATAAAGAAAGCCACATTGCGCGGCGTAAAAAGGGTTTAGGTTTCATCATTACATTGCTGCCTTATCATTTTCTAAAAATTGGCGAATGGCCTGTGCTTGAGCGGATATGTTAGTCACTCCTTCTAAATGCCCTAATTTGCCATCTAGCGTAACTAATGTGCTGTCGATATCAGTTGAAATAAGCTCTTGGTGTGCACTTTGAGATAAGTAGGGCATAAGAAGCAAATCAGTTTGGGCTGGAATAAACAGTGTTTTTGCTTCGATAGACGCCAACCCTTGCTTTAGGCTGCCTTTATGCCCGGCAACAAAAAGCTGGCAAGCGCGTACTAAGTATAAAAGGTGGTTGGCATCCATTTGTTGAGCGCGAGCTTTTGCTCGTTCGCGAAGCCAGCTTACAATACTGTGTGACTGGCGTATGTCATTAAGCGGCGCCGACTCAACATTTTTAAAATCCAATGTGTTGCCTTGTTCATTGAAAAACGAAGGGGTAAGAGCATTTTGCGTAATTAACATAAGCGAGGCCGCTAAACCATCAAGGGGAGCTTCTTCTTTGTTGTAATCACCGTTGTTCCAGTTTTTATCAAGCGTTATTGGCGTAGCCCAGTGCTCTAATGCCGCAGTAGTCCAAGCATCGCTTTGACCTGCGCCGATAACAGAAATCATACGTTCAACCCAGTCTGGGTAAGCGCTCGCCCAATCGATAGCCTGCATAGAGCCCATAGAAGGCCCAATAACCGCGTACAATTTGCCAATACCTAAGCTTTCAAGCAGTGCTTTTTGAACGTTTACAAAGTCACGTATGGTGACAACGGGAAAGTCCAGGCCATAAGGTTTTCCTGTATCTGGATTAATTGATGCTGGGCCTGTGGTGATTACGTTCGGGTCGTAAGCGTTTAAGTTGACTAGTGTGTTTACGCTTATTACATAAAAGCGGTCTGTATCAATGGCCTTGCCGGGGCCGATAATACTATCCCAGTAGCCTGGCGCTGAATCGTTTTCGTCATACTTTCCCGCTGCATGAGAAGAGCCTGAAAAATAGTGGGTAATAAGTATAACATTACTCTTTGCGTCGTTTAGAGTTCCGTATGCCTCCCAACCTACTTTCACATTTTTGATTTCTTTACCGCCAAAGGTTGTAAAGTGAGGCATTTCAAAAACGCGTTTTTTTACGATCAGCGAAGCGCTTGGCAAGGAAGAAACGGGCTCAGAAGTAGGTGCTTTTGAAGAACTGAGCAATGGCGATTTATCTTCGGATTCGCCAGCAATACCCTGACAATGTACCGTCAACATGAGCGTGGCAAATAATCCCACTAATGCGCGTTGCTTTTTAACAAAATACATCTCAACCAAATTTGCTAGTGCTAACTGTTTAACTTGTCTTGAGTCGGGCTTTTTCAATAGCGTGTTGATGCCTTTGCTCTTATTCCACACTAACGTGGAAGTAAGTGTCTTTTTCCAATTCATACTCTCTTATCCTTTTCTCAGGCCGCATTTTTACATGGCAATGTTTTGTAAGAGTGACCTTTAAATCGTGGGGCCTTCGGCCATATCGTTGGCTTTGACTAATGCTACATAAAGCTAAACAAGCCAATTGCCATTGCCAAACCAATAACAGGCACCACTACAGTGAGCGCACCCACCGCCCAGTAGGCAGCCTGATGGGTTTCGTTACAAATAGCGCGTATGGTAGTGACCACGTAACCATTGTGAGGTAATGAATCTAGTGCGCCTGAAGATATAGATACAATTCTATGCAGCTGCTCTGGTTCTACGCCTTGGTCAAGATAATGCGGAGCTACCAAGGGTAAGGCAATGGCTTGTCCGCCGGATGCGCTGCCGGTTAACCCTGCAATAACGCTTACTGCAATGGCGGCACCAATGAGCTCGTTACCAGGAATTTGGGTCATAAGCGCTACCGTTGTTTGAAACGCTTCAGTGTTTTTTGCAATGGACCCAAACCCTACAACAGCGGCGGTGTTACCTATGGCAATCAATGCCCCGGTCGTACCCGCATTTATGGCAACCGGTAAACTGTGAAAATGTTTGTAGTTAATAGCCAGCAAACACAATACGCCGCCGCCTAACGCCAGAATAAGCGCAAGCTGAGCGAGTTCTTCATGGAATAGAAACGAAATGACTAACACCACGACTAACGGCACAATTCCGGTAAGCGGGTGGGGGAGCGCTCTGTCTCGCACTTCAGGGTCGCTTGCTCTGGCCTCGAACTCCTCGCCGTTATTTACCGCTTTTCTAATCATTTTAGCCAGCCACCAGTAGCCGAAGCATGCCATGAAAATGGCGACGACAAGGCTAACTTCCCACGCGGCAAAAGGGGAGGTGCCCAAATACTTTATAGGTATCCAGTTTTGGATTTCCGGCGAGCCCGCCGAGGTCATGGTAAAGGTTACCGACCCAAATGCCATAGCTGCAGGTATGAAGCGACGGGGTAGGTTGGCATCTTTAAACAAACTCACCGCCATTGGGTAGACGGAAAACGCCACAACGAACACGCTGACACCGCCGTAGGTCAAAATAGCGCAAGCTAGCACAACCGCTAATACTGCGCGTTTGTAACCAATTTTGGTGATGATCCAGCGAGAAACAGCATCTGCCGCCCCTGTGTCTTCCATGAATTTACCGAATAACGCACCAAGTAAAAACATAAAAAACCAAGAGGCGATAAAGCCAGAGAAGCCACTCATATAGGTTTGAACGAAATTCACGTCGCCAGTGAACACGCCAATATTGTTGGTGATGGCAACCACAAGCGCACACAAAGGTGCAGCAATAAAGAGGTTCATTCCGCGTATTGTCAAAACAATAAGCAACAACAGACCGCCTACTAAGCCAATCATACTTAACATAGTTATCATTCCTTAAAAAATCTGTGACCGCAGATGATCCGAAACAGTTAAGTCGATTAAAGATTTGCCTACACCCAAAACCACAAAGTGTATGCGAATCAAGTAAAAAGCATTCATAACAGACATAAAGTTTGACGTTACTTTAATCAAAATCCCATAGTACGATGGTACTACATACTATTAACATTTAATTAACTAAAGTGGTTTTGACCGTAGGCAGTACATCCGACAGTGACGTGAGCCTGCTGACCTTTGAGGTACAGCATTTGCGATACAGCAAAGATCAATAGGCCCTAGAACTTAGAACAACAAGGACTCACTATGTCTAAATCAACACACACAAATGGCTTGGTTTCACCTTACCAATTATATCCAGCTGCTGTTAGCACAGCAGAACGCAAAAGAACTTCAGTTAAACACCCTATGCGCAGCCTATGTGCCCTAGCGGTGGCTAGCGTTTTAAGTACAGCGCCCGTATTTGCTCAGGATAGTCAAGCTAATGCCGATGCCGAAGAGCAAAAAGGAAAATTAGAACGCATTGAGGTGACAGCGCGAAAAACCGTAGAATCGCTACAGGAAACGCCGGTTGCAATCACATCTATTGGTGCGGTTGAACTTGGCGAAAAAGGGATTAGCGTGCTGACTGAAGTGCAGCAGTTTTCGCCTAACACTACGCTACAAACCAGTCGTGGTACTAACTCAACTCTAACAGCATTTATTCGCGGATTGGGTCAGCAAGACCCTCTATGGGGCTATGAACCAGGCGTAGGTATTTATGTTGATGATGTTTATATTGCTCGCCCTCAAGGGGCCGTGCTTGATTTACTAGACGTGCAGCGTATTGAGGTGTTACGCGGTCCACAGGGGACACTTTACGGAAAGAATACGATTGGTGGCGCGGTTAAATACGTTACGAAGGAAATGACCGGCGATACGCAGATGAACGTTGAAGCTACGGTAGGCAGCTACAGCCAGCGGGATATCAAAGTGACAGGTCAAATACCATTGATTGAAGACACGGTGTATCTAGGCGTGGGTTATGCGAACTTAAACCGCGACGGCTTCGGCGAGTATCTGGTAAGCGCGTTGCCCAATCAAGATAAAGAGAACTATAACAAAGATCTCTGGGCAGCCCGTGTAACGTTAGAAGTTCATCCGAGTGAAGATTTGTTTTTCCGTATTGGCTGGGATAAGACCGAAGATACGTCAAATGCGAAAGGTGGCTACCGTCTAATTCCAAGTATTTTAACCGATGCACCCGTGCCTGATTCGGTTTTCGATTCTTATACCAGCTTACCTACATGGAACAAAGTCGAGTTAGAAGGCTATAACTGGCTGGCACGATACAGAGTGAATGATGATTTAGAGCTAAAATATATTGGTTCACACAGAGAAAGTTATTCACCTACCAACATTGATTTCGACAACACGCCTCTGCCTATTTTTGATGTGCCGGCAGAATATGATGACAGTAATGATACTCACGAGATTCAAGCGAACTATACCGGGAACGCGTTCAGCTTAGTGTCAGGGCTTTATTTTTACGATGGTGAGAGCTGCGGTAATTTTGATGCAATTTTAGGTGTGTTAGGGCAGGCGCTCGGTGCACCGGGTTTGACGCGAGAAGTGACAGGCTGCAATAACTCAGAAAGCTGGGCTGCTTACGCACAAATGAATTACGACGTTACCGACAAGCTATCGCTTTCACTTGGTGCCCGATACACCGATGAAGAGAAGACGGCTTTTGTAAATAACGGTTTGGTATTCGCCAACGTTTATCCTTATACCGACTGGATTGATGGGTACGTGCGTCCCGACGGTCAATTAGTGCCTCAAGTACTTGGGACAGACACTGATGGCGATGATGTGTTTGATGCGCCTGCGGTAGAGAGTTGGTCGCGCTTTACCCCGCGAGTGGGCGTTGAGTATCAAATGGACCGTAACACCATGTTCTTCGCAAGCTATTCACAAGGCTTTAAATCGGGCACGTTTAACCCTCGTGCTCAGACTAACGAGCCTGGTGTTGAACCAGAAGTCGTTGACAGCTTCGAGGTGGGTGTGAAGAGCGACTTAACCGACGCACTTCGTATGAATATCACATTGTTCTCATACGACCACAAAGATCGTCAGTATATTGGTGTAGAAGGGGATTTATCTGATCCAACAGCCCTAGATCAGCGACTGCGCAATGCTGCAGAAACGGCCGCAAAAGGTGCCGAGTTGGAGATGACGTGGGTGGCCACCGATAACCTTCAGTTTGACGCTGCTTACGGCTATATTGATTTTGAAATTAAGAAAAACAATGCCATTCCTCCGTTGATTGGCCTAGCGAGTACGCCTGAGAATACCTTTAATTTTAATGCCAACTACTTGCTAGAGACGAGTTTTGGGGATATTACCTTCAACGCCAACTACTATTATCGTGATGATTACCTTATCTTTGAAACCAGCGATCTTATCCAACAAGATGCCTATGGTATGGTGAACTTAAGCGCGCGTTGGGAAAGTGTGGAAGGCGACTGGTATGCTGGACTACACGTCAAAAACCTGACCGATGAAGAATATCTGGTTGGCGGTTATGACTTTGTCACACAAGACGGTGAGGGTAACTTCGGGCCAGGTCTTGGTGGCGATACCACACTTATCGGTTATTACGGTGACCCGCGTACAGTTCACCTTACGGTAGGTTATCGATTCTAAATGGTATGTTCTGAAGAAAAGTGGCAACACGTTTCACGCCTAGGCCATTACGCTTAGGCGTGCTCACTTTTGCTCGACCTCTGTCGTTTGTGTTGGCCGGCGGATATATCGAGCAGTGAAGGGCGTGGTGCGGAGCCTTACTCAATAACAGATGCGCCAATAAGATTAACCTTTTTTTACCGGCGTGGTAGTATGTTGATTAACAAGGTAGTTACAAGTTGATAGCATTATGTCTGTGAAAATCTTGATTGCTGACGATCATCCTCTGTTCAGAGCTGCGATGTGCCATGCGTTAGCTAGTGTGGAGCATATCGAACTTGTAGAAACCTCCACGTTCCCCGATACGCTCACTAGTCTTGAAGAAAATGACGACATCGATCTGCTTTTCTTAGATCTCACTATGCCAGGCAATGAAGGGTTAAATGGCCTTGCTGAGGTACATGCGCTCTATCCTGATGTACTTGTTGTTGTTATTACCGCACAAGAAGAGCCTGATGTTATGGCAAAATCGTTTGCGTTAGGCGCAAGTGGTTTCATACCCAAATCAGCTTCGGTCGATTGCATTATCGACGCGGTTAGTACAGTGTTAGACGGTGAAACTTGGATACCGCCCACTGTTCCCATAGCATCGGCGACGATGCCAAACGCCTCTGCATCGAACGTGAATGGCCACTCTGGCCAAGATGATTTCACAAACCGATTAAAGCAACTTACCCCTCACCAACTTAAAGTTTTGCGAATGGTATCAGACGGCTTGCTCAACAAGCAGATTGCTTACGAACTGGCCATTTCTGAGTCTACCGTTAAACAGCATGTATCTGCAGTATTGAGAAAGCTTGGCGTTATTAACAGGACCAAGGCTGGCATCGCATTTAAAAATGCTATGCACTTAAATTAAGCACACTAGAACATGAGAAGTTAACAAAGACGCCTGAGAACTTTTTTCAATAAAAAGCGCCTCGTTTGCAATTAAAAGCCTGGCGTTTTTCTTCGGTAATCGTAAATTTCTTGCTTTAAATAGCTACTTTATAATGCAATTCATCGTGTTAAATCGACCTGAATTCATTCTTGTGATAGCGTAAAAAAAAGGATTAAATTACTAACATAAAAGGATATTTATGATTCGCTTAATTTTACTTTCCCTCCTTTTTAGTTCTTACAGCGCATTAAGTGCAGTAACGGCATGGACAGATTTCACGCTAGATAATGGTCACGTGTTTCTGCCTGTCACCATTGAAGGTATCGAGTCTCGGGTTATGCTGGACTCTGGCGCTCAGATAAACAGTATTAATCGCGCGTTCATCGGCAAGCACGAGTTGGACCTTGATAAAGGGCGCCCAGTGAATGTTAAAGGTGTCTATGATGTAGAGAGGCGTAACGCTTATAACAATGTAAGCGTTGAGATGTTTGGCACTGGTTTCGAGTTAGATTCACTCGTCGAGACCAGCCTGGGTCATCATTCCAATGGCATGTTGCTGGGTGCAGGCTTCTTTAACAATTTTATCGTCCAGCTAGATTATCCGCACAGAAAAATTCGTTTGGTCACCCGTGATTCACTGGATATGAGAGAGGTTGAAAACGTTAATGCCGACTCCCAACAGGGAAGCGGTATGCCTATCGCACAAGTAGAGATAAACGGTGTAGCTTTGTGGTTGCTTGTCGATACTGGAAACTCAGGCACAATTCTAATTGACCGACGCGCAGCATCAAAGGCTGGGTTGCTAGACAAAGTGGAAGGCGCAAGCACTTCGTTTGGAGCAAACAGCTCTGGCGTAAATGAGTTTGCTACGTCTGATGTGGTGAAGTTTGGTCCCTATGAGATTGGTGACGTAAAGATCAGTTTTCCTGCTAAAGGGCAAAAAACAAACTTAGAGAGTCAATACGAAAGAACGGGTAGCCGGATAGGTGGAAAGCGGGTAGTAGGCTTAATTGGCTATGATTTGTTGAAGGATTTTGTTGTAACGCTAGATTATCGATACGGTAGACTTCATATCGCGTTGCCGCAGTAGCATTGACGTACCTTGTTCTACTAACTAGTAAGAAATTTTATTTATCTGTGATTTGAAATGAACAGATAGAATCGTCCTCGGTTAAACGAGGGATTGTTTGAGCAGCCGCTTAAATGCTGCTGGCTTTAAAGGTTTTGGCAGATAGCTAAATTGCTGCTCTGCCGCTTCTTCTCTTATGTCATTACTTCTGTTGGCTGTGACCAAAATCTTCAAGGTAAAACTCACTTTGTTTTCAGAAAGTATTGCTGAAACGTCAAAACCGGTTTCACCATAATTTAGGTGATAATCGGCAATGAGCACATCAAAGTGTTGGTGCGAAAAGCTCGATGCCTCTGTTCCGCTCGCTATCAATGTCGTACTTCCTCCCCAGTCTTGCAGCAGAGTACACATTGCATTTGCTACTTGCTCGTCATTTTCTACAAGCAGAAAACGCGTGTTCTTCAAAAATGCGTTATTATTTTTACTCGTTGAATTTAGCGGTGATGTTTGCTGGGAGCGCGAGTTGATAGGAGGCGATTTGCTACCTAAGGCACGTTCTACAACGTTTGCCGGATTATTTGGTCCATTTGCTGAGTTAACTGGTAACACCGAGTTTTTTGATAAAGTATCAGCATAAATAGTGCTGCTTGGACGCACAGTGGATAACAAGCATTCGCTTTGATTTACTCTGGAAATAGCCACACTAAAACAGCTTCCTTGATTCGGCGATGAAGCCAGTCCGACTTTATGACCTAGTAGTCGGCATATCTTATCCACAATAGTCAGGCCTAAACCAATCCCTTCGCCTTTACTATTGCTTTCAAGTTGGTGAAATTCGCTAAAAATCTCATGTTGTTGATTAGGTGCAATACCAGAACCTGTATCATATACGCAAAGCTTTATGGTTGGTTCTGCGTCTGAACAGTGAGCGCGTCTAACGCCAACTAGTACGCTGCCCTTTGATGTGTAGCGCACTGCGTTGGACAGCAAGTTTTGAATCACCCGGCGCAATAGAACTTTGTCTGAATAGATGATGACTGCGCTCGGTATATACCTCAGCTCAATACCTTTCTGCTTGGCAATGACACCGAACTCTTGTACCAGCGATGACAGCATTTCATCGATGGGAAACGCGGTCTTTTGAGGTGTAAGCACGCCAGCGTCTAATTTTGTCATATCAAGCAGCATAGAAAGTAAGCTTTGTGCGTTATCTAGTGAATTCACGACGCCTTCAGATAAGGTGGCCAATTCACTGCCTTGCGTCTTTTTACTGAGCATGCTGGCAAATAATGTAGCGGCGTTAAAGGGCTGCATGAGGTCGTGTCCCGCTGCGGCAAGAAATTTAGTTTTACTCTCATTGGCCTTATCAGCTTGAAGCTTTGCTTCTTCTAATTCAGCGGTGCGAAGGGCAACTCTTGCCTCCAAATCCTCTTTTGCGCTTTCTAGTTCCCTTTGTATTGCCATGTATTCGGTAATATCGCTGTAAGTGGTTACGTAACCCCCGCCAGGAAGGGGGGCACCATTCAGCTCTATGACTTTACCATCAGGCTGCCTTCTAATATGTTTATGGCGGGTGCCCTCTAGCATGTAGCTCACTCGCTTATCAATTGATGAGGGGCTAAATAAGCCTCGTTTGGCGTTGTAACTCAGTATGTCGGTAATTGGCATGCCTGCTTTTAAAAAGCCTTTGGGGTAGGCGAAAAGTTCCACATAGCGCTCGTTCCATGCCAATAGCTGCAGTTTGTCATCAAGTACACTAATACCCTGTTCGATATTTTGTACCGATGACTGAAGTACTTCGTGGTTGAATTGAAATGATTGGGACGCTTCTTCTACCCAATCAACCAATTCGGGCAAGCTATCACTGCCGGTATCTGCAATGGCGCCGAGTAATATTCGCGCGCTGGGCGCACCCACTTGGGCGGCAAGCAGCTTGTTCACTCTGTCAATAAGAGCCTGACTGGCGTATCCGTTGCTCGAGGCGCGGTTAACATCCACAGAAAGCTGCTGCACAAGTTGACTGTGAGTACTGGTATCAAGGACACGTTCGGTAAGCGCTATTAAATCACGAACTTTTACGAGTAGATGAGGAGCACCGTCATGCGTTGTCTCAACATTATTCTGTTTAGCGCCTCGGTTTGATGTGATCAGCGCTACTGCAATAAAGGTTATGCAGTTTGCCATTAATGCATAAGCAAAACCCAGACCTAAAGCTTGGTCAGTAGGTACTGGGTCAAAATAGTAGCTAGACATTAAACTGGGGTAGAGCAGAAACACAGCCCAACACATAAAGCCTACTAGCAATGCGCAAATAGCTGCAGTTTTAGTACTCCTTTGCCAGTAAATACCAAACATAAGTGCAGGCATGCATTGCCCCAATAAAGCAATAGCGATAACACCACTTTTCACCAAAGGCGCAGCTTGGCTAATATTTAAGTGATACCACAGTGCTATGCTAAGTACGATTAAAACGGTAAGCCGCCGAATAGAAAGAATTTTGCTTGGCTCCATTGAGCGACTTGGAGAGGTTTTCAGTCGCGCCTTCAGCCAGAGAGGCGTGACCACATTGTTTGAAATCATTATTCCTAGGGCTAGGGTAGCTACAATTACCATACTAGTGGTAGCCGATAACCCCCCAATAAAAGCAAAACCTGATAGGGCGATGTTTTCGGTAAATAAGGGCAGGGCGAGTACGTAGGCATCTGAACTTGTTGTTGCCGGAAGCAGCATTTTGCCTGCAAGGGCGATGGGGATAATGAACAACGTCATACCGAACAAGTAAAGTGGAAACAGCCACCTTGCAGTACGAAGCTCGCTCTCACCGTTTTGTTCAACAAAGTTCATGTGAAATTGTCGTGGCAGTACAAACATAGAGCAGACGCCAAGAACTACGTGTGATGCATAAACCCAAGGAGCACTATCTGCGTAGATGACGTCCCTGGCACTGTCATTTAACGAGGCGTTAGATATTAAATCTAATGCGCCATCGAATAAAAAGAAGCAAACAAAAACGCCTACTGCCAAAAGCGCCACAAGCTTTACCACCGACTCGAAAGCAATGGTTAGAAGTAATCCAGGATGCTTTTCCGTCAAGTTTAGCGTACGCGTACCAAAAGTTATGGCAAATATGGCGAGCAAACCGGCCACGTAAATGCTTAACCAAGGCGTTGTGGTTTGGGGTTCGCCTGTAAGTAGGTTAATAGACTTTGTTATAGCGTCTAATTGAAGGGCTATATAGGGCACAACACCAAAAAAACACAGTAAAGTAATAAGTGCAGCAATTAAATGAGAGTGCTGGTATTTGAGCGAGATGAGGTCGGCTAAAGAGCTGATATTATGCTGCTGGCATAGCCTGCTTATACGAAGCACCACAGGAAAGGCAAATGCCATGGTGAGCATAATGCCTAAATAAGTGGGGATAACCGCCCAGCCATATTGGGTGGCTTGCGATGTGGTGCCGAAAAAAGCCCAAGATGTGCAGTGCACACCTAAACCAAGGCTATAAAGTACGGGGTGCTGTCGATTATCACGTAAATATCTGTCACCCCAAAATGCTAAAGCAAAAAGCGCGAGAAGGTAGAAACCGACGATAGCGCCAACCGTCCATATACTTAGCATAGGTAGTCCGTGTAGTAGATAGTTTATGCAGTTGGACGCACAAATTAGTGCTCTCAAAAACTTATTTTCTTCTTACATTTACATTAACACGGTTTTCACATCTGGCACATCTTCCAGTTTTCTCACATAAATTCAGTTATTAGTAAAAGTGAGGGGCTGATTGCCCCCCCCCCGAGATAATTAGGTGTGATTAGGTGTAATTAGGTGTGGTTAGGGATAATAAGCTTTATTCTCTCACTGTATTTATTGCTCAAAGCGGAAGCGATAAAGCACATAGGGTGGCTTAGCGTTACCTAGCCCTTGGCTGAAAGCTGGGTGCTGATGCAGCTGGTCTTGAGTGACGTAAACATAACCGTTACTTGTTGCAAGGCTATCGGGCCAAGACAGGCGCTTATCTTGAATAAGGGTTTGATACTTTCCTTTAGTCGTTAACCCAACCGCGTTATTTTCTAAATCGGTGGCTAACACGCCGCCTCCTGGCGCTAGTGCAATACCGTCGCTCGGGTTTTTTGGGCCAAATACCTGAATAGATTTCTCTAGTTCATTGTCTGATAGCGACGTGTCGCCGATAGCGGATGTTGATATTTGATAAATTTTGGTGCCAGTGAACGCGCCAAAGTAAAGCGTGTCAGAGGCTGGGTCTAACGCTATTGGATTTAAACCAAATTTAAGCGGACTTGGCTTACCATCATCGGTTTTAGAGGCAAGTAGCGATGCTTCAATAACAAGTTCTCTATCTTCAGGCATAAGATAAGAAGCGCTTTCTAATACGCGCTTAGATTCGCCCGTCTCGGTGTCTACGACAATAATTGCCGGCTTTGTTGCACCAGCAAAGTTGCCAAATGTCATATCTGCGATATAAATTTTGTTGTGCTTTTCATCAATAACAAAGTCTTGAACAAACGAATTTGCTTTAAGTGCTTTGCTATCAAGTTCAATGGTTTTCACCAAAGCATTTTCATTGCTATCCCACGCAACGAGTTTGGCTGGTGAGGTTTCACTTCCCATGTCTAGCATCCAGACAATGCCTTGACTATCGCTGTGTATACCAATAACGGCACTAAAGCCCACATCACCACTTTCTGGGCCATCTGCCCAATCTAAATTAGGGAAGGGTTGTTTAGTACCATTGGCCATTACCTCAACAACCTTTAGCTTTGGGTTATCAAGCGGGTGCATACTAATGAGTAATCGGCCAGATGGAGTAATGGTAATACCTGCGCCTCTTGCGTCTTCAAATGTGGTGACAGGCTCTAATGGGCCTACTTCAGTAGCAGCGGAGGCCACGCCGTTTAACATGCTTAGCCCAACAGTGGTAGCGATAACAAGTTGCTTTAATTTGATCATCTCTCTTCTCCAATTTTTGGTACGGGGTAAAAAAGTCGGTACAGCTCAATTGCGACTGGCAGGAGAAGTGTAGAGATATAATTTGCAAACAGTAACAGGCTTGTTTTTGAATCTTTATCAAAAACTATTTGATAATGAAAGTGGGAAGCGAGAATTCAGGACGCTTCGTTTTAAACACATCACTCAGAGTCCTGAGTAGTTTTTATATTAAAACTAAAATTTCTCAGTATTTTTTAAAATCGTCCACAAAATTATTGTGGATACCCTTGATCACCTTAAAACTAGCCCCATAACTAAGCGCAACGAAGTTATTCCCAGTAATTTTAATGTTATTGGGCATCGCCTAATTAAGAAAAACGTTTGGAGGTAGGCATGAGCGATAATCGCGACGTGCAGGCAGAACAAGAAAATACAGTAGATGAGACTGTAATTAATGCTGATGAAGCGCAGGTAGAAGCATCAGAAGCAGAAGGTGTAGAGCTAGACGAAAATGCGCAGCGCATTTACGAACTAGAAACCGCACTTTCTGAGGCGCAAGCAACCATTAAAGAACAGCAGGATGGTGTACTTCGCGCGCGCGCAGATGCTGATAACGCACGTCGTCGCGCTGAAGGCGAAGTAGAAAAAGCGCGTAAATTCGCGCTTGAACGTTTTGCTGGCGAATTGCTTCCGGTTATCGACAACCTAGAGCGCGCTATCGAAATGACCGATGGTGACAATGAAGCTGTGAAGCCGCTTTTAGAAGGTGTGGAAATGACCCACAAAACTTTCTTAAGCACTATTGAGAAATTTGGATTAAGCCTTATTGATCCGCAGGGTGAAACCTTTAACCCTGATTTGCATCAAGCTATGTCGATGCAAGAAAGTGCAGACCACGAGCCAAATACAGTAATGGCTGTGATGCAGAAAGGTTATCAAATTAATGGTCGCTTGCTTCGTCCTGCCATGGTTATGGTATCGCGTGCACCAAGCGACGGTGTGGATACGCAGGCCTAAGACGCTTTTTGCGACGAACACACAAAAATGTCAGTTTTTTTACTGGCATCTATTGAAAAGACGGGGAATAACCCCACTAAAAGTACAGTATTAAGAAAATCATTCGGAGACACGAAATGGGTAGAATCATTGGTATCGACTTAGGTACAACGAATTCATGTGTCGCAGTTCTAGACGGCGACAAACCTCGCGTAATTGAAAACGCGGAAGGCGATCGTACAACACCTTCAATCATCGCATACACAAACGATGGTGAAACACTTGTAGGTCAATCAGCGAAGCGTCAGGCGGTAACTAACCCTGAAAACACCCTATTCGCTATCAAGCGTCTTATTGGTCGCCGTTTTCAAGATAAAGAAGTACAGCGCGACATCGACATCATGCCTTTCAAAATCGTAGGTGCTGATAACGGTGATGCGTGGGTAGAAGCTAAAGGCGAAAAAATGGCGCCTCCTCAGGTTTCTGCTGAAGTACTTAAAAAAATGAAGAAGACCGCTGAAGACTACCTTGGCGAAGAAGTAACTGGCGCAGTAATTACTGTTCCTGCTTACTTTAACGATTCTCAGCGTCAAGCAACTAAAGATGCGGGCCGCATCGCAGGTCTTGAAGTTAAGCGTATCATTAACGAGCCGACAGCTGCTGCTCTTGCTTACGGCATGGATAAGAAGCAAGGCGATAATGTTGTTGCGGTATACGACTTAGGTGGTGGTACCTTCGATATCTCTATCATTGAAATTGACGAAGTAGATGGCGAGCACACGTTTGAAGTACTAGCGACTAACGGTGACACGCACCTTGGTGGTGAAGACTTCGATAACCGTGTTATCAACTACCTAGTTGAAGAGTTTAAGAAAGATCAAGGCATCGACCTACGTAAAGACCCGCTTGCAATGCAGCGTCTTAAAGAAGCCGGTGAAAAAGCGAAAATCGAACTTTCTTCTTCACAACAGACAGAAGTTAACCTGCCTTACATCACGGCTGATGCAACAGGTCCTAAGCACTTAGCGATTAAGCTTACTCGTGCGAAACTTGAGTCTTTGGTTGAAGACCTAGTGAAAAACTCGCTTAACCCACTTAAGCAAGCACTAGCTGATTCAGACCTATCTGTAGGCGATATCAACGACATCATCCTTGTTGGTGGTCAAACGCGTATGCCGCTAGTACAGAAGTATGTAACTGAGTTCTTCGGTAAAGAGCCACGTAAAGACGTTAACCCTGATGAAGCAGTAGCGGTAGGTGCGGCAATTCAAGGTGGTGTACTTTCTGGTGACGTTAAAGACGTACTACTTCTAGACGTTACTCCTTTGTCTCTAGGTATCGAGACAATGGGTGGCGTAATGACTGCGCTTATCGAGAAGAACACGACGATTCCAACGAAGAAGTCACAAACGTTCTCGACAGCTGAAGACAACCAGTCTGCGGTAACAGTACACGTACTACAAGGTGAGCGTAAGCAATCAAGCGGCAACAAGTCTCTTGGTCAGTTCAACCTTGAAGGCATTCGTCCAGCAGCGCGCGGTGTGCCGCAAATCGAAGTTACTTTCGACCTAGATGCTGACGGTATCCTACACGTGTCTGCGAAAGATAAAGACACAGGTAAAGAGCAGAAGATCACCATTAAAGCTTCTTCAGGCCTAAGCGATGAAGAAGTGGAAAAAATGGTAGCTGACGCGGAAGCGAACAAAGAAGCGGATGCGAAGTTTGAAGAGCTAATTCAAGCGCGCAACCAAGCTGATGGCATGGTCCACGCTACACGTAAGCAGCTTGAAGAAGTTGGCGATGCACTAAGTGCAGAAGACAAAGCGCCAATTGAAGAAGCCCTTACTGCGCTAGAAACAGCGTCTAAAGGCGAAGACAAAGCGGAAATCGAAGCGAAAACGCAAGAACTTATTCAGGCGTCTAGCAAGCTGATGGAAGCGGCGCAAGCTCAACAAGCAGCAGCTGGTGGCGCGGAAGGCGCTGAGCAGCAAGCTTCTTCTGGTCAAGCAAACGATGACGTTGTTGACGCAGAATTTGAAGAAGTGAAAGACGACGACAAAAAGTAAACTGTTGTGATTAGCCCGGCGCGCCGGGCTGTGTAAGCAGTTCAGGCGCAACAGGATATTCTTGTTGCGCCTTTGTTGTGTAAATAACTTGGTGTAAAAAGCTTAGTTTAAATGACCTTGCGTTATTAAAAACCTAATCAGGTTATTTTCACAACAGTCAGATGTAGATTCGACAAGCATTACAAGCTTGTCGACAAAAAAGTAGGATATGTAAACGATATGTCGAAACGAGACTACTACGAAGTACTCGGGGTAGATAAAAGCGCGGGCGAACGTGAAATTAAAAAAGCGTATAAAAAGCTTGCGATGAAATATCACCCTGACCGTACGCAAGGCGATAAAGGCCTGGAAGATAAGTTTAAAGAAATCCAGGAAGCCTACGAAATTCTGTCAGATTCGCAGAAGCGTGCAGCATACGACCAATACGGCCACGCAGGTGTTGATCCAAACCGCGGTGGCGGCGGCTTCGGTGGTGGTGCCGACTTCGGCGATATCTTTGGCGATGTTTTTGGTGATATCTTTGGCGGCGGTGGTCGCGGTGGACGTCAGTCGCGTGCTCGTCAAGGTTCAGACTTACGTTACAACCTAGAGCTAAGTTTAGAAGAAGCAGTTCGCGGTAAGAGCGTTGATATTCGCGTACCTACGCTGGTCGAATGTGACGTGTGCGACGGTTCAGGCGCGAAAAAAGGTTCTTCACCTAAAACCTGTCCTACTTGCCACGGCAACGGTCAGGTTCAAATGCGCCAGGGTTTCTTTGCTGTACAGCAAACTTGTCCGACATGTTCAGGTAAAGGCAAGATTATTGAAGATCCTTGTAACAGCTGCCATGGCCATGGTCGTAAAGAAAAGACCAAGACCCTTAACGTTAAGATTCCGGCAGGCGTAGACACAGGGGATCGTATCCGTCTTTCTGGTGAAGGCGAAGCGGGTGAGAACGGTGCACCAGCAGGTGACCTGTACGTTCAAGTGCATGTTCGTGAACACGACATCTTCCAACGCGACGGCAACAACCTGTATTGCGAAGTACCGTTAAGCTTTACTACAGCAGCCCTTGGTGGCGAGTTAGAAGTTCCTACTTTGGACGGTAAAGTTAAGCTGAAAATTAGCGCTGAAACGCAGACTGGTCGTATGTTCCGATTACGCGGCAAAGGCGTTAAGTCTGTTCGAAGCGGCGCTATGGGCGACTTGATGTGTAAGGTTGTGGTTGAAACACCAGTTAACTTATCATCGCGTCAAAAAGAGCTACTTCAAGAGCTAGAAGAGTCTATGGGTAAAGCTTCGAGCAAGCACAGCCCCAAAGCGCAAGGCTTCTTCGATGGCGTGAAGAAATTCTTTGACGACTTAACTAACTAGTTTTTTGTACCTATTAAGTTTCAAAAGCCCTCGTTTAGAGGGCTTTTTTGTATCCGAGTATATGTTTTCTACCTCTGCAACTTGTTAGGACGATTTCGCCTTATAAACGAAATAATTTCGAGTGTCTGTCCGAAACTATACTTTGTGAGAGTAGGGCGAGTGTCTGTCCGAAACTGTACTTTGTGAGAGTAGGGCGAGTGTCTGTCCGAAACTGTACTTTGTGAGAGTAGGGCGAGTGTCTGTCCGAAACTGTACTTTATGAGGGTAGGGTGAGTGTCTGTCCAAACCTGTACTTTGTGAAGACGAAGTAAGTGGGTGTCCCTTTGTCATTCGAATATTTATTAAAACCAAGGTTACCCGCGGCTAATCCCTTGAAAGCGTTTGTTCACCGTTAAATTTCTTGCGCTAAAACCAACTATTCGTCACGATAGGTGTATAAGTAAAAGGTAAAATATCTGCAAACGAAAAAGTAGATAACCAGTAATTAAAAAAAGGGAACAGGCATGAGACTTTTCAATAAAACGATGATCGTAGCAGCTACCGTTGGCGCAGTGATGTCAGGTTCAGCGTTAGCTGAAGTAACTGAAGCTTCTTCTGAAAAACACGCTAAAGCAGCAACTCAGTACCGCCAGGCGGTTTTTCAATTAGTTCGTAGTAACATGGGCCCGTTGGGCGGTATGGCAAAAGGCGCGCTTCCATTCGATGAAAGCGTAATGCAAACCAACGCTGTACGCCTTGAACAACTTGCTGACATGATGGGCGACTATTTAGCTGTCGATACACGTAAATTTGACGTAGAGACGGGTGCGAAAGATGAGATTTGGGAAAACTTCTCAGATGTAGAAAAGAAAGTGATGGCACTTAAAACGGCCGCACAAGGTCTACAGGCTGCAGTGGATGCAGGCGACGAGAGCGCGTATCGCGGTGCTATAGGTCAAATCGGTGCAAGCTGTAAGTCTTGCCACGATGACTACAAAAAAGACTAAATTTTAGGTGCTGTTGACGTCAGTGTTCTATCACTGCTCAACAGCACTTGTTCTCTTAGCATCTATTCTGTTAACACCTACTTTTTGAACATCTCACCTTTCGATAAGCGTGCTGAGGCTTGATAATATTCTAATAATTGTTTTATAAATCTTCGACAAGTAGCAGACGTTAACTTTCTCACTCTTTATTTCGCCTCTTCGGCTTAATCTTTTTTACCTCCCCACGGCTACAAAATGCTGGAAATTTGTACAATTTTTGTCTATGTTGGTGAATGAAAAGCCAACATATTAATAACTCATATTCACGATAAATGTCTTACCTACAAATGTATTAAAACAGCATTTACTAATAAGGTAACGTGTCACTGTTGGAAAATAACGAAGCGCAAAAGCGCAAACAACACTCTACCCATCTGGTTAAATAAATGGGGGAGGTGCTTTTGTATGCGAGTAATATTGTTTTCGAGGACCTAATTAGATGGATTTACGCAGTGAGCGCATGCTTTCCACAATGCGCACAACGCAGAATAGTATTTCTGCGTTATTAACTGAAAATAGGGATAAAATAGAGTCACCGTGTATATTATTGGTTTCGATAAACCCAAACAGTGGCCGCGCCACCGTTATTGCAAGCGATAGTGAGCACTCAGAAATTGAGTCACATCACATCGTTTTCCCGCCCCATACATTACTCATGCTGCCTTTAACACCGATGAGCGCACCATTACCGGCAAGAGAATTCACCTTGCCCCAATCACTTGAGCATTTTCGTGAACAATATGTCGTTGTGGCGTCGGTAAGAGATATGCAAAATGACGTGTTGGGGGTTGTGCTTACATTTGTGAGAAACAGCAACCTAATTGGACATCAACATACCTACATAGATATTCTGCGCCAGAAGGTCGAATTAAACTACCTCTATGAACTTGCTAGGCATCCTTATTCAGATAAGTTGTCAGAGCAGTTGTCACTCCTTGAAGAGGTAAGCGCTATTTCAAAAGTAGGGGCGTGGCAAATAGACAGGTTCACTGGCGCGTTTTCTTCAACTCAAATAATGAAAAGCCTGCTGGGACTGCTGCATTCAAAAAGCGTTAACCTACAAGATGTGCTCGAAGTTATTTCATTTGAAGACAGAGATAACCTTAAACAACGAATTCTCAAAGCGATTAAGAAACAAAGGCACTTTGCAAAGCATCTCACTATTTCCGATAAACAAGGGCGAACTAGAAATATAAAGCTAACCGTATTTTTACAGATTGAGCGTCAGACTAATTTTGGCTTAAAACTTACTCGCTTATATGGTGTCGTGCAGGATGAAACAGAAACGCAGAGACTTTCTGATTCACAACATAATTATACAGACTATCTAACAAGTATCTTAAATGGTGTTGATAGCGTGGTTCTCAGCATTGATAAGAATGGCACCATACTGTCGGCAAACGAACAGGTTATCTATGTATTGGGGTTTCAGCCGGAAGAGTTAATAGGGCAAGATATCAAGCTTCTAGCGACGAAGGTTCAAAATAGTGACGGGCCTTCCTCCTTGTTAAATTTAGACGAAGGCGTTGCACGTTGCTGTAAGGTTGAGACCATAAACGAGTGCATACGTCACAAAAACGGTAAGAGAATAGCGTGCGATGTAAGCTTAAAAGCATGCACGGTACATAACCAAGACTTAGTCATAATAAGCATACGAAGCGTTTCAAACTTGCATTTTGAAGTAGACCGCTTTAAACAGTTAGCGTTAACAGACCCTTTGACTGGACTGGCTAACCTTTATCATTTAGAGCAATACCTTTTAGATAAAGCTGCATTAGCATCGTCTGAGAAGGCGCTATCTGTGTTTATTCGGGTTAGCATTGTCAATGTTAAAGAGTATGAAGACGCATTTGGAGAACCCACAGTTGACTACATCTTGCGTATATTAGCTAGCCGCTTTGTGCGTGCTTTTGACGTCAATAGGCAGCTTGAAGTGAGAGTATTTAAATACGATCGCGGCAACTTTGTTCTTCACTTAGAAAATTATTTTAAGGACGACCATACGGCGAAAAATGCGGCTCAGCAGTGCGCTCATTATCTCAGAGATAACGTGTTGGCCCCTATCACTCTACACAACAGTTCACTGGCTATCGAGACCAAAACAGTGAGTTGTGCTATCCCCCCAAAGTACTTTTCCTTCAAAAAAGTAAAAGAGCTATTGTCTAGAAAGGCCTGCAATGAAGATATTGTTTATTTAGACGATGAGAGAGAGCACACTTATTTACATATCGATGGTAGCGACATAGACCGCTACAACTATATAAAGCATTCCTTAAATAGAGCTATTGCCAACAATGAGTTATTCGTTGAGCTTCAGCCTCAATATTGTAGTAGTGGAAACTTAGTAAGCTCTGAAGTGTTGCTTAGATGGAACCATCCTCACCTTGGCTTTGTTACGCCGGCGGAGTTTATCCCTATTGCTGAACAGAACGATTTTATTGCCGACATTGGATTATGGGTTTGTAATGAAGCTTGTAAATTATTAAGCGAATGCCACGAGAAGAGTGTAAACACTAAGCTATCAATCAATATAAGTGCGAAGCATTTAGCGCGGGCTGACTTTGTCAGCAAATTTGTAGCAATAGTAAATAGGTGGAGGGTGCCACACAAGTGTCTAAAACTTGAATTGACAGAAGGCGCTCTGATAAAAGGCGTTAACATAATACAGCGCCGAGTAAGAGATTTAGCCCAACAGGGGTTTAGTTTATCTATTGATGATTTTGGTATTGGTGATTCAAACCTTAACTCACTGCAAGCGCTTCCAATTAATGAGCTCAAAGTTGACAAAGTTTTTATTGAAGCAATAGAAGATTCGAAAGAAAAAAACGTGTTTGTTACAAATATTTGCAACATGGCAAGGGCGTTGAAGCTTGATACCGTGGCAGAAGGTATAGAAACCACAGGGCAATTAAACGAAGCAAAGGCTTGTGGATGTAGCGCTTTTCAGGGTTATTACTTAGATAAGCCGATGAGCATAGGTGATTGGCGCGATAAATTCGTCGATGCTCAGAACTAGTTGCCCGTGGGGAAAACGTCTAACACGTTTAGATCGATACTTGCTTGATTACTCAATCAAAGTTTTATACGACATTATAAATGTTTCTTTAAGTTTAAATTAATGTAAATCAAATTGTTAGCTGGCCTACGCCATAAGTCTTATAAGTAGGTTTGATTGAACTGAAGTAGGGTAAGCATAAACCCTAATCAGGACATGGATATGACTTATAAGAATGAATACATTGCCTCTACTCAACATCCAGATAATTTTTGGTTGAAACAAGCTCGCAAAATAGCGTGGTTTCAACCGCCAGAGAAGGGATGCCAAAAAACAGATAGTGGTTACTATGACTGGTTTAGAGGAGGGCAGCTCAACACCAGTTACCTAGCGCTGGACCATCACGTTAACAATGGCCGTGGTGATAAAACCGCACTTATCTACGACTCACCTGTTACTCAAACTACCCAGCACTTTACCTACAACGAACTACTTGCTGACGTTGCACAGTTTGCTGGGGGCTTGTCTCGCCTAGGTGTTAAGAAAGGCGATCGCGTTATTATCTATATGCCAATGATCCCTCAGGCGGCAGTCGCAATGCTTGCATGTGCTCGATTAGGGGCGGTGCATTCTGTGGTATTTGGCGGTTTTGCAGCGAATGAGCTTGCTGTACGAATAGATGATGCGAAGCCAGTGGCTATTGTTACAGCGTCCTGCGGCATAGAAGGCAGTAAAGTTCTACCCTATAAGCCTCTTGTAGATGAAGCGATAAATATATCAGAGCACAAGCCTACGGCATGCATATTGTTTCAGCGAGAACAGTTAACTGCAGAGCTTAACAAAGAAACTGATTACGACTGGCATACTCTGGTTGAAAATAGCGAGCCTGCCTCTCCCGTCGCCGTTGACGCAACTGACCCTCTTTACATTCTTTATACTTCAGGCACAACTGGTAAGCCTAAAGGTGTGGTTCGAGATAACGGTGGTCATGCGGTCGCATTACACTACTCAATGGGCGCCGTATACGATACCAGTGAAGACGACGTATTCTGGGCTGCATCGGATGTCGGTTGGGTCGTCGGCCACTCTTATATCGTCTATGCACCGCTTATAAAGGGTGCAACCACTGTATTGTACGAAGGTAAGCCCGTTGGTACGCCAGATGCCGGTGCGTTTTGGCGCATGATAGAAACTCATAAGGTGAATGTACTTTTTGCTGCACCCACTGCGTTTCGAGCAATTAGAAAAGCCGACCCAGAAGGCACGTTTTTATCCAAATACGACACATCGAGTTTACGTACCTTATTTATGGCGGGTGAACGGCTCGACCCGCCCACGTACTATTGGACAAGTGAAAAGGTGGGTGTACCCGTTATCGATCATTGGTGGCAAACCGAGACTGGCTGGCCTATTTGCTCGAATCCTATGGGGCTTGAACCAATGAAAACAAAACCGGGTTCGTCCAGTGTGCCAACACCAGGCTTCAACGTTAAGGTGTTAAAAGGGCCTGATGCACCTCAAGCAACAGGCGATAAGGGCGCTATTGCCATTCAATTACCACTTCCCCCAGGCTGCTTAACTACGATATGGCAAGACCACCAACGGTTTGTAGATGGCTACTTACGCGAATTTGAGGGGTACTATAGTACTGGAGACAACGGATATGTGGATGAAGAAGGGTACGTATTTATTATGGGGCGTACCGATGATGTTATTAATGTCGCCGGTCACCGCTTGTCTACCGGTGAAATGGAAGAAGTGCTTGCGGCACACCCAGATATTGCTGAGTGCAGTGTGATAGGGATTAATGATGCACTGAAAGGACAGCTACCGGTAGGGCTTGTTCTTCTAAAAGATGGTGTGAATGTGGATGAGAAAACGCTAGAGCAGGACTTGATTCAGCGAGTTCGCGATAAAATTGGCCCAGTAGCCTGTTTTAAACGAGCGATAGTCGTGAATCGTTTACCGAAAACCCGGTCTGGTAAAATACTTCGAAAACTACTGCGTCAGATTGCCGCCAACGAAACTGTCGCCGTCCCCTCAACTATTGATGATCCGTCAAGCGTAGAAGAAATAGAGTCGATAATGCGAGATAAAGGATTAGTCCGTGAACCGGCTGCCATATGATGTCACAGCAAGCGTCAAAAAGGCGTGAGGGCTATAAGCGAGAATGCTAAAGAAGACAAAGCGGAGAACGTTAAACGCAGTTTCCAATGGTATTTTCTTTCATAAATAAAGGGGCTTTTGCCCCTTTATGGTTTTAAATGGCGCGCTCGTTTTAGACTACCATTCGTTAAGCTATTAATGCGTGACCTAAGGTTGTCGTGCAGCTCAATAGTAATATTCGTTTACTTGTGGCTCTGGTGGATAGACTTCAATTGCCACATAAACGAAGGCCGCAGCAATAATCGCCACAACAAGTGCGCGTAACAGACGAGAGTCCGCGATACCTGCAGTTTTTGATTCATTTATCGAGTCTTTACTACCGTGCACCATGGCGGGAACCAATTTTTGCTTTTTATATAGGCTGTAAAAAATAACTGCGCCTATATGCAATGCAATGACATAAAGTAATGCATCAAACGCAAGGTGGTGCAGAGTGTTCATCAAACTCAATGTTTCTTCACTGGCGAGCTGCCGATAGGGGCCATCTAAAAAAATATCATCTGTCATAAATAGCCCAGATACGGCTTGTATAGCCAACAGCACCAGCATAACAATAACAAACCAGCCGCCTAGCGGGTTGTGCCCAATAGCAGGCTCTGACTGTCTGTTAAAAAGCGTTTTTACATAGCTAAAAACCTTTTTAGGGCCAGTAACGAAGTTACTGAACCTAGCGTGTCTGGTACCAACTACTCCCCATACTAGGCGGAAAACGATAAGAAATAAGGTGAAGTACCCTATATAAAAGTGCCACTGAACTTTGTTTTCTAGCCATTCAACCGTGGCATATTGGGCCAATAGGCTCGCGACAATCAGCCAATGAAAAAGGCGGGTGGGTAGGTCCCAAACAAGGGTTTTCTGCATCGTCATTTTATTTCACGCTTTGTGGAGGTCTGTTTAGCTTAAGTACACATCAAAAAGTGTTTAGAAAGTTGAATAGACCTAGGTCATTAAATCTAAGCCATAGCGTCGCCCAATTTGCCGGTTAACACAAGAAAGCCCAACTACATAATATTAGGTTTTATCTTAAAAGCTATCGAGCAATGTCTTGCAGATAATTAGCCTATTGCTGACCAGATGAAGTTTGAACCAATATTTTCGTACATTGTATTTCGAGTAAATTAGTTAAGCGAAAGGGGAGTGGGCGCGATTGGTTTCTAATTATGCGTATTTAATATGAATCTCACATTGCAATAGTACCTGCATTTGGCAAAATGCCTGATAGTTGAAGGTTAATAAAAGTGTAAAGCTATAAAATGAAAGTAGGATTATTTGGCGCCAACGGGCGTATGGGGCGCGTATTAGTCGAAGCGTTGGATTTAAGTGAAAATGCTGAGCTTAGCGTTGCTACAGTACGCGATGATTCGCCTTGGGTTGGCCTAAACGTAGGTGAGCTGGCTGGTATTGGTAAAAAAGACGTCGATTGCACTGCGCTTTCGAATTTGAGCGGCAACGACGCCGATGTGATGATTGACTTTACTTTGCCATCAGTGATTGAAAGTAATTTGGCGTGGTGCGTAAAAAACAAAATGCCTGTTGTAATCGGTACTACCGGTTTGAACGATGCACAATTAGCAGCTTTAGATGAAGCGGCAAAGCACATTCCTATTGTTTTCGCTGCTAATTATAGTGTGGGCGTAAACTTAATGCTTTCGTTAGTTCGTCAAGCGGCCAGCGTATTAGGTGAAACGGCAGATATCGAAATTACCGAAGCTCACCACAGATTTAAACAAGATGCGCCTTCAGGCACAGCTATGGCTATTGGTGAAGCTATTGCCGATGAACTAGGTCGTGACCTCAAAACGTGTGCTGTATACGGCAGAGAAGGAAAAGAGCCTGAACGCGATCAAGGTACAATAGGCTTTGCAACAGTGCGGGCCGGAGATATCGTTGGCGAGCATACGGCATTATTCGCGGATATTGGTGAACGTTTAGAAATTACGCATAAAGCATCAAGCCGACTTACTTTTGCAAAAGGTGCTGTGCATGCTGCAAAGTGGTTGTATGGAAAACAACCTGGTCTATACTCCATGGTTGACGTTCTGGATTTAAAGCTATAAGCGTTAATTAAGGCTGTTGTGAAACCCTTTGGGTTTACGCAAACTTTAAGACGTGATTAAAGTGTTAAACTAAGGTTGCACTTTTAATGAGCAATAAGCCGCACTTTCGGTGGTTCTGCGCAAAAAAGGTGGTAAAAGCGTTATTTTAATAAATTATTACAAATAAATTTGCCATTTTCGGTCAGTGATGTATACTCGCCGGAATTTGCCAGAATTTCGTATTCTGAAGCCGCCAAAACGGCTGAAGAGTGCGGTTTTATTAGCTGCAAAGATCGTAAAACGGGATGTATTGTTATCAATAACTCCCGTTTTTTGTGGGGTTTGTGCAAAAAACTGCACAAACACATAGTTATCCTTAATCTGGAGGTTGACTTGGCTAATTCTGCCCTTTTGGTGTTAGAGGATGGTTCTGTTTTTAAAGGTACGGCGATAGGCGCTACAGGCTCCGCCGTTGGGGAAGTTGTTTTTAATACTTCCATGACCGGCTATCAAGAAATTCTCACCGACCCATCCTACGCTGAACAACTCATCACCCTTACTTATCCACACATTGGCAACACCGGCACTAACGAAGAAGACGTCGAAGCAGATACAATCTGGTCGAAAGGTCTAATCATCCGTGACCTACCTCTTGTTGCTAGTAACTTTCGTCAACAGCAAACTTTGTCTGAATACCTTAAAGCGAAAGGCGTTGTGGGTATTGCCGACATTGATACACGTCGCTTAACGCGTATCTTGCGAGACAAAGGTGCACAAAATGGCTGCATTATTTGCTCTGATGAATTAGACGAGTCTAGCGCACTAGCGCAAGCAAAAGATTTCCCTGGCCTTAAAGGCATGGATTTGGCAAAAGTAGTGAGCATCACTGAGCCAAAAACATGGACGGAAGGCAGCTGGGTACTTGGCAAAGGCTACGTAACACCAAATGAGTTCAAATATCATGTTGTAGCTTACGACTACGGTGTTAAAAACAACATTCTTCGCATGCTAGCTGACCGTGGTTGTAAAGTAACCCTGGTTCCGGCGCAAACGCCTGCAGAAGATGTGCTTGCTATGAATCCTGACGGTGTATTTTTGTCAAATGGCCCGGGCGACCCAGAGCCATGCGATTATGCAGTAACTGCAATTAAAACTATCGTCGATACCGGTACGCCAGTATTTGGTATTTGTCTTGGTCATCAGCTGCTTGCTATCGCAAGTGGTGCAAAGACAGTGAAGATGAAATTCGGTCACCACGGGGCAAACCACCCGGTTAAAGACCTTAAGCGCAATGTAGTTATGATCACTAGCCAAAACCACGGTTTTGCTGTTGATGAGTCTAGCTTGCCAGATAACCTAGAAGTAACTCACATTTCGTTGTTCGACAAGTCGTTGCAGGGCATTCATCGCACCGACAAGCCTGCGTTTAGCTTCCAGGGGCACCCTGAAGCCAGTCCAGGTCCTCATGAAGCGGCGCCGTTATTCGACCACTTCATCGAACTTATTGAACAACACAAGCAGTAGGAATTAGCCAACTATGCCAAAACGTACCGACATAAAAAGTATTCTTATCATTGGTGCTGGCCCTATTGTTATTGGCCAGGCTTGTGAATTCGACTATTCAGGCGCGCAAGCGTGTAAAGCCCTTCGCGAAGAAGGCTACCGTGTTATTTTGGTTAACTCTAACCCAGCAACCATCATGACCGACCCAGAAATGGCAGATGCAACTTACATCGAGCCTATCCACTGGGAAGTGGTTCGCAAGATCATCGAAAAAGAGCGTCCAGATGCTGTACTGCCAACTATGGGTGGTCAAACCGCACTTAACTGTGCGCTAGAGCTTGATAAGCACGGCGTGCTTGAAGAGTTCGGCTGCGAGCTTATTGGTGCCACGGCAGACGCTATTGATAAAGCAGAAAACCGCGAGCGCTTTGACAAAGCAATGAAAAACATCGGCCTTGAATGTCCACGTGCGGAAATCGCGCACAGCATGGATGAAGCGCACGATGTACTAAGCCGAATCGGCTTTCCTTGTATTATTCGTCCGTCTTTCACCATGGGCGGAACAGGTGGTGGTATCGCGTACAACATTGACGAGTTCAATGAAATTTGTCATCGCGGCTTAGACCTTTCTCCTACTAACGAGCTTCTTATCGATGAATCCTTGTTAGGCTGGAAAGAGTACGAAATGGAAGTAGTACGCGACAAAGCGGACAACTGCATCATCGTATGTACTATCGAAAACTTCGACCCTATGGGCGTGCACACCGGCGACTCAATCACAGTTGCTCCAGCGCAAACCCTAACCGATAAAGAATTCCAGCTAATGCGTAATGCCGCTATGGCTGTACTGCGTGAGATTGGCGTTGAAACTGGTGGTTCAAACGTACAGTTCGGTGTAGACCCGAAAACAGGTCGTGTAGTTATCATCGAAATGAATCCTCGCGTATCGCGTTCATCTGCGCTTGCTTCTAAAGCAACGGGCTTCCCGATTGCGAAAGTAGCGGCAAAACTTGCGGTAGGTTATACGTTAGACGAACTGGCTAACGACATCACCGGCGGCCTAACGCCAGCGTCGTTCGAGCCATCTATTGACTACGTAGTAACTAAGATCCCACGCTTCAATTTTGAAAAGTTTGCCGGTGCTAACGACCGTCTAACTACCCAGATGAAGTCGGTAGGTGAGGTAATGGCTATTGGTCGTAACCAGCAGGAATCGCTTCAAAAAGCCCTTCGTGGTCTTGAGGTAGGCGCTTCAGGTTTGAACCCTATGGTTGACCTTGAAGACCCTGAATCACGAAATAAAGTGGTTTACGAACTTCGTCAACCTGGCGCAGAGCGTATTTGGTACATCGGTGATGCATTCCGCATGGGCATGACGGTTGAAGAGGTGTTTAACCTTACTAATATCGACCGCTGGTACCTTGTGCAGCTTGAAGATCTGATTCTTCTTGAAGCAAAAGTAGCCGAGCTTGGTTTGCCAGGTATTGACGCTGACTTTATGCGTGCACTTAAGCGTAAAGGTTTCTCAGATGCGCGTCTTGCTGAACTAACCAAGGTGGCCGAAAGCGACATTCGTGAAACCCGTCGCGGTTTTGGTATTTCTCCTGTCTACAAGCGTGTAGATACTTGTGCAGCAGAATTCTCTACCAGCACGGCTTACATGTACTCAACGTATGACGAAGAGTGTGAAGCAGCGCCAACGGACAAAGAAAAGATCATGGTATTGGGCGGCGGTCCAAACCGTATTGGTCAAGGTATCGAGTTCGATTACTGCTGTGTTCACGCGGCGCTTTCAATGCGCGAAGACGGTTACGAGACCATTATGGTTAACTGTAACCCTGAAACGGTTTCAACCGACTACGACACGTCTGATCGCTTGTATTTCGAGCCAGTAACTTTGGAAGATGTACTTGAAATCGTTGCTAAAGAGCAGCCAAAAGGCGTTATCGTGCAGTATGGCGGTCAAACGCCACTTAAACTTGCTCGTGCTTTAGAGGCGGCTGGCGTACCGGTAATCGGCACCTCACCAGAAGCCATTGACCGTGCTGAAGACCGTGAGCGTTTCCAGCAAATGGTGAACAAGCTTAATCTTAAGCAGCCGGCGAATGCTACAGTAACTAACGTCGAGCAAGCGCTAACTATGGCCGAAGAGATTGGCTTCCCGCTGGTTGTTCGTCCAAGCTACGTGCTGGGTGGTCGAGCGATGGAAATCGTTTACGACATCAAAGACCTTAAGCGTTACCTAAACGAAGCGGTTAAAGTGTCTAACGACGCACCAGTATTGTTAGACCGTTTCCTAGACGACGCTATTGAAGTTGATATCGACGCTATCTGCGATGGCAAAGAGGTTGTAATTGGCGGCATCATGGAACACATCGAGCAGGCCGGGGTCCACTCAGGTGACTCAGCATGTTCACTGCCTCCGCACTCGCTACCAAAAGACATTCAGGACGTTATGCGCGAGCAAGTAAAAGCGATGGCGCTTGAGCTTGGCGTAGTCGGTCTAATGAATACACAGTTTGCGATTAAAGACGGTGAAGTGTACCTAATCGAGGTTAACCCTCGTGCAGCACGTACCGTGCCGTTTGTATCGAAAGCGACGGGTGTACCTCTTGCAAAAGTTGCAGCACGTGCCATGGCTGGCGTTAGCCTAGCCGAGCAGGGCGTAACAGAAGAAGTGATTCCACCTTTCTACTCTGTGAAAGAAGTGGTGCTTCCTTTTGCTAAGTTCCAAGGCGTTGACCCACTGTTAGGCCCAGAAATGCGTTCTACAGGTGAAGTAATGGGTGTTGGTGATACCTTCGAAGAGGCATATGCAAAAGCTAACTTGGGTGCAGGTGCACCATTGCCTAAGCAAGGTAAAGCGCTTATTTCAGTACGTGATACCGACAAGCCTCGTATGATTGCACTGGCAAAAGCGTTGGTAGAAGCTGGCTTTAGCATTGAAGCTACCCGCGGTACCGCTACTGAGCTTTATGATGCAGGCATCATGAGTACTGTAGTGAACAAAATGTCCGAAGGTCGTCCTAACATTGTTGATGCTATCAAGAACGGCGAATACGCTTACTTGATTAACACAACAGAAGGTCGTCAAGCCATCACAGATTCAGTATACATTCGTCGTGAAGCCTTGGTGAATAAGGTGACTTACACCACGACAATGAACGCTGCGTTTGCAACTATCCGTGCTAAGTCTGCAGATGACCGCAATAAAGTGGCATCAGTTCAAGAACTACACGCTAGACTCAAACACTAATGACATACGCTAGGATACGAGGTATCCTAGCAATATTACATTTGTGTGAACCAATTAAAAGTGCGCCTTTGCGGCGCACTTTTCTGTTTAAATTACTAGCTAAGTGAGACGGTATTCATGAGTCAGTATCCAATGACAGCGCGCGGCGCTCAAATGCTGCGTGACGAATTAAATGAGCTTAAAACAAAAACACGCCCACGTATTATCGAGTCTATTGCCGAAGCACGTGAGCACGGTGATTTGAAAGAAAACGCTGAATATCACGCTGCCCGTGAACAGCAAAGCTTCTGTGAAGGTCGTATTCAAGATATCGAAGGCAAGCTTTCAAATGCTCAGATTATTGACGTAACTAAAATGGAAAATACCGGTAAAGTTATTTTCGGCACTACGGTTACCATTTTAAACGTTGATACCGATGAAGAAACAACGTACCGCATTGTTGGCGATGATGAAGCTGATATTAAGAACAACTTAATTTCAGTTAATTCGCCTATCGCTCGCGGTCTTATCGGTAAAGAGCTTGATGATACGGTAACTATTCAAACGCCAGCTGGTGCTGTTGAAGTTGAAATCATCGAAGTTGAGTATATTTAATTGCTATCGGTCAGTGGCGCAATGCCACTGACCTCCCGTTACAATTTCGTTTTAAACATTCAACATCCTTTCCTTTCTCTTTTTGTTTGTAAATTTTTAACAGAATCATTGCTCTACGTACTTTCTCTCAAGTATTATTTTTCCTTTTTCGAAAGGATGCATCATGGCTTATGATTTTGGTTCTCAAACGCTAGGGATAAAGAACCCGTTTAAGACAGAAGGAACGCTTAGAACACTTGGTGGTGTGTTGACGCTATTGCTAGCGGTTTACGTTGTGTTCTCAGTGCCTGCAATATTTGAAGCTAATAAGGTAAAAGGATATACCCTGTTAGCGGTAGGCTTCATTTTAGTGGTATCGGGAATACGACACACGGCAGTTGGTATCCTTCAACTGATGCGTTTTTTCGTGGGAAGAACGGTTCCCACATCTTTGGCGTATAACTTTTCAAAATCTGAACAAGATGCTGCCCAAGCAGAAAAAAAATCACTACTTTACTCAAAAGAGTCACTGCACTCTATGCTTATGGGTAGAAGGAATACGACATTTGAAGAGCCAAAAGGCTGGCTCGCTCGGTTAGTTCACAGTATTTTCCCTAAGCTAGTTTTCTTACCTTACCCATTACGCCATCTTGCCCAAGAAATTCTCGCTATGGGAGCAACGCTTATCGTGGGCTTGGTCACCTACGCTATCGTTTATTTTCTTGTAAGTAATGGATTTGCTGGCGAAGTAGCAAAAATTGTCGTTATGCCCATTCTTTCTTTGATACTGCTTATCTATTTTGTTGCCAATTGGACATCCACTGCAAAAGGGATCCATAACGAAGGAAACTCTCAACTTGTTAAAGCCGGTGGGCTTTCCATTGGTGTTATCATCGGCTTGGCGTTAGTTGTTCCCCTTGGAGCAGGTGTGTTTCTTGACGGTATTGTTGGCAACAATATTAACGAGCTTCAACGCTGGTCAGAAGAACACTCCTTTTTTAGCGCATGGCTAAATTTTGTTTATCTATTTATTAGTATTGGTGTGGTAATAGGTTTGGTTTTTCCATTACTTAAAAAGCGCATGGATTTAGTCACCCCTCAAACCGAAGTCAGTGAATTCAGAGCAAATATGCAGGAATCTGTTCACCCCAACGAGATCTTCATTAATATTGAAAATATTGTTCTGGCTAATCGCCGATACAAAGAAGTGCCAAACAGAATATATGCCGACTTTGTGCCTAAACTTAAAGAGCAAGCAGAAGGAAAAGGCAGTTTCGAAGGAGAGTTGTTGATTGAAACTCAGCCAACCCTAAGTGAAGGTTTGGCCTTACCTAAAAGTGCGAAAGTCGCGTTAAGTGCTATGGCGCAAGTCGCAGTTGTTGTTGCCGCGGTGTTGTTTTACGCATCGGGTGTGCAACTTGCCGAGTTGCTCCATCTGATTATCAATATTGGTGTAGACGACAGCGCATTACTTAATAATGCATTTTCGATGGTAAACAATTTGCTCATGCTTGTTTTTGCATGGCTTACTTTTAGAGCAGCAGGTAGTATTTTAAATAACGCCTCTCACATGTTTTGGGGTGAGTTAAATTTTAATTCTTTGCTCATGTACATGAAAACGGAAGGGACTTATACCGAATCGAGAGTATCGACAGGCATGGCCATTCACGATTCTACGCGTTCTGAAAATGTAGTAGTAAGAAGCAGTATTACCCCTTGGATCATTACTAGCCGAATTAACACATCGATATTTGCCACTAGTGGTATGAATAACTTGGAAGCACCGCGTTTTGTCATGGGAATGAATAAAAATGATGGCGAATTAACCGAAATCGTTGACGAAATAAAAGCGTTCTTGCGCGGCAGAGAAACCATTGCTTCTATTACGAACGAATCGGATTTAGCCAATGCGAGTACCATTCACCAAGTTAATCAGCAGACTCGGGCATTCAATCAAAACTCAGATGAACGTTTAACACTTAAGGAAAACGAAGAAAGCGCTGGTTTCCTTAGGAACGAGAAAGACAGTGAATAAGGGGGGGAGCATGTCAGAGATTAAAACGCTAGATACAAAAGTTGTCTACGAAAACAAATGGCTTCGCGTAAGAGAGGATAAGATACGTCGAAGTAGCGGAAATGAAGGTATATATGGTGTGGTGGAAAAGCCGGACTTTGCCATTATTTTACCGATTGAAGGCGATACGGTTTATATGGTTGAGCAATACCGCTATACCATTAAAGAACGGCAGCTTGAACTTCCCCAAGGCGCTTGGGAGAGCAACCCTGACGCCGACCCTGTCGAGCTTGCAAAAGGTGAGCTTAGGGAAGAGACAGGCTTAAGTGCTGAGTCAATGGAGTATGTTGGCTTCCAATATCTTGCATACGGCTTTTGCAATCAGGGGTACCATATTTACGTGGCTAAAGGGTTGACCCAAGGCGAACAAAAACTAGATATTGAAGAAGAAGATTTACAGGTTGTTCCGCTTTCCTTAACTGCCTTAAAGGAAAAAATCATCAATGGAGAGATAAAGGACGCAAGTACCTGTAACGCTGTGGGCTTAGCCATGCTCAAAGGGTTTATTTAAACGCGCTGTTACAATTCTTAGGTTGTCTTTTTTCTGCATAAGAGGTTAGGGTAGGTGAATCTACTATAACGTTAATATAAAAGAGATATTCATGACAATTGAAGGAAGCTTCTCCATTACGCGATGGGACGAAGACACGCTGAGTGAAAGAGCAGAGGGAATTAAGGTATCTCAGGCCAGCATCAAACAGGTCTATTCAGGTGATATGAGTGGCGAGTCTAACGTTGAGTTTTTGATGTCTTATCAATCGCAGATGTCCGCCAAATTTACTGGGTTCGAAACCTTTGTCGGTGTTATCAACGGGTTGCGTGGCACCGTTACTTTTCAGCACAACGGTAAGTTTGAACACGGTGTTGCTAGTAGCGATTTCGAATCTATTAAAGATTCTGCAACCGGAGAACTCACGGGCAAGGCCTTACAAGGCAGCTTTAAGTCTGGCGAGTCAGGTAAAGCTGATTACACGCTTGAAGTAAACGATGCCGAAACTGTTAATGGTTGAAGCTAAAACAAAATAAGCTAGCAATAGTCTTATCTGCAGCTTATAAAAGCAAAAAAAAACGGCGCCGTAAGGCGCCGCTAAAAGTTGGGAAACAAACCAAGAAACTATTTATTAACTTTCAAGTAAACGAGAACCAATTTCTATTTGGCGAGGCTTCTTGGCTTCAGGTATGACTCGCTCCATATCGATGTGTAATAGACCATTTTCCATATCTGCAGCCAACACTTTCACATGATCGCCGAGCTGGAATTTACGCTCAAAGTTACGCTCTGAGATGCCTTTATGTAAGAACTTACGTTCGTTACTTTCTTTATTTTCCGCTTCCGTTTTCTTGGTTCCAGTAATGGTCAATGTATTCTCTTCAACCTGAATTGATACATCGTCTTTGCTAAAACCAGCAATCGCCATGGTTACTCTATACTTGTCATCACCAAGCAGTTCGATGTTGTACGGCGGATAGGTGCTTTGCTTCTCTGCACGAGATGCCGCATCAATAAGAGATGCTAGGTGATCAGAACCAATGAATGAACGGTAAAGTGGAGATAGATCGATAGTACGCATAGTCATATCCTCAATATTAAGCAATATGTTTAAAATTTAAATGCCCCGACTCTGCGGCGGCGGTTTCGTCGACCTGACTCTTCAGCGCCGACAAATCATATATAGGAATCGCCCAAACACTTTTCAAGAAAAAAAGTTGATTTTTTTAGAAAATAATCGAAATTAATTTATAAGTCGCTGAAATTTGATGACTTTTATAAGGGTGAAATTATTCTGAATAAGAGTGGGACGCCGTAAGTTAGCAAAAGTTTGCCTTAAAACCCTATATAAAATAGGTGTATGCGATAATTTTTATAAAACATTTAGCATTTGTTTAACCCCTCTAATTGTTTAGAAATGCTACAATTGGTTAAACAGAATGTCTTACCACTTTAATTGAAATTACGAAAATGAAAAAAGAAGTTATTGTTTTGAACTGTGGCAGCTCTTCAGTAAAGTTTGCCATTATCGACGCTGATACTGGCGAAGCGGGTCTCTCTGGTATTGCTGAAGCGTTGGGCAATAGTGATGCAAGTTTATCTTTTAAGCTAAAGGGTAAAAAAGAGAAGCAGGCATTGTCAGCAAAAGCAGGGCATACCGAGGCGCTTAACGCTATCTCTGAAATTATTGCAAGCACAGGCGTGCAGCCTATTGCCATTGGTCACCGTGTCGTACACGGGGGCGAAAAGTTTAAAGGTGCAGCCCTTGTAGATGATAGCGTGCTCGAAGCAATCGAAGATTATGCGAGCATGGCACCGCTTCACAATATGGCTAATCTAAAAGGCATTGTGACCGCTCAAGCTGCGTATCCAGATTTGCCTCACGTCGTGGTATTCGATACTTCATTTTTTCAAACACTTCCTAAAAAAGCCTTTATCTATGCTTTACCGATGTCGCTTTATCGTGATCATGGTATTAGACGTTATGGCTTTCACGGAACCAGCCATAAATTCATTCTTGATAGCATGGCGAAAATTCTTGAAAAACCAGTTTCAGACACAAGCATAATCAGTGCGCATTTAGGCAACGGCTGTAGCGTGTCAGCTATCGAAAAAGGGCAGGCGGTAGACACCAGCCTTGGTTTCATTCCTTTAGAAGGCTTAGTTATGGGCACGCGCTGTGGTGATTTAGATCCTAGCTTGCCGGGTACGCTACAGAAAAAGCTTGGTAAAACCGCAGACGAAATTAGCGACCTGTTAAACAAACAGTCAGGACTGCTAGGTATTTCAGAGCTGAGCAACGACTGCAGAACCCTTGAGGATGCAGCGCTAGAAGGTCATGAAGGTGCACTGTTGGCAATTGAAATTTTCTGCTATCGCTTGGCTAAATACATTGCGGGCTACATGGTAGCTGTGCCAACGTTAGATGCCATTGTCTTTACGGGCGGTATTGGAGAAAACTCATCGCTAATTCGAGAGACCACAATGGGATATTTCACTCACTTTGGTATTAGCCTTGATGAGCAGAGAAATACTGATGCGCGATTTGGGCAAGGTGGAAAAATATCTACTGATACAGCATCAACCTCTGTTTATGTCGTACCTACTAATGAAGAATGGGTAATTGCAGCTGAAGCTGCGACCTTCGCGTAAATTCAAACTAGCAAAGCCAGCGCTCGGACGTTGGCAATAGCAGGAGTAACTATGTCTCGCAGAATTATGTTGATCCCCGTGGGCACGAGTGTGGGCCTAACTACGGTCAGCATGGGTCTTGTTCGCGCAATAGAAGAACAAGGTATAAAGCTTAATTTTTTCAAGCCGGTGGCACAGCCTAGAAAGGGCGACAATGGAGAAGAGCGCTCTACGGCAATTATTGCCCATCATGCTAGCGTATCACCAATCGAACCGTTCGAACTTGAGTACGTTGAGCGCATGATCAGCACAGACAATACTGATGAGCTGTTAGAAGAAATTATTGAACGATTTGAAGAAAAGAGCGTTCAAGAAGCGGTAACCGTGATAGAAGGGCTAGTGACCACGCGTCATCACCCCTACGCGGAGCGTTTAAACCTTGAAATCAGCCGTGCTCTTGATGCCGATATTGTTTTTGTGGCCGTGCCTGGCAACGAGTCGACAACAGACATTAATCATCGCCTTGAAATCGTTGTTGATACCTATGGCGGTCATAAAAGTCAAAAAGTGGTTGGCTGTATCTTTAACAAGGTTAATGCGCCTTTTGATGAACATGGTCGCCTTCGCGCTGATATTGGTGCAATAGAAGCGCCAGAGCACGACGAAGAGCGTACGCAGGCATTACGTGACTTGCCTATTTTCAAAAAGGGTTTAAGCCTTCTTGGTACGGTTGATTGGAGCGCAGACTTAGTGTCTCCTCGCGCTACCGATGTGGCAAAGCACCTAAATGCAACCTTGCTCAACGAAGGCGAGTTGGCAGAACGCAGATTAAGCAGCGTTACTTTCTGCGCGCGCGAGATTCACAATATGACGCATACCTTAAAGCCGGGTGCGTTACTTGTGATGTCAGGCGATCGCGGTGATGTATTTGTGTCTTGCTGTTTGGCTGCGCTAAACGGCACTAAGCTGGGCGCGCTATTACTTACAGGTGGCTATCAGCCCGATGAAAATATCATGGCGTTGTGCAGCCAAGCCATGGAAACAGGCCTGCCGGTCATGCTTGTAAATTCGAATACATGGCAAACAGCCCAAGCACTTCACGCATTCAACCAAGAAGTACCGGTTGATGATAGCCAGCGTATTGAGAAAGTGATGGTGCATACAGCGGAAAGCTTAGATGCCAGCTGGGTTAACTCACTAACGCAAAAAGTTTCTCGCCAGAAGAAGCTATCTCCATCGGCGTTCCGTTTCTACCTTACTAACCGTGCAAGACAGGTTAACAAGCGTGTTGTGCTGCCAGAAGGGAATGAGCCAAGAACCGTTGTTGCTGCATCAATCTGTGCAAAACGTGGTTTAGCACGACCTGTGCTTATTGGTGATGAAACAGAAATTCGCCGAGTAGCAGAGCAACAGGGTGTAGTATTGAGCGATGGCGTAGAAATTGTTTCTCCAAGTGAGATAAAAGATAACTATGTTGAAGGTCTAGTGGCTCTTCGCGGACACAAAGGCGTTACTGAAGTAGTTGCAAAAGAGTTATTAGAAGATAACGTGACCTTAGGCACAATGATGCTTCAGCAGGATGACGTAGACGGATTAGTATCTGGTGCAGTAAATACCACTGCGAACACTATTCGCCCAGCGCTTCAGTTAATTAAAACTGCGGAAAATGCCTCGTTAGTATCGTCAGTATTTTTCATGCTTCTGCCTGACCAAGTTTTAGTTTACGGCGACTGTGCCATTAACCCTGACCCCAATGCTCAGCAACTAGCCGACATAGCTATTCAGTCTGCGGAATCGGCGCAAATGTTTGGCATTGAACCACGGGTAGCTATGATAAGTTACAGTACTGGCTCGTCAGGTGCAGGTAGCGATGTAGAGAAAGTGCGTGAGGCAACTAAAATTGCGCAAGAACTACGCCCTGATTTACTTATCGACGGTCCGCTTCAATACGACGCTGCAGCCATTGAAAGTGTAGGTAGAAGCAAAGCTCCAAACAGCCCGGTTGCCGGTAAAGCAAACGTGTTTGTTTTCCCAGACCTAAATACGGGTAATACCACTTATAAAGCGGTACAGCGTAGCTTCGACTTAGTGTGTATTGGCCCTATGCTGCAAGGCATGAGAAAGCCAGTTAACGATTTAAGCCGCGGTGCGTTGGTGGACGATATTGTATTTACCATTGCACTTACCGCTATTCAGGCTGCGGGTAACAATTAATATATAGTTGGAGTTCGATCGAAGGTATTGGTTTACGCAGCGTCTTGTATCCAGACGCTGCTCATTTCAACTTACCAATTTGCTTTGCTTTTTTCTTGTCTCTAACCCACAACACAGAACCATTCGTTTTCTTCATTTCAAAAAGATCTATGGCTTGAAATAAATCACTCAGCTTTTTAAATCCATAATTGCGTTGATCGAAGGATGCATGGTTTGAAATGTGTGTTCCAATTGGGCCTAACATAGCCCAACCTTCATCATCTTCCACAGCTTCAACTGCTTGTCTCAACAGGTTCATTAACCTAGTGTCGCTTTTGATATTCTTCGTATCTTTTTGAATAGGAAATTCTTTCTCACTTTCTTTGTCCAAATAAAGGAAGCGAGAGCAACTATTAACAAAAGCCAAAGGTGCTTTTCTCTCGCCAAATCCTATTACAAACTTTCCATCGGCTAATGTACGGGTTACAAGTGGAGTGAAGTCACAATCTGACGATACAAGGCAAATAACGTCTATATCTTTTGTATATAATACATCCATGACATCAATGACTAGTGCCATGTCTGTCGCATTTTTGCCTTTCGTGAGATCAAATTGTTGGATGGGTTGAATTGCAAACTCGTGAAGAACATCTTCCCACGGCTTTAAATTCTGATTTTTCCAGTTTCCATATGCCTTTCTAATATTGACTACACCATAGCGTGCCAACTCAGAAAGAACTTTATCTATTTTCTGAGCAGGTGCATTATCAGCATCAATAAAAACTGCAATTTTCTCTTTGTCTCTCAAGTGTGCCTCCTTGCTACTAAACTTATTCGTATAACCCTGTATTTATAATATTACTGCGATTTATCAATCCTAACGTAGCCAACAGAAATTTTAGCCTTTCACCTTTCCTTCAGAGTAAAAGTTGTCACAGGAAAGCTACATTAGTGTTTCGATCTTTTAAGTACTATGGCAATAGCAATTAGTGCAATGACGAACAGCCAAACACCTAACTCTTGAAGATGGTAATACGGTGTAAAACCGCGCGTTGCGACAACAGGAGCTGAAATATTACCGGCCATGAATTGAGGTAGGCGGGCTGTCACTTCACCTTTGTGGTCTATAAAAGCAGTAATACCGTTATTTGTTGCCCTAACTACAGGGCGCCCCAACTCAAGGGCACGCATTTGCGCAATCTGCAAATGCTGCGCAGGACCGTGAGAATGTCCAAACCACGCATCGTTACTTACTGTAATGATCATGTCTGTATCTTCATATACGTTTGCCATAACTTGATGAGGAAACGCAATTTCAAAACAGATAGCAGGTGCTAGGTGAATGCCATTGGCTTCAAGATTAGCTTGCTGATAATCACCACGAGAGAATGACGACATAGGCAAGTCGAAAAGAGGGGCCAGGGGGCGAAGCCAGTCTTCAAAAGGCACAAACTCACCAACAGGTAATAGATGGTGTTTGGAAAAGCGGTTATTGTGGAAATATTGGTAATCAGGGTACGTAGCATCTGGCGTACGTTTACCTAGCACAATGAGATTATTCCACGCCTCGTCGGTTTCCCAGTTATAGTTAACAATGCCAGTGATAAGCGCGGTGTTTTCTTTAAAAGCTCTTTCATTAACTTTGGCAAGATAAGGTTGGGCTAAAGGCTCAAGCTTAGGAACGGCCGCTTCTGGCCAAATAATTAGGTCGTTACCCCATAGGCTTTCGGTTAGCTTCCAGTAGGTGTCCATAGTAGGGCCATCTTGCTCTGGCACCCATCGCAAGCTTTGCGCAATATTGCCCTGCGCCATGCCTACAGAATAGGTTTTTTTTGGGGTAACCCAAGTATGCTGTTTAAGCAGATAGCCACTGGTAAACAAGCATAGTGCAACCAGCACTGCGTTGGCGAAAGTTCGCTTATTGTGAATCAGTGCAAATAGGGTAGCGCTAATAACGATAAGCGCGCTTATACCTGTTTCCCCAATAATAGGCGCAAAACCAGACAGTGGACTTTCTAGCTGGCTATAGCCTAAAGATAACCACGGAAAGCCACTTAGCATCCAGCTTCGCAACCACTCGGCCACAACCCAGAAAAAAGGCAGTGCCATGGGCCACAATTGGGGAGAGAAATACTTGGCGGTGAATTTGGTGGCAAGCGCTGGGTATAGCGCCAAATATCCACAAAGTAATGCCATTAAGGCAATGGAGCCGATAAGAGGTAGCCCACCAAAGTCGGCGATACTTACGTGTACCCAGCTTATACCAGCGCCAAACCAGCCTGCACCAAATAACCACCCAGCTATAAACGGTCGATGTTTCAGCTTGATAACTTGACGTATAGCAAGTGCGAGGGCAGGTATAGTTAAAAGCCACATATTAAATGGGGCAAAAGCCAGCGTTAAACTTGCGCCGCTTAACACAAGAAGAAAATGGGGGATAAACCGTTTCAGCATAGAAGTCATCTGATGGTGGTTGATAGGTTTTGTTTTACACGGGGCAAGCGCCTAAAAATTCGCGCTACCCTGTGCTGAAATAAACGTTATTGTGACGACGTCTCTATTCCAATGAAGGCACTGAAACCTTAAGTTGAATAAGTCGGCGCTTATCAGAGTTAGTCACTTTAAACTGAACATCTCCAATGGTGATTTCATCATTGGTTTCAGGCATATGACCAAACGCTTTAAGCACAATACCACCAATGGTATCGGCTTCTTCTTCGCTAAATTTGGTTTCAAAAAACTCGTTAAAGTCATCCACTGGGGTTAACGCTTTAACCGAGTATGTCGATTTATTTAATGGGCGAATATCATCGGTACCGTCTTCTTCGGTATCGTACTCATCTTCAATTTCACCCACGATAATCTCTAGAATATCTTCGATAGTCACCAAGCCAGATACACCGCCGTATTCGTCTACAACAATGGCCATGTGATAGCGCTGCTGACGGAACTCTTTAAGTAGAACGTCTACTCGTTTGCTCTCTGGAACGATAACCGCTGGGCGAAGAATATCGCGAAGGTTAAATTCTTTTTCTGCATTGAAGGCAAAGGAAAGCAGGTCTTTTGCAAGCAAAATACCTTCGATATGGTCTTTATCTTCACTTATAACAGGAAAACGTGAGTGGGCAGATTCAAGCATCACCGGTAGAAATTCTTCTACTTTTTGCTCTACATCTATGGTGGTCATTTGAGCGCGAGGGATCATGATATCCCTCACTCGCATTTCATTTACCCCAATTACCCCTTCAATCATTTCGCGGGTTTGTGGGTCTATGATGTCGTTTTGTTCAGCATCAGTAATAACCGATACTAACTCTTCTTTACTTTTCGGCTCGCCAGAAATCGAATTTTTTAGTTTATCTAACCAACTCTTGCCTGATGAGCCGTTGGTAGAGTGAGGATTATCGTCGCTCATAATGTCCGTTTAATTGTTAGGTCAACGCCAACGTTAAAATGGTTCGTGCTGGTCGTCAATGTTTTATTGTTATTAAGTGTTAATTTACTTATATAACAAATGGTTATGGTTATTTGTTAATCGTTGACTTCATAAGGGTTATCTATGCCAAGGCTAGCAAGAATATCAATTTCTTTGCTTTCCATTTCCTCGGCATCTACATCGTCAATATGGTCATAACCCATCAAATGCAATAGCCCATGAACCGTCATGTGCGTGTAGTGATCGCTCACTTTCTTTTGCTGTTCTTCAGCTTCACGGCTAATGACCGGGGCACAAATAACTAAGTCGCCTAATAAGTTTAATTCAATGCCCGGAGGCGCTTCGAAGGGAAACGATAGCACGTTTGTCGGTTTGTCTTTGCCTCGGTACTCATGGTTGAGGCTTTGGCTTTCTGCTTCGTCGGTAAAGCGAATGGTGACTTCTTGCCCGTTCAACCCTTCATACTTGAGCACAGCATTAGCCCAAAGCTCAAGTTCTGAAGGTGACGGAATGGCAGATAAGATAGTCTCGTCACCTTCAAACGCTTGTTGCACATCAATAATGGCTGTCACGATGCACTGTCATCTTTGGTTTGAGCGTCGTTTGATTGCTCAGGGCTGTTACCATCAGTTAGCTCAGGGCTGTTACCATCAGTTAGCTCAGGGCTGTTACCGTTAGTTAGCTCAGGGCTATTATTACTAGTTGGCTCAAGGCTATTGTCAGTACTAGGCTCAAGGCTGCGCGCTGATTGTTCACGCTGAACACGCAACGCTTCTTCTTTTTTCGCTTTTCGAATACGCTCTTGCTCAGCGTCATGCACTTCGTAAGCTCTTACAATGCGCGCAACCACAGGGTGGCGAACCACATCTTCAGCATGGAAGAAGTTGAAAGAAATGTCATTTACTTCGCTTAATACCTCGATGGCGTGGCGAAGGCCTGATTTGGCACCGCGAGGTAAGTCTACCTGCGTGATATCACCAGTAATCACCGCTTTCGAATTAAAGCCAATACGGGTTAAGAACATTTTCATTTGCTCTACCGTGGTATTCTGGCTTTCATCCAAAATGATAAAGGCGTCGTTTAGCGTACGACCACGCATATAGGCTAACGGCGCAACTTCAATAACATTACGCTCCATCAGCTTTTCAACTTTCTCGAAGCCAAGCATTTCAAATAGGGCGTCGTAAAGCGGTCGCAAGTAAGGGTCTACTTTTTGCGAAAGATCGCCAGGCAAGAAACCAAGCTTTTCACCTGCTTCAACCGCGGGACGGGTAAGCAAGATTCGGCGAATTTCTTGGCGCTCAAGCGCATCGACAGCAGCGGCAACAGCAAGGTAAGTTTTACCTGTTCCGGCAGGTCCAATACCAAAGGCAATATCGTGGTTAACAATGTTTGCCACATACTGCGCTTGATTAGGGTTACGCGGCTTTATAACACCGCGCTTAGTTTTAATATTGATCTCTTTGCCATAACCACCCGTTGCGTCTTTTTCAATAACGCGGGCTTCTTGAATGGCAAGATGAACTTGCTCTGCTTCTAGCTCAGGAATACGACCCTTAATAGGTTGTGTTTCTATATAAAGAAGCTTAAGTAATTCGCTAGCACTTTTTATTTGCTGCGGTTCACCCAACACCTTGAACGCGTTATTTCGGTAAGTAATTTCTACTCCCAGCCTGCGCTCAATTTGTTTAATGTTGTCATCAAAGGGGCCACATAAACTCGACAAACGTTTGCTATCTGCCGGTTCTAAATCAAATTCGTTACTAACCAATGTACTCAAGCTACTCTTTTCCTCGCTATAAAATTGTTTTTAGGCTGGGTTAAATTGACCCACGCCAAGTTCATTAGGCAAATCTGCCTGATGCTTTGCCATGATAGATTGGGGCGAAACTGCAACACGCAAGCCCATTTCACTTTCTCTGCGCACAACTTCACCACGTAGTGAGTTGGTAAATACGTCTGTGATGTTTACATCAACGAATTCGCCAATCATGTCAGGTGTGCCTTCAAAGTTTACTACACGGTTGTTTTCAGTACGTCCAGAAAGCTCCATTGGGTTTTTCTTAGACGGGCCTTCAACCAAAATTCGCTGCTCAGTGCCAACCATGTGACGCGCAATACGAAGTGCTTGCTGCGTAATACGCTGCTGTAGTAAGTGAAGACGTTGCTTCTTAGTTTCTTCACTTACATCATCCACTGCATCGGCAGCAGGTGTACCTGGGCGAGCACTGTAAATAAAGCTGAAGCTAAGGTCGTAATCCACGGCCTGAATTAAATCCATAGTAGCTTCAAAGTCGGCATCGGTCTCACCAGGGAAGCCAATGATGAAGTCGCTCGACAAGCTAATGTTCGGGCGAATTTTTTTCAGCTTACGCATTTTCGACTTATATTCAATTGCCGTATGGCCACGCTTCATCAGGTTCAAAATACGGTCAGAACCGCTTTGAACAGGCAAGTGCAGGTGGTCTACTAACTCAGGGATAGACGCGTATGCTTCAATGATATCGTCAGTAAACTCAACCGGGTGAGATGTGGTGTAACGAATACGGTCGATGCCATCGATAGCAGCTACTAGCTCTAGTAATTCAGAGAAACGACAAATTGTGCCGTCGTAATTGTCACCGCGATACGCGTTAACGTTTTGACCAAGAAGGTTTACTTCACGTACGCCTTGACCTGCAAGCTGTGCAATTTCAAGTAGCACGTCATCAACAGGGCGGCTTACTTCTTCACCACGGGTGTACGGTACTACGCAGAACGTACAGTATTTTGAACAGCCTTCCATAATTGAAACGAATGCCGTGGGGCCTTCAGCACGTGGCTCAGGCAGGCGATCAAACTTTTCAATTTCAGGGAAGCTCACGTCAATCACTGACTTTGCGCCGCCTTGAAGTTCGTTGATCATTTCAGGCAAACGGTGCAGCGTTTGAGGGCCAAAAACCAAGTCTACGAACGGCGCACGTTGGCGTATAGTGTCACCTTCTTGTGAAGCCACACAGCCGCCTACACCAATAATAAGTTCAGGCTTGTCTTGCTTTAACGTCTTCCAGCGACCAAGTTGATGGAAAACCTTCTCTTGCGCCTTTTCACGAATAGAGCAGGTGTTAAGCAAGATAACATCGGCTTCTTCAGCACTTTGTGCAGCGCTAAAGCCGTGCGTTGAGTCTAGTAAGTCTGCCATTTTTTCCGAGTCGTACTCGTTCATTTGGCAGCCCCAGGTTTTGATATACAGCTTTTTAGTCATAACAACTATTCGATAACCTGTTAGTGTTCCTGTAAGTGAATGCAGTATCACCTTGGTTTAGCTAAGGTGTCTGCCAGAATGTTATTCTGCATAGGGCGTTTAGAGCGCCCATGCAAAAAGCATCGGAAATGTCAGTTACAGGAAGATGTTCAAAATAGCCGCATATTTTACCTGTTATGCAGGCATATTCCCAGTGTCTTACGACGATTCGTGAAGAATTGATCTAAGCCAAGCCTGTTGTACGTTTTACTTCACAGCGCTTTGTGTTTTAAGACATAATGCAAGTGCGTGTTTTAAGGAGAGTAAATGGTCGATTTTTGTATAAATGGCGGTGGTATGGTGGGTGCAGCACTCGCCCTAGGTCTGGCCCAACAGCAGTTTAAAGTAGCGGTAATCGAGCCTTATTTACCTGCAACATATAATGCAGAAGATGGCCCAGACTTGCGGGTCTCAGCTATAAGCGAGGCATCGGTTACCCTATTAAAGGCATTGGGAGCTTGGGAGCATATTGCTGCCATGCGCGTTAAACCCTACACTGGTTTAAGTGTATGGGACCATCCGTCTCATCGAACAGATTTTACCGCACAAAGTATCGACATGCCTCAGCTGGGTTTCTTTGTAGAAAACCGATTGTTGCAATTAGGTTGCCACGAAGCACTAAAACAGTATGACAATGTTGAGCTTATTAGTGGCCACACAGTGCAAGACATTCAGTTAGCCAATACTGCTACCGTTAAACTATCTAATGGCAAAACGATAGAGGCTAAGTGGCTTATTGGTGCCGATGGTGCAAACTCTCAGGTAAGAAAGGCGGCCGGTATTGGCACCACAGGTTGGCAGTATGCACAACAGGCAATGGGTATAACAATCAAAATGGAAAAGCCTGTAGAGCCTGTGACCTGGCAGCAATTTACCTCAAGCGGCCCAAAAGCGTTTTTGCCTATGTTCGACAATTATGCCTCGCTTGTGTGGTACGACTCGCCCGACGAACTAAAACGTATAAAAAGTTTAAAAGCGAGCCAACTTGAAAGTGAAATCCTTAAAACGTTTCCTGATGAACTCACTAAAAATGACAACAGCTTTTCTGTTGTAGATAAAGCGGTTTTTCCGCTGACCCGTTCTCATGCTAATCACTATGTTAAAGGCTGCTGTGTGCTAATTGGCGATGCAGCGCACACCATTAATCCATTGGCGGGGCAGGGTGTGAACTTAGGCTTTAAAGATATAGAGGCGTTTTTATCTGTTACCGCTAAGGTTAATTCCAACCACAGCACTGGTGAACTTTCGCTTACGGATAAACGATTTTTGCAAATGCTCACCAACAACTATGAAAGGCCACGAAAGCGAGATAACTTGGTAATGATGAGCGCAATGGATGGTTTCTATACCTTGTTTAGTAACGATATTGCCCCCATTAAATGGGTAAGAAACCAGCTGCTTTCTGTGGCGCAGCGCATCGAGCCTGCTAAACAACAAGTGCTTAAATATGCGATAGGGTTACGATAATGGAAGTATTAATTTTACTGGCTGTATTGTTCGGTGCATTGGCATTAATTATACCGCTAATTGAGCGCTCTAAGATGCGTATCAGTAATGAAGACGCGGCCAAATGGGCAAAGTGGATTTGGCCTTTAATGGGGATTTTGCTTGTTGCGCAATTATTGCGTTTGCTCTTCTCCTAAAAACTTTTGCTTAGGTTTGTAAAGTTACAAAATCTTGCCATTTGATTAAGCTAACTCTATTCATAATTAAAAAGGTTCAAAGGAATGACCGTACAATTCTCGCAAGGGTTCTCTAATCAATGTCCGTTAGTGAGTTTAAAAGGCTATAGCCTCTACTATATTTGGCAAGGGCACCCATCAGAAGAAGGCGAAAAACACTTTTATCAGTTGAAGAGTAAACCTGACCCCGAAAAGGTTGAGGTGATGTCAGCTTGTTGGGATGGCTATACAGGCAGTTACCAGCTGAGTGTTGAAGGAAGGCTTGTTCTTACTCATTTTTATTATTATCTTCCCGACGGTTTGGGGGAGTCTGATGCCTTACTTGAGGAGCTGCAAGGCGACTTTTACTTAGAGTTTAGAACCCACTTTGAAGGTGACCAGTTATACGTCCCCTTTGTCGATGGTAAAGTAATTGATGACCAAGAACAGTGGGTTGAAATAAAGCGGACCCAATTTGATTCAAAAGCAAGCGAAAACAGTTTTTTCGCTTGGATAAAGAGAGTCATTCCGGGTCGTTTGTTTAATTAAGCCATATTCTATGCAACTGCTTTTAAAGCACTTATTATGAAAATGCGCAGTTTCAGCCTTTTTCAGCCCCTTTCAGCCGGCATTCACTTCAATGTGTTTGTTGAGGCCATTGCCCTTTTAAATCGATCATTACTTTGTCGATCATCTGAATAGTTGCTGCGTTTTCATCTTGCATAAGCGCAAAAGCACGTAAACCTACGAATTGATTTTGAAGCCACTCTGCGGCCAGTTTCGTTGGTGTATGTTCGGGCAGCTCACCTTTCTCGATACAGGCTTCTATAATATCTCTGAAACCAGCCTTAAGAGTTTGCATGCTTTTTAGCACTGCTTTTTTGGCAACGTCACCAATGATATCTAGTTCTGCAATAGACTTAACTAGCAAGCACTGACGCATATAGCGCTGTTCATCAGGGCCAGTTAATGCCGTTTCAAAAAAGCTGTAAAGCGCATTTAAAGGCGATTCGGCCTTTGCTACTTGCTCTAAACGGTCTGCGCTATTTTGTGCATACTGTTCAATAACAAGCTTGAATAAACCTTCTTTACTTTGAAAGCGAGCGTAGATACTGCCGGGGCGCATATCTAACGCTTGTTGAATATCGCGCATACCCGCAGCATGAAAGCCTCTTTGCCAAAAAAGTGTGGTGGCTTTTTCAATAATGTCATCGTGATCATATTTCATAGCTGCATACCTTATACGTGAATATTTTGAACATGTGTTCAATTATCACTTGAACGATCGTTCAAGTAAACCTATTATTGATCCCACTTCAAAGAGGTAAGGGTAACCAAAAGGGTTACTTTAATTTCTAGTCACATCAATAGGAGAGTGATATGAGCGATTTTAAATTACATACAAAAGAGACAGCGCCAGAAGCGGCAAAGCCATTAATTGATAATTCGGTAAGCGCATTCGGCATGCTGCCTAACCTACATGCAGTAATGGCAGAAGCGCCAACGTTGCTTGAAGGTTATCAAGTACTACACAAGCTAGCGCAAGAAACGTCGTTTAACGCAGAAGAACTAACAGTAGTTTGGCAGGCAGTAAACGTAGAACACGCATGTCATTACTGTGTACCAGCGCATACCGGCATTGCTAAAAGCATGAAAGTAAGTGATGACTTAATTGAAGAGCTACGCAACGATGAAACACTGTCTGATAGCAAATTGAATACGCTAAAAGAGACTGTACTTGCCGTAACTCGCGGACGAGGCAATGTTGATAGTGCGCAGCTAGATGCGTTTTACAGTGCTGGCTACAAGCACCAGCAACTACTTGAAATTATTCTTATTTTGGCGCAAAAAGTGATGAGTAACTATACAAACCACTTAGCCGAAACACCGGTTGATGAGCCGTTCAAGCAATTCGAATGGTCACCTAAATAAGAAGTCCATTTCAGAGAAACAAAGGCTCCGCTTTTGTTTCTCCACTGATTATTGTGCTGGTCGTTACTTGTACAAGCGCAAGCATCTTAAAACGGCCAGCAACCCCGCACTAAAAAATACATAAATTAGAATCGCAGAAAGCATGACATTTTTCTTCACTGGATTTTTCCAAGTTTGACTGCGCTAGCTGAATGGTCTTAATTAGCCAACGTTTAGCTGCATCTGTGTCGTTAAACACTTCAACGTTATCTCCAGCTCGCTCGTAAATACTGCTGAAATGTTGCGTGGCGAAACTGGGCGAGTTTGACTTTTCAACAATAAGCGCCGTGCCTACTCTACCGTTTTCTATATCTTTTTTTACAAGCTCAATAAGGTGTGCCTCTGCATCAGGCACATGTATGGGTTCACCATAAATGCTTGCCATGGCTCCCCATGGGGCGCCGCTTAGTTCTTGTAATACCGACTCCGCTTTGTCGGTTGAGTGTTGAAGCGCTTCAATATTCCACGGGCCATGTCCTTCGAGAATGAGTATGCGATCTTCCCGGTGAACATACACTTCACCGTGGGGCATGAAACGGGTCATTTTAACCAGCTGATTTATGAAGCGATTGGTAGCTGCGGCTCAAGCTCTTCAGCAGTATTAAGAGCAACTATTTCTTCATAACCTTTTTGTTGAAGCAGGGCTTTTAAGTCATCTCGTGATGCACATTTTGTGTGCTTGGCAAGTGCAATAGCTTCAATGAAACAAGATAGGTGAGTTGTTGATTGTGCCTGTGTCATATACTTCTCAATTTGTTGCGTTGACGGGACAACTTTGTCTAATACTCAAGTCACTCATGTGACGTTTATGTGACTTTTTTATGAAAAAAATTTAGAAAAGTTCATTGTTAACCTTGAAATGTATATACATTGAATATACATTTATGATTCGAATTGGTGCTTCTTACCTATGAAAGCGGTCGAGATGTCTGAAAAAAACAATAAAAAGAAGAAAAAGAATAGTCAGATGATTATTCGAATTAATGACGAAGAAAGAGCGCAATTTATTGCGCTTTGCGATTCTTTGGATACGTCTGCGGCTCGTGAAGTAAGGCGCTTTATTCGTGAATTCATTGAAGAACACAATGAAGAATAAATGCTGATAATCAGCAATACACTACAGAAGAAACTAAGGATATAAAAATGGCTAAGAAAAAAGAAATCAAAAAAGAGATGAAAGTAGCTAAAGCAAAAATTGCTAAGCAAGAAAGCAAACTAAAAAAGCTAAAGAAAAAGCTAAAAAAAGCGTAACGTGTAGCGTACTGCTTTGAAAAGGTGGCCAAGGCCACCTTTTTTCGTATTTACATTAGACAAATCAGTAGCTTCACGTTTTAGTCCCGTAAACTCTGCCTGTTATCGATATTTCTAAATTAATACAACTTTAGTATTGTGTGGGAGAATATTTTTGTGATTTACTCACTGCTAGGCATTTTTGCTTATCACTTCTAATAATTATAAGTCTTTTCAGACAACTCGACGTTTAGCAGTACCCCAACAACAGAAAAAGAAAATGTATCTGTAGGTCTTTTTTCTATTCGATAGAGTAAAAAGCATACTTTTCAAAGCAGTAAACACATATAAAATTCAGGAACATCACAATGCAACAGGCTAAATTTAACGCTTCTGTTTTTAAGCTTTCCTTAATTGCTTCTGCAATAGCAGGAATGCACTTTTCCACTTCAACACTGGCACAAGAGCAAACTACAGTTGATGAGCAGGATGTTGAACAAATTCAAATCGTAGGTTCTCGCCGTGTAGGCCGTACTATCAATGACTCTCCCGTTCCTATCGATATCATCGATGCTTCTTCGATAGAAGCGACGGGCTTAACTGAAACCAATATGATTTTGAATCAGTTGCTGCCAAGCTTTAACTTTCCTCAACCCTCTGTTACCGATGGTACAGATCACGTGCGACCAGCCCAGCTGCGAGGCTTAGCACCTGACCATACCCTGGTATTGGTAAATGGGAAACGCCGTCATACTTCAGCGCTGCTTAATCTTAATGGATCGGTAGGGCGAGGCTCGTCGGCAGTAGATTTAAACGCTATTCCTGCTAACGCTATCAAACGAATTGAAGTATTGCGTGACGGTGCTGCAGCGCAATATGGTTCAGACGCTATCGCTGGCGTAATCAATATTGTATTGAAAGACGCCGCTGAAGGTGGCGAAGTATCGGCGACTTACGGTGCTAACGTGACGACTATGGACGGCGTACCTAACCTTGAAGGGGTAAGTATTGGCGCTGACGGTAATTTAGCATTTGAAGAAGGCAGTGACCGAGAGGTAACCGACGGTCAAACCTTTACCCTTCGCGGTAACATGGGTTTTGAGTGGGGGGACGATGGCTTTGTAAACGTTTCTGCAGAATATCGCGACCGCGGCCAAGCAAATCGCGCAGACTACGATCAGCGAGAAAACTATGCCCGCGATGCAGAGGGTAATTTAGATCCTCGTGAGCTTACGGTTAATCGCTACAACCACGTTTATGGAAACGGCGAGGTAGAAGACTACGCACTGTTTATCAATGCGGGTAAAGCACTCACCGATAGCATTGAGTTTTACACTACAGCCGGTTATAGCACTCGTGACTCTCTTGGCAGTGGCTTTTATCGCCGAGCTCAAGATTCGCGTAACATTGTTGAAATATACCCAGATGGTTTCTTACCTTCTATCCAAACCGATATTACTGATATGTCGCTTATCGCTGGAATTAAAGGTTATGGGGATGTCTGGAATTACGACCTATCGTTAACTCACGGTGGTAACGAGCTAGAGTACGGTGTAGTAAACACATTAAATACGTCACTGGGTCCAACAAGCCAAACTGAGTTTGATGCTGGTACGCTTGAGTACGATACCACTATCATTAATGCAGACGCGTCTCGATTGGTGGATACTGGCTGGTTTTATAGCGAGATGAACTTCGCAATGGGAGCAGAATACCGTCACGAAGGTTACGATATCACAGCGGGTGAAGAAAACTCTTACATTCAAGGTACCTTTGGTCCTGGTGGAGTGGTAACCGACCCAATAGACGGGCCATTTGGCGCAGCTGGCGCACAAGTGTTCCCTGGCTTTACTCCAGAATCAGCAGGTGATAACAGTCGCCATAACTACAGCTTTTACGTTGATGTAGAAGCTGATGTTGTAGAAAACTGGAACGTAGCAGTGGCAGGGCGCTATGAAGATTATTCTGATTTTGGCAGCACGTTTAACTGGAAAATGTCACACCGTGTAACGCTTAGCGATGCATTTGCCCTTCGTGCGTCGGTATCAACAGGCTTCAGAGCGCCGTCTCTTCAGCAGCAGTATTTTACCTCTATTGCCACCGTATTTGTTGATGGCGAGCCAACTGAAACTGGCACCTTTGCACCATCAAGTGAGGTTGCACAAGCGCTTGGTAGCCCGGGCTTAGATGCAGAAGAGTCGAATAACTACAGTGCAGGTTTTACCTACTCGCCCACAGCGGACTTCAACTTAACCGTAGACTTCTACCGCATTGATATTGATGATCGTATTGTGCTGTCTAACAACCTTTCGGGTGAAGCAATTGAAGCCTTGCTAGAAGGCACTGGGGCAAATCGTGCACGCTTCTTCTTAAACGCTATCAATTCGCGTACAGAAGGTGTCGACATTGTATCTACTTACACCTTGAATACATCTGACTATGGAGCGTTTAACTTTAATGCCGGAATGAACTTTAACGACAACGAAGTGACCGACATTTTAGATGCTCCTGACGTATTGCAAAGCGCTGGCTTCGATCAAGACAATCTGTTCAGTGATGTTGAGCTTCGTCGCTTTGAAACAGCGTCACCAGACAGCAAGCTGAACTTAGGTGTTACATGGAATTACGACCGTTACACAACCACGTTACGCACTACCCGTTATGGTGAAGTTGAAGACCCTTCTTCAATTGAAGCGCGCAATGAAATTCTACCTTCGGAATGGATCACAGACTTGGATGTTCGCGTTGCATTAACCGATGGGCTAACGGTTTCTGTAGGTGCTAATAATGTCTTTGATGTATACCCAGAGCCAACGCGAGACCTGGTTGATGAAGTAACGACTTTCTCTCGTCTGTTTTCTTACTCAGGCTTCTCGCCGTACGGTTTCACCGGCCGCTTTGTTTACGGAAAAGTTGCGTATCGTTTTTAATTAAGTGCTTTTAATTGAGCGCTTAGGATAAACGTAGAAATACTAGAGTAGTTAATGTGAAAGCCCCCTAAGGTTAGTTATACAACCTTAAGGGGCTTTTTATTTGCGGGTTAAGACGCGATTGACTGTCAGTGCAACATAGTGAAAATTAATTGCGAGTTGCGGTACTGCTATAAGCCCTTAACTTTCAAATTTACTCTCTAATCTTCAACGTTTTGTTTTGCCGGCACGTCATCCCGGTCAAAAGTAACGGTGCATCTATGCGCATCGAGAAGCGCAAAGTCTTCTTTAGGGATAAAAGCGTCGTAATCACGTTGAAGTTTAATTTGCGCTTCTTTACGGATTTTACTGCGGCGGATAGCAGTGACAAAGTTGCGCATTTCATAATGTGTGGACAGCTCAAGTTCAGGAACGGCCACAGGTTTACCGCTTTCATCTTTGGCTACCATGGTGAAGAAGCTATTGTTAGTATGCTTAACCTCGTTCGTTTTTATGTTTTCAGTGGTTACCTTTATCCCCACAACTAACGAGGTGTTCCCGACATAATGCACAGTAGCATCTAGGTGAAGAAGGTCACCAACCTCAACGGGCTGTAAAAACTCAACGCCGTCGACAGTTACCGTAACGCAGTAGGCGCCTGCATGCTTACTTGCACACGCGTAAGCGACTTTATCCATTAAAGATAAGATAACACCACCATGTACTTTTCCGCCAAAATTAGCGAATGACGGTACCATTAATTCAGTAAGTCTTGTTCTCGAAAATGCGACACTTCGTGCAGTCATAAACAACCTTTAATCTAAAGCCCTTGAAAAACGCCGTGTAAGCGTTCATATCAGTAGTAGTTTTACCCTACCACACATTTTAAGGAATGGTTTTGTCACAAACGCATTTTTATCAACCAAAAGAAGGCCATGGCTTAGCTCACGACCCCTTTAACGCGATTATTGCCCCGCGCCCCATAGGGTGGATTTCTACAAAATCAAAAGCGGGCGTGCTAAACCTTGCCCCTTACAGTTTTTTCAATGCCCTTAATTATACACCGCCAATTATCGGCTTTTCTGTAGTAGGTAGTAAGAAGGACTCTTTGATAAACGTGCAGGATACAGGCGAGTTTTGCTGGAATCTCGTATCGCAAGATTTAGTTAATGCGATGAATACAACAAGCAAGCCTTTAGCACCAGAAGAAAGCGAGTTCGACCACGCTGGACTTCAAACTGTAGAAAGCGAAATAGTGCAGGTTCCTCGGGTGAAAGCCAGTAAGGTGAGCATGGAGTGTAAGCTTACCGATGTGGTACAGCTTAAGTCAGCCACCGGCGATGAAGTAAATAGTTGGTTCATTATGGGCGAAGTAGTGGGTGTACATATTGATAAGTCGCTAATTGAAAACGGTGTTTACAGTACGCTAAAAAGCGCGCCAGTGAGTCGTGGCGGCGGACGAGGTGATTACTACACTATATCCCAAGATAATTTTTTCGAAATGCTAAGACCTGAGTAACGGTCTTTAAGAAAATAGCGACAACGCGCCAATACCAATCGGTGACCTAAATGTTAAATATGAACTTTGATGAACGCTTAGCTATCAATACACAAAAACAAGAGTGGCAGCCGTCGCCGTCTTCCACGGTTTGGCGTAAGCCGTTAGAGCGGGAAGCAAAAGAGTCAGGCCATACAACTAGCGTGGTGAAATATGAGCCTGGCGCTAACTTTAAACAGCATAGCCACCCGTACGGAGAAGAAATTCTAGTGCTTGAAGGTGTGTTTTCTGATGAGCATGGAGATTATCCTGCAGGCACTTACCTGCGCAATCCACCAGGCAGTAAACACAGCCCGTTTAGTAAAGAAGGCTGTGTGATATTGGTTAAACTGAATCAATTCGATAAGCGCGATTTAGCTGAGGTTAGAGTGAACACTAATACAGCAGAGTGGCTGCAAGGGCAGGGCGCTTTAGAAGTGATGCCGCTTCACAACTTTGAGCATGAACATGTTGCGCTGGTTAAGTGGCCTGTTGGCGAGGTATTTAAGCCCCACAAGCATTTCGGTGGTGAAGAAATATTTGTACTGTCGGGGACGTTTAAAGACGAACACGGTGAATACCCAAAAGGCACGTGGATTAGAAGCCCGCATATGAGCCAGCATCATCCGTACGTTGATGAAGAAACAATAATTTGGGTTAAGACAGGGCATTTGCCGGTAGCTTTGTAAATTGTTATCGCTTCGTTTCTAAACTTAAGTGTCTGGTTTTTTAAGTGTATACCGTACAGGTAACCTGTTTGAGGTAATTAAACGCTAGATACGAGAAAGGCTAACGCGAGGTTAGCCTTTCGTGCCAAAACCGACTTTTTAATCGTTATTTAGTGATTGCCGCCTCTCAATAAACGAAAGGCTTAATCCCAAATACCATCTTCTGACTTACCCTGTATTTCACAGTCACCCACCTTGTATTCCATGTTGGCGCCAGTGTCTTTTTTCTTAAAGTAGTCTTTGCTGATAGAAACAATAGTAGGGGTCATCCATACAATAGCGATGATGTTGATTACCGTCATTAAACCTAACGCCATATCGGCCATTGCCCATACCTGAGGTAGCGCTGCCTGTGCGCCCCAGTAGATCATGCCCAAGTAGCCGATGGTGTAGACTGCGCGGCCTACTTTGTTATCTAGCTTGAACATGTGCAGGTTACTTTCGCCATAGGCGTAGTTTGCTACTACAGATGTAAATGCAAATAAGCTGATGGCGGCTGCCACGAAGTCGGTACCGCCTTCGCCTAGATGACTGCTCATGGCGTCTTGGGTTAGGCGTATGCCTTCCATTTGATCAGAGCTTGAACCGCCAGCAAGTAGAATGATAAAGGCAGTAGACGTACACAGTATTAGTGTATCTAAGAAAACACCCAGCATCTGAATGTAACCTTGAGAAACCGGGTGATTAGGGTTTGGAACAGCACTTGCTGCTGCGTGTGGTACCGAGCCGCTACCCGCTTCATTTGAATAAAGACCACGCTGAATTCCATTTTTAATGGCAGCACCTAGTGCGCCAGCGCCAGCTTCTTGTAAACCAAACGCAGACTTTACGATATCAAGCAGCATAGCCGGCAGTTCGGAAATATTAATGAAGGTAATGGCAAGCGCCACTAGCACGTAGCCAATCCCCATGAAGGGAACCACAAACTCGGCAAAGCGGGCGATGCTTTTAAGCCCTCCCACTACAATTAACGCTGCCAGTGCAATAATGGCCAGGCCAACATATTCAGTAGGGAAAGAGTACGCATTGTTTAATGCATCGGTAATGGTGTTAGCTTGAACGGCACTGAAAACAAAACCGTAGCCAAAGAACAAACATAGCGAGAAAGCAACGGCTAGCCAGGTTTTGTTCAAACCTTGCTTTATATAGTACGCAGGGCCGCCACGGAACTCGCCGTTTTCGTCACGTACTTTATAAAGCTGACCTAATACACTTTCAGCAAAGCCAGTGGCCATACCAAGAAGGGCAATCATCCACATCCAAAAGATAGCGCCAGCGCCACCTAGTGATATAGCAACCGCAACGCCAGCTAAGTTACCCGTACCCACACGGGCAGATAAACTGGTACATAAAGCTTGAAATGAACTGATCCCATCTTTAGAAGAGGTGTTACTGCCTTTAAGCAGGCTGAACATATGACCGAAATGTCTAAGCTGTACACCGCCTAGTTTTACGGTAAACCAAATACCACATGCCAGAAGCATGATAATGAGTACTTGGCCGTCACCCCAAAGAATATTGTTAACTAATGAAACGAATTCGTTTATCACGCACTTTCCTTCGTTATTGTTTTAATAGCTGCTCGGCGTGTAAAGATGAACTGAACATGACAGGTGCGTTGTCAGAACAAACGCTTCAGTTTAAGCAAACATATATTTGCTAAACCTTAGGATAAGCCGAGCTATATCGATAAAGGACTAATACTAGCACGACAGTTAAATGATTGGACAATGAAAACGTACTGAAACTATGACGTTTTATGCTCGCATATAGCAAATTTATTCATTTAGAAGGGAAAGGGCGTAGAGTTTTTAACTAAAATCTATAAGCACTTTTTAGAAGGGGTAAGCACAAAAAAAAAGCCGCTCAATAGAGCGGCTTCTTCAAGAATATGGCTGGGGTAACAGGACTCGAACCTATGAATGGCGGGATCAAAACCCGCTGCCTTACCAACTTGGCTATACCCCAAATTTGGTGCGGAAGGAGAGACTTGAACTCTCACGCCGTGAAGCACTGGAACCTAAATCCAGCGTGTCTACCAATTCCACCACTTCCGCAATGTAGACTTCCAATTAAGGAATGTAAAAAGTTGGTGGCTACGGCGAGATTCGAACTTGCGACCCCATCATTATGAGTGATGTGCTCTAACCAACTGAGCTACGTAGCCTTAACTTTTATCTTCAATAAAAAGCCGCTCGATGAGCGGCTTCTCAAGAATTTGGCTGGGGTAACAGGACTCGAACCTATGAATGGCGGGATCAAAACCCGCTGCCTTACCAACTTGGCTATACCCCAGTCGTGGTGCGGAAGGAGAGACTTGAACTCTCACGCCGTGAAGCACTGGAACCTAAATCCAGCGTGTCTACCAATTCCACCACTTCCGCGCAGCTAGACTTTCCTAAAAGAGATAACAGAGAATTGGTGGCTACGGCGAGATTCGAACTTGCGACCCCATCATTATGAGTGATGTGCTCTAACCAACTGAGCTACGTAGCCTTGCTATTCTCTTCCCTCTCAGGAAGTGGCGCGTATTATGCGTATATGACTGGCAACCGTCAACCCCTTTTTTACTAACTTTTTTTAAATGCTCATTAAGTGTGCGCATTAGGGCGAAATACGCACAAAAAGCCGTGAATTTGAACAACTTGTAAGGGTTTAAGTACCGATTTACAAAGTTTTGTCACTGGCTTTTGTCTGGTAATAACACACGTCAATAGGGCGCGGGCCATAGGTATTGTCATGAAAAAACGGGTTATCTAGGTTTTTTCCTGTATTCACCCGTTTTTTATATTCTTCATGATGAGGAGTTTGCAGGAAATAAGGTGTTGCATTGCTAGTATGCACAAAAGCCTGCTTTATTTTACTCTCTTGGGTAATGTCATCTAGTACACCACCTGTGTCCATATTGCCTCTAGGTAATTTTTGAAGCACATCCATACCTTTCACTACACGACCTACCACCGACATATTTCTATCTAAATGTCGCGGAGCTTGCCCAATTACAATATAAAACTCTGTACTGGCGGTATCTTTCTCGCTATTACGAGCAAACGCCACAACGCCAGGGCAGTGAAGCCCCCACATTTCTTTACGGCTTTTATCAATGCCCACAGGGAAGCCGTCTAAAAAGCCAGTATTAGGTGCAAACATATCTTTAGATTCAACGACGTTTACATTGCTGTTAAGTGGCTGAGTAAATTCAGCGCTTATTGGCTTAAGCAGATTTGCTGCAAATTGAGATGTGTCGTGGGTATCATTGCTGCCAGCCTGTGCCACAAAGCCGTCTACTACACGATAAAACGCTTGCTCGTTGTAAAAGCCTGCCTCTATAAGGGCTTTGAACCTAGCCACATGCTTTGGCGCAAGGGTAGGGTGAAGTGCAATAACCACGTCGCCATGTGCGGTTTTGAAGGTTACCGTATTAGCTTGGGGTACCTGATACCAACTGTCGGCATTGCTTACCAACGTTGGCGCTATTTCGCCGCTGCTGATGCTAGATTGTGTGTTTTCCGCTTTAATCGAAGTTTCACTGGCAATGGAAAAAGTAGCAAAGCTTAGTAAACATAACGTTCTAACCGAGGCTTTAAAAAGGGGAGGGCGGTTTTTTAGCTGTGTGTCTCGCTGCGATTTATTTTGCATTAACGCGAACTGTTGTAAATTGCTAAGCTGTTTTAGAATCATTATAAGGGCCGTTAGTTTTTTGTCAGTTATATCAGCCCTATGAAAGCTTCACAATTTTTTACGGCAAACAAAAAAGCCACCTTGCGGTGGCTTTAGTAAACAGCACTAATTTCTACATTAGAAATTATACGTTAAAGCGGAAGTGGATAACGTCACCATCTTTAACAATGTAGTCTTTACCTTCAAGACGCCATTTACCTGCATCTTTAGCACCTTGTTCGCCGTTAAACTCCACAAAGTGGTCGTAGCTCACGATTTCGGCGCGAATAAAGCCTTTTTCGAAGTCGGTGTGAATTTTACCCGCGGCTTGTGGTGCAGTTGAACCTTCAGGGAAGGTCCAAGCGCGCACTTCTTTAACACCTGCAGTAAAGTAAGTTTGAAGCGTCAGCAAGTTATAACCGGCACGAATTACGCGGTTAAGTCCAGGCTCTTCTAAGCCCATGTCCTGCATAAATTCTTCGCGCTCTTCATCTTCAAGCTCCGCAATATCAGACTCAATAGATGCACAAACTGCTACTACTGTAGCATTCTCGCCTGCTGCTATCTCTTTTACTTGGTCAAGGTACGGGTTGTTTTCAAAGCCGTCTTCATTCACGTTAGCAATGTACATGGTTGGCTTAAGGGTAAGCATGTTCATGTAGCTGATTGCCGCCAGTTCTTCTTTACTAAGCTCAAGTGAACGAAGTAATAAGCCTTCATCTAGGTGCGGCTTAATCTTTTCAAGCACTTTCATTTCGTACTTAGCATCAGCGTCGCCGCCTTTAGCGCGTTTTGCTACACGGTGAAGTGCTTTTTCTGTGGTTTCTAAATCAGATAGCGCAAGCTCGGTGTTAATAACGTCGATGTCATCTTTAGGGCTAACGCGACCTGCAACGTGAACAATGTTTTCATCGTCGAAGCAGCGTACTACGTGACCAATAGCGTCGGTTTCACGAATGTTCGCTAGGAATTTATTACCTAAGCCTTCACCTTTAGATGCGCCTTCTACCAAACCCGCAATATCAACGAATTCCATGGTAGTGGGAATAACGCGCTGTGGGTTTACGATTTCAGCCAACTTGTCCAAACGAAGATCTGGCACAGGTACTACGCCTGTGTTTGGCTCGATGGTACAGAAAGGGAAGTTGGCCGCTTCGATACCTGCTTTTGTTAATGCATTGAAAAGTGTTGATTTACCTACGTTTGGTAGGCCAACAATACCGCATTTAAAACCCATGGTATGGATCCTTAGTTTGGAAAAGTGAAAACTGGCTAGGTTTACCCTTTGTGAGAGTGCAACCTGTTTTGTGCTTGCTTAAGGTCTTCTTTCAGCAAAATTTCTGTACAGCGTACCGCTTCATCAACGGCGCTTTCAATAGCTGCCTTTTCATCTGCTGGTGGCTTACCAAGAACATGGCCGGTTACTCGGCTTTTATGACCTGGATGACCAATACCTATGCGCAAACGCAAAAAATTCTTGTTGTTACCCATTTTAGCCACAATGTCACGTACGCCGTTTTGACTAGAACTTCCACCCACTTTGTATTTTGCTACTCCGGGGGGCAAATCTAATTCGTCAAATGCTACTAATATTTGTTCTGGTTCTATACGGTAAAAATTAGCCAGTGCTGCTACGGCTTGTCCACTTTTATTCATAAACGTAGTGGGGTAGAGCAAGCGGACATCTTTGCCAGCAATAGTAATGCGAGCAGTCTTACCGAAGAATTTGGTTTCTGGTTTTAGCGGGGCGTTATAGGTGTCGGCAAGTTGGTTGAGAAACCATTCACCGGCATTGTGTCGGGTATTTTCATATTCGGGGCCTGGATTACCCAGGCCCACGATTAGGCGGATATCAGCCAAGAGGATTATTCCTCTGAAGCTGCTTCTTCGCCGTCTTCTTCTGTATCAGCCGCTTTAGGAGCAGGCTTAACAGTCACAACTGCTAGGTCGTGAGCTTCGTCGTTCTTAGCAAGTTCTACTGAAGAAACGCCAGCTGGAAGTGTTAAGTCAGAAAGGTGTAGCGTTTGACCCATTTCAACAGCAGCCATATCTACTTCGATGAACTCTGGAAGGTTCTTAGGCTGACAAGTAACTTCAATTTCAGTTACGTGGTGCTCAGCAATACCGCCAGCTTTAACAGCAGCAGAAGCTTCTTCGTTTACGAAGTGAATTGGAACGTTAGTGTGAACGTCTTGACCAGCGATAACACGTTGGAAGTCAATGTGCATGATCTTTGGCTTGTACGGGTGACGCTGCATGTCTTTAACTAGAACTTCAACAACTTTACCGTCTAGGTTTAGTTCAAGAACGTGAGAGTAAAACGCTTCAAAGTCAGCAGAGTTGTTAACTTTGTTGTGATCTAGAGTGATAGAAACTGGTGCTTCTTCACCACCGTAGATGATACCAGGAAGCTTATCTTCGCGACGTAGGCGGCGGCTCGCACCTTTCCCTAGGTCTGTACGAACAGAAGCATCTAGTTTGAAATTTGCTTCAGACATTGTCTGTCTCCAAAAAATATAAGTCTAATGATGTGGATTTTTGCGACCAAAACCCACTGTAATTCGATGTTTATCACGTTTGAAAATACATTCTTACGCACAATAAACCATCAGCCCAAAATTCAAGGGCGGCGAATTCTAACACCACCCACTACAACATACAATTACCAACGCAGATAAAAATAGAAGCGAAAAGTATAAAACGACGTTGCCAATATTAAAAACGCGCCGAAGCGCGCTTTTATTCTATCAAGAACAGCAAAGTCAGGTTTCTATCTGGCGTTATTCCAATAACAGGCTACTTGCCTAGCACGAAACACGTCTATTTCGTTTGCAGGTTATCAATGACTTTGCTGGTATCAAGCACCTTAACGCTTGATACTTGAAGTACAGTACCAAATTGGGTGAAGGTCATCAGATCGGGCTTAGGTGTACCTTTAACTTCCACAACAAGGCCATTTTTTTGATAAGTTTCATCTAATCCATGTAGGGTGTAACGATCGCCATTCTCTGCAATAAACGCATAAAAACCGCCTTCTAGATCTTTATAAATAATGCTGCCTTTCATAGAAACTTCACCTTTTACGTTCTCTTCAACGGCTTCAGCCTGTGTAACAGGCTCAGCAACCAGTTCTTTAGGCATAGATTCAGCCTTTGTGTCCATTTGTTTTTCTTTATCTACCAAGGTGACGTCCTTATTAGCTTCTTCTTCAGAGCAAGCTACAAGTGTAAGTGCAGAAGTAAAAATAAGTGCGAGTTTAAGGCGGTGTGTTTTCATTCTTATATTCCTCTATTTAATAAAAGTAGGGTTTTATCGTTAGCTTTCAATTAGCGCCCAGTTAGAATCGAATCTACAGCAGTGCATAACTTTGGCTTTTTACCGATTCAAGCTTTTCTTTATTTAACAGTCTTCCATGGTGTTTAAGTAATTTCTACAAAAAACGCAGATACCTATATATCTTTTTCACGTTTCAAAAAGTAGAACGCATTTCTTTGAATAAAAAATGTTTTGATTTTTACAAAGGCAAAGAACTTTTACGAAGCCGTTAAGAATGTTTTTATTTCACAGGAAGTGACTAAGAGAAAAGTTTATAAATATTTGCTTAAACCGCTGTTTATAGGGAGTGGCAATAACATTTTATACTAGGCGATGTAGCAAAATCATAGAACTTTATTTACCGGTAAAGGCAAAATAGGCTGAAGTGAAGTTTCATCCTCCGCGCTCCCCCCTATATTATAAAGTGATTGGCACAGAGCCTGCTTTATTAACATCGACTTATGTAATAACAGCGCCCGGGGCTTACTTATTTAGTCCAAAGGTAATGTATTACGCAGCTAGCATAATCTCCATAACCTTATTTGGGGATTATCAAAAGCAACGTTTTTAAGGAGAGAAAATGAAGCACTTAACTAAAATTTTTGCAGTATCAAGCTTGGCACTAGCGGCAACTGCATGCGATGTTAACAAAACTGAAGATGGTGAAATGCCTGATGTTGACGTTGAGTCTGGTGAACTACCGGAATATGAGGTAGAGAAAACCGATGATGGACAAATGCCAGACGTTGATGTTGAAGGTGGCGAAATGCCTGAATATGACGTTGATACGATGGACGTTGACGTAAAAACGAAGACTAAAGAAGTTGAAGTACCTGTTGTTGACGTGGATATGCCAGAAGACGACGAAGAAGACGAAACGGGTAACTAAACAAAACTTCCCGTAAAAGAAGCGAGTGAAACAGTGCTTATTTATATCACTGTTTCACTCGTTTTTTAGTTTGAATTAGTATTCAAACATCGCTGAAATAGATTCTTCGTTGCTAATGCGACGAATGGTTTCAGCAAGCATCTCAGAAAGAGTAAGCTGTTTTACCTTTCCGATTTGCTTCATATCCGCACTTAATGGAATTGAGTCGGTAACGATAATCTCGTCAATAACAGACTCTTTAAGGTTGTTTGCAGCGTTACCCGAAAAAATAGCGTGAGTAGCGTAAGCATAAACACGGCGTGCACCATGTGCTTTAAGTGCTTCTGCTGCTTTTGCAAGCGTACCGCCTGTATCAATCATGTCATCAACGATGATGCAGTCTCTATCTTTAACGTCACCAATAATGTTCATTACCTGAGCCACGTTCGCTTTAGGGCGACGTTTATCGATAATAGCAAGGTCGGTGTCGTTAAGTAGTTTCGCAGTAGCACGTGCACGAACAACACCGCCAATGTCAGGAGAAACGACAACAGGGTCGGCAAAGTCACGTCTTACCATGTCAGCAAGAAGGATAGGAGTACCGAAAGCGTTGTCCACCGGAACATCAAAGAAACCTTGAATCTGTTCGGCGTGTAGGTCGATAGTAAGAACGCGGTCAACACCAACGTTAGACAGGAAGTCAGCCACTACTTTCGCAGTAATTGGCACCCTAGCTGAACGAACACGACGGTCTTGGCGTGCATAACCAAAGTAAGGAATAACTGCTGTAATACGACCAGCGGATGCTCGACGTAGTGCGTCGATCATCACAATAAGTTCCATAAGGTTATCGTTAGTAGGTGCACACGTAGACTGGATAATAAAAACGTCCGAGCCACGGACGTTTTCATGAATTTCTACGCTAATTTCACCGTCACTGAAACGGCCAACTTTGGCATTTCCAAGTTTGGTATAGAGGCGATCGGCGACTTTCTGGGCAAGTTCTGGTACGGCATTACCTGCAAAGAGCTTCATATCTGGCACAAGTGGTTCCTCAGTGCGTTGATAAAAGAGGTTTGGCTGGGGTAGCAGGACTCGAACCTACGAATGGCGGGATCAAAACCCGCTGCCTTACCAACTTGGCTATACCCCAATTTTTAAGTTCTTGTCCGATGTGGCGTACACGCTATCTTTGTTGTTCTAATTTGTCTAATAGTGGTGAGCGATTCACACCTTTTGCGACAAAACTCTGCCAAGCTTCAGGCATTTGAGCCCTAACTTGTTCGGCTAAAGTGTAGTCAGAAAAAGTGGCAAACACGCATGCACCTGTGCCCGTCATTCGCGACGGTGCGTAGTGTACCAACCACTGTAATAATTTTGCAACTTCAGGATAGCGATTCGCGACTAATTGCTGACAATCATTCCAAGTTTTTTCAAATTTATAGTCTTCCCAACGCATCGCTGGTGTATTTCTGGGCAAATCGGGCGAAGTAAACACCTCAGCGGTACTTACGTGAACATTTGGGTTTGCGACAAGAAAGTACTGTTCTTTTTGAGGAGCTGGCGTTATCTCTTCTCCAACGCCTCCTGCAAATGCGGTTAGACCTCGCACAAAAATAGGTACGTCAGCGCCTAAACTTAACCCTAACTCGGCTAGTTCGTTTTCGCTCAGCCCTGTATTCCATAAATGATTAAGCGCGACAAGGGTTGTTGCTGCATTCGATGAGCCGCCTCCAATGCCGCCACCCATGGGTAGCCGTTTATCAATCGAAATAACAGCACCTTTATTGCACTTAGTTTTTGTTGCCAGCAATCGCGCTGCTTTTACAATTAAATTGTCATCGTCTGGCACACCATCAAGAGGTGTCTCCATGCGAATCGCCGTATCACTTGTGCTTACGTCAAAGGCGAGAGCATCCCCGTAATCCAGCATTTGGAATAAACTTTGAAGCTGATGGTAGCCGTTGTCGTATCGACCTAAAATGTGTAAGAACAGGTTAAGTTTAGCGGGGGAAGGCCACCAATCCTTTTGTTGAGAAACAGATGAGTTCACTACAGAGTCCACTGATAAATTTTAATTTTAAGCTGAGTTTTAGGCTGGTTCGGGGTTTTATCTTGGGTAAGCGTTATGCTGTGAGGCAACCATACAGATGCTCCATCTTCTAGCTCAACACTACCATAGTTGCCGTAAGCAACTTGCCAATTGCGGCAACCTTGGCAATAGCTTTCCAAGGTATTAACCAAACCTTTTTCAGTTAGGGTGAATTTGTCACCGTCCAGGGGTAAGCCTTTTACCCAAGACAATAGCGATTCTACCGGAATTATCATTCCCGTAATCTGATAAATAAGAGGCTCTGGCAGGGCATCTACATAGGTTTCGCCTTCAGCCTCCAATACTGACTGGTTTTTGTTCACGTTTAGATTAACTAGACTTACTCCTAAGAAATTAGTTAATCGAAAATCGAAATCGCCGGAATCGTTTTTCCAGACTACATTAAGACTCGCCGCTTCTTTTCCTTGGCGAAAAGCAATTTTCCCACGCATTTGCCACTGGTGAACTTCAGCTACCTTTTCGAGTTGAGCCGTGAGGTTTACCGCGTTTTGTGGGCCTTTCGGAGCAGTCGTACATGCACTTAATAAAAAGCAAATGGCAAATAATAAGGAAAATAAGCGAATCATTAAGGCAACATACCCGTATAAAAATAAAACACATTTAGTTGTGACATTATGGGAACACAGTTTCACCAACACTTTCAATCATTTTGCGTTTTTCGTACAATGCCGCTCCGACGTTGCCAGCACAGATTTTAATGACTTTACTCGCCCTCGGTATTAACCACAAAACAGCACCAGTAGCACTTCGCGAAAAAGTGGCTTTTACACCAGATTCTCTGGTGGAAGCGCTTGCGAGTTTAAAAAAGCTGGATGGCATAGATGAGTCTGTCATTGTATCCACCTGTAACCGCACTGAACTTTACGTCAATACCCAGGATGATACGGGCCAAAAGCTTCTACAATGGTTAAGTGACTTTCATCATTTAGACGTAGAAGAGATTGCCAGCAATAGCTATGTGCTCGCGCAAGATGAAGCAGTAAAGCACATTATGCGAGTAGCCAGCGGCCTTGATTCACTCATCTTAGGCGAGCCTCAGATATTAGGGCAGGTGAAGCAGGCGTTTGTTGATGCAAAACATTCAGGTATGGTGAGCAGCGAATTTGACAAGCTGTTTCAACATACCTTTTCAGTGGCGAAGCGCGTTCGCAGTGAAACTGATATAGGGGCGAACGCAGTTAGCGTAGCCTATGCAGCAGTGCAACTTGCCAAGCATATTTTCGCTGAATTACCAAAGCGCTCAGTGCTACTAGTAGGCGCTGGTGAAACTATTGAATTAGTTGCACAGCACTTGAAAGAGCAGGGGGTAAGCTGCTTAGCCGTTGCAAACAGAACAGTGGCTAGAGCAGAAGCCTTAGCCGAAACGCTGGATGCCAGCGTGTTTACCTTGTCGCAAGTACCAGAGCACTTAAAAGATTTTGATATCGTGATAAGCTCTACTGCTAGCCAACTGCCCTTAATTGGCAAAGGCATGGTGGAAAAAGCGCTTAAACAGCGCAGAAACATGCCTATGTTTTTGGTCGATTTGGCAGTACCGCGAGATATAGAGTCAGAAGTAAACGAGCTAGGTGATGCCTATCTTTATACTGTCGATGACTTACAACACATTGTTCAAAAGAATTTAGAAAACCGCGAGCAAGCTGCAAAAGAAGCGGAAAAGCTTATCGACAAGCAAGCTGGCGACTATATGACATGGAAACAGTCGCAGCAATCCATAGATTTAGTAAGACAGTATCGCCAGAAAGGCATGGCGCAGCGTGACGATATTGTGGAAAAAGCCAAAGCGCAATTAGCGGAAGGTAAGAATGCCGAAGCGGTATTAGAAGAAATGGCGTATAAACTAACCAATACGCTGTTGCATTCAACAACCCTAGCGTTACGCGAAGCTGCCATGCACGATGACCCGGCGTTAAGCCGTTGGATGGGACAGGCATTAGATTTATCTGACTTTTCGTCAGACAATAATAAATAAGGTAATAAGAAGCATATGAAAGAGTCGGTAGTTAGGAAACTCGAACACTTAGTCGAGCGTTTCGAAGAAGTTCAGGCGTTACTCGGCGACCCTGAAGTTATCGGCGATCAGGATAAGTTTCGCAACTTGTCAAAAGAGTTTAGTCAGCTAGAAGATGTAGTGGCAGGCTTTAATGCCTATCAGCAAGCGCAAGAAAACTTAAGCTCAGCACAGGAAATGCTGAACGAAGACGATGCTGAAATGCGTGAAATGGCACAAGAAGAGATGAAAGAAGCTAAGGCAGAAATTGAGCGCCTTGAAACTGAGCTTCAGGTATTACTTCTGCCAAAAGATCCTAACGATGACAACAACTGCTTCTTAGAAATTCGCGCAGGTGCGGGTGGTGACGAAGCGGCAATTTTTGCAGGCGATTTATTCCGTATGTATAGCCGTTACGCAGAAAGCCGCGGTTGGCGTGTTGAGTTGGTGAATGCCAACGAAAGTGAACATGGCGGCTATAAAGAGGTGGTTGCTAACGTGAGTGGCGATGGTGTTTACGGCGTGCTCAAGTTCGAGTCGGGTGGTCACCGCGTACAACGTGTACCAGAAACCGAATCACAAGGTCGTATTCACACGTCAGCGTGTACTGTTGCAGTATTGCCTGAAATCCCTGAGTCTGAAGCTATCGAAATCAACCCGGCTGAGCTTCGTATTGATACCTTCCGCGCATCGGGTGCAGGTGGTCAGCACGTTAACAAAACTGACTCTGCTATTCGTATTACTCACTTGCCAACAGGCTTGGTTGTAGAGTGTCAGGACGAACGTTCACAGCACAAAAACCGTGCTAAGGCTATGTCAGTACTTCAAGCGCGTTTAAATCAAATTGAAGAAGAAAAGCGCGCGGCTGAAGAAGCTTCTACCCGTAAGAGCTTAGTAGGTAGTGGTGACCGCTCAGAGCGTATTCGTACTTACAACTTTCCGCAAGGTCGCGTTACCGATCATCGTATCAACCTGACTATCTATCGCTTAGATGAAGTAATAGAAGGGGATCTAAAACAGCTCGTCGATCCGATTTTGCAAGAACATCAGGCTGACTTGTTAGCCTCGCTTTCTGACGAGTAAATTCGTCTTGCAGCAAAAATAGCGTTAAAAAAGATAATGCGCATAGATAGCGCCCTAGCATGGGCTGTTAAACAACTAGAGGGTGGTGAGTCACCCTCTGTTGATGCCAAAGTGATATTGGCAAATATTCTAGGCAAGTCTCAAACTTACCTTTTCACATGGCCAGATAAAACCTTGGATGACACTGAGCAGGCGCAATTTATAGCTGCAGTGGAAAAAAGAAAACGGGGTGAGCCTGTTGCTTATATTATCGGCAAGCGCGATTTCTGGACTCTATCACTATTTACCTCGCCGGATACGTTAATACCGCGTCCTGATACTGAAGTGCTGGTTGAGCAGGTGCTCAACTGGGCCAATGAATATCTATCTCATCCTCTATCAATCTGCGACTTAGGAACAGGCACGGGCGCTATTGCTCTGGCGTTAGCAAGCGAATTATCTGAATCATCAGTAACTGGTGTGGACTTCCAGCAGGGAGCGGTAAAACTTGCTACTCGCAATGCACAAGCTAACAACTTAACTAATGCCCGCTTCGTGCAAAGTGACTGGTTTAGTGCACTCAATGGCCAAACCTTCGACATTATTGTCTCAAACCCGCCTTATATCGAAGAAGCCAGCCCATACCTTGATGAAGGCGACGTGCGTTTTGAACCGAAAACCGCCTTAACCTCGGGCCATGATGGCTTAAACGATATAAAACACATCATTAAGAATGCGCCTGAATACCTCAACAAAGGGGCTTTATTAGCCTTTGAACACGGTTTCGATCAAGGAAATGCGGTAAATAAACTGCTCACCAATGCAGGCTTTGTTAAGGTTAAAACAGTCAAAGATTTCGGTAACAACGACCGCGTGACGCTAGGTCAGTGGTGTTAGCTTTTCAATTACTTTGACCTCGCTTAAAATTGGCCGTAACTATTGCTGATTAATTGCTAACTTGCTTATATCTGGTTTTGCATTAGTATTTGTGTAGCATCAAAGAAAACTAAAAAGCGCTAAGCTAAACAACCTCTTACACTACAGGACGTACCAGATGAATGATGACTTTCTTTTCGCAGAAGACGACGATGAAAATGAAGTGGATGATCTGGGTAGCTGGAAAGTACTTATCGTTGATGATGAACCTGAAGTGCACGCCGTTACCAAGCTGGCGCTAAATGACTTTAGCTTAAATGGTAAAACATTAGAGTTCGTCAGTGCCTATAGCGGTGAAGAAGCCAAATCTATTTTTAAAACCCATGACGATATAGCAGTTGTGTTATTAGATGTAGTCATGGAAACCGATGATGCCGGCCTTCAAGTGGCAGACTACATTCGCAACGAACTCGATAATCACTTCACTCGCATTATTTTACGCACCGGTCAACCCGGCCAAGCTCCAGAAAAAGATGTCATCATTAACTACGACATCAATGACTATAAATCTAAAACCGAACTAACTGCACAAAAACTATTCACTGTTATTATTGCTGCACTGCGCTCTTATCGCGATATTATTGTTATAGAAGAAAACAGGTGCGGGCTAGAAAAGATCATTGATGCATCTGTTGATTTGTTTTCTTCACGTTCTCTCGAAAAATTCATGCAGGGCATCATCCAACAGCTGGCCTCGATTTTAGGCTGCTCGAAAGATGCCGCCTATATCACTACTGCGGTTGCCACTACATCGCGAACAATCAATACAAACAATAGTCAGTTGGGCAAAGACGAACTGTATGTATTTGCAGGGAATGGTGAATACGCCAGCAAAGAAGGCGTGCCGCTAAAAGAGGCGATTAGTGCAGAAGAATATGCACTATGTGCACAGGCAATGCGCGATAAACAGATTGTATATGCAGAAGATCACGTGGTGGCTTACTGTAACAGTAAAACTCACGACGGTGCATTGTTGTATTTGTCGGGCTTGCCCAGAAGAATTGGTGATAATGATCGACATTTGGTAAAACGCTTTTCAGATAGTGTGCAGCTGGCGTTCGATAACGTACTAAAAACCGTTGATGTTGAAGCAACGCAGAAAGAAATTATTGAACGTTTAGGCCGCGCTTTAGAGCATGAATCAAATGCGTCAAAACATCTAACGAGAATGGTTGAGATGGCGCAACTACTGGCAGAAAAAGCAGGGCTTAGTGAACAGGAAGTTGATACTCTGCGCCTTGCTATACCGTTGCATGATATTGGTACCTCTATTGTGCCTAAAGCTATTTTGCAAAAAACAACGTCTTTAACCGAAGAAGAGGTTTTTAAAATACGCCAGCATGCAGAGTTTGGGTATCAAATTTTGCAAGACTCAAGCCGCCCAACGGTTCAGCTTGCCGCCATGTTAGCAAAACAGCATCACGAGCGTTGGGATGGGACAGGTTATCCCGATGGGCTTAAGGGCGAAGAAATAGATATTAAAAGCCGTATTGCCACATTGGTAGATGTGTTTGATGCGCTAATAAACTCGCGACCCTACAAGCCAGCATGGGCAGTTGATAAGGTCGAAGCTGTATTGAAAGAGGAAAGTGGTAAGCACTTCGACCCTGGCCTGGTTCAAATTATGCTGACTGAGCTCCCAGCATTTATAGCGATACAAGCTCAATATCCTGACGCGAAGTGATGCATTTCCCCGTTATTTACGTATTGTAATACGTTACAATAGACGCCTTTAAACAGGCGCCATAAAAATAAGGCAGGAGTAAGCAAATGCATCTGCCTTAAAGATGACAGCTCGTACTTTAAGACGTGAGGCTAAGGCAATTGCATATTGCCTTAGCTCTTGTAGTGAAATACTTATAGCAAAATACCTTAAAGAGAATGACCTCAACTTAGTTGTCTTTCACAGGGTTATTGATTTTGATATTAAAGATCAAGCAATGCCCAATTAGCACATGTGGTAGAGTAACGAGCAGCAGGCTCATCATCTAATAAAAACAGGAACACACTATGTATATGATGGCAAAACACCTTCATTTAACCGCCGTTGGCTTAAGCATTTTATTTTTTGTCTTTCGGTTTATTTGGAGCCAATTCGACGCAACAGCATTAAGCAAGAAGTGGGTTAAAATCCTCCCTCATATGATTGATACCGTGCTGTTAGCCAGTGCTATTTGGCTATGCTTCATCTTATCTCAATATCCCATTGTCAATGCATGGCTTACATTCAAAGTTATCGGCGTAGTGTTGTACATTGTGTTTGGATTATTTGCCTTGAAAAAAGCCAAAACAACCCTGGGCAAATGGAGCTTTTTCGTAGCAGCGCTTGTTGTGCTTATGGCAACAGCAATGGTTGCTGTAACCAAACAACCTCTTTTTTAAGATTTAATTGGAAATAAATAATGTCTGAATCTAAACAGATAATTAATGTAGGTAACGTCGAGGCTGCCAATCATTTACCTTTTGTACTGTTCGGCGGGATGAACGTACTTGAGTCTCGCGACCTTGCGATGCGCATTGCCGAGCACTACCTTGAAGTAACACAAAAGCTCAATATCCCTTACGTTTTTAAAGCCTCGTTTGATAAAGCTAACCGTTCATCTGTAACCTCGTACCGCGGCCCTGGTATGGAAGAAGGCTTACGTATTTTTGAAGAGATTAAGTCGACTTTTAACGTTCCTCTTATCACTGATGTACACGAACCGCACCAAGCGGCACCTGTAGCAGAAGTGGTTGATGTTATTCAGTTACCTGCTTTTCTGGCGCGTCAGACTGACCTTGTGGTTGCAATGGCAAAAACAGGTGCCGTAATAAATGTTAAGAAGCCTCAGTTCTTAGCGCCTCACGAAATGCGCCATATTATTGGAAAGCTAGGTGAAGCGGGCAACGATAAGGTTATTCTTTGTGAACGCGGCAGTTGTTTTGGCTACAACAACCTTGTTGTAGATATGCTTGGTATGGACGCAATGAAAGAATATGCGCCAGTGATATTTGATGCGACTCACGCGCTACAGATGCCTGGCGGTCGTGCAACGTCTGCCGATGGTCGACGAGCGCAAGCTGCTCAACTAGCAAGAAGCGGTATGGCGTTGGGCTTAGCGGGCTTGTTCATTGAAGCACACCCTAATCCTGATGAAGCACTTTGTGATGGGCCTTGTGCACTGCCGTTGGCAAAATTAGAGCCTTATTTACAGCAGATGAAAGCATTAGACGAACTAGTGAAAGGTTTTGACGCGTTAGATACCAGTAATACCTAAGCAGATGTTGATGGCGTATGCCGGTGCAAGCACCGGCATGCGTATCAGGTGTGTGAGTAGCTTATTCCGCTTCAGAAACGTTTATGCGCTCTTCACCTTTTGCCATTGCTAATAAGTTTTTGTGAAGCTGAACTTGCGTCTCTTCAGCTAAAATTGCCTTTGATTGCTTCTTAACAACAATGTGAGCATCGTTTTCTGGCAAGACTTCAGCCATTTTTACACTGGTCATTGCCGTGTTGATTAACGATTGTAGATTGATCTTTTCTGGTTGTGCGTTAGCATTTGCAGCAGCGCTTACGAAAGCCATAACAGAAACGCTAGCTAAGAGTAATTTTTTCATTTTCACACCTAATAAAAATAATTAAAAAATTGTTGATTAATGTTAAAATGTTTAACATTTAATCATCATAATGTACTGAAATTTAATGGTCTTTCTTAATTTCGGGTAAATTATAATCAGCGTGTGGTGAAAAATAAAACGAGTAAAAGTATGGGTTATCATTAGAAAAACTAATGAATTTGTCATGCTTCGGTCACACTGGATTCAAAACAAACTATGCACCGACGGTTACCCCCTCTTAATGCCCTCAAATCGTTTGAAGCGGCTGCGCGCCATTTGAGCTTTACTAAGGCTGCCGATGAGCTGTTTGTTACTCAAGCAGCAGTAAGTCATCAAATAAAAGCGCTTGAAGATTTCTTATCTATGAAGCTGTTTTTAAGAAGAAATAGAACTTTGCTTCTCACCGAGGAGGGGCAGGCCTATTTCCTAGAGTTGAAAGATATCTTTAAAAACTTACAGGACGCGACAGAAAGATTGCTTGCGAAGGGAAGTAAAGGTGCCATTACAGTCGCAATGCCGCCGAGCTTTGCAAGCCAATGGTTGGTACCCCGTATTCATAAATTTAGTTTGGCACACCCAGATATTGACGTACGCATAAAAGCAGTAGATTTCGACGAAGGTTTCTTAGAAGACGATGTGGACGTTGCCATATATTACGGTAAAGGCCGCTGGGCAGGGCTACAGGCTGATCAGCTGCACCGAGAGTTTTTAACGCCGCTATGTTCACCTATGCTTTTTCAAGGACCTAAGCCTTTATCTAGCTTGTCTGACTTACGACACCACGTGTTGCTTCACGACTTAAGCCGTACTGCGTGGAAAAACTGGCTAAAGCATGTAGGTGTTGTTGGCGTGAATGTGAATCATGGTCCGGTTTTTAGCCATTCTATGTTGGTATTGCAAGCGGCTGCGTTAGGACAAGGTATCGCGTTGGGCAATACCATACTCGCTAGGCCTGAAATTGAAGCCGGTCGTCTTGTGATGCCGTTCGAAGAACGGGTAGAGAGTCGCGACGCATTTTATTTGGTTTGTGAGGAATCACAGGCTGAATTAGGAAAAATTGCAGCGTTTAGAGACTGGATCTTAGCGCTGGTTGAAGCCGAACAAGAGGATTTGTTGTAGTATGGCTAAATTAAAAGAAGGCAATTCACAAACCAATATAGAAGCTAAAGCAAAGGATGTTGCTTTTGATATAGAAGCGCACGCTGCCAAATCACCTGTTGCATGCTTAATACTTGGGCACGGCGCTGGTGCCGGTAAGGAGCATGAGTTCATGCAAGACATGGCAAACGAACTTGTTGCTCAAAACATATCTACGGTGCTCTTCAATTTCCCTTATATGCAAACCATTAAGGCTACTGGTAAGCGCAGACCTCCTGATAAGGCCGACAAACTCATGTCACACTTTACTGCGGTAATTGAAACCTGCAGCAAGGATAACAATGCCTTACATAACTTGCCTGTGTTCATCGGCGGGAAGTCCATGGGCGGGCGTATGGCCACCATGGTGTACGAAGGTATAAGTAATGTAAAAGGCGCGATAGCGCTGGGTTACCCATTTCACCCACCGGGCAAGCCGGAGAAAACCCGTACAGAACACTTGCTAACAGCAGCGAAACCTTTGCTTATCATCCAAGGGGAAAGAGATACCTTTGGTACTAAAAATGAGATTGAAAGTGGTGAAAAGAACTACACGCTACCATCAACTATTGAGTGCGTATTTTTAGAAGACGGTGACCACAGCTTCAAACCAAGAAAGGCCAGTGGTAAAACCCAACAAGAGCATATTGTTAAAGCTGCTGAATTAACTGCGGCGTTCATAACCCGCAATCTGTCCAGTTGATAAATAAAACAACATTTGAAATGAAAGCGAACGATTAAAATAATGAGTAACGAAAAACTTAAGCTTACTAGCCTTGCTAAACCTTATCTTGTCATTGGAGTGGCGCTTGCAGGCTTAGCGGTTGTGCTAGGCGCGTTTGGCGCACATGGTTTAAAAAGTGTATTAAGTGCACAGCAACTCAATACATTTGAAATAGGTGTGCGCTACCAAATGTATCACGCGTTAGCTTTGATACTGTTGCCTGCTCTGTCTGCTTATGTTTCATCGAAGTGGGTTAATCGCGCGGCGTTTTGTTTTGTTACCGGTACGGTATTGTTTAGCGGAAGTTTATACGCGCTCGCCATCAGCGGTATTAAATGGTTTGGTCCAGTTACCCCATTAGGCGGTCTATTCTTTATCGCTGGGTGGACTTTATTAATGATTGGTTTGCTTGTGGGGCGGTCTAAAGAGAACGAAAGCGCACAGCAAAACTTATCTGATTTAGACCGGACAAATGCTAAACACATGGCGCAAGCCGAAACAAACGATAAAAACAGAGGAGCAGGTAATGTCTAATGCTAGTATTTTAGGCTATTGCCGACCGGGGTATGAAAATGACACGGCGAATGAACTCACGTCGAAATATGGTGAAGCGCAGTGCTACGGTTACCCTGTGTCTAAGAAGAATAGTGGCTTTGTGCACTACCATTTATACGATGCTTCGCAATTAGAGCAAACCATTACGCAGTTTACTGTTCACGACAGCATCTTTCCTCGCCAGCTAGTGGCCGTTTTTACCACGTTAACTGAAGTGGAAAAAGAAGATAGAGTGGGGCAGGTACTTGAAGCACTAAAAGAAGTAGAAAAGCCGTTCTCTATATTTGGTGCTATCGACGTGGAGTACTCAGATACCGAGGATGGGAAAACCCTCGCTAAGTTTTGCCGTAAATTTACCGTACCCCTTCGCCAAGCGCTAAGAAAGGCGGGGTGGCTCACTGCAAAAGAAAATTTAGGTAAACCTAAGCTGCATATTTTCTTTGAGTCATTTGAAATTTGTCATATTGGCTATACATTACCTAGCCACGCAAGTCGTGATCATCTCGGTATCTGCCGATTGAAATTTCCAAGTGATGCACCTAGCCGGTCTACCCTTAAACTCGAAGATGCTCTTGTAAACATGCTGAGCGACACTCAGCAAACGAAAGTACTTCGAAGCGGTGGTCGTGCGGTTGACTTAGGGGCGTGCCCTGGCGGCTGGACCTATCAATTGGTGAAGCGCGGCATGTATGTGGAAGCTATCGATAATGGACTTGTAGCCGATAGTTTAATGAGTACCGGGTTGGTTGAACATCACGCAGCAGACGGGTTTACTTATCGACCACAATTTGGTCGCGTCGATCTGCTTGTCTGTGATATGATAGAACAACCCGATAGAGTAGCGAAATTGATGGGGGATTGGCTGGTCAAGCACTGGGCGACCCACGCCATTTTTAACTTAAAGCTACCTATGAAACAACGCTATGAAACTGTAGTCGAAGCCATGGCGTTGCTAAATAGCCGTTTAAATGCCTTAGATGATGCATTCGCGGTTAAGGTTAGGCATCTCTACCACGACAGAGATGAAGTTACAGTAACAATTGTTCGCACTTCAGCTGATGAGGTGTGATTTTGTTATTTTTCAAAAAAGTGTCATAACATATTAAGTTGTTGATACTTATAGAAAAGAATTGATGCTGGCGCGGATTTTGACAAGCGAATTTGAGGTTTATGCTAAAAAAGGTGTAAATCTGGTATAGAAATCCTTTATAATCCAGCCGTTTTTTTACTCTGAACCAATGAAAGTGAACTAATGTCAGACTTATCTTTATACAGAAACATTGGTATTTTCGCCCACGTAGACGCGGGTAAAACTACCACAACAGAACGTATCTTGAAGCTTACTGGTAAAATCCATAAAACTGGTGAGGTTCACGATGGTGAATCAACAACTGACTTCATGGAGCAGGAAGCTGAGCGTGGTATTACCATCCAGTCAGCGGCAACAACCTGTTTCTGGAAAGATCATCGCATGAACATCATCGATACTCCGGGACACGTTGACTTTACAGTTGAAGTATATCGTTCACTTAAAGTACTAGACGGCGGTATCGGTGTATTCTGTGGTTCTGGCGGTGTTGAACCTCAGTCAGAAACTAACTGGCGTTATGCTAACGAATCTGGCGTTGCACGCTGTATTTTCGTTAACAAGCTAGACCGTATGGGTGCAGACTTCTACCGTGTTGTTGGCCAAGTTAAGAAAGTACTTGCTGCTAACCCACTAGTAATGACACTTCCAATCGGTATCGAAGACGAGTTTACAGGTGTTGTAAACCTTCTAGACATGAAAGCGTACATCTGGGACGACTCAGGCCTACCTGAGAACTACGAAGTAGTAGATATCCCAGAAGATATGGTTGAGAAAGCTAACGAATACCGTGAGCAACTAATCGAGACTGCAGTTGAGCAAGACGACGACCTAATGATGGCTTACATGGATGGCGAAGAGCCGTCTCTAGAAGACATCAAGCGTTGTATCCGTAAAGGTACTCGTGACCTAGCGTTCTTCCCAACTTACTGTGGTTCTGCATTTAAGAACAAAGGTATTCAGCTAGTTCTTGACGCGGTTATCGACTTCCTACCTTCTCCAACAGAAGTAGACCCTCAGCCTCTTACAGATGAAGAGACTGGTGAACCTACTGGTGAAGTAGCAACAGTATCTGTTGACGAGCCGTTCCGTGCGCTTGCGTTCAAAATTATGGACGACCGCTTCGGTGCGCTTACGTTTATCCGTATTTACTCTGGTGTACTTAACAAGGGTGACACTGTCCTAAACAGTGCTACAGGTAAAACTGAGCGTATCGGCCGTATGGTTGAGATGCACGCTGATGAGCGTACTGAACTTACTTCTGCACAAGCGGGTGACATCCTAGCTGTTGTTGGTATGAAGAACGTTCAAACTGGCCACACACTTTGTGATCCTAAGAATGCTTGTACACTAGAGCCAATGATCTTCCCTGAGCCAGTAATCTCGATTGCTGTTAAGCCAAAAGACAAAGGCGCTAACGAAAAGATGTCTATCGCTATCGGTAAGCTAGTAGCAGAAGATCCATCTTTCCAAGTTGAAACTGACGAAGATTCAGGCGAAACCATCCTTAAAGGTATGGGTGAGCTTCACCTAGACATCAAAGTAGACATCTTGAAGCGTACTTACGGCGTTGAGCTAGAAGTTGGTCAGCCACAGGTTGCATACCGTGAAACTATCACGCTACCTGTTGAAGACAGCTACACGCACAAGAAGCAGTCTGGTGGTTCTGGTCAGTTCGGTAAGATTGATTACCGCATCAAGCCAGGCGAAACTAACTCTGGCTTCAAGTTCACTTCTACTGTTGTGGGCGGTAACGTACCTAAAGAATTCTTCCCTGCAATCGAAAAAGGTTTCGCAGGTATGATGGAAGTAGGTCCTCTAGCTGGGTACCCAGTACTAGACGTTGAAGTTGAGCTATACGACGGTGGTTTCCACGCAGTTGACTCATCAGCAATCGCGTTCGAAATTGCAGCGAAAGGTGCATTCCGTCAGTCAATGCCAAAAGCAGGTCCTCAGATTCTTGAGCCTGTGATGAAAGTTGACGTATTCAGCCCAGAAGACAACGTTGGTGACGTAATCGGTGACCTTAACCGTCGTCGTGGTATGATCAAAGACCAAGAAGCTGGCGCTACTGGTGTTCGCATCAAGGCTGACGTACCTCTATCTGAGATGTTTGGTTACATCGGTCACCTACGTACTATTACATCTGGTCGTGGTCAGTTCTCTATGGAATTCAGCCACTACTCAGCATGTCCTCAGAACGTAGCTGACAAAGTAATTGAAGAAGCGAAAGCACGTAAAGACGCTAAGTAATTAGCCTTTGCGAACGTTAGCTAACTTGTGTTAGCTAACGCTTCAAGAAATACTAAAAAGCCGGTCGTATGACCGGCTTTTTTTATATCTATAGCACTGCGATTTAATACATTTTATATGGCAGAAACTTCCCTGACATCACTACGCTAACGCGGTCGCCTTTAGGGTCGCTCTCACGCTGTAAATCCATTGAGAAATCAATGGCGCTCATAATACCGTCGCCAAACTCTTCATGAATAAGTTCTTTTAAGGTAGTGCCATATACATTTACGAGTTCATACCAGCGATAAATAAGCGGGTCGGTAGGCACTTCTGTGGGTAATGACCCTTTATAAGGTACGATTTGAAGCCAAGCAATGGCTTCGTCGGTAAGTTCAAGTAATTCGCCTACCGCTTCTGCTTGTTGCTTTGTCATGGCCATCTGGCCTAAGCATGCAGCTGTACTCCACTCTTTAGACTGACCTACAACCTCAGCAATTTGGCTCCATTTTATGCCTTTTAAAATCTTAGCTGATTGAATCATGTCGGTAACTTGTGTTCTTGATGTAATCATTAGTATTTCCTCTACGGTTAATTAAACAAAATGAGCGTTACTAGGTTGCAAACAATAAGGGCCAGTATTAATGCTTTGTAGACAAAAAGCGGGTGGCGCTTTACTAAGGGCTGATAAGTTGTGTGCTCAGAAGGATTTGGGTAGCGCAGCGAGTGAATAAACTCTGAAAGCGAAGAGTAGCGTTTGTCAGGGTTTATGTGTAAAGCACGTTTGAGCGCACTATCAACCCAAGAAGGTATTGGACGTTTAGGATCTAGCGCGGTCTCATACTTCAGCTTTTTTTGTTCAGCAAAAGTGCGACAGTGGGCAAGCTTGGCATGGTAGGGATAACGACCACATAAAAGGTAGTAAGTGAGTACGGCTAAGGAAAATAAATCGGAGCGCTCGCTGCCTACATTTCCTAAAAAGTATTCTGGTGCTGCAAAGAGCGCTGCACCAGGAATAGGTGAATCGCTATAAAGACTTGGTGCATCTTTTAATGCTGCTGAACCAAGGTCAATAAGGATACAGTGGCCCTGTTCGCTGATAATTATATTATCAGGGCGTATATCCCTATGAAGAATGCCCTGGCGATGCATTGCCTGTAACCCTTTACCGACCTGCTCAATGATGTTTCTAATTTGCTCTAACGTAGGCGTAGGGTTATCAATAGACCATTGTGCCAAGGTCTGCCCTTGCACATAGCTACTCACGCTATAAAAGGCTGTGGGCGTGTTTTGATAACCCAAGTTCATAAAAGTGGGGCTTTTTACAATATGGGGTGAATCAACCCGCCTTAAAAACCAATTCTCTATTAGAAAACCGTTTAGCATTTCAGGTGATTGAGAAAAATCAGTGGCTGGTGTTTTGATGACAACGGTATTATTTGGGTTTGAAACCGGTGAAGTGTGTCGCGTGGCGATAAACACATGGCTTCGCGCAGAGGTATAAAGCTGTCGCTCTAGTTTAAAGCCATCTATTTCATCACCAGTTTTAAGTTCGGCAAACGCTAACTCGCCGGTAGCCTCTAATGCTAAATTACCCCTGCTATAACCGGCAGCATTAGATACGTCGTGACAGTTGCTATCTATATCTGCAACGGCCGAGATCAGGCTTTGTTCACCATCAATATCACCACTACCATTAACATCACCGAACTCGACTTTTATAAGCAGAAGGGTGAGGTTATCATCGCTTCCATTGTTAAACGCCTCGTGTACAACTAAAGCAGCTTGGTTTTCAGATAGCGTAAAGGTGTTATTTATTTTATTGAGTATGCCCGGCAGCGCGACGAATTCATAAACGCCGTCGGTACTTATCGCAATGGTACTTGGTGAGGTTAACGTTAATGAAGTATGGTCAATATCGATGTTTGCTTTCACGCCCAACGCATTAGCAAGGTAAGTTTGTGAAGGTTCACTATCTGATGCTTGTCGATGAGGACGAGTTAGCAATATAGGGTCTTTAGCGTCGCTTGTAACGACCTGAATTTGGCTATCTCCAACGTGAAATACGTCTAGGTGATTGCCTGTTACGATTGCTACCGAAAGTGTGCACACATAGCCTTTTTCGGGAGTGTAGCAAAAAGCGCTTTTCTGCGTTCGGGTATAAAGCAGCGCATTAATTTCTTTGATAATAGTTTCGGCGCGGGTTTTAACCGACCATTGTTCAGGCGCTATGCTAAACAGCTTAATAAACTGACGGGTAGCAAAATCGCTAGCAACCTGGCTTACCGTGCTACTGCTGACACCGTCAGCAACCACAAAAATACTACTTTGATTTAACTCATCAGAAGATACATGGTAGGTGTAAGCATCCTGGTTTATCTCTTTCACGCCAGGTGTTGAAAAAGCACTTACTGAAAGTGTGCAAGGTAGCGAGTAGTTCGATGTTTGTAGCGCTGCTTGCTGATTCATATTCAATGGCTTGTTACCCAACTTTCGAGTTATTGGTCTATCGACTTACTTTTAAATAGGAAAGAATGTTGCCATCACGACTTAATACAAAGGTTCATGTCGTGATGGCGGTTTGGCTAAATAGCCTGATTAGATAGGTAGCGTTTGAGATGCCGCTGCTTTATCAACAGGGATTGTACGCTTTGGCAATGTCTTAACGTGGGTGGTATAAAGCGTTAGGCCAGTAAAAGCTAAACCGCCTACCAAGTTGCCTAGTGCTGTTGGAATTTCATTCCAAATGAAGTAATCCATTACAGAGAAATCACCGCCCATGATAAGACCAAATGGGAAAAGGAACATATTTACCACAGAGTGTTCAAAACCCATGAAGAAGAACAGCATGATGGGCATCCACATAGCCAACACCTTACCGCTTACGTGGGTTGAGATCATCGCTCCTACAACACCTAGTGACACCATCCAGTTACATAGCATGCCGCGGATGAAAATGGTGAACCAGCCGGCTGCGCCATGCTCTGCATAGCCTAACGTACGGGCTTCGCCAATACTGGCAACCTTGGTCGCAATCGCGCCGCCATCTACGTTGTATCCCATGGTAAAAATAAACGACATCATAAAGGCAACGGTCAGAGCACCGCCGAAGTTACCTAAAAAGACTAAGCCCCAGTTTCGTAATATCTGTTTTGGCGTAACTCCTGGACGCTGAGCAAGCCATGCTAGCGGCGTTAATACAAACACGCCGGTTAAAAGGTCGAAACCCATCAGGTAAAGCATACAAAAACCAACTGGGAACAGCACGGCCCCTAGCAGGAAAATGCCAGTTTGAACGGCTATGGTAATTGCAAAAACGGCAGCGAGTGCCAAGATTGCACCTGCCATATAAGCGCGTATTAGAGTATCTCGTGTAGACATATAAATCTTTGCTTCGCCTGCATCTACCATTTTGGTCGCAAACTCAGCGGGGAGAAGATAAGCCATGGTTTCACCTCACGTTGTCGTTATTAATAAGTTGCCAGTTGCCATCCGAAAGTTAGCCATCTACATGCGCTCTTGCAGATCAAAAAAAGGCGTCCGCAGCACTCTCGTTAAAGAGAACTGGGGACGCCTTTGTCCAAAAAATGTGCATTGTAGTAGCTATCAGATGAAATTTTTTAAAACGCTTTATATGTGCACGCCTTTGTACACTAAAGTTCTTAAGCAATAATACATTGCAGCCATCGCTTCGAACTTTTTACTATCTATGGTTTTAAAACAACAAAAGAGTAGCCAAAAAAGTGCCAATAGATGAAAAATTAGCAATGGTTTTGAAAAAATAATATAAAACAAGATGTTAATGTTGTTTTTCAGGCAGGGTGAAAAGTGACCTCGGTGAAAATATCAGCCATTTGCACTAAAAAGGTGGGTTCGTGAATGTTTAAGGTGCAATGTCGCTATCTATTTCACAAGCACACTAACGCTTTTAGCTAAGTTCTTTATTTGAGTGACTGTTTGAGTGTTTTTAATTGAAGCTTCATGGCTACATGTCTATCAGAACCTTGATCCCTCTTTGCATAATGCTCATGTTCAAATTGCTCACACAGTTGTTTAAAGGCCTTAGCTGCATGCGGGGATAAAAAAGCGCTGGTTTCATTGATATAGGCTGATAAGGTTTTATTATCTCTATGTACCCCTGTTTTTGTTTCAACAAGCGTTATCGCTTTTAGCAATATGCGATACGAAGGCGACAAATGTTCCTTTTGTTTTTTAGGTAAAAAGTATAGCGCTAATATGAGCCCAATTAGCACAAGCGCCGATAAAAATACTGCACGCATTTTTTGCGGAGTCAGCGCGCCTAATAGCTCCTCGAGCATATTGGTCTGGGCTGCATTATCAAAGCCCAGCACCCACTTGCTCCACGAATAGTCAAGTTGCTGAAACCAGCTTTGCAAGGTTGTAAAAAATGCAGAATTGCCAAATTCACTTAGTATGGTTGTTTCCCGTGACTCTCCTAATTCTTCTAATGCGTGTTCAAGCCCGAAAGATAATCGAGACGGCGCGACCATGCTGGTGGGGTCGAAACGTATCCACTTTCCGTCAATTAAGGCTTCTACCCAGGCGTGGGCATCGTATTGCCTTACTTGAAGGACGTTATCACTCAGTGCGCTGCCACCTTGGTAGCCGGTTACCATTCTAGCAGGCACGCCAGCTGCGCGAAGCACGTACACCATAGCGCCAGCATAGTGAGCACAAAAGCCGGCCCGTTGTTCAAATAAAAAGCTGTCTACAGGGTCCACGGGCATAGCGTTTGGGGAAAGAGTATAGCGGAAGCCCCCTTGATTGAATTCACGCATTACTGCATTAACGAGCTCTTGCGCATTGCTGTATTGATTAGCTAGCGTTTGTCCCCAAGCCCTAGCTTCGGGGTTGCCATTTGTTGAAACTTGCAAATTTAGTTGCGCTTCAAAGTTTCCTATTCCGTTTATGAACGGTGCGTTTGGAAAGTAGCGTAAATAAAAGGCTTTTTTACTGGATATGGGCGTGCCGGCGCGCAAGGTGTAATCAAATAGCGTGCTGACAGCAATACTGTTCTTAAGGTTATTAGGCAATGAAGGTTCTAGTGCGAATAGCCACCTTTGTTGAGTAGGCTCTACAATCAATTCATAGTCAGTTACAAGGGGCAACTCTTTTTCTGCTAGATTCGATAGAGGCGTTGACCTTCCCATGGAAGCTAACTGTTGCTCGGCCCGTTTGCGTTTATCACTAATAGACCAGGTTTTTCCATCAAAATGCTCGAGTGTCATTGCACGCCAGTATCTAAAAGGCGCATCGGGGACCTCCTCTTCACTATTGAAGGTTGCACTAAAAGCGAGTTCAGATGAGCTAGCAAGTGATGCTATATCCCCAGGTGTTACTGTATCAGAAAGCCCGGTTTCTGTAGATTTTGATGTGGGCATTTGCCAAAGGGGTGGAAGCTGAGGCAACAGCAAAAATAAAAGTAGCGCAATGGGAAAAGCTTGAACAACAAGTACACTGACGAATTTAAAGCTTTTCGCTATAGAAACACCAGCACCGTGATAAATGGCCGTTGCGACGAGCAATAATGTTAATATAGCTGTATAGCCTATCCATGCAAATACACTCAGTGACGAAATAAACCCGCAGCCGATTAAGAATAAGCAGGTACATATTAGTAGATGAAAGTCTCGCTTATTCTTAACGAGCATGATTTTTAGGGCGCACGCAATAGTCAACAAATTGATCATGCTATCAAGAAGACCTACTGAGAACCCGAACCAAGACAAAGCAAATACGGCAAGTAAAGCAAGCAAATTCACCGTACGTGAAGTAGGTAAGCTATGCAATGTGCTAAGGCCTGCGATTCTCACCACCACAGCACACCCGCTAAGCATCAATACCCAAATCATTAAAGGTGAGGTAAGCGTAGAGAGTATTAGGGAAAAGGCTGCGCAAAGTAGAAGAACAGCCACAGGCTGGGGTTGGCTAAATACGTTTTTTAAAACTGCTAATTGTGAAAACTGGCTAGAAGTAAGGATGTTCATCTTAAAGGCCTTATCTTCTTCTTTTGCTTGGAAGCTAAAGAAACGGGCCTGTTTATGGTTGAGCTGAACGACGAAGTATTATGGTTTGTGTTACTTACAGGTGCTAAACAAGCAAGTGCGCTAAGGCATTCATGTATGTGCTCAGCTCCATGGTCAGGCGCAATATTTAGCCCTTTGAACTGTACACCGAACCCGCGTTCCGCACTCGCCCAAGAGCCCGCATTTGTCCAAGAAAGAATGGCATGAGTAAGTGCTGAAACAGCAGTTTCTAAATCTGTATTCGACGGTATCGAAAATATATAGCTGTCGCTTTGCAGAGAAGTAAAAGATTTAGAAACCCAATTTCCATTTTTAGCTACATGCTTCCACGATACCCGGTTAAGTGGCTGTCCAACTTCATAATCCTTCAAAGCGTAAAAGTCTTCACTACTGCTTGGGGCGCTCAATTCACTGACACTTTCTGATTCATTTGTATTTGCAATCTTATCGATAGTGATAGGGCCTTCTGCAGGCTTAGCATACACAACAACTTGCTGGTCAAAATCAAGGTGAGTCCAGCATTTATAAAGCCCAAGAGGAAAGTCGCAGGCGATGGTCATTCGCCCCAAAATAAACTGCCCCCGCTTTGGTATTTGCAAAGGTACCCTGAGGCTTTGTCGTTGATCTTTGTTTGAGCCTGGATGTTTATTTAACGCAAAGCTAAAGCTTCGCTCTAAAAATGCTGATGTGTCGCCATCAGCTGTCTTTTGAGTGTGCGTATCTGCTGTGCGTACTACATTCAGCCATTTTACCGACAGTACGCCATTGCAGGCTCTCGTTGGTGTGTTCTTATGAGGGATGATCTGAAGGTGCATTTCACCGTCTACGTTGCAGTGAAATGAGTCGGGCGGAAGCGCTTTAAGTGCTAAACGGGCAAAGTTTTGATGAGTGTAAAATAACGTGAGCAGCATAATGCTTAAGCACAAATAGCTAAGCAGTAACATCAAGTTGTTTTGATAGTTGGTCCCAAGTAAAAACAAGCACAGTAACAAAATAATAAACGACCAGCCAAACCCACTTGGTAGTATAAAAATACTGTTCAAGTTTAGGTGATGTTCGGGGGAAGCCGGAACACGCTTATCCAGCCACTTCAGTAGTCGATGTTTGAAGTAATTTGATAAGGAGGCTGGCACTTTACGCACGTGTAATACTCCAACAATCCATAAATACTACGCTGCTAATGGGTCGATACTATTAAGTAATTTTTGGCTCAATTTCTCTCCGTCAAAAGTTTGGTTATGTTGCCCCTGCACACCATGGTGGGAAGATAAACTTAATCGGTGTGCGGTAATTGCCACAAATACAGCCTGAACATCGTCGGGCGTCACATAATCTCTACCACACACATATGCCCATGCCTTAGCACCTTGAAGTATTGCTCGGCTGGCTCTCGGGGAAAGCGGGTTAGGGTAGTCGCCGCTCTCTCTGCTTTCACTTACCAGTCGCAAAATATAGTTAAGAATGGCATCGCTCGTATGAATAGTAGACACTTCACTTTGCATCTGGTGTAAGTTTGCTTCACTTAGAATTTGCCTGAGAGGCGCTGAAGCGTCTTGCTGCATAAGCATAGCTTTTTCGGCTTTCCAAGCAGGATAGCCCAGTGAAATACGCATAAAGAAGCGGTCTAGCTGCGACTCTGGTAAAGGGTAAGTGCCAGATTGATAGCTAGGGTTTTGTGTTGCAATTACAAAAAAAGGCGACGGAAGTGCATGAGTTACACCATCAATACTCACTTGGCGCTCTTCCATTGCCTCTAATAGGGCACTTTGAGTTTTAGGGCTTGCTCTGTTTAATTCGTCGGCTAGAACCACTTGGCTGAAAATAGGGCCATGTTTAAAAGAGAAGCGTTTTTGCTCATCGCTTTCGTGACTGTGAAAAATGTTTACGCCCAACATGTCGGAAGGGAGTAAGTCTGACGTAAACTGAATACGCGCATATTGAAGACCAAAAACTTGAGAGAGGGCATGTGAAAGGGTGGTTTTCCCCATTCCAGGTAAGTCTTCAATTAACAAGTGACCATTGGCCAGTAAACACGTAATGGCGAGTTTCAGCTGATGCTCTTTGCCAATAATCTTTTGACTAAGAGCTTGCTGAATACGAATAATATCTTGGCGCATAGTTTTGTCACTTTTATTTAAAAATACTCTGTCATTCTATAAATGATAGTTTTAATCATAGTAGCAACGATAGGGTATCGCTTTCTATTCTAATACCTTTGTAAATTTATACGTTGGTATGCAATAGGTCTGTTCAACGTTTAATATTCACGATTCCTCAAAACATCTGCTATTAAGTGCTGCGTAGTTTAACTGTGTTGTCTATAATGGTGCCTCTTAAAAAGGAAGTAGTTATGAAAAGCATTGAAATAGATGACGATTTATATGCCTTCATCGCCAGCCAGACTAAGCATATTGGTGAGAGTGCATCGCAAATTTTAAGACGTTTACTTTTACCTGAAGACGGAGCTGTATCGCAGGGCACAGAGCCTAGTGCAGCATCATCGACGCCTGCAAAAACAAGCGAAACAAAAAGTGCAGACGTTACAGAGTCGACAAGTAAGCCAAGCACGGCGGCAGAAGTAGAAGTGGAGCCTAAAGCGCCATTAGCTAAAACTGCTACAAAAGCGTCTAACGCTTCGGTAAAGTCAACGGCGAATAAAGCCTCGGTAGGTAGAACTGCGGCAAAGAAAGCGCCAGCAAAGGCCACGCCGGCAAAAACTGCTGCAGCGAAAACATCCGCAGGCACCAGAGCGGCGAAAAAGCCATCGGCACCTACTGAAACACCGCTTTCAAACGAAGCCCACACCAAACGAGATATTTTGGATGCCGTTTCAAAAGATGCATTAAGCACCTTTACTAAACGGGTTGATCAGTTCTTGTTTGTTTTGAGTGCAGCGCACAAGCTTAATGCAGAAAATTTTGCGAGTGTTGAAAGTATCAAGGGGAAAAACCGTACTTACTTTGCGACAAGTAAGGAAGCGTTACTTGAAAACGGCAGCAGCACTAATCCGAAAGCTATACCAGATAGCCCGTTCTGGGTGGTGACAAATAACAACACTGCCAAGAAAACAAACATGCTGGAACAAGTTTTGCGTAACCTAGGTTATCAACCAGATGTAATTGAAACCGTTGTTGCGCGTTTCTCTTCAGAAGGTAAATAGCAAGCCAAGTAACAAACAACGAAACTTCTAAATAAGGACTTTTTTCATGGCATTACATCCGCAGGCTGGAGAGCATGCAGCAAAGGAGCAACTCATTAACGTACCCCAGTTAGTGAGCCAGTATTACAGCTACAAACCGGATATGAATGACCCGGGACAGGCAGTGTCTTTTGGTACTTCTGGCCACCGGGGCACGGCGTCGAACGCTACCTTTACTGACACTCACATCAGTGCAATTTGCCAAGCTTTGGTAGAATACCGCAAGCAGGAAGGTATCGACGGCCCGCTATACGTTGGTAAAGATACCCACGCGTTATCTGAACCGGCCATGATCACCGCCATAGAAGTTTTATGTGCCAACGGCGTAGATGTTATAGTGCAACGTGCAGATAACGAGAGCATGGGCTATACGCCAACGCCTGTTATTTCTCGCACTATTATTCGTTATAATCGCGCTGGTAATACAGACAAGGCGGACGGAATTGTTATTACGCCTTCTCATAATCCTCCTTCAGACGGCGGCTTTAAATACAATCCCCCACACGGTGGCCCAGCCGATAGTGATGTAACCAAGCAAATTCAAGATCGCGCAAATACGTTAATTGCTGATGGCAACAAAGGTGTTCAGCGTATTGATATTCGCCAAGCTACCGATCGCAAACTGGTTCGTGAAGAAGACTTTATGGAGCCTTACATCGAGGACTTAGCCAAAGTCATCGACATGGAAGCGATTGCAAAAGCGAACTTAAAACTAGGCACAGACCCATTGGGTGGTGCCGGAGTAGGGTATTGGTCGCGTATTTCTGAAAAATACGGGTTAGACATCACAGTGGTCAATGATGCTGTCGACCCTCAGTTTGGTTTTATGCGTCGTGACAAAGACGGCAAGCTTCGCATGGATTGTTCATCTGCTTACGCCATGGCAGGGTTGATTGAGCTAAAAGACAACTTTGATTTAGCATGGGGTAACGACCCAGATTTTGACCGTCATGGTATTGTGTGCAAAAGCGCAGGGCTGATGAACCCTAACCATTATTTGGCTGTGGCGATTAATTACCTTTATACCCACCGTCCGGACTGGCCTAGTGATTTGAATATCGGTAAGACACTCGTATCTAGCAGCATGATTGACCGCGTAGCGAATAGTCTAGGTAAGCCGCTGGCTGAAATGCCTGTTGGCTTCAAATGGTTTGTAGACGGTCTATCTAACAGCACTATTGGTTTTGCGGGTGAAGAAAGTGCGGGTGGTATCTTTCTAGAGCGCAACGGGAGCACCTGGGCGACAGATAAAGATGGTTTCATCCTTTGTTTACTAGCAGCAGAAATTTTAGCCGTTACAGGTAAAGATCCGGGCGAGCATTACAAAGCGCTAACGGAAAAATTTGCAGCACCGGTGTACAGCCGTGTAGACGTAGCAGCAACACTTGAGCAAAAGCAGAAACTTTCAGCAATGGATGCATCGGTAGTTACTAGCGATACGTTAGCAGGAGAGTCTATAACTTCTGTGCAAACTCACGCTCCGGGTAATAACGCGGCTATTGGTGGTGTTAAAGTATCGACGGAAAATGGCTGGTTTGCAGCACGTCCTTCTGGTACTGAACAGATCTACAAAATCTATGCAGAGAGCTTTAACGGTGAAAGTCACTTACAGGAGCTAATTGCCGAAGCCGAAGCTTTAGTTGGCAAAATTATAAAGTAAGTACAAAAATAAACCGTTTTTAATCTTATTTTGTAAGTAAAATGTTAAAAATCGCATGAATGCATACGAATTCATGCGATTTTTTGTTATTTTAACAAAATAATTACAACATAATCGTTTAAGCGCTGCTATATTGCTGTCATATTCTGAAGTTATTCTGTAATTAAATTACGTTTTTGGTGTGTAAACACCGCTTCTACTTAAGAGTGAGACGCAAAATGAACGCAAAAGCGACCAAGACGCAACCCTCTCCAGTGATCGATAAGGCTGCATTCAAAGCAGCGGTTATCAAACACTTGCACTGCACGCTAGGCACCGACGAAAACAAAGCAAACAACCACGCTTGGTGGAAAGCAACCTGTGCGGCAATCCAAGAGCAAGTGCTTGAAGGATTGCGCAAGACGCAGAAGAGTCACTATTTGAACGACACCCGCGCCGTTCATTACTTCTCGGCCGAATTCCTTATGGGTCGTTTACTTTCAAACAACCTGCAAAACTTTGGCTTGTTTGACGTTGCTGGCGGCGCACTGAAAGAGCTAGGCGTTGAGATTTCAGATATTCTTGAAGAAGAGCCTGACATGGCGCTTGGTAACGGCGGCCTTGGCCGACTAGCAGCATGTTTTATTGACTCCCTTGCAACCATGGAATTACCTGCTATTGGGTATGGTATTCACTACGAACACGGTCTGTTCCGTCAGGAAATTAAGAGCGGTGCACAAATCGAGCGTCCAGATAGCTGGCGTGATTACGGTAACCCTTGGGAAATCTGCCGTCCAGAATCTATACAAGAAGTCTCGCTTTATGGTTACGTAGAAACAAAGTACGGCGAAAATGGTCGCGTGCTTAAAGAATGGCACCCAGGCTCCATTGTAAAAGGTGTTCCATGGGATATTCCCGTTGTAGGCTATGAAGGTAAAACCGTAAACGTACTGCGTTTGTGGCAGTCAGAAGCGTCTGACTACTTCAACTGGGACGTATTCAATGCGGGTGGCTACGTTGATGCACAGCGTGAAAATGTGCAGGCAGAAACCATTTCAAAAGTACTTTATCCAAACGATGAAACCGAAGCGGGTAAAGAGCTACGCCTTATTCAGCAATATTTCTTCTGCTCGTGCTCGCTTAAAGACATTATCCGTCGTTACAAGCGCGCGCACGGTGACGATTGGAGCCGTTTCGCAGATCAAGTTGTTATTCAGCTAAACGACACTCACCCAGCTATTTCAATACCAGAGCTAATGCGTATTCTTGTGGACCGCGCAGAGTTAGGTTGGGACGAAGCTTGGGGTATCTGCACGAAAGTATTCGCCTACACTAACCATACGTTGCTGCCAGAGGCGCTAGAAAAGTGGCCTGCGCGCATGATTGAGAAAATTCTTCCTCGTCACTTGGAAATCATTTACGAAATCAACCACCGCTTTATGGCAGAGGTTGATAAGAAGTGGCCTGGCGACAATGCAATGAAAAGCAAGCTTTCAATCATTGAGGAAGGTAACGAGAAGATGGTGCGAATGGGTCATCTTTCAGTAATCGGCTCGTTTGCGGTCAACGGCGTAGCAGAAATGCACTCTCGTCTTGTTAAGTCATCGCTTTTCCCAGAGTTCGATGAACTGTATCCGGGTAAGCTTACTAACGTGACTAACGGTATTACGCCGCGTCGCTGGTTGAAAGCGTGTAACCCAGGACTGTCTAAACTTATTGATAAGAAAATTGGTGATGACTGGCCGCGCGACTTAGATAAGCTGCAGGGCTTAGCAAAATTCGCAAGCAACAAAACGTTCCAGAAGCAATTCATGAAAGTGAAGCTTGAGAACAAAGAGTTGTTAGCAGAAGAGATCCGCAAGTCACTGGATATAGAAGTAGACGTTAATGCTATTTTTGACGTGCAAATTAAGCGTTTGCACGAATATAAGCGTCAACATTTAGCACTATTAAATATTATGGCCTTGTACCGTCGTATTCTTGAGAATCCTGATTACGATATGCACCCACGTGTCTTTGTATTCGGTGCAAAAGCGGCACCGGGCTACAAGCTAGCAAAAGACATTATTTACGCGATTAATAAAGTTGCTGACAAGATCAATAACGACCCGCGCGTTAATAACAAGATTAAAGTGGCATTCTTACCAAACTATCGCGTGTCGCTAGCAGAGAAAATGATCCCTGCAGCAGACGTGTCTGAACAAATCAGTACAGCAGGTAAAGAGGCTTCGGGTACGGGTAATATGAAGCTTGCGCTAAACGGCGCGGTGACTATCGGTACCCTTGACGGAGCAAACGTTGAAATTGCTGAAGAAGTAGGCGACGACAACATCTTTATCTTTGGTCTTACGGTAGAAGAAGTTAACGAGCTTAAAGCTAGCGGCTACAACCCGCACGACTACTACTATAAAGATCCTGAAATTAAAGCTGTGCTGGATTGGTTAGAAACCGATTACTTCACTCCGGGTAAACCAGGTGCCCTGGTATCTATCAAGCAAAGCTTGCTAGATAACGGCGACCCCTACATGGTACTAGCGGATTTCCGCGCCTATTCTGACGCGCAAATTGCCGTTGATGCAGCGTATCGCGACAAAGAGCGCTGGGCGGAAATGGCGATTATCAACACAGCGAAGATGGGTAAGTTTACTTCAGATCGTTCAATTCGTGATTACGTTGAGCGCGTTTGGAAACTTTCACCGTGTAAGATTGAAAGCTAATCGCAGAAGCGTATAGAAATAACCCGGCAGTGGTAAACTTGCCGGGTTTTTTTATACCTCTTAAAAAACGTCTATATTGTTATAGCAGTGTTTCGTTTTACGGCACTGCCTTGTTTTAAAGGTTCGCGTGTTATTTTAATAACGATAGCTAATTAGCTATAGGTTAGACGAGGACCAGAATTATACTTTTGTTGTACAAAAGTATAAGAAGGTATGCAAAATCATACTCACGTGCCGTTGCGCCATTTGTATCGGCATGGTCTTATATAAGTAGTTGTTTTTAGTACCTAGAAGCGTAAAGCTCAAGGAAAACATCATGAGCCAACATACATCACTGGCAACCATTCCCAATCGCTATGCATTTATCGATAGCGTTTTAAAACAAGCTTCTCAAAGCACGTCTGTATCTTTGATGCTAGTTGATGTTGTGCGTTTCTCCGATGTAACAACGAGTCTAGGCATTCACGTCGGCGACCGCTTCTTGCTAGAAATTGCCAACCGTATTCAACGCCTTTTTGGTCAGCAAGTGCTTATTGGCCGAATTAGCGGCGATGTATTTGGAATCGTTTTTCCCAACGAAAATAGGGAAGCGGTGATGCGACAAATGTTCGAACGTCTTGTCGAGCATTTTAAAACGCCCATGCATTATGAAGGTACGGCATTTATCGCTGACTTTAATGTAGGCGTGGTATGTGGCGAAAACGACAAGTTTGATATTACCGCGTTTGTATCTCGGGCAGAATCAGCATTAAAGCAGGCCAAAGAGAATAAGTACGAAAACTACTTCGCACTGACCAAGTCAGATAAATCTGATACGGGCAGAAGTTTAGCGCTAAAAGCTGACCTAAAACGCGCACTGTCCCAGAATGAACTTGAGCTTTACTATCAACCCAAGGTAGACCTAAATACCCTTGAGGTAGTGGGGGCAGAGTGTCTATTGCGTTGGAATCATCCTCTTGATGGCGTTTTGTTTCCGGGACCCTTGATTGAGGCTGCAGAGTCATACAATATGATGAATGAGCTGGGTTACTGGACATTGGAGCAAGCATTTAGAGCACTCGCTGAACTGGATGGATTTAGGATGCCTATTTCACTGTCAGTAAACATTTCACCTACTCAGCTTTATGACAATCAGTTAATACCTACACTGAAAATGTTAAGCGACACCTATGGTTTACCGCTGTCTCTTATTGAATTAGAACTCACCGAAGACGTTGCGCTATCTAATTCACTGATGGTGAAAAAACAGTTAGATGAATTAAGAAACCTTGGTGTGGCTATATCAGTAGACGACTTCGGCAAGGGATATTCCAACCTTGCTTATATTCGCGACCTAGATATCGATGCCCTGAAAATAGATAAATCTTTCGTGATGGAATTAGAAGCACATCCGGTTAATAGGGCGATAATTGAGGCGGCGAAAGTAATAGGCCAAGCTAAGAATTGTTGTGTGGTTGCTGAGGGCATTGAAACCGTAGAGCAGCTTCACATTCTTCGAGAGGTCGGGGTCTCTCAAGGTCAGGGGTATTTATTCTCGCGTGCTATACCTTTTACTGAATTCGTGCAACTTATTCAGCAAGAAATCATTGTCGGTAGTTCGCCAAGAAGGGCCCAAGCCTAGCCACTACCACCGCTAGCCAATCGTAATTAACCTCAGTAGCTTTGTACTTTATTGCGTCTTTGTTTCTAGTTTTTTATTTTGGGGCGCCTAATTAGGTTAAGTATTGCTACCCCCTTAGTACTAAAGAAACTGCGTAGTCTTGTAGAATATCGCGACTAGTGCAGAAAAGCGTTATTTATTAGTTACAGCCTAGCGCAATAAAACCTTGAGATAAGGTGATTTTGATAGACTGTCTCGGTACACTTAAGTTATTCGAGATTAGACAAAGTCAACAAAGCTCACACTTATGAAAGAACTTATCGAAAACGGCCAATTTTTAACACTTTCTCGCCGTCAACCCGAGTTATTCGAACGCGCTCATCAATTTACGCTAGCCAACGGCACTGACGTTAGTATCACTGCGCCTGGCATCATTAGTTTTTCCGTACAGCCTACCTCTACGCCAAGTAAACGCATTGTTTTGTCCTGTGGTGTTCACGGTAATGAAACTGCACCTATCGAAATTTGTGATGAATTAGTTAAAGACATCCTTACAGGGGCAATGACGTTAGCGCACGATGTACTATTCTTATTCGGTAATTTACCGGCCATGGATATTGCAGAGCGCTTTGTTGAAGAGAACATGAACCGATTGTTTAGCGGGGCGCACTCAACTGGCGAGGGTTTAGTGAACGCTGAACGTGTACGTGCTAAGCAGCTAGAAGAGGCGGTGGCGTCTTTCTTTGAAGCAGCTGAAGGCACCCGTTATCACTACGACCTGCACACGGCAATTCGCGCCTCTAAAAATGAAAAGTTTGCGGTATATCCTTATCTTCACGACAGAGTTCATAGCAAAGGGCAACTAGCGTTCCTTGCGGCGTGTGGGGTAAAAACCATTCTACTTTCTGAAAGTTCAACCACCACGTTTAGCTATTTCTCTTCTTATCAATATAACGCTCATGCGTTTACCGTTGAACTTGGAAAAGTACGCCCGTTTGGGCAGAACGATATGAGCCGATTTGCGGATGCTAAAACCGCACTTACGCAGCTTATAACTGAACAAGACTTTGCTCCTTCGGTAAATATGGACGACCTTGATATCTACCGCGTGAACCAAGTAATAAACCGCCAGGAAGAAGCGTTTACACTTCATTTCGATGACGATACCCCAAATTTCACTGACTACCCTAAAGGCACCGTATTGGCGTCTGAACCAAACAAAGAATACGTAGCTGAGCAAGACGGTGAAGCCATTGTATTTCCTAATGCAAAGGTTGCCATTGGGCAACGTGCCTTATTAACCGTAGTGCCTACCACGCTGGATAAACTAGATGTTTAAACTCGATAGCCGTTTACACAATGATACATTTTTTGTCTGTGATCTTTCGCTGTGTCGTGTACTGTTAATGAACGACAGTCAATTTCCGTGGCTGATACTGGTGCCGATGAAAAATGATATCGCGGAAATTATCGACTTATCAGAAGATGAGCAGGTGGTCTTGCTAAGAGAATCTGCGCTGGCTTCAAAAGCGATGCAGGCCATATTTTCACCGTTAAAACTAAATGTAGCCGCATTAGGTAACGTGGTAAGACAGCTTCATGTACACCACGTCGCGCGTTTTGAAAACGACTGTGCTTGGCCAAAACCTGTATGGGGTAATCAGCCTACAGTGGCCTATGACACCAGTGAAGCGCAAGCACTTGTTGAGACCATCAAGCAATGGTTTAAAGACAACGGTTAGGCGGGTATGCCTAAATAGCGGTAAATTAACAGTTCACATTAAAAGGAGTTACGCATGATTGTTTCAACTACCCCAACCTTGGAAGGTCACAAAATTGAAGCCTATTACGGTATTGTCGTGGGCGAGGCCGTAATGGGCGCAAATGTGTTCAAAGATCTCTTCGCGTCTATTCGCGATATCGTGGGCGGTCGTTCGGGGTCTTATGAAGAAGAGCTTACCACTGCGCGAAAACTCGCGTTTACCGAACTAGAACACGAAGCAAGAAGTATGGGCGCAAACGCTGTGGTTGGTATAGACCTAGACTATCAAGTCATTGGTGATAAAGGCAGCATGCTAATGGTGAGCATTAGCGGTACTGCAGTTAAAACGACGCCAGTATAACTACAAAAAGTGTATAGTTTTTAAAGTATGCGCTTATTAATCAATTGAAGCGAGGCTTAAGTCAGTTGTTTATCAACGGTGGCAATGTCTCGCTTTTTTTGTTTTTTACCCTCAAGAAAACCTAATTAAGGAAATAGAATGCTAAGAAAATGGATGTTTGTCCTATTTGCCGCATGCTCCTGCCATCTATTTGCACAGGATGGCCTTCAGTATCAAAAACCGTCTAAAGAAATTCTAGATTTAGTGGATGTTACGCTTGCACCAGCGACTCTCGTAGACGATGCACAGAAGAATATGGTGCTGTTGTTTCGCGATAACTATAAGTCGATAGAAGACTTATCTAAAGAAGAGCTTCGCTTAGCAGGCCTTAGAATTGACCCTGCCACCAACATTGGAAGTCGCGTCACTTACTATAATAAATTAGAGGTTCAGCGAGTCGGCAGCAAGGACAGCGTTACGGTCGAAGGCATGCCTGAAACTCCGCGTCTAACTAACTTTTCTTGGTCACCGAATCAGCGCTATATGGCGTTCACTCACACCACAAGTAAAGGTGTTGAGCTATGGGTGCTTGATATCAAAGCGGCTGCAGCGAGAAAGCTGTTTGATAAACCTATAAATGCGAACATGGGGGATACCTTAAATTGGAATGCAGATAGCCTTTCACTTTTGGTAAAAGTAGTACCCACAGATAGAAAAGATTTAATCGACACCAGCGTAGCAGTGCCGATTGGCCCAACGATCTCAGTGAGCGACGGTAAAAAAGCACAAAACCGCACATATCAAGACTTGCTGAAAAACAAGAACGACGAGTTCAATTTTGAGCAATTAGCCCGTTCTGAAGTTTATAAAGTGCCATTAAAAGGGAAGCCTTCGCCGTGGTTAGCGTCAGGAATGTATGGCGATATTAGCGTTTCTCCGGCCGGCGACTACGTGATGGTGCAGGAGTACAACACGCCGTTTTCTTATTTAGTGACCTACCGCCGTTTTCCCCACACTATCAGCTTGTATAATAAAAATGGAACGCTGGCTAAAACACTTGTCGACGTTCCGCTCATTGAAGACTTACCACAAGGTTTCATGGCTGTTCGGACCGGGCCTCGCGACGTACAGTGGCGCAACGATAAACCGAATACAATCGTATATGCTGAAGCGCTAGACGGAGGAGACCCTGACACAGAAGTTACGCACCGTGACAAGCTAATGCAGCTTGAAGCGCCATTTAGTGGCGATGCCGAGAAAATCCTTAAAACAGAGGACAGGTTTTATCGCTTTATTTGGAGCGACGACAGCACTGCGGTAGCCATGGATTATTGGTGGAATACCCGCAATCTTAAAACTTATCTGTTTAGCCCTGATCAAAGTAAACCTGCGAAGATTATTTCAAACCGAAGCTATCAAGATAAATACAGCGACCCAGGCAGCTTTGTTACCCGCAAAAATGAGTACTTCAAAGATGTGCTTGCGCTAGAAGGAGAGAATGCGTTTTTGCTTGGAGATGGTTTTACGCCTGAAGGGCAATTCCCGTTCTTAGATAAATTAAATCTTAACACCCTTGAAACATCGCGGGTGTATTCAAGTGAGTACACTGATAAATTTGAAGACTTGCGCGATTTCAATATGAAAAATGACCGCTTGTTGGTAAGAATTGAGTCTAAGCGAGATTACCCGAACTACTATTTCCGTAGCTTAAAAGATAACACGCTGACTCAGTTAACCCACTTTGAAAACCCTTTCGAAAGCATTCAAAACGTTAAGAAAGAGGTGATTACGTACAAGCGTAACGACGGTTTAGATTTAACAGGTACCTTATATTTGCCAACAGATTACGAAGAAGGCAAACGCTACCCCATGATCCTATGGGCCTACCCAGAGGAATTTAAGGATAAATCTAGCGCAGGTCAAAATACACAAAACCCTAATCGTTTTATTTATCCATGGTACGGCTCGCCTATCTATTGGGTAACCAAAGGCTATGTGGTGCTAGACGATGCTTCTTTCCCAATTGTAGGGGAGGGAGACGAAGAGCCTAACGACACCTTTAGACCCCAGCTGGTTGCCAACGCAAAGGCAGCGATTGATGCGCTAGACGAAAAAGGGCTTATTGACCCTGAGCGTGTCGCGGTTGGCGGGCATAGCTATGGTGCCTTCATGGTAGCAAACCTGTTGTCCCATTCGGACTTATTTGCTGCCGGTATTGCCCGTTCTGGTGCCTACAATCGTACACTGACCCCATTTGGTTTTCAGTCGGAAGAGCGCCACTACTGGGATGCGCCAGACGTGTATTACACTATGTCGCCATTTATGCACGCTGAGAAAATGAAGACGCCACTTTTACTAATACATGGTGAAGCAGACAATAATTCGGGTACGTATCCTATGCAAAGTGAGCGTTATTTTAACGCTTTGAAAGGCTTAGGCGCAGTGACGCGATTAGTTATGCTGCCAAAAGAAAGTCATGGATACCGAGTGAAAGAAAGTGTGTTACACACCCTTTGGGAACAAGACCAGTGGCTTGAAAAGTATGTGAAAAACAAAGGCGCTAAATAGTCACGGTAACATTATCTATTAATTCATAGCGTAACTAAAAAAAGGTGGTCACCTATTAAGTGACCACCTTTTTTTTTGCTATAAAACTCATTTCCAACTTGGTAGTTTCACTACCAATTGAGTGCACATGTATCTAGCTTTTATCTGTGCCCATCTTCTCTTTGAAAGTTGCATCGCCAGCATTATCATTAATGTCAGCTTTATCAATAGCACTATCGTCAACGTTAGTTTTATCAATAGCAATTTCATCAATAATTACGGCACAAGCCGCGTCACCGGTAATGTTTAGCGCGGTACGGATCATGTCGAAAATTCTGTCGAGGGCAAACAACAAGGGTAAGCCCTCAATAGGAATGCCTGCAGCAAGTAACACGGCAACGACCAAGAATGACGGGCCAGGTACCCCTGCTTGACCAACGGCGCCAAGAGTAGAAGTCAGGATAATGGCAACATAGGCGCCCATGGATAAATCGATATTGAAAAGCTGTGCAAAAAACACTGCCACTAAGCCGTAATAAATAGCGTTTCCGCTCATATTAATGGTGGCACCTAAAGGCAGTACAAACGACGCCGTTGCATTTCTTACACCTAGCTCGTTTTCAACAGTATTCATAGTAACTGGTAGCGTTGCCATAGATGAAGCAGTTGATAGCGCCACTGCTTGCGGCTTTTTCATCGCAACAAGAAAAGACTTAGCCGATATTTTTGTAAATAGTTGAACCAGTAGGGGGTAGACCACAAAACCAAACACTAAAATAGCAGCAGTAAACACTAAGAAAAGTTTGAACACCACCATAAGCGCGGCAAAACCGAATGTGCCTACAGCCTCTGCCATTAAGCCGAAAACGCCGATAGGGGCAATTTTCATTACGCAGTTAATCATCCACACCATGGCATCAACAATGGTGTTTACTCCATTTAAAATAGGCTCACGGTTCTTTTTCGGCTGTTTGGAAAGGGCAAGACCGAAGAATAAGCAAAACACCAAAATTTGAAGAATGTTTGCGTTAGTTAATGATGCAAACACATTGGTCGGGATCATGCCTGTCACGGTTGCCCAAAAAGAGGGGAGTTCACCTTTAGATGCGTATTCGCCAGAGAACATGCCTTGTACAGATGATACATCAATACCGATACCTGGCTTAAACACTTCGCCCATTATTAGCGCAAGCCCTACAGCTAGAGCAGAGGTTAAACCAAAATAGGCTAGGGTAGATAGCCCCACTTTTCCCGCGTTGGTGCTGTTGCCAAGCCCGGCTGCACCTGAGATAAGCGCCACAGCAACCAGTGGAATAACCAACATTTTTATCAGGTTAATAAAAATAGCTCCCAAAGGCGCGAACATTTCGGCGCTTTCACCCATAAAGGCACCAACGGCAGTACCAATGATCATAGCAATGACAACTTGTACGCCGATATTGCTTAGTAAGGATTGTTTATTAGACACGTCTAGAACCTCGTAGAGTGTATTTATGTGATGGAAAGATAGTGAGCGGTCTGTGCTAGTAGCTAGCCTAAACGGCATACTTAGATGCACATGATGACTAAAAGCACTTAACTAAAAAAATTGAATTAGGTGCTCAATGCAAGCGCTACTATCGTTAATAGAGTTAAATGAAAAAGCTATTTCACGGGTTTCTTGTCGTTATTGCCACTTTCATTATTTGTTTGTGTCAACGAAGCATGGTCGCCCGCCGCTTCATTCTCGGCATGTGGGCGGTTAGCGTCTTTATTTGGATTGTCGTACTCGTCATCATATTCATCACCTTCATCATCAAAAGGCTTAGAGGGGGTAGGGAATTTAAACTTAGCGCTGTATTTAAGTAACGTAATATTTCCAATAACTACGCCTAATACCAAAACAATAACGATAATGACCCAGGTAGTACTCATAAAAATTCCGTAGGCTAGCGCCCTTTGTTCAAAACGTAGCGATTATACAAGTTAGGCAGCTGCGGCAAAATACACGATTTACCTTCTATACCGCTTTGTTCGATAGCTTGTGTGAAACCGTCTAGGTTCCTAGCACTTTCAAAGGTACTTGCAGTACTTTTAAAGCTTAAATGCCAAGGCTCAACGGCCACACCACCACTATTAACAGAGAAAGGACGGTAGAAACCGAACTGTTCCATATTATCAGCAAGCCAACAAGAAAGGTTGTGACAGGGGCCGCCACTAAGGTATTCGCTTTCTACAAGGTTAAAGTTGCCATCCCACTTGTGCACAGCAGATCTGTCATAGACGTCAATATCGGTACCCCAATGATGACGACTGCCGCCAGGTAGCGCAGACCAGGTCAAAATAGCATGGAGTTTTTCATCGTCACTTAGCGTTTCGAAAGGAAGTGCTGTGCCGTTAACATCAAGAAGCTGCGCCTGCCCCGTCCACTTGCGGTTAAAAATGGCAGCTTGCCTATCAAAATCGCGAAAGCTACTGACTAACTGTAAGTCTATACCGTCATTGTGCGCAGCATCTTGCATAGCAAGAAAGGGCGAAATAACGTCTTGATGAAGCCTATGGCCATTGCCAGCATCAACAAGGTAGTCGTTGTGCTGGCCTAGCCATGCTTGTTGCGGAATCTGATTCATGTAAGACAAAAAAGCTATTTAGCCAGCAAGCGTTCTAAGATACCGAAGTACATATCTGCAAGTTGCTCTAGGTCAGCCATTTTTACGCACTCGTCAACTTTGTGAATAGTGGCGTTAACCGGGCCTAGCTCAATAACTTGTGCCCCCGTAGGTGCAATAAAGCGTCCGTCAGATGTGCCGCCAGCAGTAGAGAGTACCGTAGGTGTACCTTTAACTGCAGCAATCGCACCTTGGGTTGCCTCTAATAGCGCGCCTGTATCGGTCAAAAATGGTTGTCCATTAAAGGTCCAGTTTATCTCGTACTCAAAATCGTGGGCGTCTAAAATAGCGGTGACACGTTCAATAAGAAGTTGGTCGGTTACTTCTGTCGAAAAACGGAAGTTGAAGCAAACGTGAAGTTCGCCTGGTATTACATTACCTGCACCTGTACCTGCGTGAATATTCGAAATCTGAAAGCTGGTGGGTGGGAAGAAGTCGTTACCGTTATCCCAGTGTGATTTTGCTAATTCATCAAGCGCTGCCATAGCGCTGTGTACAGGGTTGTTAGCTAGATGAGGGTAGGCAACATGACCTTGTACGCCCTTTACAACTAAATCACCCGTTAATGAGCCTCTACGACCATTTTTGACAATATCACCAACTTCGTCTGTTGAAGAAGGTTCACCTACAATACACCAGTCAATCTTTTCGTTTCGCGCTTCTAGGGTGTCGATAACGCGTGTAGTGCCGTTAATAAACGGGCCTTCTTCGTCGCTCGTTATAAGGTAAGCAATGCTACCCTTGTGATCTGGATACTTGTTCACAAATTCCCGGGTGGCGACAAGCATAGCGGCAAGGCTGCCTTTCATGTCGGCAGCGCCGCGGCCGTGCAAATAGCCATCAACTTCTGTCGCTGTAAATGGTGGTGTTTTCCATGCTGACTCCGGGCCGCTTGGTACCACATCGGTATGGCCTGCAAAACAAAATACAGGGCCTTCTTTTCCTCGGCGAGACCAAAGGTTAGTGGTGTCTTCAAACACCATAGTTTCATTGTCAAACCCCAAAGCGCCTAAAAACTCGCCCATGGCTTCTTGGCAGCCTGCATCATCGGGCGTTACAGAGCGGCGGTTTATGAGTTGCTTGGCAATTTCAATAACAGAGTCGTTTAACAAAATATTTCCTCATACTGTGCAGGCTTAAAACCAGTGTGAAAAGCATTGTTGTGATACAGAATAGGGCGTTTAACCATAGCGGGATGAAGCTCTAGCAAAGCGAGCGCTTTGTCTTTGTCTAAGTTTGCTTTTTCTTGCTCTTCTAGCTGGCGATAGGTTGTTCCACGTTTGTTTAACATGGTTTCCCAGCCAAGCTCAGACTCAGCGCGTACAAGGAAATCGTTGTCGATACCGTCTTTACGGTAGTCGTGAAAGGTGAACGGGATATCGTTATCTGCTAACCATTTCTTCGCTTTTTTGATGGTGTCACAGTTTGGGATCCCATAAAGGATTGTGCTCATGGTGATTTATTCCGTACTACTTTGTTGTTTATTTGAAGAAGACACAGTTGCCAGCGTGCCATTAAATCCAGTATTCATGCCGGTGCATAAGAAGAAAAATGCTAAGCGCGTTTTGGGCACCAACAGTATTTCAGCTGTCGACTTTTCTTGTTTGCTACATCATACAAGCAGTTGATACGTTGTTAAACTCACTCGCGATAGTTTTTGAAGGTGAAAACCTATGTTCTGGCAAAGGGTAAAGCTATAAGTAGAGAGTTAAAAGTGTATCTTCACCGGCTTCTACAAATTTTTGGTGAGTGGACAGCACACCGGTAAGCGCTTGGGCATTAAGCAAGGTCAGCGCACACGTGTTGCTTACACCACGCTGTTTCAGCCATGCGGCATTTACAGTAAAAAGTACCTGGTTGGGTTTAATTTGGTCGCCGCGCTTCAACGCGCAGACAAATTGTGCGCCATGCAGATGAGTTGTATCACCGCCGTATTTAATTTTGCATTTAAGACCAGCGGTAGACTGTATATCGATAGCATAGTCTAGCGGCGAAACGCTTAAAACTTTGCCAGCGAAAGGCGAAATCACGGAATTTGAATTAGAACTTATGGCGGCGCCTGGCCCCATAAGCCCATTTTTATAAAAAGGGTCGTCAATATCGCAAAGTGATACTACCTGCCCCGAAAATGGACTTAAGATGACGAATTGCTTGGTATAACTGTCTGGCGGGCACTGCAATTGCTTAGCGTTCACGGTTTTAAATGTCCTGACTTACTGTATAACCCGCGCCTTTGAGGGCGCTAATAGCATCTTTTAGTTTGTTATCTTTTACTAAAAAGAAATCAGTATCAAAGGTTGAGACAACGAAAATTGCCACCTTAGCCGATGCTAATACTTCGCCTATTTGTGCCATGATCCCTACCATAGACAAATGCAAAGGCCCTAGCAACTCGAGTGCACGCCAACCTTCGTCGCTATCAAGGGAGGGAACATTGATAGAGTCTGGCACAACGATAGACAATTCATCTTCTGTTTTACCCAGAAAAAAGAGCGGGCTATTGAGTACAGAGGCTGGGATATCACTTTCTGGATCCAGGCTATGAATTGTAAACAAAGATTCTCTAACTAGCAGTGTTTGTTTTGGCATGAAAAAATCGGAAAAAAGATAACTTCGAAGATATTCACATTAAACCACTAACTGTGATTAAGTGCTACGTGTTATCCACTTAATCTGTGGATAAGTTTGTTGAGTAGTTTGGGGTCTTATTGTAAGTTACTGATATTAAATAATTAAATAAACTGTGCAAACAATGCTCAGTGGATAACATTCTCTATTTTACAAGCATTTTCCACAGGTCATGTCTACAACTAAAATAAAAAATGTTTGGTCATTTTGCAATTTCTTAGCTTGACAAGCGTCACTTTTTTAAAAAATTTAAAACAGTAATAAGCGGCGACTTACCAGGGATCTACCGCTTAAAAACTTTTGTTTAAAACCGTGAGTAAGTTAAATCGATCTTTTATTTAACAAATAATTCGGAAAGTACTAAAGTCAGAAACAAGGTGGAGGGTTTTCTCCAAAGTACAAGAGCAAGATTTGGGTTAAGGCTTGAGGCAAAAGTAGGAACAAACGTCGGGTCAAAGCACAGCAAAAGCATAATTCAGTTATAACAAAACAGCTATAGCAAAACAGTTTTATTGCACGTTTAGCCTAAGCTTTTACGAAAGCGATTGACCTTATTCCTAACTCTAACAAAAGAGAAAAAACAATGTCAGATTCTTCATGGTGCGATATTACTGTAGAAAATGCAGATGAACTCGTCAGCTTTTATGAAGCAGTGATGGGGTGGAAGAAAGAACCCATTGATATGGGAGGCTACAACGATTACGTCATGTTGAAGCCTGACGGTACGCCAGTAGGCGGTATTTGTCATAAGCAAGGTGTTAATGCGCAGTACCCAGGCGGGTGGATTAACTATTTCACGGTGGAAAACCTCGAGTCAGCTTTAAATGCGGTTATTGAAAAGGGCGGAAAGCAGGTGGGTGACATACGCCACCATGGCAAAGACAGCTTTTGTGTAATTACTGACCCAAGTGGTGCAGCATGTGCGCTTTATGAAAAAGGACAAAGCTAAGCAGGGATTAAATAATCACTACGATTAGAAATAGCGCTCTAAAATCGAAAAATTAAAAAGCAGCGTGTAGAGCTACTCGCTGCTTTTTTCGACAGCCTACTAAGCGATTTAGCTCGCCTAGCGCGACGGGATTACTTGCTCAGCGTTACGCGCTCGCTTGCTAAATACGCCCGGGGTTACTTTTTTGTGTCGGGGCTACTTGTTCAGCACACCGCGGTTAACTTGATCCCGTTCAATAGATTCAAACAGAGCTTTGAAGTTACCCTCTCCAAAACCTTCATCCTGCTTGCGCTGAATAAATTCAAAGAATACCGGGCCAAATACGGTTTCAGAGAAAATCTGAAGTAACAAGCGAGGTTCTCCATTCTCGGTAGTACCATCAAGCAAAATACCGCGTTTTTGAAGCTCGTCAACGTTCTCACCATGACCAGGCAAGCGCTCTTCCAGCATTTCATAATAGGTATTGGGCGGAGGGGTCATAAACTTCATGCCTCTTGCTTTCAGCTTATCTAAGCACGCCACTAGGTCGTCACAAGCGAAAGCAATATGCTGAATACCTTCACCGTTATACTTCATTAAGAATTCTTCAATTTGGCCGCCACCGCCAACTGCTTCTTCGTTTAGCGGAATTCGAATTTTACCGTCTGGCGCTGTCATAGCTTTCGACAGTAGGCCGGTATATTCCCCTTTAATGTCGAAGTAGCGAATTTCTCTGAAATTAAATAGCTTTTCGTAAAATCCTGCCCAGAAATCCATGCGACCGCGATACACATTGTGGGTAAGGTGGTCGAGGGTATGGAATCCGCATCCTTCAGGGTGGCGATCTACCCCTTCAATCCAGTTGAAGTCGATATCATAGATAGTGTTCTCGCCTTCATAACGGTCAATAAGGTACAGCATGGCACCACCAATGCCTTTTATTGCAGGGAGTTTCAATTCCATTGGGCCCGTGTGTGTGTCCATAGGCTGTGCACCGCGAGTAAGTACTTCTTTATAAGCGTGCTGGGAATCTTTAACGCGAAAAGCCATGCCACACGCTGAAGGACCGTGCTCTTCAGCATAGTAGCCTGCATGACAGTCTTTTTCGTAGTTACTCAGTAGGTTGATGTCGCCCTGACGCCATAGCTCGACGTCTTTTGATTTGTGGCGTGCGACAAGGGTAAAGCCCATCGCTTCAAAGATAGGCTCTAGTATGCCTTTTTCTGGCGCAGTGAACTCTAGAAATTCAAACCCATCCAAACCAATTGGGTTTTCAAACAAATCAGCCATAGCAATACATCCTCAACGTAAATCATACTTTATAATTGTTGCTCGATTGTAAAGCTGCAGTGAAAAAGCAAGCAATAGGTAGCGTGTATGACCTTTTTGCGAATGGAAAGCGAGGCTGTAACGTTTAGTTTTCACCTGTGGCTGTAACCTTAGGTTAGAGTAAATAGACACGCTCTAACCTATTGAAATTATTATTTATATAACAAGTTTTACGGCCGATTCCTGTGTTCATAAATTGATACAGGTAGCAAAACAAGTAAACCTTTTAATACTTGTAAGCATCAGTGGGAGTCGCGCGTCTACTTCTGCCCATCATAATATTTCTTAAGACCTCTCCAACACGCCAAATAGTCCCGTTGGCGAATGTCATTATTTAAAGCAAATTCCGTCGGTGCAATGGCATAGCGAGACTCAAACATAAATGCCAATGTGTTTTCGTAGCGCTGGGGGGCTAAATCAGCGTTAGATGCTTTTTCAAAAACTTCCGCTTCAGGTCCATGAGGGGTCATGCAGTTGTGGAGACTCATACCCCCCGGCACGAAGCCGTGTTCTTTTGCATCGTACGTACCTTCAATAAGCCCCATAAATTCACTCATGATGTTTCTGTGGTAATACGGTGGGCGAAAGGTATTTTCTGCTACCATCCACCTTGGTGGAAAAATAACGAAGTCTACGTTCGCTGTACCCTCTAGCTCAGACGGTGAGGTAAGTACGGTGAAAATAGACGGATCAGGATGATCGAAACTCACGGTATTCATAACGTTGAAACGAGAAAGGTCGTATTTGTAAGGTGCAGAGTTACCTACCCAAGCCACCACATCAAAGGGCGAATGATCAAGTTTGGCTTCAAACAGATTACCGCAGAACTTGTTGACCATGGTATGAGGCGTATCGTTATCTTCAAACCAAGCCGTGGGGTAACAAAAGTCTCGTTGGTTAGCATAGCCATTTGCGCCAACCGGGCCGCGTTCAGGCAGTACAAAAGGGTGGCCGTAGTTTTCGCAAACATACCCGCGAATCGGGCCATTAGTAGGGTTAACAGCGAAACGAACACCACGAGGTATAACCGCAATTTCACCCACCGACAAATTGAGCTTGCCAAATTCGGTGGTAATTAACATGTTGCCAAGTTGAGGAACAATAAGCATTTCACCATCAGATGAATAGAAAACACGGTTTTGCATATTTGCGTTGGCGCTGTAGCAATGAATCCCCATACCTACCTGCGCGTTAGCGTCTCCGTTAATGGCAATGGTGATTAGCGAATCTACAAAATCAATGGCTTGTTCAGGGAGCGGTATTGGACTCCATCTCAATACATTAGGTGGGCAATGCACGTCAGTCTCTGGCGCAGTTCTTACCAGGCCATTATCAATTCTTACAAAGTCCCCCATTGCGATAGATGGGCGCAGACGATACGTCCAGCTGCGGCGATTCTCAGCCCTAGGAGCAGTAAATGCAGTACTGCTAAACTGTTCAGCATAAAGCTTATAGTTCACTTTCTGTGGGCTGAACTGGCCTTTAGGAAGTGCGCCTGGCAGCGCTTCAGTCTCGTGCTCATTGTTAAAGCCCGTTAAATAAGACAAGTTTTCCATATACCCTCCAATAGGCGGACTCAGTGTTGGATCCTGTTCCCGAATCAATAATAAAGTAGTTACAAATGAAACTATATGTTTTAGGCTAGAGGTAAATGAAATGTAAATCAATAATAGGCAGACAGTTGGCGGGTTAAGGGTAAAGCAGGTGTTGGTACGCTAGCTTTACACCTTTAGTAATAGGCGTTAACTGGCTTTCTTTTATAAAAGGAAATAGCACATGAAGCTAGAAGACATGCTGGCCTACAAGGTAGCCATGTTAGCCAGTGGTTTAAGTGAGTCGCTCGCAAAAGAATATGCTGACTTTAATCTCACTGTCCCAGAGTGGCGTATTCTAGCCACGTTAGGTGCTACCATCGATAGTGCGCAAGAGTCTTCGCTGACAGCAAAGGAACTCGCTATGGCAACGCGTCTTGACAAGGTTCAAGTTTCACGAGCGCTAGAGCGACTGGCGAAACGAGACGCTATCCATAAACGCTCCTGTGAAGATGACAAACGCGCCACCTTTATTTCACTGTCTATAATAGGTGTGCAAATTTACCAAACCTTGTTGCCGAGAATCATCCGCTGGCAAAATAGGCGATTAAAAAATATCACTGACGCTGAGTACCAAATATTTCTAAAAGTGATAGATGCGCTCAAGCCTTAAAATTCGGGTGAAATCCTTGATGGGTCTGGTCTGAGCAGACGTGTGTTACACGCCATAAAGATTACTTTTACCCCTTTAACTGTTAAATTCCTCCGAACTAATCAAATGGCGCAGCAGTGGCGTCTATTATTCATAGCTTTTTGCCCTATAAATATTCAGCAATCGCTATTAGTCAGCGCTTGTAGCAAAGCATTTATAAGAGCTTCATTAAGAAAACATAGCAAGGAAATTGAGTGGCCCCCCTAGATATATACGCAGGTAAAAAAGCACGTGAAACCATAATGAAAAACGGGTTTACGCCAGAGTTGTTCAGCTATTTTTTAGGGGCTTCTGGCGGCCCTAAATGGTTTTCACTTGCTGGCCTAGACCGCGTGCTATTTCCTGAATGGTTGGCCAATATTGATCATCAAATACATGTTATTGGCTCATCAGCAGGTGCGTTTCGTGCAATTTGTGCTGTCCAAGACGACCCGTTGGCTGCCATAAACCGTTTAGCGACTTCTTACTCGACGACAACGTACAGCGAAAAACCAACACCGAGAGAAATCACCGCTAAAGCCGAAGACTTGTTGAAAGAAATGGTAAACGACGCGGGCAAGCAAGAGGTGCTGTCTAATTCTCGCTTCAAAGCCCACCTTATTGTTGCTAAGTGTTTAGGGGCTACCCGTTTTGAAAGTAAATTCAGGCAGCTTTCGGGCTTAGCTATGAGCGCAGCGGCTAACACAGTTAATCGCAAAAATTTGTCGCGCTTATACACACGTTATGTCTTTTCTACCCCGAATACGGACTTTGCCATTAACGACCCTTACCAGCTTCCTACTAAGTACCATGATCTAACACAGGGGAATATACACTCTGCGTTACTTGCATCGGGTTCTATTCCCATTGTGATTGAAGGTGTACCGGAAATAGAAGGTGCACCTGTAGGTATGTATCGCGATGGCGGTATTATCGACTACCATTTCGATTTGTCATTTGGACCTGACGACGGATTAGTGCTGTACCCGCATTTTTACGATAAGCCTATCCCAGGATGGTTTGATAAGGGCTTAAAGGGCAGGGTGCCCCATAGTTCAAGCTACGATAATGTAGTGATGTTAGTTCCTTCAGCGTCTTTTGTAGCAAATTTGCCTTACAGCAAAATTCCAGACAGGAAAGACTTTGAAGTGCTCGATGCTGACACGCGCATTAAATACTGGCAAACGGTGCTCAAGGAAACCGACAGGTTGGGTGAATACTTTATGCGTGCTGTAAACGACGGGACCTTAGTTGACGCTATCAAGCCACTTCCTTTTAAAATGATATAAAGGAACTGCAATGCTTTAACTAAATGGCTAATTGCTGTCAAATTAGTCACTTGAACCTTCTTTTGATAAGTTTTTCTTGCAGGTGGCGCCTATGCTCAGTATTATACGCGCCGTTGTCTGGCAATCGCCCACCTCACAGGTGCAACAAATTTCTAAATGCGTCTATAGCTCAGTTGGTTAGAGCGCTACCTTGACATGGTAGAGGTCCCCTGTTCGAATCAGGGTAGACGCACCATCTATTTTTCATCAAAAAATTTTCTACCTTTGTCGAATCCTATTTGTGCTATTCGCGCGCTATGGTGTATAAGCAGTCACTGTATTTACTCATCCGTGTTGGGTATTGGATCTTATAAGACCATCTAATTATTGGTTTTATACTACACTGAAATAGTGGTGATAATTTTTTCGAACGCTGAGTACTTAAACAGTAGTTACGGGAGTACGATGAGCTTGCAGAGATACGAAGGGCCTTTGTTGTTTGGACAACATGGTGCTGCCGAGAGGCGGTTCCTAGAGCTTATTAGTGCCTTACCAAAGGTATCTGTGCAAGGGTACGACAAGCACAGAAATGTCATTTACTGGAATAAATCAAGTGAAGATATTTATGGCTACAGCGAAACCGAAGCGCTGGGTAAAAAGCTTGAAGACCTCATTATTCCAAACTTTATGCGAGATGACGTTATCAGACTTCATCAGCGCTGGATAGAGTTCGATGAGCCTATCCCTTCCGATGAATTGGTGTTAAAGAAAAAGGGCGGTCAACCCGTCCACGTTTTTTCTTCTCACGTAATGTTAAAGCAAGGCACTGATTCGCCAGAGATGTATTGTGTTGATATTGACTTAACCGAACAGCATGAGATACGTCAAGAGTTGGAGCTAATGGCGTCAACTGACTTACTCACTAACTTGCCCAACAGGCGCGCGCTAGAGCTGTGTTTAACCTCTGTTATTGAAGATGCAAAGTCGTCTAAGACAGGTTTTGCGTTGTTCTTTATCGACTTAGATATGTTTAAAGAGGTTAACGATACCCTAGGGCATACTTGGGGTGATGAACTTCTAAAATCAGTTGCCAAGCGCTTGTCAGGCTGCATTGACAGCACTAGCGGAGTACTAGCCCGATTTGGTGGCGATGAGTTTGTTTACTTGGCTAACGATGTAAGCTGCGAAATTAAGTGTGAGGAAATCGCTAAAACCCTGTCCGACTGTTTTCGTGAGAGCTTTGCGCTAAGTACTGAAAATGTCCATATTACCTCTAGCATTGGCATCAGTTTGTATCCTCGTGATGGCGATGTGATTGACGACCTTCTTAAGCATGCTGATGCAGCTATGTACCAGGCGAAGGCTGAGGGCCGCAACAGATATCACTTTTTCACCAACGCTTTAAGTCTGCGGCTTCGCGAGCAGAGAAACATAGCCGCTAATTTAAGAAAATCGCTGAGCAATGATGAATTCGAACTTGTATTTCAACCCCAAGTCGATGTTAAAACCGGTAAGTTTTCTTCATGTGAAGCGCTTCTTAGATGGTGTCCCGTAGATAAAACTAAAGCCGTACCTCCTGATGTCTTTATACCTATCGCTGAGCGCGGTGAGCTTATAGGCGATATAGGAAACTGGGTGCTTAGAAAAGCGTGCCAACAGGCGCAAGAATGGAAGCAAAAAGGTATTGAAATTCGTATCGATATTAACGTTTCAGGTAAAGAGCTAGAGAAAAGCTCTTACTTTAAATGCCTTACTGCTTATCGCGACGAATACAGCTTGCTGCCTAAAGATATTGGGTTAGAGCTTACTGAAAACGTGCTAATAAAATCAGACAGTACTATTTTAGAAAACCTTCGAGCACAGAGGGCATTAGGCGTGGAAATCTCAATTGACGATTTTGGCACTGGCTATTCTTCGCTAAGTTATTTGAAGCACTTTCCGGTAACGCATCTAAAAATCGACCGCTCTTTTCTAGGGGGCGCACCGGAAAATGAGTACGATAGTGCATTAATGGAAGCCATAGTTAACGTGGGCCATAAGCTAAACTTGAAGATTGTGGTGGAAGGGGTGGAAACAGAAAGCCAATCTGACTATTGTAAATCCCTAAATGTAGAATTTGTACAAGGCTATCTGTATTCAAGGCCAATAAGCGCTGACGCCATAGAGAGCTTATATAAGGAGCAAAGTCGTTAGGTTTAAAAAGTCGTTTAAGGCGCTAACTATTTTTCACACATCCGTGCCGTCTTCACACATCCGTGCCGTCTTCACACATTCGTTCACGGTAAACGCCTATTAAGTATCATCAAAAAGCGCTGTATTAATACACATTCCACAGTGATGGCTTTGCAAAATAGTAGCCCTGCTGGTGATCAACCCCTAGCTTATTCAACGCCACCGATTCCGCTTCGTTTTCTACCATTTCGGATATTACCTTTATGTTCAAGCCTTTGGCTATACTAACAAGGCTTGAAACAAATAGCTGGTTGTCTTTATTTGTGTGAATGCCTTGCGTTAGCCTGCCAGAGAGTTTTACAAACTGCGGTTGTATCGCCCGAAGGCCAGATAGTGAAGCAAAATTATCACCAAAACGCTCAATGGTAATTCCACAGCCTATGCTAATTAACTGGCGGCAAAGCGACTCTGTAACCTCTCTATACTGAATTAAAGCGGCATCTTCTACTTCAAAAAACAGTCGATGGCTTAGGGCCTTGCGCTTAGCGATTTCTTTCACTAACCAGTCTCTAAACTCAGTATTTGCAATGGAAGCTATGCTCAAGTTCACAGCAACATGTTGTGAGGTTACCTCTAACTTTTTCAGAACGATAGTAGTGACAAGCTTGTCTACCTGTGGGATAAGATCTAATCGCTCCGAGGCCGGAATCAGCTGCGCCATAGGAATTACGTCATTCGTGTCCTTATCTTTGAAGCGTCCTGATGCTTCGTAATAGGCGGGAACGTTTTGGTCGGTGTTCATTACAGGCTGTATCATAATATCTGCGTACTGTTGAGACACAATGTAATTCAGTCGCTCACGCCACTGGGTATTGCTATGCACTTTTGATATTTCAGATGCCAGCTGCCAGCCACTTTGGGTTTTCATTGCAGTAATAAGAGCGCTATCTACACTTTCCATGATTTGCGGCATTGTCATAGTACCGACAAACCGCGTGATCCCCATGAAGGTTGCTTTTGTTCCATCTCGAAGCGGTGACGCGCTTAAACATTGCTTCGCGAGATTGTTAAGCATAACTTCTCGGGCTGCGCTTTCCATTGCTTCGCTAATGAGTGCGAAATCACCGCCCGACAATCGAAATACAAAGCGGATATTGTGGTTGTTTTTGGTTTCTTCTACCAAAATGTTTGCCACCGCTTTAATGTAATTATCGCCCGGTACCATACCCAATTTTGTATTTATACTGCCTAGGTGAGCTAGTCTGACAATAATAAGCTCTTTTTCTTGCGCAGAAGCATTTTCATTTAATAGAGCGCGCATATGACGCTCAAAAGCGCTTCTATTTGCTAGCATCGTGAGCGAGTCTTTACTGGCTTCTTTTTTGAATAGTTCTGATTGACGCTTTAGTTCATCGAATTTAGTGGATAATGTGCCTGCAAGTGAGTTAGCCGCTTCAGTTAATGGCTTAAAATCTTCACTCGACGCCGATATTTCAGGCGACGTGAAATTATGGCTGCCAATTTCATTAAGTTTTTTTACGGTGTCGTCAACGGGGCGCTTTATGCGCCGGTTGACGAGTAGAACGAAAAGTGAAAGAAGCACTGCGAGGACGAGAAAAGCAGCGATATTTTTAACGAGTACAGTGATGAAACTAGCCGAAAGCGTACCTTTACTCGCCGTAAGTACGAGGTTGTTCTCACTATTGTATAAAGCGACGCGCTTCACATATGCAGTGCTTGGGTCAACGAGTGAATACCACGATGGCACCGTGTTTTCACTTACGGCGTTTGCGCTCAACGCTTCTTTACCGTCTGCGCCAATAATCGATGCGGCAGAAATGTTGGGGTGTGACACGGCACTTTCTAGCAAAGTTTCAAGCAATAGACGCTCGGCTTGAGAGGAAAGAGAAACTTGTTGAGCAACAGCCTTCTTATAAACTAACGCACTTTTTTCAGCCTGCAGCGTTACCGCCTCGGACGCGTTTAATTGCAACTTACGTAATTCGGCGACAGACAATGCAGTAAATGCTAAAAGCAAAAGGGTTACAATACCCAAATTAGTTTGGCTAGATAGCTTCATTACTAGCAGTTATCTCCTTCGACTGAAAAATTGATTTTCACTTTAGTGGTCACTTAGCTTTACTATGCAATATTATGCAAAACCACGCTGAGCAATTTACACTCAAAGCGCACTGCGCCTATATTTAAAAACGCACTGAGCCTACACTCGAAGCACGGTACCAATGCTTAAAAACGCGGCGCTTAACATAATTGTAGCTTATACGATGGATGAGTGCGAATTATACAATGTAACCACAAATGTACAGTAAAACAAAATGTTAAGCGAGTAGTAATAAAGCGTTTTCCTTGCCTATACGTTTTACCTGTTATCCAGCCACCATGTCTTATTAGGCGCTTCACCAGCATGTTTTATAGGCACTATTTCGCCAAAAACCGGAATGCTGGTAAGGACACCTTTGGCACTGGCAAGTTTAGTGATTTTTATTAAGGGCTCGTTCCAATTATGCAGTGCTAAATCAAAGGTGCTGTTGTGCACTGGCATCATAACGCTGGCTTGAATATCAATATGTGCTTGCAAGCTCTCTTCAGGCATCATATGAATCTCAGACCATAGCTCGTTGTACGCGCCGGTTTCAATCATCGACAAATCAAACGGGCCATACTTATCTCCAATCGCTTTAAAGCCTTCAAAATAGCCCGAGTCACCGCTGTAGAAAATATTCGTAGTTGAAGATTTGATCACCCAGCTAGCCCAAAGGGTTTCATCTTTATCAAATAAACCTCGGCCCGAAAAATGCTGAGACGGGGTGGCGACAATTTCAATATCGCCAATCTCAGTGTTTTGCCACCAATCCAATTCAACAATTCTGTTTGCATCTACACCCCAGTCACGTAAATGATTACCTACTTTTAGCGGTGTGATGAACATGTCCACTTTGTTTTTTAATATTTCAATACTGCCCTTATCTAAATGGTCGTAATGATCGTGACTTATGATAACGGCATCTAATTTAGGCAAGTCTTCCAGTGAAATTGGCGTTTGGTGGAAACGCTTGGGTCCCATCCATTGAACGGGAGACGCCCGTTCACTAAAGACTGGGTCGATCAATATATAACGCTCGGTAAGTTTCAATAGGGTAGTAGAGTGGCCCAGCTTTATCACGCTATCTTCTGTAACTTCATCAAGCATTTGTGGTGTAAGTGCCGACACGGGGATGTCAAACGTTGGCGTTGCAGCATCTCTATTGTCTCGAAAATACGCTTTGGTGACTTTCCACATGTCTCGCCACGTCGTTTTATATTCAATATGCGTATTAGTGAATTTTTCTGGTTGCGACGCGCTTGCAGCAAGGGTGTTTGAAGAACCACAGAAAGATGTCATAAATAAAACTCCAACAAGAAAGCGTGTGCGATTAAAAACGGGCATGCTCTCACCTAAAATTAAAAGTATACTACACAGTGTAGTTTACTCATAATAAACTAACTTTGTTAAAAGTAAACTGTCGGGTGTAGTTTTTGTTGCTTTGTCTGAAGTTTGGGCTGTACTGACAGATTTAACTATGGAGCACAATTAAACTGTAATACGGGATGCTAATCTGGGATGAGTCGAGCGAATGCTTTTGCAGAGCTAGGTGTATTAAAGCAACCTGTTAACACATAGCCAATGGTATTGAACTTATTGTCGAGCAGCCTTGCACTAACCCCATTATTACTTTGTTCTTCAATTATCCAACGACTGCGGCCACTAGAAGTATGAATGGGTAGCACCATGTTTATAGGATGGCAGCTGGTTTTTACGACAATGGGCATAATGGGGTAGGACAAATGCTCGGGTTGCTTCCCGTTCATTTTCTCGTTGGCCAAGTTTGACGCCAGTAACTTAACTTGATTCAGTAATGGCGCGACGTAGGGCAGTACTGCGCCAACCCGCTCAGGCTTATTATCAGCAATTATTTGAGCGCCTGCATCGTCATGCTGTGTTGAGACTTGCGCACAGTCTCCCACGGCAAACACATCTGGCGCCGATGTTTCTAGGTTACTATTGGTTAAAATGCCACGCTGACAAGAGATGTCAGCGCGTAACGCCAACTCGATATTGGGCTTTACACCAATTGCTGATAGCACAAGGTCGCTTTTAAGTCGCTTGCCGTTAGCAAGCAACACTTCTGCGCCCTGCCCATCATTTTCAACACGCGATACTGTAGTGCCAAAGTGAAATGCTGCACCTGCCTCTGCTAATGCATGAGTGAGTGAAGTAGAAGCTTCTTTGGGCAGCAGCGCGTTGAGCGCACTGGGTTGAGGGTCGACAATACTCACATGAACACCCGCCCGCAGAAGGTTATCAGCAAATTCACAGCCAATTAAGCCAGCCCCCATGATCGTAATGTGGCGGGCATGCGCGGCGTCGGTAATGAACTGTCCATAATCAGTAAGGTTATTTACAACGCGAATTTTGTGACTTGCGTTACCCTCAATAGCTGGCGTCACTGCCGATGAACCTGTCGCTAGAACTAACTTGTCGTAAGGCTGCTCTCCACCGCCTTGGAGTAACACGCATTTAGCGTGCGTGTCGATATGCTCTACCAACGTATGAGTAAATAGTCTAACGCGATATTGGCGTGAAAAATCCGAGGCCGAACTTTGCGTAAGCGTAGCTACACTTTTTTGTTGCGCATAAGCATTAGATAGCTGAGGCTTGCTGTAAACCGTGCCGTCATCTTCACAAATAACAATAATAGGCGTATGTTTGTCGTGTTGACGGTACGATTTTACAAAGTTAACGCCCGCCATGCCCGAACCCACAACCACGATGGGTGCATCGCTTGCATCGTCGTGCTGAGTTCCTTGGCTGGCTAGCGGCTTTGGGCTTGCAGGGCCTTCACTGTGAAAGGGTTGGAGCGATGCCTTTTGCGTGTTTATATGCTCAACATCGCTTACCTCAGGCACTTGTTTCATTTGAAAATCAGACTTACTAATGCCGCATTCAGGACAACACCAATCGTCGGGAATGTCTTCCCATTTAGTACCTGGGCGTAAGCCTTCTTCAGGGCAGCCTTGTTCCTCATCATATAGCCAACCACAAGCCTGACATTCCCATATTCTATATTGCGACATAGCTTCTACCTCACCGAGCCTTTTGTTTTATAGCCACTAAAGACAATTTTTTATGCAAAACAGTCGTTACACTGAAAGAAGTGCATCAAGCTCTTCATTAAAGGCGTGTAAAGCCCACTCATTCTTACCGTATTGAATGTAGGGCAGGGCGCCGCTTTCTAACGATGATTGGATAGACTCACCCAAAGCCCAATCCTCGTTGAGCGTGGTATTGGTGATGTCGTGGTTTTTCTGCCAATGACGAAGCTGATTAATATCGTTAAGATCGGCGCTATTTGGGATTAAAGTGGTAATAGTAATTTCGGTTTCTCCCGCGCTCAGCGGGCGAAAGTTAATAAATTCCACGTGTTCTTTTTGTATAAGCAGCGCCGTATTCGGCAGCAACATGAACAGCGTGTGGCTATAGTCGTGCAGCGATAAATCATCTGTTGCCTGTGCTTCCTCAGACGACAAGTTCTTTGTGGGCATAACTACCCGGTAATGCATATCAACCTTGTCAATTACCGCAACATTGTTGTAAAAAAACGGCGCAATGGTCTCTTTGTGTGCAAATGCAAAGTGATAAGTCTCAAGCCCACCCTCAGAAAAGAGTTTCCAATTACCCTTCCATACCTTAGTAAAGCGCTTGAAGTGGGTTAGTTCATCTGCTTTAAGCCACTCAAGGTGCGCATTCATACCTGCCAAGTGACCCGTTAAATGGGCTTTGATATCTTCATTTTCAGCAGCGCTTGGGCATACCCATATAAAGCCATACATTTCAATGCTAGGCAGTGCGATTAAGCCATTGTCTGACTTATTGGTATTTGGAAAGCAGTGCTGGTGACCTGGAATGTTGTTAAGAGCGCCATCAGTGGTATACGACCATGCGTGGTAAGGGCATACAAACTGCTTACTGCACCCCGAGCCTTCAACTAATTTCGCACCTCTATGTCGGCAGGCGTTTCTAAATACATGCACGAGGTTGTTCGAATCACGGCTGACAATCAACGAGCCCATAGTTGTCTTAACTTCTTTATAGCTGTCGAGCTCATCTACCTCAGAGGCATGAGCCACAATGGTCGGTAAAGAATTGAACACCTTTTTTAGTTCATCGTTAAATCGAGATTGGCTAGTGTATCTGTTAGTGTCTGAACGCACCTCAATATCACCCAGGGAGGTGGTTTTGTTAGCGACGTTTTGTTTCGCATTTTTAATCAACAACTTTTCGATATCGGTGTTCATGATGTCACTCCTAAACGGGAAGCGTATGTTTTGATAAATCAAACGCGGTATACGTATTTTAATTTACTTACCGGTTGGTAGGTTTTTACAAAATACCTACCAAGTGGTAAGCTGTCAATATGCTATTTACACTTTTTGCTTTGGAATGATGAAGTGAAATTAAAAACGAAAGATAAGTTATTAAGTACCGCCACAATTCTTTTTTCGAAAAATGGTTTTTATGGCACAAGTATTAACGATGTTGCCGCGGAGGTTAGCGTTAGCAAACAAGGCCTGCTGCATCATTTCCCTTCAAAAGAAAAACTTTACGCAGCCGTAATAGCACAGGCCGCTCATCATCTCGTCGATTTGATAGAGGAAATAAAAACTGAATCAGATAATGCCCCAAATCAACTCTTCGCACTATTTAAAAGAATGGTATGTGCTGATGAAGAACGATTGAGAGTAATTATATTGCTTATGCGTGAGCTGCTTGATAATCGCGAACGAGCTGAACAGGCACATAAGTGGTTTTTACGCCCGTTTCTCGATGATGTTGTAGGTATTGTAACGAGCGGGCAACAACACGGGTACTTTAAAGAGCAGTCACCGTTTGCTTTCGTGTATCACTTGTTGGGCGCAACGCAGTACTATGTGGTTTCCCGTCCCACGCTCGACAAGCTTTATACGCGTGAAGAGCGGGAGCTACACGAAAAGCAGCACATGGAGATGTTAAAGGGCATTATTTTTGATTAATAAGCGCACCTTGCATGGGATTGCGATAGGTGCTTCTCTTTCTCGAAGTGAATATTGACCCTTGATAGGGCCAATATTCAACCTGTTTCTACAAATGAAAGCTAATGGAAAGCCATTAAAACACTCTTTCTCTTCCGCTAACGGTTTGTTTGTCTCACAACCCTCAATTCCTAGTCCTACCAAAAAATTTTGCCACCTCTAAGCGATCAAAATTTTTTACAAATAATTTTATTATTGTTGACAACCTACCAGTTGGTAAGTTATTTCTATTTGGCCTACCAGTTGGTAGGTTTTAGTTCCCTTGTGCCTAACTAACTGCCTAAGGATGCGAAATAATGAATGATGTACTCCCTTTAAGTGCGCTGAGCCACAACTTTAAACATCTTGCTGTGAAACCGGCATTTTACCAACCTGATGGTGTAAGGCAGCGCGTATGGACTTGGAAAGAAGTAGAAAAAGCGGTGCGATCGTTAATAGGTGGTTTGCATGATTTAGGGCTGGGTAAAGGCGATGCTGTGGCAATTTATGGCAAAAATAGCGCCGAATGGATCATAGCTGACTGGGCGATAATGCTGGCTGGTATGGTTTCGATCCCCATTTACCCAACTGCAAATGAAAAAACGCTGGCTTTTATTATTGAGCGCACAAAATGCAAGGCTATATTCATCGGAAGGCTTGACGATAATCAAATAGGTATGCGGGTGTTTCCTTCTTCACTTGCACAGGTAGCACTTCCTTATGGTTCGATTGACGGCACAATTACATGGAAAGATTGGATGGCACAGAAGTCGTTTACCGGTGAGTTTTTTAAAGGGGCGGCTGATAGTGTTATCAGTATCATGTACACATCGGGCTCGACGGGCACGCCCAAAGGCGTGGAACTTACACAGCTTGCATATGCATCATCATGTGCTGATACTGCAAGATTGTTTAACGTAAATCAAAGCGATAGGCTCTTTTCCTATCTACCTCTTGCTCATATTGCCGAACGTGTTGTTACCGAAGGTATGATGATTTATGCCCCAGGAGCAGTGACTTATTTTTCCGAGTCACTTGAAACCTTCATTGATGACCTGAAAGCGGCAAAACCAACTGTTTTTTTCTCAGTGCCTCGCCTATGGGCCAAGTTTCTTGCTTCAATTTATCACACTGTTCCCAAGAAAAAACTGTCAGCGCTGTTAAAGGAGCCTTCTATAAATCAAAGTATTAAACGAAAAATAAAGTGTAGTTTAGGTTTCGAAGAAACAAGAATTTGGGTATCGGCTGCCGCACCAATCTCGAGAGAAATAATTGAAGAATTTGAAGCCCTTGATATCTATATTTCTGAAGCCTGGGGCATGACCGAGGTAACGGGGGCAGGGTGTATTAACTATCCGTTTAAATCTTCGATGATAGGTACAATAGGCAAGCCCTTTACTGATGCTCAGGTTCGTCTTTCACAAGATAATGAGATTCAGGTGAAAGGCCGCAATGTATTTAACCGTTACCATTTAAACCCAGAGACAACCGGTGAAAGTTTCACCGACGACGGCTGGTTTAAAACCAAAGATAGAGGCGAGTGGGACGAACAGGGCGCTCTTAAAATTGTAGGCCGATTAAAGGACGAATTTAAAACTACAACGGGAAAGTACATTATTCCTTCCCCTATCGAGGCAATAATGTGTAATCACGATATTATAGAATTAGCGTGTGTGATGGGGAGCAACAGGCCTCAACCTTTCGCGGCAGTTGTACTTAGCGATACTGCATTATTATTAGATAAAGACGCTATTAGACGAGAGCTTGAGCGGTTTCTTCAAAATACTAATGAAAGCCTAGAAAACCATCAAAAGTTAAGCCATATTCTTGTGGCAAGTGAGTCATGGACAGTTGAAAATAATATGCTTACGCCGACGATGAAAATTAGACGCTTTGAAATTGAGACGAGATTTAGAGAAGCTGCATTAGCACTTAATGACCAAGCAAAAATTTTGTGGTGTGAATAACTAATAGTAAAACTGGCAAATGTTCAGGTGGCTTGTTTAAACGGCAAAAACTTAGGCCAAAATGGCATCTGTTCAGTAACCTTTTGTAGGCATTAGCGCCAACATAAAAAAGCTGGCAACCTAAAAAAGGAGCCAGCTTTTTTTTGTACAATTTGCTTGTAGGCTTTTTACTCAGACTTTATACCGTGGAACGTACAGTGCAGCACAGGCAATATAAGCAGTGTAAGTACGGTGGCAACAGTCAAACCAAATACAATGACTACCGCCATTGACGCGAAGAACGCGTCAGAAAACAACGGGATCATGCCTAGTATGGTAGTAATGGCTGCCATAGAGACTGGTCGTACACGAGACACCGATGCTTTAACTACGGCATTAAACGCATCGTTATTACCCTTAGCCTGCACGTTTATCTCCTCCATCAACACAATACCGTTTTTAAGCACCATACCGATAAGGCTTAAACTTCCAAGCAACGCCATAAAGGTAAATGGAGCACCAACGAGCACTAAGCCGCCGATAATACCGATAGTAGTAAGTGGTATAACGCCCCAAATCGCTAACGCTTGGCGCAATCTACCGAACAGCAATACGGTAATGATAAACATACCCAAAATTCCAATCGGCATGCTCGAAAATAGTGCGCTTTGTGCATCAGTCGAGGTCTCGTACTCTCCGCCCCATTCGATGCGGTAACCATCAGGCAACTCAAGATCATCTACAAGAGGTCTAACTTTCGCCTGCACGCTGGCTGCCGTTTCGCCCGATAGGGGCAAAGGCTCTGCATAAACGGCGAGCATGCGCACTCGATTACGGCGCTTAATGATAGGGTTATCAAGGGTCACATCCACGTTGCTGATCACGTCAGCCATGCTGATGTACTTACTTTGTTCCTGGCTCCATACGTTAAGCGAAGCGAGGTTATCAATGTCATAGCGCTGATTAGGATCGTTGCGCATGATGATAGGTATTAAATCGCTGCCCTCGCGGTAAAGGCCAACAGTTTCACCCTCGTTATTCAGAAGAAACGCAGTGTGTACAGCATCTCGCGTTACACCAATACGCCTGGCTTGTTCTTCCAAGAATACTGGCTCAACAAATGGCACTTTATTACTCCACGACAAACGCACGCTGTCCATGGTTTGTTCTGCTTGGAATATAGCTTCTACGTCACTACTTATCTCACGTAAAACCTCAGGCTCGGGCCCGTATATTCTGGCCTCAATAGCCGCTTTCGCAGAAGGACCTACCTGAAGTGCTTGCACTTTGTACTGCACATTAGGAAAGGTTTCGCGAAGTAACTCAATGATTTCTCGCATTCTAGCATCGCGAGCTTCCACCGTATTGGTTTCTACGATAAGTTGCCCGTAACTTGCGTAGCGGTCTTCAGGTGAGTAAGTCAGGGTAAGACGCTGTGCGCCGCCGCCTATTACGCTGGTGATATTAGCGATGTCAGGCATATCCATCACTTTTTCTTCTAAACGGCGTATCGATTGTTCAGTCGTTAGAATATCGCTACCTTCTGGCAGACGTAAGTCAACAAAAAAGAGCGGAGTAGATGAGTTAGGAAAAAACGCGTTTTTTACGAATTTACCCGATGCAACGCTACCGACTAAGGCAATTACGACAAGTACAATAGTGATATACCTATGATTAATCGCAGCGGTAAGTATTCGTTTATAAACGGTGAAGATAATACCTTTATAAGGGTCATCATCTTCATCATTTGATTGGCGCTCTTTATTTGTATTAAACAGTAAGTCGAAAAAGAAAGGCGTAATAGTAAGAGCAGTGATCCAACTTAAAAATAGCGAGAAGCACAGTACCCAAAACAGTGAGCCAACGAACTCACCAGTAGCATCCGGAGAGAGCCCAATAGGTGCGAAAGCGGTAATGGCAATTACGGTGGCGCCTAGAAGAGGTAAACCGTTTTGAGACACTACGTCTTTCGCCGCCTGAAGCTTAGTTTGTCCTTTTTTAACGCCAATTAACATGCCTTCGGTAACTACGATAGCGTTGTCGACAAGCATGCCGAGGGCGATGATAAGCGCCCCTAAAGAGATTTTTTGTAGCTCAATACCTTTGATTGACATCATGATAAAGGTACCAAGAATAGTCAGTACGAGAATAAGCCCCATCAAAACGCCACTGCGCCAGCCCATGAAAAGCAATAGTACAAAAATAACAATGGCCACGGCTTCAACAAGGTTAATCAAAAAGCCGGTTACGGAGTCGTCAACCACCGCTGGCTGGTTGTAAACCGTATTAAGGCTCATGCCGAGGGGCATGCGTTGTTCTAATTCGGCAATTTTAGTATCAAGACGCTTGCCCACATCAACTACATTTACTGCAGACGCAAACGACACGCCAATAGACAGGGCAGGGGTGCCAGAACTATGGTAAAGAAGCGAGGGGGTGTCGTTAAGTTTGCGCTCAATAGTTGCGATATCGGTGAGGCGAATCAGCCCGCTTGCCGGTGAGCCAATAACAACTTGACCTAATGCTTCTAAGTCATCAAATTCGCCGGTGGGCTGTATGGATAAGCGTTTGCCCTGAACTTTAATTGAGCCTGCATTACCCACCACATTTTGCGCAGTTAACAAACCAGCGATTGATTCTGCAGAAATATTGAGGGCTTTCATTTTATCGTGATCTAAAGATACGATAATTTGCTCGCTAACAGTGCCGGCAATGGAGACTTTTTTAACGCCCTCTACAAGTTGGATTTCTCGCTGCATTAGGTCAGCAAAATCTTCTAACTGTTTTAATGAGTAGTCTTCGCTCTGCAAGGTCATTAAAAGTCCATACACATCACCAAAATCGTCATTTACGATAGAGGTGCCAGTGCCGGGAGGCAGGGATGCCTGCGCGTCATTTACTTTACGGCGCAAATTATCCCAGTATTGTTCAAGGTCCTTAGCCTGAACGCTACTTTTAAGCTCTACCGTAATTTGCGATAGCCCTACCATGTTTACAGAACTAATGCGCTTTACGTTGGGTATACGCTGAATAGCCTTTTCAAGCTGTAGCGTGACTTCTTCTTCAACTTGTTCGGGCGTCGCACCTGGATATTGGGTAATAACAAGTGCATTTCTGATTGTAAATTCTGGAAACTCTAGTTGACCCAAGCCAAGAAACGTCACAATACCGCCAACACCTAAAATGATGGCGACCATCCAGCTTATTACTTTTTGACGAAAAAAATACTCGACCATGATTTACAGGCCTCCTTCTTTCGTCCACTCAGTTACAGATTGGCCTTCTTTTACTAAATGAGCACCTGCAGCAACGATTTTATCATCGTCGTTCAACGGACCTTCTACGAGTAAGCCGTTAGAAATTCCCCGTGTGATCATAACTTCTACCGCTTCGACTGTACCTTTTTTTGCATCATTGCTATCTGGTTTGAAGCGCCACACAATGGCTTTGTCTGGCTCTGCATTGTCTGTAACTACAGCGCCAAAAGGGACTAACCACAGTTTCGCATCAGATTCAATGAGCTTGGTCATATCAAGTAATACGGTAGCGCTCATGCCTGCCAATACATTAATATCGTCTGGTTCTGGCAGGGTAATGGTCACTTCATAGCTAAGTTCACCTTGACGCGTGGTGCTTTCGTGATCCTTGTACATAGCCGAGTAACGCTTCTCTGGCATGCCGGAAAAGGTGACCCACGCCATTTCCGAGGTACGGTTTTCACGGGCTCGAGAGCGATCAATCATGCGCATTTTTTGCTCTGGCAGCTGAAACGTTACATCAATCGCGCCTGGCATATGAAGCTCGGCGATGGTTTGCTGAGGCACAATGACTTGGTAGTTTTCAACGGGTACAGATGCAATAAGCCCAGCAAAAGGAGCGCGAAGCTCAGTGTAACTGAGTTGGTCTTGTGCATTGGTAAGGCTGGCTTTAGCCGCTAAAAAATTGGCCTTTGCTTCATCAAAAGTAGAGCGGCTTACCGCGCCTTTTTCAACTGACGCTTCCATACGTTCAAACATAGCTGAAGTCACATCAAACTGAGACTGGGCGGTGGCGAGTTGTGCTTTTGCATCTCGGTCGTCAAGCCGTGCGATAAGCTGGTTCTCTTTCACTTCCTCGCCTGCTTTTACGTTAAGTTCTTGAAGCTTACCGCCTATACGAAAAGAAAGGTTTGAATACTCAGCCGCTTCCACTTGCCCTGGGAATTTAGCAATGGTTTCGTCTGAATGCTGAACTTCATAAAGCGTTACCGGTGTTGAAGATACAGTTTTAGGTGGAGTAGGGGCGTCTTCACACGCACTTAAGCCAGCAAGTGCGGTAAATGCAACCACAGCGCGCACGGCTACACTGTTAAAGAGACTCTTTTTAGACAACATGGTAACTCTCCATTTAAATAAACCACTTTTCGTTCCCATTTTGGCAATGGGTTATCTTGTATTACGCGCCTATTAACCATCATTAAAGCGGATGGTATAGAAATCTAATATACGCTTACTTCAACGTACTTAAAGGTTATAGCGTTATTTTTCGTTTTCGATCAGAATTTTTGCTCACCAGTTCAAGGTTTAACCAGCGAGTTCAAATCAACATCTTCGACCCGTAACGCGAATACGCAACAGAAATACCGCTAAGTTACACGTCCATTACTTCTTTGCGTTATTTGGTTTCTCATCGGGCGCTAGTTTTTCAGCATAACCTTTAGGCGGTGGAGTCCAACCACGCATTTTCGAATGTTTGTCGTGTAAATCTGCTTTAAGCGCACCTTCGATTAGTGACTCCAGTTCAATAAAGAGCTTAAGGTAATTATTATCAACCCGTTCGCCACTGGCTTCATCCACCCACGCGTGATAAAGCACATCGTTTTGTTGCGTCTCAATATTTTTATAGGCCATCTTTTGTCGTTCAACCTGGAAGGGGTGAATATTGAGTGAGCGTAATGCTTCTGCGCCCATCTCTAGCGCACTGTGATAGGTTTCAGATACAACATAATCTGCGCCCAGCTGGCGCAAGCGGTATCCATGACCGCGGTCAAAGGCACGTGCAAGCACTTTAGTGTTAGGGAATGAATGCTTTGCGTACTTTACCATTTCTGCGGCTGTTTCTCTGTCGTCAATGGCGATAACCAACAAAGAGGCTTCGTGTGCCCCAGCGGTATGCAAAATGTCAGGTTTGGATGCATCACCGAAATAAGCTTTGGTGCCGATACTTCTTATTAGATCTATTTGCTCAGAACGAATATCGAGGACAACGGTATTTACATCGTTGGCTACTAAAAGACGGTTAATAATTTGCCCAAAGCGCCCAATTCCTGCAATAACCACGGTACCTTTTTCGTCGATAACATCTTCGTCACGTTGTGATTTAGCGTTTTTATAGTGAGGAATTATGGCTTTGTCGAATAGGATGAAAAGCCCTGGCGTTAAAAACATAGAAATTGCCACGACTAACGAAAGTACTGAAATGATGTCGCTAGGCAACACGTAGTTTTGCGAGGCGAAACTTAACAGTACGAAGCCAAACTCCCCCGCCTGGGCAAGGCTTAGTGTGAACAGCCATTTGTTTGTGCCTTTTATTTTGAAAATTAAGGCGATGATAAACAGCACAATGGCTTTCACAAGCATAACAGCTACGGTTAGCCCTGCTATTAGCATTGGGCTCTCACTAAGTACAGAGAAGTTAATGCCTGCGCCTACCGTTATAAAAAAGAGGCCTAACAATAAGCCTTTAAACGGCTCGATATTGGCTTCAAGTTCATGCCTGAATTCACTGTTTGCTAAAACTACACCAGCCAAGAATGCACCAAGGGCGGGAGAGAGACCTACAAGTCCCATTAGTGCTGCAATTCCTATAATGAGCATGAGCGCTGTGGCGGTAAAAATTTCTCGTAAACCCGATGCGGCGACAAACTTAAATAAAGGGCGGCTTAAGTAGTGTCCGCCAATAGTGAGAAAGGCAATAGAGCTAATAATCACCAAGCCAGAAGCCCAAGGTGCAAGCCCTTCTACTAAATTGAAACTATCGTGTGACCCTGTATCGCCGCCATGTGCATTTCCTGCTTCTACCAGTTCGGGTATGGCAAGGAGGGGGATAAGCGCAAGCATGGGAATAACCGCGATATCCTGAAACAACAAAACGGAAAAGGCGCTTTTACCACCTTCTGTTTTTTGCAGCCCTTTTTCTTGCAACGTTTGTAAAACTATGGCGGTTGAAGAAAGGGCGAAAATAAGACCAATGGTAAGAGCAATGCTGAAAGGCTGTTCAAGCAACAGAGCGACACCAGTGATAAGCGCGGTAGTAAATGCTAATTGCAAACCGCCTAATCCCATAAGCTTTGACTTCATTGCCCATAAAGAGCGGGGCTCAAGCTCTAGCCCAACTAAAAACAGCATCATGACTACGCCGAATTCAGCAAAATGTTGAATGGCAACGGTCTCATCGCCAACAAGGCCGAATACCGGTCCTATGACAAGCCCAGCAATTAAATAGCCTAATACAGACCCCAATCCAAGGCGCTTTGCAATGGGCACGGCGATGACAGCGGCAACCAAGTAGATAAATGCATATAAGAAATAGCCAGTCACGTTAATCTCCTTGGGAAGTACAAAGGTCTGCGAGATTTTCGATACGCTTTGCTTTTTCTAAATCGAGGGTATTGGTTGTTAGCTTTTTCAGCAAAGTTACCCACTTGTCTTTGTGCTGAGCCACCCGGTGTTCTTCCTGCGCAGTACGAGAGCCAAAGAGAGCAAAAGGGGCGATGTAAGTCATATGCGTGATTTGGGCCATTTGCTCTAATGGCTGAAGTAGTTGCCTAATAGTGTAATGATTGAAACCGTCAGTTTGATAGGCCTCTTCTTTGCCGCCTGCACTTAAAGCACAAAGGAACAATTTATTTTTCAGCGCAGTACCTTCATGACCGTAGGCGAACCCATATTCCAACACTAGATCTTGCCACTCTTTTAAAATGGAAGGCGTTGAATACCAGTAAAGCGGGAACAAAAAAACGATAACATCGTGATCGATCAAACGCTGCTGCTCCCGTTCTATATCAATATTGAAATCTGGGTATTCTGCGTACAGGTCAACGGCGGTAACGTGTTTATTTAACCTGGCTTCATGAAAAAGCGGCACGTTCACTTCGGAGTGCGTTTGTGCAGGGTGAGCAAACAAAACCAGTACTTTTTTACTGCTCTTAGTGCTTTCAATAGCATGTGCAGTGGAGTTTTCGTCGGTCATACATCTCTACTCAGTGTTACAGCCAATGTTTTTTAGCCAGTGTTTTTAGCCAATTGGGTTTTACCAATATTGACGATATTCCCAATCGTCAGCGAGTACCAGTCTAATTCTTAATGCAATATCTACGTTTAGAGCAAATAAGAATGTGTGTTTCCTCAAAGTTATAAGGTTACCAATCTTTAGTAGGTTGAAAAAAGTAACCTAATTACCATTATGAACTAACGAATGGAAATAGTCCCGCCAATAGCTAAAAAAAAGCTTCGACGGTACGCAATCATTAACTTTTACGTAAATCAGTATAACCATGAAAACACCAGTAAAAACACTCGCACTTGCATTATCTTTACTTTCACCTTTTGCATCGCTTTCCACTTATGCTCTACCTCAAGGCACAGAACTCAAAGCTGGGGCTGCGGTTTGGAATCTGTTTGATGACGCAGACCGTTACGCTTTACATGTGGCCTATGTTAACAAACCGCTTGAATCATTCTATGGCGTGCGACCTACAGTACTTCTGGTAAACGCAGATCAAGGTCAACACTATTTCGCGGTGGGTTTGGCAAAAGACGTCTACCAATACAACGATTTTTCTGTACGCGTTGCTTTTCATGCCGGTATTGTTGATGAGTCTGAAAATTTAGGCGACACCATTGAGTTTTACTCATCGCTTTCTGGTTTATACAAGATTTCTGACACCTTTTCGCTAGAGGCTGAAGTTGGTCATATTTCTAACGGTGGGCTAGGGGACACCAACCCAGGTTCGGAGTCGTTTGTATTAAGTGCTCACTATCTCTTTTAGTAAGAAGTTTATATATCCTAAGCGTTCAAAACGCACTTCCATTGAATAAAAAACAACCCGCAAAAGTGCGGGTTGTTTTTACTTTTCTCATCTATTCCATACTTAGTATCAACTTTTTAGTATTAATACTAAATAGCTAGACCCTAAGCGTTCAGCGCCTTTTTAACGTCGCTTGATAACATGGGGAGATGTCGCAACCTTACGCCCACTGCATCATAAACAGCATTACCTACAGCTGGTGCTACGCCAATAACCCCAGGCTCACCTAGTCCCACTGGGAATTCGTCACTTTCAATGAACTCGATGTCCATATCGGGTACGTCATTCATTCTAAGCGGCTGGTAAGTGGTTAGGTTTTTCTTTGCTACGTAGCCGTCTTTTATCTCATTGTGTTCAAATAGCGCAAGACTAGTTCCCCATAGTAAAGACCCTTCCATTTGCGCCATAGCGCCATCTGGATGAACGACGATTCCCGCGTCAGCCACTACCCACAATTTCTTAAGCGTGATCTTACCGCTACTTTTATCTACGTGAACATGTGCGGCAGTAGCAAGCCATGCAGGCATGGTGCGTTCTTGGCCCGCAGTAACGCTATAGCCAATGCCTTCGTTTTCACCAAGCGCAACATTAGCCGTCTTGTCTTTAAGCTTTTTCAAAGCGTGAGCTAGACGAGTTGCTCCGCCTACGCTTTCAGGCGCCTTACCCGCTTGCTTGCCTTTGCCGTCTAGCATAGACAGTCTAAAGTCTACGGGGTTTTGGTTAGCTTTATGTGCTACTTCGTCGATAAAGCTTTCAAGCCCCCACACTATCCACCCTTGACCTACAGAGCGAAGCCATCCTGGTGTAAAGGTTTCTTGCGCGACTTTGTTGTTTATCACGCGGGCGCGGTGGTGTTGCATGGTATACCAGTGGTCAGCCCCTGAAGCAGAAAATGGATCAACCTTGCCTTTACCATCAACACCGTCAGGCATAAAACCAGGTGCCATCGCCAGCGTTGGCCAGCCCGCAGCAAGTGCGTGCTCCATACCAGTGAAATTCCCAGCGTCGTCGAAATAGGCGTTGAACAACGACGTTGACGCCGAGCGAGGTTGGTCGAACATGGTATCGTCAGGGCGCATAAACAGCATCTTAACCGGCTGTCCGGCCGCTTTCGCGGTAAGCACTGCTGGAATAATCCAGTCACCAAACAAACGGCGGCCAAAGCCTCCGCCAAGGTAATATTGGTGAAGAACAACGTCAGAATCAGGAACTTCTGCGGCTTTTGCTACTGCAGGCAGCGTAAGTCCTTGCCATTGATTGCCTGTATGGACATGCCATTTTTCATCTTTAAACTCAGCAATCGCGTTTACTGGTTCAAGTTGAAAATGACTAGCTGTTGCCGTGGTATACAATGCTTCAATTGACTCAGCCGCCTGCTTTTCGGCATTCTGGATACTTCCTTCATCGACAAATAATGTGCCTTCACTTCGGTCGCGGCAGATTCGCTCGCCTTCTTTTTGAATATCAGCTTCATTAACGTTAACAGTCTTACCTGCGTTATAGCTGACTTTCACCTTATCGATAGCTTTAATTGCCGTGGGATAATCAGAGGCGAGAACCGCAACCCATCCTTCAATGGTACCCGACGGGTCGCTGAGAACTTTGTAGCCTTTATAGCCTGGCAGTGTTTTCGCTTGGCTGTCATCTACCTTGGTGACTTTACTGCCATAACGAGTAGGTGGAAGGATGGGGCGAGCGTACAGCATGTTGTCTACTTCAACATCAATACCGTAAACGGCAGTACCATCTGTTTTAGGAGGTATATCGAGTGCTTTATATTGGTTACCCAGCCCAATAAGATGTTTCTTATTTCCGGGTTTAATCGGTAAGCTCTCTAATTCGTCGGCCGAATAAACCTTATCAATATTGCCGTTCGCAACAATGTCGCCGTAGCTGATTTTCTTGTTGCCGGATACCACAAAGCCCGCGTTAGCTTCACAATCTGATACCGGTATACCTAATAATTTAGCACCAGCACTAAGTAGCACTTGGCGACCAGCAGCCCCAGCTTGCGACATAGGTTTGTAGGTTTGGAAAACAGACCATGAACCGCCCGTCACCATGTAACCCCATTTGGGGTCAGTATCAACGTGCACAATGGAAACTTTGTCCCATTCGCACTCTAATTCGTCTGCTAAAATACGCGCTAAAGCCGTGCCTACATGCTGCCCCATTTCAGCTTTAGCAATATTCACCGTCACATGACCCTGAGTGTCCATCTCAAACCAGACGTTAGGTGAAAATGTTTTGTTTTTTATGGCTTCTTTAGCTGATAACACGGATGGAATTGCCGAAGCGCCAAACGCCATAAAAAGTGATGTCTTCAAAGAACCCGCCATAAATGAGCGACGAGACAAGTTGATTGTGTCTTTTTTCTCTTTAGATAGGTCTTTAATGCTCATGCGTTTTCACCTTCTGATGAAGCTTTTGGGTCGTAATGCTGTACCGTAGAGTTTGCGGCGCGCTTGATCGCTTTTTTTATTCTTGTGTAAGCCATACAGCGGCAATAATTGCCATTCATGTGGTTCACGATGTCTTGATCGCTAGGATTCGGGTTGCTATCCAGTAGTGTCGCTGCTTGCATAATTTGACCAGACTGACAGTAACCACACTGTGGCACTTGTTCTTCAACCCAAGCCGATTGCAAAGGATGCTCACCGTTTAAACTTTCGATTGTATTGACCTTCTTTCCATTAACGAGAGAGACAGGGTAAGAGCATGAACGAATAGCATTGCCATCGATATGAACGGTGCATACGCCGCACATGGCCACACCGCATCCGAATTTAGTACCTTTTAAGCCAAATTCATCGCGAATCACCCAAACAAGGGGCGTATCTGAGGCAGCATCCGTCTGCACTGTTTTTCCATTTAACGTAAATTCAATCATGGTAATCATCACCGTGAAGTTAGAGTCTAAATGCTCTCACCAAGGTAAGACTTGGTTTGAACGGTCTGTTTTGCCTGTGTTTTTTGCCCAACATTATTGTTTACTCGTAACAGTCTATTGCTTTGGGCTTTAGTACTTTGTGAACCTTTTATTTATAAAGTAGACTAATTGGCGAGAGTTATACGACTGTCAGCCAAAATGGTTTATGTGGTATAGTTTAGTTACCTTGTTCAACTAAGCAATTAGTTTACTTTTAGTTACTAGGTGCTTTTTTAAAGGACATTAATGAAAACTGAAATAAAAACAGACGCTAAGGGCAGAAAAACCGTTTTAAATACCTGTACAGAGCCTTGCGCGATTGAGCGCGGCATGCGCTTGATTGGTGGTAAATGGACAGGCTCTATTATTTATCATTTAAAAGATGAGCCAGTTAGGTTTAACGACTTATGTAGAATGCTAGGTGGCGCCAGCCGCAAGATGGTAGATCAGCGTTTAAAAGAGCTTGAAAACAACGGTATGGTGATCCGCAACGTTATCGACTCTCGCCCAATTGCGGTTGCTTATAGTCTCACCGAGTTTGGGCGCTCAGCGCTAGATATTCTTGAACAGTTAAGAGTCTGGTCTGAAAGTCACACTAACGATTAAGCCGTAACGTGCAGATTATAAAATAGTGGAAACGGTGAGCGTTGCTGTTCACCGTTTTAAAACTATCGCTTAAGATAGTTATACTACATTGATACTAGCGGCAGTCTGAGCACCTTCTCAACAAGCTCTCCCGCTTTATCCTGAAAGCTTTTAAAATGCGCTGTCGCTTCATGAGCATCAAGTGCAGCTTGAGACTCCCATTTCTCGGTTATAACAAATATACCGTCGCCAGATGAATGTAGGTCATACATTATTGCGCCGGCCTCTTCACGGCTAGCTTTTACTAGCGGTGTTAAAGTTTCTAACAGCCTGCTTGGCTGATCAGGTTTAGAATAAATAATGACGGAGAATTCGATCATAACACTGTCCCTTCAAAAAGAGTTAAACATAAGCACCTCAAGAATTTTAGGTTAGCGTTTAAAGTCAAGTCACCGCTTTTTTAAGATAAAATGCACCTTATTGAATTTGGTGCTCTAGATAATGCTGACGCGCACGTAACTTCTTCTATCTAAGCCTTTTTCTTAGTCATATTCATTAGCTAATACAAAAAACTAATCTATACTCACTTATACTTAAGTATAAGTAATGGATTTGGTTGTAACGTCCTGATTTTCAGAGGCGCGAAATTAAAGAAAAATAAACACGCTATAAACTAACCTAGTGAATTAAACATTATTTTTAAGGCGACGGAATGCACCTATTTAGCGGGGCGATGCCCTATGTTTGAAAAAACCTTTCACTTGTGCCCGGTAGGGCTTGCTCATGTTAGTGTAGATGGGAGCTTCATTCGTGTGAATAAATGCCTATGTGACTTTTTAGGCTACACAAACGAACAACTTACCAAACTAACGTTTCAGGAATTAACAGCACCCGAGTATCTCGCTGAAGATCTGGATCATTTAGAAAGCCTTTTAAAAGGCGAGGTTGATAATTACACGCTTGAAAAGCGCTACCTAAGGCGCGACGGAGAGCAGGTATGGGCCCAACTGACGGTTTCCCTCGTCAGAGACCAGCAAGGTAACCCAGACTACTTTATTTCTGTGGTCGAGGATATCGACGAGAAAAAGCGTATTCAGTCTGAGCTTTTCCAGATCGACGCTTTGTTCAGTAAGATCGTAAGCGCATTTTCGGACAGAACTTTCATTTGGGTTGCAACACCAGATTTTAAAAAACTGCACTACGTTAATGATGGATATGCAAATATTCTCGGTCGCAACGAATACGAACTCTACTGTAATCCTATGAGCTTTATCGACCATGTCCATGAAGATGATAAGGCCCGGGTGTTAAAACAGTTTAGTCAGCGTCCTTTACAAAATTGGGATATTCAATATCGTATTTATGATACGAAAGGTGAGGTGAAATACCTTCATGACCGAGGCAGTTTAATCTATGACGATAGAGAGATGCAGTCGCTTATTTTAGGCACCGCAGACGATGTAACAAAAGAGAAAACACAGCAGCAGGCTTTGATGAGTGCTGTGACTAAATTAGAACATCTTTCTAAAACCGATTCGCTCACCGGGCTTGCCAATAGAAGAGAGATCTTCAGTCAGTTAAACGATGAGATTGCTCGCATGGGAAGAGGTCAAAAAGCGTCTACCCTTGTTTATGTCGACCTCAATAAATTTAAAGAAATAAACGACAAATATGGGCATAAAATAGGCGACAAAGCCTTAGTTGAGTTCTCTAATAAAATGGGGGCACTTTTGCGCGATAGCGACAGGTTTGGTCGTATCGGCGGTGATGAGTTTGTAGTTTTACTCTACGGTACTAATGAGGACGAAACAGCTGTATTTTTTGACAGAATAAAAAATAGCAAATTTGAAATTGATATCGATGGTAAAGATGTCGTTCCTATCAGCTTTAGCGTAGGCTGGGTGCAGTGGAACGAAGGTATCGACTCTGTACAAGAGTGGCTAGACCGAGCTGATGAGGTAATGTACGAAAAAAAGCAACGTGGGCAAGTTATAGCAGCGACAAGTCGCGAGTGGAATAAAGCGATGTAGCGCAAACTGCTACATCGCTCATCGTATTTTATTGCTGTCGCTGTGCAAACCAGCGAGCTATAACTTGCCTTTCTTCTTCGGTCATTTTTGTCTTGTTCAAAAATGGCATGTCTTTAGTCACAGTGGTTCTTCGTACCACTTGTGGCGCGAACCTCTCAATATCTTCCCATGAATCTAAGACTACGCCTAAAGGTGCCACTTTGAATATCTCGTCGGTTGGTGTGCGCGAGTGGCAGCTTACACAATGAGTTGTGATTAAACTTGCCACACGTTCGTCACTAACTACCGATGAAGTTTCGTTTGCTATCCCGCTTGCCGGCGCGCTTAATTCAGATTGGTTCGCCAACTGCGAGTTCATAGTTGAAGAAGATAGTGCGTCATCATGACTTGACGGTTGAATTGAAGATGCTTGTGGCCAAGATACCCATAGCGCGATTGCAAGCATGGCCACAGCGCCAGAGACTAAAATACTTGGTTTAGTGGTACCCACGTGACGCAGGTTAAAGAAATGACGTATCCACGCGGCAGCGGCCATAATGGCAATAAGTACCAGCCAATTTTGCGGATGCTGATAGGTCATAGGGTAGTGATTTGAAATCATAATAAACAGCAAGGGCAGCGTGAAGTAGTTATTGTGCACCGAGCGAAGTTTTGCGCTGGCGCCCCACGCGGGGTCTATATCTTTCTTGTCAGCTACCGCAGCAACCATTTTGCGCTGGTTAGGCATAATATTGAAAAATACGTTACCTGCCATAATAGTGCCAATAAGGGCTCCTACGTGAATATAGGCGCCACGACCGCTAAACCACTGGGTAGATAAATAGCTAACAACACACACTAAAGCAACTAACCCAATACCAAAGGCGAGAGGGTATTTAGCCAACGGGCTACGACATGCAAATTCGTATATGGCTAGTCCACCGAAGATTAACCCCAAACCTAACGATATTGCCGTAGCTGGCGACATTGCGTTGACCGAAGGGTCGATAAGGTAAGCGCTGGCGCCGAAATAATAAACAATGATCAAAAGGGCAAAGCCTGATAACCAGGTCGTGTAAGCTTCCCATTTGAACCAGTGTAATGTTTCAGGCATTTTTTCAGGACCATAGGCGTATTTTGCAACCTCATAGAAGCCCCCCCCATGAATGGCCCATAAATCGCCTTTGATACCTTTGTCTTGTTTCCACTTAGGTGGCGTTCGCAAGTTGTTGTCTAGCCATATGAAGTAAAACGACGCACCAATCCAAGCTACACCGGCCACAACGTGAAACCAACGTACAAATAAACTTATCCAATCTAGCCACGGCATTATTATTCTCCTTATTTAGAGCCGGCTGGCCCTACAGTAGCTTGTTACTCTTTATCTTCTTTGACGTAGCGGCAGTTACCGCTTATCCACGTCTGCTCAATAGCGCGGTCATCACCTAAAATGCTCAATGCGAAAAACACATCGTCGAACTGTGCATCTTCTTTTATTCGCAAACGTGTTAATTCATCGAACCTTGGCTCTACAACGATAAAGTCTGCGGTAGAACCTGGGTTTAAGTTACCAATTTCATGGTCAAGCGCATGGGCCACTGCTGCGCCTTGGGTCATAAGATAAAACCCTTCCAACGGGCTAATGGGCTCGTTGCGCAACTGACTGACCTTGTATGCATCGCCATAGGTCTTAAACATGTTAAACGTGGTTCCTGCGCCCACATCGGTAGCCATGGCAACATGTACTTTATTAGCACGCGCTGCGGTCATATCAAAAAGCCCGCTGCCTAAAAACAAGTTAGACGTAGGGCAAAACGCAACCGTAGCGCCGCTCTCGCCAAGGCGCGCCCATTCGTTAGGCGTAAGGTGAATACCGTGGCCAAACACTGCGCGCTCCCGCACCAAATTGTAGCTGTCGTAAACATCTAGATAGCCGTCAGCGTTAGGGAATAAGCTTTTTACCCAAGCAATCTCGTCTAAATTTTCAGACAGATGGGTTTGAATGAATACGTCGGGGTATTGCTGGGCAAGGTCCCCTAGTGCGGCAAGCTGGGCTTCTGTGCTGGTAGGGGCAAAACGAGGCGTAAGCGCATAGCGATTACGCCCCTTGTTGTGCCAAGTCTCAATCAACTCTGCACTATCAGCTTGCGCTGTGTCAGGGCAATCGTTCAGAGCACTTGGGCAGTTTCTGTCCATACACACTTTACCAGCCACTATCGCCATATCAATCTCGCTGGCGGCACTAAATAGTGCTTGGCTACTGCTTTTATGAACGGTTGTAAAAACAAACCCCGTTGTGGTGCCGTTTTTTAGCAGCTGGTTTAAAAATACTTTAGCGATGGTGTCGGCGTGTTCGCTATCGGCAAACTGCATTTCAGTGGGAAACGTGTAGTTTTCTAGCCAACTCAAAAGCTGCTCACCATAGTGGGCAATACTTTGGGTTTGCGGATAATGCAGGTGGCTGTCTATTAAGCCTGGTAAAATCCACTTGCCCGAAAAATCAGTGACAGTGGCGGCAGGGTAACGTTCAGCTAGGTCACTAAACGGGCCAATGTCTTTTATTTCTTTGTTATCTACCAGCAAACCACCGTCTTTAAAAACGGCAATATCATTATCAAATTGTGTGGTTTGTTTAGGAAAGTGCGCAATGCTTGCACGAAAAAGCTGCATGTTTATTAGCTGCCCCTGTAGCTGCTGAAACCGAATGGAGAAATAAGAAGTGGTACGTGATAGTGACCGCCATTCTCAACAAGTTCAAACGTAATATCAATGTGTGGATAGAAACTGCTGCCATGAGTTTGTGTTAGGTATGGCTTGCAGTGAAAGCGCAAGGTATAAACTCCTGCAGCAAAACCATCCTCAACGCCCCAATTTTTAAAGCGGCCATCACTGTCTGTTTCACCAGAAAGGGTGCTGCCGTCAGGTAATGTTAGGGTAAGTTCAATGCCTTGTGCAGGCTTACCCAAAGTGGTGTCTAGTATGTGACTTGAAAGCGTATTCATACTCTAGTCCTTAAAATTCTTTCAATTCGCATTACTTTTTATGCGGTATAGCGTTTTGGCTGACCAACAACGCCCCGCCTTAATCTAATGCTTTGTTAATACGTAAAAGTGTTATCTTAATTTGCTGTGTGGCTGCATTGGCTATTTCTTGCTGCGTGGTATTCGGCAGCCTTGCTTGCAAAGCTTCCAGCATGGTTTGCGCAGAAAGCCCGGTAGCGCAGATAATAAAAATAAACCCATGTTTGTCTAAATAGGCGTGATTAGCTTCTTTTAGTTGATGTAAAACGGCCTCAGACGCACTCGCTGTGCCTGATTGTTCACCTGCAGCAATAGCTTTAGTGTTGGCAAACTTTTTACGTAAAGAGTCTACGTCACCAATCATAGGGTGCGCCGTAAAGGCTTCTAGATAGTCATCATCACTACATTTTGCCCAGGCATCTTTCGCTTGATTAACTATGGCGTCTTGATCGCTGTAAGGGCGGGCTTCTACCATTTGGTAGATCCATGCTTTTGCCGCGCAGCATTGCTCAAACCAAAAAAATGCTTCGTCAGCGCTTAGTGTATTTAGTTCAGTCAGTGTCACTGCTGGTATCCTTTTCTTTTAACTGCACTTTTACTGAGCATTTGCGGGGATCTTCGCGTGCTCGCCCGTATATTTGTCAGTATATGACTCAGTGTTTTTCTCTAAAGTCGCTGCTGCGTCAGTTGCATGAAGACGCTCAATGATTTGCGCTGATATAGAAACAGCAACTTCAATAGGCCGCTTTCCAGGAATATCTCGATTGCCAATAGGCGTGAACAGCCTTGCTAGCGCACTGTCGTCAAAACCGCGCTGGGTAAGCTTAGTAATAAAACGCTTTGCTTTAGTGTCTGAACCTATTAAGCCAACAAAAGGCAGGGAAGGCTGCTTTAATGCCTGCTCGGTAATACGGTAGTCCAATTGATGATCGTGGGTGAGAATAATCAACCAGCTATTTTCAGTAAGATGCCTTACCTCGCTCTCGGGCGCTTCTTCCACTACTTTTTGAACGTTGGCTGGTAGCGATGATGGGAAAAAATCTTCTCGATTATCTATCCACGAAATTCGCACTGGCAATTGAGCCAAAATTGGAACCAGCGCTTTTGCAACATGGCCAGCGCCAAAAATGGCGATATGCTGCTGATGAACATTGCATACGTCAAACAGGACCTTTACCGCGCCGCCGCAGCACTGTCCTAAAGAACTGCTCAATGGGTAGCTGTGTAGCTCAGTGCATGTTTTGCCTTTAGCAAGAAATTCACGGGCGCGGGCAATAGCATCAAATTCAAGGTGTCCGCCACCAATAGTATCAATACTATGTGAAGCGGTGACCACCATTTTACTGCCCGGCTCACGGGGTGTGGAGCCCGCAGTACCCACAACGGTAACTAAAACATAGCCCTCATTACGCTCTTGGCACTCGGCTATCGCCTCGTGCCAGTGCGTCGCGCGAAATGAATGCGTTGCACTAAATGAATGGGGGGCGCGAGTCATACAGCAGTACCCCGTGCATCGGCTTGTTGTTCTGCCTGTTGGATTGCGGCGACAGCATTTAACACGCGTTCGGGTGTGGCTGGCGTATCTAGCTGCGGGTCAACGGTATAGCCAGATAGACTAGATATCGCGTCTTTTAGGGCACACCACACTGAAATTGCTAGCATAAACGGTGGCTCACCCACAGCTTTTGAGTGGTAAATGCTGTCTTCAGCGTTTTCTTTACCAAAAAGCTTCACATTAAATTCCTTGGGCGTGTCACCTATTGCAGGAATTTTATAGGTTGCCATGTTTTCACTTATCAGCTTGCCTGCCTCATTCCATTTTAGGTCTTCCGTGGTAAGCCAGCCCATACCTTGAATAAAGGCGCCTTCAATTTGGCCAATATCAATTGCTGGGTTAAGGCTGTTGCCCACATCGTGAATAACGTTAACTTTATCTACCGTGTATTCGCCGGTCAGTGTATCTACAGACACCTCACTCATCGAAACGCCGTAAGCAAAATAGAAAAACGGGCGGCCTTCGCCTGTGTCACGGTTGTACTGCAATTTAGGGGTTTTATAAAAACCGCTTGAAGACAGCGACACGCGATCAAAATAGGCTTGTTGAACCAGCTCTGTAAAAGCAATGCCGTTTTCGTCTAGAACAACATGTTGATTGATAAACTTCACATCACCAGCGCGGCCTTCTAGACCTAAGCTTTTGGCGTAGCATTCAGCCAAGCGAGTTTTTAATGTAATACACGCATTTTGTACGGCTTTTCCGTTCATGTCAGTACCACTTGATGCCGCTGTTGGCGAAGTGTTCGGTACTTTATCCGTGCGCGTAGCGGTAACTTCAATCATATCTAAATCTAGACCAAACTCATTGGCAGCGATCTGGCCTATTTTAGTGTGCAGGCCTTGGCCCATCTCTGTGCCACCGTGGTTTACCTGAATACTGCCATCGGTATAAATGTGGACTAAAGCGCCAGCTTGATTTAAGTGCTTTGCGGTAAATGAAATACCAAACTTAACCGGCGTTAGCGCTAGGCCCTTCTTGATAACTGGGCTTTCGCGATTAAACGCTGCAATCGCATCTCGGCGCTGCCAATACTGTGCGCTTTCTTCTAACTCGGCAATCATATCGGGTAAAAGGTTGTGCTCTACTTTCATGCCATAGGGAGTAAAACACCCGGTTGTCGGGCCGTATAAGTTACGTTTCCTGACCGATAACGGGTCGCTACCGATAGCTCGTGCAATTTTATCAATCATGGCTTCAGCCATGATCATGCCTTGCGGGCCTCCAAACCCTCGATAAGCGGTGTGCGATACCATATTGGTTTGCAATCTGTGACCAACAATATCACTATCGCCTAGGAAGTAGCCGTTATCAGCGTGGAACATGGCCCTATCTACGATAGCGTCTGACAAGTCAGGGGAGTGCCCACAAATGCCATTAATGGTCATGCGAGTAGCTTCAATTTTACCTGTTTCGTCAAATGCCACATCAAATTCATTCTCAAACGGGTGGCGTTTACCCGTAACGTGCATATCGGTGAAGCGCGGCAAACGAAGTTTAACTGCGCACTGATTGCGCGAGGCCAGTAAAGCAGCGATACAGGCCCACTGCGCTGCTTGGGTTTCTTTACCGCCAAAGCCGCCGCCCATACGCCTCATGTCTACCATAACGCGGTGTAATTTAACGTCTAGCACTTCTGCAACTAGCTTCTGCACCTCACTGGGATGCTGACTAGAGGTGTAGATTTTCATGCGATCTTCTTCATCGGGGATCGCAAGGCTCACTTGACCTTCTAAGTACATGTGTTCCTGACCGCCAATGCTTAGCGAACCGTGTGCTTGGTATTTAGCTTTTTCAATAGTGCTGTCTACGCGGGCCGCATTTTGGCCAAATCGATGTAAAGGGCGAACAAATGTTTGCTGCTGGTGGGCGGCTTCAGCACCAAGTACAGGTGTAACTTCGTCTACTTCTATTTTGCCTTTTAGTGCAGCTTGTCGGGCAAGATTTACTGAAGTGGCAAGTACTGCAAACACCGGTTGACCGAAGAACTTGATTTCGCCGTTCGCAAGCAGTGGGTCGCCTTCAAACACAGGGCCAATGTCTTTATGGCCAGGTACGTCATCAATGGTGATGACATCAATAACGCCTTCGCTTTGGCGCACGGCGTCAAGGTCTACCGAGTTGATAGTACCTTTGGCGCACTGGCTTACACCGACTGCCGCATAAAGCGTACCCTGAGGTTCAACTACGTCATCAACGTAGTTAGCGCTACCTTGTACCTGACGAGCCGCGCTTTCGTGCTTTTTAGAAACATGAACAACACCTTGTTTGCCAATTGTTTCTAAAGGATTTGGGGCATCAATTAACTTACGCATGCTGCACCACCCGAGTTTCAATATGGTTAACTGTTTGGTTTTCTAACCAGAAGCGGTGCCACAAGTTAGCTAACACGGTTTTGCGGTATTGTGCTGTTGCGCGCACATCATCAATAGGCGCAAACGCATCAAATAAGATTTGCTTGCCTAAGGTTAAGCATTCTTTGCTAGCGAACTGTTTACCTTTCAGTGCATTTTCCAATGCTTCACAGGTTGACGGCACAGCAGCGACACCACCAAAGCCACTGGTAATTGCCTCGACCTTGCCTTCTTCTAAAGTAACGTTAAATACCGCACATACTGCCGATATATCATCTTCAAAACGTTTTGATATTTTATAGGCGGCCAGCGTTTGATTAGACTGTTTAAGCGGTATTTCTATTGCGCTTATCCATTCATCGTTAGCTAGCGTTGTTTCCCTATAACCCGTGAAAAAAGTGTTAATTGGAATTGTGCGAATACGCTCTCCATTATCTAAATGAAGTATAGCGTTAAGCGCAAGTAGTAAGGGAGGCATATCACCAATAGGTGATGCGTTGGCCACATTTCCACCAATTGTTGCTTGGTTGCGAATAGGCAAAGACGCAAAGCGCGTTACCAGTTCAGCTACTTGTGGGAATGCGCTTAATAGAAGAGGTGCCGCATCATTGAGTGGGACTGCTGCACCAATAACAAGAGAATGCTTGTTTTTGGTGCATTGCTTTAGTGCATCGATATGTGTGACGCTGATAAGCGTTTCTACATTTTTTAACTGTTGAGTGAACTGCAAACTTAAATCAGTGCTGCCCGCCACTAGCTGTGCGTTAGGATTCGCCTTAATGAGGGCTTTCAATTCTTCGCGCGAGGTCGGCGTATGTATATTGCCTGTACCAGAAGGCTTTTCACCTGACAAAGTGTGTAATGTCGCAAGGGTCTGTTCTTGGCGCTTGGAAAACTGATCATCTGGTGCTTGCTCACATACCGCAAGCGTGGCATCGATAATAGGGCGGTATCCAGTACAGCGGCACAGGTTGCCAGATAAAGCATTCAACACATGGTCGCGATTAGGTTTTGAATTGCTATGGTACAAAGCGAACATCGACATGATAAACCCCGGTGTACAAAAGCCGCACTGTGAACCATGGTGGTCGACTAGCGCCTGTTGCACGGGGTGTAACTGTTTACCATCGCTTAAATGTTCAACGAACAATAGCTGCTTACCGTGAACTGCGCTCATTAGCGTAATACAGCTATTCACTGTTCGATAGTTTAGTTTTGTAGCGTTATCAGATGATGCTGGTTCTACAAGTACTACCGTGCATGCGCCACAGTCGCCTGCTGCACAGCCTTCTTTAGTGCCTGTTTTCTTACGATGTTCCCGTATAAACTGTAGAAGGGTGAGGTCGGCTCGCGCTTCATTTAACTCAACAACATCGTTATTTATTAGAAAGCGAATCATACTCACACCTTCTTGTTATATTCATTCTTGTATTCATTAATATAGCTGTATTTTTCTAAGAAAAGTAGACCATTTGGTCAATTTATTGCTTATAAAAAATGGCCGCGTTATAAAAGGCCATGATTTTGTGCAGATTTATTGGAAAGTTATGTAACGCCTTTCCATGTTTTCTTTAACAAGCAATGCATCAGTTAGTAAAAAGAATAAGGCAAGATTCGTGCTAGGTTTTAAGTTGAATGTAGAATAAATGCTTTCTGGATGGATCATTTCATTAGTGAGGGCCGCAGGTGATGGGTAACTCTGAACTTTAAGAGCATAGCAACACCTTGGTAATAAATGCTAACCTATCGGAAAGGCATGCAGCATTTATCCTGCCTGTGCGCTTGCAAAGTAGATTGCAAAGGAATTTAGATAATAATGATGAAGGTAAAAAGTGCTGACGCAGGTGTTGGCGCTATGAATAGAAGAAAAATACTCCAAGCCGCAGAAAAATGTTTTGCGCAGTTTGGTTTTAAAGGTACGGCGGTACAGAAGATTGCTGACGAAGCAGGGCTTCCAAAAACCAACGTTCTGTATTACTTCAAAACGAAACAAGAACTCTACGTAGCGGTATTAGAAGAAACGCTTTCATTATGGAATTCGCGTTTTGACAAAGCAACTGTAGAAGATGATCCCGCCGAAGTGCTTGCCAATTACATAGCAGAAAAAATGGAAGTGTCACGCACTCACCCGATGGCTTCAAAGATTTTCGCCATGGAAATTATCAACGGGGCGCAGAACTTAAGCGGATACTTCGATGAAGAGCATGCTTTATGGATGAAAGGTCGCCTTACGGTTATTGAAGCGTGGGTAAATGCGGGTAAGCTGCCTCCTGTTGAGGGCGAATACTTGCTCTATACCATTTGGGCCAGCACCCAACACTATGCTGATTTCTCAGCGCAAATTACCCGACTACGGGGTAAGAAAATGACAAAAGCAGATTTTGAAGACGCCACAAAACAAGTGGTTAAGCTTGTGCTAGGCGGCTGTGGTCTTGCGGTACCCGAAAATTTCGAGGTGTAGTATGACAGAATCTGTTTATCCTCGTGATCTTATTGGCTACGGTGAACATGTCCCCCATGCTAATTGGCCGAATAACGCCAAAATAGCCATTCAGTTCGTCCTGAACTACGAAGAGGGTGGCGAGAACTGCGTGCTTCATGGTGATGAAGCATCCGAAATATTCTTATCTGAAATTATCGGCGCGCAGGCATATAAAGATCGCCACCTGAGTATGGAGTCGATTTACGAATACGGCAGTCGGGCAGGGTTTTGGCGTTTACATCGCTTACTCAATAAGTACGACATCCCTGTGACTGTATTTGGCGTTACCATGGCCATGCAGCGCCATCCTGACGCTGTTAAAGCTATGATGGAGTCAGGTTGGGAAATAGCCAGTCACGCCATGCGCTGGGTACACTATCAGGATATGAGTGAAGATGATGAGCGCAGACAAATCGACGAAGCGATTATTCTTCATGAGCAGTTAACGGGTAAGAAACCCGTAGGGTGGTACACGGGAAGAACAAGTCCTAATACACTTAAATTAATAGCAGAGCGTGACGATATTTTATATTGCGCTGATTCTTACGCTGACGATTTGCCATATTACGACTGCCATTACAGCAAGCCGCTACTTATGGTGCCTTACACGTTAGACACAAACGATATGCGCTTTGCCACACCTCAAGGTTTTAACAGTGGCGAACAGTTCTTTACCTATTTAAAAGACGCATTCGACGTACTGTATGAGGAAGGGGAAGCGGCGCCTAAGATGCTTTCTATTGGCCTTCACAATCGTATTATAGGAAGGCCAGCTAGGCTTGCTGCGCTGAAGCGTTTTATCGAGTACGTGAGATCACACGACAAAGTGTGGTTAGCCACGCGAGAGCAGATTGCTCGCCACTGGTTAGCCACTCATCCTAAAGATGGTAGTGACAAGGCGCGTACGTAGCATTTACAGTACGCCTACCATATTAAAAGTACAGTAAAGTGAAGAAACGAAAGTGAAACAAATGGGGCACTACCGCCTTCACTTAATAAAGGATAACACCATGAAATCAAAATTAGCCATTATTGCTCTAGGGGCGCTAGCGCTGACCGCATGTTCAAAACTAACCAAAGAAAACTATGACAAATTAGAAATGGGCATGTCTCAGGACGAAGTTGAAGCTATTCTAGGTTCAGCCGACAACTGTGGTAAAACAATGGGCACTATGGCGTGTACATGGGGCGCGGAAGACAGTAAACATGTGAAAATCGTATTTATGGGTGATAAAGCAGTTACCTTCACATACGATGGATTAAAGTAAACCAATAGCGCGTTTATAAAAAAGAAAGGTGGCATTTAAGCCACCTTTCTTTTATCCAAATTAAGGGCTTGCGCGCAATATCATCCACACGCAACGACAAATTATTTCAAATCTAGTAAGTATCTAAGTAAGAAAACGATAGCTAGTGCATAAGTAAGTGGCGTTACTTCTTTAAATTTACCCGTACCCACCTTTATACCCACAAAAGTAATGAAGCCAAGGGCAATGCCTTCGCTAATACTGAAGGTAAGCGGCATAGCGATAAGCGCAACAGACGCGGTGGCTAAAGCCCCTAAGTCATCGAAATCAACATGTCGAATAGAATCCATCATTAAAATGCCTACCATTAGCAGTGCTGGGGTAGTGGCCATCAGCGGAATGACTTTCATCAGTGGCGTAAGGAAAAGCGACAACAGGAAGCATACAGACACTACCACAGCGGTGAGGCCGGTTCTTCCTCCAGACGATACGCCCGTGGCTGATTCAACATAGCTTGTCACTGGCGATGTGCCAACCATTGCACCCGCAATACTTGCAGACGCGTCGGCTGTCATAGCTGAGCCAATTTTAGGTAATTTACCTTCTGGCGTTAGTAAATTAGCCTTACGAGATACGCCTATTAACGTGCCTATAGTGTCAAACATGTTCACGAACATAAGCGCGAAGATAAGGTCCCATGTCTCGGCGATATGGTCGATAGCGTACCAGAAGTCCATTGCCATAAAGGTGTTCGACATAGATTCAGGCATACCTACAACAGCAGATGGTGTGGCAGTTAACGTTCCGTTTTCGGTGGGGATAAAGGCACCGATTAAAGTAAGGGTAACGATAGAAATTAATATAGCGCCGGTAACGCGCTTAACCATAAGAACTATGGTAAAAATGATACCAACAAGAGCAAGCATCACTGCAGGTTCAGAGAGGTCTCCAAGTTGAACAAAGGTCGCAGGGTTATCAACAATAAGGCCTGCATTCTTAAGGCCGATAAAGGCAATAAATAAGCCTATACCGCACTGAACGCCTATCTTAAGAGCGGGCGGGATAGATTCAGCTATTTTGGTTCGCACGCCGGTGAGAGAGAGTATTAAGAAGAGAATACCGTTCCAAAACACAATGCCGAGGGCAGCTTCCCATGGAATTTCGCGGCCAAGGCAGATAGTGAAAGCGAAAAAAGCATTCAACCCCATGCCTGGTGCCAGTGCAATAGGGTAGTTAGTCATCAACGCCATCATCAATGTGCCGATGCAGGCTGCGACTGCTGTCACTGTAATTAGACCTTCTACCGGCATGCCGCTAAGGCCCAAAATACCTGGGTTAACCACAAGGATATAAGACATAGCCGCAAACGTAGTAAGACCTGCAATAATCTCAGTTCTTACCGTTGTACCGTGCTCCTGCAGCTTAAATAGCCGTTCAATAACGTTGTTGGACATCTAGAGTTCTCTGTTTGTGTATTATGTTGTGTTTTGTGCGTTTGAAAGCAATAAACTGACCAATTAGTCAACTTGTTGGTGTGTTTTGTGCTAACTTACTTTTTAGTACAATGATTAAATAACAATCATTGCGTGACTCAAGGTCACTAGCTAGGCAGCACAAAGCCAGCCAAACGGTTAGTAAACAACATAGATGATGTTATAAAAACCGCAAACAAAAACCTAAATGAGCAATAGAACTCGTTTACAGATAGCATTAAAGATAAACTATTACGCACCAATCAAATGCTATTGCATTATTATGGTGCAAATAAGTGAGGGGCCATGTCGCTGTCATCAATAATTAAAAACATACCAAAGGCCGAACTGCATCTGCATATAGAAGGTAGCTTAACGCCTGAACTCATGTGGCGCCTAGCTGAAAAGCACAGTGTATCACTTCCTTACGCAAGCGTGGAAGAGATTGAAGCCGCTTATAACTTCAAAGATTTACAAAGCTTTCTTGACCTCTATTACGCAGGGGCAGGAGTATTAAGAGATGAAGAAGATTTTTTCACGTTGATGTGGGAATACTTATCTCGGTGCGCTGAAGAAAATATCGTCCATTCAGAAATCATGTTTGACCCTCAAACCCATACTGAGCGGGGTATAGGTTTTGATGTGTTTATGCCTGGTTTTTTACGTGCTATACAAAAAGCAGAAAGTGAATTCGGTATCAGTAGCTACCTTATCATGTCTTTCCTAAGACATTTGCCAGAAAGCGAAGCTTTCGAAACACTAGAAGCGGCGAAGCCTTACTATCAGCATATCACGGCGGTGGGCCTTGATAGTTCGGAGCTAGGCCACCCCCCGTCCAAATTCGAGCGGGTTTTCAAAAAAGCGAAGTCTCTTGGCTTTAAGATTGTAGCTCATGCAGGGGAAGAAGGGCCGGCATCTTATATTTGGGAAGCGATTGAACTGCTTGACGTGGACCGCATTGATCATGGCGTTCGCTGCCAAGAAGACCAGGCGCTCATGGCGCTGTTAAAAGAAAAGCAAATACCGCTTACCGTATGTCCCCTGAGTAACTTAAAGCTATGCGTGATTGACGATATGAAAGAGCACAATATCGTGCAACTGCTAGATGCTGGCTTATTAGTGACGGTTAATTCTGATGACCCCACCTACTTTGGTGGTTTTTTGAATGAAAACTTTGAAGCGCTTCACACGTCGCTAAACATAGATGAGGATACGATTCGCGTGCTGGCCGCAAACAGTTTTAAGGCGAGTTTCTTACCAGAAGAAAAGAAAAACGCATTTATTAAGCAAGTAACTGAGGCTATGTAAGCGACTTGCAAAAGCAATAGCGAGTTTATCAAAGGAAATCTCAATAAGCTCGCTTCGCCTTATGATTGCATAATAATAAGCGTTTGCTCGATTAAGCTGTTTAGTTCTTCAATATCTTGAGCTATATCAGTTAAATTGCCTTGCTTGGCTTTATTTTCAATAGACGACGCTTTTTCTCGAATAGCATCAGCACCTACATCCCCAGATACGCCTTTCATTGCATGACTTGTGAACTTTACGGCATCGACGTCTAAATCAGTGGCGGCCTTTTGTAAGGCTTCTTCTTTCTGCGTTATTTGACCTAAAAACATTTCAACGATGCGGTTTAACAATCCTTCGTTGCCGCCGAGTCTGCTCAGCGCAGCGTCTCTATTCCATAATTGTTCTTTGGGAAGCGCTTTATGCGTATGTAACGTATCCATTCTTATCACCAAGCAGTTAATACAGGGTTTAGTAGTATATTAATTGTGCGTTACCAAAAGCATTGCAGTCAATGAGTTACCCTAAAATTTGTACTTAAAATAACTAATGTAGACTAAAGGTTAATGTTTTTTTGCGTATGTAGGACGATACTACATAAGAAGTTTATAATGTAGTGTGGTAATTCTCATGGAAAATGAGACGCAAAAAGTAGTCATCATTGACGATGAACCAACAACACTCTTGCTACTGGAAAATGCGGTAGAATCTTTAGCAGAAGTCGTTACGGTTTCACAAAGTGCAACAGCATTCTCTGTAATACAGTCACATCAGCCTGATTTGGTCGTCTTAGACATCAGCATGCCAGAGCTTTCAGGCTTTGATGTATGTAAGCAACTTAAAGCATGTCCAAGTACAGCTTCAATTCCTGTTATCTTTGTCACTTCTCATAGCGATACTGAAAACGAGCATCGTGCGCTGTCGCTTGGGGCGATTGACTTTATCTCAAAGCCTATCGATATAGAAATGTGTCGAATGAGGGTGAGAAACCATCTCACGATTCAATCTCAAAAAGCCTTATTGAAAAAAGTTAACCAAGAGCTTGAGGCGGAAAAAAAACAGCTTGCCATAACATTAAAATCTATAGCTGACGGCGTAATCTCGATTAACGCTGCCGGAGATATCACATTCATAAATCCCGTGGCACAAAGGCTTACCGGATATAACATGCAGGATGCCTTAGGTAAGCCTATTGATGAAATAATGAATCTGCGCGATGCATCAAGTCATGAGCCGCTGTTAAACCCGGCGCTTTATGCACTTGAAGTGAAACGCCCCGTGGCGATGTCGTACAACGCAACCCTCGTCAGTAGGCACAAGCAAATTTTTAGGGTTGAAGATACCGCATCGCCGATTGTCGACGATGAGGGCCATATTAACGGTGCTGTTATGGTTTTTCAGGACGTTTCTGAAGCCGTTGAAATGGCGGTGAAGATGACACACCTAACCAATCATGACCAGCTTACAGGCTTGCCTAACCGAGTGTTGCTTCATGACCGTGTTGTCCAAGCTTTAGCTAGAAGCTTTACAAGTAAGCAGAGTATCGCGTTACTGTTAATTGATATTGATAATTTTAAATACCTTAACGATAGCCTGGGGCATCAGGTCGGCGATTTCGTCATAGCAACCGTAGCCAAGCGCCTCGCAAATACCTTAGGGCAAAGCGCCACACTCGCTCGAGTAGGCGGAGACGAGTTTGCTTGTCTGTTATCAGATATTGGCTCTGGATATAGTGCAGATAGTATTGCTATGGCCTGTCTTCAGGCGGGTAGAGAACCTATAGAAATAGATGGGAAGTCTCATAGGTTGAGTTTAAGCATAGGAATAAGCTTGTACCCACAGGATGCAGTGAATGCAGAAGAAATGATGCGTCATGCTGACTCCGCTATGTATCGGTCCAAGTCAAAAGGGAAAGACACTTTTAGTTTTTTCTCAAAAGACTTACAGCACGCCATGCATCATAGGGTCGAAATGGAGATCAAGCTAAGACAAGCAATTGAAAATAACAGTTTTGCTATTTATCTTCAGCCAAAATACGACTTTAATAGCGATGAAGTATTCAGTGCTGAAAGTTTAGTTAGAATGTTCGATGAAAACGGTAATGTAATCGGGCCAGACGAATTTATCCCCCTCGCAGAAGAAACTGGTCTAATACATCAGCTTGGTAAACAGGTGCTTCAGAAAAGCTGTGAATTCATTGCCCGCTGTAATCAACAAGGTAAGCATTTTAAAGTGGCGGTTAATGTGGCTGCCAAACAACTAGCGAACCCAGGGTTTGCGGATGAAGTTGCAGAAATCATTCAATTAACGGGTATCGAAGCCAGTTCAATAGAACTTGAGGTCACGGAGTCGGCGCTAATGCACGACTTTAAGCAAACACGTGATATTCTAAACAAGCTGACCTCGCTAGGCGTTACCATAGCCCTTGATGACTTCGGTACGGGATATTCAAGTTTATCTTACCTACGTCAGTTTCCACTGAACGTGTTAAAAATAGACAGGTCCTTTGTTATTGATATGGATAAGGAGCAGCAGGCTCACGATATTGTCACCGCTATCGTACACCTAGCTTTAAGCTTGGAGCTGACTATCGTAGCAGAGGGCATTGAAACCCAATCACATTTCAACGGGTTAAAAGCACTAGGCTGCCATCAAGGTCAAGGCTATTTTATGTGTCGTCCCATAGCCATGAACGATTTTTTCGCACAGTTTATCGGTAGTGAAGAAGTCGCCTGATTGAGGGCGGCTTACTCATCTTGATATATCCTCAAGGCGTAAGGTGTTTTTCCTAATACCTATAGCGTATCTAAATTCAACCTTTTCAATATACATCCTTCTTTTAGGTGTTAGACTGTATAGCAACGCTATAGTTATTAAAAAAGCCTTATATTACAATGCTAGAACGCTTGTAACGTTTGCGGCTCGCATTGAAAAAAACAATGGACAGAAAAGAAATCAAACCCTACTCACAGTGCAATGTACTTATTGTCGACGACGAGCCAATGAGCCGATTGCTATTACAATCTATACTTGAAGCTGAGTTTCATTGCACGACGGTCGAATCTGGCAGCGATGCCATTTTCCACTGTGCCAAAGCGCTGCCCGATCTAGTTTTACTCGACATGAATATGCCTGATATCAGTGGGTTGGAAGTGTGTGCAACATTAAAAGCTTCTCCTGATACCAAAGATATTCCAGTTATATTCGTCACGTCTACCATGGATATTGAAAGCGAAAACGCATGCTGGGAAGTAGGTGCATCTGATTTTGTGATGAAACCAGTGAATGCGTCAACGCTAACTCACCGAGTAAAAACACACCTTCAAAACAAGCTGCGTACCGAGTTTCTTGAAATGATGACGTTTCACGACCAGCTAACTGGCCTTTACAATAGAATGTACCTGACCAAGGAAATTCCTTTATTGATAAAGCAGGTAGCCAGAGACAAGGGATCGGTAGGAGCAATAATGATCGACATCGATTATTTCAAACTCTTTAACGATACCTATGGGCACCTTGAAGGTGACTTGTGTCTTCAAAAAGTGGCGCAGATAGTCTCTGATACAGTGAAACGACCCAAAGATGCTGTGATACGTTTCGGCGGTGAAGAGTTTTTAATTATCCTGCCTTATATCGACCGTCAAGGGGCAAAGCTCGTGGCAAACCAGTTAGTAGATGCTGTGGCCAAAGCGAAAATACCCCACGGCAAAGGCATCGAAAATCGTGTTTCTATCAGCGCAGGCTTTGCGGTTTGGAAGGCAACGGAAGTTGTGCAAGACAACCTTGCAGCCTTAATTGAAGACGCTGACGTATCCTTGTTTGAAGCTAAGGAATTAGGCCGAAATCAAGCAAAAGGTTAAACATTGCTAGAGGCCGTATAAACTAGCCTATTGTTTAATGTCGAAAGTGTTGCTTGCACGCTATCATCTAGTGTAATGACGTACTATTCGCTAAATTTGTGATGGCAATGGATGGTACCCCTCTAGTACACGTTTGAGGCTTAGGTAACGAGCAATGGTTTATTTCGACGAGCAATCGAGTTTGAATGTGAAGCTGGAAGAGCAGCTAAAAGCATCGCTTACTCAGTTATTAAATCGTGGTTGTGACTCACTTGGGATATTCCAAGCGCTGCTTTTGCACCTCGAAGAAGATACCGTCAACATTCTTGTTAAAGCCTCATCTGCTTATCCTCCCAGTTTTAAATCTATTCCCTCGTTTGCAAGCTGCACGCCGGTAGACAATTGTTTTCCCGTAAGCAGTGCTAAGTGTTCTCTAGCATTTAAGCAGTGGTTTACGACCTACTTCAGTGCGGAAAAATACATTAGGGGCCAGGTCCACAAGCTTGATGGCGGATACGTCTGTTTAGTGTTCATCAATGCATGCCCAGACCAACCAAGTAACCTGGATAAAGTGGCGTTGCTCGATGAATGGTTGTCCGTTACTTTGGACAAGTTTCATATAGAAAAAGCTGAATCAACACAAAACACGCTGTATGAAAAGCTACAAAACGTAGCGAATGTTGGTACGTGGGAAGTCGACCTTATTACCAACGAATTAATCTGGTCGTCTCAAACTCGCCGTATTCACGAGGTGGATGATAGCTACATGCCTACGCTAGATACGGCAATCAGCTTCTACAAAGAAGGGTTTGATAGAAATGAAATAAGCCGTATCGTTTCTCACACTATCGAGACCGGTGAGCCATGGAGCGCAACACTTGAACTTATTACTGCAGAAGGTAATTCGGTGTGGATAGAAACCCACGGCATGGCGGAGATGAAGCATGGGAAGTGCGTTCGCTTGTTTGGGACGTGTCAAAACGTGAATAAATCGGTTCAGCTCAGGTTAGAGTTGGATGCGCGACGCAAAGAAGCAGAAGCCGCGTCGAAAGAGCGTGGCATGTTGCTGTCTAGAATTAGCCACGAGCTAAAAACGCCTCTGAACGGCATTACCGGCATGCTTCAGGCTATAAAGTTTGAAACAAAAGACAATGTAAGAATTAGAAAAGCTGACATAGCGTTACACAGCGCCGATCGTTTGTTATCGCTTATAAACGATGTGCTTGATTATACATCAATTATCAATGGGGAATTTAGCCTTAAGCACAGCGATTTTTGCGTTCGCTCTTTGTGCGAAGACATCGTCGATGTGTTTAAAACTAAATGTGCTGAAAAAGGCGTACGGCTTTACGCTGTGCTTTCTTTTGATGAAAAGACCTACGTGCATGGCGACGCAGCAAGAATCAGTCAGGTAATAACCAACCTGTTGTCAAATGCCGTAAAGTTCACTGTGAAAGGCTATATTTCAGTGCAGGTTACGCTAAAACATCAAGGCGAGGTTCCCATTCTACTTGCTTCAGTTGAAGACACTGGTGTAGGCATGAACGACGATATTTTGTCACGGATTTTCAGACCGTTTCAGAATGATACCGACAGCGCGTCAGAAGAGCTAAACGGCAATGGGTTAGGTCTTTCTATTGTAAACCAACTCGTTGACAAGATGGGTGGTGAGCTTGAAGTGCGCTCAAATGTGGGTAAAGGAACCTGTTTTGACGTGGCTATTCCCATTGAAATGGCGTTGTTAGATGAAAAAGCCAGTGGCGATGTGGAATTGTCCTCTGAGCTTTTGAGTGTGCCTTTAAATATATTGGTAGTAGACGATAACGATATAAACCGCCTGGTATTGGGGTCTATGCTAGAGAAGTTTAATTACCTACCCGATGAAGCGGAAAACGGAGAAGTCGCGGTACAAATGGCAAGAGCCAAAAAGTACGATATCATTTTTATGGACTGTGCTATGCCAGTATTAGATGGCGTAAGTGCAACGAAAATAATACTGCAAGAAAACCTAATGCCAAAGCATGGCCGAATTATTGCGGTCACCGCCAATACGACCGCTGAAGATAAAGCTAGCTGCAGCGAAGCAGGCATGCAGGATTTTCTGGCCAAGCCCGTCGTGCAAAATGATGTAACTTTACAGCTTAAGTTTGCGCTAGATGCAAAATCTGTAGCGGCTTAGGGGCTTTTAATTACATTAAAATCCAAAGCCCCTCGTTTTTTAAAGTTGCATCTGCCGCTGCAAATATTTGTAGTAACAGTAACAAGTTAATTTGGCTGTTAACCAAAGTACTAGTGATAATTAGTGTTTTGCGTTTATTTAGCGCAAGGTATGTTGTCTTCTACGGAATCCCAGTTTTCAGTGATATAGTCGACAACACGTGAACCTACGTTATACGCCGCTTCAATTGCTGCTCCCATTGCAGCATAACCGTCACCCGAGCTTTCAAGTTTCAAATTTTCTGATGCGCTTAGCGAAGGTGGCTGCATAGTAAAATTACTCGCAGTTCTTAAAATCATTACGCGGTTTTTATCTACCAAACCGGCATTGTCTAAATAGGACAAACTTTGAAGTGTAGCCGAGTCTTCCATGCCCGATGTCACGAAGTTGCCCTTGTCTTTAGTCCAGTATGCAACCCAATCGTTTGCCCACGTGTTTAGTTTCCCTCCATGCCAGAAAGTAGACGCAGATAAATGGGCACCCATAGACACATTAGGAAGTGCCCTCGCATTAGGTGAGTGAGTGTATTTTGCTCGTAGTGCATCCATTGCCTCGTTGTTTAAAAGTTTGGTGTCTTTGGTCATTGAATAAGCCCATTTCGCCAAAGGAAGGTTAAGCGCGTAAACCTCGCCGTTTGGGCTATTATTCACATTCACTGATTCGGCATTGTCATAAGGCGCGTGAGTAAACAGAGGAAAATATCCTGTACTCCACGTTGAAGGGATTTCTCTTGCATCAATCTGATGTGCCAAGTCACCATCTACAACATAATCGGTCCAAATAGCGCTGCCAATAGTGTTATCGGCAGGGTCGACACCAGCAATGCCAGCTACAAGCCAATAGGCTTTTGACAAGTCGAAACGAGGGTCGAGCCCTAGCGCCATTATTGCCGCTGAAGCACGCGCAATGCCCATACCCGTTACTATGCCAATTACGCCCGTTTCAGTGTTTGCATACACATCGTGAAAGCCGTGGGGCAGTGGGTATTTTGTTGTGAGGTTTTGACGGGCTTTCCACAACTGAAATTCGCCAGGTGCGTCACCATGGTCATCACCAATTTCGAACATACTCACCACTACCACTTTAACTTCCATCGGCTTTTCTTCGCCATTAGCGTAAGCATGGGTAGATAAAACACTTATTACTACTCCTATGAAAATAGCCCACACAGTTGGTTTACGAAAAGCTGAATTGCGGTTGTTTTTAACAATACTCAATAGCGGCTGCTGTAATACGTGGCGAATGAAATGGGGTAGAGGCATAAAATACTCCTAAAAAAAGAGCCCAGATATAAAAGCTGAGCTCTTTATTAAACGTAATTTGAATGAACGATGATATCGCGCTTCCAAGAATTATAGGAAGCGTAATGTCATTCACACGCTAAGCATACTTAGAATGAGTAAGTAACTTTAGCATTAAAGTGACGCGGTAGTTCAGGAAGAACGATTTGGCTACCGAATAGATCAGGGAAGTTAGAACGGAAATAACGTTCATCAGTTAGGTTTTTAACGGTTAAGTTAAATGACCAGTCTTCAGCCTGATAAGATAAGCCAGCATTCACTAGCGTGTAAGCTGGTAGTGTCACTGCAGCAGAGAAACCTGATGCTACTTCTTCAACATCTACCACACTTACGTTAGCCGCATAACCATTTTGGAAATCGTAAGTCGCAGTTAGCGTATAGATGTTTTCAGGGATACCTGCTTTACGTCCATCTGTATTATTAAAGCCTTCACCGATAAGGTTAAGACCAATCACGTTACCACCGAAGATCAATGAAGGATCTTCAAGGTTCACTAAGTCTTCAGCACCCAAGAAACCAAACTGGTTACCATTTTCAAGTGCTGTAAGGTTAATTACCTTAATGTTGGTGTAACCTGCAGATACAACAAGGTTGTCGTTTACTACCCAACGAAGTTCAAACTCAGTACCTTTGTTGTTGGTGGTATTATTAGTTACCGTGTTTTGCGCGTTAAAATCGGTACGCTCTTGCTCGAACGATGAAAGTGCAAAATACAGTGTATCTTCTAACAAAGAACCTTTAATACCAAACTCAAGAAGTTCAGAGGTATCAAATGCGCTGCCGTCGCCTAGTTGGCTAACACCAATCTCAGCACCTTGACCTGCTACAAGCGTTGCTTGTTCGGCCGCAGTTACATAAGGAATAAGGCCAAATTCGAATTCGTATGAAAGGCTGGCGTTCCAAGACCACCCGTCTACCGTTTCTTCAGCGTATTCTGGTGTTTCATCGCCTGTTGCACCTAACAGAAGGTCGGTACGTGAAGTACTTTCAATATCGATAGTGTCGTAACGCAAGCCTAACACTAGGTTTAAGCCCCAATCCCAAGTTAAGTCTGTCATTGCAGCAATACCTAGGTCTAGGTAGTTACCCACGTCATAGTTATCGTAGTTTTTACCTGAGCGGGTAGACAATAAACGACGATCCAGTGCTGAAGATGGCATGGTTAGGTCGCGACGGTTGAAATATTCAAACGTGAAATCATCGCCGTGTTCGAAGTCGGTATATCGAACAGATGGCGAGAATTGAAACTGTGCAAGCAGGCCATCGTTTTCATATTCGGTAGCGAAAATTAGCTTGTCTTCAACAACCCAGCTATCGTGGAACTGTGAGAAACCGTACGCATTTTCATTGATATTGTCGTATGCATCATAGAAAAGCTGGTTGCGGATTTCCCAGTTGTCTGTGTAGTAAATCGTGTCGAAATACAGAGTAATAGCTTCGTTGCCAAGCTGATCATCAGGCGCTACCAGTACTTGGTTTCCACTAAGCGTTGTGGTTCCAACGTTTTCTAATTGCATTAACGCTGTGGCTTCGTCATCCGTAAAGCTAGACGCTGGAACATAGAAGAAGCTCTCGCCGGCAATGTTTACAGCAGCGTATTCTTCGTGGCTAATTTGGCCGTCGCCATCAGTGTCTAGAGGCTGTGCTGTACCTGTAATATAAGTACCGTCGTCAACTAGCTCTTGGGTTAGACGGTTCCAACCAGCAACTTGGTTGCCGTCATAGTCGTGGTACATACCACCGAATTCGAAGCGAAGGTTGTCGGTAACATCAATGTTAAATGATGCTTGTAATACCGTTTGGTCAGTTTGCGTATTGTCGTAATAGCTGTCTGAATTTTCTAGCTCGCCGTATATGTAGTAACCCATTTCTTTGCCAGCGACGCTAGTCGGGCCGCCAACTTCTGCGGTTAAGATGCTTTTATCCCAAGAACCAGTGGTGTATGACAAGGCGCCAGTAGGTGCATCTAGATACTGACCGCCCGAAGCACGGGCAGATTTAGGGTTAAAGTTTAGGTAACCACCAATTTTAGACGGGCCATAAATGGGAGATGCAGGGCCACGGACGATATCGATACGGCTAGATGCGCCGATAGGGGTAGGGTAGTTACCCGGGTTATCTAGGCGCTTAACGCCACGAAAATATGTCTCACCCGGTGTACCTCGTACGTCAAGTGAACCCGCAACACCAAAGAAAGACTGGGTGAACGTACCCGGTGCAAATGCTACTAATTCATCAATATCAGAGACGTTAAAACGTTCCATCTGCTCCTGAGAAATAGTAGATGCTGAACGGGGTGTTTCAAGAATAGATTTACCAAAGCCAAATACCGATTCAACGTCTTGGCCAGGTAAGCTGCCTAGTGACCCAGTTACCTGAATCTTCTCGACATCTTTTTCTTTTACCTCTGTCTCTTCTTGTGCAAATGCTTGAGATGACAAGGCTACCGCCGTTGTCATCGCTAAGGCTTTTGCTAGAGGAGATAATGCGAATGTAGTGTTTTTCATGGTTTCCTCGTTATTTTTAGTTGCCCTTTTTTAGGGCTTTATCAACGCACTATTTCTATTGCGCCTTGCTGTATGCAAGAGGTTTAGCAGGATGAGTGCCAACTTCCTAACCAGTTGGTCAACTTTTAGCCTGCTCTTAAGTTGCTGAATTATATGGATTTAAAAATATAATGTTGTTCTTATATTGTTATCATTATGTTAACGAATAAGGTTTTTCTTATTTTTGCACCTTCGCAGTGATTTCTATCGTGGTTTTGCACTATAAAGAGCAGGGCGCAGTACTTGGCGCTGTTTTATACCTAATATTGCTTTATGGGGTGAAGTTGCTGAGTTACTGCGATTCTCTTTAGTACGTTTTTTTATCTCAGGGGTAGCGGTTTTGACCGAGTTATCCGAAGCTTCGCTGGCGTTACTTTCTGAAAGTTGATTGCCGGTTGCCGCTGAAATTTCTGACTTATCATTAGCGGCTTTTTTCTCGGGTAGCGTCAAATCTAAAATAACCGCCGTAAGTCCTGCTGACGTAACAGGGGAAAGAAGAATATTTTCAAGCCAATTAGGGAGTTCGGCCAAGGCTTCGGGTACCATCATTACCCCAATTGCCATACCAAGGGCGCAAGCCGTAACCAAACTGCTGCGTCTATCCAACGCATAGCTGGCAAGAAGTTTGAGGCCGCCTACTGCAACCATGGCAAACATCACTAATGTTGCGCCGCCTAAAACAGGCTTAGGGATAGCCTGAAGAACACCACCAACAATTGGAAAGCAGCCAATAAGTACAAACAGCGCCGCAACAAAAAAGCCTACTTTGCGACTTGCAATGCCAGTTAGCTGAATAACTCCATTGTTTTGACCAAAGGTAGTGTTCGGAAACGTATTAAACATACCGGCCAGTAGCGAATTCACGCCGTCGCCTAAAATGCCGCCTTTTACGCGGGCTAAGTAAATTGGACCGCTAACGGGCTGCTTGCAGAAAAGGCTGTTGGCCGTAAGATCGCCCGCTGTTTCTATAGCGCTGAATAAGTAAATTAACGCAATAGGCAAAAACAGATTGATATCAAATGAGATGCCAAACGCAAACGGCGTAGGAATAGCGACAATAGATAAAGAGGCAAGGCCGCTAAAATCAAGACCTTTAGTAAACCCAACATAAGTTGCACCAATGGCCATGCCAATAAAAATAGCACTTAAGCGTAGCCAATGATTGTGAGATGCGTTTAAAAATACAATAACAAGCAACACGCCAAGACCTACCGCTAGGTTGTCAGTACTCGCAAAGTCCGCAGCGTGAAAACCTCCTGCAAGGTCTGTCATACCCACGTTGATTAAGCTAAGCCCTATGGCTGTGATCACAATGCCCGTAGTTAAAGGGGTAATGATACGCTTAAGCTTATCCACAAATAGACTGAACACTACCTCAACAAGCGCACCCGCCATAGTGAGTCCAAACAGCAGCGCTAAGATATCTTCGGGCGTACCGCCATTCGCTTTAACTTGGTTTCCCGCCAAAATCAGCGCGCTAATAAACGCAAAGCTGGTGCCTTGAATAGCGACCAACCCGCTACCTACCGGCCCAATACGCTTTGTTTGTATTGCAGTACCTAAGCCACTAACAAACAGTGCCATGCTGATAAGGTAGGGCGTATATTCGGTAAGACCTAGTGTTGATGTGACGATAAGTGTTGGTGTAATAACGCCAACAAAGCTGGCTAATAAGTGCTGGAACGCCGCGGTAAGAGAAGGAAGAAATGCCGGGCTATCATGAAGATCGTAAAGTAATTCGCTGTGATTTGAAGACATGAGCAATATTTCTTAATAACAGTTGGTCAATAACTGCAAGATATTGACCAATTGGTCTGCTCGTAACTGCCGCTGTATCACACTGTTTTTAATAGTGAATTTTTAATTCCTATATCTTGATGGATAAGAAGGATGAATGGGTAAGCCCCAATTTGGTGCTTAAACAAAAAAATGCGCTAAATTAGCGCATTTTTTCAAGAGAGATTCGAAGGTTTAATTTAAAGCGTAACGCCTTCATCTAGCGTGACAAAAATTGAGTGACGTACTTCATTGTACATCGCACGAGAGCAGTGACCTTCACCCTCGGTATCTTCTAACAGCAGTACATCGCCTGCTCCAAATACATGGCGCTCTCCGTTTGATACTGTAAATTCTGCACGACCTTTTATAATGAAAAGAAGTTGCCGTGCAGGTGCAGGGTGCCATTTGAAGTCATAGTCGGCAGGTGTCTCGCGAAAGATAATTTTATCTGCACCAAATTTTTCTGAAAGCATACCGATAGGACCGCCGTCTTTTAGCGCTATTTCAACCTCGCCAAAGTGGCTCTTGCCCGCTTCATCGTTGTAAATCCTTGTTATTTTCATTATCGACCCTTGTTTAAGACTGTACTGATTTGAACATTACACGTGCTTGAGTTTGCTTATAGTTTTATAAAGCACCGACAAACTGGCAGCCACATCCTCATGGGTAATAGACTCAGCTGGGTGATGGCTTATGCCACCCTTACAGCGCGTGAATAGCATGGCTACAGGGCAGATATCTGCTATAGCCATGGCATCATGACCCGCACCTGAAGCAAGAATTCGTGGTGCTATACCGCTTTCTTGAACACCGCGTACGAGCGCTTGCTTTAACTGACTATCGCAATGTACCGCAGGCGCACTATGGGTTTGCTCGCGGGTAAGTGTTAACTGCCTCGCTTGCGCAATGTCATCAAATTTTTGCAATATTTCTGCCAATACTGAATCGCGTAAATCATCATCTTCGCTTCTAATATCAAGAGAAAATCGCGTGCGACCAGATATCACGTTTACGCCGTTTGGTGCATTCTCAATCTTACCTACGGTGGCCACTACGCCGGGGCGTTGCAAGCTAATGCTCTCTACCGCTAGTAACATTTCTGCACTTGCGCATAGGGCGTCACGACGCATAGACATGGGCACAGTGCCGGCGTGTCCAGCCATACCTTCTACCGTAAAGTTAAAGCGCTTAGCACCTGCAATAGCACTTACTACACCCACAGGCAGGTTTTCTTGCTCTAAAACAGGGCCTTGTTCAATGTGAAGCTCTAAGTAGCCCAGAACATCAGTGGGGGAAATAGCCGCGCTGTTAACCGCATCGAAACTAAGCCCAAAGTTAGCCATGGCTTGTTCTAGGCTTACACCGTTTTCATCTTTTAAGTGACGCCACTGCTCTTGCCATTTGCCGGTTAGCGCACGGCTACCTAATAGCGTGGTGCCAAAACGCGTGCCTTCTTCATCACAAAAGCCCACAATGTCGATGTGGAAAGGGAACTTGGTTTGTGTGCCGTCAAACATAGCAACCATTGATATAGCAGCAACTACGCCCAGCATTCCGTCGTACTTTCCGCCGTTAGGCACGGTGTCCAGGTGACTTCCTAGAATTAATCGCGGTGCATTGGGCACACTTGAGGTATATCGCCCCCAAATATTGCCAACGGCGTCCTGCCATGTGGTCATGCCCGCCTCAATCATCCAGCCAGACGCCAGTTGATTGGCAAGCTTGTGCTGCTCGGTTAAATAGCGCCTGTCTAGGCAAGCGGGATCTTGGCTTAAGGTGCCTAACGTCTCACACCTTGCCATAACCTGGGTCGCTAGTTCAGTAAATTCTACGAATTCACCCATTCGCAACTCCCGTTGCTTTAGCCTCAGCATAAACGCTAAGCGCAGCGTCTACTCCTTTGCCCGCAGGTAGCGCAAACCCTTGCATGCGAAGTACGGTTTCAAGCGATTGGAGTGTATGCAGTACGGCATCTTCTCTGGCGTTGTAGCCCATAGTCCCTATGCGCCAAATCTTACCTTTTAATGGCCCAAAGCTGGTGCCAATTTCAATATTAAAGCGTAGCAGAAGGGTTTCGCGTACTTCTTCGCCGTGAACACCATCTGGAATATGAACACCTACCACGTTGTACATTTTGTGCTTAAGATCGCCGAATGGTTCAAGCCCCATAGCCTGAATACCGGCAAGCATGGCGTCACCAGCCACTTTGTGACGAGCAATAACGTTTTGCTGACCTTCTTCTAAATGCACGCGCGCACATTCACGCGCACAGTAAAGCATACTTGCCGCCTCGGTATGGTGGTTTAAGCGCTCTTCGCCCCAGTAATCCATGATCATGGGTAAATCAAAGTAGTTAGAGCGAATCTTAGGGCCGCGCGCCGCCTCGTGATGAGCATCGCGAATACCGGCTTCAACGTGATGACGGGTACGTACGGTTTTAACAAAATTGTCGCTAAGGGTAATAGGCGCACTACCTGACGGACCACCCAAACACTTTTGAAGGCCAACCGATACCGCATCTAATTTCCATGCATCAACATCCAGTGGATTTCCACCTACTGACGCGGTTGCATCGCAATAAAACAAGACGTCGTTCGCCTCACAAATGGCGCCAATATGCTCAAGCGGCTGAAGCATAGTGGTAGAGGTATCGCCCTGTACTATGGCAAGCAACTTAGGCTTTACTTCTTTTACCGCCGCTTCTATTTGCTCAGGCGTAAATACTTCACCCCAAGGTACTTCAATGGTGTGTACTTCTGCGTCGGCACGCTCTGCAATTTCAGCAAGTAAATGACCGAAGCGCCCGAAAATAGGCACAAGGACTTTGTCGCCTGGCTCTATCGCCGATACCAAAACCGCCTCGATACCTGCACGCGACGTACCGTCGACCAAAAAGGTTTGTTGGTTTTTGGTATTAAACACATCGCGATAAAGCTGCATTGTCTCATTCATGTAGCCTGTCATTACTGGGTCGTACTGGCCTACTAATTGAGTAGCCATCGCGCTTAACACACGTGGGTAGCAGTTAATAGGGCCTGGGCCCATTAACAAGCGAGGTGGAGGATTAGGTGGCGCGAAAGTTCCTGTAGGCGCTTCTTTAGACGCTTCTTTAAACATGTGGGCACTCCTAGATAAGTACTTGCGCTAGCATGCGCAAGCCAGTGATGATAAGAACAACAGCGAAGATTTTCTTAAGTAAACCTGCGTCTAGCTTGTTGGCAATGGTCGCGCCGACTGGTGCAAACAACACGGTAAGCGGAACAATGCAGGCAAAACCTAGTAAATTGACGTAGCCGTAAGTTGCAAAGGGGGCGTCAGCAGGTGTGGTTCCCACGAATAACAACGTAAGTGCAGCCGGAAGCGAAATAATGAGGCCAACCGCTGCAGCAGTTCCCACAGCTCTGTGCGCTGGGTAATTACAAAAAGTAAGTGTAGGCACGGTTAGCGTACCGCCACCAATACCCACCATAGAGCTAAATAAACCAATACACGTTGCCATTACTGACTGACCTGCACGGCCTGGTAGCCCTTTAAATAGCGCATCTTTTTTGCCAATAAGCATATTAATGGCCGATAAGGTTGCGATAACGCCAAATAACAAAGTAAGGAACGTTGGGTTAACCACGGTTACTGCATAGCTTCCCGCAAGTACCCCAATTAAAATGAATACGGCCCATGCTTTTAGCAGCGCAAAGTCAACGTTGCCTTTACTGTGGTGAGCGCGAATAGAGCTAACTGATGTAGGGACGATAGTGGCAAGCGATGTGGCCGTAGCAATAACCATGGCACTTTCAGGCGACACGCCAAGTGCTTGGAATAAGAAAAACAGTACCGGCACAATAACAATGCCGCCACCTACGCCGAGCATACCTGCTAGTATGCCGGCAAATACGCCCGTTCCTGCGAGCGATAATATAACCGTGAGGTTATCCATTAAAAACTGCATGTGATTTCTATCTCTTTAACAATTGCTATTTAAATATTTTGAATGCGTCGAGCTGTTGCAGATGCGCCTATGTAGGCACATCCTAGTTAACGCGGTTTAGACAACGCCCCAGTTTGAGGGACGTTAGTTGACGCAGATTAGCCTGTGCATGCTAATGAACGCGTCTTAACGTTATATTTAGCTGTAAGCAAGAATCTAGCGATGACCCAAGTAAGCTTTACCGTCACTTCGAGGGTCGCTCGCGCCGCTAACCGTGCCTTCTGTGTCGCGAATAATGGCACCCGCATGACCCATAAGTTCGTTGCAAGGGTCTACCGTTACCATATCGTGCCCTCTGGCCAGTAAGCTCTCGCCCACGTATTCAACTAGGTCACGCTCTGCTTTTAAGTTGTGGCTTTGATCGCCCCACGTTCTGCCAAGTAACCATCGTCCAAGGGAAATGGCTTTAGCAATAGGCTGTCCATGGTAAATATGGCGGGCAAATAGCGCGGCTTGGGTTTGAGGTTGACCCTCACCACCCATGGTGCCGTAACTCATACGGCGTCCGTCGATAAGCTCGGCAAACGCTGGGTTTAACGTATGAAATGGCTTTAAGCCAGGCGCTAAATATTGATTACTGTTTGGATCTAGCGAGAACGAGGTACCACGGTTATTCCATACAATGCCAGTTTGAGGGCTAACTATGCCTGAACCGAACTCCCAATAAAGAGATTGAATGTAGCTCACCATACGACCTTCTGAGTCGCAGCATCCCATCCATATGGTGTCGCCATGTTTAGCTTCGTGTGGCCACGGCAATGCTTTATCCAGTGAAATGTTCTTCACCATTTCATCAAGCGCGTCGTCACTTAACAGGCTTTGTAAATTTACCGGTGTACGCGACGGGTCGGTTACATTTGCATTGCGAGCAATGAAAGCTTGCTTGGTGCACTCAATCAGTAAATGCACCATGTCTGCATCGGTATTGCCTAAATGCTGAACTTTGTCATAAAGCGCTAAGATAATAAGCGAGGCTACACCTTGCGTTGGTGCAGGCAGGTTATAAAGCTTGCCTTTGCTGGTCGATACTGACAATGGCTCAACAATCGTTGCTTTATAATTGTTGAAATCTTCAAGGCGAATAGGGGAGCCAGCCGCTTCTAAATCTTCAGCCAGTTTTGCAGCTAGTTCACCATGGTAAAAATCATCAAGCCCTTTGTCTGCTAAGTGTTTTAAGGTTTCTGAAAGCTTTGTTAGCTTTAATATTTTGCCTTTTTTAAGGGCTTTACCTTTAATTAGAAACTGTGCGAAGTTCTCATCAGCGCTCAGTTCGTCGAAGGTTTTGTTACTGGCATCTACTAAACTTTGAGTAACTTCAATACCCCAGTTAGCTTGGCTTATCGCCGTATCGAATAATGTGTTTAGCGGTAAACCGCTTTGCCATTCATGGCTTATCTCAAGGGCAGCTTTCCAACCGGCTACGGCGCCGGCCATGGTCAATGCAGACTTTCCGCCTCGGCTTGGTATAGCATCGCTACCTTCGTAAAACGCAGGCGTAGCGCCTTTTGCTGCTACGCCAGATGCATCAATACCAATAGGCTTTTTGCCCGGCTCACTGATAAGCCAAAACCCGTCACCACCCATGCCGTTCATATGCGGGTATTCAACGGCTATAGAGGCAGCAGCGGCTACCATAGCTTCAATAGCGGTACCGCCTTTTTCTAGTATGTTTAAGCCCACTTGTGATGCTGCGAAGTGAGGGGCTGTAAACGCAATATTAGGTTTTTCACTCATAATTATTTCCTTCAAAAACTTAGCAACCACGCCATCGTGTTTAGCCCTTGTTGGTCTAGAGCTAGGTAAATAGACGCGCGTTCTAGTCTTACTTTCTCTTCTTACTTTCAACTTGAATGCGATAGTGCGCTCTGTGCTTTACTTTAGTGCGGCATAACCGTCACTTAAATAAAGTTAAACAGATACTTTGCGCGCTTTACACCTTTAGCGAGTGGTTAGCGTTTTAGCTAACGCGAGAAGTGCAAGATCGTTGCCTTTTTTGCCCACAAGCGATAAACCGCACGGGGCATTGTGTAGGGTAAACAACGGTAAATGAAGCTGGGGTAAACCCGCAAGCCCGGCTACCGCAGTAAATGCGAGCAGAGCGTTTCTATCATTTGCCAGAGTTGTATCATCGGCGTCACATCGAGGTGCAACACCAGGTGTTGTGGGAATAACCAAAACATCTATTTCTTCAAATAGCCTAGTTAAATGGTTTATTACCACGGTTTGCTGCGCTTTAGCTTGTTCTACATCTTGTGTTGTTATGGTTTTACACCAATCTAAGCGCAACATAATATCGTTAGCGATGTCGGGTTGAGTGTTTTCAATCCATTCGCCATGCTGCTGCCAAATTTCACTGCCTTGTAAAGTGCGAAATGTAGCGGCGGTTTGTAAGGTATTTAAATTAAGCTGTGTTTCTGACAGCCTAATGCAATTATTACTGTCTTCAAGGGCGTTAAGCCAAGTTTGGCAAAGCGATTTGTGAGTGGTTTGCTCAAATAAGTGTGTCGCTATACCTAAGCGAGGTTCGTTAGGTATGTCACTTTGCGTAGCACTATCAAGACAAATATTGGCTACCTTTGACAGCGTATCTAAATCTCTTGTCATCCATCCCACGGTATCGAACGATGGCGCAAGAGCTACCATGTTGTCGCAAGCGACGGCGCCATGGGTGGTGCGAAGCCCCCATAACCCCTGATAGCTAGACGGTACGCGTATAGAGCCACCTGTATCAGTGCCAAGGCCAATATCGGCAAGGTGTGCACTAACGGCAACCGCAGAGCCCGACGAAGAACCGCCAGGTATATGAGCTGGCGCTACCGGGTTCACAAGCGTTTCATAATGCTTATTTTGCCCGTGTAAGCTGTAAGCAAGTTCGTCGGTAATGGTTTTACCTTTAAACGCGGCGCCTGCTTTAAGCATATTCGACACACAGCTATTCGTACTTTTTGGTACGGGGTGCGTAGCCAACCAATCCGGGTTGCCCGCTGCTGTTGGTAAACCTTCAATATCAAATAAGTCTTTTACCGCAAGCCCTAAACCGCTAAGCGGTTTGGATACATTACGCGCTTTTGTTGAATCTTCGGTTAACCCTTGGCTTGCCCCGTTATTTAAAGAAGACGTTTCGCCCTCACGGTTATTAATGCCATTAAAGGTTGCTTCTAAGTTTTCAATTGCCTGCGTGAACTTTGCATCACAGGGCTTTACTACAAAAGGAGAGCTCACAGCGCGTTACTTATTAGTTATTGTTTCTTTATTAGTCTTTCTGTCATGAAACAACTGTTTCACTTTAAAGTCAAGAGAAACGATCGTTGCTTTTCGCTTCAACAGAAATAAATTCCTGACAGGAAATAGAAAAAGGCGTAAGCAAAAACGCAAAGCAAGGCTCGGTTATGGCCTATTTTGACTGATCACCGCTAAGCAAGTTTACAGAGTTATATGATTTTCTGAGTCTTACACTTCACCTGTCTGTCTGCGTTTTTGCTGGATTAACTGAAGATAGGTGAATAGGAGTAGGTTAAAGGTATACGTACCCCCATTAGATCGTGGGTAAGGTTATCGCTAAAAGCCTTGAGGGTTTTCTTTTAGAAAGGCTGCTTCTTCTGCTGTAGATTCTCGGCCTAACACTGAGTTTCGATGAGGGTAGCGCCCAAACCTTTCAATAGTCGCCTGATGGCGTTTCTCAAACGTATATTCTCTCTCAAGCCCTTCCTGAGAGAAGAGTTCCATCGCTACATCGTGAATAGCTAACGATTCGCTGTGCATAAAAGGCATGTAAAGAAACGCTCGCTGTTGCGGGGTGAGCATTTTGTCAGCCTCTACGCTTACCGCTTCTTGAGCCAATATAAGCGCTATACTGTCAGCACTAAACGCGTCTGGCTGATTGCGATAAATATTTCGGGAAAATTGATCTAGAAGAATAATTTCGGCAAGCCTACCTGTGGCCGTAGCGCGCCAAGGCCAAAGTTCACCGCGCGCAGCCGCTGCGCGCAACGTAGAAAACCGTGAAGCAATGGTTTTATCTAGTGCAGAATCTTCCTTAAACCATTGCTCGGGTGACAGTTCACCAAACCAGAAGTCTAGTACACCGTTAGCCTCTTCCATGACTACTCGCGTTTTATCCATATTCACCTCAACTACACGCTTACTGCAGTAAAATTAAAGTCATTAAGACTTATACCTTCTTTTTATCGAAAAAGTTCCATTTTCGCTTGCGAAATCGTAATTGTGTGCTACGACCGCTTTTACAGTATTGCTTAAAATGTGTGCTATGGGAAGAGTTAACGTTTAGGGCTTTCTAATTCATCCATTTGAATGTAGATATCTGTAATAGCATCAACACGGTCTGCGGCCTTGCTGCCTAAGGCATCATAGGTAAGGTTACATAGGGATGCGACTAAGCTCATTGGCGCGGCGTAGCTATCGAAAGGAGAGTCGCTGCCAATGTGGGTTACAAGCAGGTGGTCTACATCATTGCGATAACCTTGGCCTGTAGGGTCGGTGATTAGTACAGTTTTGCAGTGTTTAATACTGTTTAGCACAAACTTAAACTGGCGGGACCTGCGGCGAAAGCCGAAAAGCACCACAAGGTCGTTCTCAGTGAGATCAATTAGATCTTCACTAAGGGTCTGGCCTGGTTGGGGCAGTACGCGAACCGACGCCCTAATTTGTTTAAGCTGCTGCCTAAAATGAAGAGCAATAGGGTAAGCGTTGCGAAACCCAATTAACGTGACCTGACCTGCTGAGGCAAGCAATGTCGCTATATCTCTTAATGCCTCAGACGATGTACCTTCGAACGTATTAGCTAAATTTTTACTATCACTTTCATGCTGTAAAACGCTGCTTGAGGGGTTTACTACAGGCACGCCTTGCTCTCGCAGTTGCACTAATGCGTCTTTGGCTTGCTGGTGCGACTCGAAGCCCAGCTGGCGAAAGAAACGACTTACGGTAGCTTTCGAAGTTCCTGTTTTTTCTGCAATAAATGAGGTGGACTGGCTTAGTACGGCGATTGGATTTTGCTGAATATAATGCGCGATAGATTTGCCCGAAGGCGACAACGCGGCATAGTGTTTTTCAATCTGTTGTAAAACGTCGCTAGGGCTATTTTTTGTCATTGGTATCGCCTTATACTTCTTGTGCAATTATTTCACGACTTTTGTTCGATATACAAACACAACGTGAAATCTACCAAGCAATTCCACTGAAAATTACCAGGAGTTACGAAGAACGGAGCGATAAGAACGGATAAATACATTATTGAATGCCGCTTTTCACACTTTATTTATCGAAACCAAATTTAAAAACTTTAAAGCCAATAATGGCTTATCTAAGCAAAGCGCTGTATTGGGCTAAAGTTGCAGCTAATTAGTTCTTCAAGCCATACATTTTGGCACTACACTTTCATACATACTAACGGTAAAAATTCACGAAAGTGTCATCAGTTGGTAATTATTTTGTTGGCTTAGCTGTTTTCTCAGGTACACCAGGTTCATTGGAAAGGCCTACAGCAAGTTCAGCGTAATCTAAAGAAAGAGGTGGGTTGTGGCAAAGCTGTGGTCTGAATTGATCTTGCTATTTGTAGCAGTTCCTTTTGCCGTTCTTTATTGGATTAAGCATTTTGCAGATTATCTCATGCCTATTTTAGGGGGAATGGGGCTTTGCTGTTTGGCTGTCTTGTTAGCAGATAAACAATTTAAACGTTTTAAATTGTGGCATTGGGAAGATTATCGAATACATTTTAAAAGTACGCTCAGGCTATTTTTGCCGTGGGCGAGCTTATTGGCGCTGGTAGTTTATTTTTTAAAACCAGAGCTGTTTTTACACTGGCCTATGAATCAACCGTGGATGTGGGTAGCGACTTTGCTGATTTACCCCATAGTGTCGGTTATCCCGCAAGAGATTATTTTTCGTACCTATTTCTTTCACCGCTACAAGCGTATTTTGCCTTCCAAATACGCAAGGTGGGCGCTAAGTACTTTTCTATTCGGGCTAGCCCATTTGGTATATGGAAACTGGATTGCAGTAGTAGTTTCTTGGATTGGCGGTGCTATTTTTGGCTACAGGTATATGCAAACAAACTCAACGCCCGTTGTGGTTATTGAACATGCCATCTGGGGAAGCTTCTTGTTCACCATTGGGTTGGGATCTTATTTAGTTATTGCTTCGTAACAACTTTTGTAAATAACAATCACACATGAACACCAAGGAGTCGGGTTATGTTCAGTGCTTTGCAAACTCTGGTTCAACAAGATAATGAGACAGGCGCGATAGGCAGTTTATCCAGCGCTCAGTCGTTGCTCTCGCAGCTGTGGGATAGCTTTATTTATCGTTTGCCAGGTATGGCGCTAGGCATAGTTATTATGGTGGCGTTCATCTTATTGGCGCCACATGTTGCAAAGGTTTTAGTTAAGCCGCTAACCCGAACTACCACATCTCCGCTTTTGCGCTCGGTAATTCAGCGAAGCGTTAGCCTACTTTTAATACTACTGGGTATTTATCTTTTTCTGTTCTTAGCTGGGCTTACCGGGTTTGCCATTGCGGTAGTAAGCGGTACCGGTGTCGTTGGGCTTATTCTTGGTTTCGCATTTCGCGATATCGCAGAGAACTTTATTTCAAGCCTTTTGCTTACCATTCAACGCCCATTCCGAATAGGCGATATCGTACAAATTAATGACTTCACCGGTATTATTCAGAAAGTGACGGCACGTGCAACAACGCTGGTGGATTTTGACGGTAACCATATACAAATACCCAACGCGACTATTTACAAAGGCGTGATTAAGAACTTAACCGCTAACCCACTTATGCGAGGGCACTTTGTTATTGGGGTAGGTTACGACGCTGACATACAAGATGCACAGCGAATTGCCCGAGAAGTTACCGCAGAGCAAGGCAATGTTCTAAGCGACCCTGAACCGCAAATTCTTATTGATGAGTTAGGCGCTTCTACCTACAACGTAAAGGTTTACTTTTGGGTGGATGTAGAGAAAACCAGCGTGTTGAAAATGTCATCTGTGCTAATGCGTAATATTACGCAAGCGTTCTTAGACGCAAATATTAGTATGCCTGATGATGCTCGAGAGCGAATATTCCCACAAGGTATGCACCTTAGTGTTGAGAGAAGCAAACCGGTAGGCTCGCAACGTCACGAAGAAAACTCAGAATACTGCCTAGAGCAAAGCCCAGAACTAAAACCAAAGCTAAGCCCAGAACCAAAGCCTGAACCAAGCACAGAAGGCAGGGAAAGCGTGTCTACAGGCTTTTCTGGTGGAAAAGAATCGGCCCAAGAAGATGCGGTTGAGCATGCAAGTGATAGAGCTAAAAGCAGTAAAAGCGCTGACAACTTGAAGAACCAGAGTCGAAATACAAGCCAGAGCAAGAACCCGTTAGGTCACAGCGCCGCTGGCGATTATACCGTTGAGCCTAACGGTAGTACCGAGCAAAGTAACGAACACAAACAAAAAAATAGTCATACTGATGACCACTCAAGAAATGAGTACAAAGAAAATGGCCCACAGCATACATCAGCTCAAGATGACGTATCATCAGAAGCGCACGAAATAAGAGAGCAGGCTCGCAAGTCGAGAGACCCAGAAGCTGGGGAAAACATTTTGTAGCAATGCAATTATGTTGGTTTAAGGGACAAGTGGATACTGCCCGTTAAACCGGTGGTACGGGCGAAAGGTTACACCTGCCAAGAAACCCTTGCCATAGGTTAACATGGGCTTTCATAGCGCGACTGTACTCATCAAAACCGTCTTGAGATTGCTGTTTGATATAGAGTTTGAACTCTTCATGCAACGAAGGCTGTTTAAGCCAGTCTTCCCACAAGGGAGCTAGCTTGTAATGGTATTGGTTTACCAAGCTTCCTACAGGCTGTATTTCTTCAATAAAAAATAAGTAAAACACGTTGCGCAGTATCTTGGCTTTATCACTAGCGCGTCCATCCGGGCAACTTACGGCATCCAGCTCAGTGGTTAGCAAGTCAGTGAGTAATGAAAGGTTTTGCGTTAACGTTTGCTGTGTATGCCACAGCGTAGCGGGTAAACGAGCTGAACGTATAATTTGCAGCTGTTGTTCTAACTCGCTGCTGTCGATAGGGCTTTCGTCGCTGTTTATTGAGTTCTCATTAATAACCTTGTCACTGGCGATACCCGTATCAGCTTCAGAAGTATTGCCAACGATGTTCTTTTCAGCTGTTAACGTTTCAGCGCTTTGCTTTGTTACCGTTTCGCCATAAGTAAATGACATATTATTTAAGCTGCTTAAGTAAAACAGCGCATTTACGCTTGAAAGGGCGTCTTTATTATTTTCAACGGAAAACAGACGTTCAGGGGTGTTTAGCGCCAACCTTAATTCTTGGCTTCCCTGAATCAGGTTCGCCCACGTTTTACTGTAATCTTGTGACTTTTGTTCACGCCACGAAGCAATAGTTTCGGCCAGTGCCTGATTGTGTTTAGCCACGTTTTTATTTACGCTTTCATTTGGGCTTTTACTTGCACTGCCACCTACCGATAGCGCTGCTTCACAGCTTTTCAATACGCTAAGCAGCTTGCTTTCATAAGCTAGTCTTTGGGACGGCAACTGGCTTTTTCCTAACGATGTATTGCGCTCGGCAACTACTGTACCTAACTCACAATCTTGCAACGCATAAAACTCGCGCAAGTTAATGCTAACACCCTCTATAGTGTGTTTTAGCGTGGCTGAGTCGGCAAGTTTAGGAAGTGGGGTAGTGATCTTGTCGTTGAATGTATCGGGTAAGGAAGTGTCTAGTACTCTAGAAAGTCGTTCTGCATAATCTTCAATACTCTGCTTTACCGTATCGCCTCCAAAGCATCCGAACAAGGTTGCTAAACCAGCACCGACTATGCTGATGCGGCAGAGTTTTATAAATCTACTGTGAGCGTATACATTTGTGTCACGGACGCCGCAAGAGCTTTTATTTTTATAGCCACGGGCGCTGTTATTCTTGTCGCTGCAGGCGCTTTTTAATTGAAAAGGCAGGTTGCGTAAAGCCTTCATGCTGATGCACCAGTATGAAGGCCGCGACCACCGTCTACATAGATAATTTGCCCGGTAATATAGGGCGCCGAAACTAAAAACGACAGTGTATTAGCAATGTCTTCTGGTGTACCTAGTTCGCCCAATGGAATGCTTGAAAGCAGTTTGTCTTTTTCTGCATCATCCATTTCCCGCTCTGGCCATAAAATAGCGCCAGGGGCGATACCATTTACTCGCACGTTAGGGGCTAAATCTATAGCTAACGATTGGGTAAGCGAAGCAAGCCCCGACTTAGCAATCAAATAAACGCTATGGCTAGGCAGGGGGCGGTCGATATGCATATCGACCATGTTGATAATGCAGCCTTTGTTAGCTTTTAAAGCGGGAGCTAGCGCTTGTGATAAAAACAGGGGGCCTTTTACGTTGCTTCCTACCAGAGAATCCCAATCATCTTCTGAAATATCACCCACGGGCGTTGGGTAAAAGCTTGAAGCATTGTTTACTAACACATCTAGCTGACCCCATACATCTAGCGCCTTTTGGCCTAGTGCGTTTACCTCGTCTGAATCACAGAGATTAGCTTGTAGGCAGGTCGCAGAATCCGCTCGCTGACTATTTAGTTTCTCAGCCAGTGCAAAAGCATCGTCTTCAGAATGTCCATAATGAATAATAATACGATAGCCTTCACTGTGTAGCTTACACGCCATGGCGGCGCCTATTCGTTTAGCTGCCCCAGTAATCATTGCTACAGGAAATGCAACAGGGCCTGAATTTGTCATAATAAAAGCTACTCTCTATTTTAAATCGTTTGGCGGTTGTAAGGCTTATGTACTGCGCTTTTTTAATGCCTATAGATGTCTTCTAATATTTGTTCGGCCTGCGCAATATAATGTGCGCCGAATAATAACCCGTGATTTAAAATATGGTAAAGCTGGTAAATTGGTTTTCTTAACGCGTAATTTTTTTCAATTGGCGTGTGCTGGTGGTAGCCATCAAAGAAGGTGTCAGGGAAACCACCAAACAGTTCAGCCATAGCAAGGTCAGTTTCACCGTCGCCAACATACACGGCAGGGTCGAACAAAACAGGCCCCTTTTTGTTGAAGCCTGCGTTACCCGCCCATAAATCGCCGTGAAGCAGCGAAGGGTGGGGTTGATGTAAGCTTAAAAGGTGTCTTACTTTCGTAACGATTTTATCAATATCGCCGTTTTGTTTTGTCCATAAGCCATTCAATGCCAAGCGTTCTAACATACTGCCTATGCGTTTTTCGGCAAAAAAGTCGGCCCACGATGCCATGCGCCCGTTGGTTTGCACGCTGGCCCCAATATAGTTGTCGTGGGGCCAACCATAGCTGGTGTAAGCGTTAACGCTATGTAGCGCAGCAAGCTGCTGCCCTAGCGTAAAATAATCGCTTACGGCAGGCTCAACAAATCGAATGTGTGAAAGTACTAAATATTCCATATTGGGCGATTCGTTAGCCGTAATACCATGGCAAATAACTTGGGGCGTAGAAATGGTTTGTGTGTTGGCAATAGCAGTGAGCCCTTCCGCTTCATGGGAAAGTTGCTGGGTGTCGTCGTAGCGCCTGGTTTTTACAAAATACCTGTGAGTCTCATCTTTTATGATGTAGCTTTCGTGAGTGTCGCCACCGCTTACGCGCTCAGCCTTCTGGCAGCTAAAAAATTGCTGGGTTTCATCTGAAATATGCTCGCTTATAAAATGCCACATATTACATACTCTGCTTGGTTTAATGCTTAAGCCCAAAAAGGCGGAAAGGGTGATGTGCAACAATTGGTCTAATGCAAATTAAAGCTTATGCAAGGGGCTTGCTTATTCACCGTTATCGCCTTCAACTAAAGTATGGGTTAAAAATGGTGAAATGCATAAATTACGACATCAAATCTAACTAAAAACCTATTCAACATATACAAAGGCGCACTAATTAGTGAATTAAGGCTTTTCAATATTGAAGTTGACCATACACTGGTTATAATCCACCACTTGCTTTAACACGGCTTAATTTATAAAAGCTTATTAAACAAGTGCAGCGTGTGTGTCCTATTGTTACGCCAACGTAGATTGCCAAAGCAGACCGCTAACTTGTATTAGCTAAGCAAGTTTCGAGTGCTAAGAAGCACGATTAATTTATTAAATAAATGCATGTGGCGCAGAGTAGGCGTCACCACTGTAAAGGAATTAAAATGCCTGTAATTACCCTTCCTGATGGAAGCCAACGCGCTTTCGATAACGCTGTTTCTGTACTAGACGTTGCAAACGACATTGGCCCTGGTTTAGCCAAAGCAACCATTGCAGGGAAAGTAAACGGTGAGTTAGTTGACGCCGTTGATATGATTGACGCGGACGCACAACTTCAAATTATTACTGCAAAAGACGATGAAGGATTAGAGATTCTTCGTCACAGTTGCGCGCACTTGTTAGGTCACGCTATTAAACAACTTTGGCCTAACACCAAAATGGCTATCGGCCCAGTTATCGACAACGGTTTTTATTACGATGTTGATATGGAAGAAAGCCTAACCCAGGAAGACTTAGCCAAACTAGAAAAGCGTATGCTTGAACTGGCTAAAACCAATTACAACGTGGTTAAAAACAAAGTGAGCTGGCAAGAAGCACGCGATGCATTTGAAGCACGCGGCGAAAGCTACAAAATGGAAATTCTTGATGAGAATATCAGCAAGGACGACCGCCCAGCACTTTATCACCACGAAGAATACACAGATATGTGTCGTGGTCCTCACGTTCCAAACATGAAGTTCTGTCACCACTTCAAACTAATGAAAGTGGCAGGCGCTTACTGGCGTGGCGACAGCGACAACAAAATGCTTCAGCGTATTTACGGTACTGCATGGGCTGACAAGAAGCAGCTTAAGTCATACCTACAGCGCCTAGAAGAAGCGGAAAAGCGCGACCACCGTAAAATTGGTAAAGCACTTAACTTATTCCATTGGCAAGAAGAAGCGCCAGGTATGGTGTTCTGGCACAACGATGGTTGGTCAATTTATACCGAACTAGAAAGCTTCGTACGTAAGAAGCTTCGCGAATACGGCTACGATGAAGTAAAAGGCCCATTGATGATGGACCGTACGCTTTGGGAAAAATCAGGTCACTGGGACAAGTACGCTGAAAACATGTTCACCACAGAATCTGAAAAGCGTGAATATGCGGTTAAGCCGATGAACTGCCCAGGCCACGTACAAATTTTCAACCAAGGCTTGAAATCGTACCGCGACCTTCCGCTAAAAATGGCGGAATTTGGCTGCTGTCACCGTAATGAACCATCAGGTGCGCTACACGGTCTAATGCGTGTTCGTGGCTTTACGCAAGACGATGCTCATATTTTTTGTACAGAAGAACAGATCCTACAAGAGGTAAGTGACTGTATTAAGATGGTGTATGAGACATACGCAGCGTTTGGTTTTGAAGATATCAAAGTTAAGCTGTCTACTCGCCCTGAAAAGCGTGTAGGTGCTGACGAGATTTGGGATAAATCTGAAGCTGCGCTTGCGGAAGCACTTAAAGCCAACGATATCGAATTCGATTATCAGCCAGGCGAAGGTGCGTTCTACGGGCCGAAAATTGAGTTTACGCTGCACGACTGTTTAGACCGTGCATGGCAGTGCGGAACCGTACAGCTAGATTTTTCAATGCCAGGCCGTTTAGGCTCTACTTATGTTGCTGAAGATGGCGAGCGCAAGGTACCGGTAATGATTCACCGCGCTATTTTGGGTTCACTAGAACGCTTCATTGGTATTTTGACCGAAGAATTTGCAGGTTTCTTCCCACTTTGGTTAGCACCTCAGCAGGTTGTAGTAATGAACATTACTGACAAACAAGCTGATTACGCATCAAATTGTGTAAAAAAACTGCAAGATTTAGGGTTTAGAGCAAAGTCTGACTTGCGTAATGAGAAGATCGGCTTTAAAATCCGCGAGCATACACTTAAGCGTATTCCATATATGCTAGTTGTGGGTGATAAAGAAATGGAAGCGGGCGAAGTAGCAGTGCGCTCTCGTCGCGGCGACGACCTAGGCAAAATGCGCCTGGAAGACTTTATTGCCATGGCTCAACAAGAAGTTGTAGAAAAGACAATTAAATAGTTGAGCAATTTGTGTATAATGCACAGGTAAGGTGTCTGCTTTTGGTTTTACTTTAGGTCAATCGACCATCCCAAAAGCAGACAAAAGAATTAAATGTTTGGAGGAATAGCACATTAAAGGCGCTAACAACAAGGCTCAGGGCGACAAAGCCCGCATTAACGATGAGATTAAAGCCAGAGAAGTAAGATTAATTGGCAAAGACGGTGAACAGGTTGGTGTGGTTTCGCTAGCAGATGCTACGCGTGCCGCTGAAGAAGCGAGCCTAGATCTAGTAGAAATCAGTCCAAATGCCGAGCCGCCAGTCTGTAAAGTTATGGACTATGGCAAATTCCTCTTCGAAAAAAGTAAAGCTCAGAAAGAGCAGAAGAAAAAACAGAAGCAAATTCAGGTCAAGGAGATTAAATTTCGCCCTGGCACTGATGAAGGCGATTACCAGGTAAAACTGCGCAACCTGCGTCGCTTTCTTGAAGGTGGTGATAAAGCCAAAGTTACGATCCGCTTCCGCGGTCGTGAAATGGCGCACCAAGACATCGGTATCGATCTACTAAATCGCGTTAAAGGTGATTTGGAAGATATCGCTACCTGCGAGTCTTTCCCACGTCGTGTGGAAGGCCGTCAGATGATCATGGTGCTAGCCCCAAATAAGAAGTAGTAACGGTCTAAAGTTTTAAGGAATCTGCACCCTTAAACACCTTGCTGCTAAACATTAGCCGGTATGAAGTGACTGCAACACGAAAAATACCGATATTAAACAATGCGGAGTTTTAGCAATGCCTAAAATGAAAACTGTAAGCGGTGCCGCCAAGCGTTTCAAGAAAACGGGTTCTGGCCGCTTTAAAAGCAAACAGTCTCACTTACGTCACATTCTGACTAAGAAGAGCTCTAAGCGTAAACGTCACCTTCGTGGCAAAAAACTGGTTCATGATTCTGATACCAAATTGGTTCAGCGCATGTTGCCTTACGTATAAGACTTAGGAGACTGATTAATGGCTAGAGTAAAACGCGGCACTATCGCACGTGCTCGTCACAAAAAAGTCCTCAAGCAGGCAAAAGGTTATTACGGCGCACGTTCACGTGTATATCGCGTAGCGGTACAAGCTGTAACTAAAGCTGGTCAATATGCTTACCGTGACCGTCGTCAGCGCAAGCGTCAATTCCGTCAACTATGGATTGCACGTATTAATGCTGCTGCTCGTCAAAATGGTATGTCATACAGCCGTTTCATTAACGGTTTGAAGAAAGCGTCTGTTGAAATCGATCGTAAGATCCTTGCCGACATCGCAGTACATGACAAAGCAGCTTTCAGCGCACTAGTCGAAGCGGCTAAAGGCGCATTAGCTTAATTATTAACTAATTAAGTTTAAGTTCTTTCGGAAAAAGGCGAGCAGGATGCTCGCCTTTTTTTCGTTTCTGGGGATCTAGAGTGGATTACCTAAAGCGAAAGTTTACAACGGGCTTTATAAGAAAGTCTTTTGTAATAAAATTACAACAAAGGTATACTAAGATTCAGTAGCGATATCGGACGTTAAATAGTTATGTGCGAATATAGTTGATAAACGTATTTGGCTTATACCTTGCTTGAATAATATTGTAACTCTTGCTACGAAACATTCTAACCAATATCAACAGTTCTTAATGTTAGCTGTCTTCCGTTTAATTCCTTAGAGATACTCAAAATGGACAATCAAGTAGAATCTAATAAAGTACTAAAATCTCATCCAGTTGATTCAAATACTAGTGGTGGATTAGTAGTACGAAACAGAAGTGGTTTCTCAACACTTTACAGGTTAATCGATTTATCGCTTGTTACATTATTTTATTACGCATGTGCTGCTTATTTCGGTTCAGTTATTGATGCTACAAGCCTCATACTTTTACTTGTAAACGTAATAAGTTTTCAAATATCCGCTGAAGGTGTTGAACTGTATCGCTCTTGGCGAGGTCACAGAACGCCAGAAATGCTCAGAGCTGCCGCTATCACTTGGGTGTTGAGTATTTTAGGTACGCTCACGATAGGGTATTTTTTCGTTCAAAATATTAACACGCCACCTGCTGTGATACTTGCTTGGTTTGCGACATCATTTGTGGGCCTTATTGTTTGGCGTTTCGTAATGCGTAAGTTCTTGTTCCGGATTCGAAAGAGTGGCTTGAACTCTCGCCGCTCTATAGTAATTGGAGCGACTCAGTTGGGCGCGAATGTAGCTCTTCAGATTCAAGAAAATGAACATCTTGGTATCCGCTTCAACGGAATGTTCGATGACAGAGACACCGAACGTCTGCCCCATGAGCTGCAAAATACTGTTCTAGGTAATATCGAACAGGCCATTGAAATGGCCAAAAGAAATGAGGTTGATTATATATATATTGCACTTCCAATGAGCGCTGAGAACAGGATTCGCTCTATTTTGGAGCAATGTAGTGATACCACTGCGAACGTATACGTTGTTCCAAATTTCTTTATGTATAATTTGTTAAATGCCCGCTGGCAAACAGTCGGAAACGTGCAGGCTCTGAGCGTTTACGATACGCCCTTTCAAGGGGCTAGTGATGTCCTAAAGCGTTTTGAAGATATCGTTTTAAGCTGTTTAATCTTACTTTTGATTTCCATTCCAATGCTTTGTATAGCAGCTGCGGTTAAGCTTACATCCAAGGGGCCAGTAATATTTAAACAAAAGCGATACGGTTTAGATGGTAAACAAATTACTGTTTATAAATTTCGAAGTATGACCACTCAAGACAATGGTGCAGTTGTAAAGCAGGCAACTAAAAATGATGCAAGGTTAACTAAGATAGGCGGTTTTCTTCGACGTACTTCACTAGACGAATTGCCCCAGTTTATCAATGTTTTGCAAGGTAGGATGTCTATTGTCGGTCCTCGTCCCCACGCGGTCGCACACAACGAGCAATATAGAAAAATAATCACAGGGTATATGCTACGGCATAAAGTTAAACCTGGTATTACCGGCTGGGCACAAGTGAATGGTTTACGTGGGGAGACTGAAACCGTTAATAAAATGGTTCAACGTGTCGAATATGATCTTGATTATATTCATAGATGGTCAGTATGGTTCGATATCAAGATCGTTTTTATGACAGTATTCAATGGTTTTATAAACAAAAATGCTTATTAATAGCTGTTTTTAGTTCCTTTAAAGAGCAACCTGTCAATAAAAACTATAAAGCAAGTGTGAAATTTCCAATTGCTAAGTTGAAGAGATATTAAAATTTGTCAAATGACAAAATAAATCTGTGATAGTGAGTCTGTTGAAGCAAATACTAACTTATGACTCTACCACCTGTAACAGAATTCTAGGAGTAAGCATGATTAAAAGGATTAGCATTTCGAGTGCTTTGATAACAAGTTTGGCTGTATCTACTGCAGGCGCTCAGGAAGCAGGGCGGATTCAAGCGGGAAAATTCGATATAATCCCAACGTTAGATAGCTCTTTAAGCTATATCACTAATTTAACCCGTACGACGGATAACGAACAAGAAATTAATAGCTGGAAAGCAAGGTTGTCTCCTAGCTTGTTGTTTAGCACTCAAGTTAGTAATAATCCAGTTAATTTTGGTTACAGAATAGAACGTGGTGAGTACTTTACAAGTACAGATGACGATTATACAGATCACTTTTTTACTTCGAGTGGTGACTTCGAGTTAAATAGCCGCCATAGCGTGAAGTTCGACGCAATTTATGAAGATGGACATGAAGAGAGAGGAACGGGGCTATCAATTGGAACAGGTGAAAACTTAACATCTCCTGATACATTTAAAAGAACAAACACCGGCATTGATTATACGTATGGAAGTATCACATCTCCTGGTCAGCTAGTATTTTCCGTAGCAAGAAGTACGCTAGACTACGATAGAGATGAAGAAGTTTATTTAATTCGTGACCGCTTCACTAATTCATTCAGTTCAGAGTTTAGTTATAGTATTTCTTCTCTGACATACTTAGTATTCGACGTGACAAGATCATTTGTTCGCTACGACTACAAGCCATTAGATGAAAGCATTAGAGACAGCGATGTAACCCGAATTTTAGTCGGTTTTACTTGGGAAAGTACTGCGGCTACTACAGGTTTTGCCAAAGTGGGTTACCAAGAAAAAGAGTTTGTTGCAGAGGATAGAGAAAACTTCTACGGGACCGACTGGGAAGTTGGCGTGGACTGGCAACCGATTGAGTACTCAAATTTTAGGCTTTCAACTAGTGCTGATACGAGAGAAACGAATGGTGAAGGTAATCTAATCAGAAGTCGTGATTATGCTTTATCGTGGAACCATGCTTGGTACAATTACTTTTCAACAAATGTAGGTGTAACATATATTGATAACACTTATACATTAAGTGATGAGACAATAGCAGAACGCCAAGACGACTTCTCCATATATAGTTTATCAGCAATCTATCAAGCTAGAAGGTGGTTAAAAGTATCGTTGTTTTATGAGTATTCAGAGCTATCGAGTAATCGCGACACTTTGGGTTACAATAGGGATAATGTAGGTATTTCGTTTGAGGTTACATTGTGAGATTAATCATTAAGGCTATAACTTTGGGATTACTAATTTTGGCTTCTTGTGACTGCTTTTCACAGGAAGGCAATTTGAATATGAGTCAATACCAACTTGGGTCTGGTGATAAGATTAGTATTACGGTGTTCGGCCAAGAAGAGTTATCCATGGAACTTACATTGCCTGACGTTGGGACTATTAATTACCCGTTTCTGGGAGAAATAAAAATAGTAGGTAAAACAACGGCGCAAGTTGAAGCAATGATTTATGATGGACTTAAAGGCGATTATTTGGTGGAACCTTCCGTCTCAGTAACGTTTCTTGAATACCGGCCATTTTTTATTGATGGGGAGGTAAAGCGTCCGGGAGGTTACCCGTATCAACCTGGGTTATCTATTAATAAAGCTGTTGCTCTGGCGGGTGGATATACGGACAGAGCTTCAAAAAGGGCAGTTTTAGTGGTGAGGGAGTTTGATGGCGAACCTGAGGAGTTGAGTTTAAAAGTCTCTGATATGATTCAGCCAGGTGACATTATTACTATTGAGCAGAGATTTTTCTAAATTTAAGAGAACGGTAATGGCAGTAAACAGTATGGAAGAACAAAGGCAACAATTTACGGATTCGGATACAATAGACGTTGCACATTACTTCGCTATAGTTAAAAAACACACCCTAAGAATTATTTTTCTGGCGATTGCCTTCAGTGTTTTAGTAGCTCTGTTCGTTTTCAAAATGACACCTATTTATACCTCCTCTGCGACAATATTAGTAGATGCAGAAAACACTAATGTTGTATCTATTGAAGAGGTTTATGGCTTTGATAGTAATCGAAAAGATTACATGCAAACGCAATTTGAAATATTGCGCTCTCGACAAATAGCAGAAAGAACGGTTCTCAAATTAGGTTTGCACAAGAATGTGAATTTTATGCCTAGTGAGGAAGATAAAGGGTTTAGTGAAATTCTAAAAGGTTTTTTCAGAGAACATTTACCATTTTTACCAAAAAAAACACAAAAGCAAAGAACTGATGAAGAGCAAGAAGCAATAGATATAAGAATTGCTACTAGCAAGCTAATGAGTTCAGTGAATCTATCCCTTATTAGCAAAACGCAGGTAATGAGGGTTACGGCGTCTTCAGATATACCCTATCTCTCAGCTCAAATAGCTAATGCTCTCGCTGATGAATATATCGATAACTATTTACTTGCAAAAGTCGAAATGACTTCAAAGGCTACTACGTTCCTAACTGACAGTTTAGATGGGCTGAGAAAGAAATTAATTTTGTCAGAGCGCCGCCTTTCAGATTTTTATGAAGAAAACCAAGTAGTGAATTTGGATGGTGTAGTTGGATTGGCATCTGACGAGTTGGAAGGGTTAAGCCAACAGCTGTTAGAGGCTCAGAGTGCCTTAAAGCTTAACGAAACGATTTATAATCAAGCTAAGTCCAGTGATTCTTTTGATAGCATTGCTAGCCTGCCTGAAGTATTGAATCATCCAACCATTCAGGGTGTTAGGCGTGATGAAGCAAAGGCAATGACTCGCGTATCCGAACTTAGTAAAGTGTATGGGCCTAAACACCCTCAGATGATTGCGGCTAACGCAGAACTGACATCCATTAGAGAAACACTTGCCATACAAACGAGGGATTTAGTTTCTAGTATAAGTAAGCAATATCTGCTATCTAAAGAACGAGCAGAGTCATTGGAAAAGCAGGTTGAAGCAGCAAAAGCAAACTTTAGAAAGTTGTCCGCGCTAGAAAGTCAGCGCTTAGCTTTACAGCGCGAGGTTGATATAAATCAGCAGCTATATGATTCTTTTTTTACTCGTCTAAAGGAGACTGATGAGTTGGGAGGTTTCGAGACTGCTAATGCACGGATTCTAGATAAGGCAATAACCCCTAGTGTGCCCACCAAACCCCACAAGAAACTGCTTATAGCAGTGGCATTTGTATTTAGTATTGGATTTGGAGTTTTTGTTGCCATTGTAATGGAAACGCTAAATAGTGGCATTAATTCAGTAGGTGATGTTGAAAAAAAATTAGGTCAACGAATGTTAGGGTTAATTCCTTGGCTACCACATAAGAAAAAGACGAGGTTACCTTTACGTACTTATTTCGACAATGACAAACATCAATTTTCGGAAGCTTTAAGAACACTCAGAACAAGCTTATCGCTACTTAATATAGAGAAAGATACTCAAGCTGTGGTAGTGACTTCAAGTGTTCCTAAAGAGGGCAAAACAACCGTATCCATTAACCTTGCATTTGCCTTTGGACAATTGAAGAAAACGGTTTTAATTGATGCTGATCTAAGACGTCCTAGCGTTGGTAAATATTTTAATATCCCTACGTATCAGCCGGGCGTTGCAAACCTTATTATGGGGACGCATTCACTAGAAGAGTGTTTGGTGCATGACGACGAATCAGGCGTAGACATTCTAACGGCGGGTACTGTACCCTCAAACCCGCAGGAACTTTTGGCCAGCGAAGAGTTCACTAAGCTTTTACAAAATTTAAAGAATATTTATGAATTCGTGACAATTGATACCGCTCCTACTCAAGCCGTAAGCGATTCCATTATCGTAGCGGAGCGAGCAGATTCAATAGTGTATGTTGTAAAAGCGAATGCAACTAGTGATAAACTCATAAATAATGGTCTATCTAGATTACTACAAGTTGGACACCGAGTTGACGGTGTCGTCCTAAATCAAGTGGATTTAAGAAAGTCAGATGTTTCTGAAAAGTATGCTGGTTTTTACGATCAATATGGATATACAAGCGAAAGTGTGCAGTAGGTTTCAAAGCATTGATTGATATTCACAGCCATATATTACCAGGAATAGATGACGGTTCGCGCTCTATGTCTATGTCTTTGGAAATGGCACACCAAGCTGTATCCAATGAGATATCTCATATGGTGTGTACCCCTCATATTCACTCGGGATATTTCGATAATACTATCGAAACCATAACGCCGATCTTTGAGGAGTTTAAGGCAGAGCTTCTTAAGGAAGAAATACCGTTATCTATCTCTCTTGGCGCCGAGATACGCGTATCAGAACAAATCCCTCAATGGTTGGCAGCCAATAAATTACCGTTCATCGGCCAATATAATGCAAAGAAAGTCATCTTATTAGAAATGCCGCATAGCCATGTACCTGTAGGTATCGATGCTTTAGTTAGATGGCTGGACTCTCACGGTGTCTTGCCTCTAATAGCTCACCCGGAACGTAACCGCGAATTATTAGCAAATTCGAAAAAGTTTGAGATTTTGTCAACATTGCCCACTATCTTTCAGATCACAGCTGGTTCGCTAGTGGGGCGTTTTGGGAAAGCTGTTGAAGATTTCTCTCTGCAGCTGGTTGCTAATCAGAAAGTTCAAGTTGTAGCATCGGACACACACAACACCATGAAGCGGCCGAACGATATGAAAGATGCTTATAGAATCGTTGCAGAGAAAGATCCTTGCTACGCAGATAGGATTTTTAATATAACGCCAGGGATGATTGCTAAGCAAGTCTCACCACCATAATTATGAGAATAATTATAAGAGGCTTTGTTGTATTATTACTGCTGTATGCAATGAGTGAAAGCTTTACGTTTTTTAAAGCTCATATTCACTACTACAGTGTGAAGAACGAGTTGACGTTTCTTCGAGTTAATCCTGATGCGGTAACCTCCGAAATAATAGATGTAAATTTTGAACGTATAAACAAAGCGATAGAATTTGCTCCTTACAACCCTCTTTATTTAGAAGCAAGAGCACAGCTTTTTGAATGGAAAGCTTTATATGACGATAGAAACGCTGCTAGTTGGTTTATGTCTGCGAAAAAGGATTACCTTGAAAGCTTGCTCTATCGTCCACTCTGGGCACCAACTTGGATAAATTTAGCTGCAGTGAAATGGAAGCTTGGTGAGATAGATGAAGAGTTTGAGAACTATATTAATCTCGCTCTAGCGTCTGGACCTCAGCAAGCAGCCGTTCATAGTTTCATAGTTGAATTTGCTTTAGCCCAGTATAAAGCAAAGTCCCCGTATTACAGTTTAGTCTATAGAGACCTACGGAAGCATTTAAAACTCGGCCTTCAACATCCTCTTAGTGAGGCCAAGGTTAAAAGCGCAATAGAAAAATACAATGCTAGCCGCTTAGCGTGCCAAATCCTTTCAGACAGTTCTAAGCGCATTAGGTCTAAAGTCAAAGGTTGTATCAAATAATACAACCTTAGTAATTGAATTTTTTACTTTTTACACCTAATGATAGTAGTATCAAAAACGTAGCTGCATTAGCAGGGGCCTGAAGAGGAAAATCAACGCTAGAATGCATCAACATCCCTATAGTGCCCATAACGCAACAAAAAGCAGCTCCAAGATACGCAGGCCGTTCTCTTTTATGCAACGAAATTACAGCTGTAGTTGCGCAAATCAAGACAAATATAGAAATGAAGGTTGTGGCTAACCAGCCAAACTCAACTGAGAATTGTATATATTCATTGTGCGCATGGTCATAAAAATGTTGAATTTTTTCACTTTGAACCATGGGATATATTGTATAAAAGGTACCTCCACCGCTACCCAGTGTTTTAAACTTCGGTATGATTGAAGCAGTATCCTCTAAGACTTCATCGCGTGTTTCTTTTTGGAGACTTGTTTGTTCTATTCTTTCAGTTACCTCTGATAACCCGAAAACACTACTCACTAAAATTATATCTACGGCAATTAGGCTTATAAATAGATATATATAGGATTTGCTTTTTCTTTTAAATAACATCAACCCCAAAAACAAGGTTATTGTCATAGAAACAAAAAATGCTGTATTTCCCATTCTAGAACGCGACATTATTAGCGCTATCACCATTATCACTATACCTATTCGCACAAGCGCTTTTTTACTTAACAAGAAATTGGTCCAGTACTTTAGTAATTCACGCTTAGAGGTAGACTCTGTTTTTGCAAAGCTACTACTCGCAATTAAATAGCCAAGAGCGGCGCTTAGTGTAAGCATTAAATAGTTAGCAAAATGATTTTTATAGACAAAACTTCCAGTTGCAATATGGGTTATTTTGTACTCAAAAATCAAACTCTTTTCAGAATTGAGCAATACCTCAAAAGCACCATATGACGCTTGTAATACTCCTGAAAGACTCAAAGTAAGTAAAACCAGCTTTATACGTTTTGCAGACTTTAATAGACATAGGCTAGTGAGAAATAAACAAAAATAGGCGATGGACTTTATGATGATGATTTTACTTTGAAAAGCGTCATAACTAAGAGGAAGGCTCTTGGTAGGATAGTCGTCCAAGCCAAATAATCTTTCTGGCCTAATTGTTCGAATCAATTCACTTGGAAATGGTACGACTAACAGAATTTGGAAAATAATAAAAAGAAGAAAGAGTGTAAGAGCGAAAGAATGCCGCTCTATCTGTTTAAAAAACAGTTTAGGTCTGTAAAGGATTATCAATAATAACATCGAGAATGAAGCTATTTCGACTATAACCCATGCCCATGGCCTATTTGAGCCTAATGGAATTGGCAGCCAAACTATCAGCGAAATAAAAAGGCCGAAAACTATCGTTTCGACCTTTTGGTGTAAAGCTCTTCTCAATGTATTAATGACCAAAAATTTTCAGTCTACTCAGTTTGCTGATATGGTTACGCCGCCGCCAGCGGGCGCTGTATCATCAGTTGGGGTCGGTAGCAACGGAGCATCGCTAGCACCAGCCGCAGTTGCTGTAAGGGTGGTTGGATCAATCCCAGCATTAATTGCTGCTAAAAGCGCATCATCCTCGTTTATAACACCCATTTGCAACGCGATACCGTAAATTTCGTCTGCACTTTCCGGAAAAAATATCATGGCAATGGTAACTACTTGCGTTGGTGCTTCTGACATCGAATCTAAGCCCGCGACAGTTATTTCAAAGCCCGATGTGTTATCATTCAATAATGCAACCATATTCTGGTATGGTTCACGGTTCTGCTGTAAATATGCTAAACCTGCTGGGCCGAAGTACAACTCATCTTCAAGCACAGTTTCGCTGACTTCCCTAGAGGCAGTGCTTATACCTTTCCCTGCTTCAACCTCGGTTAGAAGTAAACTTCTTACTTTTATACCAGGGGCAACTGTATCTCCCTGCGCTAAGGTAGCGGGCGATAACAGTAATAAAATGCTTACTAATATTGATAAAAAAATACTGTTTCGCATAATAAGTCCTCAAACATAATTTTATACTTATCTCAATTCTACAACATTTGTTCACACTCCGCTTCTAATTTCTTACTGCGGAAATTACAACTTATAAACAAAAAAGGTCATAGAGAAGCACATTGAGGATTTCAACTCAAATCTGCCACATTGTGGGCTTTGCAAAGTAATACCCTTGTTGAAATCCAACGTTGGCGTTGTACAGCGCAACCGACTCTGCCTCACTTTCAACTAATTCTGCTATGACGGCTATGTCCAAGCTGCGAGCCACACTTAAGAGACTGTTTACAAACAAAAGGTTGTCTTTATCTAAGTGAATGTCTTTTGTCAGTTTGCCAGATATTTTTACAAAATGTGGATGTATAGCGCGTAATCCACTTAGCGAGGCAAGGTTGTCACCGAAGTGCTCGACGGTAACTCGACATCCTTTCTCAATAAGTGCTTTTGCTAACGATATCGACTGGTCTCTGTTGTGAATTAGCGCAGAGTCTTCAATTTCAAATACTAGCTGTTCGCATAGTGCAGAGTGCTTGCTAATAGTGTCTAATAGCCATTTTGTGAACACTGAGTTTGCGATAGACGCATTAGCAATGTTTATAGCAATATTTTGTGAAGTATTCGACAACTTCTTTAGCACTAAGCTTACGACAAGTTTATCCACTTCTGGTATCAAATTCAGTCTTTCTGATGCAGGAATAAGTTGCGACATAGGAATAATACTTCCAGTTTCTTCATCTTTAAAGCGAGCAAATGCCTCATAATACGAAGGACTATTTTTCTCCATATCCATCACAGGCTGGATAAGAATATCTGCATATTGGCGCATTAGTACGCTATTTAAGCGCTCCCGCCATGCGGTATTGCTGTATATGAAAGTTAGTTCAGAAGCGAATTGCCAGCCTCGCTTATGCTTAGTTGCAGCTATTAATGCACTGTCGGCATTTTCCATGATCTCAGAAAACGACTGATCATCGCTAAATTTAGCTATACCCATCCAAACCGGTTTAGAGCGATCTTTCAACGGGGTCGTGCTACTCAGCTTTTCACTTAACCTTTGTAGGCGTTGTTCGCATTCACTTTTAGATATAGCCTCTGTGATTAACACAAAGTCCGCCCCTGACACACGGAACAAAAAGTATTGTTCTGGAAACTCAAAGGTAGCCTGCTTTAATTTCTCCGCGACGTTTACCACATATTCATCACCTTTATGTGCTCCTATGCTGGTATTTATCATACTAAGATGAGCTAGTCGCACTAAAATGATATAACCCTCGTTGCGGTTAACCGTGCCACTTAATAATGCGTTCATGTGCCTTGTAAAAGCATTTCTGTTAGATAAACCAGTAAGGTCGTCTTCATAGGCTTGTGCTTTAAAGTGTTCAACTTTTTGTGTAAGTTCTTTAAACATGGCTTCTACGGATAACGAGAGTTTGTTGACCGCACCGGTAATAAATGCAAGCTCTTTAGTGAAAGGTCTATAGGATATTTGAGAGAACTTTTGCTCTTGAATGTCTGATATTTTTCTAACAACGACGCTTAAAGGTTTTGTAATTGCGTTAATGATAAGCAAAAGCACAATGAAGGCAAAAAAGAAAGCTACAAAAAACATTATTGCACTATGTTTCACGCTTACCCATAAGGTTTCATTCGCAAGGCCGGGGTGGCTCTGTACAGTCAGTTCGCCTGCTAATGTCCAGCCGTCGTTGAGTTCAGTCTTTTCTCTAGGCGGTGATACGTTCACAATAGATGTAAACCAATCAGGTACGCTATCAACTTTGTTTGGGTTTCTGCGTTCAATCAACATATTACCTTCCATGTCAGTAACAGTTATATATTGGTAAAAACCTCTGTCAAATATAGCATTAACCATAGTTTCAGCGGTAGCCAAACCGTTAGGCTCTGATAAATAAGGAGTAATTGAAAGCCCTAGTGATGTGGCAGTATCTTGCGCATGAGTCGCTAGCTGTTGGTTGACGTACTCTCTAGTAAGCTTTACATTGATGATAAAAGATCCGGAAAACACCAGAATTAAAAAAACAAGCAAGCTTGTATTTAACTGTGTAGATAGTTTCATTGTTATTGTTGGTCTCCGTTCATTACAGTATCAAGTCGTTCTACCATATCGTCCCACATTTTCATGGGGCCACTGCCTCTTAGTTTTTTTCCTGTCCCCATTGCTTTGGCTGCCCATAGCCCATTGCCGTTGAAACTATAAATCGGGGCTAAATCTCGACGTTTATTTGCGGGCAATATACGCCTATTAATATTGTCTAACACCAACGGGATTGACCTAGGAGTTTTATAATAGGCCAGTACCATATGCGGTTGTTCAAGTTCTAATGCGGTAACATACATCAGGCGTAGTTGTGATTCGGGAACCCCAAGTTCAATAAGCGAAAAGTACTTTGCGATGACATAATCTTCGCAATCACCAGCGCCTGTTGCAATGAACTCTATAGGGCTTGCCCAATAATCTTTTTTATTCCAGTGCACTGAATCATCTACAAAATCAAACTGATTAAAAAAGCGATTTACACTGTAAAGTTTTTCATCGATATCATAGTTCTGTAATCGAGAAAGCATAGAGTTCCACTCTGAAATAGTTTCTGCAGCTTCTTTTCCATAATGTAGAGAAATGCGACTGTAAACTTCGGACGTAAATCGCTCTGATAAAGATGCAACTGCGACAGGTAAAAAAAGTAACAAAGCTATAAGAATCGAAAGCAATTTCCGATACAATATCGTTGAGTTATTGAGAATGTTGTCAAAAGTATATAGATGAAAAACTGGGCGCTTCAAATCTTTAGTCTTCTTCATTACACAGTACGTTATAGAATGTATCACAAAAGTCGGCTGATAAGCGTTTTTAAAGGAAGGCTTTTAACTAAAGTTTTGTCAAATTCAAAGTGCTTTTTTATCGCAACCTAGTGGAAATCATTACGATGCTTGGTTCAATTTCTAAGGTAATTGAAGTATATATCAGATAAAAGCCTCAAAGCTTTATTCTATTTAGTACACATCTTGGCGCGATTCTTGTGTAGCTTATACATTGTCAATTAAACTCAATGAAAACATGTCGTGAAATTTGGGAACGCTTCATCTTAAGGAAATCTTTGCATGGCGCTAATAACAGTCAATCCAATGAAGTCTACAACGATAGGTGGGGTAGAAACTCTTATAAGAGATATTCAATCTAGCTATTGCGGTGATAAGGTATTCGAACTTTTTCAAAATATGCCAGAACAAGAAAGTTTTAGAGAAAATCCGGCAGTTCGTTATTTAAGTTACGGTAGTGCCGAGGGGCAGGGCGTCTTTAGAAAACTATTAACTAAGCTAAACCAATATAGAAATGTGAACACGTTAAGTGAATGTGACGAAAAAAATACAATAGTCTTGTTTCATCCCAATGATTTGCTTTATATGCCACATAGAGTTAGAAACTCTTGCAAAATTGTTTTAGTTCAAACTAATCGATTAGATATATTTTTCGCACGATTAGAAACGATAGTTATGAAGTTATTGTCGAGATATGTAGATGTTTTTACCGTTTACACCGAAATCGACAAAAAAGCTGTGGAGTCTAAATATAGCGATTGGTTTAAAGATGTGAGAGTGATTCCACGCGGCTGCAAATTATCGACAGCACTAACCCCCCAACAAGCACAGAAGAAGATAGTGACTCTAGCTCGGATTCACGAGCACCAGAAAAATTTTAAGGGTTTGATGGATGTTATGGATAAACTTCCAGATGACTATTTACTCTCAATTTACGGGAGCGGCCCGCCTGAAGAAGAAGCAAAACTAGACCGCCTCATTGCTAATCGTCCCAATGTTAAACGTTATGCCGCATGCTCAAACGTAGCGGAAGTTTTGCGCGAAAATGCTATTTTCGTAATGACTTCTCATTATGAGGGTTTTGGGCAGACTTTGATTGAAGCCAGGAGCCAAGGGTTGCCTCTTGTTGTTTATAATAACTTTGATGCACTCTCTTGGATTATAAAAAGTAACCAAAATGGTGCAATTATCGAACCTAATGATACTAGCGCATTTGCTAACGCTGTTAGAAAAATTGCTGAAGATGAGAAACTCTTTGAGCAAATGTCACTGAAAGCACTTACGTTTGCAAAAGAAACTGAAAAAGAAAAGATCAATAAGTTATGGGCTGACACGCTTGATTATGAATAAAGTAAAATACTCAATTATCGTCCCTGTTTACAATAATCAAGATGGACTTACCAAAATTGTCGAGTCTTTTTCATTAATGGGGTACTTAGGAAATCTAGTAGAGCTAATCATAGTTGATGATGGTTCAAAGAAACCAATGATTGTTGATAGGAAGCCGGGTGTTAAACTGATAAGACAGCCTAATAGTGGAGTGTCGGGAGCCAGAAACAATGGTATTAGAAACGCTAAAGGAGACTACGTTGCCTTTCTCGATTCGGATGATTTTTATCATAACGAGGTGGTAGAGATTTGGGAGTCATTGACAAAAGAAGAGTTTGTTGACGCTTTTATATTTCCTTACGTAATAAAAGACGAAATAGAAAATAAAGCTACTTTTCATCGGCATAAGTGTGTTGAGGCTAGCTATCCCGGGATAGAAGCTCTTAAATTGTATTACAATAAGAAAGTATTCACGCACATTTGTAGTATATTATGTAAGCGGATGTATCTACTTGAAAATGAACTGTTCTTCAACCAAAAATTGGCTTTGTCAGAAGATGTTCTTTTCACCGCAGAGGTTTTAAGAAAAGCGGAATATGTGAGAATTGATCATAGCCAGTATTACAATTACATCATTCAACTGGGCTCAGCAACTAATGTTGTAGCTACTGAAAAAGTTTTAAATCATTTTGAAGCGTTTGATATTATTAGTCACAGTGCTGTTCCACATGATGTGGTGCAGTTTAGAAATTACTTCGTAGCAACTATGTATCTAAATTACCTGATAAAGTTAATACGCAATAAATGTAGTAGCGAACTCGTTATCAGTGAGACTGTAAGCAAGAAGCACTTCTTGCAGAAAAGTTTTAGTAGTAGTTTGTCAGTTCGTTACCTAGTAACTTTGGCGTTTAAACTGGTGAGTTTTTTGCCATCTTCATTTCTTCGTTTTATGTTAAACAAACTGTGTAAAATTAAAAAATGAACATTAAACGAATTGTCTTTTATCTATTGTGCATATTAGTTCCGTTTGAGAATACAGCACTCGCATCATTAGGCGGTGTTTTCACCGCACCTTTAGGAATCGTCCTAGTACCCGTTATGCTACTTTTAATTGCTACCGACATTCGAAAGTTGCCTAAGTTAGACTTGAAAGTAATCAAATTCTTTTTTCTAGTTTTGGGTTTGTCTTTCGTAAGTCTAGTCTTTTTTTTAGAGTTTGATACTGTATTCCTCATTGATAGAGGCGCTAGGTTTATATTAATTGTGTTACCTACTTTCACAGTGTTCTTGTTCACCTTGAGGCAAAATGAAGCTACTTTAGAAAAGGGGGGGCTTTGGGTATTTTATATTGTGGCAACAATTTACATAGTAAACCTAGTAGTTCCAAGTATCGTAAATAATGCTTCGTTCTTGCAGCATCACGCTGCACTTTCACCTCATCGTATGCGTGGTTTTACGTTGGAAGCAAGTACTTTTGCTTTTCAGTTTGTCTTAGCTTGCTTGCTTTTTGCCCACATAAAAAAAATTAAACCTTTTATCTGCTTTTTGGCAATAGCTTTCCTCACTTTGCTCACCACATCAAAAGGTGGAGCGCTTAGCTTTATCTTATCGTTTTTTCTTGCTTACATTGTTTGTCTGTTCAAAGTTTCGACCAAGATAAAGTACGCTTGTTCTGCACTTTTACTGCCATTGGTATTTCTTGCATCGCAAGATTCCATTGCGGCGATGTTTTCAAGTGACATCGAAAAGTATACAAGTGTCGCAACTCGCTCCACTATTTTTCTTACGGCGCTGGTGTCGCTTTTCCACTACCCCATAGGGGCGGGTTTTTTTGGTTTTTTACCGAGTATTTATAATTGTGGCCCGATCGCTATGGACATTTTGGACTATCTTTTTCCAAACACCTTTAATTATAGTGAAGTAGTTAAATACTTCGTTGTAGGCCAGGTTAAGGGGGTGGGAACTAAAACATTTTTAATGGATTGGCTAATTTTCGGTGGAATGGTTTTCTTATTTTTCTATGTTAAAGTCGTGCGCTTCATAGTTAAAAAGCTCAACGAAAGAAAAGATTTCTACCTCTATGTTATGTTCCTTTTTTTACTAATTTCAACTTCATTTTATATACCAGCAGATGGCCACTATATAGCGCCATTAGTGCTTGCGTATTTGATTAAAAAGTTGAACCTTGTATCGAAGCGAACAGGTTGAGATTTTGACTTATGTGTACGTTTAACGAACATATAAATTATGTCACAAAGACCAAGTAAAATGCGCATTAGACCAAAATAGTTTATGAGCGCCGAAAGCCACTGGGCCGGATTGAGCACTTTTTAGCAAAGTTTGTTTACTATGCGCCAAGTTAAAAGGCAGCCCTGCACAACCTTGGTTCACTAAAGACGCTAAAACTATTTTTAAAAAAGCTCTTCTGTCGATATTTTTTATACTCATACTTGTTACATCCTTACAATCAACTCGAAAAAATATAGCTTAGTTCATCAATCAGTTTTATGAAATATGCAGCAACCAATTTCGATCGCTTTATGTGATTGTCAACCGTGCGTAAGAATAAGTTGCTAGTTTCATACGCTCGTGTAATGGCTCAGACAATACTGTTGGAAAGAGTTTAATAGTTGTTCAATTTAAATCTTAAAATCGTAAAGGAAATTTATAAATGAAAGTTCTTCATGTCTGTGAGTCTGTTACAGGAGGTATTGCAACATATCTCAATGAACTGATACCTCATCAGATTAAAATTTATGGTATAGAAAATGTAATGGTTATTGTTGCTAAAGAGCAAACGGGCGAGTTAACTATTCCAGCTACCATTTTACGAACATTCGATGTTTTAAATAGAAAGAGCGTTAAGGCGCAATGGAGGATGGCGAGAACATATTTTAGGCATTTAGAAGAGTTTAAACCAACTACAGTTCATCTTCATAGCACATTCGCTGGCTTTTGGTTTAGGTTACCTCTTCTATTACGACCTAAAAGATCATTTAAAGTAATTTATTGTAGCCACGGGTGGGCGTTTGATATGCAAAGACCTTTGTGGGTAAAGAAAATATTTGCTTTTATTGAGAACTTTTTGTCGTTGTACACGGACCGAATAGTTTGTATCAGTGAGCATGATAAAAATTCGGCAATAAAATTTGGACTTTCAGCGAAGAAACTCACCACTGTCCGCAATACGGTAGAGATAGCAGACAAAAACATCATCCCTGCGAAAATGAACGAAAAAACAGTTAATTACTTGTATGTTGGGCGCTTTGATCAACAAAAGGGGTTCGATATCTTATCTCAGGCGGTTAAGCAAAGTACTAATGGGGATTTCCGGATCTATTGTATTGGTGGAGCAGTAGTGTCAGATACAACGATAACGGATGTTTTTAAGGACCCAAGGCTAATTTTACTTGGGTGGAAGCCTAAACAGGAAGTGTTGCAGTACATGAAAGGATGCGATGCGCTACTTGTACCATCAAGGTGGGAAGGTTTTGGTTTAGTGGCTTTAGAAGCATTGGTTTGTGGTTGCCCAGTGTTCCATAGTGGAGCTGGTGGTTTAGCAGAAATACTACCTGATAGTGAATTCTCAACACAATTAGATAAACCGATACATACATCACTTATAAAGCTGCTAAATATAATGCGCAAAGACTCCTTGCAAAACCTAAAGCAACGTTTAAATGACAGTTTTGAACTGGATTATACGGTCAAAGATTTAGCTGAGTCGCTAAATCATATCTATACGTCATAGACTCATTCAGGTTTTTTATAGTATTAAGACTCAGTTATCGAGAGAAATGAACAGAGGAGCATCACACTTATGATAGATCTCAAATCGCTTGTTCAGCATAAAATATCGAGTATCGACAAGCTTGCAGAAACGTTTCTAAAAGCATTCAACGTTGTAAATTTTGAAACGGTTACTGATGTTCTTAATTTTTCAAATCATCAAGTTGGTGACTTGCTTTCTACAAAGCAGACTAGATGGTGCGTAACCGATGAAGAAACACCTATAAGTCTTAGTAATGGTCTTTACTTAAGAGCGATTGGTGATGTTTTCGTTGAGGATTTTAACGATGGAAGCTTAAGTCAGTCTGAATACGTTACTAAAGCAAACACCTATTGTATGTCACCATTAACTAGAAACCGATTAGTTTTTGATAGTTCTATCATTTATAACTTTTCTGGTAATACGTCTTTTGATATTTATGTTGAGTCTGGTGGTTGGTATTCCAGTGGCATTTGCAGATTAATTTGGCAAAGTTCACCAGTGTCCGGTTACGCGGTTAAAGTAAAGGGGCGCTACAAATATGGCCATAATTATTCGTCATTAGTAAATAATTCAAATTTTAGTCCGCTCGAAGGTTTTAATATAGGCACTTATAACAACATGCTAGCGGGTATAGGCCTTTGTATTGGACACTCATCATCGTTCAGTTCAATGGATGAATCAGTGGTGACAAGTAAATTTACGATAAAGCGAGTATCGATATTTGATTTCGATGACGTGATAGCATTTTACCCAGGTGTGTGGGCGTGCGAACTCAAACAAGTTAATACGATGGGCGGTTCTTGGCGAACGCCATTTTATTTTAGGGGGATAGATTTTGGTGAGAGCATAAAACTAACGAATTGCTTTATTGCCGATAACCATAGGCGTGTTGAAGATAACCAATTAGGCACAGTGAATTTCAATACAGGTGAATTCGTGACATATGGATGTTCATTCAATAATATGCGTGTTGTCGTAAATGGCGATTCTGTAGTCAAAATGAACTCTCCTCACTTTGAAAATCCAAAGTCTACTGCGAAGAATAAACGATTTTTAGAAGTTATAGGTGCGCATGCATATTGCGTATTAGATAAACCTCAAATTGTCATAAGAGATACTCCAATCTACAGTACATTATTTTACTGCAAGGCTGGAACAGACACTAACAGGCACCCTTATGCCGGAGGCTTGGTCTTTATTTCTCCAAGTTTTAACGCTTCATCAAATTACCGCCCGGATTTGGCCCCGTATCAAAATGACGGAGTGGATTATGAAAGTGATGGTTATTTAGAGTTAGTAGGTGGGGGAGGAAGAGTGTACTTAGAGGGAGGCGTTCATATAAATTCACTATTCTATACATATAGCCCCATACCTTTGGCTCGAAATTTAGTAGGGAAAAGTTTGACGCAAACGGAGATTGATGAAACTGCCGGTAATTCACTCGGTAGTTGGCAGTACTCAGAAGGGAACCGCTCGCATGAGAATAAACTTGATATCAGCAGTTTAAAGAATGGTATCACGGTCAAAAATAGCGAAGGGGAAAATCAAAGTGTAAGCCAAAAATGTAGGTGTATCGGAGGAACGTTAGTATTGGGTAATGTACATTATTCCATTGAACATACAGGTCTTGTCGTTCCTACTAGTGGCGTACGCATGGAAATAAGGTTCTACGATATTGACAATAATGAATTAGAAACATTTTATTCTCAACAATTCACTATAAATGATGAAAGCGACACAGTTAAGGGAGATTTCAAAGTTTTGACTACTGTGCCAGACAGCGCTGAAACCGTTGAGCTAGCACTTAACACATTTGGAAATGGAAATTTCACAACTACATGGAGTAAATTGGTGGTAAATATTGTTTAAATAGTTTTAAAAAATTGAATATTTAAATAGAGTTTGTGCTTCTTCAAAAAAATACGTTGAAAGCTAATTTTAAAATGATTTAATATCAAGCGAAACTGCTACGAAGTACTTTCGTTTAAAATTTAAGGATTGCTAATAAATGTCGGATTATAAAAGTCAATGGTTTTCTCATTTAAGTGAACTTAAAGGGATGCACCAAAATATTGCCGATCTTTGTAAAGGGAAGAAAGTAGCTTATCTTGACCTACCTTTTCACTATAACGTTGGTGACCTCTTAATTTATTTAGGAACTGAGCAGTTTATTCAAAATCATGCGATTGATGTCAGATATAGGGCGTTTTCAAAAACTATAAATCATAAACGCTTGAGTGACTGTGACGTGATATTTTTCCATGGTGGTGGAAATTTTGGTGATATCTACATAGAACATCAAAAATTCCGAGAAAAGATTATAGAGCGTTATAGAGAAAAACGGATAATAATATTACCTTCTACTATTCACTACAAGTCTGACAGTGTTTTGAAAAAAAGCCTGAAGGTGCACTCTTCTCACCCTGATCTTCACTTATTTTTACGTGACCAGAGAAGCGAAAAAATTGCAGAGGGCTTTTCTGAAAATATAACCCTAATGCCTGATATGGCTCATAGCCTACACCCGTTAGTTGAACCGTGTGAGGTAGAAGAACTAGATGCTAAACCAATTAAAATGTTGAATATGCGTAGAGTTGATGTCGAAGCCAAAACAGGTGCAGAGATGAAAACTGGAGTTGTCAAGAAACCGTTTGACTGGGACAATATTTTATCATCATGGGATCAAATTCTTTATCAAATCGCACACGCAGCAGAAAAGTGTACTCGCTTTTCGTCAAACGATAAACTGATAAAGCTTTGGTTAAGGCAATCAAACTCTTTAGTTTTTAAGTCAATTAACTACTTTAATTCTTTTAATTTGGTATATACGGATAGAATGCACGGCATGATTTTGTCTTATTTGTTAGGCAAAAATATCAAAATGATCGACAATTCGTATGGTAAAAATTCATCTTATTATAAGCTTTGGTTGAATGAATCACCGCTAATAGAACTAGCCGAAAATGAAGCTGAATAAAACAGAGGTAGTAGCATTATATTCTGTAGCAGTTGCTATTACCCGTATACTAAGTGGTCCTCTAACAATCTTAATTGTAAGTGCCTTCTTGAGTGTTGAGGAGATGGGGTTTTATTACACTTTTTACTCATTCGTGACAATGGCAATGCTTTTTGAAGTAGGAGTTGGTTACGTTTTAAAACAGTTTTATAGTTATGAAGTTAAGCCCGACACAAAAGGAGACATTAGCTTTGAGGATAAACGCAGTATAAACCATATCTTTAGGTTTTCTCTGCAATGGTATGCTTTAGTTTCAGTGTTATATACCCTTTGCATAGGAATTGGTGGAGCAATTTATTTTTCCGACTACCAAGGCACTTTGCATTGGCAAGAACCATTTTTTTTACTGGTTATAGTCAGTGGATTTAGAGTATTTCTTAATGTATTTGACTCTTTTTTTGACGGAATTCAGCACCAAGAGTTAATAAATTCGATCCGTTTATTCTCAACACTTCTTTCGGCTTTAGTGCTTTGGCTAGCAATTTATTTCGGTGCTAGCCTTTATTCTGTTGCTATCTCTCAGTTATGCTCTGGTTTATTGATAATGATGTTTGTATTTAAAAATAAATTCATCATTTTAAAGATGATAAACAGAAGCTTTTTAATAGACTACTCATTTAGAAAGCAGTTTGAAAAAATATTTCCACTTTTCGGGCGTACTAGTATAGTTTGGTTCTTCGGATATTTTTTTTGGAACGGTTTCACGCTTATTTCTTTCAAAGTTTACGGGGCCGAATTTGCTGGTCGTGTTGGGCTATCTGTTTCGATAGCCAGAGGAGGGTTTGACGTTGCTAACTCGTTTTTAGTTAATCAAAGAACAATTCTTGCAAATCGAATAGCGAATGGACGTACAAAAGAAGCTTTAACGATATTTTCGAAGTATTTTTTGTTTTCTAGCTTAGTGTTAATTATCGGCTATTGTTTATTTGTATTAGTTTGGTTGTTTTTTCCGAGTTTTTACATCTTCGACAAAATTTTGCCGATGGAATCAACTGTCACATTATTATTTTTCTTTGCCATAACTCTTGTGTTCACAGCTGTATGTAACTTCGTGAGGGCTTATAAGGTAGAGCCTTTTGTCTTTGTATCTATTTATAATGCCTTATGCATTCCGTTTCTTTTTTGGTATTCCTATTTACACCAACTTGAAAATATATTTGCCCTCTCACTTTTCGCGCTAATTGTGCCATTTATTTTCGCGATTAGAGAGTTTCGATCCAGAGTATTTAAAAATGTCTAAGTTATCAGTTTCTATTATATTACCGGTCTATAACGTAGAAGACTACCTCGAACAATGTTTGGACTCTGTACTAGGACAAACATTTTTAGACTTCGAACTACTATGCATAAACGACGGCTCTACGGATAACTCATTAAGCATACTTGAAAGCTACTCTTGCAGATTTCAGGGTAAAATGAAGATTGTAAGTATACAAAATGGTGGTCTAGCGAACGCGCGTAATGTAGGACTAGAAATGTCCCAAGGCGAGTTTATTTACTTTCTTGATAGTGACGATTTCATATCGGAAGACACTTTAGCGTTGTGTTGTGAGAATATTGTTAAACATAACGCTGATTTAGTTGTTTTTAATGCAGAAGCATTCTGCTCCGAAGATTTCGATGGACTTACTGAGCTGAATTATGAAAGGGATTTACCCAAATCTTTATACGTAAATAAAAGTATATTTGAAGACACTTATAAAATAAGATACATAGCACAGTCTTGCTGTTATTTTTTTAGAAAAAACTCTTTTTCCGACTTGAAGTTTATAAAAGGGATTTTGCACGAAGACCATTATTTTTCTACTAATCTGTATATTAGAAGTTCAAAAACAGTAGTGTTAAATAATTCATTTTTTAAAAGAAGAGTACGCCCCAACTCGATTACAACGAGCAAACCGACATACCGCCATGCTGAAGGCTACTACGTAACAGTAGAAAAATTATATAGCGACTTTATAAGAGAACCTAAACTCTTTAAAGATATATTGAGTTTTAGAGATTATCTAAATTCACTATTGAGGCATGGGATCAAGGCTGAGTTCAAGCTTAATGAGTATGAAGGCGACAAAATGAGCTTCAGTAGAAAAATGACTATCGCAAAAAGATTTTCAAAAATAATAGATGTTAAGACAAGTTTATTACTATTCGCTTTGCCTCTTTTTAATCTTTTAAAAAGACTCAAATGAAGGAGATTATTTTGCGTGAAATTTTTAATAAAGTTGATGGCTGTTCACTAAACATTGACGGTCGGGAAAAATAAGTTTTTCTACAATTAGATTGTTAGCTGCAAGCATCCATATTTCATCAGTAATACTTCGGAAGCACTACAGTCTACATACGGTAAAAAAGTTTTTTATAGTGGGCTTAAGTAAAAGAGATGGTGAAAATTTAACCCAAGTAACTTGCTTTTAAATTATAATTTTTGGAGCCATGTCCATAATCCTAAACTCCACCCCTCAATCAAATCTATGCCAAGGGCAGATTTAGTTAAATATAATATACCCGCAGCTAAAACGATAGATAAGATAATTAAAACAGTGATGATCATACCACTAATTAACGTAGTGAGCTTTTTTTCTTCAGTTGAGAGTGACCTCCTGTTTCGTCCAAGCAACAGAACATAGTAAAATCGCCATTTAAAAAATTTAACAGTTCCTCTTATATCAACTTTATGGTTGCCCCAGTCTCTTGCTCCTATTGCAGTTTTTATAGAAGTAAGTTGTTCTTCACTAAATGAATTCGCAACCCGCTTAGGCATCTTTTCAAGAAAACGAACTATTGCTGGGTCCTGTTTTACATCATTTTCTACGATATTTTTTTTCATCACTGTCCTAATATACTAAGATATAAGCCACATAATAAGGGAGCTTTTAAATAACGCTATATAAATATGCTCATATGAAGTGAAAGCAAACTTAACAGAGCTTCTGCTTGTGTCAAAAAACTTTACAAAGCAATTTTTGCCATTTTTAAGATGACTTTAACTATCTGATAGTTCTAGCTAATATTTTGTTGGCATGTCATGTGCATGAGTGAGGGTAGTTAAAATAAAACGTAACTCTTTTTAGTAGTGCTAGTAGAACAGTTTTGGAGTACATATGTTTAGCAATAATAGTTGTAAAAGAAGTTTAAAATTGGTGTCAAGCTTTCTAGGGCTTTGCTGCCTATCATTAAGCCTTAATGCAAAGGCTGCTATGATAGAAATCGGTTTTACCATTGATGGTAATACATGGAATAACCCGTTTACTGTCGAGAATAACTCTACATCAGGTTTAGACATCCTGCAATTTGCGCTTGATCTTAGACCTAATGCAAATAGTTTTTTGTGTTTTGACGAGGTTGTTAACTCATGCCACAACTCTGGCGGACTAAACTTCAAAAGTGTTGGTTCAGATGATGTTGGATTTCTTTCGTATTCGGTAGTTGATGCTTCTGGCGGTATTGATGAAGCTGATTTTCTATCGGTTGCCTTCAACGGTTTTAACCCTGGCGAGAGTTTCAGCTGGTTAATTGACGTTGACGATGATCCAGATGGGTCTGTTTTTGGTAACGACCTAATCGGAAGTTTGTTTTATGTTGAAATGTCTGACGGTATTACCTATCAAGGTGTAATCGAAGGCATTGCAGGCAATGACGATGCTGGCGAATTGGTTATCAAAGGCGTAAGCTCTACTACTATAGGCAACGCTATCAACAGTGTTCCAGAGCCTTCTTCTATCTTTTTGTTTGGCGGGATGCTTCTTGCGCTAACAAGATTCAAGCGCGTCTTCACCAGAAGTTAAACAGAACAAGTGGAATACCAAAAGTTTTTCTTGGTATTTTAGGTAAAAAGCCCGCAATTGCTTGCGGGTTTTTTTATGCCATAAACTCGTAGAAAGCAAATAGCACTTAATTGGTCGTTTCAGGAAAACACTATTTTAATTTATAACCCACAAAATTTCGCCATTATCAGCTATATAGGGTAGCGGTAATGTCTGTCACTCGTGTAAACTACCGCTTTTATTTCAGGCAAGCCTTAGCGCACAGAATAATTCTTCCTATGCTTTGGCCATGCAGTCATCATGTAAATTGAGGAAAACATGGAGCTTGACGCTATTATCAATCAGGCACAAAGCCAGATTGACGCTGCACAAGATGCAGCCACATTAGACCAAGTTAGGGTCGAATTCATGGGTAAGAAAGGTAAACTTACCGACTTACTTAAAGGGCTTGGAAAGTTATCGAACGAAGAACGTCCTGCCGCAGGCCAAAAGATTAACCAAGCTAAACAGGTTATTCAGCAAGCTATTTCTGCAAAAGGTGAGTTTTTACGCACTGAAGAGCTTAACAAAAAGCTAGCCGAAGAAGCCATTGATGTTACTTTGCCAGGCCGTACTGAAAAGCCAGGTAACTTGCACCCGGTTAGCCGCACTATTGCGCGTATTGAATCTTTCTTTGGCGAGCTTGGTTTCTCGGTAAAGACCGGCCCTGAAATTGAAGATGGTTTTCACAATTTCGACGCACTGAACATTCCTGCGAATCACCCAGCGCGTGCCGATCACGATACCTTCTATTTTAACCCAGACATGATGCTTCGTACGCAAACCTCTGGTGTTCAAATTCGTACTATGGAAGCGGAAAAGCCGCCATTGCGTATTATCTCGCCAGGGCGCGTTTATCGTAACGACTACGATCAAACTCACACGCCAATGTTCCACCAGGTGGAAGGTTTGATGGTTGATAAGAACGTTAGCTTTACCGACCTTAAAGGTATTTTGCACGACTTCTTACATCACTTCTTTGAAGAGTCACTAGAAATTCGCTTCCGTCCGTCTTACTTCCCGTTTACTGAGCCTTCAGCTGAAGTAGACGTTATGGGTAAAAATGGCCAGTGGCTTGAAGTACTAGGCTGCGGCATGGTGCACCCAAATGTACTTAAAGCAGTGGGTATCGACCCAGAAGAGTACACAGGTTTTGCCTTTGGTATGGGCGTAGAGCGCTTAACTATGCTTCGTTACGGTGTTAACGACTTGCGCGCGTTCTTTGAAAACGATCTTCGTTTCCTTAAGCAGTTCAACTAAGGCAGAGAGTACACATGAAATTCAGTGAAAAATGGCTAAGAGAGTGGGTTAACCCGTCGCTGTCGGCACATGAGCTGTCTGAACAGTTGAGCATGGCTGGCCTTGAAGTAGACGGCGTTGAGCCAGTAGCAGGCGATTTTAAAGGCGTGCTAGTAGGTGAAGTAGCGGAGTGCGGTCAGCACCCTAACGCAGATAAACTGCGCGTAACTAAAATTAACGTAGGTGGCGATGAGCTACTTGATATCGTTTGTGGTGCACCTAACTGTCGTCAGGGCATTAAAGTAGCGGTAGCAGTTGTTGGTGCTGTATTGCCAGGCGATTTTAAAATTAAGAAAGCGAAGCTTCGCGGCGAGCCGTCATTCGGCATGCTATGTAGCTTCTCTGAGCTAGGTATTAGCGACGACCACGACGGCATTATCGAGCTTCCAGCCGATGCACCTATTGGCGAAGACATTCGCGATTACCTTGGTCTTGATGACAACGCCATTGAAGTAGACCTAACACCAAACCGTGCAGATTGTTTGGGTATTCGCGGTATTGCCCGTGAAGTAGGCGTGCTTAATAACCTTGACGTGTGCGAGCCTGAAGTAGCATCTGTAGAGGCTACTATTGATGATAAATTATCAATTACGTTAAGCGCTGACGACGCATGCCCACGTTATTTAGGTCGTGTGGTTAAAGGCGTTAACGTAAAAGCAGCATCGCCACTGTGGTTAGTTGAAAAGCTACGTCGTTGCGGTATTCGCAGCATCGACCCCATTGTAGATGTGACTAACTTTGTATTGCTAGAGCTTGGCCAGCCAATGCACGCATTTAACCTTGCCAGCATTGAAGGCAACATTAACGTGCGTATGGCGAACGAAGGCGAAGCCCTTACGCTACTTGATGAAACCGAAGCAAAGCTGCAAAGTAATACTTTGGTTATCGCCGATGACAACAAAGCGCTAGCCATGGCGGGTATTTTCGGTGGCCTATACTCTGGTGTAACTACTGAAACCCAAGACATTTTGCTTGAAAGTGCGTTCTTTAGCCGTGATGTCATTATGGGCCGTGCTCGTCAGTATGGTTTGCATACCGATGCATCGCACCGCTATGAGCGTGGCGTAGACCCTCTACTTCAGCGTAAAGCTATGGAGCGCGCTACTGCACTAGTTCTTGAAATTTGTGGTGGTGAAGCTGGCCCTGTTGTTGAAGCAGTGGCTGAAGATAAGCTACCTGAGCAGGCTACGGTTACGCTTCGTCGCGAACGTTTATCTCGCGTACTAGGCATCAGCATTGACGATGCGAAAGTAACCGAAATGCTAAACCGCCTTGGTTTAGAAGTAACGCAAACCGAAGCTGGCTGGGAAGCGGTTGCGCCAAGCTATCGTTTCGATATTTCAATTGAAGAAGATTTGATTGAAGAAATTGCCCGTGTATACGGCTACAACAACATTCCAAACGTGGCACCAAAAGCGACGTTGGCAATGCTACCTTCGCAAGAAGCTAAGCTGCCGCTAAACACTATGAAGTCGTTGCTTCTTAGCCGTGGCTACAATGAGGCGATTACTTACTCGTTTGTTGACCCTAAAATTCAAAACGCATTATTCCCAGACGTGAAAGGTATGGTGCTACCACACCCAATTTCATCTGATATGTCGGTAATGCGCGTAAGTTTATGGCCGGGTTTGCTAGGTGCTACTGCTTATAATCAGAAGCGTCAGCAGCAACGTGTTCGCATGTTTGAAACCGGATTACGCTTTATTCCTCAACAAGATGCGCCAAATGGTGTATTGCAACAACAAGTAATTGGTGGTGTAGTAGCAGGGCGTCGTAATGAAGAACATTGGGACTTGGGCGATAGCCCGGTTGATTTCTTTGATGCGAAAGCTGACGTTGAGGCGTTATTGGCACTTACGGGTAAAACCGGCGAGTTCCAGTTCGTTACAGGGCAGCATAGTGCGTTGCACCCTGGTATGACGGCAAAAATTTTGCTTAATGATGAAGAAGTTGGCTATATTGGTGCTATACACCCGCAGTTTACTAAATTGCTTGGTGTTAACGGCCGCGTATTTGTGTTCGAACTAGTGGTAGATGCCATTACCGATCGCAAATTACCGTCAGCTGTACCAGTATCGCGCTTCCCATCGAATCGCCGTGATATTGCTATTACGGTTAAAGATGAAGTGCGTGTAGGAAATGTGCTTTCTTACATAGAAAATATTGGCGTAAATCAACTAGTTGCTCTAAACTTGTTCGATGAGTACAAAGGCAAGGGAATTGAGCCTGGCTATAAGAGCCTTGCTTTGTCACTTCATTTACAAGATCCGGAAAAAACCTTGGAAGAAGCTGAGATTCAGCAAGCTGTAGATACTGTGGTTAAAGGTCTGGAATCTGAGTTTGGGGCCGCGTTAAGAGAGTAAACTATGGCATTGACCAAAGCCGAGATGGCTGAACACCTATTCGAGAAACTAGGCATTAACAAGCGTGATGCGAAGGATCTGGTAGAGCTTTTTTTCGAAGAGATTAAAGGCGCTCTGGAATCTGGTGAGCAAGTAAAACTGTCGGGTTTTGGTAACTTTGACTTGCGTGATAAAAACGAACGTCCTGGCCGTAATCCTAAAACCGGCGAAGACATTCCAATTAAAGCGCGCCGCGTGGTTACATTCCGCCCGGGTCAAAAACTGAAAAGCCGAGTTGAAAACTCAGAGCCTGTCGACCAATAATCTTTAGGTCGTTACAATACTGAAAAAGAGCGAGATCTCTCGCTCTTTTTGTATTGCTTCTTTTTTACAGTGCACTCGCACTGATTTCTATATGCAATGTTTTTGGAGGAAAGTGTGAAAAAAGCACTTGTCGTTCTTGCTATTATTATTGCCGCTACCTTTTCATGGTTTGCTTATTTGTCGCTAGATGCAGACAAACGAGATCAAGATGCAGCGCAAGTTCCACTTATAACGGTAATGGAAATTCTGCACGCCAGCGATTTGCAGGCAGGTGTAAAGCAAGCTGTTAAAGAAGGGAATGTTGAAGCTGTAGATTCTTGGATGGCTCAAGCCCGTGAAGTGGGGCAGGCCGCTAATTTATCTTCAGAAGATATGGATTACCTTAATTCGGAAACCGCAAAAGACTACGTTGTTTTTAATGCCAAACGTCAGCTATATAACGAAGCCTTTGAAGCGCGCTATTATGCCTTAGAAGACGTTGAATCGTTAAAGGCGGAATATCCTGAAGCTAAAGATCTCTTCCCTCGCACTGATGCGTTGATTAAAAAGCGCGATGACATTATTCAGCAAATTGCCGTAGCTATTTCGGGCAACGAACAGCCTGATGAAGCAGCGCTTGAAGAAGCGCGTGAGCAATGGTTAGCGCAGGCGGCCAATTAGGCTATTGCTCGCGCTGTACTTAAACACTCACCAGAAACCTATACCACAGACCAGCTTCATACCTCTTCCTACTTTTCATACTATAAATTTATTGAAAAGCTTAATTTGAAAGTGTACGCAATTTGGCGTACACTTGGCGTGAGCGTGGAGTGCTGGGTGGGTTACAAGGAAATAAAGCGACAGGTCATTGACTGTCTAAATAAAGGATACGTTTCCCATGAGCAGAGAAACGAAATTGACGTTAAAAATCTATTGGCAATTGGGCAAGTGTCGCTTGAGGAAGTTGCCGAAATTATAGGTCGAAGTCGTGGAAACGATTATTCTTCCAGCCCTCATCATTTTGATAGCAGCATTACAGTACACGTAATTAAGACAAGACTAGCCGGTCATAATTGGTATGTTAAATGGTATATCGTAGAGCCGAATAGCGTTTTTATTAGCGTCCATCGTTAAGGAAAAGATATGAAAATTTTCAAAGTAGGCGAGTCGCAGAAAGCGGCATGCAGCAATTGCCAATCATTTGAAAATGCGACATTTCAACTTAGAGATGTTCCTTTCAGTGATGGTACGGGTTTAGTTAAAAAGGTTTTGGTGGGGGTATGTGATAAGTGTGAGCACGTGATTGTATTACCTCATCAATCAACACCTGCGGTTAAACGTCAATATGAAGCAAAGCGAAAGCCAGTGGAAGGGCGTTTACCAGCGCATTTAATCGATATTCTAAATTTAGCGACAATGGAAATAGGTGCAACTACAGACTTTGTTCCAAGCATGATGAAGTATTACATTCATACACTGTCTGAAGATGAAAAATCAGCGAAAAAGATAGCGAGTTACCTTCAAAGTGACTTGGCAAAAGGTAGATCAGAAAAGCGCCTATCGCTAAAAGGGCGTAAGATTTTCGAAGACATAGAGCATCTTAAGTCAATATCACACATAGAGAACACTACTGATTTATTGAAAGGTATTATCCTCAAGATAAACGAAGATGTGCTGATTAAAAAAAGGCTTAAATCAATCGAAAACCTTAAGAACATAATGGCGGCAGTCGCATAACCAAAAGCTGCATTGTAAGTTTTTGCTAACGTATCTAACGATATATTGGATTGTGCTAAGTTAATTTACCGAAATATCTGCAAATTTAGCGCTTGTCAGCAAAGCTAAATCGGCAGAGGAAAGCGCCACTTCTAACCCTCGCTTTCCCGCGCTTACGTGAATAGTTTGCAGATTTTCAGCGCTTTTATGAATAACGCTTGCTAAGCGCTTTTTTTGCCCTAAAGGACTTACCCCACCTAACACATAGCCTGTGGCAACCATTACCGCGTTTGCCTGCGCCATTTCTACCTTTTTCACACCTAATGCTTTCGCCATTTTCTTTTCGCTTAGCTTGGTGTTTACCGGTACTACAGCAACAGCCAGTTTGTTGGTGTCTGTACTCACCACTAAGGTTTTAAATACGGTATCGGCGTCTAGGTTTAGCTTTTCGACCGCTTCTAGCCCATAGGATGCTGCATTTGCATCATGGTCATACTTTAATACCTTATGGGCTATACGCTTTTTTGTAAGTAGTGTGATTGCAGGTGTCATTCAGCCTCTTTTTTATAGAATGTCCGACTATGGATAGGTTTGCCGGGAAGCAGGGGCGTTGCCGCGTGAGTAGCATAGTCGTTAAAACCTGCTGTAAAAAAATCTGACAGCGGGTGACCGCTCTGCGCACCAGGTAAGGTTAAAATGGCATCTTCTAAATGGCCAGGGCTCACAAAGAATCGCTCAGAAGCACCAAAGCTAGGCGCTTGAACCGCAGGCATGTAGGTATCGCCAAAGCCTTCCACTTGTTGCATATTTAACATGCTTCCTACTAATGGAATTTGACTAGCGAAAGGGTGCTCTACAGATAAAGCGTTGACCTTACCCCAGGCTAAGGTTTCCATGTTAGCCTCTACCGGCGAATATTTATCTAATAGTTTGTGTTTAGCACGTCTGTACGCATCTACTAATAATTCGTCAAAACTTTCAGTATCGGCAGGCAGCCAAGAATCAGGCTGGCTATGAATAAGCTGCCAAGTGGCTGGTTCAATGCCTCTAAGCAACGTGCGGCTGTTTACCCCTTGTTGGTCTAAGTGTGAAAGCATGCCACCAAAAAGCGTTTGTATTACCTCGCGCCTAAAGTGCTTAACCAAGGTATAGCCCACTGAATCTTCACATGCGCATTCTTTCCAGGTGTTTAGATAAGCAAGGTCTGGTTTGAACTCAATGTCTTGCATATTTAACAAGCCGTACAAAAGATGCTGCCATGGAATTAAGAAGCGAGCGTGATTATCCAGCTGAATAGCGTAAAAGTCGGTTTCACTGAAGGTGTCTTTTTCGAAAAGTCTGTCTCTTATTTGTTGCCCGCGGGCACCTAGGGCATAACCACCGTCGCCCCATACTTTGAAGTCGTCAGCTGATATTACTCTGGCATTGGCTGTCCATATTCTTCCCATTTCAGGGTTTAATAACATTGGAAGTTGTGTAGCGCGCTTTGGTTCTATTGCATCTTGCTGTTTTATAGCGGTGAACGACGCCGTTTGCCTGTTCATAACCGCGCCACCAGGTAGCCACGCGGCATTACCAGTTTCATCTACAACTACTAGGTTCTGTGTTGGAATGGCAATACGCTTGCCTATAGTAATCGCTTTTTGAACGTCCTTTGCTGCGCCGAAATTTATGATACCCAAATTAGCCGCAAATGGATGGTGCGCAACCCAGTTCAGCGCGTAACGTTTGCTGTTAAGTTCTTTTACAGGGCCGTATTTGCTTAGTTCAAATGTGAATTCATGTTCGCCATCGGGTAGGGGGATACGCTCTGTTACGGTATCGGTGGGCGTTGTTTCCTCTAATTCTATCCAGTCCACATTATCTAGATTTGCGTTAGTGAAACCCCACGCAATATGACCGTTGGTACCCACTACAATTCCAGGTATGCCTGGTAAAGAAACGCCAGTTACCTGAACCTTGTTACCCGATTCTTGGTAGTTAAGTTGGGCGCGATACCAGATGATAGGGACGCGCAAGCCTAAGTGCATGTCGTTAGCTAAAAGGCCTGCACCCGTTGCTGTGTGACTTCCTGTAACAGCCCAGTTATTACTGCCAATGTCAGGAAGCTCAGTGCCGTTATATTGGGCACGAGCAATGGCTGTGTCTTTGTTGATAGTTTTATTTGGTGTAGGTTCAGATGTGCCATATTTATTGGGTAAAAATTCGATAGATGCAGAATCTTCACTTTGATTATCGCTTATGGGCTCAACGGTTTTGTTGTCTGAGCCCTGTTCAGCGGGCTCGTCAATACTACTAGCTGGTGCAGTGGTATCTGTACGAAGGGTAGCAGGGTAGTCTGGAATTTCAGCCTCAAGTAACGGGATTTCGCTGGCGTCTAACGCTGCTTGATAGTTACTTGGCTGGGTAATAAAGCTATATATATCATTTCCGAAAGTTGAAAGAAGTGCCTCTCTCGCTAAATCTAGTTCTACTTGGGTACCTTGTAAGTCTAAATACATACTGTAAATAACTAGAATACTGTCGGTGGGTTGCCATTGCTTTATTTCAACGCCTGCGGCCAGGTATTCAAACGGCGGTAAGGTGTATTCATCTAGTGCGTCATTAACACCGTGAGCATAGCGTACTAACAATTCCTGTTGTGTTGAAGGCAGGTTCTTGAATACGGCTTTTGCTCGTTTTTCGAATTGGTGAAAGCGTGCGTTCTTATCAATGTCTAGGGCTACATCGCCCACCCATTGCGACAAACTTCCTGAAGCGGCGCGACGCTGTAAGTCCATTTGAAAGAACCGGTCTTGTGCGTGAGCAAAACCTAAAGCGTAGGCAGCATCGAAAATGTCGTCGGCGTTAACAACGGCATGACCTAAGCTGTCGCGGCTTAACTCTGTGGGGGCGTTTACGTGATAGGTGGCACTATTGCCATCAAGTGCGGGTAAGCTTAGCCGAAGCGATATATAAAGCCCCAAGGCCGCTATTAAAAGCAATGTTAAAACACTTAAAACCAACCACTTGAACCAATTTATCACGTGTAAAACTCCCTATTTTTCTCTATCCTAACCACAGAACTAGCAAAATTGAAGTGATGTTTTATGACACATACAAAGGCGGTGCTGTGGGACCATTAATGTTGGATTGTCAGGCTGAAGAACTTGCGCCTGAAGAAAAGGAAAAGTTAGCCCATCCTGTTGTGGGTGGCGTAATTTTATTTAGTCGTAATTATCATGACAAACGCCAGCTTTCTGCGCTTGTTCAGGATATAAGACGCTATGCCAAACGCCCTGTACTGATAGTGGTTGATCACGAAGGGGGCCGAGTTCAGCGCTTCCGCGAGGGCTTTACCGCTATACCTGCAATGGGCAGTATTTTAAAGCAGTCGGAACATCAGGATGAAAGTGCAGCGTATGCTAAGGCGTGTGGGCTAGTATTGGCACATGAACTTAAAACCTTAGATATTGATTTTAGTTTTGCGCCTGTGCTTGATATTAACGGTGTATCGCAAGTTATTGGCGATAGAGCATTTGCTGATAATGCGAATGAGGTGATACGTCTTGCTACCCACCTTATACAAGGGCTAAAAACCGTCAATATGCCCGCTATTGGAAAGCATTTTCCTGGGCACGGCAGTGTTGCCCCCGACTCACATATCGCATTACCGGTAGATGAGCGTGATTTCGATGAGATAAGAAGCACTGATATGGTGGTGTTTGAACGCTTAGTTGAGCGGGCTATGCTTGATGGCGTTATGCCTGCCCATGTTATTTATAACCAGGTGTGCGACAAGCCAGCTGGGTTTTCACCAAAATGGCTGCAAGATGTGCTTAAGCGTGACTTGGGCTTTAGTGGCGCTGTATTTTCTGATGATTTGTCTATGCATGGAGCAAGTGTTGCCGGTAGCTATGTGGAGCGCGCTGAAGCTGCGCTAGATGCTGGCTGCGATATGGTACTTGCCTGTAACAACCCCGAAGGGGCCGAGAGTATTCTGGATGGAATAGAAGCACGCTTTTCTAACTTAAGTGAGGGCGATTTGCAGAAGCAAGAGCGGGTTATGGCATTATACGGGCGGGTTATGCCGGCAGGGCTTAATGATAAGTACGACAGTGCCGTTAAGCTAGTGAAGCAATTAAGCGAACGGTAGGTTTTTTAACTTCTACCGTTTTGCTCACCAGTTATTCTTGCTGGTTTTCTCAATGTGATTTTGCGTGCTCTTTCAATGGTTTTGTCGACGACTATTCCCTTAGGTTAGTCGTTGGCAAATTAAGACTTGGCTCTTTATACCGCGGTTTCTTCTACCCCGGCTTCTACATTCATAAAGCGCGCAAAGGTGAAAAGGAAATCACTCAAGCGGTTCAAGTACGCGTGCACCACTTCGGGTACGTCGTAGTGTTTGGCAAGGCTGATGACAGCGCGTTCAGCACGGCGACATACGGCTCGGCATACATGAGCTTGTGCAGCAGCTTTACAGCCACCGGGCAGTACGAACGAAGTATTGGGCGGCATTTTATTAGTAATGGTGTCTATCAGGCTTTCTAAGCTTTCAACGTCGGCTTGCTTCAATGTAGAGCTTGCAGAGATGGCAAAGCCAGCTTGGAACAGGTTGCGCTGAATATCGTGCAGCATGGGCTTATGTTCGTTAGCAACATAAGCGGCTAGCAAACCAATGTGGCTATTGAGTTCGTCCATGTCGCCATAGCTTTGTACTACCAAATCATCTTTATCGACACGTACGGCTTTATCAGCATAAATCTGCGTACTGCCTTTATCGCCAGTGCGAGTGTAAATTTTCATAAAAACCTTATTTTCTTAATTCATTTCTTGTACTGCATTTACACGCTAAGTCATTAGATGCTGCAAACTAGCAACTAGCAACTAGCAACTAGCAACTAGCGATCAGAAACCAGCGGTTAGCAACTAGCAACCAGCGATCAGAAACCAGCGGTTAGCAACCGCAAAGCTGGACGCGCTAATGCTGTAGCTGGCGCGAAAAACGCTACTCGCTAACGTTAGGGCGGTTGTAACGGCGAACCTGAACTACAAACCCGAATAAAGGATGATCGAAGTAGTGCAGCTGAGTACTGATCACTCGGCGCTGCTCGGCTAACGGAACCGATACCAACTTGTATTCGGTTGGGGTTGCTTGATCGGCTGATGCGGCGTTACTTTCTTCACTGCTAAAATAGCTTAGCGGCACTGGCTGGCGATAAAACATTTCACCATCTACATGAAGATACGGCACGCGGTTGATGTATTTAAGGAATACTTTTATTGTGCCGTCGATCTCCCAAATTGGGGTTCTTAACGCTGCGTCTGATCCGTTATCTTCGTCTTGCTGCACAATCATAGCGGTATCTAGCGCTTTAAACGCTTCATAATTGATGGCTTCGGGGTTCGATAGTCGACGATTTAAGTCAGCGAAAATATCAGGCACGCCAGCTAAGTCCGCGTCGCTGAGTGCCGAGGTGTAAGTGCTATTCATATCTTCGCTTGTACTTACGGAGCTATATGGGGTGTGCTTGTTTGGTGAATTTGAGGTGTTATTAGCGCTTAAACCTGCGGTTGCACCATATCCAAATTCCGACTTGCCATTTTGCGATTGTGTTATAGATGCGGTGGGTTGTACTTGCTCTCGCATGTCGCCGTTCAAGTCGAACTGCTGTGCATAGTTTTGACCACCGTAAAGGCGCACATCAAAAGCCTTATTTTTGCCAAACATAACGGGTTGACGCCATGTAGCATGAAATAAGCGTTCTAACTGTCGGTTCGAGCGAATTTGGCGAGAGATAGATGCTAGCGCTTGTTGGTTACTGGTAAGTAAGTGAGCTTTTGAGGCCACTGGCCAGTCGTGCCCTTCAACAACAATGGGTAAACTTGCAGGGGCAGGGAGCCTGTTGTCTGGCTTGTTTACCTTCCATACTATGGCCGGTCGCATTGCTGATTTAAGCGCACTGGCTTTCGATGCGTAATCATCTTGCATCGCACTAGCGGTTACTTCGCCCTCGGCGGATGCATTTAGATTCAGTACGGTAGTAACTTCTGCACTAAGCCAAGGTTTAGACTCTTCGCAGTATTTAAAAGTAGGTACGGTAATAGGCGCGGTGTGTTTTACCCCAAAAAACCATGTCCAGTAGCTAGCAATTGTTGCTGCATCTGGTGCGTTACCTGCGGTCTCGGCATTTAAATAATCTGAGTTGCTGGTATACCCAGTTGATGAATAAACTGCGTTATTTTGGCTTTTGTTAAACGCCGTTTCCTCTTGATTATTTACATCTGAAATACGAGACGAGACGTCTGTCGCTAAGCTTGAAGCATCACCATAGGCGCCCTTGTTCTTAACGCTATTTTGTATGCTAGATGGTGTAGATATTGATAAAAAATCCACATCTTTTGAAGGAATATCAAAAAGGGTTTCGTTAGGCCATTTTATTGTAGAGTCTGCACCGCAAACGGCTAAGCCTTGCTTTAAATAGCTAATATCGGGTGCAATTACATCGCTGATGATGTCTGCCTGAGCGCGAGGGGCGTTTAAGTTGTCGGCTAGCGAAAACTGTTCTTCTAACTCAGTCAGTGCCACATTGCGCTTAAACGCAATCACTTCCACATCGAACCACCAGTTATCGTTGGCATAAGCTGTGGTCGAAATTGTAGTTAAAAATACGGCGCTAATTGATGCGACTAACGGGCACCAGCGAGATAACTTCATGTTATCGCGACTCCTTTGCAAAATCGGCAATAATATCGCTAATAAATGCGATGCGTTCTTTAGCTGTTTCGGTCTTTTTCACCAAACGCAGTTTTTGGCTACCTTCAAATTTGAAAGTATTAGGTTTAGTTTGTACCAAGCTGATAATAAAGCCCGGGTCGACCTTAGTGTTTTCTTTAAACTCTATGGTACCGCCTTGCGCCGACAAGTCTACTTTTAGAATGCCTAACTCTTGGGCTTTTAGTTTAATTTCAGCGACTTCTATCAAGTTCTTAGCTGGTTCTGGTAAAAGACCGAAACGGTCAATGCACTCTACCTGGAACTCGTCAATATCGTCTTGGTTAGTACAGCTTGCTAGGCGCTTATATAGCGATAGGCGGGTGTTAACGTCGGCAATATAATCTTCAGGTAATAGAGCAGGAATACGCAGTTCTACCTCAGTGTGCCCTGATGTCGCATCGTCTAGTGATGGCTCACGACCATCTTTAAGGGCATTAACCGCTTTGTCGAGCATATCCATATAAAGGCTAAATCCAATACTGGCGATTTGCCCTGATTGGTCGTCACCTAAAAGCTCACCTGCACCACGAATTTCCAAATCGTGGGTAGCAAGGGCGAAACCAGCACCTAAATCTTCAAGTTGAGATATGGCTTCTAAGCGCTTCACTGCATCCTTGGTCATGCGCTTTGGATGCGGTGTTAACAGGTAAGCGTAGGCTTGGTGGTGTGAACGACCCACGCGGCCACGAAGTTGGTGAAGCTGTGCTAATCCTAAATGGTCGGCCCTGTCCATAATAATGGTGTTTGCGCTTGGTACGTCGATACCGGTTTCAATGATAGTGGTACAGACAAGCACGTTGTAGCGCTGGTGGTAGAAGTCGCTCATTACGCCTTCTAGTTCGCGCTCGCGCATTTGACCGTGCCCCATTGCAATGCGTGCTTCAGGAACAATTTCGGCTATTTCTTCCACGGTTCGAGCAATGCTCTCCACTTCATTGTGAAGGAAATAAACCTGACCACCACGTAAAATTTCACGCATGATGGCTTCACGGATAACGGCTTTATTACGCTGCTGCACAAAGGTTTTAATTGATAAACGACGGGCAGGGGCTGTAGCGATAATAGATAAGTCGCGCATGCCAGATAACGCCATGTTCAGCGTACGAGGAATAGGCGTAGCGGTAAGGGTTAGTATATCTACATCTGCACGTAAAGATTTCAGCTTCTCTTTTTGACGCACACCAAAGCGGTGTTCTTCGTCGATGATCACAAGGCCTAAGTCTTTGTACTTAATATCGCTAGATAGCAACTTATGCGTGCCTACCACGATATCGACTTTACCTTCGCCAATACGCTCCACCACAGACTTTTGCGCTTTACCGCTGACAAAGCGGCTCATTACTTCAATTTCAAACGGCCAGGCGGCGAAGCGGTCTTTGAAGTTCTCGTAATGTTGCTGAGCCAGTAGGGTAGTAGGCACTAATATAGCTACCTGTTTACCTGCATTTGCGGCAAGGAATGCCGCGCGCATGGCAACTTCGGTTTTACCGAAACCTACGTCGCCACATACTAGGCGGTCCATGGCAGACGGGCTTCCCATATCGTGCATAACGGCAGCGATGGCTTGTGCTTGGTCTGGCGTTTCTTCAAAGGGGAAGCTGTCTGAGAAGGCTTGGTAATCGTCCCAGTTTATATTGTAAGCAAAACCGGGTTTAGCAGCGCGGCGGGCGTATACATCTAAAAGCTCAGCGGCTACATCACGTACTTTTTCAGCGGCTTTTTGTTTGGCTTTCGTCCAAGCGTCAGAACCTAAAGCGCTGACTGGTGCGCTGTCTGCGTCCCCGCCCGTGTAGCGAGAAATTAAGTGAAGTGATGCAACAGGCACATAAAGCTTAGACTGCTTGGCGTACTCAATACACAAATATTCGGTGGCAACGCCGCCCGCATCTAGCGTTTGTAAGCCTAGGTAACGGCCTACGCCGTGGTCTAAGTGCACTACAGGTTGGCCAATAGAAAGCTCAGCCAAATTGCGAATAATGGCACTTTCGTCTGTGGCTGTGCGCTTATCACGTAAACGGCGCTGACTTACTTTTTGGCCTAATAGCTCCGTTTCTGTGATAAATAACAGCTCGCCTTCCTGGGTTTGCCAGCGAAAGCTATTATCAACCATACCCACGGTAATACCAATACTGTCGTGGCTTGCGATGAAGTCGCTAAAGCTATCAACAATTGTTGGTTTTATGCCAGCTTTGGCTAGTACGGTTAGCAAGCCCTCTCGGCGACCTTGGGTTTCGGCACAAAACAGTACTTTAGCCCCGTTGTCAGTAGCCTGATTTACGGTTTTAATTAAACGCTCAGCAGGTACTTTTTTCTGCGAGTTAATCGCAATGTCATCCAGTTTTTCGCACTGAAGGTTGGTAGAACCTTGTTTTTCTTCAAGTACCTTGCTGGAAAGCGACGCACGAGGCCATTGCTTAATAGCACCGAATAGCTCGTTAATAGATAAAAATAGTTCATCTGGTGCAAGTAACGGGCGAGCTAAGTTATAGCGATACTGCTCGTAACGTTCTTGCACGTCGGCCCAGAAGAACTCGCTGGCGTCTTGCACATCGCCGTGAAGCAACAGCAGGCTTTTCGGGTGAAGGTAGTCAAAGAGCGTGGCGGTTTTTTCAAAGAAAAGGGGGAGGTAATACTCCACACCGCTTGGCATAGTTCCTTTACTGACTTGCGAAAATACGCTTTCAGAGGCGTTGTTGGCGTCGAATTTTTCTAAAAACTGCTGGCGAAAAAGGGTTATCGCTTCTTTATCTGTTGGGAATTCGCGAGCCGGTAATAAACGAATTTTGTTTACCGCTTCGCCAGAGCGTTGGGTTTCGGTATCGAAATAGCGAATAGAGTCGATTTCATCGTCGAATAAGTCTATTCGAAACGGCTGGTCGCTACCCATTGGGAATAGGTCGATAATGCTGCCGCGTACCGAGAATTCGCTATGGCTCATCACTTGGCTAACGTGAAGATAGCCAGCTTGTTCTAAGTTGCGTCTGAATTGGTCTCTGTCTAAGGTGTCGCCTTTATTTAGCATCAGTAGGTACTTTGCTAGATAGTCGGTAGGCGCAAGGCGCTGCATTAGTGTGTTAACAGGAACAATAAAAACGCCTTCCACTTGCTGTGTAAAGCGGAAAAGGGTTTCTAATCTTTGCGAAACAATGTCTTGGTGAGGCGAAAAGGAATCGTATGGCAGCGTTTCCCAGTCTGGAAACAGGGTAATGGGCGTATTTTTTTGATTATCGCTTAAGAAAAATGCTATTTCTTTTTCAAGCTTCATTGCCGATGGTGTATCGGCGGTAATCAATACAATAGGGCCTTTGTATTGGTTTAGCGTTTGGCTAATGCAAAGCGCGGCGCTGCTGCCTTGAAGCTGGCCCCATTGTTTGTGATCTTGTGATGAGGCTTCTTTTTTAGGCGCAGGTAATGGAAGCGATAATAAAGTGGCTGTCATGACGTCCTGTTTTTTAAATGCAAGATGAGTTTTACGGCTTATATACAGTTGTTAGGGGCTATTCAGATCCCGCTTTTTTTTCTTTCGCCCGTTTTCTTAGTTGCTGTGTTTGAATATGCAAACTGGCGCGAACTAAAAGCTCCTGGTCTTGCTCTCGAATGGTATTAAAAATAAAGGCGATATGGTAACTATCTTCAACTTGCTCGCAAGTAATTACTTCACCAAAACAAAAAATTGCTGCGGCTTCGGCGTCAAGAAAAAGCTTTAGTTCTGCTCTAGTACCTACGTCCAGCGCGTCAGACGATTCGATAATTACACCACCACCACCGAGCTTTACGGTTTTGAAGCGGTATTCGGGCTCATCTTGTTGATGCAATACAAAGGACATCATCAGGTCAATTTTTCGCGACTGATGATTTAAATATTCGGCCAAGGTTTCAGCGTGATCACCTAAGTTTCTTAAAGGGCGAATTGCCTGCGCTTCTAACGCGGCCATTTCGCTGGCAATGCGAAATGCATAGGGCATCGAGTCTTCAAGGTTGTCCTCATCAGGTACTTTTTCATTGTCACCTAACGGGCGCACATTGGCATTTATGCTGTGCGCAATAGAAAAATACTCATCGAATTGGGCTTTTTTTTGTTCTAGGCTAAGTTCGCTCACATCATTCCTCTGCCACTATTTCTTGTGCCGCTAGTAACTTATAAGTAGTATACCGACCACGTAGTATACCCACTTTACTATTTTGGGGTTAACCCGTCATCTCGCCTTTGGGCTACTTATCTGAATTATTTATTCACTAAGCATAGCTAAATGTGAGGCAGATTACCGTATTACTGAAAAGCAAGGCGCTATGTTTTATCCTCTTTCTGCATTCATTGCTTATCGTTATGCCAAGTCTAACAAAGCAAGCCAAACCAGTTTTGTCTCATTTATAAACCGATTTTCAGTGGCCGGCATCGCGCTAGGCTTGATGGCGCTTATTATCGTAGTATCCGTAATGAACGGCCTGGAAGGCCAGCTAAAACAGCGCATACTAGGCATAGTCCCCCACATTGAAATTACAAAGACTGAAATTACAAAGACACCCATCGCAAGCAACAGCCTTAGCAAGACACCCACTCAAAAAGAAGTTACAGAGACATCCATTGCAAGCAACAGTCTTAGCAAGACACCCACGTTAAAGATGCAAAAAAGTCTTAGCGAGACACCCACCCAAAAAGTTACTTCCCCTAATCCTTTAACGTTAGATGAAATTAGCATGACACCCATTGAAGGCGTTGTTGCCAATATGGACTACAGGGAGGCAGAAGCCGTAGTGCAGTCGCGCTCAGACTTGCGCGGCGTGCAGGTTCACGGTGTTCAGCCAGATGTGATGCTTGAGCACACCTTAGTCGCAAACCATATGGAGCAAGGCCGATTCAGTGACCTTACTAAAGGTAGCTTCGCCGCTATCATTGGGCGTTCGCTGGCTATAAAGCTTGAAGCGCGTGTGGGTGACAGATTGCGAGTTATGGTTGCAGGGGCCAGTGTTTATACTCCGTTTGGAAGAATGCCAAGTCAGAGGCTTGTGACTGTAGTGGGTGTCTTCGATATGGGCTCGCAAATGGATGACAAGGTGATGTATATGAACCTTGATGATGTGAATCGCTTAATGAGAGACCCCAAAGGCAGTAAACAATCATTGCGTCTCTTTCTGAATGATGCGTTCAACTACCAAGCGGTGGTTAATGAGTTAACAGATAGGGTGGGTGTCTCTGCAAATAATATTAGAACGTGGCGGGAGCGCCAGGGGCCGCTGTTTGATGCTGTAAAAATGGAAAAGAACATGATGACACTCATGTTGCTACTTATTATCGCTGTAGCTGCATTTAACATAGTGTCTGCATTGGTAATGGTAGTAACCGAAAAGCAGGGCGATATTGCGGTACTTCAAACTCAAGGCATGTTGCCCAGTACGGTAATGTGGATTTTTGTATTGAATGGCTTATTTAATGGTATAAAAGGCGCAGGTATCGGGCTTATCTTGGGTGTCTTTATAACCCTTCAGTTAAATAATATTTTAGATGCGATAGGTTCACCGTTGGCGCTAGCGGCTGACGGAAGAGGGCTGCCTATTGAAATGGACGTAGTGCAGATTATCAGCATTACTTTGCTGTCGTTATTGTTGTGCGTTTTAGCCAGCGTTTATCCTGCACGCAAAGCGATGAAAATTGCACCGTCTCAGGCCCTTCAAAATGAATAAATAGTTGAATTTACCGTGCAAAAGACCGTGAAATTCACTATACTCGCGGTCTTTTAAAATTTGCTCAGTGAGACGTCATGAACAAGAATTTTATCACCTCGCAATCGCTTCTACAGGATTCCTTTCGCTTAGCGGCAAAGGTGTATGAAGACGGCTTCCGCCCTGACTTTATTATCGGTATTTGGCGTGGTGGTGCTCCAATTGGTATCGCAGTTCAAGAATTCTTTGAATTTAAAGATACGTCAACCGACCACATCGCGGTACGTACTTCGTCTTACTATGGAATCAATAAACAGTCGAAAGAAATCCGTGTACACGGGTTACACTACTTGGTTGAAAATGCGAATGCTGATGACAAGTTATTGATTGTTGATGATGTTTTTGACTCAGGCCGAAGTGTTGACGCGCTTATCAAGCAAATTAACAAGCTTATGCGCTTGAACATGCCAAAAGATATTCGCATTGCGTGCCCTTGGTATAAGCCTCAGAATAACACTACTGATATTGTGCCTGATTACTACGTAAACGAAAGTGATGAATGGCTAGTGTTTCCTCACGAAATCGCAGGCTTGTCAGAAGAAGAGATCCGCGAAGGAAAAGGCGAGTTGGCTGACGTTATGGACATCTTATTCCAAAAGTAACAGCCATATAGCTTTAATAGCGATTACGAATCGCTATCGAACGTATCTAAACCGCACGATTGTGCGGTTTTTTTATTGGCTAAATTCGTTGGAAACGAGAGCGTAAACGTAGTGCCCACGTTAACCTCGCTATCTACGGCAATAGTGCCACCCATGGCCTCAACAATAGAAAAAGAAATATAAAGTCCTAAACCAGTTCCTTTACCTGTAGGCTTAGTGGTGTAAAACGGCTCGAAAAGTTTTTGCAGAGCGTGTTTTTCTATACCACAACCCGTGTCTTTTATGGTGATAACGGTATGGTTATCTTCTTCAAAGGAAGAGACGGTTAGCTTGCCTCCATCATCCATCGCTTGCGCAGCATTGACAAAAAGGTTCACCAACACCTGATTTAACTTTCCGGTTTTCCCTTTTATTAGAGGGACTTCCGTTAAGTGCTGTTGAATTTTAATGCGGTGCTTTAATTCGCTATTTACTAACCTCAAGGCATGCGCAATACAGTCATTTACATTAATAGTTTCATCATCAAGCATGTCGGCGTCATGAGAAAATGAACGAAGGCTGGTGATTATGTCAGTGACTCTGTTTAAACCTTCTTCGGATTCTCCACAAATATCAGCAATTTCATCACTTAGTGAATCAATCTTATTGCGCGATTGCCACCGTATTGCTTTTTGCGCTATTTCGAACCTTTCTTTGTCGCTAGTACTTGATGCCAATTGCAACACTATGTCCTGCATCTGAGATAGAGCAGGCAATACGTTTCTTAAAAAGTGAATGTTACTATTGATAAACGCTATCGGATTATTTATTTCGTGGGCTACACCTGCTGCTAATAACCCTAGAGAAGCCATTTTTTCAGAATCGATAAGGCTCTTTTCAACTTTGGCTTTTTCTTCTTTCAGCCTCACCGTTTCCAGCGTCATTAACTTGGCCTGCATCCCCATTGCCATTTGTTCCGTAAAGGTGCGATATCTGTTGGCCATATTTACGTATTCTTGGGTGTAGTACCCCAGAGATTGATGACAAAAAACAATAACGGCCTGCTGCTGATGTACGTTAAACGGACAATAAAGCACCGATGTGACTGAAGTTTCAAATAATGGCAAGTGCTGTTGCCAAGTAGGCTGTTGCTGAACGTTAAACAATGCAACGGGTTCACTTTTGACGGCTCTAGAAAGGGTATCGTCTATCTCCCAAACAGTATCAAGTAAAGTGTCATGTGTACTATTTATACATTTCATTTTGCCCGCGCTTTCATTCTCTAGCACAAAGCATACTTCGTAGTTGTAAAGCCCCTTAAAAACGCTAAACATCTTCTTGTAAAGATCTATTTCATCCTCAGCGGTAAGCAGCACCCGGGTGCCTTCTAGCAATGCATCGCTTTCTTTTTTATGAGCCTCAGCTTGTTGTTTCAAGCGGTAAACAAGGGCCAGATCTTCTAAAACGTTTTCGTAATCTTTATTCATTGGGAAAACACTACCGCTGATATCATGAGGTTACCGTGTCTGTTTTTGCCGTCTAAAAATCGCCCTTGTTCGCCAAACGTAAACGGGCCACAAATAGGTAGCGAAGGAAACGTTTTTTGTAACGAGTTCAACATGGCGTTTATCTCATCGCCAACCATTAGCCGGCATCCGGCGCAATAAATCATCAATACGCCAACGGGCGTTTTGTTTTCCGGAAGCAGCATAATTGCATTATTGATAACACGCTCTGCACGAGAGGTGAGGCTTGTAATATTTCCTTCCATTAAAACCAGCTCTTCGCCTTCTTGTACTTCGGAAAAAACATGAAGGGTCCCATCTTCGTCTACCGAGTCGGGATGGCAGAGAAGATAGTTTACTGCGCCATTGTCCAGCTCAACTGGCTTGCCCAAAGGGGCTGATGAAGTAAGTCCTAATATTTGCCCGCCGTTAAGCTGTTGTGCAATCAAGCCATTAGTCGCATTATTGTAGATAGTGCTGGCTTTACCATTATCGAGTTGGTGAAGTTGTCGCCCTTTGGCAGTAGTGGCTTTAAACACAGTCTCAGTAGGTTTGTAACCAGAGCTATAGCTTAAACCCAAAGGTGTTGAAGGGTATAGAACTGCTACGGCAACGGTTTGAGGCCCTGAGGAAGCCGTTGTTACTGTGCACCAATTGCCTGAAACAGTATTATCTGCCATTGAGCCCCCGAAGATAGGAACCTTTGTTCCTACAACGCTGGCAAAACCTTCGAGTATGCTTTCTTCATTGCCAGGGGGAAGCGAGCACCAGATAAGTGCTGGACTTTCATAGGGTCTTTCTGCATTTGCCAATGCTTTTTGCAGCGATACAGCTCCCGCTTTAAATGGGCTGCATTCAGTAATGTCTGCACTGCCTACACCGTAAGCCCCGTTGTCATCGTTAATACAGAACAAGGCTAAGTCGCAACTAGGCGAAGCCATGTTGTTATCGCAAAGCAATGCGCCTAAGCAAGAACTAGAAATAAAAAATGGTAGCGCTGTATCGGTTATAGTTCTTGTAAGTGTATCTAATGATAAATCGGTATTGCCGTAACCGATGAGTAGTGAAGGCCTTTCATCGGCTAAAATACTCTCTAGTTGCGATGTTACGCATGCAGTACCGTCGCACTGTAATGCAAATGTCTGAATTTTCATTTAGCTCTACCACTCGACTTCACTCTTTAATCATAGGTTGAAATTAGAAAAAGCTTATTAACTTTTAGTTTAATAAGTGAAGTGATTTGATGAGGTAAAGAGTTTAATTATCGAGGTAAAATTTGTCGTGGAAGGTATACACCCAAGTTGGCTGGTAAATAACGAGTAGAGTAATAGCCATTCCGTTTAGAAGAGCTTCTGGAAACACCAATAGCGGAATTAGTAAAATATAGTTATCGAAAACGATGTCCCAAGTATACGTACCTTCAAAATAATAGAAGGCGCCTAGCGATAAAGTTTTAAGTGCGATTGATAGTGCGGCGGGAAAAAAAGCACACACAAAAATATATACAAACAGTTGTCTGGGGATATGGTGGAAAGACAGCATGTAGAAAAGATAGGTTGTTCCAATTGGTAAAATAGTTCCAAGCAGACCATTCACACCGAAGTTTTCCCACGTGCCGTAACCTATGAGGTTTGCCCCCAAAAGCGCGATAAACGAGGCAATAATTGCATTTCTAAAGCCCAACATGAGGGTGAGGACAGAAAGGCCTAGAAAATGAACATCTAAGCCTTCAAAAATCCCTGCCTTAAACAACCAAAGCACAAATAGAGAAGCAGCAGTGCCGAACATAAGGTGTTGCTGCTGTTTGTTGCGAGCAAAGTGAGTAAAGTCGATGTGCTTAGCCGCGCCCAGCAAAAACGCGCCATAGATTAGCAATGCCAACAACTGTAATGAACTCACTGGTACTCCTTATATGGGGCTACTTTATTCGCTATCGGCTATATTCAGCCCAAATTGGGGCGTGGTCGGACGGCTTTTCAATGCCTCTTAATTCATAATCAATGCCAGCATCGTGCAGGCGTGAATGCAAAGTTTTTGTAGCCAGTATTAGGTCAATGCGAAGGCCGCGGTTGTCGTTAAACCCTTTTGAGCGATAGTCGAACCACGAAAACTTGTCATTAGTTTCAGGGTTAAGTGTTCTAAAGCTATCCTCAAAGCCCCAGTCGATGAGTGTATTCAACCATTCGCGCTCTTCCGGTAAAAAGCTACACTTGCCTGTTCTCAACCAGCGCTTTTTGTTTTCTTCACCAATGCCAATGTCTAGATCTGTATGGGAGATGTTCACATCGCCCATCACAATGACGTTTTCGTCCGGCGTGTGGTTCTCATTCAAATACGTCATTAAGTCTTTATAAAACTTGCGCTTAGCTGGGTACTTTGTTTCGTGCTTTTCGTTTTCACCTTGAGGAAAGTAACCGTTAAGGATAGTTACGGGTTCGCCAGATTCATCAGTGGTTTTTAAGATGATCATTCTACGCTGGGCATCTTCCTCGTCGGTAGGAAAACCCATAGACACGGAGAGGGCTTCTTTCTTTGCTAAAAACGCTACGCCGTAGTGACTTTTCTGCCCGTGAAAATAAACGTGGTAGCCCATGGCTTCCACTGCTTCTACTGGAAACTGTTCGTTGTGAACCTTAATTTCTTGCAAACCAATAATGTCTGGTTGGTGAGCGTCAATAACCGCTTGTAGTTGGTGCAAGCGGGCGCGTATGCCGTTTATATTAAATGAGATTACTTTCATGTTTATGTTTTTGTTGTTTCAAGGTTGCGTTAATTCTATCAGAAACTAAGCAAGCGCTTAACGAAGAACTACCGATATATTAATGCATTCAGTCGATTGGATGGATTAAGTTTATTTATAGCTAGGCAGCTTGTGCGTCGCCCGGTGATGCCGGTGGGTGTGATTGAAACGAATTACCGCGCGATTTCTGCCTAAAAAGCGGAAATAGCCTTTGTTTTTAACTGCGCTATGCTAACTAACTTCAACCGCCTGACTAGTGCTGTCGTGTATGTCAGCATCAGCTAATGAAATCAGATATTCAAACCATGCATTCGCATCTTTTACTGCATCTGCAACAAAGCTTTCACTTTCTAAATCGAGTTCAGGGAGTAACTTTTCGACTTCTAGTTTGAATGACACCCATGCTTTCGCACACCCAGCCATTGCTTGGTAATAGTTTGTAGGTATATCGCGCTCCATGGCGTTTAGCCTTCGAACAATGATATTCGCACCCATCGATGAGCCTAACCATACGTATATAGCTGAAATAGCTTGGCTGGTGGGCGAGCTGCTGTCTGGCATAGATGGTCTGTTGCGGTGGGTGTCTTTGTAAGCCTGGTCTGTGTATGTACCTGTAGCGTGGGTGTCTTTGTTAAGTGAATCTTTGGTAAGCGCAACAATGTCTTGATTTAGCGCATCTTGAATTGCATCACTGTTTATCATCGAAGCCACCGATGAGAGGGCTGGAACTTTGAGTTCAGCTCGTTGAACGGCGTTTGCCGCGGCTTGGTGGAACATACTCATGATTTTTAAAATAGCGAGGTATGCCTTTTCATCGAACAAACTGTCTTTGTGATAGATAGAAAATGGGAAAGTATTTTCCAAAATATCGTGGTTTGCATGGGTGTCTTGCTTAAGAGCAGTGAAAAGGTTGCGCATGGTATAAGTATCTTGGTGTCGTTGCTGAGTAGTCATTATCGATTGGGCTTTACTTTAGCATGGGTGTCTCTGTAACCGGTAGTGAATTGAAGAAAAGCTAAATAATTTCAAATGAGCTCGGTTGATTGTTGGTTTGGGTGGGTGTCTTTGTAAGGATGGTTTGTTGTTTTTAGCATGGGTGTCTTTGTAAGGATGGTTTGTTGTTTTTAGCATGGGTGTCTTTGTAAGGATAGTTTGTTGTTTTTAGCGTGGGTGTCTTTGTAAGAAAGGTTTTGGTGACTATTGCATTGCGCCTTTTGCTGGTGCGGGTATACTTGCCCCAAATTTTGAGATAGGTGAATAAGCGTGTTTCCAGAAACAATTGCAGACAAGTTGAACGATGCGGTCATTGAGCAGGCAATGAAGCTAAGTGCTGAAGAACGACAAGAACTTGTTGTTAGCTATATAGCGAAAGCAAAAGAAATATGGATGATACAGGGCAGTGAAGGCTTTGTTATGTTCGAAGGCGGCGAGAGTGTTCAATTACCCGTATTCCCACATCGCGACTTGGCGCAAAAGTTCGTAGACATAAATGAAATAGAAGGCCAATGCGTAAGCGTTGAATTGGCTGAATTTGCAGAAACTTGGCTGCCTGGTCTCACAAAAAATGGTGTAGAACTAGTCATGTTTCCAACAACAAGCGACGTTGAAAACTTAGTTATGACCGCAGAAGATTTAGCTGCCGAACTAAACGGCAACTAAACTGGGCTTATAGCAGATGAATTCGGATGAAACTTTGCTTCCTTTAGCTTCATCGCTTGCCGCTTCGAAAGGGTGGGATGATTTCACTCGCACACTTATGTTAGCGGGTAAATCTTTAACGCCACTCCCTCTAGACGAACGTTCTTCAGACACAGCTGTTGAAGGGTGTGAGAGCCCTGTGTGGATGGCATATTCAACGGAACAAGGCGGTATAATGGCATTTTCACCAAGTAAGGTGATTCGGGGTGTACTTGCAGTATTACTTGAAAAAGCCAATACCTTGTCCGAAGCGCAGCGTGAAAGTTTTGACTTCGAAAGTTACTTGTCTCGCTGCCAGTTAGAGCGATATCTAAGTCAGTCGCGAGGCAACGGAATAAAGTCAGTGATAGCAAAGTTGAAGGGCGTATAGGCGCTTCTTTCTCGCCCCTCTACTTGTTTTTTGCTTCAATCCACTGGCTCATATATTTACTTGCTGCAAGCGTTTGATGCCACAACAAACTTTGCATAAACAAAGCATCTCTATGTTTATCTAGCCCTTGTTTTAACTCACTTATTCTTTCAATAAACGGCACTTCTGGCTGCTGCTGTTTAAATTCGCTTAACAAACTAGCCGTGTATTCATTAGCTAAACGCCATGTATTTTTATCCTCATAAAGCGCTACGGCCTTTTCAACGTAGTCTTGAATAACCGCCGCATTAGAAGTATCGGCATCGCATAGAGTACCAGGCCATAGTGCAGACTGCGAACTTTTAACCTCGTTTTCTACTTTTGCAGTAATGTCGCTGTTTACATCGACGCTATTTTCAGCAATACCTTCTGAGCCAATCCAGGTCGTGATACTAGGCGTACCGCAGCGCATCGCATCCAGCAATTTTCCTTTTATCCCCGCGCCGAATCGTAAGGGTGCAATAAGGGCTTTGGCATTCATCATTACAGACTCAACATCGTTGGCCCAGCCCTTTACTAAGAACCCTTGTTTCTCGTTGTGAAGTTGCGTTGCTTTCTTAGGTGGGTAAGCGCCGTAAATATGTAATTCAGCATGAGGCAATGCTTTTTTGATTGAAGGCCACAGATGCTGCTTTAATTGCAAAACCGCGTCCCAATTTGGCGCATGGCGAAAGTTACCAATATGGATAAAATGTGAGCGTTGCTCAAAAGATGGGGCAGGGCTAATAGAACGGCCAACTACGAGAGGATGGTACTGAAGTTGCGCTGAAGATACACCGTAGTGTTCAGTCAATAACGCCATTTCTTTTTTTGAAATAACCAAGGTTAGATCGCTTCGAATAATCGACGCAATTTCTCTTTGGGCCAGTTCGCTATGTAGATGCGCTAGGCTTGCATCGCCATGCTTTTTTACCGCTTCATGTCGTGCTTGGCGAAGGCTATGTAAATCTTCAGTATTAAGCACTCTTAGCGCATTCGGGCAAACTTCTTTTACTCGCCAAGAAAACTGTTCTTCAGTCATATAGCGATCAAAAATAACGACGTCTGGGGCTATCTCTGCAATAAGAGTGTTAAATGAACTGCAGTTTAGCGCCACAGGCTGAACATTTACCCCCATGGCTAGAAGATCGGCTTTGTGCTCGCTGTCGGTGGCGGCTGTTAAGAAAGTCACGTTGAAGTTAGCGGCTAAGCAACGCTCAATAATAGAGAGCATGTTCTGCCCAGCGGCTGAGGAATTTGGCTCGGGCCACACATAGCCGACTACAACAACATTTAACATGGTATGGGTTACAACTCTTATTCAAAAATGTGCCTGAACTGCACCGTTATTTTGCGGCAAATGCTATCACAAAACTACGCACGTCATTAATAAAAGGGGCTCTGCCTTAGAAATTCTAATTCTTATAGGTAATTACCCTAAGTTTTTCTTTGAAAAAGAATTTTAGGTTTGTAAAAACAAGCTGCTCGTTATAATACGCGACGTTCCGGCATGTTAAAGGAACTCCAAAGGTGTATCGTAGTCTAGGGTATTACCTAAATTGATAATGCTCAGGGTTGGAAAAACAGCCTATAATTACAAAGAAACATTAATTAATAGTTACCCTTTTAAGAGTTTTTTTAACTGCCTGATTAGTAAAGAAATCATACTTTTTTACTAGGCGATATTAATTGACCTCTTTAGTTTTAACGCCTATACCTTAATTAAGCTCATGGCGAATGGAGGTGCCTTGAACACGACAATGACAAAGACTGCATTGAAGAGAGTGCACGAATGAATTTAGATGAATTAGTTTCGAAAGCGGAAGACCTCTTTGTTTTACCAGACTCGGTAACGCGACTTAAAGCTTGTATGGACGATGAAGCTTCAAGCATTGACGATATTGGCGATATCATTGCTTTCGACCCGTCATTGGCTACCCAGCTGCTTAGAGTGGCAAACTCAGCACTCTATCGTTTTCCCAATAAGATTGACACCATAACAAGGGCTATCCAGGTGGTGGGGACCCGTTCGACCTACGACTTGGCGCTTGCCTATGGTGTAAGTCAGGCTTTTAGCGAAGTAAATGGCCAAGCAATAGACTTAGACAAGTTCTGGGAACAAAGCGTTTCTTGCGGGTTATTGGCCAAGTATTTTGCCGATATGCGCAATATTAGAGAGCCCGAAAGACTTTTCGTTTCCGGGCTGCTTCACAATATTGGAGAGCTAGTTACTGTTTCGCTTTTTCCTGAGTCGGCAACCCGTTGTCAGGCGTTTAATGCACGGGTAAGCCCAGCAGAGCTTCAATTTGGCGTATTAGGATTTACTTACGCAGACCTGTCGGCAAGACTGATTGAAAAATGGGAAATCCCTAGTTCAATTTATACGCCTATTGCCAGTATTCACAAAGGCGAAGATGTAGAGACAAATGTAGAAGATAAAATTCTACAGCTTTCTTACGTGCTAGCACTAGATAACGTAAATCCAGAAATTTATCCAAGCTATCACAATTTAAAACCTGAGATGCACGAGGCGTTGTCGCTAAATCGCGAGGATTTGGAAGACGCGCTAGATATAACTAACCTTCAATGTATTTCGGTTATTTCCTTGTTTAATCCTAACGCGTTTATGCTCTATTAAGGCTAAACGCCTTTAGCCACAGCTAATGCCGTAGCGATTAGTCAAAAATCGCTACGGTTTGTCTGCTTATTGCAATGACTTCGTTATCTTTATCCCAAATTGTCGCTTCCGTGTGACCATAACCGTCAGCTGCTTGTCTAGTATGGGCTTTATAGCCGAACCAATCGGTAGGGCTCACCGGCTTATGCGGGTGGATAAATTCTAAATTCCAGCTAACCGTGCTAGCAGGTGCCGGCAATTTCATCATTTGCAATAGCGTAGGCGGCCAGGCATCAATCATGGTAATGATGTGTGCATCAGTTATCGCCGCAGGTGCTTGTTTAAACCGCATGAATCCGTGGTAGTGGCTTGTTTTTCTTCGCGTAAAAGGAATACCGCCATCTTCAATGGCTAAGTCGAAGTAACGTAAAAACTTTGGCGTAACTTTAGGTATTTGTGGGATAAATTTCGCCTTGTTAGGCAAAGGCAAATCATGCCTTTCGTTATTTTCTACCTTAATACCAGATTCTCTAGCGACCCCGAAACACGCTTGGGAAAAGACGCAGCTTTTGCCGTCTTGAATGGCATGCGCGGTATACTGTGAAACATTTTTACCCGTTCTTAATAGGGTAACTTCGATAGAGAAGGGGGCTTCGAGGGACAAAGGGCCAACAAAGTTAGTAGTAAAAGAGCGTAACACCCGATTATCAGTTACTTGTTGTTTCACAGCGGTATACAGCATACCGGCAGAAATGCCGCCAAACGCCGTTCGTCCTTGACCCCAAGTTTTAGGAATGACGAGCCCGTCAACTTTCCAGGTATTTTCCGATGTTTGTGATAGTTGGGGAATATTGAGCAATTCATCTACTGTCATATTGGCTTGTCTGGTCTGATGAGTTAAGTGGGTGTCATCGTACATTAAGCGCTGTGGAACGAAAAGCCTGAGTTAGAAATTTTCGTTATGTTAACAAATAAGTAACAATTAGTTGTGTATTTTTTTACCAGCTGCGTAGACTGGGATATCGTCACTCAAAAGGACTGTTATGGCCCATACGCACGTTGAAGGTATTCCCGCTAATGAAGCTGGAACATCTAGAAGTTACCGCAATTACGTTCTGTTCATATTAACCTTAGTGTATGCCTTTAACTTTATAGATAGGCAAATTATCGGAATATTATCGCCCTTCATTAAAGCCGATCTTGGGTTAGATGACGCTCAGTTGGGGTGGCTTAAAGGCATCTACTTCGCGTTACTTTATACTGTAATGGGTATCCCAATTGCTTGGCTTGCAGACCGTTATAGCCGGGTAAATATCATCGCAATATCATTAACGCTCTGGAGTGGCTTTACTGCAGCATCTGGATTGGCAGCCAACTACATGCAACTCGCTATTGCTCGTATTGGTGTAGGTATTGGAGAGGCTGGGGGCAGCCCACCATCGCACAGTATTATTTCTGACCTTTTCCCTAAAGAAAAACGCGCTGGAGCTCTGGCTATTTATTCTTTAGGCATTCCATTTGGTGTAATGCTGGCGTTTTTTGCCTCAGCGTTCTTTTTACAGGGCGGATCTGCCGACTGGCGTACGGTAATGTACAGCGTGGGTATACCTGGAGTAATACTGGCTATTTTGCTGAAGTTGACGGTAAAAGAGCCTGCTAGAACAGTTTCTGCGCCAAGTGCAGATGACGCGAATAAGCCCAGTGTTAAATCGTCATTGAAAATGCTGCTAAAAATACCTACGTGGTGGGGGATGGCATTGGGTATTTCATTTGGTTCGTTCGGTAACTATGCAATATCGACTTGGGTCATAGATTACTACGTGCGAGCATTTGCAGGGCTAGATATTACACAACTTCTTATTGTATTTGGCATTATCAACGGTACTGCATACGCATTGGGCGTGTGGTTAGGTGGCTATGTAGCTGACAGGTGGGGCAAGCACAATAAGAAAGCTTATGCATTACTACCTGCTATCGCGCTTATTATCGGTGTGCCTGCCTTCTATGCATCTTTACAAGTTCAAGATTTGTGGCTGTCGGTTGGGCTTATGGCGCTGCTGTTATTTACAAGTGGCTCTTACTTAGGACCTAGTTTTGCAATGGCACAAACCCTTGCGCCGATAAACGTAAGGGCGATGTCGACGGCACTCTTCTTCTTTGTTTTAAATATAATTGCGCTAGGTGGTGGCCCTACACTTACCGGTATTATAAGCCAAGCGCTGGTGCCGTCTTTAGGCGAGACTGAGGCATTAAGGCAAGCTTTGATTTACCTAGTAGTTCCTTACGCCATTTCAATTGCTGTGTTCTTATGGACAAGCACGAAGATTGTAAAAGATTGGGAAATGGCAGAATCTAGGGGCTTGTAGTATTATCGATATTTCATGGTAAGGGGCTGATTATAGGCCCCTTTATTGTTTGAATGTGAAGGAGTGTATAGGTGTCCTCGTCAGAGTTGAGTTTTCATTTTGCCCATGCGAACGGGTTTCCTGCAGGAAGCTATAATGCCATGTTTTCGGCGTTACCCAGCCACTTCAACCGTTTGCACGTTGAGCGATTTGGCCACGACCCTCAGCTTCCCGTAAATGGCAACTGGCGAAATCAGGTTCAAGAACTCATCAAACATATTAAGAAAGAAAGCAAAGATCCACGCGGTGTTTACGGTGTAGGGCATTCGTTTGGCGCCGTAATTACCTACATGGCGGCATGTGAGGCGCCTGAGCTATTTCGGGGCGTTATTTTATTCGACCCGCCGCTAGTGGTTGGCCCATTGAGTTACTTTTTTAAATTCGCTAAACATACGCCTTTAATTAATAAGCTAACGCCTGCAAAACTCGCACAAACGCGTAATACACGTTGGCCAAGCAATACCGATATGGTTGCGTACTTTCATGGCAAAGCACTATTTAGAGATATGGATAAACGATGCGTAAGAGACTACGTGAAGTCTGTTACAGAGACTAAGGGAGACAATATCTCACTTACATTTCGGGCTGACGTAGAAGCTGATTTATTCCGCAATGTGCCTCATAACCTCGGGAAATACAAAGGAAAGCTTAAGTGCCCAGCAGTATTGGCGACGGGTAGCAGCAGTAATGTATGTAAGCCTGAAATGTACTCGCGACTAATGAAGCATAATGCAATTGAACATGTGGTATTAGATGGTGGTCACATGTTCCCGTTAGAGCATCCTGAAGCGGTAGCGAGCTTTATTGAGCAAACCTTTACAAGGTGGAGCAGTGAGGCGGATTGAACGGGTGGGTTCGCTTGTTGGTCACATAAATTGGGCTAAGTAATTAAAGGTTCAGCCGGTTTATTTGAGATTGATTTTGACGGTAGGCGCCAAAATCAATCTTATAGGCTTTTGAAAGGTTTATTAACCCTGTTTGCTTGAGGCGCTTAGTCCACCCACTGGTTGGCCTAGCATTTCACGTGTTACAAGTACCACGCCTTTTTCTGAGACACGGAAGCCTCGTGCTTTATCCTGTTCGTGGTCGTAACCAATGGTCGTTCCTTCTGGTATAACGCAGCCGCGATCAATAATCACCTTTTTCAACTTACAATGGCGTTTAATTTCAACGTCTGGAAGGATGACGGCATCTTCTATTAACCCGTATGAGTGTACACGTACGTTAGAAAAACAAATAGAAGAACGAAGGGTAGAACCAGATATGATGCAACCACCGGATACAACAGAGTTAATAGCTTCACCACGTCTGTCATGATCTTCCCATACAAACTTAGCAGGCGGTAGTTGTTCTTGGTACGTCCAAATAGGCCATTTTCTATCGTATAGATTAAGCTGAGGTACTGGCGCTACCATCTCCATATTGGCTTCCCAGAACGAATCAATTGTACCTACGTCACGCCAGTAAGCGTTATCTCCGCCACTTTGCTCAAATGGGTAGGCATATACGGGATGGTCAGCAATTATTGATGGAATAATGTCTTTACCAAAATCACGCTGAGACCCCATATTTTCAGAGTCTACTCGCAGTTGTTCAAATAAAAACTCGGTGTCGAATACATAATTGCCCATAGAGGCTAGGCAGCGCGTGGGGTCGTTCGGAAGCGGGGTAGGGTTGGCAGGTTTTTCTTCAAAACCATTAATACGGTAGTTTTCATCTACGGACATCACACCAAAAGCACCCGCTGCTTCTTCTAAAGGTACTGACATACAAGATACTGTCATCTTGGCACCAGACTCTTTGTGCTTAGCGAGCAAATCACCGTAGTCCATGCGATAGATATGGTCACCTGATAGGATCATTACGTATTTTGGCAGTTCATCACGGATGATGTCGATGTTTTGAAAAACAGCATCGGCGGTGCCTTCATACCAACTGTCGGAAAAGCGTTGAGACGCCGGAAGAATTTCAACTGATTCGCCGAGTTCTTTCTTGAAGTGCCCCCAACCTCTGACCAAGTGGCGAATTAAGGAGTGAGACTTGTACTGAGTGACGACGCCAATTCTTCGAATGCCTGAGTTAACACAATTTGATAGGGGAAAGTCGATGATTCTAAATTTACCGCCGAAATAAAGCGCGGGTTTGGCTCGCCAAGTAGTGAGCTCGTGTAGTCTTGAACCTTTCCCCCCAGCTAAAATAAGCGCATATGTATCGCGGGTGAGGTTACTGATGTAACGAGAACTTTGATCTGCCATTTCCTAAAAACTCCTGTAAAAAAGCGACAACTGTGTATCGATAGAAATATAAAAAGAAAACGAGGTGTTGCGATGATAGCGCTATGCATGAAAGGCCCTACTGAACAGGCTTTACTGATAACCTAAACCCATATTACACAAGATAATTTATAATAACAGTGCGATTTTCTTGCTTTGTGATGAAATGGTTAAATTTTTGAATTTTTTGTTGCTTTACGGTCTTTCTAAACATATCTAAACAAGACACCCATCGCAACATTGACTGTATACTATAAGTGTTCTAAACAAGACACCCATCGCAACATTGACTGTATACTATAAGTGTTCTAAACGAGACATCCATCGCAACATCGACCTTCTTTCCTAAGGGATAAGAAAGAAGGGTTAAGCAAGATACCCATCATACAATTTATACTCATAAAGCATAGTCGAGGTATCCACTATCACAAGGGAAAGGCGAAGTAGCCTGTATTAGAAGGATTTAGAAAGACACTCATCTAGCACTACGAATATCTACATATTTAATGAGATATCCAATTAAAATTACGAACACATGAAAGGTACCTGTACGCCGAAAAACCTTTAACTCCGTTAAAAATAGATGGTTGGGTGTCTATCTAACGGTAATTTCGCGAAAGCGTTAAATGCGACACTAAGTGACATTTGTTAATTAGATGTTATATTTGAATAACTGTTTTTTGTGGAGTCTCAGATGGGTGCATTAAAGAAAGTTCTAGTGATGGTTGGTGTTGTAATTCTATTGTTTGTAATTACAAGCTTTTTTATTCCAAATGAATATAGTGTGGAAAGGAAAGTTAGTATAGACGCCGAGCCTTCTGAGATATATCCGTATGTCGTTGATTTAAAAGAATGGCAGAAGTGGGGAGTGTGGTTTAAACGCGATCCAAACATGAAGCTTGATTATTCTGGTCCAGATAGGGCTATTGGGATGCGTTCGGAATGGATGAGTGAAACGGAAGGGAATGGCGAGATGGAAATCACGCAACTAGAGCACAACAAACGCGTTCTCTATCGTTTATATTTTCCTGATTTTGACATGGGCTCATCCGGTGTGGTCGAAATAGAATCTACAGTCGACGGTTCTATAGTAACTTGGAGAGATGAAGGTTCGGTCGACAATAATCCAGTAAATAAATATTTCGCGCTGATGATGGATAGTATGATTGGCCCAGATTTCGAAATGGGGCTTGAAAACCTTAAGGTGCTGGTTGAAAACAACGGTTGATATGCGCAACATTTTGATCTGAAAATATAAAAGTGCCGTAAGCAGTGAATTGGTTTACGGTACGTGGCATTGTCCATGAAAGAAAAAAATCTCCTTATTGCCGGCCTTTCTCTTAATAAGCTTGCCGACCTATTAATATCAGCTAAGACCACATTGACGGCAGTGCTCCTAAGTGTTGGTGCTCCACTTTGGATGGTGGGATGGTTAGTTCCTATCAGAGAATCAGGTGCGCTTCTACCCCAGGTTCTTATCAGCGTTTATCTTCGAAAACACGCGCAGCGGCATATCGTTTGGCGCATTGGTATGGCAATTCAGGCATTTGCTGTACTCGGAATGCTATTTTCGGTCGTGTTCTTCTCTGGTTTCACAGCAGGCGCTTTGCTCCTAACCTCTCTTATATTTCTAAGTTTAGGTCGTTCAGCGTGTTCGTTAACTGTTAAAGATATGGAAGCAGATGTTGCGGCAAAAGGAGAACGCGGCAATTTGATAGGCTTGGCGTCTACTATTTCTGGGGTAGTTACACTAGTAATTTCAATACCTCTGGTTATATTAGATGGCAGCCTTTCTTCAAACGTACTTTTGCTAATTTTAAGTGGAAGCTTAATCTCCTTTGTTTTGACCTTGGTATGTGTGTGGCCCATCAAGACAAGTGTGGACACCGGTAGTGACGAAGAGAAAACGTTTAGTATTAACTTTGACTCTACTGTTTATAAATTTATTTTTGTTAGGGGGCTTTTCGTGCATTCGGCGCTCGTGGCTCCTTATTTCATGATTGAAAAAAATGGTGATGCGCAAGAGTTGCTTCCAGTTTATATAGGTGCTGAGGCTGCAGCTGCACTTTTATCTTCAATTATTTGGGGGAGGCTTGCTGATAAAAGTGCAAAATTAACACTAAGGTTATCTGGTTTGCTGGCATTGTGTTCATGTGGAGGGCTTCTTTACTCGCAGTCCAGCTCTATTGTCACATCGGCATTTCTATTCTTTTTGCTTTCAATTGCTCATACAGGAGTGCGGACAGGGAGAAAAACATATAGTTTAGATGTTAAAGATGGCCATGAGCGAACTGAATTAGTCGGTTTTTCTAACACTGCGATAGGAGTAATTCTATTAGCATTTGGCGCTCTTTACGCTGCGCTAACCCCTGTTTTACCATTTTCAGTAGTCTATATTATGGCAGGAGTACTTTTGGTGGCAGTTGTTATGACTGTAATTCTACCCTCTGAGAAGTAGATTTAAGGTCGAAGCAGAGCGATGCTGCTTTCTGTTTGGCCATCCGCTTTCTATGAGTGCGTTCTTTGAATTTCTGCATGGATGCTGTGTCTCCTGCAGCAAAAGAAAAAGTGTTTTCAAAATCATTGATGACTTTGAGCCAATGAGATTTGCCGAGACCTATTAGCTTTATGTCGTTATTGCTTTCTTGAGTAACGGTTTCTTTATTGCTATCAAGGAGTAACTTAATAGAATCATTAAGAAGCTCACAATAGTTGTTTAGGGTGAAATTTAAGCAAAGGTGATTTTTACTTATCCTTTGACTTTTAAAAGGAATTAGCCCTTTAATCGGTTTGCTATTCAATGCGTTTGAAGCTAGCCTGGTATGTATACTTGTGTGATACGAGTTCTGTATGTTTGTTGCAGCCTTTGCACGAATTGGGTTTAAATCGACATAAGTCATACAGGAAAGTAGAGCCTTTTCAGTTAATAAAGCCTGTGAACGAAAGCGCCCCTCCCAAAATCTACCTGTACAGTTGTCCTCTTTGTTGGCTTTTCTTGCAATAAACTCATTTAAATTCCTCATGAACCAACTGATATCAAAGAGACGTTTTCTATAAACTTCTGCTGTAGCTTGAACTGCATCTAATTCACTATCGCTAAGTAATTCGCCCTTCATGTATTTTTGAGTGAGCAGGGTGCCTTTGTGCATTTTATGCCACTGCTGTAAAACAGTCTGCGTCGGCCAGGAAAGAGCTGCGCTTTTGTTTACGCATAAAACAACATGAACGTGGTTGCTCATGACAGCATAAGCACAAATGTCTATTGAGAAAACTTTACTTAAAAATAGAAGCCTTTTCTCTACCCAAGATTTTCTATGCTCGTAACTAACATTATTATGTCGGTCGTACCCGCAAAGGTAGCTGCGTCTTACGCACCGAGATATACAGTGATAGTAAGGTGTGTCTTGAAGACTGATGAGGGACTTTCTGCTTTGTGCCACTTTGTTCCATCCAGCAAGGTCATATTACTTGAACAGACCTTACCATCTGAGGTGCTGCTCTGTGACCTGAACAAAGGAGCGGTTTTCATGATTGCGCATCAATCACAGTGGAACAGCTTAGCTTACAAAAGCTTACAGAGACATCCATTCTAAGAAAGTTTGAAGACGCATCCATTTTCTTGAAGTTTACAAAGACACCCATCCCAATAATTCTCTTGACGCTTATAATGGGTGTCTTTGTTAGATGTGGTCGTGTGCGCACGCCACAATTACGAAAGGTTATTTGGCCATCAGCGCGTTGGCTGATTTTGATACGGGCGAGCGACCCAATACGTCAGAAATATACGACGAGGCTACAAGCAGCTTATTCATGTCCACTTCTGTGGAAATGTCCATGCCATTCAACATATACAGGACATCTTCTGTTGCGACGTTACCGCTGGCCCCTTTGGCATAAGGGCAACCCCCTAGTCCTGCAACAGCCGAATCTATGGTAGAAACTCCATATCCTAGCGCCGTATACAAATTGACTAATGCCTGCCCATAAGTATCGTGAAAGTGAGCTGCAACTTTGCTGACATCGATCTCTTTTAGTACATCATCAAGCATTAAACTAGTTGATTTTGGAGTGCCCACCCCAATAGTATCCCCTAGTGAAACCTCGTAACACCCCATGTCAATCAGCGCCTTACTGACCTGTGTAACAGCAGTAGGTAAGACTTTACCTTCATAAGGACAGCCCATTACACACGAGACATAACCTCTGACTTTTATTTTATTGTGGTTGGCTAGTTCAAACAGTGCTTCGAAACGCTTTAAGCTTTCGCTAATTGAGCAATTGATATTCTTTTGTGAAAACGACTCAGATGCTGCTCCAAATACAGCAACCTCTTTTACTCCTGATTCTATGGCCGCTTCTAGCCCCTTAAGGTTGGGTGTCAACGCAGAATAACGGATATTCGCCTTTAAATTGAGCGCTTTAATAACCTCACCTGAATTCGCCATTTGAGGCACCCATTTGGGCGACACAAAGCTACCAGCCTCTATACGGTTGAGACCAGTTTCTGATAGAAGCTTTATAAGCTCTACCTTTTGTTCGACACTTAAAGTCTGTTTTTCATTCTGAAGGCCGTCTCTAGGGCCGACTTCGACAATACTTACTTCTTTAGGAAACGTCACATTAAACCTCGGTTGCTTCTTCAGTCGAAAACGCCAATAGCGTGGCCCCACCATCCACTAATTCACCTGGGTTGAAGAAGAACTCTTCTACTGAGCCGTTGTGTGGCGCAATAATACTGTGCTCCATCTTCATCGCCTCCATGACTAAAATTGGAGCACCTTTCTTAACCTGCTGACCTTTCTCAACTAAATGCGCGACTATTGTTCCATTCATAGGAGCACTTAAATTGGCATCATCACCATCACTGTTATCATCACCTAACGAGGGCGAAACTACACTAAACTTAGCATGGGTGTCTTTGTTAAAAAGAGTAAACCCCCCATCATTGTCTGAAAACGAAAAAGTTGATTTGTATCCATTGATTGTCGCTTTCAGCGTGTTATCTATGATTTTGCCACTTACTTCGAAGCTTTCGTTAGCTACCGTTAGGTCCCAGACAGGCCGATTCCCGTGTAGTTGATGTTTTACCTCAACACCGACCTCTTCTTGGCCGCAAAGCAACGTTAGAGTTTCTTGGTGATTTCCATTAGACCGCCACGCATCTGCAGTGGACCATACTTCAGGTGTGCGATTACTCAAGGTAACTTTTCTACTTACTAGGGAAAGTAATGCCATTGCTGGGATATTAGAATGGGTGTCTTCGCTAGCTACATGGTTAAACAACGAATCGTTATGCTTTTCAACGAATGTAGTTGTCAACTCAGCAGCACCGAATGCAGGATGGGTAGCGACGCGCTTTAGGAAGTCAATATTAGTGCTTACACCGTCAATATAGTAGTCGCCCAGCGCACTAATTAGGCGCTTGAGGGCTATCTCACGGTTCTCTCCCCAAACTACGAGCTTGGCAATCATAGGGTCGTAAAATACGCTTACCTCGTCTCCTTCAACGACACCAGTATCAACGCGAACTACGTCATTTTCTTTTGGTGTGCGCAACAAGCACAGCGTGCCGGTGGAAGGTAGAAACTCGTTGTTCGGATCTTCAGCATAAATACGTGCTTCGAATGCGTGTCCTGTTAGCGTGAGTTCCTTTTGTTGCTTAGGAAGCGGTTTGCCTTCAGCAATAGTTAATTGCCAGTGAACCAAATCCTCACGGGTGATCATTTCTGTCACTGGATGTTCTACTTGCAAGCGTGTGTTCATTTCCATGAAGTAGAATGAATCGTCTTCATCAAGTAAAAACTCAACTGTTCCCGCACCTACGTAGTTAATGGCTTTGGCTGCCAGTAACGCTGCTTCACCCATTTTCTCTCTTACTGACTGAGACATATTGGGAGCAGGAGCTTCTTCAATAATCTTTTGGTGACGGCGTTGAACCGAGCAATCACGCTCGAAAAGATATACACCGTTACCATGGGTGTCACAGAAAACTTGTATTTCAACATGACGAGGGCGCGTAAGGTACTTTTCAACCAGCATGTGGTCGTCGCCAAAGCTGGCCATAGATTCACGTTTAGCGGCGTTTAAAGCCTGAGAAAACTCTTTCTCGCTCCACACTTGGCGCATGCCTTTACCGCCGCCACCAGCTGCGGCTTTTAAAAGCACCGGGTAGCCCATCTCATCGGCAGCGCCTTTCAACACCGCTTCACTTTGTTCGTCGCCATGATAGCCTGGAACCAATGGAACGCCTGCTTTTTCCATGATGTGCTTCGCGGCAGATTTCGAACCCATCGCTTCTATTGCAGATGCGGGTGGACCTACAAAGATAATATTGTTTTCTGCGCACAGATTTGCAAATTCAGCATTTTCAGACAGAAAGCCGTAACCTGGGTGAATAGCATCCACGCCAAGTTCTTTCGATTTCTCAATGATGAGTTCACCACGTAGGTAACTTTCTTTTGACGGAGATGGCCCTAAATAAACTGCTTCGTCAGCCATTTGTACATGAAGTGCATTCTCATCGGCGTCTGAATAAACAGCTACGGTTTTAATACCTTGTGCGTTGGCTGTCTTTATAACGCGGCAGGCTATTTCGCCACGATTTGCAATTAGTAATTTATTTATCATTTTGTACCTCCACCCATGACGCACTGCGCTTTTCTAAAAAAGCTGACAAACCTTCTTGGCCTTCATCAGAAGTCCTAACTTGTGCAATAAGTTTGCTCGTTTTTGCGAGAAGGGCATCATCAATGTCTTGCGTAGACACCCATTGCACCAAGCCTTTTGCTTTCGCCACTGCTTGGGGGCCATTTTTCAATATGTTTGATAAAATATCGTTGATAGTGCTATCTAGCTCATCTTCAGTAACTGATTCGCTCAATAGACCTAGTCTTCGTGCTCTACGCGCAGAAAACACTTCAGCGGTTTGAAAGTAGCGTCGGCATACACGTGCCCCCATTGCCTCAACAACGTAAGGGCTGATCGTCGCTGGAATAAGGCCTATTTTAACTTCGCTTAAGCAAAACTTGCTGAGCTTACTTCCAATAGCAATATCGCAACAGGCAATTAAACCTACTGCGCCTCCGAAAGCTGCGCCTTGTACTCTAGCTATTGTGGGCTTTGGCATTTTATAAAGCGTCTGTAGCATGGTTGCTAATGCAAGAGCGTCACTTTCATTTTGTGCTTCGGTATAACTGGCCATTTTTTTCATCCAGTTAAGATCGGCGCCTGCGCTAAAACTCTTACCTTCAGCTCTTAAAATAAGGGCGCGTACGTTCTCGTCTTCGCCCGCTTTTTTAAACAAACGAGTCAGCTCGATTATCATTTCATCGTTGAAGGCATTGTGTTTATCGGCCCTGTTTAAGGTGACAGTGGCAATGTTTTTATCATCTACGCTGTAAATAACTGATTGTTCCATAACCCGAACTCCTACATTCTAAATATGCCAAAATGAGTGTCTTCGATAGGCTTGTTGAGGGTCGCTGACAGCGATAGCCCAAGCACTAATCGCGTATCCGCCGGGTCAATAACGCCATCGTCCCAAAGCCTTGCAGATGCATAGTATGGATGTCCTTGCTTTTCGTAGGTATCAATAACGGGTTGTTTAAATGCTTTTTCTTCTTCTGCGCTCCAAGATTCGCCAGAACGCTCTTTTTGGTCGCGTTTTACTTGAGCTAAAACGCCAGCCGCTTGCTCACCGCCCATTACAGAGATGCGAGCATTTGGCCACATGAAAAGAAAACGTGGGTCATAGGCTCTGCCGCACATGCCGTAGTTACCTGCACCAAAGCTTCCGCCGATAAGCACAGTGAGTTTTGGTACATTAGCGCACGCTACCGCGGTTACCATTTTGGCACCGTGTTTTGCAATTCCACCGTGCTCGTATTGCTTGCCAACCATAAAGCCGGTGATGTTTTGCAAAAATACGAGGGGGATTTTCCGCATGGCGCAAAGCTCGACAAAATGAGCGCCTTTGAGCGCACTTTCACCGAAAAGTATGCCGTTGTTCGCAACAATGCCGACAGGGAAACCGAATATGCGTGCAAACCCACAAACAAGGGTAGTGCCATAAAGGGGTTTGAATTCATCAAAATCTGAATCATCAACGATTCGAGCAATAATTTCCCTCACGTCGTAAGTCTGGCGACTATCGGCAGGCACGATGCCATATATCTCTTTTGTGTCGTAGCGTGGAGGTTTTATCTCGGCCACGTCTAGGTTTTGAGGTTTCTTCCGGTTTAACCTTGAGATAGCATTTCGGGCTAGAGAAAGTGCATGATGGTCATTGTTGGCTAACTGATCAGCAACCCCTGAAATTCTAGTGTGGACGTCTCCGCCACCAAGTGCTTCTGCAGTTACCACTTCACCTGTCGCTGCTTTAACAAGTGGTGGCCCACCTAAGAAAATAGTCGCCTGTTCTTTAACGATAATACTTTCATCAGCCATAGCAGGAACATAAGCGCCGCCTGCTGTACAGGAGCCCATAACGACCGCAATTTGAGGAATATTCTTTGCAGACATATTCGCCTGGTTGAAGAAAATGCGGCCGAAATGATCTCTGTCTGGGAATACGTCATCTTGGCGAGGTAAGTTAGCACCACCTGAATCCACTAGATAGATACAAGGTAAGTTATTCTGTTCTGCAATTGTTTGTGCTCTAAGGTGCTTTTTAACGGTTAGAGGGTAGTAAGTACCGCCTTTCACAGTAGCATCATTAGCTACAATCATGCACTCGATGCCAGCAACAATTCCTATGCCCGCAACAACTCCTGCACAGGGAACATAATCGTCATACACTTCCCATGCGGCCAACTGGCCTATTTCTAGAAAAGGTGTGTCTGGGTCAATCAGTGCATTGATTCGGTCACGAGGTAGAAGTTTTCCCCGTGACACGTGGCGTTCAGCCGCTTTCTCACCGCCACCTTTGCAAATTTGTTCTATTTTTTCGACAAGATCATTTACCTGAGCCTGCATATTCTCGGTGTTTGCGATAAATGTTTCGGACTTCGTATTTATACTTGAGCGAAGAACGGGCATAACCCCTCCTTGTGTTGGGCATAGGCGATCGTTGTCGCTTAGCCACTAGTTAGCATGACGATTAGCAAGACACCCATGCCAAGCATTTTCGTTGCGATGGGTGTCTTTGTAATTCATTGGCCTGTAAATAAAGTTCAGCTTTCGTAAATGTCCTAATAAATCTTAGGGTGGGTGTCTTGCTAATTTCTATAAAACAAACAGCGTTTAATCTTTCTTTGTTCAGTAGAATTTGCCTTCCACCCGTAATCCCCATTTACTTCGATTCGTTGAATAGCTCGCGGCCTATTAGCATACGGCGGATTTCAGACGTTCCCGCGCCAATTTCGTATAGCTTGGCATCACGTAATAGGCGCCCCGTCGGGTATTCGTTGATATAACCGTTACCGCCAAGCAGCTGAATGGCATCTAATGCCATTTTTGTGGCGAGTTCTGCTGAGTATAGAATCGCGCCAGCCGCATCTTTGCGCGTTGTCTCACCGCGATCGCATGACTGTGCAACGGTGTAAACATACGCGCGCGCAGCATTCATTTGCGTGTACATATCAGCGACTTTGCCCTGTACCAGTTGGAATTGACCAATTGATTGACCAAACTGCTGGCGGTCGTGAATATAAGGAACAACAATATCCATACATGATTGCATAATGCCGAGTGGGCCGCCGGATAAAACAAGACGTTCGTAATCTAAGCCGCTCATTAGTACACGAACGCCTTCGCCTTCTTTGCCAAGAATATTTTCGGCAGGTACTTCGCAATCTTCGAACACTAACTCGCAAGTGTTAGACGAGCGCATACCAAGTTTGTCTAGTTTCTGTGCGCGGCTGAAGCCAGGAAAATCGCGCTCTACGATAAACGCTGTGATCCCTCTCGGCCCCGCGTTAGGGTCAGTCTTAGCGTAGATAACAAAAGTATGTGCATCAGGACCGTTTGTAATCCATATTTTGTTACCGTTGAGAATGTACTTGTCGCCGCGCTTTTCAGCTTTTAATTTCATACTAACGACGTCAGAACCTGCGTTAGGCTCACTCATTGCTAACGCGCCGATGTGTTCACCGTTTACTAGCTTAGGCAAGTACTTTTCACGCTGAGCGTCGTTACCGTTTTTGAAAATTTGATTAACGCATAGGTTTGAGTGTGCGCCGTAGCTCAATCCGATACCACCTGAAGCGCGGCTAACCTCTTCCATAGCAATAGTGTGGGCGAGATAGCCCATGTCAGAACCACCGTACTGCTCTGAAACAGTTACACCCAATAAACCCATATCACCAAGCTTAGTCCACAGTTGATTTGGGAATTGGTTATCTGCGTCTGCTTGTTCAGCAAGAGGAGCAATCTCATTTTGTGCAAATTGGTAGACCTGGTCACGTAACATCTCGATGTCTTCACCAAGTCCAAAATTCAAAGTAGGGTAGGAGGTGTTCATGCGATATTTCCTCGTTTCAATTCTGCGAGTTCTTCACGGCAACGTGCTTCAACATCATCCAGCTCTGTCATTAACATCTGGATATCTTCTAATTGTTGTTTAAGCACTGCTCTTTTTTGCTCAGTCATTTCAAGCATGGCTTCTAGCTGAATGGCCGAGTTGGGGTTAGTGTCGTACATGTCGAACAGTGCTTTGACTTCAGCAAGGGAAAAACCTAAGCGTTTTCCGCGCAAGATAAGCTTTAAGCGCACTCTGTCTTTGTTTAAATAAACACGATTCTGCCCAGTTCTGGACGGGGACATTAGCCCTTGCTCTTCATAAAAACGAATTGAACGAGGAGTAATGTCAAACTCTCGCGCGAGTTCACCTATTGCATATGTTGTTTCGTCTTCGTACTTGCTCATTACATGTACCTTGTTTTTAGCGCTGTTTAACACCCTTTTTCTTAGCGTGGGTGTCTTTGTAATTAATTTCTCTGTAGTAGGTTGGGTGTCTTCGCAATCGCACTATTGTTTTAAAGCAGCATATTTTTCATACCACTATATTAAAACGTAGTGTTTGGTTGACACATACTTAGTACAGGTTTACGTTAACGTTAATTACATTTTACGTTAAGGTAAAGTAACATTTTGCTAACGTCAATTTTTCATGGTGAAGGTAAAGCATAGTCGCTATTAGAGGTGTTTACTTTTGTATACATCTGTGTGGCGTTCTTCACTTAACTATCTAATTTAAAGGAATTTTAAGGGCACAGTTATGAGTAAAGATTCAGTAGTTATTGTCGCGGCTAAACGCACACCAATGGGTGGGTTCAACGGTAATTTGTCTTCGCTTACTGCGACCAAACTGGGAGAAGTTGCGATTAAAGCAGCCTGTGAAGAGATGGATGTCTCTGCAATTGATGAAGTCATTATGGGGTGTGTATTACCTGCTGGTCTAGGTCAATCACCTGCACGACAAGCATCACTGGGAGCGGGGCTTCCCTTAAGCGCCGGAGTAACAACCATTAATAAAGTATGTGGCTCTGGCTTAAAAGCGGTAATGATGGCGCATGACTTAATCAAAGCAGGCAGTGCGACAGCAGTTGTAGCGGGTGGAATGGAGAGCATGAGTAATGCACCATACATGCTTCCTAAAGCAAGAACGGGTTATCGCATGGGTCATGGTCAAGTGCTGGATCACATGATGCTTGATGGGCTAGAAAATGCTTATGATGGCAAAGCAATGGGATGCTTCGCGCAAGATACGGCCGATGAGGAAAATATATCTCGCGGAGAAATGGATGAATTTGCACTAAGCTCGCTTTCAAAAGCACATGAAGCAATAAATAGCGGTACATTCGTTGATGAAATAGTGCCTGTAACAATTTCGTCTAGAAAGGGCGACACCGTGGTCGATACCGATGAAGGCCCAGGTTCAGCACGTCCTGAGAAAATACCAACTTTAAGGCCTGCTTTCAAAAAAGACGGTACGGTCACTGCGGCGAACTCAAGCTCAATCTCCGATGGTGCTGCAGCACTGGTTGTTATGAGTGAGAGTAAAGCGAAAGAGCTTGGTCTAGCGCCACTGGCACGTGTAGTAGCTCACGCTACAAATTCTATTGAACCTGAAAACTTTACTGTGGCACCTGTAGGGGCAATGGAAAAAGTGTTGGATAAAGCAGGCTGGACAAAAGAAGAAGTTGATTTGTTTGAGATTAATGAAGCTTTTGCAATGGTAACTATGCTGGCAGTCAAGAAACTTGGGCTTGATGAAAGTAAAGTGAACGTGAAAGGTGGTGCATGTGCATTGGGCCACCCAATCGGTGCATCAGGCGCACGTATTTTGGTAACTCTGCTGCATGCGCTTAAGCAACGTGGCGGGAAAAAAGGTATTGCTTCCTTATGTATTGGTGGCGGTGAAGGCGTAGCATTGGCTGTTGAAATGATCTAAACAAAGACCGGCGATAAGATGTCAAAAAATTAATCATAGAGTGCCACCATTTACTTGGTACTCTATGATTTAATTGAAATAAAAACTATCAATATGAAATCTTCTATCAAAGCTTCCTATCCAATTACATTAGCTGTGTTAGCGACACTCTTGTCCGCGGTAAATACTCAAGCGTCTTCACTTCCGAATGAGGGTAGTGTTGTAAATAACAACGTAACTTACGATGACACCCATGCGAGTGAACGACATTTAGCATCTAATGCCGCTTCGAGGGTGCCTTCGAATGACACCCATGCTAACTCGAAGTTTCATGCAGACCCGCAAGAGTTATTGTTTACGTTGGGTGTCACCCAAACAACACCGAATTACAAAGACACCCACGATAATGTACAGAATCTTTCCCCGAAAAACGCTTCGGATGACACCCATGCAAATATTGATGTAAACGCCCATACGAATGAAATACCTCGCACACTGACCCAAGTGCCATATTCTGCGTTGGGTGTCTTGCCAACGTCAGAGCATGACAGCCAATTCAGCTATGGGAGTGACCCACTTCAGACTGTGTATGTTTGGCATGGCCGCGGTGGTGATGAAAATGAGTTTGCTGGGGACGCCGTTATCTTCGTTCATGGTGGGTGTTGGCTCAACGCATACGGCTATGACCATGCTAAAGGGTTTTATCATGCCCTGGCAGAGCTAGGGATGGGTGTCTATGCAATGGAGTATCGGCGAGTAGGCGATGAAGGCGGTGGCTGGCCCGGTAGTTTGGAAGATGTAACAAGTGCTGTGAAAGCATCTATCGAGAATATTGAAGCTGCAGGCGATAGTGGCAACATATATTTGGTAGGGCACTCGGCAGGCGGGCACCTTGGCTTACTTGCCGCACAGCAACTATCGAGTAGCGATGTAGGTACAGGCATTAAACAAGTAATAGGCCTTGCCGCTATAACGAATGTGCAAAGTTATGCCCTTGGTGAAAATAGCTGTCAGACAGCCACGCCACAGTTTATGGGTGGCATGCCAGCTGAAAACGAACGTGAATACCAAATGGCTACGCCAGACGCAGCTAAAATCAAGCCCTCGGTAATACTAATGCAAGGCAACGAAGATAGTATTGTACCCGAACACCACGCTACAATGCCCGGCGCAAAAAATAGAATAATAACAAACGGTGGTCATTTCGACTGGCTACATCCAGAATCTACGTCCTTTGATGCTTTACTTGAGGTTATGAGTCAACATGATGAATAAGGTTTTTTCTGCTGAGCAACTTGATAAAAAAGATCCGCTTTTTAGCAAGGCGGGCGAATTCTCGTTGCCAAACAATACTATCTATCTTGACGGTAACTCTCTTGGCCCCTTACCCAAGAAAGCGGAAGAGCGCGCCAGTGAGGTAGTAAAAAATCAGTGGGGTGAGGGCCTTATCACAAGCTGGAATAAGCATCACTGGATTTCATTACCACAGCAGGTGGGCGATAAAATTGGTACCATTATCGGCGCAAAGCAAGGCCAAGTAATATGCTGCGACTCGATATCAATCAATTTGTTTAAGGTGCTTAGTGCTGCCTTAAAAATGCACCCTGAAAGAAAAGTCATCGCCACAACAAGAAACAATTTCCCCACCGATATTTATATGGTTCAAGGTTTGCTCGATTTACTCGGCACTGAATACAGCATTCGGTACGTAGATGAAAACAGTGTTGGTGCTCTACTAGACGAAGATATCGCTGTTCTCATGCTGACGCAGGTAAACTTCAGAAGTGGTTTAAAGCTTGATATTAAGAGTATTACTGAGCAGGCGCATAATAAAGGAATACTTACGCTGTGGGACTTGGCACACAGTGCGGGCGCGTTTCCCGTAGCCCTAGATGAGTGCAATGTAGATTTCGCCGTGGGTTGTACCTATAAATATTTAAATGGCGGCCCAGGTGCTCCTGCATTTATTTATGTTGCCCGACGACATCAAGACGCTTATAAACAGCCTTTATCAGGTTGGATGGGCCATAGCTCGCCATTTTCATTTTCTCCCGACTACACCGCTGATACCTCAATAAAACAAAACTTGTGCGGTACGCCAGGCATTATTGGCATGAGCATTCTAGATGCTGCCCTTGACGTGTTCGAAGGCGTTTCGATTAAAGCCATTGATGAAAAATCTAAAAAACTGCAAGCCTATTTTATCGCTGAAGCTAAAAGGGCTGGGTTATTAGACGAGCTTAAGGTGGTAAGCCCTTCGCTAGATAATCGAGGTAGCCAGATCGCTTTCGCTCACGATGATGCTTATGCTATCTGCCAAGCGTGGATAGCAGAAGGCGTCATCGCCGATTTTCGTGCACCGAATATACTTCGTGTTGGCTTTGCGCCACTGTATTTAAGTTTTGCTGATGTCGAAAAAGCGGTAACGGCGTTGGCTGCTATCATAAGTGAAAAGCGCTATGATCGGGAAGAATTCAAGCAACAGCAGAGTGTCACATAGCTAAATAGTGACTAAATAGTCGAATTTATTGCATTTTTTGTGTTTAACCTTAATACTTCGCGGTTGACTTGTTATTGATGTAACTATTCTTTTGGGTGTGCAGTTGAGAAAAATAAGAAAAGGCCTGCTTTGCACAGTGTTGTTTGTAGGAGCCGCTTTTAGCGCGTTTTTGCAAGCTGCACCGGAGCAACCATTAGCATCTCAAAATTCAATTGAAGTAACCTATTGTATCGACCCTAACTGGGCGCCTTATGAAGCGATAAGAAATGGCATCCACGTAGGTATTTCAGCCCAGTACATGCAGCTTATTGCTGAACTCAGCGATCTTAAGTTTAAGCTTGTTTCTACACAGAGCTGGCAGGAAAGCCTAGAGTTTGTTCAACAAGGCAAATGCCAAGTCATCCCCATGATGAACACCTCTGATTATCGCAAGCAGTTTTTAGACTTTAGTGTGCCGTATTTTGAGGCGCCAAATGTATTGGTGGCCCGGACGGGAACGCCTATGCTTCAGGGCTATTCAGGTATTGGCAATCGTACGGTAGGTATTGTGCAGGGTTACCGCCAAGTCGAATATATTTCACGTCATTACCCTGGATTGCGTCTAAAACTCATCCCGTCCGAGGAAGAGGGCCTTAAGCAACTCGCAAATGGTGAATTTGACGTAATGGTAGGTTCACTAATGAGTGTGAATATGCACATTAATAACCTTGAACTCGAAGATTTACACATTGTTGGTTACGCTGAACCCTTTGACTCTCTCGCATTTGGCGTTAATAAGTCGTTCGGTCATTTAATCGATAAGCTTAATGTCGCAATAGAGCGAATTCCAGAGACAAAGAAAGTAGAAATCTATAAGCAATGGAACAACGTGCAAATACGTTACAGCCGCAACTATACTGCGATGATATTAAGTTCAGCGATTGTATTATTGGGCTTGTTGTGGCTAATTTCGAGAAACCGCCATGTGGGTGGCTACAAGCGCATAATCCAACAAAAAAATGAAGAAATAAGTGCGCTTCAAGCCACGTTGTTAGAGAAAAACAAAACATTAGGTTTTCTTTCGGCTCACGATACGATCACCGGTCTATATAATCGTAATCACATGATACAGCGGGCGGAAGAAGAGATATCGCGCTTTCATCGATTTCATACTACCGCTACATTAATCGCCATCGATTTAACGCCTGTTGATGAAGAGCTATTTTCTCACGACCCTTCTATTCGAGAAGAGGTGTTAAAGACCGCAGCTCAAAACTGCCTTAATACTGTACGAGAGGTTGATGTTGTTTCAAGGTTCACTGGGGAGCAGTTCGTCGTACTTTGTCCACAGACCCAGTTAGACTCAGCAAAAATTCTTGCAGATAGGTTGTTAGAGTGCATGGATACTCATTATCTTCTAAGTGACAAATATAAAACTGCGATTGGTATGGCCGAATTGCGAGACTCAGAAGAGTTCCCAGATTGGCTTGAACGCACTATAAAGGCACTTTATCAGTCTAAGCGGCAAGGCTACGGCAATGTGACCATTGCTCAGTAAAATTGGATTATCCTGCAGCTAAATAAAAAGGCAGATGTGCGAAGCCTGAAATGCCGGCTTCGCTAGCCTAAACATCATCTAAATAATTGGCTCATAATGCCATTGGTGCGAGTCGTAGTGAATTTGAGCGCGATCGTATTCTCTCTCAGAACGCCAGTTTCTATTATTTAATTTAGCAGATACGCCCGGATAGAGCCTTTTATTTGCAATAAGTTTTATATCTGTTTGATAGTTTTCTTTTGCGGCTTTAACGTCGTTAGCTTTATTCTCTAACCACTCTAGAAGGGCGCTTTCGTTGTTAAAAAGCTCAAGCGCTTCCGCTGCCTTGCGCTGCAGCTCTTTAGGAATCTTTTTACCCTGAATAAGGTCGATTTTTTCTTTGTGCTTTAGGTTATTTTCGCGAATCTGCCTTAATAACTCATCAAGAGAATCTTTGCGCTCTAGCAGCTGATTAAAACCAGGGCTGAAATCAACTTTTAACGTACTTCCAGAAACAGCGCCGAGTGTTCCCGCTTCAACCCTATCTTGACTGATTATGTCACACGCAAACAAATTGCCCATTGGTTTATCAATTTGCCCAACGATTACCGCACCACCGCAGCGCAGACGACTGTATGCAAGCTGTCTACCGACAGTTATATTCCCAGCGCACTGGATATCGATGCCTTGGCCATGCTGTACGTGAATACTTCCTGCGGCAACGAGTTTGCATTGGTAGTCACCTTGCTTATCGTTTACCTTGCCCATTGCACCTTCAGTGATAATGATGTCGCCGCCCGACTCAATGTAAGCCGACTCTACGAAACCGTTAATAGTAACGTCTCCGGCCGCCTTAATTTGCATTTTCTCGGTAACATCGCCGTTGACTAATACAGCACCTTCATAATTTACATGCCCTGACCCAACGTTAACGCCATTACAAATAAAGGTATCATCTATATTCATAATTTGGTCACGGTATTTAGGCATCCCTGAAATGGATGACATTAATAGGTTTGCGTCGCTATCAGACACCACCGTTCCTGTACCCATTTTAAAGTCCACCCATTCACCAGGGGCGGCAGAGATTGTGTTTCCTTTCACGTCAAAGCCAGAACGACCTTTTGTAGGTGGAGTACGGCGCAGAACAGGCGTGTTTATTTTCACGCATATCACTTCGCCTAAGTTGCGCATGTCAACGCGTTCACCTTCGTTCGTTTGCGGTCTTAGTATTCGTTCAAGTGCGTTCGGAACAAGGGGAATAAATTTGGAGTTTTTTCCATTTCGGGCAGGAAGCCCTTTAGCTATGGTTTCCTCTAATACAGTGCCAGGCGCCGCATTTCTTGCGGCTTTTAGCATGGCGTCTATTTTTTTAGTGCTAACGCCTCGAATCACTCTATTTTTGACCGCTAATGATTTAACGGTCGCAAGGGATGGGAGTTTACCGCCATAGGGGGTAGTGAGGACCAAATTCGCAATCATGCCGTCTTCAGGTACCCGAAATTCAACTTCGGCGTTTTTGCGTTCGCCAATGCGTTCTTGAACCACAGTACCATCACCTGTTTTAAAGTAATGGTTGGCCGTTTCACAGGCTGATTTTAACGCTTTTTCTGACACATACAGACGCTTGGTTTCGCCACTTTCCAACTGCTGTCTAACATCACGAATATCCACCTCTGATGTAAATTCAGAAGGATTGAGCATAATGTTTATATAGGTTCTTGATTTGTCGAAGCTTATTGTAACGCCATTCATGACTACTTATTCCCTTACGCGCGTGTATTGTTATTATCGGCGGAGGTCATCAATTCCTTGACTACGTTTTATCCTTTACCGCCTTAGTTCAACTATCATTAATTTATGATGTTATAAAACCTCCGTCAAAGGTTTTTAGCATACTGATACAGGGCGCGCAGTATGGCCTGCTTGTCGGGGTTGTCGCTGTGCTCGTGAGCTAACGCTTCAAGCCGCATCATGTAATTTTCTAGTGTAATCGAGCCGCCAAATGCGGAGTCTGTTAGTCGAGCCTGACGGTGATACTGCCATTTCGTCATCTCATCAGCGGTAAGTGTATTAGGGTAGTTGCGCGCACGATAACGAAACAGTTGTTTGCGCAATCTTTCATGCTGTGTTTCATCGGCCAAGGTGGCAAGGTCGTCAGGGGCTGCATCAATAACACGCTCACACCAACGTCTATCTTCGTCATTTAAGAAACCACCGCTATACAAGGCATGGTCTACGTCATGCTCTTTACTTTCACGTTCTTCATCATATACGCCCACAAGTTTAGCCGCGAGTTCGTTAGTGCTTGCGAGTGTTTTGTAATTGTCTAGGCAACGTTCGCGATCAAGACCTAACCTAGCGGCGTTTTCCTCAGTCATTGCTTTGGCTGTGGTAATAAAAGGGGAGCGATTAATGTGGATAAGTTTAAGACCAGGTCTTTCTTTTGTATCTGAATACGTATCCGCTGGCGCGTAAAGCGCCTGTCTTATTTCTTCGGCTGAGTCGTTTACCACGCTGTCTATATCATGGGATAAATCTATCGCTATAAACGCATTCGAATTGGTTGGATGTTTAGCAATTGGCATTACCCATGTGCAACACCCCTGAGAGGCAGGCAATTTAGAAGATATATGCAAAAGTACCGAAGGTTTGCTTAGGTCAATTTGCTGCATAACCGTATGTTTATTGCGAAGCGACAATGCATACTCAAATAAACGAGGCTGCTTTTCTTTAATAAGCTTTGCCAAAGCAATGGTTGCGTAGACATCGCTAAGCGCATCGTGTGCATTTTCGTGACCAATGTTATTAGCTGCAGTGAGCGATTCTAATTTGAAGCTAGGCGTACCATCTTCTCGTTCTGGCCAATTGATTCCTTCCGGTCTAAGCGCATAACACGCTCTTGCTACATCAATAATATCCCAGCGACTATTCCCGTTTCGCCACTCCCGTGAATAGGGGTCGTAAAAATTACGGTAAAACAAATAGCGCGACACTTCATCGTCAAAGCGAATACTATTAAATCCTACACTACAGGTGTTTGGGGTAGACATCTCTTGGTAAATTCGCGCTGCAAAATCTGCCTCGTTTGACCCATCTCTTATGGTTTGCTGTGGCGTAATGCCGGTAACCAAGCATGCCTCTGGGTGAGGCAGATAATCATTAGCAATGGCGCTCATAATGTTGATGGGTTTTCCAACAACATTTAAATCCATATCTGTTCTGACCGCGGCAAATTGGCAGGGGAGATCTTTTTGTGGGCTGGTGCCAAATGTTTCAAAATCGTGCCACAAAAATGTAGGTGCGTGCATAACCACCATTGCTTATTAGTAAAACCTTGCACGCAGTGTACACCGCGATAATTTTAATACCAAATGCTGTTGGTTTTATACCCAATAATTCAGACATTCGAAAGGCTAGAGTGACGTTGTAACTTACGGTTTTATCGTTTGTTTTTATATAAAAATTTTAGACTGTAAACTTGCGAAACAAACCATCTCTGACTAGTTTTAGGTTATTACAAGTTATACGGAAATTATTGGCTTGTCAGTCCTTCCATCTAAACCAGCGTTTAACGAAGCTAAAAGTACCTTTATATTGGCTACTGTGCTTGCTACCTTACTGATTGTGTTGGTTGTTAGTTTGTTTGAAAGCAGTATAAAAGCGACGGCTGAGAGTCAGGCGTTTGAGGCCTTAGAGAAAAGCGCATTAAGCGTGGAAAATGTCGCCGAAACACAGCTAGTCAAACATCTCAACGCCCTTAATTTTTTGCACCAAACGCCGCCGATAAGCGGAATAGTTAGAGCTACGCAGAACAATAAGTTAGACCCTAAAGATGGCACTACGCTTGATCAGTGGAAGCATCGCTTAGAAACTATATTTGTCGCTTTTATCGAAAATAACACAGAAATCGATCAGTTAAGGGTCATTAAGGTAGACGAAGAAGGGAACGAGTTCTTAAGGGTCGAGCGCGAGGGCGGGAGTGTTTTAATCGCCAGCAATACTGATTTACAGACGAAAGCAACACGCAATTATTTCATTGAAAGCGCTAAAAGTAATAAAGGACAATTTTACATTTCCGATATCAACTTGAATCGGGAATATGGAAAATTAGAATACCCCTACAAAAGCGTCATTCGGCTTTCCTTACCAATCTTTAGTCAAAGTGGCGAGCGTTACGGAATGTTAATTATGAACGTTAACGCGCAGTACATGCTTTCTCAAATGACCCAATCCTTAACGAGCAACCAGTCGCTCTATGTCACTGACCGTGATGGCTATTTTGTAGTACATCCCGATAGCCAAAAATCCTTTTCTAAAGACTTAAACCCGTCTGTAACGTGGCAAAGCGAATTCTCAGTATCTCAATTCAACGGGCGCGGAAAGATTACCTCCAAAAATGAAAGCCAGAGCGTACATTACGCTGTTTCAAGGGCGTTCACACTAGGAGCGAAAGGTCAGGGCTCAGGCTTTTACTTGCACATTTTACTACCGCAATCTCAAGTGAGTGCGCTGATAAATGAAAAGCGGCTGAGCGTTTACAGCGTGATTGGTGTCATCTCTATCATCTTTGTAAGCATTCTGCTTTTTGTTTATCGCAGTAATAAAAAGAATATTGAGCTAGCCAAAGTGCGTGGTGAATCAGCTGCTATTGTGGATATTTCAAAAGATGCCATTTTTAGTGTGGATTCTACGGGTATTGTCAAAAGTTGGAACAAAGCTGCGGAGTCCCTTTTTGGGATCCCCTCCCAGATAATCCTCAATCAGCATTATTCATCTTTCGAACCACTATCCTTATCAAGGTTAGAGGACGAACTTGTTAAAGGTGGCAAGCAAGTTACTTTCACCACGCCTTATGTCGATGATGATAAAAATGCGCGTTCACTATTGATAACTACCTCAACGATATGGGGAGAGCATTCACAGTTTTCTGGCGTTGCTGTAGTAATTAGAGACATTACGGATGAACAAAAAGCGAAAGATGCCATTGAGCGAGTCAACTTAAAACTTGAAGAGAAAGTGGTAAGTAGAACAAAAGAGTTGGTTGAGGCAACACAAGAAGCGCGTAAAGCAAGTAAGGTGAAGAGTTCATTCATTTCTAATATCAGTCATGAAATGCGCACTCCCCTCAACGGGGTAGTGGGCTCTTTAGCTTTATTAAAACGCCAACCGCTTAACGAGAAGGCTGAGCAACTGGTCTCCATGATGGAAATCAGCTGTAACAACTTAAACGTGCTTATAAATGATGTACTAGATCTTTCAAAAATAGAGGCGGGTAAACTGGATATTAACCAGCAAAATTTCGAAATACTCTCTCTTATCGAGTCTATTGCTAAAGTGTTCGCTATTAAAGCGGCAAGCAAAGGACTAGAGTTACTGGTGGATACCTCGGAAGTACCCAGGATAGAAATTAACTCAGATCCTCACAGAATTAACCAAGTATTGAGTAACCTACTTAACAATGCGATTAAGTTTACCAAAACAGGGCACGTTGAACTTACTCTGTTTTTAAGCGAATCGGTGTCTGACGTTCTGCAGTTACATTTCAGTGTTGAAGATACAGGTGTTGGTATAGCAAAAGACAATCAGCCCAAGCTTTTTTCAGCGTTCACCCAGGCCGATGCCTCAGTGGCGACACAATACGGCGGTACAGGGCTAGGACTATCTATTTGCAAGCAGTTATGCCAATTATTAGGTGGGGATATTACCTTTGAGTCGGAGTTAGGAACGGGGAGTAAGTTTTCGTTTTACATTTCACTTCCCGATACTACATCGGACAATGAAGCAAGTTCTGACAAAATTGAACAAGACGAAAAGTCACTTCTTAGTAACGTTAAAGTTGGCGTTTCATCTGCTTATTTACCGCTGCAAGCGCACATATGTAAACTTGCTGAGTATGTAGGCGCTACTTCTGAAGTCTTAGATGGGCCCGCTAGTGCTATTCAGTGGCAAGATTACAATGTACTTTTACTTGATGAATCCAGCGCTTTAATTGGTGAAATAGACAGAGAATGGGAGCGAAATGAAAAGGGCGGAAAGGTTAGCAAAATGCCCGTGGTTTATATTCTTCAAAAGCTAGAGGGGGCACCCTATGCGTTTACGCATTTGACGCCTTTGTACTTACCTAAACCCCTTTTCCGCTCTACGTTTATAACGGTAAAGCAAGGGTTAGATGTTGTTAAATATGGTGGTTTGATTAAAAAAGTCACCACTGAAGACAGCCTTAGTCGTGCACCAGAAGCCGAAAATTGGGCTGAAGACCAAATTAAATCACACATTTCAATTGAAAATACTCGCCTACTTATCGTTGATGACAATATGATAAATAGGGAAGTGGCTAAGGGCGTACTAGAGTGTTTACCTTGTAAATTATATACCTGCGCAGACGGTGAAGAAGTCGTTGCTTTTCTGCGTAAATGCGATGAAAAAGGGCGTCGTATTCATAGTATTTTAATGGATTGCCAGATGCCTAAAATGAATGGTTACGAGGCGACTCGTGCTATTCGAGAGGGAAAAGCTGGAGCAATGCATGCCGATGTCCCCATTATAGCGATGACAGCAAACGCTATGCTGGGCGAGAAGGAAAAGTGCTTAGGAGCAGGGATGGACGACTTTGCCACTAAACCGGTTATTGCAGATGTACTTATCCCAAAAGTCAGGCAGTGGCTAGTAAATCAAGTTACCAAGGTGGCTGGCACCGAGCTTGAAAATTCAGATATTGATTCCCAAAACGCTGAGCGCACCAAAACTTCTTATGCAGAACCCGCCAATAGCACAAGTAATAACGCGTCGTTGCCCCCCTTAGTAGACAGCTTGCTTGGCGCTATTGATAGAGATTTAGCGCACAGTACTGAGTCTATGCGCTCAATAGACGATTCACAGAACCACAATGCTAGTGATGATGTTCTTGTTCACTTTGAGGCTACCGACGCATTAGGTAAGCCTGAAGTTATTTCTAACGAGAAAACGAATACTGTAAGTGACGGCTGTTGGGAAAAAGAGGATGCTATAGCACGAATTATGGGTGATAAAGCTTTATTCTCTCGGGTTTGTGAGCTCTATTCTCAAAGCGCACCTGAAAAATTTAAACTTTTAGAAAGGGCTGTAGAGAATCAAGACTTTTCACAAATACAAATTCTGTCGCTTAAACTCAAAGGAATGTCTGCTGATATAGGTGCCGTGCAGCTGAGAAAAGATTTTGAATCACTTTGGGAGTTATCAAAAGTAGCTGATTGGGAGAAAGTAAAGGCGTTACTTCCATCTATCGGCGACGATCTTAATACCTTTTTAGAACTTCTTGAAGTAGCCTAGATTATCATCTTTTAGTGTGTCATCTTAATTCGCTATAAATACGATAATCACATCGCTCGTTTGTGTTGGTTTCATCTGCCACGGAACTAAGCGGTGTTTTATAACTTTTAAAGGAGTTAACCGTTTGAACCTTCCTCGCATTTTTCATCAGTCCAATAAAACTCGAAATACCTTATGTGTAATCAGTGCCTTAGTAGCTTCGCTAACGCTCGTTAGTGCTAACGCATCAGCGGCTGATACTCACCAAGAAAGCTCACGGGTTGCCATCGCCATTCATGGCGGAGCCGGCACTATTTTAAAGTCTTCGATGACGGCTGAAAAAGAAGCGGCGTATAAAAAGGTGTTAACGCAAGCAGTACAGCACGGTTATACCTTGCTGCAAGACGGTGTAAAAGGTGAAGTTGCGGTGGTTGAAACCATTAAAATTCTTGAAAGCTCACCTTTGTTTAACGCGGGCATTGGTGCTGTGTATACCTTTGACGGCGAGCATGAACTTGACGCGTCTATTATGCATGGCGGAAGTAAAAACGCAGGTGCGGTTGCGGGTGTTAAGACAATTCGAAGCCCAATAGAAGCAGCGCTGCTGGTAATGAATGAATCTCCACACGTTATGCTTTCTGGTAAAGGAGCGGAAGACTATGCAAAACAAAACGGCCTTGAGCAGGTGGACAATTCGGTTTTCGATACTGAGTTTCGCAAGCAGGCTCTAGATAAAGCGAAAGCCCGTATGGAGCAGGCTTCAAATGGTTATGGTTTACAGCAGGGCAACGAGCGCTTTGGAACCGTAGGGGCGGTGGTACTAGATGGCGAGGGCAACATTGTGGCCGGAACATCCACCGGCGGAATGACGGCTAAACGATACGGGCGTATTGGTGATTCACCGGTGATTGGTGCTGGCACCTATGCCGACAATGAAAGCTGTGCGGTATCGGCTACTGGGCATGGTGAGTATTTTATACGATACAACGTAGCAGCAGATATCTGCGCGCGGATGAAGTATCAAGGGTTAACACTAAACGACGCTGCAAATACAGTGGTGAACGATGTGTTAGTTGAAGCCGGTGGTGATGGCGGTGTAATTGCTATTGACGCAAAAGGTAACATTGCAATGCCGTTTAATTCAGCGGGTATGTACCGCGCTAGCATCGATGTAAATGGTAATGTGAAAGTGGCAATTTACAAAGATTAACCACTGTAAAATCTAATTGTTATATAATGTTAAATGTGCTGGCTTGTAGGCAACGAAAGGTCTAATCTTAAAGTGTGGGGGAAAATTGCTTTCACATGTGGTTAATAATAATTGAAGTGCCGTAACGCCTAATAAGTCGCAGTATCGGTCACGTTAGGCGCCACGGCTGGAGAATTGAAAATGGAATCGTTGCAAGTCAGTGATTATATGAATACTCACCCAGTGAAGCTTAATGTCGATATGCCCGTTGCGCAGGCTGTCGAAGCGTTGTTAGCCAGTGGGCAAAGTGGTGGGCCAGTGCTTGACGTAAAGGGAAAGGTCGTGGGCTTTTTATCCGAGCAAGACTGTATCGCTCAAATGATAGCCTCAAGCTATTATCGAGAACAAATTTGTAGGGTCGGGGAAATCATGAAAACGCCGGTGGTTTCGGTTAAGCCTTACATGTCAGTGATAGAGCTAGCGCAATTGCTGCTTAAAGAGAAGCCGCGGGTTTACCCGGTAGTAGATGATGATGGTGTGCTTTTAGGCTCAATTAACCGAACGGCCGTGCTTCGTGCCATTGACGTTCAATTAAATGATGGCTATCAGCGAGCAGGCTAGTTGATATTAGATTTTGCGCTGCCTATGTAAGCTTGTCTGCAAAACCTAAGGCTGTCTACGAAACCTAAGGCTGTCTACGAAACCTAAGGCTGTCTGCAATATCTAAGGTGGTATTTGCGATGTTTAAGGTAATGCAACCTTAAGCGCAATTTAGCTACAGCGATAAGTCAGCAAGTTTTGAGAGTAAAGGGAGAGGTTAAGCTTTAAACTTCCCCCTTTCTCTATTATCGGCGTGGGTGTTGATGGTTACTCACACCATGTGCCTTTAACCTTGTCTGTTTACTAAATCTCTTATTGCGTTTTTTAGCGTCGTACCTGCGACAAGTTTAAAGTTTTGCTTTTGGCTTGGCATTACGTTTCGGCCATCTTGTACTACCCACAGTCCTTCAGTAAAAGCACCACCAAGGTTGGCGTTCGTTGCTTCTAGTCCGTCAGTTTCCGAGACCCCATCAATTTGCTTTGCCTTGTCAGCAGCAATTTTAACTAGCCCCATAAGTGTTAACGTTTCAGGGTTTTCTTCATGTATGTGATAGATGGCGTAGCTGTTATTGCCCTGACTTGATGCAATGAGGTATTTTTTGTCATCAACGGTAAATAGTGCCAAGCCCTCTACATCAGCTTCAACCGGTGGTGTTATTGCTGAGATAAATGTAGGTGTATTATCAATAGAGCTGATATTTAGCGCCCAGATGCCTGTGGCCTCTTCACCAAGGTAAGCGGTATTGGTGTGGGTGTCTACCACGCAGCCTTCAGGCTGTGAGGGAAGAGAGAAGTTTTGACTCAATTTTCCTTTAACTGCTTTGCCTTGGTTGATTGATAATTCATATCGCTCGAAGCGACCACTGGTATCGTTCGCAAACACATGAGCTATACCGTTATTGACAAAAAGGCACATACCATAAATGTCGCTAAGCGTTGTTTTAATCTCACCTAAATGGGCGAGGTTACCGTTATGATCTATTTCCAAAACAGACAAGCTGTTATGTGTTCGGTTTGAAGCAACGGCAATATCAGTAAATTCTTTTTTACCGTCGATGTTCACAGTGTTTAGTGTAACCCGGTACCCAACATCAACGTTATTAACTCTTCCTATCGGCAGGCTCTGATGTTGCTTGCCAAAAAGGTCGTAGGTATTCAATGCGCCTTTTTTGTCGGTGCCAACAATGCGACTTTCTGAAGGGGTCTGTGAGTTAACCCAAATAGCAGGGTCGTCAGCTGCATCACCATAGTTTTGCACAGGCTGAGTTTGCGCTAAGGGTAAAACAGTGGCCACCTTATGTTGGGCAGAAGTATCGGAACCGTTTTGAGTGTTATCGTCTTTTTTAGCAAGACACCCATCGTTAAAATATGCGGCGGCCAAACTAGCCGGCAGTTCTACAGAATAAACCCTGCCCGATGCATCATCATCTACTACCACAGAAATTCCTTGCCCTTCTTTATTTGCAAAAGTAGCTAACTGAATAAATTCAGGTTCTATGCTTTCTGCGGTCCCATCTTCATCGCGCATCAAAGTTACGAACTCAGCATGACATTGACTTTGAAGCCATACGCCGCTTTTATCTGGGCTTACCCAACCGACAAGGCGGCTATTTGAATTTAGGGATGTAGAGGGTAAGACGCTCACGCCTTCGACTGGTGTATCTGCGTCATGAAAGATAAGTGTTTTCTCTAACTCACTTTCTATATGGGCGTTAATCTTCCATACCCCGGCGAACTCGTCCGCCAAATAGATGTTTTGTGTATCGAGGTCAACACTGCAACTTTTGATGCCAGGGCCTATGGCGAAACTGCGTAGTGATAAAAACTGAGCATGGTGCAGTTCATATTGATTAAGGGTGCCTGTGGCATCCACATTGATAATGTGAGGGTGTCCTTGCGCACTCATTGCTGCGCAAATGGCTTCTGAGCCTTTTGCGGGTTGGCTAAGCTGCTGTTGCACTGCCAGGGTGTCAACAGATATGCGATACGCTTCTATATGTTGCGTGTTGTTATTAAACACTACCAAAGACACCCATTGCTTGGTCGCAGAGCTAGCTACTTCAGCGTGCGCAAACGCATAGCTGCCTTCAATAAATTGAGTTTTACCTTGGCTGTTAGTAAGTGAAATGCCTTTATGCTCGTTTATTTGAAGGTCAATAGCATGGGTGTCTTCGTAAGAGTGACCTTTCTTTGACGACGCTACCTTAAGCGTATGATTGCCATGGGTGTCATTGTAAGACGCTGCTGGCATGGGTGTCTTTGTAAGTGCTGTGTTTTTTGCGCTGTTTGCATGGGTGTCATTGTAAGCGTTAGCATGGGTGTCTTTATAAGTGTGATGATTGTTTTGGTAATAAAGCGTTTGTTCAAAACCTTTTTTAAGATGTGTAAGCGTAAGTACAGTGCCTGTAGGCGCGCCTTCAGTTTTTGAGGCTGTCGTATCTTGAGCTGCACAACTAAAGAGTGTGGCTAGAGCACCGGTAAATACGACGGTCTTTGCTATTGCGCGGTGTAGCCTTTTTGCTTTTTCGTTATCCATTGTCATTATTGATCCTGAGTCGTGGTCGTCGAAGACGCTTTACTGGCGTTATTCATTGTGTGGGTGTAAATCGTCTTCCCATTGTGATCGATGTAATTAAGGAAGATGTTTTTAGCTGTCATGCTCACACTGACAAAGCCGCCGGTCGATTTTGCGAATTGTGTAAAGTCGTAGTTACTAACAGGGCGCACTTCTGAGCCGCCACCGGACACTACGTGCACTAGGTCATCCCCGGGTAATTGGTTGTGTTGAAGATCGTGCTCGTGCCCGGCAATGTAAAGGTTCACGCCATGTTCGTGAAAAATGGGTTCTAACACGTCTTTGATAGCGTCTGTTTTACCGTAGCGTTTACCACTTGAATAAAGTGGATGATGGCCTATGACAACTTTCCAGGTGTGTTGATCGTTGCCTAACATAGTATTTATCCAATCAAGCTGTTTAGATGCCCCTTGTGAGTAAGCTTCTTGGTATTTAGCTTCGCCTGCATAGTCGGGGTTTAGCGGAGACGTATCGATAAACAACAAGAGAGCTGAGCTTCCATCGTCAAGCTTTAACGTCTTACTGTAATACTGCGCCGGCATTTCCCAACGTCGACTCTTAGTGCTGTAATCTATTTGCGCCTGCCAGTTTCCTCGATAGTCATGGTTTCCCAACACAGGGTTCCAGTCGATGAATAAATGAGGTTGATGATAAATGTTTTCGTAAGAAGACTGCCAGTAAGGGTCGTCAACTGAGGCAACACCATTGTCGTAGAAGTTATCGCCGGTGGTTGCGATAAATTCTGCGTCTAGTTGGTAACTTGCAATATCTAGCCATTTAGCAACGTGTTTTTGATAAAAGTGACCGTTGCGGCCCCAATCACCTAACGTTAAAAAAGAAACCGCGTCATCCGGTACCGATAAACCTTCAACAGTGGTGTGCGCATAATAATTATGTGAATACTGCTCGTTGGTAGCCTTCGTATGATTACTAGCTACGTTAGTCTTTGCCGCGGAATAAGCGGGGCTTGTTTGCTCTGCCTTAACAAACTCTGAGGTAAGGCAGCAAGTGAAACAAAACGCAACCGCAAACAAGGTTGCGAATGTTGGTTTTGTGGTAGGGGCGAGTGTGGGTAAACCGTGCATGAAAAACTCTCAAAATCAGATGACGCAAGCCCCACGTTAGAAGCTTGCGAACATCTGAGCATTAACAACAAATAAAAGTGATTAGTTAAGCTGCCAAGTGAAACCTAGCTCAAAGGTACGGCCATACTCTTCGTACTGCGCGTTTTGACTGCGCGTATCAAAGTAATTATAGAAAGGCTCGTCACCTAGGTTAATGCCGTTGAAATACACCTGCATGCTGTCGTTAATGTAATAACGGGCCATGAAATCAATTTGTACATGGTCATCTTCAAACCTCAGCATGTCACCGTCAATTTCTTCGAAGTTTTCACTTTTATACGTGGTAGCAAGTCGTACACTGAAATCATTCGCTTCGTAACCAATGGTTAAGTTGCCAATGCGATCTGACTGGTTAGGTAACTGAGTTTCGAAAGTTTCACCGTCTAAGAATGTGGTGGCTTCAGAGTCCGTGAACGTTGCGTTCGCAGATACAATAAACCCGTTGTTAAAGGCTTTGACCCAAGACAGTTCTAAGCCCGTCAAATCAGCAGAGTCACCATTTATTGGCTGAATAACTTCTTCAAAACCTTCCCAGCCAGTGGTACCTGCAACATCTGCATACACAACAAAGTTGTCGATATTCTTATAGAACAATCCTGCTGAAATTACACCAATGTCACCAGGGTAGTATTCAACGGACAAATCGACGTTTTGCGCTTCATAAGGTTGAAGCTCTGGATTGCCCACTTCTGCCTCACGTTCCGTAATGAATACGCCATCGTCTTCTTCGGTTTTACTTTCGATAATTTGAAACGCAGCCACATCTTCAAACTTTGGACGTGAAATGGTTTGCGTGTAGGCGGCGCGAAGCTGTAGCTTGTCAGAAATCGTATATCTGGCGTTTACACTCGGTAGCCAGTAGTCATAGTCGCGTTCAGCTTCCCATGGTGTGTTGACCACTTCATCTACATCAGTTTGTTCGTTTTCAACTAGCTCTACGCGCATGCCTGACGTTGAGAAGTCGGTACGCTCGTAGCGAACACCGGCGACCAAGTGAAGCTTTTCAATATCAACGCTGCCCATTACGTAGGCCGCAAAAATATCTTCTTCGTTTACATATGTGGCACCGCGAGATTCAACTTCTGAATTAAGGCTGTCTACTTCAAGGCTTGAGCGGTTATCGTTAAAGTAGCTGCGCATTACACCGCGATTAAGCCCTGGACCGAAGTCACCGAGTGCATACTCTGGGCTAGCAGTACCAAACTGAGAGGCATCTAGCCCGTCAAAGTCACCATCAAAAATCGTGATGCTGCTGTCTCGGTCTTTTTCTCGGCTGCGGTATTTTGAACCGAATTTGAATTCACCAATGTATCCGCCTAGGTTAACAGGGCGTGATGCGTCAAATTTAATACTGGTTTCGGTATCTTTGGTGTAGTTATCTTCAAAACTGATTTCATCTACCTCGTAGGTAGATAAGTCCATGGCATCAGCGTTTTGCGACACTGTTGGGCGCATGGTATTTAAATCAGCGTCAATGCTGTCGTTTTCCGTTTTAAATACATAATACAAAGCGTCTGGTTCGTCTTCATCAGACTTTGCATAACCAAGTTGCCAGTTTGCTCTCCACGTTTCTAACTGGTGCTCACCACCTAGTGCCACAGTAAAGATGCTTTGGCTTTCGTAACGATCTTTACTTTCTCTTTCTATTTCCGAGTCTTCACCGTCGAAAGTGAAAATGTTGCCTTGACGGTATTCGTCATCAGAAAATTCGCTGTAAAGTGTGCGAAGGAAATACTGGTTGTTGAAGTCGGGGCGAAAATCAATGTTCAGCGCACTCCCTAAACGTTCGCGAGTGATCGTGTAGTCACGTTGCTCCAGCTCGTCATCACCGTTACTTTCAACGTTATCTGAACCAAAGTCTCTGTCAAAGTAAGAGATAGCGCCGGCCACACCCCATTCAGATGAAAGCTTTTTAGTAAAGGTTCCGGACAGTTTAGGACTGGTTTTATCCACTAAATCATTCTGACTTGCTTGTACAGTAACGCTTGCGGTATCACGGGCTTTATCAAAGGCACTTACGCTTTTTACCGCCACCGAGCCACCAATGGCGTCGCCATCCATATCTGGGGTTACAGATTTCGATACTTCTAATGTTTGAATAAGTTCAGAAGGAATAACGTCAAGTGCAACAGAGCGTACGCCTGACTCCGGCGAGGGAATATTTAGCCCGTTGATGGTTACGTTATTAAGGTTTGGGTCGATACCGCGAATTCCTACAAAGCGACCTTCGCCTTGGTCACGTTCTATAGAAAGACCGGGCAGACGTTGTAGCGATTCCGCAGCATTCTGATCAGGAAATTGACCAATAGCGTCTGCCGAAACAATAGACGAGATACGGTCAGATACGCGTTGCTGGTTAATGGCGCTTGCCTGTCCGCTTCGTTGGCCGCGCACCAGAATCTCATCGATGGTATCGCCGCTACCAAATTCGACGGCAGCGCGGGCAATACCATTGTCTGTCACGTTAATCGTTTGCGTGACGGTATCTTCACCAAGATAAGAGATTTCTAGTGTGTAGGAACCTTCAGGAATAGAAGGGAAGCGAAACGTGCCGTCTCTGCCAGCTTCGGTCATAAGTCCTAGCTCAACAATTCTAATTTGTGCGCCTGTATAGCTGCGTGCTTTGGCGGCGTCTTTTACTGAACCAATAATGACACCATCCGCCGCTAAAGCAGGCGACGCAACGCTAAGGCCTAGCGCCGCTACGCAGGCAAGTGTAAGAGAAGAGTACGCGGTTTTAATTTTCATTTATTTTCCAATCAATTAAGCAGTCAATAGGAGTGTGAAGTAAGTGCTAAGTTAATGACTAAGTACCCTAAGAATGCTCCATGACAGTTATATGACGATTGAGTGGAACATGGTGCTTACTTTCGGCAAATGTCGCTAATTCTCAAATCGGTGAGCTAAATTGACCCTGGCCTAAGTTTATGATTTTGTATGGTTTTGTCTTGTTTTTTTGCGTTCTTTGAATAGGTTGCCATCAATATGTCACATTGATGAGCCAAACTGACCCTCGACAGTTTCACCAAATTTGGGCAAGACTCTCGTTTTGTTTTAAGCGCTGGAAGCCGCTGGACTGGCGCGTGATGTATTCAATATTAGAGATTTCCAAAGAGAGCATTATGTTTACCTTTACAAATTCAACACAATTTAGACATCACAAGCTTTGGCTGGTATTTACGTTGTGCGTGGTAACTTTGGCGGTTTGCCTAGCTTTTATGTTTGGCAATGCAAAAGAAAGCACCGTGATATCTGGCCTAGATATTGTGGGGGAGGGGAGCATCGCTTTTTTAACGCTTGCGTGGATGCTAGCAGCGCTCGCTAGCCGTCCTCCTGGAAAAGTAACTAGCCTTCTTATTATAGGGCTAGGCTGTTTCTTGTTTTCTGTCAGTTTAGATTTTTTAGACGAATTTTTTCATTACCCCGAATCCGCTTACTGGATAAGTATGATTGAGTCTTACCCTGCTGCGGTGGGGATGGTAGTGATGACCGCGGCACTTTATCAATGGCACCTAGAGCAGCGTGCGTTAAATTTGCAATTACGACGTCGTGAGTGGGACGTTCGGGATCACGATGCTATCGATCCTATTACTCAACTTTACCGTGCAGAATATTGGAAAGCACAAATAAGTAAATTACAGCAATCCGGGAAGTCGGCTGTAATTGCCATCATCGATATCAATAACTTCTCTTTGTTTAACCAAAAGCACGGGTATACAGAAGGCGACAGGTATCTACACGACATTGCGCAATTGGTGATCATGAATTTGCGCCAGCAAGATCTAGCGTGCCGTTACGCTGGTGATAGGTTTGCTATTTTGATGCCAGACGTCTCGCCCATGCAGGCCGATGTTATCTTGAATGATATCAAAGTAAGTATTCAGCATCTGGCTTTTAGACATAGCCTCAATGCCAACGCTATTTACACCACCGCACGCAGTGCTCAAGTGACTTTGTTACCTAATCAGCGCCTTGCGACTGTGCTTAACACCATGCTGTTAGAGCTTGAGCGTTCTCATGACAGTGCAGCGTAGTTTGGACAGTTTGGTGAGACTAGTTGGTGTATGTGCGCGAAGATACCTGCGGTGAATATCTAATGGATTTAACACTACCACGGCTCAACGCACTGCGAGATTCTGCAAACGAAGATACAGCTGCAGGTGCTGAACGGTGTCATTCAACACGTGTATCTAGCATGGGTGTCTCTGCAAAAGATGATGTTGATGATTTAGGCGTGGGTGTCTGTGTAAGAGATGATGTTGATGATTTAGGCAAGGGTGTCTCTCCAAAAGGTCATGCTGATGAGTTAGCGGTGGGTGTCTCTGCAAAAGGTGATGTTGATGAGTTAGCAGTGGGTGTCTCTGCAAAAGGTGATGCTGATGGGCTTAGCATGGATGTCACCGGTAGTGATAGTGCTGGTAGCTATCATGTAGTGATGTCTAGCCAAGATAAAGTGATCGCTGGGTATTGGCTGGTACAGGCAGTGCTCAATGTGGCGCTCTCTCGTGGCGGTAATAAGAATAAGCTCTTGCGCGGTACAGGTATTTTTGAGGAGTCGTTACAACACAATTCGTTAGTAAGTATAAACCAATATTCATCGCTGTTAGCCAATGTTCACAGCCAAACCAAAGGTAACGATGTCAGTTTTTTACTGGGTGGTGCTTTCGCTTCGCAGTGGCTTACTAGTCCGCTACATGTGCTTAATACATGTGAAAATATTGAGCAGCTACTTTTACACCTTACTCAACGCCAAACATTTAGGTGGTGTAGCTTACCGCTATGTCAGTTTCAGCGGTTTGAAAGTGCCGACAAAATAATACTAGTGCCTCAGTTTACAGGCATGAGCAGCAAACAGCTTCAGTTCACTCTTGAAGTGGCATTTGCAACGCTGGTGGCGCTCATTAAAAATATTGCGAATAAGCGAATACCTTTGTCTTTTACCTTCACAGGCAGTCGACCGAAAAATATTGCTGATTATGAAACGCACCTTGGGCTTAAATTATCGTTTAATAGCCGTTTCAACAGTATTTGCATTGAAAAAGGTGCAGCAAGCCAACCCTTAGGGCTGACGGCTCGGCCTACAGACTCTGTTAAATCGCACGTTTCTTTAGAAAGTTTATCGAGTAACAGCGCAACGCAAACGAAGAAACGGACGTCTATTGAACAGCAAAACCGTTTGTCTTTACCTGATTTTGTGAGGCGTTACGTTTGTACATCCTCCAATACGCAGTCGCCAAATATCGGGTTGCCTGAATTGGCGGAAACCCTAGACGTCAGCGTAGCTACGCTAAAACGTAAATTAAAAGAGTACGGCACTAGCTATCGCGCTCTGTCCGAAGAAGTTCAGCGGAATCACGTGCTTTTACTTTTATCGGTGCACAAGGTGAGTAACGAGGCTGCGGCCAATGCAATGGGTATTAACGATTTGCCCAACTTTCGTCGTACGGTAAAACGACTAACAGGGAAAACCCCTAGCGAACTTAGAAGTTGATCAGAAACCGTAAAACGTGTTCGCCCCTTATTTGTCGAGCATAAAACCTCTGTAATTGACATCTCAGTGCACTATTAATCCTACGATATAACTATGTGACGCTGGCCCTTAACAATAAGATGGTTGTAGTCTCACTTTAAACAACGCAATACTCTTTGTCGCGTCAGCTTAACGTAGAACTACTATACCTGCCGTAATACGACGCAATTACAAACTTTGTAAGTCTCATTGAGAGGGGAATAATCTGTTAGGCCTGAAATGACATAGTCACTGGAAAGTAAATGTCTTTTCAATATCCTTAAAACCTTTTATCCTTTGCAGCTTTAGTTTTGCATCGTCAAAGACCAAAAAGATATGGTCTTGTTGAAGCTTGTTTTACGCACTCGCACCCTCAAGGTGGCTGTTCAGCGTAGCCTTTAAACTTTTGCTGTTACGCAATTAAAACCAAAAGAGAGTTTTCTGTGCACGAAAATAACGACATTGCACCAAATTCTATCGCACCCAATCCGTTAGGTTTAACGCCTATTTTGCTTTTTGTAATTCTTGTTGTAGTGACAGGAATTACCACAAACGATATTACTGCGATGCCTATTTTGGTGGCGTTTTTTATCAGCGCTGGGTATGGCCTATGTTTAAATCCGAAAGGTAAAAATGTCAGCTTCTCTGAAAAGGTACAAACCTTTTGTAAAGGTGGTGGTGATAAAAACATTATTCTTTTGGTGCTTATATTCCTGTTAGCCGGTGCATTCTATGCCGTGACTATTGATATTGGTGCTAGGGATGCCACGGTTAACATGGCGCTACAATTTGTGCCTTCCGCACTGATATTGCCGGGCCTGTTTTTGATTTGCTGTTTCATATCATTTTCCATGGGTACCTCCATGGGCACCATTACCGCGCTCTCACCCATAGGTGCAGGCCTTGCCACAAGTTTAGGGCTGCCGGTGGAAATGGCGCTGGGTATTGTAGTGGGGGGCGCTATGTTCGGTGACAACCTTTCGTTTGTTTCAGACACCACCATTGCCGCAACACGAACGCAGGGCGTGCAGCTAAAAGACAAATTCAAAGCAAACTTAATGGTGGCCGTGCCAGCCTGCATCGTAACCATGGCATTACTGCTTATGGTCGATGTTGATACTTCTGGCATTGTTGAAGGCGGCAGTTACGATTTTTGGCGCATAGTGCCGTACTTGTGCATTATTGCTTTCGCGCTAACAGGGTTTAACGTCATCAGCGTACTTGCAGTGGGTATTGCCAGTGCCTGCGCAGTGGGTCTGGTTCAGGGTAGCTTTACGCCACTTTCTATGATGCAAAGCATTCAAAAAGGGATGGGCTGGATGCAGGACTTGGCGATGATTGCCATAACCATAGGCGGCATTGTGGCATTAATGCACGCTAACGGCGGTATAACTTGGTTAATAGAACGCTTAACCCGTAAAGTCACGTCTAAGAAAGGCGCGGAATTTAGTATTGCTGGCTTGGTCAGCTTTTTAGACATTACGACAGCAAACAATACCATTGCGATTGTTACCGCAGGCCCAATTGCTAAAGACCTGAACGAAAAATACGGCGTAGACCCACGCCGTACCGCGTCATTACTGGATATCTTTTCGTGCAGCTTTCAAGGCTTAGTCCCTTACGGTGCGCAGCTTTTGAGTGCAGCGGCCGTAGTGGGCATTTCACCTTTGGCCATTACGCCTTATTGCTGGTACCCCATGCTTATTTTTGTGTTTGGTGTGGCGGCCATTTGGTTCGGTTTTCCCCGTTTTAAAACGGCGCAAGACGATGAATTAACCCAAAGCGCTTAAATTCTCGTAACGCTTAACACACTGGCTTTTTAGGGCGGTATCTTCTAGGATCACCGCCCGAATTTTATTGATGATTAGAAACTCGCTTTAGGATGTCACTTTGTCTTCACCACTTGCTATAAAACCTCTTTACAACAAACTAGACGATTGTTTAAGCGCAGATAAGTTTCGTTTGAAGCGCAGGATCACGCAGCTTGCACAAAAAGCTAATGACGCATCTGGCGGTAAAGAAAATGGGAAAAAAGAAGAGACAAAGCATTCAGTAAGCGAAGAAAGCCTTAGAAAGCAGTTCGAGAAGCTAGAAAGCGACATCAACACATCAATAGAAAAGCGCAATTGGCGTCAAAACAACCTTCCTAAGGTTGAGTACCAACCGCTGCCGGTTAGCGATAAAAAAGAAGACATTAAAGAAGCGATTGCGAATAACCAAGTGGTTATCGTTGCAGGTGAGACTGGGTCGGGTAAAACGACACAGCTTCCTAAGATATGCTTAGAGTTAGGCCGCGGTGTAAACGGTATGATAGCCCACACCCAGCCAAGACGATTAGCGGCGCGAAGTGTAGCCACTCGTATAGCCGAAGAGCTAAATACGCCCCTTGGTGAAAAGGTGGGTTTTAAGATTCGCTTTAGCGATCAGGTAAGCGAGCGAAGCTACGTTAAGCTTATGACCGACGGTATGCTGCTAGCTGAAATGCAGCAAGACCGCTTTTTAAATCAGTACGATACTATCATCATCGATGAAGCTCACGAGCGAAGCCTCAATATCGACTTCTTGTTAGGCTATCTGCGTCAGCTGTTAGATAAGCGCCCTGATTTAAAGCTTATCATTACTTCTGCAACTATCGACCCAGAACGATTCTCTAAGCATTTTAATAATGCGCCGATTATCGAAGTGAGCGGTCGTACTTATCCGGTTGAAATTCGTTATCACGCGCCAGAAGATAATGATGACGATATTGATCAAAGCGACGCCATCGTAAATGCTGTCGACGAGCTAATGCGCGAAGCGCCGGGCGATATCTTAGTGTTCTTAAGCGGCGAGCGCGAGATACGCGACACCCAAGATGCCTTGAGCAAACAGCATTATCGCAACACTGAAATCGTACCGCTTTACGCTAGGTTATCGGCAGCAGAGCAAAACCGCATTTTTCAGTCTCACAGCGGCAGACGCATTGTTCTTGCCACTAACGTGGCCGAGACCTCGCTTACGGTCCCCGGCATTAAATACGTAATTGACCCGGGCTTCGCCCGTATTTCACGCTACAGCGCCAGAAGTAAAGTGCAGCGTTTACCTATTGAGCCCATCTCTCAAGCGTCAGCGAATCAACGGGCAGGGCGATGCGGCCGTGTGTCTGACGGTATTTGTATTCGCCTTTATAGTGAAGATGACTATTTAGGCCGCCCAGAATTTACCGACCCAGAGATCCTGCGAACAAACCTTGCTTCGGTTATTTTGCAAATGCTTGCTTTAGGGCTAGGCGACATCGCTGCTTTTCCATTTGTTCAGCCGCCTGATAACCGCAATATCAACGACGGTTTTCGCTTACTTGAAGAAATCCAAGCTATTGCGAAAGGCAAAGCTAATAGAAAAACGAAGAAAAGCGGCAAGATGCAGCTTACCCCGCTGGGTCGTCAGGTAGCACGATTGCCCATCGACCCACGCTATGCACGCATGGTGATAGAAGCCGAGCGCACAAACGCGCTCAGCGAAGTTATGGTGATTGCGGCGGGGCTTTCAATTCAAGACCCACGAGAGCGCCCACAGGAAAAACGCCAGCAAGCAGACGAGAAGCACAGCGAATACCACGATAAAGATTCAGATTTCATAAGTCTTTACAACTTGTGGATGGCGTTTAGAGAACAGCAAAACGCACTAAGCCAAAATCAGCTCCGCAAATGGTGTAAGCAGAATTTCATCAACTATTTACGTATGCGCGAGTGGCAAGACATTGTAAGCCAGCTCAAAAAGTCTATTGCTGAACTGGGCTTCGGTATTTCTAAGCAAGAAGCCGACTATCAGGCTATTCACCAAGCTATTGCTAGCGGCTTGCTGTCGCACATGGGCTTTAAAGATAAAGACCGTGAGTATATGGGGTCACGCAATTCACGCTTCTTAATTTTTCCAGGCTCAGGGTTATCAAAGTCTCAGCCAAAATGGGTAATGGCAGCTGAGCTTGTAGAAACCTCTAAGCTATTTGCCCGTATGGTGGCAAAAATAGACCCAGCGTGGGTAGAGCCTTTAGCTGAACACGTTGTACAAAGAAGCTATTCAGAGCCCCATTGGTCTAAAAAGCGCGGCGCGGTTATCGCGTTTGAAAAGGTTACTCTGTTTGGGCTGCCCATAGTGATGAAGCGTGCGAAGGTTTATAGCCTTATCGACCCGCCAATCTGCCACGAGCTATTCATCCGCGAAGCCTTGGTAGAGGGCAATACTAAGCTCAATTACAGCTTCCTACAGGAAAATCAGGCACTGCTGGAACAAGCGGATGAATTTGAACAAAAGACTCGACGTCGCGACTTGATTGTAGATGATGAAGAGCTTGTAAGCTTCTACGCTAAACGTATCCCGGTTGAAGCCAATAATGATGCAGCGTTTAAGAAATGGTTTAGACAGCACGGAAGCAACGACAGTTTAACCTTTAAAGAAGAAGACGTGTATCGTCAGCAGCCTGGGCAGTCGGTAGCGAACGCGTTCCCTGATGTATGGCGTCAGGGCAATATTACGCTGCCGCTACGCTATAACTTTGAACCCAACGCTGAAGATGACGGTGTAACGGCAGTGATCCCGCTACCAGTGCTTAACCAAGTGGACAATGTAGGTTTTGATTGGTTAGTACCTGGGCTAAGGCACGACCTCATAGTAGGCTTAATTAAAACCTTACCTAAACGCTTGCGACGCAATTTTGTGCCTGCGCCTAACTTTGCCGATGCCTGCCTTGCTGATATCAGTGAAACGGACAAAAACAATCGCCCTGTGCCTTTGCTTGAAGCGGTTAGCGATAAACTTCGTAAAATGACTGGCGTTGTTATTGAAAGCGAAGAATGGAATTTAACCCAGCTTGATAAGCATTTAAAAATGCATTTTGCGGTAGTGAACGACAACGGTGATGATATCGCCAAAGGTGACGATCTTCACACGCTTAAGCAACAGTGCGCAGGGCAGGTCAAGCAAACCTTCGAGAAAGCCGCAACACCGGAGTTAGAGCGCAACAATATCGAACAGTGGGATTTTGAAAACTTGCCAGAAACCTTCGTGCAGAAAGTAGGCGGGTTTGAAGTTCAGGCGTTCCCAGCCTTAGTGCAAAAAGGCGATAAGGTGGATATTGCGCTCATTGAAGAAGCCGATAAAGCGCAGGCGCTACATAAGCAAGGCGTAAATGTCTTGATTAAAAATGCCATGCCGTCACCGCTTAACTATTTGCAAAGCAAATTACCGAACAAAGCCAAGCTGGGTTTGTATTTCAATCCATTTGGGCAAGTGAAAGCGCTGATCGATGACTGTATTTTTGCGGGTATCGACGCCATTGTTAGTGACTATTGCAAAACTAACGACACTGACATTCGAAATAAAGCTGATTTTGAGGCCTGTTTAGAGATCACACGAGCGAATATTAATGACAGAGTGTTAGAAATCGCCAAGCAGGTAGAGCAGGGGCTTACTCTTGCCCATCAGTGCCAAAAGCAGATGAAAGGCAATGTACCGCTAACGATGATTAACGCGTTAGGTGACTGTAAAGCCCATCTTGCGTCATTGGTGTTCCCTGGCTTTGTTTCTCAAATTGGTGAAAGTAGGCTGGACGATTGGAACCGCTATATTAAAGGCTTGGCCCGTCGCCTTGAGAAGCTACCTATTGACCCCAACAAAGACAGAATGCATCAGGTAACGGTAGAAAAGTCGATTAAGGAATGGGAGAAAGCGTGCAGTAAGTACCCCAAAGGTAAAGTGCCACATGCCCTTATCGATGTGCGCTGGATGATAGAAGAGTTGCGTGTTTCTCTGTTTGCGCAGCAACTTGGTACGGCATACCCCATATCAGCGAAGCGTATAACCCTCTATTTAGCAGACTTTTGATGACGTTCTCGATATAAACAATGTGTAACGCATAGCTTACCAAGCGCAAAGCGCTTCTACATAGGCTGGTTAATTATATTAAAGCCCCGCAATGCAGCGTATTGTGGGGCCTAATTATTTGTACCTAATAAGCATACAGCCGTGCTGTTTTATCGATAATAAAAGATATTCGTCGAATCATTGAGGTAAGACCAATACTACTTTTGCAGCATTGTTGAATAAAAACTAGACAGTTCGATTGACAAGTTATCGCCATCAACCTATAACAACAATTGTAGTCGTCAGCGTAATGCTAAAAATCAGGAGAAGTAGACATGTTGGGATACGACGATAAGCGAAATTTTTTCAGGATGATGGTAAATTCGCCGTGTCAGTTGCAAATTACTGACGATGAGTCGAGCCGCACCATGCAGGCAATGTGCAAAGATATAAGCGCCACAGGAATGTCGTTAGAAGTTGACGAACCCTTAATTGAGGTAGGGACGCAAGTGAGTGTTGCTATAGAATCGTCTAGCTCGCAAATCCCTTCTTTGGCAGCGTTAGCTACGGTCGTACGCTGTGAACCAGAATCTGATTCAAGCTGTATTATAGGCGTTGAAATTTCTCAGATGAAATAGGTTATTCCCAGGTAAAAAGGCGAAATTAACCTCGCCTTTCCATCGCTATTACAAGCGTCACAAGTATTCGCTCGTCGCTTATCATTCAATAAAGCGAATAAGCCGTTCAGTTTTTTCTATTTTAATCTTTTCTCTCAATTGATAATAATTCTCATTAATGCGAAAGCAAACAGAATCTAAACTTTTGAGAGAGCGATAATTATGAAAAAGACAATTACCTTTGCTGTTATGCACTTTTCAGTAGCCTTTACTGTAGCCTACCTACTTACGGGCAGCTTAGTAGTAGGCGGTGCGGTAGCATTAGTTGAGCCAGCAATTAATACTGTGGCCTTCTATTTCCACGAAATGGTATGGAAAAAATTAGAGGACAAAGAGGCGGTTACTGAAGGGCAAACAAGTGAGTCTTCACAGCAACTATCGAATAGCTTTTCAAATAATATAAGCTTTGCTTCTTAAAATGTAAGGTTTATTGCTCGCTTTCTAAGCTATTTGCATAACCTATCGTTAATTCAATAAGTGAAAGCAGCGCCCAAGTTTCTATAACAACGAGGGCGCTTTTTCATTTCTAATCGTCGGTGACTTCACAAACTAGACCTTTCAAATAGTAGCCTTCAGGGTAGCTACCAATAATAGGGTGGTCAGACGCTTGATTTAGCCTTGCAATGATTTTTATAGTACGGCCAGCATCAAGGGCAGCATCGGCCACAACCTTCTGGAATAAATCGGCAGGCATAAGACCTGAACAGCTGAAAGTTAGCAGCAATCCGCCAGATTTAACAGCATGTATGCCGTACATATTAATGTCTTTATAGCCGCGGGCAGCACGGTTTAGTGTAGCTTTACTGTCAACAAACTTTGGTGGGTCGAGTATGACCATATCGAACTGTTTGCCCTTTTCGTGATATTCACGCAACGCTTTAAATACATCCTTGTTTACATAGTGCGCCTTATCTTCATCTAATCCGTTAATTGCTACATGATGTTTAGCTAAATCTAAAGCTGGTTGAGACACATCAACGTTAGTCACCGACTTGGCACCGCCCGAAAGGGCATAGCAAGAAAATGTGCCTGTGTAGCTGAAACAGTTTAGTACGTCAGCATCTTTTGCGTAGTGTGCTGAGGCGGCACGGCTATCACGCTGGTCGAGGTAAAAACCGGTTTTATGACCATGTTCAATATCAACAACGATATTAATGCCGTTTTCTTTTACCGTAACCTGCATGGGTGGCTCGCCGTGAAGCACGCCTGTTATCGCCTCTAATCCCTCTTTTTTGCGTACATCAACGTCACTGCGCTCATAGACGTGAACATCAGGCATTAGCTTGGTGATTGCCCATACTATCTTATCTCGGTGCTTTTCACCGCCAGCGCTTAGAAGCTGCACAACGGCAACATTGTCGTACAGATCTATAGTAATACCAGGAAGACCATCACTTTCAGACGCTATCCAACGAAACGCATTCGTTTTGGTAGGGTCAAACAAGCGCTTACGCAGCGTTAGCGCAGTTTCTAAACGGCGCAAGAAAAAGCCGTTATCAATGCTTTCGTCTTTTTTAAACGTCCACATGCGAACGCGAATTTTAGAGTTTGGAGAATATGCGCCTCGCCCTAACCAATCGCCTTCAGAGTCAAATACGTCTACCGTATCGCCAACCCGCGCACGGCCTTTTAGCTCAGCCACGGCGCTCTCGAAAATCCAAGGGTGTTTACGGCGAAGTGATTTATCTCTGGAGGGTTGTAATATGACCTGTGCTGACATGTAGGCTCTCGTGGTAGTTTAAACAATATATATTTGTTGTAAGCCAATCTGGATGCTTACGGTAATGGCCGCGATTATACGCATTTTCAAAGGTTCTGTGTTGAATATTATCTATGCCCACTGTTATAAACTTAGAAGAAACCCAAACTGATTGATAGAGAAGTACGTAGACAAATTACGAATAAAATTTTCAGACTAGGATTGGATGCAGAATATGCGCTATGTGGATTTTGAAAAGGGATGTAGCCCGAGCGAGTTGGTTGTTAAAGAATGCGACGGGTTATCGCTAACATCAGGAAAAGTAAAAGTAGAGGTAAAAGCATTCGGTGTAAATCGAGCAGATACGTTGCAGCGTCAAGGTAGTTATCCACCACCGCCAGGGGAAAGTGAAATCCTTGGGTTAGAGGTAGCAGGTGTTGTAACAGAAGTTGCCAGCGATGTTAGTACCTTTAAAGAGGGAGATGAAGTATTTGGTTTGGTCGCAGGTGGTGGCTATGCTACTGAAGTCATTGTTAATCCTGCCCACCTAATGATTATCCCTAAGGGCATGCCATTTTTTGAAGCAGCAGGTCTTGCCGAAGTTTTCCTTACCGCATTTCAGTGTTTACGCACCATTGCTCATATTAAGCCCGCTGAACGTGCCTTGATACATGGGGGCGCAAGTGGTGTGGGGTTAGCCGCCACTCAGCTATGTCGATATTGGGGTGTTCATAGTGCAGTAACAGCGTCAAGCCAAGACAAGCTTAACCTTTGTGAGAACAATGGCGCAGAGCATCTAATTAACTACAAACAGCAGCAGTTTGATGACGTTCTAAAAAAAGTATGGCCTGAAGGCGTTGATATGGTGCTTGATATGGTCGGTGGCGATTACCTTAACCGAAACCTCAAAGTGCTAAAGCAAGACGGCAAAGTAGTTTACTTGGCCATGCTAGCAGGACGGTATGCTGATAACCTTGATATGGCTTTGCTTTTAGGAAAGAGAGCCTCCATTATTGGTACAACACTGAGAAATCGAAGCGACGAGTATAAAGCGGACTTGATACGTGATTTCTCTAACGTATGTTTGCCCGCTTTTGAAAATAAAGAGCTAAATGTAAATATCGATACCCATTATAGTATTGATGATATCGATAAGCCTCATGCGCGACTAGAGAACAACGACACGCAGGGCAAGTTGGTCATTTCTTGGAAATAGTTCGTGGTTGAAAGCCTTGGTAAGCGCGCGTGTTAAAAAGCGCTTGATAATAGTTCGTGGTAGAAAGCCCTTAGTAAAAGCGCGTGTTAAACGTCTTCAGTAAAAGCCACGAGCGAGAGCTTCTAGTAAAGGCTCTCACTAAAGACGCTTTGCTAAGTTATTTTACTTCCCAACAAAACCTTCATCTGGCTTTGTTGGGTTCGCTTCTGCAGCACCGCGGGCAAGGTCATCACAACGCTCGTTTTCTGGGTGTCCTGAATGACCTTTCACCCAATGCCAGTTTATCTTGTGCTTTTTCACCGCTTCATCTAGCCGTTGCCACAAATCTGCGTTTTTAACTGGCTTTTTATCAGCAGTGCGCCAGCCGTTTTTTCGCCAGTTATGGATCCACTGATTAATACCATTTTTTACATACTGACTATCGGTAGTCAGTTCAACGTTGCAAGACTCGTTTAAGCTGTTTAGCGCTTCAATCGGGGCAAGCAGTTCCATACGATTATTCGTGGTGTGGGCAAAGCCATCGCTCAACTCTTTTCTATGCTGTTTGTAAATTAGTACAGCACCGTACCCGCCCGGGCCAGGGTTACCTAGACACGAGCCGTCGGTATAAATGTGAATGGTCTTTTGAGCCACAGCGTTTCCTTTAGTTTAACTCGCTTAATTTATCTTGTGTTTTCCCTTAGCGGATTGCAAAGGGGTTGATATACTATCAAAAAATGAAAGTGTAATTATAGTAGAGGTTCCATGCGCCAAATTGTTCTCGATACTGAAACCACAGGTATTGACCCCAAAGAAGGCCACCGCATTATCGAAATAGGGTGTGTTGAAGTTGTTAACCGCCGTTTGACGGGGAATCACTTTCACGTTTACATCAACCCGGGCCGGCATATTGAACAAGAGGCAATTGAAGTTCACGGCATAACCAATGAATTTCTTGCCGACAAGCCTACGTTTTCTCAAGTTGCCCAGGAGTTTGTTAGCTTTATCAAAGGGGCACAGCTCGTTATTCACAACGCACCCTTCGACGTGGGCTTCATGGATCACGAGTTTGGTATGGAAGGTTCAACAAAGGGCGTCATTACCAATCAAATCTGTGATGTACTTGATACGCTGACCCTTGCGCGCCAAATGCACCCTGGCCAGAAAAACAACCTCGATGCATTGTGTAAGCGCTATGGTATAGACAACAGCCACCGTACGCTTCACGGGGCTTTGCTGGATGCTGAAATTCTTGCCGACGTCTATTTATTAATGACCGGTGGGCAGACTAAGCTGAAATTGGCATCAAGTTCGGGTAATGATGCTGACTCAACCGCTATTCGCAGGGTCAAGCGAAGCGCAAATAAATTAAAGGTTATTAAAGCTACCGCCGATGAAATAACACAGCATGAAGCTCGCTTGGACATTGTAGAAAAAGCAGGTGGCAAATGCTTATGGCGTCCTCAGCCAGAAGAGGTGTCTTAGCCAAACACATTTAAATAGAAATAAAATAGCCAAACAGTGCAGGAGCAGCGTAGCGTGAGAGTGTGGTTTTCTTGGGGAATTGTTTTATCGCTTTTTATACACTTAAGCGCTGGCGCTCAGTCGCAAGAAGACGAGCGCGATGCCGCTAGGCAGCTCGCAGATAGCGCAATTCAAAACCCTCAGTCAAACAATCAAGATGTTGATACCTCACCCCTTACTGACTTGGGCGACAGCTATACAAACTCAATAAAGCTTTTACAAAACCGATTTCGGGTTGATTACAACGTTGAAGAAATCACCATGGTCTTTTTCAGAGAGTATGGCTCTGCACCGGTTGTACTTGTGAGACCAGATGGATCTAAGCTGTTTCAGGGGCGAGTGGACGAAGATAAAGTAGAGTGGTTCGATGCCGATACCTTCGACATGATAACCATTAAAAATCCTGTCCCCGGGCCTTGGCAAGCAGTGGGCCAAGTACTGCCAGAAAGCCGTGTGATGGTTATATCGAACATAGAGTTACATGCCGACCCTTTACCTGACGTTCTATTTGCCGGTGAAATTCTAAAATCTACGGCCTACCTTACAAATAATGGCGAGCCAATTGACAACAAGCAGTTTAGAGATGTAGTCGAGCTTGATATCGAATTTAAGAGCACAAACAATCCTAACTTCGGGAACTTTGGCACAGGCGATCAAAATATTGCTACGTTTCAAGACGACGGCCGAGGAATGGACGAGCGCCCCGGAGATGGTGTCTTTACCGGTCAATTTAATTTAAAGATAGCAGCGGGTGAGTGGAAGCCGGTTTTTCGTGTCATTACCCCCATGTATACCCGTGAGCAAGAAAATCAACCTATTGTCTTACACGACAACCCCGTTTCTATTGACGTAGAAATGAATGGCGGCGGTGACGGCTACCATAAGATCATAATTGATGTTGATCGAGAGCTAGTGGACATCGAATCCTTGCTTGTGGACGGAAAGGTAAAGTTCCCTAATGCAGACATGCAGAACTTTTCTTTGACCGAAGGGGGCAATGAGCCTCGCGAGCATTTAATTGTTGCCTATGAAGAAGGCATTTTTAGAGTAAAGATTACAGCATATGGAACAACAACGAATGGCAGAGATTTTATTTTAGATGTGCCTGAATTTAGTTTTGTTGCTGAGGGGCCGCAAGAGCCTGAAGTTGAAGACCCATTAATAGAAGGAAAAGACCCGATTGTTGATGGAAGTGCACCATTAGTTGCGCCACCTGATCTAAACCCTGCCGCTATGACGCAAAATGAAGAGTCCTCGCTAGAAGAAATGGATAGTGGAACGTTGACCATTATCTTGATAGCGGTTAATGGGTCAATTGTACTTATCGGTGTTATTGCTGCGGCGGTTATCATTTTTATGCGTAAAAAGCGTACGTCGCCTAAACCGTCGTCTTCACCGGCAAAGCAACCTCCAGCTACGACTGATGCCGATCTTTCTATGGAAGAAAAGCCGAAAGGTCTGAAAAAGTTATTTGGGATATTTAAAAAAGGGAGCAAACCGGAAAAATCCTAATGCATGTTTTATCACAGTTGTGATTATGCGATGTTAAATTGTTCACTTTGAATTTTATTTCGACATAATGTCTATTTAACAGGCAAAAAAACCGCAGATGACAATTTTATTAATAAAAAGCGTTGACTCCACATGGGGGAATACGTATTATCTGCGCCGCAGTCAGGGGACAGGGCAACAACAGTCAAGTCAACTCACTGATAACATTGAAGATGTGGAGCGGTAGTTCAGTTGGTTAGAATACCGGCCTGTCACGCCGGGGGTCGCGGGTTCGAGTCCCGTCCGCTCCGCCACTCTTTCAATGGTATAACTAAAAGGTCTTCGGAGCGGTAGTTCAGTTGGTTAGAATACCGGCCTGTCACGCCGGGGGTCGCGGGTTCGAGTCCCGTCCGCTCCGCCATTTAGTTATACAGCGCAATCTCGATTATGTGGAGCGGTAGTTCAGTTGGTTAGAATACCGGCCTGTCACGCCGGGGGTCGCGGGTTCGAGTCCCGTCCGCTCCGCCATTAATCGAACAATGCGCGCTTTTCATTATTGCGGAGCGGTAGTTCAGTTGGTTAGAATACCGGCCTGTCACGCCGGGGGTCGCGGGTTCGAGTCCCGTCCGCTCCGCCATTAATGATAAAGAGCCATATCAAGTTTTCATTTAAGTTATTTTCTCTCCCCTTAAGCCAAGAAAACAAAGCTTTAATTCTTATTAGCATCCTCTTTAGTTATTTTTTCCCGCAAAAGCATTTTTCGCATCTCGCATAATAGCCGTTATTAAAACGCGCCAGACAAATTTCATATCTGTATTTCCTTATCTTTTAAACCTTTCATTTTTATTTTCAAGAACCACACGTTAAGCATTAAAACTATCTAACAAACAGTAACATGTGCCCTAAAGTCGTAGTGTGTTTTTTTGAATCTGTACTACAGTTAGGACGTTAGAGTTTTACAACAACGGAAATTATGAATAAAAGCGATCAAAAACGGTATTTTCTGGCTGATAATTTAAAAGCGATTGGCGTTTCTCTGTTAAGCGTGGCCTTAGTTACATTTGTTCTTGCCATAGTTATGTTTGTGTTTGTTAGAGAACAAGAGGAAAGCCGTGCTAAAGAGATTTTAGATAATGTACGCGTTGTCTTTAGAGATGCAGAAATTACTCTCGATTATCTCAACGCACTGCCGTATCAGTCTTGTGAACTCGAAAATTTGGCAGAGATGCGCAAAACTCTTTTTCGCTCCCGTTTTGTCAAAGAAATTGGTTTCTATGAAAACGGCGCGTTGTTGTGTAGTACCTATCTGGGTATTCTTGAAGAGCCCATACAAGAGGCAACCCCCGATTTTTACACTCAGCTAGGGGATGCATTTTGGATAAATACGCCGCTGCAACTTTTCGATAAGCAAGCGACCGGTACAATAGTTAAACGTGGGCGCTATAACGCTGTGCTTGATATGGATAGCGTTATTGGCTACAGCTTTACCCAAGATTGGCAGCTTTTTTACAATGGTGATCATTTTTACCATATGGCAGGTAACCCAGGGCTTGTGGATACCACGCTTAGCCAAGATGACATGGAAGCGCGTACAGGGTATTTCTCATTGCAATTCATCTTGTGCGATGAGCGCTACAATAACACCTGTTTAAAAGTTAAATCTGACCACGGAAGGGTATTAGATTTACACACGGGTAAGATTGTCTTGTTCGTTTTCGCTATGCTGTTGACGGCCGCGCTCACGCACATGCTGGTGTTTAATTATCTACGTCGTCGACGCTCTTTGGAGTCCAGAGTAAGTAAAGGCTTAAAAGAGCATAAATTTTATAGTCTTTATCAGCCATTTGTCGATTTGGAAACGGGCAAAGTGATTGGTTGCGAAGTGCTAAGTCGCTTTGAAGACGAGTTTGGGCCTATTTATCCTGATGAGTTTATTCCGCAAATTAAAGAGCAAGAAATGACCTGGGAATTTACTGTCGATATGATTACCACTGCGATGAAGGAGCTTAATGAGAATCCTGATATCCCAAATGGGTTTAAAGTGTCCTTTAACTTGTTTCCTTTCGACTTTACAAGAGAAGACTGTTTAGACTTAGATTTTGCTCTGGAAATGAATGTTAAAAACTTCAAGTTGGTGCTGGAAATTACCGAAGATGAACAGATAGCAACTCATAGTGCGGTTAAGCATATTAAATCGTTAAAAAGTAAAGGGTTCTTATTTGCTATTGATGACTTTGGCGTGGGGTACTCTAACCTAAGCCAGCTAAAAACCTTGAACTGTGACTATCTTAAAATTGACCGAAGTTTTGTAATGGATATGGAGGACAACAGTATTCGTTCTTCGCTTATTCCACATATTGTTAGCATTGCCGAAGGGCTTAATGTCGACCTGATTGCAGAAGGCGTTGAGAATATTGACCAATCTAATGAATTAAAAGGTTTAACAATCGGCTACGGTCAAGGATGGTTGTTTGGCAAGCCTCAGTCTGCCGACGCACTCGCTAAAAGTGTCCAAGACACACAATAACGCGTTTTAGCGCTGTTATTTTTCAGTTGGTGTTGGTAGTGTTTAGCGCTACCATTCACCGTCTGGAAACTATAGAAGAACAGTCGCATGCAAGATGTGCTAATTTGCAGCAATATTAATAAAACCTATCAAGAAGGCAGTAATGCCACCCCCGTATTACACGATGTTTCTCTTTCGATAAAAGCTGGTGAACACGTAGCCATTTTAGGCAGTTCTGGTTCAGGGAAAAGTACGCTGCTACATATACTAGGCGGGTTAGATAAACCCTCCAGCGGCGATGTCGAATTTAACGGGAAATCTCTTGGCAAACTATCTGGCAATGCGCTAGCTAAACTTCGCAATGACGAAATGGGGTTTATTTACCAGTTTCATCACCTACTTGGTGAGTTCACGGCCTTAGAAAACGTTGCGATGCCGCTTAGAATAAGAGGGCTATCCACAAAAGCGGCCCATACTAAAGCTCAAGCTATGTTAGAAGAAGTAGGGCTTTCCCATCGAATGGATCATTTACCTTCAACCATGTCGGGAGGCGAGCGACAGCGTGTGGCAATAGCCCGTGCGTTGGTTACCGAACCTTCTGTGGTGCTTGCCGATGAACCTACAGGGAATTTGGATGATTCTACAGGGCAACAAATTTATAAGCTTTTGAAAAGCTTAAGCGAGAAAAAGGGGACAGCCTTTGTAGTGGTTACCCACGACACTACCCTTGCTGCGAAAATGGATAGGGTACTGAAGATTAAAGACGGCCGGTTAGCTAGCGAAGCATTGCCTGTGGAGGGTCAAGATGCTCGCCCTTGAATTGGCCAAGAGATTTAGAAAAACACGTTCCGAACAGCGCTTTATTTCGTTTATATCAATGTCGTCGACTATTGGTATTGGGCTTGGGTGCTTTGTTCTTATCGTGCTGCTAAGTGTTATGAACGGTTTTGAAAAAGAGCTAACGAGTCGCATTTTAAGCGTGGTTCCACACGGCGAACTATACAGTAAAAGCGAAAGTGGAATAGAGAATTTAGATGCTCAGCTTTACCGTTTTTCACAAGATAGCCGTATTGCATCGGTAACCCCTTACACAGGGCTAACAGGCATGCTGCAGTCAAAAGGCGAGTTAAAGGCTATTAGCGTTACCGGTATCCCAGTAAATCAGGTTGGTGATAAATACGCTGAAAGAGTAGCTAGTCAAGATTGGCTAAACTTTTCCAAGCAATCTAATGGATTGCTTGTTGGTAAAGGTATTATGTCTTCAATGGCGCTAGATGTGGGTGACACAGTTCAGCTATTGATACCTCAAACCACCCATGATTTAACCTTTAAGGCGCCACGTTCTATTACGCTGACTATTGCAGGGGTGCTATCTGTTGGTGGTGAGCTAGACAATCAGCTTGGGCTGATGCATTTAGCGACTGCGTCGGAAGCTATTGGTATTACCTCTAAAGCCCAGGGTATTCAGTTCACCCTTAACGATCCTTTTTCAGCATACGATACCATGCGAGATATTGGCTATAGCTATCCTCAAGCTGTTTATATGTCTGACTGGACACGTACTCAAGGGCATTTATATAACGACATTCAGCTTGTACGGTCAGTGGTTTATATTGCGCTTACATTAGTGATTGCCGTTGCTTGTTTTAATATAGTGTCATCATTGGTAATGGCGGTTAGAGACAAGCAAGCTGCTATTGCGATATTAAAGACAATGGGAGCCACTGACCGTCTAATTCGCAATACCTTTGTACTTCAGGGGGTTATTAACGGGGTTGTCGGCATTACCGTTGGCGTTGCGCTTGCCTTGTTGGTAGCACCAAACTTGTCAGATATTGTTCGTTTTATTGAAACGTTGTTAAATGTAGAAATTCTGTCTGGCGATATCTATTTTATTGATTTTCTACCTTCAAGCTTACACTGGCAGGACGTGGTAGTAACGGTTGTTGTAGCTATGTTTTTAAGTGTTGGGGCTACGTTGTATCCAGCGCAAAAAGCTGCAAAAGTGTCGCCATCTTCTGCGCTTCACTAGCTAATTACAAAATGAACTATTACAGGTCGATGATAGTTAGCTCATGCATCACCGACCCGTTACGCTCGGCAGAGTTGTGATTTTAGCAACATAGGCGAGGGATCCGAATGATATAGATGTTTATCGGAGCATTGTTCTAAGGACGGTGGTTCAGGGGGTTAACGTCTACAAGACTAGTGTCCATGGGAGAGTGGCTAGAAACAAGACCATCAATAAAAAGGCCAGCAAATTATGCTGGCCTTGTTTGTATTTAACTGCTGCTCTAATGCGCCACTCACACGATATGTACAGCGCACGCAGAGGGTTTGAACTCTATACTATTGGTTCTTTTCGAAGTGCTCGAAATCCACATCTTCTTGTTTCAAACCTGCTTTAGGGTCGTTATAAATACTCTCATCTAACGCGCCCTCGCTCTTAGCAACAACGCACGACACCATACAATCACCGGTAATATTTACCGCAGTACGGGTCATATCAAGTAGTCTGTCTACGCCGATAATAAGTGCTATACCCTCGACGGGTAAGTTTACCTGCTGTAAAACCATCGCCAGCATAATAAGGCCAACGCCAGGTACACCAGCGGTTCCGATAGAAGCAAGCGTGGCGGTCAACACTACCATCATATAGTCGCCAAGGCTCAAGTCGACAGCGTAAACCTGGGCGATAAACACCGTCGCCACACCCTGCATGATGGCGGTACCGTCCATGTTAATTGTTGCGCCTAGAGGCAGAGTGAATGATGAAACTGAATTACCCACGCCAAGTTTATTTTTTGCTGTTTCCATGGTCACAGGCAGGGTGGCGCTGCTACTTGACGTACTAAAAGCAAATAGGGCTGCGTCACGCATTTTTTTCAAAAGAATGACCGGGTTTAAGCCTGCCAAAACTTTAAGTAAAACAGAGTAAGTAACTAGGCCGTGAAGGATCAAAACGCCAAATACTAAAAAGAAGTACTTCGCCAGACTCAATATGGTTTCGCCGCCAATGGTTGAGAAGAGCTTCGCCATTAGTACGTAAACACCGTATGGCGCTAGGTTCATGATGATTGTCACTAAGCGCATGATTACCGTATTGATATCTTCAAAAATAGCGGTAAGACGTTTGCCTGCATCACCTGTCATCGCCATTGCTATACCGAACAGTACAGCAAAAACAATGATTTGAAGCATGTTGCCCTGTGCCATAGAGTTTATGGGGTTGCTAGGGAACATATTCACAATAACGTCTGACAGGCTAGGCGCTTCTTTCGCTTGGAACGAGGTTTCCGTGGTTAAATTCAGTCCGTCACCGGGAGAAACCACCAAAGCTATACTCATGGCTAGTGTTATGGCGATTGCGGTTGTGACAACATATAGCCCTACCGATTTTGCACCCAGTCTTCCCAACTTGCTCGGGTCTGATAAGGTACTAGTTCCACAAATAAGAGAAACAAAAACGAGGGGAACCACCAGCATTTTTAAGCTAGCGATAAATATTTGGCCGAGAGTGGAAAATATACCTTCAACAAGAATGTTATACGTTGAGAGCTCAAAACCGAATACCGAAAAAGTAAAATCTCCGCTATCATCAAACAATAATTGGAGAAAGACACCAGTCAAGATACCGGCAGCCATGCCGATAAATATGCGGGCGGTTAAACTATACTTATGTGCAGATGAAGACATTAATGTTTCCTGTGCATTTTTATATTTTTAATCTTTCGTAGTGTGCCAGATTCAGTTGATTTTTAAACATAAAAAACGACGCAATTGTCAATAAAAGAGGTTCAGGAACGAATTATGTCGACATTAGCGAGAGCGCTAAGCCTAATTAGCGCAATATTTATGCTAACAGCATGTGGTGGAGGCGGTTCTGCAGTCTCTCGGGATAACACGGATAATGGAAGCGGAGACGACGGTACAACCACACCTACCTATTCGATAGCTTTAACATTAGAAAATGAAAGTGGCGCAAGCGACAACAACTTATCAGAAAACAATAGCTTGTTTGCAGTAGCAACGGTGACGGATGACCAAGGCAACCCGTACTCAGATGCACTGTTAACTTTCACGCTTAGTAACGATGAACTTGCAGAGTTCGGCAACGACACAGGTACTGCGCGCACCAACTCAAGCGGTGTTGCTAGAATTCGCTTGAACGCCAGTACGGCTTCGGGTGATGGTGAAATTACCGCAGCGTTAAGTAGTGGTGAAACAGGGAGTACGACGTTCTCTGCCACAGCGGCAAGCGCCATAGAACCTACTTCTATTAGTGTTGCATTATCATTGCAAAATGAAAGTGGAGAGGCCGATAATAACCTTTCATCAAGCAATGGTTTAACGGCAGTGGCAACAGTAACTAATTCATTAGGTGAACCTCAGGCCGATCTTTTGCTTACCTTTTCATTAAGTAATGATGACCTTGCTACCTTCTCAAACGATACGGCGACGGCATTAACAAATGCCGAAGGTGTTGCGACAATAGGCATGTCGGTTGGAAGCGCCTCTGGCGACGGCGAAGTAACGGCGACTCTAGCTACAGGCGAGACAGACTCTACGACCTTTAGTTCTGAAGGTAGTACCACGGTAAGTGAAGAACCTGCGTCTCTTGAGCTTTTCGCTGACAGTATCCAGCTGGCATCTAGCGGTAGTGATGAAGTCGAACTTATAGCGTTAGTTAAAAATGAGCAAAGCGTGCTGATGGAAGGGGTCGAAGTGAGCTTTTCTGCAGCAACAGGTGATGGCGTTGAACTTCAGTTAACACAGCCAGAAACCGCTGCCGATGGCACGGCTCGCGCAGTATTGACATCGCAAAACGACAAATCAAACCGTACTATTACTATCACTGCTGGAGCAGGTAGCCTTACTGAATCTGTTGATATCACCATTACTGGGACAGAAGTAACTATTAATGGAGCGTCGTCGGTCATTTTAAACGATACCGTTGAATACACAATTCGTCTTCAAGACTCCGATGGCGAGACTATCAAAAACGAAGATGTTGTCTTATCTGCAACTAACGGCACACTTGGCAGTACCACGGTCAATACCGGGGCTAATGGTCAAGCAACGGTATCCTATACAGCCTCCGCTTCTGGAGAAAATACCATTACGGCATCAGCACTTAATGCTGAAACAAGTTTTACGGTACAGGTTCAGCAAGACGAATTTAACTTCGTTAACTTGCCTACTGAAGAAGTGCCGTTGGGCCAAGCACAGACAATCACTGTGCAGTGGCGTCAAAACAACACGCCAGTAGTGGGTCAAGAAGTTACTTTTAGCGCCTCACGTGGCGTAATTGACGGCAACTCAACGGTACAAACTGATGCAGAAGGACAGGCAAGTATCGATATCAGCGCCAACAATGCTGGTATTTCTTCAATTACGGCAACGGCGAGTGACGGAAGCGGTAATGTGTTGGTTTCGGCACTTACTCAAATTGAGTTTATAGCTACTACACCGCACACACTTATTGCAGATGCATCGCCTGACATTTTGGGCCCTGATGGACAAACCAGCACTATTAGCGCGGTGGTTCGCGATGTGGATGGTAATTTGGTAAAAAACAGCGTGGTCAATTTTACTGTCTCTGATGTGTCTACCGGATTTGTATCACCTTCTCAAGCAACCACGGATAGCAAGGGGATAGCGACAACAGTCTTTACGTCTGGCTCAGTTTCGACCCTAGAGTCCGTAGTGATTACCGCGTTTGTTGCTGATGATTCAGCGATTGATGATCAAGTCACCTTGACTGTGGGTGCTCGTGCATTCGATATTTCTTTGGGCACGGGTAATGAGCTAGAAGAACCTACCTCTACATCTTACTTGAAGCGATTCAGTGTATTCGTCTCTGACTCTGCAGGTCAGCCAGTTAGCGGTGTAAGCCTGACTGCGTCTGTCGGCCCTGCAAAATATGTCAACGATGGTGAGTATCGTACAGGGTTCTGGGTCTATGATGACGATGAATCACAATGGATAGCAATAATTAATCAGAACTGTCTGACAGAAGATGTTAACGATAATGGCATCTTGGATACAACTCCAACTAATGAAGACACTAATGGCGACGAGATGCTTACGCCTGGATTAGTGGGCACCATAACTTTCGCTAACGGCAACGCTGAAACAGATGAAAATGGTTATGCCGAATTAGAGTACCGTTATCCAAGCAGCTATGCGGTTTGGTACGATGCAGTTATTTCCGTTTTTGGTCAGTCTACAGGAAGCGAGGCTCAGGCTTCGATGAACTACACATTGAGTATTTCTGCTGACGATGTAACCGATGAAGGGGCGTCTCCGCCAGCAAACCCGTTTGGTGTGTCTGACCAGTGTACGCTTGTTACACCGTAAGGGTACGCACTCATCTAAGTATAGAAAAATACCAAGAATAAAAAAGCCGGCTGATAGCCGGCTTTCTTTTTGGTTTTCTGCACGTTAAAGCGCTTACTCCTGCTGGAACGGATAAACTGAGCCAATCTTGAGAATTTGCGTAAGCTCATCAAGCGCAGTGCGCGATTCAATAAGTAGCTGAGGATCGCGCAAGTCATCTTCGCTTAGTTCATCGCGATAATGTTTATCGACCCACGCGTTTAAGCGCGTAAACTGCGTATCGTTGATTAGCGTGTTTTGATTTACTGCTTCAAGCTCTTGGTCGTTCATAGCAACACGCAAACGTAAGCAAGCAGGGCCGCCACCGTTGCGCATACTTTGTTTAACATCGAAATAGTTAACCGACTTAATAGGCGTACCAAGTGTGACTAGCTTATCAAGATAACGCTTAACCGCCTCGTTTTCCTGACATTCAGTTGGCGCAATGATGGTCATGTCGCCGCTTGGAAGCGTTATAATTTGCGTGTTAAACAAGTAGGTTCTAACCGCGTCTTGAACAGATACTTCAGCAGTAGGAACTTCAATAAAATGAAGCGGCTCGCTGCCAAATTTTGCTTGAAGCTCTTTAAATCCAGCGTCTTTTTGATAAAACGCTTGCTCGTGGAAGAACAATACATTCTGGTTACCTACGGCAATCACGTCGTTGTGAAATACACCTTGGTCGATAACATCTGGGTTTTGCTGCATGTAAACCACGCCATCGTCGTCTAGCCCATGCAAACGCGCTACGGCCTGACACGCTTCTAGTGTTTGACGAGCAGGGTATTTTGTCGGCGCAGGTTTGCTGGTATCAAAAGCATGGCGACCATAAACAAATAACTCCACACCAGCTTGCCCGTAATTGCTGCAAAGCCGCGTATGGTTGGCTGCACCTTCGTCACCAAAATGCTCGTTATCTGGCAAGTGCTGGTGATGGGCAAAGTGTTTTTCGTTGGCGAACGTGCCGCGCAGAATGTTGCCCGTTACCTGAGGCTCTAATGAGCGATGAAACTTGTTTGTTAAGTTTGCAGGGGTAAAGTGAATGCGACCATCGGCAGTATCGGCGCTAGGAGACACAGTGGCGGCATTTGCAGTCCACATGCTACTAGCAGAGCAACATGCTAAGAAAATCTCGCGAGACTGCTTTGCAGCGCTTTCTAGCACACGAGCATCGGAACCAGTAAAACCTAGGCGACGAAGCGCTGCGATATCAGGGCGTTCTTGCGGAGCTAACACACCTTGTACCATTCCCATATCGGCCAATGCTTTTGCTTTTGCAAGACCTTGTTTCGCAGCCTGCTTAGGGCTGCTTTTTGCATTCGCATTGTTTAGGGAAGCGACATTGCCAAACGATAAGCCGGCATAGTTATGGGTAGGTCCAACAAGACCATCAAAGTTAACTTCAAACTGCTTCATACTTTCCCTCATTCTTGTAGTTTTTGCTGTTGACCCCATATGCTACATTCTTATAGACACTGCCATTAAATTGGTAGCAGCTGCAGCGCTTTCGCTTTTGTACAGGGGCAAACGCAGTACTTCTTTAAACCTGAGCGCGTCGTTAGGTCAGGTTGGAATGGCTGGCATTATACGGCTTTTAAGGCCGTTGCCAATCGTACTGCTTATTTAATGTACAGTTTTTGTGCGCGTTTAGAGCGGTGGGAAGAATAAGTATGAAGAAGATCTTGTTTTCCATTCACTTTGTAGATATATGTTAAAAAAGAGCGAGTACCCTATATATAGTGTCGGGCTGCTCCAATTTTCAGAATTTGACGTAAATAGTCATTAAAAATCAATAGGTTTAGTTCAATTATATGGCAAAATCACTGGTCATAGTCGAGTCACCAGCCAAAGCAAAAACGATAAATAAATATCTTGGTAAAGATTTTATCGTAAAAAGTTCGGTTGGCCATGTGCGAGATCTTCCAACGAAGGCGTTAGGCAAAGTAGAGCCTAAAAAACCGGCTAAAGAACTCAAAACTTTAGGCGAAGAAGAGCGTCAAGAATATCTTCGTCGTCACGAATACTTGAAGCTTGTAGACAGAATGGGCGTTGATCCAGAAAAAGACTGGAAGGCTCACTATCAGGTGCTGCAGGGCAAAGAAAAGGTAGTCAACGAACTTAAAAAGCTCGCAAAAGACGCCGACACTATCTATCTCGCAACGGATTTGGACCGCGAGGGAGAGGCGATTGCGTGGCACTTACAAGAACTGTTAGGCAAAAAAGATAAGACTTATCAGCGAGTCGTTTTTAACGAAATTACGAAAAATGCGATTCAAGACGCGTTTTCAGACCCGGGTGAGCTAAATATATCTCGTGTTAATGCGCAGCAGGCACGCCGTTTCCTAGACCGAGTTGTGGGCTTTATGGTGTCGCCACTGCTATGGAAAAAGATTGCGCGTGGTCTTTCAGCCGGGCGTGTTCAATCGGTAGCGGTTAGGCTTGTTGTTGAGCGAGAGCGCGAAATTAAAGCCTTCGTACCAGAAGAGTTCTGGGACGTTCACGCTGACTTGACCAGCCAACAAAAAGCAGCGCTTCGCATGTTGGTTGCCAAGCACCAAGGCAATGCGTTTAAGCCTAAAAACAAAGCTGAAACAGACAAAGCTCTCGCTGACTTAGAAGGGGCTAACTACACGGTAGAAAGCCGTGAGTCGAAGCCAACGCAAAGTCGACCTTCAGCGCCATTTATTACCTCTACTCTGCAACAAGCAGCGAGCACGCGGTTGGGCTTTGGTGTTAAGAAAACCATGATGATGGCTCAGCGTCTTTATGAAGCGGGTTACATCACCTATATGCGTACCGACTCGACCAATTTGAGTCAAGAGGCAGTAGACAGCGCGCGAGCATATATCTCAGATAATTTTGGTGGAAAATACCTACCTGATTCGCCAATTCGCTATGGGAGCAAAGAAGGCGCCCAAGAAGCGCACGAAGCGATTCGTCCTTCAAATGTAAGTATCAGTGCGGCGAGTCTGGGGGATATGGAGCGTGATGCACAACGTCTTTATGAGCTTATTTGGCGCCAGTTCTTAGCTTGTCAAATGACACCGGCTAAGTACGATGCCACTACGATTAAAGTGGCGGCAGGAGACTACGAACTTACAGCAAAAGGCCGAGTACTTAAGTTTGACGGTTGGACGCGTGTGCAGCCACAGCTTCGCAAAAAAGGCGACGAAGAGCTTATGTTGCCGGATGTGCAGAAAGGCGATGTGCTTGACTTAAAAGCACTTGATCCTAAGCAACACTTCACTAAGCCTGTGGCGCGATTTAATGAAGCGTCTTTGGTAAAAGAGCTTGAAAAACGCGGCATTGGTCGTCCTTCAACCTATGCTAGCATCATTTCAACCATACAAGACCGCGGCTATGTGCGTTTAGAAAACAAACGTTTCTACGCCGAGAAAATGGGTGAGATAGTTAACGATCGCCTGATGGAAAACTTCGACGATCTCATGAGCTATGATTTCACAGCTAACATGGAGCAACATCTTGATGACATTGCTGAAGGCAATAAAGATTGGAAAGATGTTCTCAATGAGTTCTACAGCGGCTTCTACGGAAAACTGCTAAATGCAGAGAAAGATCCTGAAGAGGGCGGTATGCGCCTAAATCAGGCAATACCTGCTGGTATTGAATGCGACAAGTGCGGTCGTGAGATGAATGTGAGAACCGCCTCAACTGGCGTTTTCTTAGGATGTTCAGGTTATAATTTACCGCCGAAAGAACGCTGCACTAACACCATGAACCTCACGCCTGGTGATGAAGTGGTGAAGGTGGATGACGAAGAAGAGCTTGAAACAGAAGCACTTCGCTCTAAAAAGCGTTGCCCTAAGTGCGGTACAGCTATGGACAGTTACCTGGTAGACGAGACGCGGAAGCTTCACGTTTGTGGTAATACACCTACCTGTGATGGCACCTTAGTTGAGTCGGGCACATTCAAAATCAAAGGCTACGACGGCCCTATTATTGAATGCGATAAGTGCGGCAGTGATATGGAGCTTAAGAACGGTCGTTTTGGTAAATACTTCGGCTGTACCAACGAGGAATGTAAGAATACCCGTAAGTTGTTAAGAAACGGCGAAGCTGCGCCACCAAAAGAAGATCCGGTAGATTTACCAGAACTTCCGTGTGAAAAGTCTGACGCGCACTTCATGCTACGGGATGGAGCGTCGGGCATCTTCTTGGCAGCCCATAATTTCCCTAAATCTCGTGAGACTCGTGCGCCGAAAGTGGAAGAGCTTGCACGCTTTAGGGATAGAATTTCGCCTAAATTCTATTATCTTGCTGATGCGCCAAAAACAGACCCTGACGGTAATCCTGCGATAGTTCGCTACAGCAGAAAGACCAAACAGCAGTATGTGATGTCCGAAAATGAAAACGGCAAAGCGACGGGTTGGTCGGCATGGTACGACAACGGTAAATGGCAGGAGCAAGCAGCGAAAAAGCCTGCGGCCAAGTCAAAAGCCAAGAAAAAGTAATTCAAAGCTAATATAATACTTTGAAGCCTAAACAATAAGCCCGATTTTATTCGGGCTTATTACGTTTTAAGACACACAATGAAGACTTGTAACACGCTTCATGTAAGGTTTATTACTACATTAATAGAGAGTGAATTATGGCCTCTTTACAAGATCAACTTTTAAAAGCCGGATTGGCTGATAAAGCGTCTGCAAAACAAGCGCGCGCTGACAAACGCAAAAAGCAAAAACAAAAAAATAAGCAAAAACAGCCAGTGGTAGACGAGGCGACGTTAGCGGCACAGAAAGCGGCAGAAGAGAAAAAAGCCCGCTCTCGTGAGCTAAACCAATTGCAGCAGGAAGAACGAGAAAAACGTTCAATTGCGGCTCAAGTAAGGCAGCTTATTAACGTTAATAAGCAACCGCGTAAGGGTGAAACTGTACTCAATTTTACTCACGATAACGTGGTAAAGCGCATGTATGTGAGCGAAGAAATGCACAAGCAAGTGACAAAAGGTCGTTTGACTGTGGTATTACTTGACGATGCTTACGAACTGGTTCCAACGCCGGTTGCTGACAAGATTGCTCAGCGTGATGAGTCTTCAATTATATATCGCGCCGATCTAGATAAAAGTGGCAGCGATGGAAAAGACGAGGATGAAGACGACTGGTATGCCGACTACGAAATCCCTGATGATTTAACCTGGTAGTTTTTTCAAACTCCCCACCTTATGGTTGCCACAAGAATAGTGAATAAAACTCTTATCGGACTCGTGTTAGCGGGTGGCCAATCGCGCAGAATGGGACAAGATAAAGCCCTTATGCGTTATCAGGGAAGTACGCTTATTGAGCGAGCGTCATCGCTATTAAAGGCTGCAGGGTGTGATGAGGTGTTAATTAGCCGTAATGCGCCAAATTTTTTAAATGATAAAATTGATGATGCAGGACCACTGGGTGGTGTGCATGCAGCTCTGGATGTTTTATGTAATTCAAACGCGGGCAAAGGTAGCCCTATTGAATTGCTTGTCCTTCCCGTGGATATGCCCCAGATGACGCCTCAGCTTTTGAAAACGCTAGTATCAGCAGGGCGGGAATCCCAGCGGTCGGTTTACGTGAAAAAACGCTTTTTGCCTTTTTATTTGTCGGTTAAGCAGAATACTAAAGCCATGCTAACTTACTACTTGGTTGACCAAAACAAGCGACGTGTGGTGGGGTTCTTGGAAAGCCTAGACGCCATTGCTCTTGAAGAAGCTAATCTTGTGCGCACAAAAAGGGTGGGTGGCGAGCAAGAAGAACAGATCGAAAAGATAACCTGTGTGAATGAGGCAGAATGGCTTAACGTTAATACGCCAGGTGATTGGCCTGATGACAAATAACGCCGAACACCACGCATTAGTTTTAGATGGAACGCCTGAAACTCAACATTTTACGCTTGCTGAAGAGGTCGCATTAAGCATCAGTTACAACGGTATCAACTATGCAGTAATGCTTGTTACGCCTAAAGACATTGAAGACTTTATTATTGGCTTTAGTTTAAGTAACGACATTATTGAGCACCCCCGCCAGCTTTATGGTATTGAGTTGACATACCACAAAGAGCACATTAATGCTGAAGTGGATATTGCTAACCAGGCTTTTTGGAAGTTAAAAGAAAATAAACGGCAATTGGCAGGTGCTTCGGGCTGTGGGCTTTGTGGTGTCGAAGCGCTGGATAACGCTTTGCCTCAACTCCAACCTGTAGAGCCATTGCCTCTACCAGAAGCAAGCTGGTTTAAAGGGTTGCGAGACCTAATTTCACAAGCGCAAGCACTAGCGCAGCAAAGTGGGGCAATGCACGGCGCACTCTATATTGATGCCAAACGCAATGTACTGGCATGTCGTGAAGATATAGGAAGGCATAACGCATTTGATAAGTTAATTGGAGCCATTGCGGCTAATAAGCTTTATCAGAAGGATTGCCTTGTCGTGTTAACCAGTCGCTGTAGCTTAGAACTAGTACAAAAAGCGATAAGAGCAAAATTACCTTTGCTTGTGACACTTTCAGCACCTACGGCATTATCAGTTAAGTGGGCTAACCGCTATGGCGTATCCCTTATCCACGTGCCTAAATATGACTCACCGAGAGCGTACTCACCACAAGTTTAACGGGGCGCGAAGCTAGAGAGTATAGAGCATTTAAGCGGCCCCGCGTTCGGGGCCAAATTCGATAAGCTTAAACTGCAGAGACCGCAATTCGTCCATCCGACTCGGACTTTGAAAGTTTGATCGCAATAAATTTCGACGTTGGCGTGAAGGTTCCATCGCCGTAGCTTTCTAGAGGTACTAGCGGATTGGTTTCGGGGTAATACGCCGCAGCTTGGCCCGGCGGAATGTCGAAAGATACCAACATAAACTGTTTAATTTGGCGGGTTTTGCCATCGTTCCACATTGACGTAATATCCACTTTATCGCCGTCTTTAAATCCCAGTTTTTCGATATCGCGTTCGTTAACAAAAAGGACATCACGGGCGCCAAACACGTTTCTGTAACGGTCATCCATACCATAAATCGTGGTGTTGTATTGGTCGTGGGAACGCAGCGTTTGCAAAATAAGGTCAGGCTTTTCACCTTGAGCAACTAGGTCTTCATTTAACAGCGAATCTGGAAGCGAGTTAACGGCAAATTCAGCTTTGCCTGAAGACGTTAACCAGTTCCGTTCGCTAGCTGCGTTACCTAGGTGAAAGCCGCCTGGCTGTGCAAGTTTGGTATTAAAGTCTTTAAAACCGTCTATCGTATCGGCAATGAGTTCACGAATATTATCGTAGTCGCTAATTAAGGCATCCCAGTCTACCGGTGTGTTGCCCAGCGTCGCTTTGGCGATACCCGCGATTATGGCTGGTTCTGAGCGAAGTTCAGGCGAACTCGGCGGTAGTTGACCATAGGAGATATGAACCATAGAAAACGTATCTTCAACGGTTACACCTTGTTGTCCATTGGCCTGCATGTCCACTTCAGTTCTACCCAAGCAAGGTAAAATAAGTGCATCCTTACCTGTAGTTAGGTGAGAGCGGTTTAGTTTGGTAGCGATATGTACCGTTAAATCGCATTTTGATAACGCAGCGTGAGTACGGGGGGTATCTGGTGTTGCCTGCGCAAAATTACCGCCTAAGCCGATAAATACTTTAGCCTCGCCGCGCTCCATAGCTTGAATCGCTTGAATAGTGTTGTGACCCTGTTCGCGGGGTACTACAAAGTTAAATTTGCTTTCTAACGCATCGAGCAAGGTTTTAGGCGGTGCTTCGTTAATACCCACCGTTCTATCGCCTTGTACATTACTATGCCCTCTGACGGGTGAAAGACCTGCACCTGGCTTGCCAACGTTTCCTCGCAATAGCTGTACATTCACAATTTCTTGAACCGTAGCAACAGAGTGCTTGTGCTGTGTAATTCCCATAGCCCAGCACATGATTACCCGTTCTCCGCGCTTGTACATAGTAGCCGCGTGGCGGATGTCGTCTTTCGATAAACCGCTTTGGGCTTCAATATGATCCCAACTTGTATTGTCGACTACAGCTAAATAGTCGTCCATGCCGTTGGTATGCGTATTGATAAAGTCGTGGTCAAACACAGGAGGAGCGTTATCCGCCTTTGCTTCTTGCTCCCAGGTTAGTAACCATTTCGCAATACCGCGCATTACTGCCATATCGCCGCCAAGGGCAGGCCTGAAGTAAGCGGTATTGGTTGGTGTTGAGCCATTAGTTAGCATTTCTATGGGGTGTTGAGGGTGCTGGAACTTTTCAAGCCCGCGCTCTTTTAGCGGGTTTAAGCAAATTACTTGAGCGCCTCTACGTACAGCGTCGCGCAGTGGCTCTAACATGCGCGGGTGGTTAGTGCCCGGGTTTTGCCCGATAACAAATATAGTATCCGCTTTTTCAAAATCGTTGAACGTGACCGTACCTTTACCTACGCCAATGGTTGGCTTCATACCTTGTCCGGAGGCTTCATGACACATATTCGAGCAATCGGGGAAATTATTGGTGCCAAATGCGCGTACAAAAAGTTGATATAGGTAAGCGGCTTCGTTACTTGCCCGTCCTGAAGTATAGAATTCGGCTTGATGTGGTGAACTCAGAGCATTTAAATGTTTAGCGATAAGTGCAAAGGCATCGTCCCATGATATGGGTTCATAATGATCAGTTTGAGCATTGAAGCGCATTGGGTGTGTAAGTCTACCTTGTGATTCTAACCAATAGTCAGTGTGCTTCTTTAGTGAACTTACTGAATGGTTTGAGAAAAACGCAGGGTCGACATAACGGCCGGTAGACTCCCAATTCACTGCTTTAGCACCGTTTTCACAAAACTTCACTAATCCGCTTTCAGGTGACTCACCCCAAGCACAGCCCGGGCAGTCAAAACCCTTATCCTGATTGGTTTTAAGCATCGCCCGTAAATTTTTAAGCGGCTTCTCACTTTGGATCCAATTTTTAGTCACGCTTTTTAGCGCACCCCATCCGCCAGCAGGTTTGTCGTAAGTTTTGATATTGCGCTTATCACTCATATTCTATCCCTTTGCCCGCGCGGGTGTTTGCTTATGTATACAAGACCTTGTAGCAAAGCACCTTAACTATTTTTAAATGGTGTTCCAATTAATTACGCCGACTAAATTATAGGGTTCATCAATTAAACGCTTATTTCCAGTCGCCAGTCTGAAGAGCATAGGGGGACATGTCCGTTATTTCATGAGAATAGGGGTATATTCCCGCAATGTGCGTAACCGATATTACCGATAAAGACACAAAACGCTCCGCGCCTTTAAAGGCAGCCCCTTTAAACCCAGTCTCTCTAAACACAGAAGCTTTAGATTCAATCGGTTTGACCTTAGCTTTTGCTTTTACGAAAAAAAGGTCACCTGTTTCATTGTCCCAAAAACACAAACCTACGCGTGGGTCTAGTAGGATGTTGCCCAAAGTATTAAAGAACTTATTCCCGCTAAAATCAGGGAAGGTTATTGTATTTCCTTTCACGTTAACAAAGCCTGCTTTGCCCCCTCTGTGAGAAACGTCTAATCCTTCGTTCGCTTCTTGTCCCAGAGAGCTATGCCGTGAAGCAATAAAAAATGTCTCAGCGCTTTCTATTATTGCACGAGCCCTGGTGTCAATTACGTTTGTTGTGGTAGTAGTCATATTGACGTTGTCAGACGTGCTATTGTCTAACTGTCCATCTATGGCAAGCCGTCTCTTTTTTGTCGTGTTTCGTTTATGAATATATTGAGGGCAGTTTCCGAAACTTTGATCTACCAATACTGTAAGGTTTCCATCAGTTGCGTGGCTTATCGTACCGTTTAGTCGATTTCTGCGCCTTGTAGCATATTCAATCCCGACTATGCCGATTTTGCTTCCTGAAATCACGTCGAGATTTAACGCACCTAGCATCATGTTCCATACTTGTACTTGAAGGCTAAAGCGCAATTGGGTGGGCGAGGGACTTTCTATGAAATCTCCTTCTCCCCACACAGGAACGGCTACGGGGTAGCCTTCGTCATCTACCAAGGCTAAGACGGTGAACGGACAGGAAGTAAAGAACCGCCTGTGTTGCTCTGGCATGTAGCTACGGATAAAACCCTTGGTTCGCTCGCCTATTTCCTTATCAATACCCAGCTTCTTTTGCAGAGCGATTTCACCTTGGTGAAACGCAGGGTTTATTGACGATAGCCTAGGTAGTGACATAACGACCTCTTAATTTCGAGCTGGAGCAATATCAGATGATGGCATTGGAATAAAACCGTTTAGGGTCTCGATAGCCCTTAGCCACTCAGTTATGTGAGGGTATTTATTCAGCGATATACCACCTTCTGGGGCGTGAGCCATATAAGAATACATAGCGATATCTGCGGCGGTGACGTGATTACCTACGAGAAAAACACTTTTAGAGCTTGTTAGGTGCGCTTCCATGTTTTCAAGCAATGTCGCGCTGGTGGCAAGTACAGTGGGAACATGGATGGTTGCGCCAAATACGTATTCTAATCGCGCTGCGGCGGGTCCTTTGGCGAGTTCTCCTGCTGAAACCGAGAGCCAACGTTGAATAAGCGCTTTTTCTTTGGCACTTTTTCCTAACCAGTAATCACTGTCTGCATATGCGTGGATCAAATAAACCAAGATGGCATTAGAGTCAGCCAGAGTGATATCGCCGTCAGTTATCACGGGGACTTGTTTAAAAACGTTAAGCACACTGAAGTGCTCACTTTTGTGCTCGCCACTGGCCATATCAGGTTCAACGGTTATAAAAGGAATGGCGTTGAGCGCCATAAATAGCGACACTTTATGGCAGTGGCCAGACTTAGGGTTTTGAATCAAAGTAATAGGGTGTTGGGGCTTAACTTTATTTATTTGGGGCGTCATGGGGGGATTTCTCACAATAGGCATAGTTAGATTAATGTCGTCACTGAACTTGTTTATAGTTCAAGCTCCGACAGTGAAGGAAAATCATCGGGGCGACGGTTACCACTCCAGGTAAATTTTCTATCACCCTCAGCAATAGAATGTTCGTTAATACTGGCTATACGCTTTTCCATCAGCCCTTCCGGGTTAAACTGCCAATTTTCGTTGCCGTAAGCTCTGAACCATTGTCCCGAATCGTTTGTGTACTCATAGGCAAAGCGCACCGCAATGCGGTTTGAGCCAAATGTCCATAGCTCTTTTACCAGTTTATAATTGAGCTCTTTGTTCCACTTTCGCGTTAAAAAACTTACTATTTGAGCTCGCCCTTCAATGAACTCTGCGCGGTTACGCCAGCTACAGTCGAAGGTATAAGCACCCGCAACTTTTACCGGGTCTTTACTGTTCCAAGCGTCTTCAGCAAGGCGCACTTTTTGCGCTGCGGTTTCGCGTGAAAAGGGTGGTGATGGCGGTCTCATAAATGTCTCCTCGTGTTATCGGTCTGTGGTTTATCAATATTGTTTGAATTGAAAGTGCGAATTAGCTTATGGAAATACTAATGCTTTCTTTTCATTTAATAATTGGCTATTTTTAAAATTCATAATTTCAAATAGTGAAATAATATGGATAAGCTTTTGTGCATGAGAGTGTTTGTCGAGGCGGCTAAATCGGGTAGCTTTGTAGGGGCTGCAGACACATTATCAATGTCAGCGCCTGCAGTTACTCGCTGTATTGCACATCTGGAATCTCAGTTAAATACAAGGCTTTTTCATCGCACAACACGGCAAATAAAGCTGAGCGAAGTGGGAGAGCATTACTTAAGTCATGCCTCACGTATTTTGACCGACATTGAACAAAGTGAAGCTGCGGTATCTGGCTTAGATATCGCGCCACAAGGTGAACTCAATATAACTGCGCCTATATTATTCGGAGAGCGTTACATAACGCCGATTATTTCTCAGTTCCTGAAGGATTACCCTAATATTTCAATTAACGGTCATTTTCACGATGACGTCGTGAATTTGATTGACAATAATATTGATGTAGCAATACGAATTGGTAAGCCGAAAGACTCATTGCTTTATGGTGTTACTGTTGGGTATGTAAGGCGCGTAACCTGCGCTGCACCTGCTTATTTAGAAAGCAGCGGGCCCATCAAGAAACCGGAAGATTTAAAACAGCATAGCATTTTGTTTCCTACGAGATTTAACGAACCTGCCATATGGACGTACCATAAAGGCGGCAAAGCTATACCCATTAAGCTTACGCCTCGCTTTCAGTCAAACCAAAATAGAGCGGCAATTAATGCAGCAAAAGATGGCGTAGGTATTGTACGGCTTATGTCTTACCAAGTTGCTGATGCGCTTAAAAGTGGTGAATTGGTTAGCTTGTTAGAAGATGTGGAAGATAACAAGTTGCCTATTCAAGTGGTGAGTGTTGAAGGACGAAAAAACCTCACCAAAATTAAAACCTTTATCGACTATGTAAAGGCCGGATTAGCAAACAATGAATATCTTAACCCTTAGTGAGCATTCAAAAGGTTAGGGGAATGGCGATAGGGAATGCTGTTTATCATTACAAAATAAAACCGTTGTGCTAAGGCAAAGCAATTCTGTTTAATGTGAGCTTGATACGCTTTGTGAGTAAATAGCAATGGGTTACACTACGGCAAGTCATAGCTTTAGTCTTTTACTATCGCGCTTTTAACACCACAAGTTATTGTGCGCTATAAAAACGTTAATAATAGAAATTCATCGGGGTAACATGGTTTCTTGGCAATCACTTACATTTAATGAACTTACGAACCACCAACTCTTTGACCTGCTTAAGCTGCGCGTCGATGTTTTTGTTGTTGAACAAAACTGCCCCTATCCGGAGCTAGATGAAAAAGACCGCCATCCGCAAACCCATCACTTAATGGGTTTTGAAAATAATAAACTTGTGGCGTGTGCACGATTAATTGGTGAAGGCGTCAGTTATCCATCGGTAAGCATAGGCCGTGTGGCTACCAGTAAAGCCTTTCGGGGGAAAGGGGCGGGTAAAGCGCTTATGCGTGAAGCCATTAATCATTGTGAGGCAATATGGCCGGGGTGTGATATTGAAATTGGTGCACAAGAATATTTAAAACGCTTTTATGAGAGCTTTGGTTTTGAAGCCACATCAACCATGTACTTGGAGGATGACATCCCTCATATAGATATGAAGAGACAAGGCACGGCAAAAAGCATAGATCTGTGACTAGCTCAAAAAATCGGTTGGCATAACCTTATAGCTTTGGAACAGGCGTATAGTCAGAGTATTAACTGACCTTGTTCACTCATGCCAACCGATAAGCGGTGCTTTTAAGTGCACCTAGATCCCATCAATTAAGACCCGAATGCTTATTTCGCCTTCGGTAGTTGAGATACCAATTCATCTAGCCCGCTCACTACAGTGTCAGGCGATAGCGCTAGAGGATAGAGTACTTTGCCCGGTCGAGCGATAAACGCAGCTTGCCAGCCGGCTTGTTTAGCCCCAGCAATATCCCAACCGTGAGCCGCAACTAACATAGCGTCTTCTGCTGCTATGCCCATTTTTTCAATAGCCCATTCATAAGTGCGTGTATCTGGCTTGTACAAGTTAATATCTTCAACGCTAAGTCGTTCATCGAAATAAGACAGTAGGTCTGCATTTTTAAACTGGGTATACACGCCTTTATTAGAGGAATTGGTAAGGCTTACCAGTTTATAGCCCTTGTCTTTTAACGCTTGCAAGCCATCACGTACGTCTGGGTGTGGGGGAAGGCTTCGCAAAGGCGTGACAATTGCCGTTTTAGCCTGCTCTTTGGTTAATTCAATACCTTCAATTTCAGCGACCATCAATAGTGAGGCAACGCCAATCTCTCCAAAGGTATGGAAGCGGCCAGTAGTTGAGTCGACCAGCGAGTGATGCAGCATGGTAGAGAACCAAAGCGGTAACAAATCGTCTCGCCCTCCTAATGCTTCACCCACCGAACTGCGCATGGCGGTAAGGTCAAGAAGGGTCTCGTTTACATCAAAAAAGATAACTTTGGGCGCGCGCAATTCTTTCTTTTCGACCTGCATTGCATCGGTATTTCCTGTTTGCGCAAAAACAGGTGATGACAGCAGACCTAGGCCTAAAGCGGTTGCACAGCATATCCGTGATAGTAATGATGAAGGTGAACGAGCCATGATTATCCTTAATTAAGATTTGAACGAGTGTTCAAAATAGGTTGAATAGGGTCTTAATGCAATAGTTGATGAGACGAAATGACTATTTTCTGGTGGTTAATCGATACCCATTCCCGCGCAAGGTTTCAATAAATATGGCATCACTGTTATGAAGCTTTTGACGTAGCCTACTAATATACACGTCAACCACATTGGTAAGCGGGTCGCTGTGACTTCGCCATACTCGACTTAATATGCGCTCTCGAGAAAGGACTTTTTCAGTATTTTCCGCAAAATAATAGAGCATGTCGTACTCTAATTTAGTGAGTGTAATTTCTTCTCCTGACAGTGTCGCAATGCGAGATTCATCATCGATGTTTAACGGTCCGACGGTTAAGCCTGATTGAGTAACAGGCGTGTTGGTCACTCTTCGGCTTAAGGCCGTTATGCGCGCTAGCAGTTCGTCAAAGTCAAAAGGCTTACATAGATAATCGTCTGCGCCTTGTTTTAAACCATTCACGCGCTCCCGTACCTCATCTACAGCTGTAAGTAGCAAAACCATAGGAGCATGAGGGAGAGATTTAATGGCGGGCAACAGCTCTACGCTATCTTCGTCGCCAAACATGCGATCGAGTACGATGATGGCAGGGGACTCGTGTCGAATGCGCGTGACTAAATTGTGCAATGCCGACTCTTCGACACACTCAAAACCTTCCGCGTTTAAGCCTCGCGATAAAAATCGTAGTAAGGGGGCTTCGTCATCAGCAATAAGAATTTTCATTATCGGTATAATCCTAATTCGTCTATGTCATTCAGGGCTAGGTAAATCTGATTGATTTGCTTGGCTTTCTATCATAGGAAGTGTCAAGGTAAACTGAGAGCCTTTACCTAACGTAGAGTGTGCAGTTAGTGCGCCGTGGTGGGCTTCTGCAATGGCTTTTGCGATAGACAAGCCTAACCCCATTCCATTGCCTTTGCTTTTTAACCTAACGAAGCGTTCAAACACGTGCTGCAAATCACTTGAAGAAATGCCTTCACCGCAATCAATGACTGATACATTGATATTCTGGTCTTCGCTTTCAACACGCAGCGAAATGGGCGTATCTGGATAGGAGTATTTGTGTGCGTTTTCAATAAGAATGGTTAGTGCCTGCGAAATTCTGTCACTGTCGATAAGCACTTGCGCTTTTTCTTTAGCAAGCCATTTAATATCTAGATCTCTGTGCTTTGTAAGTTTTTGCCACGATGGCATGTTTTGAGTAAGCAGGCTGTGTAAGTCCGATTTAACCAAATCCACCGTGAATTCATGCATCTCGGCGCGCGCCAGTAGCAGTAAGTCATCCACTAACTTACTCAAGTTAACCGCTTGCTCAAGTATGGTCTCCAGCGTTTCTTTGTAAATCTCATTGCTCGCTGCTGCTTGTCTGAGGGTTACCTGCGCTTCGCCGCGTATAATAGTTAGCGGCGTACGCAATTCGTGGCTAACATCGGCCAAAAACTGACGACGCTTTGCGTCTTGCTTAGTTAGTTTGTCATTTGCTTCTTTTAGCGCGCGAGTGCGGCTCTCCACTTCAAACTCTAAATGCTTGCGATGGGCATCTGCCTGAGCTTCATGCTCCTGTAGTCGCGCAATCATAGAGTTAAGCGCTTTCACCAAGTCAGTAAATTCGCTGTCTAGGGTTTCAGGTAAGCGATAGTGATAATTTCCTGATGCGATAGCATCAGTACCAGTACGAATAACTGTAAGGGGTGAATAAAGGGCATTAAATAGCCAGTAGCAACCTAGCAAAATGAAGGGGCAGGTGATGAGGCCCAAACTAATCGTAAACCATACTATGCTGGTGTTAAGTGTTTCGATGCTAGCGTTAATGCGCGATACCACACCTGTTTGGCGATTTACTGCAGAGTTAATGGCTTCTCTAAACTGATTGTCGATGGTGACTTCTAATAATGTTTGAAGGCGCTGCTGCTGGTTGAGTGGGGTGCTATCGTTAGAAAGCGCAATAGCCCTAAATTCTGCCACAATGCTTTGAATGAGTGCTTCGAGTTCGTCAGTGTCCTCTACGCTGCCAAGCGTTGCTTCAACTCCTAAGGCTTCACGCTGCGCGAGTTCTAGCGATGTTATCCGATTTAATGCGTTTTCTATTTGCTGTTGCTTGTTTCTAACTTTGGCTTGGTTCGCATTTTTTCCAAATATAAGCTCGTCTGTCAGCTGTTTAAAGAGCCTGTAGGAAACACTGGATAGATGTTGATGCTCTGACAGTAGCGACTGGGCAAGCTGTGCCTGGGTGAGATTAGTACGGGTTAAATGTGCCGAAATTGCGGCACTTGCCAAGGCTATTAACAAGATAAAAGTAGATAACAACCCAAAAAGATAAAGTTTGCGTTTGTACATGGCAACGACATTGTATTTGTTTGCCACTATATACGCTTAGTATAATGTAATGGTGCAGTTTTATTGATTTTAAAGGCGGCTAGCAGGCGTGTGAACTCTTTAAGGCGGCTAGGGCGACATTAGTTTGGCCCTTAAGCTCAGCATCTATTTTCCAGTGCTCTGGGCTCCAACCAGATAAGAACCGATAAAAGTCAGCGCAGGCAAAAGGGTACAGCTTTTTCCATTCGGCAATGACGTGCTCAATATCACTGTTTTTGAAATAAAAAGGGGTATCATGGTTTGACGAGCGAGCTTGTAGTGCGTCTTCTAGTGCAAGGAAATACGTATTAAGTAAAGCGTCCCGATGGGCTATATGGGTTTCAGTGGGTAATGCGCTTCCCAAAAAGTAAGCTACATCTTTTATGCCGGCACCAAAACCGACATACTGAAAGTCGACGGCGGCACAGGCGGAAAAATCTTCAGTAAAACAGAAGTTAGCCACTTTAGCATCGCCATGTACTAACGTTTGATAGATAGCACTATCTAAAGTTCTAGAAATGGCCAGGGCGTTTTGTTTTAACAGACCCTCGGGCATGGCTTGAAACTCATCTTCACGTGTAGCTAAGTGCCAATAAGTGCCCTCGCTCCACAGCTGTATATTTCGGTTTTCAAATTCACTTCTTACATTAAGAAAGCGCGCGTGAAAGTGAGCTAACCATTTGAGAACGGTTTCGCATCGCGCTGGGGTAAGTGAAGAGGCTGTACGTGAGTAGCCAGCGTGCGCTAAATCTTCCATAACCAGAAGGGAGGCTTCGCCCTGCTGGCTGTGTGCTATGTATTTGGCTGTTGGAAAGCAGGCATCAGTTTGCGGGTGTACTTGGCTATAAAAACAGTTCTCTACCGCAAAAGATTGGCATTTTCGGTTGTGGCTTGCCTCGCCGTTCCAACCTTTGGGGTGTGAAAGGGTGTTTGGCGGTGTGGCGCATTTTACTACAACCTTAGTAACTGGTTGGTAGTTGGCTTTGTGTAGGGTAGTTGAGCTATCTTGTACTTGCTGGATTTCATTTATACGAGTAGCGCTAACATTGTTACTGGATTTTGCGGTACCGTCACTAGAATAGCTTAGTGTGGCACGAAAGCACGCACCATAGCCACTCCAAAGAGGCTGGATTAGTTGCGTATTCAATACCCTGGCATTACACACTTGGCTTAACCAATCTATATATTGCTGGTCTACCGTATCTGACATTTCATTCTCAATTCGAACTAAATTTCAAGAGTACATTAACAAACAAAAAAGCCGCTCGAAAGCGGCTTTTATTCATGGGCTAGTCAACCACTAGCAACTGAGATTTATTCAGCCACAGCTTCTTCAGCAACGTCACTTACTGCTTGAGGAAGTGTTGTAGTTGCTGATGCCCGCGAGTTGGCGTACGACATGGCCGCAGTTTTACCCGATACTGCTAGTGCAGGTCGTGTATCGTCAGCTTTTGCAGTAAGCGCAACATCAACAAAGGTATCGTTCACTTGCGCTGGCAATGCCATAGGGTGAGATGCGCCACGCTTACCTTTACCGCTAGCAGCTAGACTATTTAAAGCTGGAGCTGCCTTTACAGTACGTTGCTCTTTAGCCGTCGTATCAGCTGCTTTTGCTTCTTGCGCTGGTGCTTCAGATTCTGATGGCGCATCTGCCAAGTTAATTTCAACTTGTTCTGGCGATGCTGATTCATCTTTAGCTTCTGGCGCTGCGCTTGCACTGTCAGTATCAGCAGTCTCAACTGAAGATTCAGCGTCTGCTTCCGACACGGATTCTTCAGATTCACTTGATTGTTCAGTGTTTTGAGTTGCTTTGACCTGCTCAGCTTGAGTGGTAGCGCTATCTTCTGCTGCAGTTTCTACAGTCGTAGAAGGCTTATCTTCTGAAGGCTGCTTCTCTTCTGAAGGTTTATTTTCAGCTGAAGCTTCATTACCCGCTGAAGGCTCTTCACCCGCTGAAGCTTTATTACCTGCTGAAGGCTCTGCATCAAACTGAAGTTCGTCCTGAACGGCTTCAACATCAAGCTTGGCTTTTTCTTGCTTGCCTTGGTTAGAAACAGGCTGTTCGTCAGCTGGTGCTAGTTGACCAGGCTCCTGTGCTTGCGTTTCTTCAACAACAGGGGCGTCAGCTTTAGTAGTCGCTTCAACTTCAGCTTCAGGTGTTTGCGGTGAAAGCTCACCAGGCTGCTTAGCTTGAGTTTCAGCGTCGTCAACTTGCTGTGCTTCTTTCTTACGACGTTGACCTGCGGCACGAACATGGCGAGGTGAACGGCGTGAACGACCGCGACCTTCACGTTTTTGGCCTTGTTCTTCAGTGTTGGCTTCACTGTTCGCATCAGTAGTCGCTTCAACAGCGTCATTAGCTACTGAAGTTTGACTATCAACCTTAGCCGCATCCGATTGAGCCGCTACCGGCTTAGCGTCTACAGATTTTTCAGCTACTTGCTGTTCCGCTTGCGGCGCTGGTTTATTAGCGTCCTGCTTAGACTCAACATTACTTTCAGCTGGCGCCTGTGCTTTCTCTACTTTAGACGACTTAGGTTTTGTATCAGCTTTAGGCTTCTGCTGTACCTGTGCTTCTTTCGACGCAGGTGCTGTTTGAGCGTCATTTTGTTCTGCAGTATTTACGGCATCATCTTTCTTCACACGAACGCTACGGCGCTTGTCACGACGTTTTCTGCGTTCAGCCACTTCACGCTTCTTCTGCGCTTGGTTTTCTTGCTGCTCACCATCTTGCTTTTCGTGCTTAGGCTTTTGCTGTTCATCGCGAGGCTGTTGTGCTTTACGCGGCTTACGGCCTTTGTTATTACGCTTATCGTCTTGGTCTGACCGTTGTTCTTGACGCTGGTCTTTTCGCTGATCGCCGCGCGGTTTGCGATTATCTTTCTGGTCACTATCGCGGTTTTGATCTTTGTCTTGGTCACGGCCTTTAGACTGGCTGCCACGACGGTTGTTTTTATTGCGCGGCTTGCGACGACGGTCGTCGTTATTGCGAGTGCGGTTGTTTCTATTTTGGTTACCAGACTGTGCTTTCTTGTCTTTATTGGTTTCTTCTTCGCTTTCGCTACCAAATAAGTCACTAATCCATTTGCCAAAACGTGCGAACAACGAAGGCACATCGTCAGCTTTCTTTGCCGGCTCTTCTTTCGGCGCCACAACAGGTGCAGCCGTTGGCGCAACAAGCCCTTTAAGTGCTGGCTCTTCGCGTTTGACGGGGGCTGCGGTCGTCGTTTCTGTTTCAGCTTCTACTGCAGGCATTAGCTCTACGTCGTAGCTCGCTTCAGAAACAACGTCGTCTGGACGTCGACGCAACACCTGGTAATGAGGTGTATCCAAGTTTGCATTAGGAATAAGTAGTAAATCTACGCCGTGACGCTTTTCAAGAAGCTGAATTGACTTACGCTTTTCGTTAAGTAGATAGGTCGCAACTGGAACAGGCAACTGTGCTTCAATTTGCCCTGTGTTTTCTTTGATGCTTTCTTCTTCCAAAATACGAAGAATAGACAGTGCTAAAGATTCGGTTCCGCGAATAGTGCCGTGACCAGAGCATCGTGGACATACGTGGTGCGCTGATTCACCTAGAGAAGGGCGTAAACGCTGGCGAGACATTTCCAAAAGACCAAAGCGAGAAATACGACCCAATTGTACACGGGCTCTGTCACTTCTTACCGCGTCTTTCATGCGGTTTTCAACTTCACGTTGGTGACGTACTGGTGTCATGTCGATGAAGTCAATAACTACCAAACCACCTAAATCGCGAAGACGCAACTGACGAGCAATTTCGTCTGCCGCTTCTAAGTTAGTATTAAGCGCAGTCTCTTCAATATCACCGCCCTTGGTTGCGCGGGCAGAGTTGATATCAATAGATGTTAGTGCTTCAGTAGGGTCGATAACAATTGAGCCGCCAGATGGTAAACGCACTTCGCGTTGGAACGCAGACTCAATTTGGCTTTCGATTTGGTAGTGGCTGAATAATGGTACTTCACCACGATAAAGCTTTACACGATTTGCAAAGTCAGGGCGCACTAGCTGAATGTGCTGTAGCGCTTGCTCATAAATGCTGGTTTTATCGATAAGGATTTCGCCGATATCGCGACGTAGATAGTCACGAATAGCGCGCACAATAACGTTACTTTCTTGGTGAATTAAGAAAGGAGCTTCGCGCTCTTCAGCTACCTCTGAAATCGCTTCCCAATGTTTGAGCAGAACTTTTAAATCCCACTCTAATTCTTCGTACGACTTACCTACACCGGCAGTACGTACAATTAGGCCCATACCTTCAGGAAGATCTAATTTGCTTAGTGATTCTTTAAGCTCAGTACGCTCGTCGCCTTCAATACGACGAGAGATGCCGCCAGCGCGTGGATTATTCGGCATAAGCACCAAATAGCTACCCGCAAGCGATAGGAATGTAGTTAAAGCCGCGCCTTTTTGGCCGCGCTCTTCTTTGTCGATTTGAATAATAACTTCTTGGCCTTCCTTAATCACATCTTTGATGTTTGGACGGCCTTCGAATTTGTAACCTTTAGGGAAATAAGTGCGGGCAATTTCTTTTAGAGGGAGGAAACCGTGACGCTCTGCGCCGTAGTCGACAAAAGCAGCTTCTAAGCTTGGTTCAACGCGGGTAATTTTACCTTTGTAGATGTTCGCTTTTTTCTGTTCGTGCCCTGGGCTTTCAATATCTAAATCGTACAACCGTTGCCCATCAACAAGGGCAACGCGCAACTCTTCTTGCTGAGTTGCATTAATTAACATTCTTTTCATTGTATCTAACTCTGTTTTAGTACAGCCGTTAAGACACAAAATTAAAGTGACATGTGCAAACCCTCACCGCGCAACCTCACGGCTGGACGGGGACCTTGTTGTTGCGTCGCATTATCCCTGGTGGTTGGCCATGTTAGCACCGTTTTTAGCGCTTAATTTTAACTGTTTTCACTTGTGTCTTATTTTCAGACAAAATCGCAAGCGAATTGCAATGGCCACACTGCTTTAGGGATGTCGGGAGCGACTAGCCCTTATTACTGTATTCTTTTTTACGAGCATTTTTTATATGCTCGCTAGTCATTTAATTCTGTTAGTTAACGGCAAACTTATTTTATGTTCGCAAGCAATGGCGGTTGCTTTATCACGGCAGTGTAGTCGTTGCCTCTCTAGCTTGGTTGGTCTGAAAAATATTTTTTCATTGCGGATGCTACCAACGCGAACGCCATACTTTTTCGTTTTACAAGTGTGAGTAGCATCGTCGTTCTTTATAGATTGCTATCTCGTTCTCGTTTGTTGTTTTTATAACGCTGAGTTTCACGTTTCTGAAAGGGCGTTTCTTTACCACTTACTATCAAAAACTAAATTGTGAATATTACCGTTCAAAAAACGTCGTTAATTATCGCACCAAAACTGCAAATTTAGCAAGGAAAGCAAGTGAATAAATTGTGTATATCTCAATAAGTAGGCTGTGTACTGAGTACAGACGAATGGCAAAAAAATGTCTTTGGTTAAAATTGCGTCGATAAATGCTTTTTTTAATTATTTATCACTTTCAATTAGCCCAGAGAAATACCAATGAGGTATACTCTGCGCATGAAAGAAGAAGCCCCCAAAAAAGTACGTTTTGTAACGGTTGAAGCCGACTTGGCTGGTCAACGAATCGATAACTTTTTGCGTACGCAGTTAAAAGGCGTGCCTAAAAGTATGATCTATCGCATTTTACGCAAAGGTGAAGTGCGAGTGAACAAAGGCCGTGTTAAACCTGAATACAAACTACAAGCCGACGATTTAGTCAGAATTCCACCTGTTCGTGTGTCGGAAGGCGCACCGGCGCCATCGCCTAAACTCGATAAAATTGCAGCGCTTGAGTCGCACATTCTATTTGAAGACGATCGCATACTTGTTATAAACAAGCCTTCTGGAATGGCAGTTCATGGTGGCAGTGGTTTAAGCTTTGGTTTAATTGAAGGCTTAAGAGCCTTGCGCCCCGATGCCAAGTTTATGGAACTGGTACATAGACTTGACCGCGATACCTCTGGCTGTATTTTAATTGCTAAGAAGCGCTCAGCCCTTCGTCACATGCACGAGCAACTTCGTACGGGTAAAATGGACAAGCGTTATAATGCGCTTGTTGCAGGTGAGTGGCCTAAAACTCGATTTAAAGTAAAAGCCCCACTTCGTAAGAATGTACTCCAATCGGGCGAGCGCATGGTGAGTGTAAGTGATGATGGTAAACCGTCAGAAACGCGCTATCGCATATTAGAAGAATACGCAGGGGCGACCTTAGTTGAGGCATCGCCTATCACAGGTAGAACTCACCAAATTCGTGTTCACTGTTTGCACGCCGGTCATCCTATTGCTTGCGACCCAAAATACGGTGATGCGGATTTTGATGCATCAATGCGCCAGAAAGGGCTTAACAGACTGTTTCTTCACGCTCGCAGTATTTCACTAATACATCCAGCGACAGAAGAGCGTGTGACCTTTACTGCACCCTTAGACAATACACTCACAAATACACTTAAAGCGCTGTAAGTTATGCACTCAAAGAATCAGGCTGTGGCAGCACAGCCTTTCACTTCATTAAATGAAAAGCTGCCTAAGTACAAACTTCTTATCTTTGATTGGGATGGCACGTTGATGGACTCGGCGGCAAAAATTGTTAGCTGCATGCAGCTAGCGGCAAAACAGTGTGATATGCCAATTCCTACCTATGACGAAGTGGGTCACATTATTGGCATAAGTTTAAAGCCCGCCATCAAGCAGCTTTTTAAAATTGAAGATGATGAGTTAGCTGAGCGTTTAGTCGCAGCATATAAAGATGCGTTTGTTACCCGTGATACAACGCCGTGTCCGTTGTTTGATGGCGTTAAGCAGTTACTAAATACTTTAAAAAAAGCAGGATGTACACTGGCCGTGGCGACAGGCAAAGCACGCCGCGGACTTGACCGAGCTTGGTTACAAACAGAAACGGGCGTTTTTTTCAGTACGTCGCGCACTGCTGACGAGGCAGAATCAAAACCATCGCCGGATATGCTGTTGCAGATTCTCGATGAGCTCGGCTTTGAAATTGAAGATGCCGTGATGATAGGTGACACAACCTATGACATGCAAATGGCTAAAACCATTGGAATGGATAGAATAGGGGTGTCTTACGGTGTTCATGCTCAGGTTCATTTAGAAGCGTTGTCACCTGTGGCACTTGTACACTCAATAAGTGAACTAGAAACAGCGCTATTTAAATAGCGCTGTTTCTTGGAACTGCTTTGGCAGCGCTTTTCTGACTGAATTAGTGGCTTACTGGGCTGCCACTGTTAATAAGTCGACATTGAAATGTGCGCCCAAAAGTTCATTTAGCAGCATTATAGGAAGGCCTATTAGACTGTTAGGGTCGCGGCTCTCTATTTTGTCAAACAGCAGTACACCTAACCCTTCGCTTTTAAAACTGCCGGCGCAATCTAGCGGCTTTTCTTTTTCTACGTAGGCGCGAATGGCAGCTTCGCTGTTTTGACGAAAGAAAACTCGGGTTTCATCTACCTGAGTTACCGTTTTATTGGTACTAGGTTGATGAAGGCAAAGTGCGGTATAAAATGCCACTTGTTTACCTTGGCACGCGATTAGTTGCTTTACTGCATTTTCAGACGTACCCGGTTTGCCAAGTAGCTGAGGCCCTGTGTCGGTTTGTACCAAAGCTACTTGATCGCTACCAATAATAATAGTGTCGTTATTTAATTTTTCTAATTCAGCGGCAACCTTTTGTGCCTTTTGCTCAGCCAAACGTAAACTCAACGCAGTAGGGCTTTCGTTCTCAAAGGGCGTTTCGTCAATATCTGGTGCGTGGGTGTTTACTTGAATTCCAATGTTGGCGAGCAACATTTTTCGGTATTGCGATGATGAGGCGAGAACAAGGGAGGCCACAAATACTCCTTTTATAAAATCAATATGTTGCATAGTTTCAGTTAGTAGTACAATGTTACTTTATCACTGCGCACGACATACAGTGTTTTATTATAGGTTAAAACGCAATTTTGCTTTGACAGGAAGGGGTTGACCCTATATCATGCGCGCCCTATGCAGAAAGTGAAACTCCCTCATTCGGTTGAACCGACTAAAAGTGCCATGAAACGTTCCGATTACCGGGGCGTGATTGCGTCTAAAGATATGGAACGATTGAGTGAAGCAGTTGTCCGATGCAATGACTATGTGGACGCAGAAGTACAGTTCGAAAAAGACGCGCAGGGTCTTACTGTTTTTCACGGCCACTTAGCCACGCAGGTAACACTTATCTGTCAAAGGTGTAATGGTGAACTCGATTATCCCGTGGAAGCGGAATTCTGTTTTACTCCAGTGCAGGGAGACGAACAGGAAAACGATGACATCATTCCCGAGGCTTACGAACCGGTAGAGGTCAACGACCACGGAGAAGTTAATCTGCTTCAGATTTTTGAAGACGAGCTACTGTTATCTTTGCCAATTGTGCCCCTTCATGCAGAGTCGGAGTGTACAGTGAAGCAGGACGATATGTCGTTTGGAAAGATTGAACCGGAACAAGAGCGACAAAACCCTTTCGCGGTTTTGAAAGAACTTAAGCGAGACCAGGAGTAAGTTATGGCAGTACAACAAAATCGTAAAACGCGTTCTAAGCGCGGTATGCGTCGCTCACACGATGCATTGACAGGCGCGACTTTGTCTGTCGATTCAACGTCGGGCGAAACTCACCGTCGTCACCACGTGACCGCTGACGGTTATTACAAAGGCAAGAAAGTAATCGGCGCGTAATACGGCGACTACATTTTGTCTAAACTAACCATCGCGTTAGATATCATGGGGGGCGATCACGGTCCCCCTGTTATCCTTTCCGCAGCCGTAAAGGCTATCCAACTTCATCCCGATGTGCATTTCACATTGTGCGGTGACGAAAAAATTATCAATTCGAGCTTGCAACCCCTTACCAATGTTGAACGCAACCGCGTTACCATAAAACATTGTTCACAAGTGGTTGAAATGGGCGAAGCGCCTACATCAGCGTTACGAAATAAAAAAGACTCTTCTATGCGTCGCGTTATCGAACTCGTTGAGAGCGGTGAAGCAGATGCGTGCGTAAGTGCAGGTAATACCGGTGCACTACTTACCTTGTCTTTCTACTTACTCAAAACCTTATCAGGCATCGATAGGCCCGCGCTTATTAATATGATGCCGACAACAGGGCACCACAACGTTTTTCTACTTGATTTAGGCGCTAACGTTAACTGTACGCCTGAAATCCTGTTTCAGTATGGCGTTATGGGTTCAGTGCTTGCGCAAGAGGTAGCGGGAATTGAATCACCACGAGTTGCCTTATTAAACGTAGGTGAAGAAGATATAAAAGGTAACGCGCAGGTAAAATCTGCCGACCAGCTTTTTAAAGATGCGCCAGGTATTAACTACATTGGATATGTAGAAGGCGACGACATTTTCACAGACCATGCGGACGTAGTGGTTACAGACGGTTTTACCGGAAATGTAGCCCTCAAATCCAGCGAAGGGCTGGCTAAGCTGGTGATAAATGAAGTAAAACGCCAGTCACAGAAAAACTTTTACACCCGATTATTGGCAAAAATTGCCTTCCCATTACTGAAATCTATCTATAACAGCGTGAACCCCGACCAGTATAACGGTGCTAGTCTGATAGGATTGCGCGGCATTGTTATCAAGAGTCACGGAAATGCACAAAAAGACGCCTTTTATTACGCCATAGTGCAAGCAATGAAAGAAGCAAAGATGCATTTACCTGAAAAGATAAAGACAAAGATAGAAACGGTATTGTTGGAGCAGCTTTGAGCAAATATTCACGCTTTATAGGAACAGGTAGCTATTATCCCAGCGACGTGCGTACAAACGCAGATTTAGAGCAAATGGTGGACACCAGTGATGAATGGATCACTGATCGTACCGGGATAAAAGAGCGACGTATTATTGGAGCAGATGAAACCGCTGCTACCATGGGGGCAGAAGCCAGTAAAAAAGCCATAGAAATGGCGGGCATCGACCCAAAATCTATCGACATGATTGTGTGCGCTACCACAAGTGGTCGCTATGCGCTTCCAAGCACAGCATGTGAAATTCAACGTATTCTTGATTTAGACGGCATTCCGGCATTTGACGTGGCTGCTGCGTGTGCAGGCTATTGTTATGCATTGAGTGTGGCCGATCAGTACATTAAATCGGGAATGGCTAAACGCATTCTTGTAATCGGAACCGACTGCCTAAGCCGTTTGATAGACCCAGAAGACAGAACCATGGTCATTCTGTTTGGTGATGCCGCAGGCGCGACTATTATAGAAGCCAGTGATGAACCTGGAATTTTATCTACACATATTCATGCAGCAGGTTCATATGGAGACTTACTATACGTAGGCAATCCAACTCGTGGTGATGAGCAGTCAGTTCACGAAAATTGGGGGGTGATGCGCGGCAACGAAGTATTCAAAGTTGCGGTCACCAAGCTTTCAGAAGTGGTTGAACAAACCCTTGCCGCGAACGGTATGCAAAAATCTGATCTTGACTGGTTAGTGCCTCACCAAGCAAACTTTAGAATTATTAAAGCGACAGCTAAAAAGCTAAATATGTCTCTTGACCAAGTTGTGCTTACGTTAGAACAGTATGGCAATACCTCTGCTGCTACCGTGCCAACAGCGCTTGATACCGCTATAAGAGACGGCCGCATTCAACGCGGACAGCATTTATTACTAGAAGCATTCGGAGGCGGATTTGCTTGGGCGTCAGCGCTTGTTCGCTATTAGCCCTACTGAGATTTGCCCTATTATAGGGCATTCCAACTTCGACGTTTTCTCGTTTCTAGTAAATTAAAAATAATAAGGAATCGACATGACAAAGACAGCCTGTGTATTTCCAGGACAAGGTTCTCAAAGCGTTGGTATGCTTAAGGAACTCGCCGAGACTTCTCCTATTATCGAGGCGACGTTTAAAGAAGCCTCTGACGCACTTGGGTATGATCTGTGGGATTTAGTCCAAAACGATGCAGACGGTAAACTTAACGAAACCCATATCACTCAGCCAGCGTTGCTTGCTGCTAGCGTAGCAATTTGGCGTGTTATTCGTGAGCAGGGCATAAATGTAGATTACTTAGCAGGTCACAGCCTTGGTGAGTATTCAGCGTTAGTTTGCGGCGGCGCCATGGACTTTGCTGATGCTATTAAGCTTGTGGAAGCCCGTGGTAAATATATGCAAGAAGCTGTACCAGCCGGTGCGGGCGCTATGTATGCCATTATTGGATTAGACGATGCTGCCATTGCTGATATTTGCCAGCAAACTGCGATTGCTACAGGCGATGTAGTCGCGCCAGTTAACTTCAACTCTCCAGGACAAGTCGTTATTGCTGGCGAAAAGAGCGCAGCCGAGCAAGCCGCTAATGCATGTAAAGAAGCGGGCGCTAAGCGCGCACTTCCTCTTGCGGTAAGTGTACCTTCACACTGTGAGCTAATGCGCCCTGCGGCAGATAAATTAGAAGACGCGCTATCGTCATTGAACGTTAATGAGCCTGCAATCAATATTGTTAATAATGTTGATGTCACCATTGAAACCCAAGGTGATGCAATCAAAAACGCATTAGTTAGACAACTTTATTGTCCTGTTCAATGGACTCGTACTGTTGAATATCTCGCGGCAGCGGGTGTTGAGCGTGTAATTGAAGTAGGCCCTGGTAAAGTACTTACCGGACTGAACAAACGTATCGATAAGAGCCTTACGGCTCTTGCAGTTAATACATCTGATGGTGTTGAAGCATTAAAACAATAAGGAAACGCAATGAGTCAATTAGACGGTAAAATTGCGCTCGTTACCGGCGCAAGCCGAGGTATAGGTAAAGCGATTGCCACACAACTTGCACAGCAAGGTGCTACGGTTATCGGTACGGCAACCAGTGAAAACGGTGCGCAAACAATCAGCGACTATCTTTCTGAGTTTGGCGGCAAGGGCTTTGCGCTAAATGTCACTGACAAAGAAAGCGTTGATACAACATTAAAAGCAATTAACGAAGCTTTTGGTAGCATCGATATCTTGGTCAATAATGCAGGTATCACACGTGATAATCTGCTAATGCGCATGAAAGATGACGAGTGGCAGGATATTATCGACACCAATTTAACTTCTATTTTTACAATGTCAAAAGCGGTACTTCGCGGTATGATGAAGAAACGCTGTGGTCGCATTGTAAATATTGGTTCAGTAGTGGGCAGTGCGGGTAATGCTGGACAGGCAAACTATGCTGCGGCGAAAGCAGGGGTCATTGGTTTTTCTAAATCAATGGCACGTGAAGTGGCTTCTCGTGGTATTACCATTAACGTTGTAGCGCCAGGTTTTATCGATACTGATATGACAAAAGCGCTGACCGATGACCAAAAAGAAGCCATTTTCAAAGATATTCCGGCGAACCGTTTAGGTGCGCCTGATGAAATTGCAGCCACTGTTGCCTTTTTAGTGAGCGATGGTGCAGCCTATATTACGGGCGAAACTATCCACGTAAATGGTGGTATGTATATGGGGTAAATTCGCAAAAATTGCGAATTTTCCTTAGTTTGGGGTGGTATTTACCCGAACTTGGATGTAAAAATAGTATTTTACGAATTTCGAATGTCGCTGGTTTGACCAGAAAATTTGTTTAAACTGGTGCTTGCAAGGATGCACCTTGCAAAATAAACTAGCGGCACTTTTATTATCTAGTGACGTTTAAGGGAAACCTAGAATTATGAGTAACATTGAAGAACGCGTTAAGAAAATCATCGTTGAACAACTTGGCGTGAAAGAAGAAGAAGTAAAAGCAGAAGCTTCATTCGTTGACGATTTAGGCGCTGATTCACTTGACACTGTTGAGCTAGTGATGGCTTTGGAAGAAGAATTCGACACTGAAATTCCTGACGAAGAAGCTGAAAAAATTACTACTGTTCAGTCTGCAATTGACTACATCAACGCTAACAAAGACGCTTAAGTCTTAAGTAGCGACAAAGCGGCTCTTCTTACAGAGCCGTTTTTGTATCTCCTACCTTAGTTCCAAAGCGAGGGCTTTTTGTGACAAAACGTCGCGTAGTGGTTACTGGTCTTGGAATGCTTTCACCATTAGGTCTTAATAGCGAAGACACATGGCGCAAACTGCTCGCGGGCGAAAGCGGCATCGGTGAAATCACCCATTTCGATTGTAGTAACTATTCAACCCGTTTCGCAGGTCAAATTAACGATTTTGATCCGCAGGAATACATTGAAAAGAAAGAAACCAAGAAGATGGACCGCTTTATCCAATTGGGTATTGCAGCAGGCAAACAAGCTTTGGTCGATTCTGGTTTAACTGTTTCACAAGATAATGCGCATCGCGTAGGTGTGGCTATTGGTTCAGGAATCGGTGGTTTAGAGCAAATTGAACAAAACCATTTGAAACTGACAAATAGTGGACCTAAGCGCGTATCGCCGTTCTTTGTACCTTCAACCATAACCAACATGATTTCAGGCTTTTTGTCTATCATGGAAGGGTTGAAAGGACCGAATTTAAACGTTGTGACTGCGTGTACGACAGGCGTTCACAACATCGGTATTGCCGCGAGAACCATTGCTTATGGTGATGCTGACGCCATGTTGGCCGGTGGCGCTGAAGCGTCTATTACGCCGTTAGGCATGGCAGGCTTTGCCGCAGCTCGTGCGTTGTCATCTCGTAATGACGATCCACAGGCCGCAAGCCGCCCATGGGATAAAGACCGCGATGGTTTTGTCATGGGTGAGGGCGCTGGCGTGGTAATGCTAGAAGAATATGAAGCCGCAAAAGCTCGTGGCGCGACCATATATGCTGAGCTTGTTGGTTTTGGCATGAGCGGCGACGCATACCATATGACTTCGCCACCTGAAGATGGTGAAGGTGCAGCTGCATCTATGCAAAACGCGATAAACGACGCGAAAATGGATGCAAGCGACATTGGCTATGTTAACGCCCATGGTACGTCTACGCCTGCAGGTGATATCGCTGAAGTGGCTGCGGTGAAACGTGTATTCAACGATCATGCTCACAAATTACTTGTTAGCTCTACCAAGTCAATGACAGGTCACTTACTGGGTGCCGCTGGTTCGGTTGAGGCAATTTTCACTATTTTGGCACTGCGTGACAAAATGGCGCCGCCAACCATTAACTTGGATGAGCCAGGTGAGGGCTGTGACTTAGACTTTGTTGCACACAAAGCAAAGGCATTCAGTGAAGACTACGCACTGTGTAATTCATTCGGGTTTGGCGGTACGAACGGCTCATTGATTTTCAAGCGTATATAACGCGCTCTAGCTAACACAATACGTTTGAGTTTTACTCACATTCAAAAGGCAGCTTCGGCTGCCTTTTGTTGTTTATATGAACAAATGTAATGTCGAAGATTGTGCGCGTCAGGCTTTCTTCATTGGCGAGTCAAACAATTGGTCACAGCTATAAGTTGTTTGACCAATGCAAGTTGGTATACTTCCCTCAAAGATAGTAACGGCGAACAAGAGTAGGCAGTGATAATTATTCCCAGCGCTACGCCTATTTCATCAAGTGATAGGGCGTTTAATTACGGAGATGGCGTGTTTACCACACTGATGGTGAATGAACACAAAGCAGAATTATTGCCTTACCATTTATCACGTTTAGAGCACGATACCGCTGCCATCAAACTGGATATCGATATAGATACTCTCGAAGCCGCAATCGCTGAACAAATTGAGGCAATAAAGAAAGCCTCGGAAGGAAACGCATCGACAAAGTATGTGTTAAAAGTTCACGTTTCTGGTGGTCAAGCAGGTAGAGGATACGCGCGAAGTGAAGACAGTGAAGCGCTTATAAGATTTAGTCAGCACCCGTACCCGAGCCATTACGATAGTTTGGCTAATAAAGGTGTTAGTGTGATATGTGCTCAAACAAGGTTAGCTATTCAGCCATTGCTTGCTGGTGTGAAGCATATGAATAGGCTAGAGCAAGTACTTGTAAAACATGAAGTAGATGAAGCTGGCGCTCACGACGCTATCGTTTGCGATACCCAGGATAGTATTATTGAGGCGAGCGCAGGTAATCTGTTTTTTTATCTTAACGACGAATGGTATACCCCCTCTCTAAAGGGTAGCGGGGTAAATGGTGTTGTAAGGCAGTGTCTTATCGATTCGCTGTTAAACGATAACAGTGTACTTCACGTTGGGAATTACGACCTTTCTTTTTTACGAAAAGCCAGCGCAGTAGTCATTACCAATGCGTTAATGGGAGTAATGCCGGTGAAACAAGTACGAATGACTGATTTTTCTGTGGTTAATTTTGATGTTAAAAGCGATGCAATTGCTCGCCTAAAGGCACGTCTTACTATTGCAGTGAAAAATGGGCAGTAAAAGAGGTCAGTGAGAAGTCGGCTGTAAAAAGTGCACAGTAGAAAATGGGCAGTAAAAAAGCGATCAAAAATAAAGAGTAAAGGCAGCTAGCGAAACAAGCTGGCGCTTAAATTAACATTATAGATGCATACAAAAGAGCTTATGCACTCTTAAATGAATTGAAGAATTAGTCGTAGAACGAAGTAGAATGGAATATAAAACAATGTACAAAAGGGAAGCCTAAGTATGAAGCGGGCTGTCATTATTTTACTGTCCCTTATTGTGGTTGCAGTGATTGGTGCTGCATGTGGCGTTATGTATGTGTCTGGAAAGGTCACTTCTGAATTAACGCTAGAAAATGAAAGCTTATTTACCATAGAAAGCGGTAGTAATGCTTATCGCACGGTGAAGTTATTGCGTGAAGCAGAAATAACTGATGTGCCACCGTTTGTGGCAAAAGTATGGCTTAAATTTTTTGCAGGCAGCACCTCGGTTAAATCAGGCACATACATGTTACGCCCCGACCAGTCGTTGGTGGATGTATTTACGCTTTTTACTCAAGGTGACGAGCATTTCTTTGCGGTAAGCTTAGTTGAAGGGCTAACCCTCTCACAATGGATTGAAACACTTAAGCAAAACCCCAATCTTGTTTTCGATTTAGACAAGGATAAATTAGGACAGTTAACTCAAGGTAACGGTGTTGATTGGTGTTGCGAACAGGTATCACAGACCGAAGGGATGTATTTGGCTGATACTTACTTTTTTACTAAAGGTACAACAGCCAGTGAACTATTGAAGCGAGCTCACCATGCGCTTATTGAGTTTGTCTCTGTTGAGTGGAAACAACGGAAAACGGATCTTCCATTAGCCACACCCTATGAAGCACTTGTATTGGCGAGTATCATCGAAAAAGAAACGGCAGTACCTGAAGAGCGTGACATGATTTCCGGAGTATTTGTTAATAGACTCAATAAAAACATGCGCCTTCAAACCGACCCGACGGTGATTTATGGTATTGGTCCCAAATTTGATGGAAATATTACGCGTAAACACCTTCGAACGGCAACGCCTTACAACACTTATGTCATCAAAGGGTTACCGCCAACGCCAATAGCCATGGCTGGCAAAGCGGCGATTCATGCGGCGTTACACCCGCTATCCACTGATGCTTTATATTTTGTAGCGAAAGGTGACGGAAGCCATCAATTCTCTACCTCGCTAGCTGAACACAATGCAGCTGTGCGAAAATACCAGTTAAAACGATAACCCTGCTGTTATAGCTACATAGTACGTAGCAGTGATCTAGCCAGTAGGTTATAGCTAAATGAAAACAGAGTTTAAAAAGTAATGCGCGGAAAATTTATTGTAGTTGAAGGCCTTGAAGGGGCAGGAAAAAGCTCTGTAATAGGGCTAATTGTTCAAGCATTAAAGGGTGCTGGAAAGCGCGTTGAGCAGACACGTGAACCAGGTGGTACACCTATGGCGGAAGCCATACGAGAATGTGTAAAGCACGACTGGGATGAAGCTGTTAGTGAAGAAACTGAGCTGCTTCTTATGTATGCGGCTCGTGTGCAATTACTTACCAATAAAATCTTACCTTCACTTGATGCTGGTGCGTGGGTGGTAGGTGACAGACACGACCTGTCATCTCAAGCCTATCAAGGCGGTGGTCGGGGCGTCAGTGGAAAAACAATGTCGGCCATCAGCGATATCGCCCTTAAAGGGTTTAAGCCAGATTTAACTCTATATCTGGATGTCGAGCCTGCGGTTGGACTAGAGCGCGCCCGCGGGCGAGGAGAGCTTGACCGCATTGAGCAAGCCGGGCTCGCCTTTTTCGAGCGTACCCGTGCTAAATACCTGTCGTTGGCCGAGCAAGATGAATCGATAGTAGTAATTAGCGCAATGCAGCCTATGGAAAAGGTTCATCAAGATGTTATTGCCACTATTACCGATTATGTGACCAACCAAGAATACACTGGCACCGTAAGTGAAAGTAGCAATTCAGTGCAAAACGAAAGTCAGCAGGAGAGAGGGTAATGCAAATGCTGCCCTGGTTTGCTGCAACGTTTTCGACTTTGCTAACGCGATATATGGCAAAGAAACTGCACCATGGCCTACTGCTAACTGGCCCAAAGGGCATCGGCAAAAATCAACTCGCAGTGGGCTTAAGCAACGCGTTATTGTGCAAGCAACCTAGTACCGACGGACCATGCGAGCAGTGTCAAAGCTGCCATTTAAGACAGGCGGGAAATCACCCAGACTTTCACGTGTTGGAAAGTGAAAAGCAGCTTGGCGTGGACAAAATTCGCGAAGGTATTGCCAAGCTCTCTGGTACTGCGCAAATGGGGGGGAACAAAGTGTTGCTGATCCCCCGAGCCGACACCATGACAGAGGCGGCGGCTAATGCGCTATTGAAAACCTTAGAAGAGCCCACAGATAATACTTTCTTACTGCTGATTACAGATAGTATCAATAAGATCATGCCAACCATATTGAGTCGGTGTGAACGACAGATACTTGCGCTTCCGTCTGTACCAGACAGTTTGAACTACCTAAAGGCTAAAGGCGTAGAAGATGCTAGCGAAGCATTACTGGCGGCCTATGGTTATGCGCCCCTTCGCGTGGAAGAAGCGCTCTCTGGTGACGAAGATATTAGTTATCGCAATTTCAGTGATGGTATACAGGCGCTTTTAGCAGGTGATGCCAACATGCAGGTGCAAACACTTGCAAATAAGTGGCAGAGCAATGCGCAGCAAATCGCATTGTGGTGCCAACAACTGGCCCATGACGAATACATGAAGCGTCAACAGGCCGTCGACTTTGAACGCTATGTAGCGTGTGTAGAGGCAGTAAAAACGCTCGAACATGCTGGCGTGAATAAATCGATGGTACTTTTTGGGCTGTTAAAACAGTTTCAACGTTAACAGACAAAAAAGGTTTTTAGTTCCTTTTGTCTGAAAGCAATTTATTAATACAGGTGTAGTTTGTTCGTAGATTCTCATTGTCACTTAGACCGACTTAAGCAAGGGCCAGAAGAACTGGCTGAAACGTTAAATTTTGCTAGAACTCGAGGCGTAGAGCACTTTCTTTGCGTATGCGTGTCGGTTGGCGATTACAACAGCATGTTAGACGCAGTTAGCCAGTTTGATGACGTTTCAGTATCTTGTGGTGTGCACCCGCTGCATCAAGACGAAGCGTGTAGTTATGAGGAACTGCTAGAGAAGGCGCAGCGTGAGGAAGTTGTTGCGATAGGTGAAACAGGGCTGGACTATTTTTATAGCCCAGAAAGCAAAGATATTCAGTTAACGTCATTTGTCGACCACATCAAAGTAGCTAACGAAACCAGAAAGCCGCTTATTATCCACACGCGAGATGCAAGAGAAGATACCATCAACTTACTCCGTGAACACAAAGCAGCGCATACCAAAGGCGTTTTACATTGTTTTACTGAGTCATTAGAGATGGCACAGGCCGCTATAGAGATGGACTTTTACATCTCTATTTCCGGCATTGTGACTTTTAATTCTGCTGATGAATTACGTGAAGTGGTGAAAGCTATACCTTTAGAGCGGCTGCTTATTGAGACTGACTCTCCTTGGCTTGCGCCTGTACCTCATCGGGGTAAGCAAAACCAACCTGGTTATGTAGTGGAAGTGGCTGAGTTTATCGCAGAGCTCAAAGGTGTATCGGTAAAAGAGCTAGCTGACATCACTACACGCAACTTTTACACATTGTTTTCTTTGGCTGATAAGAAAGCAGCGTAACTAAAAAGCAGTTGGCTTACATGAGGAGGTGGGTATGCCCCAATGGCGACAGGGATTGACAAAAAGTCTACACCAAACCCGCAGTATGCCCGAAAGTCGATATTTTCAGTTAGCCACGGTTGATGGCAGCGGTACTCCGTTTTGCCGAACCGTAGTATTTAGAGGGATGACCGACGAAAATCAGCTAGTTGTTATCTCTGATACCCGAACAGAAAAGTACAGCCAGCTAGAGCAAAACGCTCAAGCACAAATATGTTGGTATTTTTCTAAAAGCAGAGAGCAATACCGTTTCTCTTGCCTCGCTACAATAATCACTGCGAGTCAGGATGTTGACTTAGTTAAACAACACTGGAATAAGTTGTCGGACGCGGGGAAAAAGCAGTTTCTATGGGGCGAGCCGGGTACGCCTCGTAATGATGGCACAGCGCTTCAAATAGAAGGCGATTTCGATGAAGTGCCGCCTCATTTCTGTGTGATATTATTGGCTATTGAAAGCGTAGATTACCTGAATTTAAGAGGCAACCCACAAAGCCGAGAATGGCATCAAAAAGACGCCAATGGTAACTGGGTGAGCCAGTCTTTAATCCCCTAAGATGCTATTTGCATAGTAATATCCCTCCCGCTGTAGTGATCACACTAAACAGGGGAGGGGGATTTAAGTGTTATAAAATTTGCGAGATAGGCGTGTCGCCTTTAAACAGGTAAGTAATCGTATTTTCACTACCCTCTTTTGCAACACTCTCAACAATAGCTGTAGCTACATCTTCTCTAGGGATTACCGCATCATCTTTATTGCTTGGAATGTCAGTGCGCACTAAATGAGTACCTGGTTCATTCTGTAATGTACCCGGGCGTAAGATAATATGATGCAAACCACTGTTAATTAAGTGCTCGTCGGCCATATGCTTGGCAACTAAGTAAGGCTTAATTGCTGAATCTACGCTATCAGGGTCGCCTGCGCCAATAGAACTCACCATAATGAATTTAGGTGTACCTGCCGCTTTGGCATAGTTTACTGCGTTACGTGCAGCCCATAGATCGATCATAAGTGTTTTATCTGCACCCGTGTTACCACCCGAGCCCGCGGTGAATACCACCACATCAATTCCTTCAAAATGAGAAGAAAAATCTCTCTCTAGATCTTGCTCTACAACACTAAGATTATCATTTTGTATGTCAGATAGTTTGTCAGGACTTCTCACCGGTGCTAAGACCTTGTGCCCTGCATCTAAAAGCTTTACGGTAGCTTGTTTGCCAATTTGTCCCGAAGCGCCAATCACTAATACATTAGCCATAATGCTATACTCCTTGTAATTGAAAAATATCTATCGTTTATCGATACAAGGTTGCATAGGAAGCAATCGTAATATGCGATCATAAACTGCGATGGAATGCCATGCTAAAGAGATTGGCTGCATAAATTGGTTAGTGAGGGCAATTACCGAAACGTGTCAGATGTGAGGCGTTGAGCTGACGCAAGGCTACCCTTATTTAACAACGGCGTTTCGGCCAGACTCTTTACCTGCATACAGTTTTTTATCCACTGCGTGAATACAGGCATCTACGCTGTCATAATCCTTTATATCTGCAACGCCACATGTGATGGTAACGCTGACCGAGTGCGGCGGTGCCTCGACAACTTGTTCCGCTACACTTTTACGTAACTTCTCAGCGACCCAATAGGCCTCTTGTACATTTAGTGAAGGCAATAAAATTAGAAATTCTTCTCCACCCCAACGTGCAATAACATCACTTTCCCGTAGGTTATTTTCCAGAGTGTTAGCTATTTTAACCAAAACGGCATCGCCCACGTGGTGGCCATACTCGTCATTAATTCTTTTGAAAAAGTCGATATCAACGATTAGTAACGAAAAAGCGCGGTTGTGTCGTTTAAATTCGTGCCACTCAGCTTTGGCTCGTTGGGTGAAATAGCGTCTGTTTTTTAGCCCAGTCAATGAGTCTTGAGAAGATAAAAGCGTCAATTTCTCTACCATGGCTTCAAGGTCTCGCGTTTTTTCTTCTACCTTTAGTGAGAGCTCTGCTGAACGAGCTTTTAGTGCCGAAATTCTCAGCCAAACTATCGAAGTAATGAACAATAAGATAGAGAGTAACAGTGCAACACGCCATACAGGCTTATCCCACCATGGTGGAATGACTATAATCTCGAGTTGAGCCTCATCGCTGCTCCAGACGTTTTCTTGGTTTATCGCTTTTACTGTAAAACGGTAGTGTCCGGGCTCTAAATTCGTATAGGTCGCCACCCGCGCTTTGTAATCGGTAAAGCGCCAGCTATTTTCGAAATCTACCAACTTGTAAGCGTAGCGCAGTTCATTGGCATTCATGTAATCAGTTGCTGCAAACTCAATAGAAAGCGCAATATTATTATGGGTAAGTTCTATCTTTTCCCCTAAATTGAGCCGCTGTTGAACGCTAGTGCCATTATTCTGATCTCTATTTACAGTTTCTACTTTTGTGAGGTGTACGTCAGGGGACCACTTTACATTAGTAACGTCGGTGGGATTAAACTGAGTGAGCCCTTGGGAGCCGCCAAAAAGAATAGTGTTATTTTCGGTAGTGGCTACAGAGCCGATGTAGTATCCCGTAGAGAGGGCACCATTCTCTGCGCCATAGTAATAAAGAGTATCGAGATCGGGCGCTAAATAAGAAATGCCTACTATTGTGGAAATCCACAAGCCATATTCATCATCTTCGACAATGGCACCAATTGAGACCTTACTTAATCTGCTCTCTGGCTTGATCTGAGTAACCTTAATGGAAGAAAAATCATCATTATTTTGCGTGACAAAATATAAGCCGGCGGCTTGTGTTCCTACCCAGTAGCCGCCACGTTTTGAGCGAGAAATCCACGTCACTACCGTACTGTCTGTAATTTTGTCCGTGTAGTCGCTAATGTTCGTTAACTCACCAGTAAGTTTATTAGCAAAGTGCAAGCCTGTTACCGTGCTCAGCCATGCACTTTCGCCACTTTCAAAAAGAATTCGAGTAGTGAGGGAGAGGGGCCATTGCCTGACAACACGTCCCTCCGAAGGACGGTAAACAAATACGCCGTCGCTATAGCCACCAAACCAGATATCGCCTTGGGCATCCATATTTATGCTATAACTAGATTTGCCTTGCAGCGCCACAACTTCAAGCTGTCTTGTTTCATTGTTTAATTTCGCCAGCCCACTGAGTGTTGAAACCCAAAGCGTATCGCTATCTTTATCGTAATAAACACTGGTTAGCTTATCGCTTGCACTATCGTCGGTTGTTCGAGAGTTATCTGACGTAAATGGCCCCTGGTAAGTTTTATTGACGGTATCGTAAATCCATAACCCTTTTTCATTGGTTAGCCATACTTTATTACCCTTGTATTCGGTCATCGAGCCTACAATACGGCCATTTCCCACTTCGGAAGTATAAAAGTTGCTAAGTTCCGGGTTGCTTATTGCGAAACCATCATCTTTGGTTCCGACAACCACAAGACCCGAATTTGTTTGGTATAAACTTGATAAACGCTCGTTTCCTGAATCTCTGTCACTGATTGGGAAACGCAATACGGTATAAGGACTGTGAGCTTTCAATAAGTTTAAACCTCTCTCGGTTGCAACCCAGATATCACCATTGCGTTGAAGTAAAATATCTGTAACCGAGTTATCCGACAACCCCTGTACTTCACTGATACACTGCTTTGTAATTTCCTCGAATTGTGAGTTGGGGTTAAACAAGCAAATGCCATAAGTAGATGTCCCCAACCAAAATCTTGAGCGCTCAGCTGCGACGAGTCGAGTAAAGTTCACGCCCTTATAGGCAACTAATTCTAGCGAGCTTTTAAAAGGGTCGAGCTTATAAAGACCTGAAGTGGAGGTCACATAAAGCGTATTGCCAATGAGCTCTACATCGGTAAGTGTACTTGTAGTATCAGCGAGATAACTGACTAATTCTATGCTGTCGGTTTTCTCGTGGTATCGATACAGATTTCGTTCAGATATTATCCACAGCATGCCGTCGTGCGTGGTTTTCAGTCTATTGATAATCTGTTTGTCGAATGACGATGAAACGGGGAGGGCGTAATGAATAAACTTTTCAGTGTCGACATTTAAGCGGCTCAGGCCACTAAACGTACCAACCCAAATAAACTGACCGTCTAAGCTTGCTTCTAATTGTAGAACACTAAGTGTTTGAAGGCCTGAAGATTCATCCTCGCCCCACATTCCAAAATTTCTAAAGGTATAACCATCAAATTTATCTATACCTGACTGGGATGCTAACCACAAAAAACCGTATTTATCTTCTGCGATGTCAGAAATGGTGACATGGGTGATGCCGCTTTCCATGTCGAATGTGTTAAAAGCGGGGGCACCAATTTGTGCGTGTGCAGAAAGGTTCCAGCTAACCAATAAAGTGAGGATAAAGAAGAGGCATGCTGAAGGACAGCGCATATCATTGCAACATTAAGAATTATTAATAAGTGTAAGTTACGCTAATGCCGGGGACTTTCAATAGAACAAAAGTTTAAATCGTACAAAAAAGCCCCATGTTAAAGGGGCTTAATTACTTAGAAATGTTAGCAATAGTGCTGTGATTTGATCTTTATAGAAGCATTACCAACCGCACTGGCGTGTTGCGTTTTGCTCATCCAGCCAGTTTTTAAGTGGCGCAAAGTAATCCGCAATAGTACTTGCATCCATTTGGGGTGAGCCTGTTAGCGTCTCTAGAGCATTCTGCCAAGGTTGGCTCATTCCCATTTCTAACATTTCGTTAAGCGCTTTACCTGCTTCTTCGCTGCCGTAAATAGAGCAGCGGTTTAACGGACCTTCATCACCGGCAATATCACACAGTGCTTTGTGGAATTGGAACTGAAGAATATGCGCAAGGAAGTAGCGTGTATAAGGTACATTAGCTGGAACATGATATTTTGCTCCAGGGTCAAAGGCATCAGCACTGCGTTCAACAGGTGCCATTACACCCTGATACTTTTCTCTTAATTCCCACCAAAGCTGATTGTATTGTTCAGGTGTAACCTCACCAGACATGACCTTCCAACGCCACTGATCAACCATCAAACCAAAAGGAATAAAGGCAATTTTATCAAGCGCTACCTGCATCAGCATACCGATATCATTTGATGCGTCAGGGATTTCATCTATCAAATCAATTTGCTTAAGGTACTTAGGCGTAATTGACAGGGCTATTGTGTCGCCAATGGCTTCGTGGAAACCGTCGTTTGCTGAGCCACGGTAAAGCAGAGGCTGGTCTTTATAAGCACGTTGATAATAGTTATGGCCTAATTCATGGTGAATGACGTTAAATTCTTCGCCAGTCTTTTGAATACACATTTTTATGCGAAGATCGTCTTTGTCATCCAAATCCCATGCAGAAGCGTGACACTGCACGTCACGTCCTTCAGGTTTTTGAAACATTGAACGTTCCCAAAAAGTCTCTGGCAGTTCTTCAAAGCCAAGGGATGAGAAAAATGACTCGGCCTGCTTAACCATGGCTACTTCGTCATACCCTTGTGCGGCGAGTGCACTCGTTACGTCAGGAACTTTCATTTCCTGTTGAGGCTTAACGATGTCATAGATGTTTCCCCATGATTGCGCCCACATGTTTCCTAAAAGATGGGCCGGAATTGGCTGGTCTTGGGGCACTACATCTTCACCGAAATGTTCACCAAGTTTCGCACGAACATGACAATGAAGAGACTCATAGAAAGGCTCAACCTGTGTCCATAAACGGTCCAACTCTTTTGGAAAGTCGTCTGCCGGCATGTCATATTTGCCCCGCCATAGCGCACTTACGTTTTCAAACCCAAGTTCCGCCGCACCTTCGTTAGCAAGGGAAACTTGTTCAGCATAAAGTGGTGCCATGGGTTTAGAGACTTCGCGCCAGCCTGTCCAATACTCTAGCAGTTTATCGGCGTCGCGGAGGGTAGCCATTTCAGAACTCATTTCAACCAAGCTCTTACAACTACCATCATCGCTGCAGTATTCACCCGATCCATACATGGCGCTAAGTTCTGACCCAATTTTGGCTAAACGCTCCGCTTTATCCGTGTCTGCCGGTGGCGGCATAGTTAAGCTATTTTTAAGTAAATCAAGTTGTCTTCGGGTATCTACATCAACCTCTACGTCATTAAACTTAGCCGCTTCTTTAGCTAACTTAGCCACTTTTGTTGATAGCACTTCGTTAAAATAGGCACTAACTGCAGCAGTGTCGAAATTGATATTGGTTGCATAGCTCCATTCTGCATGTGCAGCCGGCACCTGCATTTTCGCAATATCATCCTGCGCTTGCTGTAAGAATTGTTTCGCGTCTTGCGCGGTAAGTTCAGGTTTAGTTTCTGTCTGAGTAGTACTCTCGCCACACCCCATAAGCGATACGCTTACTAATGCTGCTATCAGTGTACGTTTATGATTGAGCATACTTTGTCCTTTAATTATTTTGGTTTTAAAGTGAATCGACGTTCACATAGACATGAGGTAGCATTGTGTAACGCTGCGCAGTTTTTGTAAAACAAATTTGATGTTCGAGTTAAGCTCGCTGCGGCGAAACAATAGACGTTTATATTTATCAAATAAAACCAACTAACTAATAAGGAAGAATTTATGTCAACGGAAGAACCGGTTTATTGGGGGCTTAATGCTCGCAGCTACTGCACACTTATCCACGTGTCGCAATTATCCAGCTTTATTATTCCTGGCTTAGGCATTGTTTTGCCAATTGTGCTTTGGATAGCGCATAAAGATCAAAATGAAGATATTAATCAGCACGGTCGAGTAACAGCTAATTGGCTGCTGAGCCTGCTCGTTTATTCGGTGATTTGTTTTATTCTTACTTTTATCATCATTGGCGCCCTAGGGTTTATCGTACTTGGTTTGATGAACATCATTTTCGCGATAATAGCAGCGGTAAAAGCTAATAAAGGTGAGCTATGGGTCTACCCACTAAGCTTTCAGTTTATAAAACGCTAGCAAAAAAGGTGGGCTGTCTATAATTTAAACAATTCATAGGCTGAACATTTAATTATTCATCAAGGAAGAGAAGCACAATGCAAAATCAAACAGATAATAAGATTCCTGGCGCCAGTACTGTTTACTGGTCTGCGGTACTGAGCTGTACTTTATTTATCTTTGGTGGATTTGCGATTGTGTTCTCTTTGCTGTCACTATTTTTGGCTAGCAACGCTAAGAAAAGCCTATCCCTTCCTTACAAGCAATATTCAAACTCATCGACGCTTACTAAAGGGAAAATTATTGCTTACATAGGTTTAGTATTAAACGTTGCTGTTTTAGGTGTCACAATTTGGACTCTGAATACCATTGGCTGGGACGCATGGTCTGATGAATTCGTTCGCAGGTGGAATGAAGGGCTCGAGCAGCACAGTCGTTAGCGACTAGTTATTGAAGTTTATTTTTTGCCTTTGAAGCTACCGCTAGGTAAAGCGTCGTGGACTAGATATTGACCTTTCTTTTTGGCGAAAGTTGGCGACGGCAAAATATCAATACGTTTAAAGGTGTTTAGCGCTAGCGATTTGCTTAGACGAATTTTTTTATAACTCTGAGAGGCGGTAGTTACCTTAAGGGCTGATATTGAAGGTGTCGTTTCTTGTGCGATGCAGATATTTGAGGCGCTTATAATGGTAAACAGCCCTACAGTGGAAAAAATGTTTTTAATCAGGTTTTTCATCGCATTCTTCTCTTTCTCACTAAGAAAAGATCTCGGAGGCGGTTGCACTCGCCTCCTTAATCGACTTTGTTTGTTCTCCTCCATTACACCCAAAGTAGAGAAAAACCTAAAGGCACTGTGTTATACAAAGGTATAGCTTCTTATACTTAGGGCTAAGATGTTAATTAGCAATTTTGTTCACTACCACGCGGTTACACCGCCGTCTACGGCTATGGTTTGCCCGTTCATATAGCTATTGCCTGGTGACAACATTAGCATCATGGTGTTTACGATTTCTTGCGGCTCGCCCAAACGTTTCATTGGGCTGCCCATGCCAAGCTGTTCCCGTGCCTCAGGGGTATTGTAACCATCCACGTTTAAAATATTAGTTGGGCTATAAAAGGGGCATATGGCATTAACACGAACATTTTTACGGCCATATTCTACAGCTGCGGTACGGGTAATTCCCGACACCGCGTGTTTTGCCGCTGCGTAGGCACCACCTTTAGGCGCTCCGCCTAACCCCGCTAGTGAGCTAACATTGAGAACGTGGCCCTGCTTTTGTGCGAGCATGACTGGAATTTGATATTTCATTCCAAACATCACTCCTTTAACATTTACAGCAAACTGTGAATCTATAATCTCTTCAGTCATCTGATGCACAGGCGCTGGATTATGGGCAATGCCAGCATTATTTACGGCTATGTCTAGTCTACCGAAGGTTTCCATAGCTTTATCAACTAGAGTTTTGTTCAGCGATTCGCTTGCTATATTGCCTGCTAGCACCACCACATCTGTTAGCGCTTTTACATCGTTCTGCGTTTCTTCAAGGGCGGTTTGGTTAATATCAGAAAGCACGAGCTTCGCGCCTCTGTTAGCAAGTCCTAAAGACAATAAACGGCCAAAGCCGCTGCCCGCACCTGTAATCAATACAACTTGCCCGGTAAAATCGAGTAGAGCGTCCATGGTAAACTCCTAGTTTCTAATATTTATGGAAGTTAAGTCTGTTGATAGTTTGTCGTTGAAACTATTTAAGCTGTGTTTGTTTAACAAACTGAATAAGTAGCTTAGCTAGCTCTTCGCCTTTATCTTCTTGAATAAAGTGCCCGCCGTTTTTCACTATGGTATGTGACATACCTTTGCAGCCCGGCACCAGCTTTTGAAATATCTTATCGCCACCTTTAGTGACAGGGTCACTATCACCAAAAGCGGTAACAAAAGGTTTTTGGAAGTGCTTAAGTTTTTCCCAAGCATTTCTGTTCGCCTGCGCCTCTGCATTATCAGGGCTTGTAGGAACAAGTAGGGGGAACATGCGTGCACCAGCCTTGTAACTCTCGTCAGGGAAAGGGGCGTCATAAGCAGCCAGTGTTGCAGCACTTAATTCGGTTGTCGTTGCATTTTGGATAATGGTTGAAGTTGGGAATTGGGGCACGTCCTGAGAGAAACGACGCCATTTGATGAAAGCATCACTTGGTTGGTGGTCACCGGTCGGCAGTCCGGTGTTAGACACCATTACGCCGGAAAAGCGGTCTGGCATATCTGCAACGAGTCGCAGTCCTAACAGACCTCCCCAATCTTGGCAAAACAAGGTCACCGGGTCTTTAGTGACCTGTGTAAACCAGTCTTTTGTCCATATCACGTGGCGTGCATAAGAATAGTCTTCTTTTCTTACAGGCTTGTCAGAACGTCCAAAACCAATTAAATCCGGTGCTATCACATTGAAACCAGCGTCAGCTAGCAGTGGCATTATTTTTCGATACAGATAAGCCCAAGTAGGTTCACCATGCATTAACAGTACTGTATGTCCATCTTGAGGGCCGCACTGATAGTACGCCATCGAAATCACACTACTGATAGTATCAGTGACTTCTACAAACTTAGGGGGGTAGGGAAAATCATCGATATTGTCAAAAGCACTTTCTGGCGTTTTACGGACCTGCATAGATAAACATCCTTTGTAAATGAAATGTAATATTACTCTATTGATGTTAACAAAAGCATTGGTGAGGGAAGCTGTCAATTAAAGCTTAAGTAAGCTATGTCAGGGGCTACACGGGAAGGTGAGCCTATAAAAGGGGTAGCGGTCATTATTAAAAATTATGATAAATGTCTATAACACCAATAAACTTGGATGATTAACAACACTGCAATAACATCCAGTTAACGTGATAAACAGGACATGGTTATGAGCGAGATGGAAAATAAAGCCGTAGAATATGCAGTACAACAAGGCGTTGCTACACTGACAATGCAGAGCGCGCCTGTAAATGCGCTATCCCGTGCTATTAGAGTAGGGCTAATAGAAGGTATAGATAGCGCACTTAATGATGAAAGTGTCAGTGCGATTGTTATTACTTCTTCACTCCCTATTTTTTCGGGGGGCGCTGATATCAGCGAATTCTCTGGCGGCGATCTATCTCCCATGTTGCCTGAAGTATTAGACAAAATAGAGAATGCGTCTAAACCCGTAATCGCAGTGCTTCCAGGGCCAGCGTTTGGTGGTGGTCTAGAGGTGGCGCTAGCGTGTCACCACCGTATTACTTTTGCCGACAACAAGGTCGGTTTGCCCGAAGTTAACCTTGGCATTCTTCCCGGTGCCGGTGGTACACAGCGTTTGCCACGCCTAGCTGACGCACAAACCTCACTGCAAATGATTGTCACAGGTAAACCAACTTCTGTCGTTAAATTACCCGGTGTATTCGACAAAATTTCTGATAAGCCTGAGCATTTACTTGACGATACCAAAGCGTATTTACAATGCTTAACACCTGATAAAGCGATAAAGCGTACCAGTGACATTACACTGACTATGTCAGATGAGACGCAGGCCGTGTTCGATGCGGTTACCGCACAAACTAAGAAAGCGGCTCGAGGTTTCTTTGCGCCATTAAAATGTATTGAAGCTGTGCGCGGTGCATACACGCTAGCGTTTGAAGACGGTCTTAAAAATGAAGGCAAGCTTTTCATGGAATGCATGAACACGCCACAGGCGCGTGCCCAACAGCATTTCTTCTTCGCTGAGCGTGCAGCAGGTCACGTAAGTGATTTTGATAAAAACACACCAGAGCGCAGCATCGAAAAAGTCGCCATTATCGGTGCCGGCACTATGGGCGGCGGCATTGCTATGAACTTTGCCAACGCGGGTATTCCAGTCACCATGCTAGAGCTTAAAGAAGAAGCGCTAGAGAAAGGTCTGGCCCTTATCCGTAAGAATTACGAAAATTCAGCGAAAAAAGGTAAGTTGACTCAAGAGCAAGTAGAAAGTCGAATGGCGCTTCTTTCTGGCACAACGTCATACGACGATCTAGCTGATGTCGACCTGGTAATCGAAGCCGTTTTTGAAAAGATGGAAGTAAAGAAAACGGTATTCTCAACACTTGATAAAGTGTGCAAGCCAGGCGCTATTCTAGCCTCTAACACATCTACTCTAGATATTGACGAAATCGCGACAGCCACCTCTCGCCCTGAAGATGTCATTGGGCTTCATTTCTTCTCGCCAGCCAATGTAATGAAGCTACTTGAAGTGGTTAAAGCTGAGAAGACATCTGCTGAAGTTATTAAAACTTGTATGAAGATGGCTAAGAAAATCAGAAAGGTCGCTGTTTTAGTAGGCGTATGCTTCGGATTTGTGGGCAATCGTATGATTGAACCCTATGGCCGTGAAGCGAACCGATTATTACTTGAAGGGGCAACGCCTGAGCAAGTAGATCGCGTGCTTACCGAGTTTGGCATGCCAATGGGCCCGTTCACCATGGGAGATATGGCAGGTTTAGATATTGGCTATTATGTGCGCCAGTCTCGCCAAGAGCATATCTCTCACGACCCTGCGTATGGTGCTGTAGCAGATCGCCTGGTTGAAATGGGGCGCAACGGTCTAAAAACGGGTCGTGGAGCCTACAACTATGAGCCCGGCAGTCGAGTACCCATTCCAGATCCTGAAGTATTAGAAATTGCTAAGCAGGAAGCCGAACGTTTAGGCGTGGTCCAGCGCTCAGACATCAGCGATGAAGAGATCCTAGTTCGTGTTATGTATTCACTAATAAACGAAGGTGCTGCCATTTTAGAAGAAGGAATTGCGGCAAAATCTAGCGATATTGATGTGATCTATGTCTACGGTTATGGCTTCCCTGTGTATCGCGGCGGCCCTATGCAATATGCGGACGAGGTAGGGCTTGGCACTATTTTAGATAAGCTTACGACTTATCGTGACCAGCTAGGTGAATACGGGGAAATGTGGCTAGAGCCAAGTGACCTACTTGTTAGGTTGGCGCAGGAAGGTGGCACATTTAAAAATTACCAACCCAAGTAGGGATAGGTAAAACGTGAATGGCGTGAACATTGAGTGTTTACGCCGTCGAAGAAAATTTTAAGTAAAGCAAAGCGCCTGTTCTAAAAGCCGATTCTAAGAACTGATTCTAAGAACTGATTCTACGAAATTGGTCTTAGATAAAAAGCGCTAGCGAAATTTAGGCTGAACATTCAGCCCAACTGAAAGGAACAATACAATGCGCGATGCAGTGATTGTAAGTACAGCACGTACGCCAATAGGCCGCGCCTATAAAGGTGCGCTAAACAATTTACCAGCTCCTTCATTAGGTGGTCATGCCATTCAAAATGCCGTAGAACGCGCAGGTGTCGACCCTGCCAGCGTAGACGATGTAGTCATGGGCGCGGCACTTACTCAGGGCAGCGGCGGCATGAATATAGGTCGCTTAGCGGGTCTTGCTGGTGGATTGCCCGTGACGGTAGCTGGCATGACGCTAGACCGTCAATGTAGCTCTGGTATGTATGCAATTGCTACTGCTGCGAACTCAATTCGTACTGGCGACACCAATATTATGGTTGCAGGTGGCCTAGACTCAATTTCACTTGTGCAAAATAAGAACATGAATATGTTCCGCGCCGTAGACCCTGCACTTGTTGCGAAGCACAAAGACATTTATATGCCTATGCTGCAAACCGCTGAAGTAGTGGGTAAGCGCTACAACATCAGCAGAGATGTACAAGATGAGTACGGTTATCAAAGTCAAATGCGCACCGCAGCAGCCCAAGAAGCAGGTAAATTTGACGACGAAATTGTTCCTATCACTGCAGTTCAAGCGGTATTCAATAAAGAAACGGGTGAAACCTCTGAGCGAGAAGTGACCTTGTCAAAAGACGAAGGCAATCGCCCAGAAACAACCTTAGAAGGGCTTAAAGCACTGAACCCTGTTATTGAAGGCGGTTGTATTACTGCAGGTAACGCAAGTCAGCTCTCTGATGGTGCAAGCGCAACAGTAATTATGGATGAACAGTCGGCAGCAAAAGGTAATGCGCAGCCTCTTGGTATTTATCGCGGTATTGCAGTGGCAGGCTGTGAGCCAGATGAAATGGGAATTGGCCCAGTGTTCGCCATTCCTAAGCTATTAAAGCAGCATGGATTAACCATGGACGATATCGGTCTATGGGAGCTTAACGAAGCGTTTGCGGTACAAGTACTGTATTGCCGCGATAAGTTAGGCATTCCAGACGAATTATTAAATGTAAACGGCGGTGCCATTTCTATTGGTCACCCATACGGCATGAGCGGTGCTCGCATGGTGGGTCACGCACTCATCGAAGGTAAACGACGCGGTGCGAAATATGTTGTTTGCACCATGTGTATCGGTGGCGGCATGGGCGCTGCTGGTCTATTTGAAGTAATATAGGTATTGGGTATGGAAGGTTATAAAGCTCCACAACGTGACGCCATGTTTGTAACACATGAGTTGCTAGATTATCAAAATCACTATCAAAAACTGGGTTTCGACGAAGCCTCTGAAGACCTAGTTTCGGCGATTTTTGCTGAAGCGGCTAAGTTTTCTGAAAACACCCTTGCACCCATTAATGCATCGGGCGATGAAGAAGGGTGTAAGTGGGTTGACGGTGAAGTAACAACGCCAAAAGGGTTTAAAGAAGCTTACCAAACCTACGTTGAAGGTGGCTGGCCAAGCATGTCGCATCCAGAAGAGTTCGGTGGTCAAGCGCTACCTTATTCTTTGTCATCCATAATTGCTGAGTGGTTCTCTGGTGCTAACCATTCGTGGGCTATGTATCCAGGGCTCAGTCAGGGCTGTATGGAAACGCTTAAGGCTCACGGCACGGAACTGCAGCAAAAAATGTTTCTTGAAAAATTGGTTAGCGGTGAGTGGACAGGCACCATGTGCTTAACTGAAGCACACTGTGGCTCTGACTTAGGTATGCTTAAATGCCGTGCCGAGCCTCAAGAAGATGGCAGCTACAGCTTAACAGGCACAAAAATCTTTATCTCTGCCGGTGAGCACGATATGTCTGAGAATATCGTACACATCGTGCTGGCGCGCTTACCTGATGCGCCAGAGGGTACAAAAGGTATTTCGCTGTTTGTTGTACCAAAGTTCAACGTATCTGAAGATGGTGAAAAGCAAGACAGAAACGCGGTAGCCTGTGGCAGTATTGAACACAAAATGGGTATTAAAGCCAGTGCTACCTGTGTCATCAACTTTGATGGTGCTAAGGGCTTCTTAATTGGTCCACCTAACCGTGGCCTCAACTGCATGTTCACCTTCATGAATACCGCCCGTATTGGTACTGGGCTAGAAGGTCTTGCTGCATCTGAAGCATCTTTTCAGGGCGCATTGCGCTACGCGAAAGACCGTATTCAGTTTCGCTCACTGACGGGGCGTAAAAACCCTGATGGCCCTGCTGACCCAATAATTGTGCACCCTGATGTGCGCCGTATGCTACTAACACAAAAAGCGTTTGCTGAAGGAAATCGTGCGCTAGCGGCTTACTGCATGCAAATGGTTGATGTCACGCTCTACGGCGATGATGCGGCAGAAAAGCAGGTCGCAGAAGCTAAACTTGCTTTCTTAACGCCTATTGTTAAAGCGTTTTTGACCGAAACGGCACAAGAAGCAACCAGCTACGGCATGCAGGTTTACGGCGGTCATGGCTTTATTAAAGAGTGGGGTATGGAGCAGTTGGCGCGGGATACCCGCATTTGCACCATGTACGAAGGGACTACTGGTATTCAAGCGGTAGACTTGCTGGGTCGTAAAGTAATGGGCTCTAACGGCGAGCTTCTGAACGTATTCGTACAAGAAGTTCGTGACTACTGTAATTCACTTCGCGACAACGCGCAATTTAGCGCTTGGACGAATGCCCTGAACTCTCACCTTGATGAGTGGCAACAAATTACCATGGATATTGGTAAAGCTGCGGCGTCGAACCCTGATGAAATTGGTGCGGCGTCCGTAGATTACTTAATGTATTCAGGTTATGTCACTGTTGCTTACTTCTGGCTTAAAATGGCGGTGAAGGCACAAGAACAACTTGATGCAGGTAGCACTGAAACTGAGTTTTATAAGAGTAAAATTTTAACAACGGGCTTCTACTTTGACCGATTGTTGACACGTACTCGCTCACTGGTTTCTGCAATGCAGTCAGGCGCTGATAACTTAATGTCTATGCCAGAGAGCATGTTTGCCATAGAGTAATTACATAAAATTGAAACAAGTGCGCTAATATATAACGCACTAAAGGCCGAGAAAATTACGTAGCCGAGAAAATGATTGAACCATTGATCATCGGATATGTTGTTTTACTCGGCCTTTTTGTTCTTAAAGTAATTTAGAGGAAGTGAGCACTTTCGTTTTCTCCCGATACACAAAGGTTGATCATTGCCTAACGCTATTATTATGGGGAGAGCAGGTTGATGCGTTTGATATAAGCGTGTGAGATAGAATTGAAAACCATTTCCCACCGATTACAAAGCGGTTTAATTCAAGCGAGTCGCATTGGCTGCACAGGAAAAAGCCTGAATGGGTGCAAAAAGAAATGATAGATTTTATAGAGCCTAGAAAGGGGTGAGGCCCCTAAAAGGGGCCTCCAGTGCGGCGTCCTGCCGCTACCATGTTGAACTGCTGTATCACATGGTGTGATTAATTTGTTGTATTAAATTCTGCCGTCAAGTTCAGCTGAAATAGGTGAGCTTTGTAGGCCTTGTTCAGCAATCCAAGCTTGGAGCGTTTTGCCGTCAGACTCTGGCTGAGCCAAGTCTTTGCTTGGCATTTTCTTAACAAGAAGTGTACCTACTTCAACTGCATTGTTGGTAATAGCTGTACGGATCAAGCTTTGTCCGTTACAAGAGATACCAGAGTAGTAGTCGCGAAGCTTTAATTTGTAGTCTGACTGAACACTACGCATTTTTTTACGAAGTTCGCCTTTATCATCTGCTTGAACAATAGTGCAAATGTTAGCTAGTGCTTCGTTTATGTCATTAGCTTGCGCTGCGTTAGAGAAAGCTAAAGTAGATGCCGCAATTACTAGAGAAGTTTTAACGATTTTCAACATGGTTAAATTCCTTCGTTTGTTGTTATTAAGATTATGTTTGTTCGTTGAGATATATTAAACCTGAATCTAAGTTACTGAAAAACATGTTGTAAAATAACAGGGTATACCAAAGTATACCTATGAAAAATAAACTTACTCCCTCGCTGCTTACCTCACTCGATTTTTTAGTTACCAAAGCAGTCGTATTAAACTTTTAAGGGTAAGCTACATAGTAAAAGGCAATAAAAAAGGCCCCGTAGCAGAGGGGCCTTAGCGCAGCATGTGCTGCTACCATGTTGAATTGGTTCACATGGCTTTGTGAAAACGGTATCTAAATTCTGTCGTTAAGCTCCGCTGAGATTGGCGAGCTTTGTAAGCCTTGTTCTGCAATCCATGCTTGTAAGGTTTTACCGTCAGACTCTGGCTGCGTTAGGTCTTTGCTAGGCATTTTTTTCACCAGTAGTGTGCCTACTTCCACAGCGTTGCTGGTGAGCGCTGTGCGGATAAGACTTTGACCGCCGCAAGAAACACCTGCGTAATAGTCGCGTAGCTTCAATTTAAAGTCAGACTGAACGCGACGCATTTTTTTACGCAGTTCGCTTTTATCGTCAGCTTGTACAATAGTACAGATGTTTGCCAAAGCCTCGTTTACATCGTCAGCATGAGCTGAGTTAGAAAAAGCTAGAGTAGAGGCTGCAATTACTAGAGAGGTTTTAACGATTTTCAACATGGTTAAATTCCTTCGTTTGTTTTATTAATCGGTTTGTTTGTTCGGGATTAATTAAAGGACAACCAAAGCGTTTAAAAAATACTCACTGAAATAACTAAGTATGTCAGCTAATACCTTATACTAAAGGTGTAAGTGGGTGAGGGAGAGCTATAGCCTTTAGTATATAAGGCATTGGTGAGATAGACGGCGGTTTAGAATTTATTGTTAAAGCACCAAATAAAGTGCAAAAAAACAGCGTTTGATGCCGTTTTTTTGCATTTTAACTATGTCGAAAAGCGAATTAGCGCCCAGTTAGTCTTAGTGGGTTGGCACTAAAAGCACATCAAAGTCCTTTGTTTACTCGGGGGAAGATAGTGTTAGACTTCGAGTAATGCTGATGCTGTTCGCTCCGTTGTGATAAGGCCATTTAAAAACTTAGAGCGAAGTGCGCCCCTAATTGCTTTAAATTTACTATCGCCCGCCGCCACGCCAATAACAGGCTTTTCTGGCGTAGCTTTCAATTTAAAGCTCGTTACTCTTTCATTAATATCGCATTTTATGAGTGCACCTTCTTCATTAAAGATCCAACTTATGATTTCGCCACATGCGCCAGAGTCAGACAATACGTCTAATTCGTCATCGCCGATAAAGCCGTCTTTGTAAAGCGGTGACACGCTACCTAAATTGCCGATACCGACAAAACTAATATCCGCCTGCTCAGCAAGCGCGTGAATGCGTGAAATATGCTGTTGTTGCTGCCACACTTCGCGTTCTGACTTACTTGAGGCTATAACTGGTGTCGGCATGGGGTAATGCTGCGCTTTTACCCTATCAGCAACGTGAACGGCAACATCATATCGTGTAGCTTCGCCGTTATCTGCAATATTGCCTACTAGCGACACTATTTTATGCTGGGGACAATGAAGAATAGATAGTTCATCTGCACACGCTCGAAGAACACGCCCTGTGCCAAAAGCAATAGTTTGTGGCGTATCAAATTTAAGGGCTCGCTCTATGGCGGCAGCGCCTGCTTGGCCCAGCCCCTGTGTGGAATTAGGATCGTCGTCAACGTTGGGTACCACTTCGCAAAATGTAAGCCCGAATTTTTCTTTAATCCCTTGCGCCAACTCCATGCATCTGGCTATGGGATGCTCCAAACGCACCTTGACCAAGCCTTCTGACATAGATAATGCCACAAGACGCTGAGCGCTCTGACGTGATGTATTAAGGGTCTTTGCAATTTCGTCTTGTGTTTTGCCCCCAACGTAATACATCCATCCTGCTCTTGCTGCTTCGTCTAGTTTGTTGAGTTCGTTTTGTGCTTTCTTACTCATTTATTTTTCTCGCGTCGAAAATGTCAGGGAGAAGAGAATGAAATTCGTCCCATGAATTGAGTGATTTACTGTTATTTGGAATATCAGCTTTTATATCGTTATGTAAATGTGCACCACCGGTAAAATGGAGGCAGGGCATATTGGCGGCTACTGCTGCGGCTAAACCGGGCTGAGAGTCTTCAATAACTAAGCAGTTTTCAGGTTTTATACCCATGGTTACCGCAGCATGTAAAAACAGGTCGGGTGCTGGTTTACCATTCTTGACCATAGAGCGCGTGAAAATACGTCCGTCAAAATAAGAGAAAAGGCCGGTGCTTTTTAACGCTTTAGTCGTTCTTTCGGGAGAACTGCTTGTGGCAACACAATAGGGAATGTGGCGGGCATCAAGGTTTGTTAATACGTTATTGATGCCTGGTGTCCTTCGCAACGAGTGCTCAAACTTTTCGTAGAGCAAAGCGTGAAAGTCCTCTTTAACCACCTCAGTCAACTCAAAGCTGAAGTCGGTTTTTAGTATCTTTTCTACGTGTTCTACGCTTTTACCAAGAAAGTGAGCGATAAAGAACTGCTTCGATAAAGAAATGTTATAGTCATTTAGAATTTCCTGCCAAGCTTCCATAGACAGCACTTCGCTATCAATGAGTACACCGTCACAATCAAAGATCACTAACTTTACGGTAGTTGTTTGCAAAGGTTACTTTTCCTCATATCAAAAACACCAGTTATACGAAGATTTCACTACCAAAAGGAAAGAACATACCATCAACTTGGTAATGACATAATAAAACAGCGTGTACATTTGCCTAAGTGTAAAGTAATTGGTGCTTTGCTTTCTACCTTTTAAAACACTTTAGTAATACGCAAGTCGCAAGCGCATCTTTAATATTCAATTCATTAACAATTATTGCTTCGCCAATATCCCATAAGTTCAAAGGATTAGCGTTTTAATAGCGCTTTATTGGCGAAAAAATAGCAAATAATATTGTGTTAAATTTGTACTTACATCGCACTTTGTTTTGTTAATAGGTATTTACAATTCCATTTCCATGTGCAAATATCTACCGAAATGAGATATGTCCCATATAGTGAGCGAATGCTCAAAAGTGATTTTTAATAAGGGACGGCCACCTACAACAAGAGATTTGAAGATGAAGTCAACGTCGAGCGATATTGATATTTCACAGGTAAGCGATGAGCAACTCCCTGTCGCTAAACATAAATTAAAGGGATGGAAGCATTTCATGGGCTTGTATGCCGGTGAACATGTTGCCGCAACAGAATTTGTTTTTGGTGCAACGTTTGTCGCCCTAGGCGCCACCATGACCGACATCTTGTTAGGCTTACTTATTGGTAACCTACTGGCGGTTTTAAGCTGGACACTAATCACTACACCTATCGCTGTTGAAACCCGTCTAAGCTTGTACTCCTATCTTCAAAAGATAGCGGGCGATTCGATGACAAAGCTCTATAACTGGGCGAATGTGATCATATTCACCGTAATATCAGCTGCAATGATCACAGTATCGGCAACGGCGGTGCGCTTTGCGTTAAATATTCCTGCACAGTTGAACTGGTACCCAACTAATTTAGCCTTTGTCGCTGTAGTTCTAGCGGTAGGGGTTATCGTTGTGTTTGTTGCCATGTATGGGTTTAACGCCGTATCTGACTTCTCCCGCATTTGTGCACCTTGGCTGTTCACTATGTTCATCTGTGGTCCACTTATTCTTATGCCTGCACTGGCAGAATCTGTAATAGGGCAAACGTTTTTAACGTCGTGGAACGACTTTATGCATATCGGCAGTACGTCGGTATGGACGGGGTTAACGCAAAGCGGTGAACCAGGAATTGGCTTATTAGAAGTTATTGGCTTCTCTTGGGCAGCAAATACCATTACTCATTTTGGTCTTATTGATATGGCGCTACTTCGATTTGCAAAGCGAAAGCGCTACGGCCTTTGTACATCAGCAGGTATGTTGTTCGGTCATTATATCGCATGGATTTCAGCGGGTATTATGGGCGCTGGAACCGCGGTTATCGTTCAAAAATCTATTGTTGAACTCGACCCAGGCGATGTTGCTTTCCACGCGCTAGGTCTATCAGGTCTTGTTATTGTTATCGTGGCAGGTTGGACTACCGCAAATGCTAACCTTTATCGTGCCGGCCTTGCTGCACAAGCCATTTTTAAAGATAAGTCACGTACCAAAACCACTGCCGTTGTTGGTATGGTTACGGTGGCTATTGCTTGCTTCCCATTTGTATTTACCAAGTTACTACCGCTGCTAACTTATGCTGGGTTACTTGTTGTTCCAGTGGGGGCAATAGTATTCGCTGAGCATATGATTTTCCCTCGAATTGGGTATACACGCTACTGGGCACATTATCAAAGTCTTACCCATAGCACGCCAGCGGTTGCAAGCTGGGGCTTAGGGCTTGTGTTCGGCTTTGGTTTAAATGCTTTAGATGTAATTTCATTCTATTACCTGTTTATACCAACCTGGTTCTTTACTATTGCGGTATATACTGCGCTTGCAGCCAAGTATGGCGCAAAACAGTCATATCCAGAGCAGGAAGCGCAGGTAGAGGCTTTCGATGCACGCGTTGAAGCGCATCAACAACAAGAAGCCGCGTTAGAAAACGACCACGTTGAAGATATCAGCGCTGTAACCAAATTATTGCGCCTTACTTCTGTAGCTAGCCTACTTGTGTCCATCGCGCTAGCAGTTAAAACTTTTTCTCTTAGTGACACGCTTGCCGTGTACGAATCGAACCGAGATCTATTTTTCAATATTGGGTTCGCGTGCACCGTTATCTATTTCGTTACTGCGTATTGGGCGATGCGTCGCCAAAAAGCGCTTCAAAGCTAATAAGGTTTTTATGCAATCTCAAACGTCTATTTTATTAAACAAAGCTAATTTACCGTCGTTGCCGGCAGGTATTCAGCGCCCAGCCTACGATGTGGAGAATGTTCAAACAGGTATCGTCCACATTGGGGTAGGCGGCTTTCATCGTGCACATGAAGCTATGTACGTAGACAGGCTGATGGCTAAAACCGGCGATTTGTCTTGGGGCATTTGTGGCGTGGGTCTTCGCGAGAACGACCGCGCAATGAAAAAAGTGTTCGATGAGCAAGATAACCTGTACACCTTAGTTGAAAAACATAACGACGGCTCACGGGTTGCGTCAGTTATAGGAGCAATGACAGGGTTTATGATGGCAACGGATAACCCGCAAGCTGTCATTAATAAAATGTCTGAGCCTGAAGTGCGCATTGTTTCTTTAACTATCACAGAAGGTGGTTATAACTTTGATGCGTCTACAGGGGAGTTTATTACCACTAACCCAGACGTTATTCATGACATTGAAAACCCGAAAAATCCAAAACTTGTGTTTGGTTATTTGGTTGCTGCTATTAAAAAGCGTAAAGAAAACAATGTTAAGCCATTTACTGTTATGTCGTGCGACAACATTCAGCACAATGGTCATGTGCTGAAAAAAATGTTGCTCGCTTACATCGAGTTATTTGACCAAGCGTTAGCCCAATGGGTTAACGAGAATGTTAGCTTCCCTAACTCTATGGTAGACAGAATTACGCCTGCTACGACAAGCGAAGATATTGTTTCGTTAAAAGCGCAGGGTATTGAAGATAGCTGGCCGGTAGTATGTGAGCCTTTCGATCAGTGGGTTATTGAAGATGATTTTTGCAACACTAAGCCACAGTTTGACGAAGTGGGCGCACAATTTGTTAGCGATGTAGCCCCTTATGAAAAGTTGAAACTACGCATGCTAAACGCCGGGCATTCAGTACTAGGGCTAGTGGGTTCAGTTGCCGGTCTTGATACTATCCATGAGAGTGTAGAAGCTGCGCAGTTAAAGCAGCTATTGTCTATCTTTATGGAAAAAGAGGTGATGCCAACCCTAGATCAGGTTGAAGGCATTGATGTATTTGATTATCGCGACACGTTAATCTCTCGTTTTTCAAATCCGTTTATCAAGGATACCCTGGCGCGTATTTGCTTAGAAAGTTCAGCCAAACTGCCAGTATTCTTGCTGCCTACGGTACGCGACAACTTAGTAGCAGGTCGCGATATAAGTATTAGTGCCTTCGTCGTTGCGTGTTGGTCGTATTATTCAGATAAACACGCGTCTCAAGATGGAAAGCCGCTAGAAATCAACGATGTATTGTCTGATACACTTCATCAAGCTGCTCAACAAAACGAAACGGACAGCTTAAGTTTCTTGAAGGTAGAAGAAGTGTTTGGTGAGCTTGCTCAGCAAGAAAAATTTGCTGATGTCTACAAGGTATTCCTTGAGCGTGTCTATCAAAATGAGCCTGTACTTTCGATAAGCGAAGCAATTTCTGAAGAAAAGCTAGCGGTGGCTAAGGCCAGTTAGGTATTAGTTACTCATAAATAAACAAAAGGAGAGTTAATATTAACTCTCCTTTTTTTTAACTTAAAAAGAAAAAAGCGACCCGGAGGTCGCTTCTTAAAGTGCAGATTTCTCTGCAACCATGTTGAACTGGTTCACATGGCGTGAAATTGTCTCACAGTCGTTCTTTGAGTACTGCTGCGATCGGGCTGTCTTGCAAGCCGTTTTCCGCAACCCAAGCTTGTAAGGTTTTGCCGTCTGCTTCAGGGGCTTGCAAGTCGCTTTTTGGCATCTTTTTAACTAGCAACTCACCGGCTTCCACAGCGTTATTTAGCATCGCTGTACGAATTAGGCTATTACCACTGCAGCTTACGCCCGAATAGTAGTCTTTTAGTTTCATTCGATAGTCAGACTGAACTGCGCGCATCTTCTTTCTCAATTCGCCTTTATCGTCCGCCTGCACAATTGTGCATATATTTGCTAATGCCTCGCTAACGTCAGCGTGTGCTACTGATGACACACCGAAAGTACAAGCGATAACAAGAGAAGCTTTAACTATTTTCAACATGGCTAATTCCTCAAGTAAATTTTAATAATTGTTTTCGTTGAGAGAATTAAACGATAAAACTGACTTAAGAAAAATACATAAGCTAATACTTTGGTATATATCTTCATATCAAAAGGGGGCTAAGGTAACTGTAGAGGTTTTACCCCGTAATTAATTGCTTCGAAGTCTCAAAACTTTCCCTTTATCAAGGAAACCTTGTATGGCGAAATAAACTTTACGCTGGTGAACGGCGAGATAAAATATGCAAGGTCTTAAGTCACGCCTGCAGATCGAGTGATTAGCTGTTGTGAACACAGCCGGCTAGTTCGTCATCCCAATCGGTATTGACGCTAACAGCAATAATTTCAATTTTACTTTCAGCACATTCACTTAGCTCACTTTCAACTAAGTTGCCGTCTGCAAGGTTATAGCTAAATATGCCTGTGCTTGTGATCATTACCGCTTTTAAGCGTTCTACTTCTAGCTTATTTATCCAGGCTAATAGCGCATCTCTATCGAATTCTATGGAGGGGGAGTAGCGCCATCCCACAGCTTTAAAACCTTCCCCTTCATTTTCGATTTTTAAAAAGCCTGAATCGGGAAAAGGTCGCTCGTTAATTGAAAGTGCAGGCTCGCTATTGTGGTGATGGTGGGCATGTGCATTTATTTCTACAAGCGCATTCGATTTTCCCAGTAATACAGCAAAAGGTATTTCACCATGTTCGCAAAGTACGATAGGTGTTTTCTGCTTGCCTCTATTAACCGCATAGTCCGTTAAGTTTTCTTCTTCATTTAGCCCGTAAAGATCGCATTTATTTCCTACAATGACATCAGCAATATCAATTTGCTGATTAAACGTAGCATGCGTGGTATAGCGAGGATCGGTTAACTTTCTTGCATCAACTAACGTGATAGTACGCTGAATATCCAGCACGTCTTGATAGTGTTCAGCGCTTAAGGTTTGCATAACTTCTACAGGGTGTCCTAACCCAGTAGGTTCAATCAGTAAACGGTCGGGTTTAGACTGGGCGAGCAATTGATTTAATGCTATTTGCATAGGTAAGCCTGCAGCGCAGCACATACAGCCGCCGGGCACCTCTTTAATAAATACTCTCTGCGCATTTTCTGAGATGGAAGAAGGCTTTCCAGTTTGCATACCTTGTACAAGCGCACCATCAATACCTATCTCGCCGAACTCGTTAATTAGAATGGCCCAACGCTCGTTCGAAGGTTTTTGCTTTAACAGGTGTAGTAGAGCGGATGTTTTTCCCACACCTAGAAAGCCCGTGATGATGTTGGTAGGTACTGCTTTAATCATATTTATATTTGCTCTTACTATGCGACAAATACTTGTGACTGAATTTTCCTGCCGCAGCCAAGTAGCGCGTTTTGAAGGAAGAAAGCCACGACACCCTATCGAAGTGGTAAACGAAATAATCTAACAACAAAACGCCCCGCGGACATTTCAGGCAGCAGGGCGTTTTTTGCGTGTCAGCAATGTATACATTTAGTGTTGCTTGAAGTTACTTGCCACTTCCATAATTTGCTCACGCATCCACATATGTGCATAGTCGTGGTCTGCACTTACGTGCCAATACAAGTAGTATTCTACCGGTGGCAGGTCAAAAGGAAGTTCGTAAATAGCTAAATCATAGTGCTTCGCCAAATGAAACGGTAAGCAGGCGATGAGATCGGTTTTTACTATGGTACTAGGCACGGTTAAGAAGTGCTGCCCACGCATAACCTCTTTTCTTCGTTTGCCCATTTTGTCGAGTGCAATATCTATTGGACCCGCGCCAGATTTGCGCTGAGATACGTTGATATGCCCTAAACGCAAAAATGTATCTAAATCCAAACCGTTTTTAAGAGCTGGATGGTTTTTACGAGCGAGTACCACAAATCGGTCTTGCGCTATCTTCTCTTTACATAGGTGTGGGTCAGTAAACGTAGACGCATCGGCGAAGAAATCTAGCGTACCTGCAGCCATTGCTGATACTACTTGGCTTCGAGGGATCTCATAATTCGTTAAGGCGATATTAGGCGCTAAATTCTGTAAACGAGACACTAGGCGAGGCATGATACTGGCCTCTAATAAATCTCGGCTGGCAAAGTTGAAAGACTTCTCGGCAGTGAGTGGGTCAAACGTGTGGCTTTCCTGGACGCTCTTGCGTAACAATGCAAGCGCCTGCCGGGCTGGCACGATAATGTTCTGTGCTACGGGAGTAGGCGTCATACTGTGACCTGTGCGCACGAAAAGTGGGTCGTTCAACATTTCTCTTAATCTAGCTAACGAGTTACTAACCGCTGGTTGTGTTATACACAAGACATCAGCGGCCTTGGTTAAACTGCCTGCCGTATAAATAGCATCGAATACGGCAAATAGGTTCAAATCAATTCTATTGAGATTCATAACTAGTCCTTTACGGGCGAGTGCCCTAAAAAAAGCCAATAGATGAAGAACTGCTGTTTTTTCACAGCGAGAGTCAAGCAACTATAGAGACTGTTGCTACATAGCATCTACGAATAATTTACGTTAGTGTAACAAGAATATTTATAAATACCTATTATTAAAAGTTAATTGAAACATTCAACTGAATAATAGTAGTTTCATCGTTAATAAATGGAGACTGGACTTAGATATGAAGACGCTTTTAGATTTATCGGTTGGGGATGTGCTTGAACAAGCTGATTTTTTAACTGTAACTCAAGAAATGATTAATCAATTTGCTGATGCTACAGGTGACCACCAATGGATTCACCTAGACACGGCTCGCTGCGAAAAAGAGAGCCCGTTCAAAACAACAATAGCGCACGGGTTTTTGAGCGCCAGTCTTATGCCCAAAGCTTTTGGTGAGGTACTCGCTCCAAGCGACCAAATCACCTCAATGATAAATTATGGCATAGATAAACTTCGATTCCTTGAACCAGTCAAGTGCAATGACGGGTTAAAATACCAATTTAAACTTGTTGATGTGAGCGATAAGCCCCAGGGTAAGCTCTATAAGGTAGAGGCTAGCTGTATATTGAAGTCGAGCGGGAACCCTGCACTCGTCGGAAGCTTTTTAATGTTAGCGGTCATGAAACCGCAAAAGTAACTAAGCCATGCTGAAGAGACCGGAGATTCTAGCGCTTAAATTCGAAGGGATAGGGTGTTATATATCTTACGCTCAGTTAATTAACGGTTAGTAATCAAAAAAGGTCAGATAAGGAACTGCCTTATCTGACCTTATAAAGTAGCACGATAATCGGCTTAATTTGACGCTTCTTGTGCACCTTCTTCAACAGCTTCGCCTGCACTTTGAATATCTTCACCCGCGCCTTCGATAGTCGCGCAACCGCCCAAGCTTCCGATACTCGCTGCAAAAATCAGTGCTAAAAACGTGTGTTTACGTGTAGTTGAATTTAACATTTCCACTTTGTTTCTCCTTAGGTTTTACTCATCATCGGCTTGACTTGAATTGTCAGCCGCGTTTTCGTCACCGTTTGTTTGTGACGATGAATTATCATTAGATGAACTTCGCTCATCGCGCTGCTTAAACATGGTGTTAAGCTTATCACCACCTTTTGCATTAAAATCTAATGTTCTGATAGGGAATGGGATCAGGATATTGTTGTCTTCAAGCACGGTTTTTACCGTATTGATAGCGTCGTGACGCACTACCATAAACCCTGGATCTCCGGGATAACGGATCCAAAACCACAGCAATAAATTTATACTCGAGTCGCCAAATGATTCCGCGTAAACAGCAGTTTCATCTTTTTTGATCACGTAGTCTTTATCGTTCATTGCATCAGTTATAACGTTGGCGGCTGTTTCGATATCGTCGGCATAAGAAATTCCGAATGGGACTTCTATTCTTCGATATCCCAAGCTAGAGTAATTTGTCAGTATATTGCGGAATAAAATCTTGTTAGGGATAACTTCAAGTTGGCCATAGAAGGTCTCAACAAGAGTATTTCGAAGGTTTATTTCTTTAACATTACCAAAAACCCCTTCCGCTTCTATAACATCGCCTATTTCAAAGGGCTTTCTAATACCCATCGCTATGCCAGCTATGAAATTTTCAGTCATATCTTGGAAAGCAAAACCGATAGCGAGGCCAACAATACCTGCACCTGCTAGAAGTGATGTAACTGTGCCTTTAAGGCCGACAAAATCTAGTGCGATAAATATACCAGCGACAAGAACTAAGGCTTTGATAATAGATGTGAGAAGACCGGCTATCTGCCGAGACTCGAAAGTGCGTCGCATCAGTTTGCCTGCAACATTTCCTACCATTTTGGCTATAAGACCAAAAACAATAGCGATGACAAAGGCAACAACAATGTTTGGTAGCAAGGTGATTGCACCTTCCATCCAGCTTTCAAGTTTTTCACTTAAAAGCTTATATACTTCATCTATCTCAGGAAACTCCATTGGCTCCGTTACCGTCTTAAATGATTTCTCAAGACGTTTCAAGAACTGTTCCGAATACAGTAATTAAGTAAATAGTTGATATAATTGAAATTAATTTGGTTTCTGGATTACCTTCAAAAATGCGTTAGTGAATAAATTACGCAGTTAGGGCAAGTTCTTCTCACTCTATTTTCATCCTCGCTGTCACGTGATTTTTGCTTGCTAGTCTTAAGTATATCTGGTCTGACCATGTGTAAAATTAATGTGAACATATTATTCACAATAAATTTACAAAAATGAAATTCGGGCATAGTATCAGTGATGTAGGTCAATATTCTGTTGGCCTCTAACAATAACAAACACGAAATCGAACAGCCTGTTGCTAGCGGAAAGTGTGGGTAGTAGTGCCGGTAGTGATAAGCCCAGATTTGGAATCACACTATGAAATTTAAAACGCGTAAGACAGCAGTAGCCGCAATGGTCGGTACTGCGTTATTTTGCTCTCCTTATATCGCATCAGCCCAAGAATCTGACGTTGAATCCGAGCAAGAAGCTAAGAAAGACGTAGAACTCATCCTTGTTACCGGAAGTTTTGTTCGCAGAAGCGAAAACTTTGAATCTCCATCACCGCTAGCTGTTGTTGACAGTGTTGCAATAGACGCCATTGGCGCCAAAAACATCGCCGATATTACACAGACCCTAACCATCAATACAGGTGCAGAAAATAATCCTGACGCTTTCACGCAAAATGCCACCGCAGGTACCTCTAATATCAACCTTCGCGGTTTAGGTGTAGCATCAACATTAGTGCTCCTTAACAATAAACGCCAAGTCGTTACCGCTCAGCCCACTAATGAGGGGCTAAACTTTGTAGACACAAGCTCACTTGTACCTATGATTGCCATCGACAGAATGGAAGTAGTTAAGGACGGTGCATCTGCTTTGTATGGTTCAGATGCCGTTGCTGGCGTGGTTAACTTTATCACTAAACGCAACTATGACGGCGCAATGGTGACTGTGGACTATCAAGACGGTGCACACGGTGACAACAAAGAATATATTTTGCAAGGTTTATGGGGTGCTACAGGTGATAATGGAAGCGTATTAGCGGCTATTAGTTATACAAACCGTTCGCCACTATTTTTAAGTGATAGACGTTTAAGCCGCCCACAAGATGACACGAGTGCATTGGGTAATCCAGGCTCTTTCTTTTTAAATATTCCTGGTGCAGGCCCTCTACCTATTATTGACCCTTATGGATGTGAAGAATTTGGAGGTGCGCCAAACCTGCTTGCCCCTAGCGGCACTATTCCAGGGTTAGAGGTCGGTTTTTGTGGCTTTGACTTTGGTAAGTTTTATTCTTATGTAGCGGATGAAAGTAGAACCAATGCTTACGTGCGCGCAGACTATGAATTTGGTAACGACATTACGTGGACTGCTGAATTTAGTACCGCGAGAAACCGTGCCGAGCGCGGCGGCGCACCAAGTTTCCCCATTCTGACTTCACCTATTGTCCCAGACTATCACCCGCAAAACCCATTTGGTCAGCCAGTGGCATTTTTTGGTCGTGCTGAAGGTAATGGTTTTCCAGGTGATTCAGCCAATACAGAATCAGATACCTTGCGCTTCAGTACTAGCTTGCAGGGCGTAACAGATACTGGTTTCTGGGAGGTCAGCTACACCCGTGCAGTGAACGATTTTGTATTTAGAGTACCCGACGTGCTTAATACGGAGTTCCAACTCGCGCTATACGGACTTGGTGGCTCAAATTGTGACCCAATCGCTGGCTCGCCGGGCGTGGGTGACTGTGAATTCTTCAATCCGTTTGCGAGCTCGTATACGACTGCACCGAATTCTGATTATGTGGTGAGTTCATTTACGGGAACAGAGGTTATAGATTCAAAAGCAGATCTTGAAGTTTTCGAAGCGTTTACCTCGTTTGATGTGTTTGAAATGGGGGGCGGCTTTGCAGCATTAGCGCTAGGTGTTCAATACCGAGAAAATCAGCTTAGCCAAGACTACGATGACTTGGCTAATCAAGACAGCTTTACCTTTGTAATCGGCAACCCCGATATTGACGGTAGTCAAGATGTATGGGCAGCCTTTGGTGAACTTGCATTGCCCATTAATGATGAATTAGATGTGCAATTAGCAGTGCGTTATGAAGATTACGGCGGCTCTATTGGCAGCACAGTTGACCCTAAACTGGCTATATCATGGCGCGCCACTGATGAGTTTTCATTACGCGGTTCAATATCCACGTCGTTTAGAGCGCCAACAGTTTTCCTAGCGCAGGGGGGAGCTACCTCTTTGCAACAGCTTATTGACCCTGTGCAAGGTGCAACTGCTTTCGTGGCAGTTAGAACATCAGGTAATGAAGATTTAAAACCAGAAGAATCGACTGCTTACAATATCGGTTTCTCTTATGAGCCTTTCAGAGACCTTTCTGTTGAGGTTGATTATTGGAACTTTGAGTTTGAAGACCTGATCATTCAAGAAAATGCGCAAGCCGTGCTAAATGAAGATCCGACCAATACGGATCGAGTTGTTCGCGCGGGTGACCCGCTAACAGGGCCTGTGCTTCAAGTAAACAACACCTACGTTAATGCAAGTTCTCTAGAAACGTCAGGTCTCGATTTTGTTACGAGTTATAAAATTGAAACGGATTTTGGTAACTTTACGCCCACATTGAATGCAACTTACATTACCAAATACGATTTGATGGATCCTCAGGCTGGTAACATTGATGGCGCCGGACGTCGTAATTTTAATAACATTGGTGTGTCATCTCCTGAATTGCGCGCTAATTTAGGTTTAGCGTGGCAGAGCGATATTCATGCTGCCAATATCTTCCTACGTTATATTTCGTCTTATGATGACGATCAAAACTGTGCAGACGGCACAGCAAACGTGGGTGGTTGCTCAAATGGCTTTTATGAAGTTGATAGCCACCTAACGGTTGATGCTCAATACAATATTGATTTGGGTGGTTTGTACGATACCGAGCAAAGTTATGTACTAACCTTAGGTGCCATTAACCTGTTCGATGAAGAGCCGCCTCAATTATTTACCAACAGCGGTTTTGATTCTAAGGTTCATGATCCAAGAGGGCGTCAAATCTATGCTCGCTTAGCAATTGAGTTTTAGTTAATCATACAACAAAGCGAAAAGCCTGCCTTTATCATTACTAGTTAAAGGCAGGCTTTTTTGTAAACCATAGTCTCCACTGCGCACTTCCTTTTTCGTCTACAGCATTTTCCATTTATAAACCGATTGATTACATTATTGCGTACTTACCGCATAGTTTACCTACGAACTACGTGAAGCGAAGGAGAGAAGAATGGCGACTAAGCTGTCAGATAAAGAAATCACCGCAAAGTTAGATGCGTTAAACGAGCTAGTATCAGATGACACACCTTGGGAACAAAGCGGAGATAGCATTAAAAAGACGTTTAAGTTTAAAAGTTTTATCCGTGCATTTGGATGGATGTCGCAGATTGCGATTTGGGCGGAAAAACTAAAACATCATCCTGAATGGTTTAACGTATATAACAAAGTAGAAGTGACATTGACTACTCATGATGCTGATGGGCTAACGGAACTCGATTTTTCACTCGCTGAAAAAATGGAAAAATTTAGATAGTTAGGGTAGTTGGCTGGCTAAAATGGGCGTGTTTCGGCCGCAATTTGTATTAACTTTGCACATCTTGGTTAATTAAACCGCTAACAGTCAGAAAAATGAAATATTTCTCGACTTGGCACTTGTGTTGATTAAGTCTCTATGTATAATACGCCCCACGTTGAAGCGAGGCACAAAACGCAGCGGTTACAACGTTAATTTTCTGGCGCGGGATGGAGCAGTCTGGTAGCTCGTCGGGCTCATAACCCGAAGGTCGTAGGTTCAAATCCTGCTCCCGCAACCACAGAAAATAACCAGAATTTCAAAGTACTGCAAATGCAGGCTTTACCGTACAATCGCGGGATGGAGCAGTCTGGTAGCTCGTCGGGCTCATAACCCGAAGGTCGTAGGTTCAAATCCTGCTCCCGCAACCAATTTGTAAAACCAGAACTAAATAATATTGCGCAAGCAATATGTACCGTACAGTCGCGGGATGGAGCAGTCTGGTAGCTCGTCGGGCTCATAACCCGAAGGTCGTAGGTTCAAATCCTGCTCCCGCAACCACTTTTAGAACCCAGCTTTTGCTGGGTTTTTTCTTTTCTGATTGTGCAGTCCGTAAACATTCTCTCGATTTAACTGGCGGTAATTAAGGTAGTTTCTAAGAAATAATTTCCGCACAACATAGCCTATGTATGCTAAGTTAAAGTCATGCCACCATTGAATAATTAAACTTATAGGTAGTTTGGCCGCGCCATGATTGCTCGCTTTTTTACGTTTGATGAACACGCCGCGTTAATTGAAGGCGCTTATCACTTTCCCCTTGTTGTCCTGTCTTTATTAGTCGCTATTTTTGCTTCATTCATGGCGTTTAACGTTGCAGGGCAAGCAGCCGTCACTGATGACAAGCTAAGACGCAGTATTTTACTTAGTACAGGTAGCATAGCCCTAGGGGGCGGTATTTGGTCAATGCATTTTTTAGGCATGACCGCCTTTGACTTGTGTTTACCTATCGATTACGACCCCTTGATAACTGCACTTTCGGCAATTCCGGGCGTAGCTGCAGCTTGGGTAGCGCTGAATCTTTTGATCAAAACCCGTATAAGCGTTGCTGAAGTAATTTTAGGTGGCGTATTGATGGGAGCTGGGATAGGCACCATGCATTATAGTGGTATGGCTGCAATGGAGATGGCGCCGCTTCTTCGCTATGACCTTGGTGTATTTGCACTTTCTATCGTAGTTGCTGTTTGTTTAGCTATGCTGTCGCTATGGATTAAGTTTGGGATTACTGCCGCAACCAAAAGTAGAAAGTTATTGGGTAAGCACGCTGTGCTCGCAAGCACTGTTATGGGATTGGCTATTGCGGGTATGCACTATACTGGTATGGCTGCGGCAAGATTTGTTTTACCACCGGGTATGGAAACGTCCGGTCAGTCGTCAAATATCGCCGTCTATCTAGCTATTTCTATTGCTATCGTAACACTAGTGCTAATTACCATGGTATTGGGGATTAGCCTTTTATTTAAATATCGCGATGTAATGTTGCGCGCAATAGAAAGTGAACGAATTCAAAGCGCCATCACTGATACTGCTGTCGATGCCATCCTGACCGTAGATGATAAAGGAATTGTTAAAACAGCGAACCCTGCTGTAGAGCAAATTTATGGTTATACCCAGCAAGAAATTGTAGGAATGAAAGCCATTGAGATGGTTCCGCCTGAAAGACGGCATGTATATAACGATGACTTTTTTAGCCAACGCGTTGTGCCAACTGAACAAATTATCGGTACCGGAAGGGAAGTTGAGATAATCCGTAAGGGCGGGGAACGAATTCCGGCTCGTCTAGGCGTTGGCTACACCAAAATAGAAGGTAAGCCCGTATTTGTTTTTTTTGCTTCAGACCTTCGAAAACGCAAAGAGATGGAAGATGCGTTGCGTGAAAGTGAGGCTAAGTTTAGAAGTTTAATCTCGAATATCCCGGGTATGGCCTATCGATGTTTAAATATGCCAGGCTGGCCTATGGTTTTCGTAAGTGATGCTGTGCTAGAAGTTACCGGTTATCCGGCGAGCGACTTTGTTTTACCAGAGCCGAAACGTTCGTTTATAGACCTTTATCATCCTGATGACCTTGAACGACTCTCTAAAATCAATACTGAACAAGATGTATTTTCTTATGAATATCGCATTATAGCTAAATCAGGGGAAGTAAAGTGGGTAACAGAGCATGGTACTCACGTAAAAGACGATAATGGCAATATCCTGTATGTCGACGGTTTTATATCAGATATTACCCAAAGGCGGGTAATGGAAGATGAGTTAAAAGCTGCGAAAGACAAAGCTGAACAAGCGGCTGCAGCACGTACAGCATTCCTTGCAAATATGAGTCACGAGATTCGTACGCCTATGAACGCGATTATTGGTTTTAGCGACTTAATGTTAGGGGAGTCCTTGCGTGAAGAGCAGAAATCTCACCTAACTACGATAAACCGTTCTGCCCGTTCACTGCTGCACCTTCTCAACGACATACTGGATAGCGCAAAGTTAGATAAGGGGAAGCTTGACTTAGATTATCGCGACTTTCTTATTCGAGAAGAATTAGATTTGGTTGTTTCTACGTTTTGGTTAGAAGCGAAGCGTAAAAAGGTTGGGCTAGTCCTAAATGTCGATTCTTCGGTGGCAACTGGTTACAGAGGTGTGCCAGAGCGCATGCGGCAAGTGCTTAATAACCTTATTGGCAATGCCGTTAAGTTCACTCATGAAGGTGAGGTGTCGATTAATGTGAGAGGTGACGAAAAGTTTGTCTATTTTAGCGTGTCAGATACCGGCATTGGTATGACGCAAGAACAAGTGGAGCGCGTTTTCGACCCGTTCTCGCAAGCGGACGCGTCGATGAGTAGAAAATATGGCGGTACTGGCCTGGGAACCACTATTTCTAAACAGCTTGTTGAACTTATGGGCGGAAACATCTGTGTTACCAGTGAAAAAGGCAAAGGAAGTACCTTTACCTTTAGGTTGCCGCTAGAAGCGGTTGAAGTCAGTGACTACACACCTGATACTTTAGAATCGACTTCAACCCAACTTCAATCAACGTTAAATGTATTAGTGGTTGATGATGTACAACAAAATGTAGAGCTTTTGTCATTGCTCCTTACTCGAGCAGGACATCAGGTAGATACTGCTACCGATGGTGTTCAAGCGTTAGAAAAAATGGAGTCAGCTTCATTTGACGTCGTTTTAATGGATTTGCAAATGCCCAATCTAGACGGGTTAGAGGCCGCAAAGCAACGACGTAAGTTTGAGAGAGAACATCAGTTACCCCCAACGCCTATTATTGCGCTGACTGCGAGTGTTTTGGTGCAGGATAAGCATGCGGCGCAACAAGCCGGTATGGAAGGGTTTGCAAACAAGCCGGTGGACTTTGGCTTACTTATGGAAGAAGTGGCGCGGGTTCTTAAACTCGATACCTTTGTTGCCGCCGACACGCCTATAGAAAATGACTCAGAATCAGCGTTTAAAGCCGATAAAGCTACCTTAGATTTAAAGAAAGCGGTTGGTCTGTGGGGAAGTGTAGAGACGGTATTGCAAGAAGTGGATAAATTCACTTCAACAAGTAGAGAAAAGGTCGATGAGTTGATGAACGCAGCTATTAGAGAAGACTTTAAAACGGTAGCGTCGCTTTCTCATGGCTTAAAAGGAACGTCGGGTAACCTATGTCTAACTACTTTCTTCCGTATCACTAAAGAGATAGAGGCGCAGGCGCTGAAATCGATCATCGATATTGAACAAGTTAATCAGCTTCGCGACGCTTTAGAAAAGATAGAGTTGATGCTAAGCGAATCGCCTTTATATGCAGAAAATGCAATTAATGAAAGTATAGACAATGCTTTGCTCCTTAGTCACCTGAAAGCTATGCTCAATAGTGTAGAGCAGAATATGGTAGATGAAGCGGAGCTGTCATTTTTAAAAGAAATAGGGTGCTCTAATCACAACGAGCAAATTGGTCAAATTCTCTTAGATATAGATGACTTTGAGTTTGAATTGGCGCACGAGCACATTTCTTCATTAATACAAGAGTTAGAGTAGCCCAGAGACACGGCATGTTAGAGATTGAAATTGAAAAACCTACTTTATTAGTGGTTGATGATGAGCCCGTAAATTTACGGGTTTTGAAGCAACTTTTAGCATCGGACTACCAGCTTGTTTTCGCAAGAAACGGTGAAGAAGCGTTAAAGCTAACTGAGACTAGACAGCCAAACTTAATATTACTCGATGTCATGATGCCTGGGCTCACGGGGTTTGAAGTCTGTCGTCAACTTAAGCAGCAGTCGAGTACTAAGCACATCCCTGTCATCTTTGTTACGGCGTTAAACGATGAGCATGAAGAAACTGAGGGGTTCGAAGCTGGTGCCGTGGATTACATTACTAAGCCTATATCACCAGCAATCGTGAAAGCACGGGTGAAAACTCATTTGAGTTTAGTGCAGTCTGATGAGCTTTTAGATAGCCGATTACAGGTCGTTCAACGGTTGGGAAGAGCAGCAGAATACAAGGATAATGAAACAGGCATGCATGTAATGCGCATGAGTCATTATGCTAAAGAGTTGGCGTTAGCTTATGGGCTGACTGAAAAACAAGCAGAAACTTTGCTACATGCTGCACCTATGCACGACATTGGCAAAATTGGTATTGCTGATAGCATCATGCTTAAGCCTGGTAAGCTTACCGATGAAGAATTTGCCACTATGAAGCACCATCCAGAAATTGGCGCAGAGATCATCGGTGATTGCGGCGATTCTTTACTGCTCAAAGTGGCAAAGTCAGTTTCATTGACCCATCATGAGAAATGGGATGGAACGGGTTACCCTAACGGACTTTCCGGTGAGGATATTCCTATTGAGGGACGCATTTGTGCCATTGCTGATGTGTTTGATGCTCTTACCAGCAAACGGCCTTATAAAGATGCGTGGAGTATTGAAAAAACGGTAGATTTTCTTCAAAGCCAAAAGGGAAAGCATTTCGAACCAAAACTGGTCGATTTGATGATAGAAATTATGCCTAAAATACTCGACATAAAAGCCAAGTTTAAAGATGAGGACTAACCGCTAAGTCTTTTCGCTGTTGCTTAATGCGCCGCCTATACGTATAATGTGCGCATTAAGTGATGAGAGCGGGCTCCCTCATTAAAGGAAAGTAACGCACTTATCATTAGCAAGCTATCACCTATCGGTGGTTTTACCCATAAGTTTGCAACTGCCTACATTGGCAGGTATGGGTTCAGAATTTTAATAAAAGCCCCGCTAGTCCGGGGCTTTTTGTTGTATTAAAACCTGGAGTCAGCCTCGCTGAGCCGGGTGATGACAGGTGGGCTTTAGGCCCTTTTTTCGTTTTTGGAGGTTTGCATTGGCAAAACTTGAAGAGAAACTAACCGAAATGCTAGAGCCAGGTGTAGAAGCACTGGGCTTTGAATTGGTTGGTATCGAGTTTGTACGAGCGGGGAAGCATTCAATTCTTCGCGTTTTTATTGATCATGAAAACGGTATTACCGTAGATGATTGTGCAGATGTAAGTCATCAGGTTAGCGCAATTTTGGACGTTGAAGATCCGATTAGCACTGAATATAACCTTGAAGTGTCATCACCAGGTATGGACAGACCGCTTTTCAAAGAAAAGCATTACATTGCGGCTGTGGGTGAAGTGGTTCAAGTTCGTTTGTCTATGCCAATGGACGACAGACGTAATTTTAAAGGCAAAGTACTTGCGTGTGAAAACGGCATCGTAAGTATTGAAGTGGATGGCCAGCAGTTCCAGTTAGCTGTGGCGAATATCGAAAAAGGTAACGTTGTTCCCACGTTCGATTAACGGAACAGCTCTGCTTTCATCGACGAAAGCATAAGAGAGGCGAAAATGAATAAAGAAATTTTGTTAGTGGCGGAAGCCGTTTCAAATGAAAAACAAGTGCCTAGAGAGAAAATTTTTGAAGCGCTAGAGTTTGCGATCGCTAGTGCAACAAAAAAGAAAAACGAAGGCGAAATTGAAGTTCGTGTAAGTATCGACAGAACGTCTGGTGACTTTGATACATTCCGTCGCTGGTTGGTTATCCCAGATGATCAAGAGCAAGAAAATCCATTTGCTGAAATTACGTTTTCTGCGGCGCAAATCGACGAGCCAGAAATACAACTTGGCGATTATGTGGAAGAACAGATTGAATCTATCAAATTCGACCGCATAACTACGCAAACCGCTAAGCAAGTTATCGTACAAAAAGTGCGTGAAGCTGAGCGTCAGCAAATGATTGCTGAGTACGAAGACAAAGTGGGTGAACTGGTTACGGGTACGGTTAAGAAAGTAAACCGCGACAATATCATTATTGATTTGGGCAATAACGCAGAAGGCGTTATCTACCGCGATGATATGCTTCCTCGTGAAACTTTCCGTCCAGGTGACCGTGTACGTGGTCTTCTTTACGTTATTCGTCCGGAAGCACGCGGTGCACAGCTATTTATTAGCCGTACTCACCCAGACATGCTAGTTGAACTATTCCGCTTAGAAGTGCCTGAAATTGCAGAAGAGACGCTAGAAATTAAATCTGCGGCTCGCGATCCAGGTTCACGTGCGAAGATTGCCGTTAAAACTAACGATAAGCGTTTAGACCCAGTGGGTGCGTGTGTGGGTATGCGTGGTTCACGCGTACAAGCTGTATCGGGCGAACTTGGCGGTGAACGTGTTGATATCGTGCTTTGGGACGAGAACCCAGCGCAATTCGTTATCAACGCAATGGCTCCCGCTGAGGTTGCGTCAATTGTTGTTGACGAAGACAGCAACAGCATGGACGTAGCGGTTGAAGCGGACAATCTAGCACAGGCAATTGGCCGTAGTGGTCAAAATGTTCGCCTAGCTAGCCAGCTAACAGGCTGGGAACTTAACGTGATGACGGTTGAAGACCTCAACAAGAAGCACGAAGAAGAAAACGCGAAGGTACTTGATCTATTTACTGCTGGTTTGGACATTGACGAAGAGTTTGCGTCTGTGTTGGTAGATGAAGGCTTTACAACGCTAGAAGAAGTGGCGTACGTGCCAGCAAGTGAGCTTCTAGCGGTTGAAGGGTTAGATGAAGAAATGGTTGAAGAGCTGCGCAACAGAGCGCGTGCTTTCTTAACCACGCGTGCACTAGCGAATGAAGAATCGCTTGAAGGTGCAGAGCCTACAGAAGCCTTATTAAATCTTGAAGGTATGAGTAAACACGTGGCCTATGTGTTGGCCAGCCGCGGTGTTACCGACCTGGAAGAATTAGCAGAACAAGGTACCGATGATATCAGTGATATCGATGAACTAGACGAAGAGAAAGCCGGTGCGTTAATCATGGCGGCTCGTAATATCGTATGGTTCAGTGAAGAAGAGTAAGGTCAACAGGGGGAAAATTACGTAATGGCAGATGTATCTATTGAAAAGCTCGCCAGCGACATTGGTACGACCGTTGACCGATTGGTTGGCCAGTTTAAAGACGCGGGTATCTCTAAGAGTGCCGGCGAACAGGTAAACGAAGACGAGAAACAGAAACTATTGGATCATTTAAGTAAGCAACACGGCAGCGCAGCTGAACCAACGCGTATGACACTTAAGCGTAAGACAACAAGCACATTAAGTGTTGGTAAGTCTAAAGAAGTGAAAGTGGAAGTACGCAAGAAGCGCACATACGTTAAGCGCAGCGACGTTGAAGAACAACAACGTCAAGCGGAAGAAGAAGCGAAGCGTCTTGAAGAAGAGGCACGTTTGAAGCGCGAAGCAGAAGAGAAAGCAGCAGCAGAAGCAAAGAAAGCCGCTGAAGAAAAAGCGCGTAAAGCAGAAGAAGCGAAGAAAGCCGCTGATGAAGAGCGTGCACGTCGTGCGGAGCAAGCTAAGAAAGAAGCTGAAGCCCGTAAAGCAGACGAGCCAGAGCTAACTGAAGCTGAAAAAGCGGAAGCAGAAGCAGCGCGTCAGGAAGAAGAGCGCCTGCGTAAAGCACAGGAAGAAGAAGCGCAGAAGAAGCTTGAAGAAGACGCGAAGAAGGCGGCTGACGAAGCGCGTAAACTTGCTGAAGAAAACGAGCGTCGCTGGAAAGAAGAAGAAGAGCGTCGTAAGAAAGCAGAAGCTGAAGAAGTTCACTTGCACTCTAACCGCTATGCTCAAGAAGCAGAAGACGAAGAAGACATGCAGGTTGAGCGTTCTTCACGTCGTCGTCGCAAGTCTAAGAAAAACGCTGGTGAGCATCTTAAGCAAGGCTTTAACAAGCCTGCAGCACCAGTAGAGCGCGTTGTTAAGCTTGGCGCAACCATCACAGTTGGTGAGTTGGCAAGTAAACTTGCTATTAAGTCTAACGAAGTTATCAAAACGATGATGAAGATGGGCGAGATGGCTACCATCAACCAAGTACTAGACCAAGACACTGCGGTACTTGTTATCGAAGAGATGGGTCACAAGTACGAGCTTGTAAATGACAATGCGCTTGAAGATGAGTTGCTAGCAGATGGCACAGATGGCGAGAAATCGACACGTGCTCCTGTTGTTACCATCATGGGTCACGTTGACCACGGTAAAACATCATTGCTTGACTACATTCGCCGTGCAAAAGTAGCAGACGGTGAAGCGGGTGGTATTACTCAGCATATTGGTGCTTACAAAGTACAAACAGATAACGGTGAAATCACCTTCCTCGATACGCCTGGACACGCCGCGTTTACTGCAATGCGTGCTCGTGGTGCTACGGCGACGGATATCGTTATTCTTGTTGTTGCTGCAGATGACGGCGTAATGCCGCAAACGAAAGAAGCGGTACAGCACGCCCGAGCTGCTGGCGTACCTCTTATCGTTGCAGTGAACAAAATGGATAAAGAAACAGCTGATCCAGACCGCGTTAAAACTGAGCTATCTCAACTTGAAGTTATCTCAGAAGAGTGGGGCGGTGAACACCAGTTCTGTAACGTTTCTGCGAAAACGGGTATGGGCGTGGATGAGCTTCTTGATGCTATCGTGCTTCAGGCAGAACTACTTGACCTTAAAGCGGTAGCTGAAGGTTCTGGTCGCGGTATTGTTATCGAATCTCGCCTCGACAAAGGTCGTGGTCCGGTAGCGTCAGTACTCGTTCAGGAAGGTCAACTACTTGCGGGTGACATTCTACTTTGTGGTGAAGAGTACGGCCGTGTTCGTGCAATGCGCGACGAAAACGGTAAAGAAATTAAGGTTGCAGGACCTTCAACGCCGGTAGAAGTACTTGGTCTTTCAGGTGTTCCAGTAGCGGGTGAAGATGCCGCAGTTGTTAAAGACGAACGTAAAGCTCGTGAAGTAGCAGCGAAGCGCCATCAGAAGAAACGCGAACTTAAACTTGCTCGTCAGCAAAAAGCGAAACTTGAAAACATGTTTGCGAACATGGAATCAGGTGATGTTAGCGAACTTAACATCGTACTTAAGGCTGACGTACAGGGCTCTGTAGAAGCGATTTCTGAGTCACTGGTTAAGCTTTCAACTTCTGAAGTTAAAGTTAATATTGTAGGTAGTGGTGTAGGTGGAATCACCGAAACTGACGCGACCCTTGCGGCTGCATCAGGCGCTATCGTACTAGGCTTTAACGTTCGTGCCGATGCAACAGCGCGTCGCGTACTAGAAGCTGAAGAAATTGACCTACGTTACTACAGCGTTATCTACCACCTAATTGACGAAGTGAAAGCGGCCATGAGCGGTATGCTTGCACCAGAGTTTAAGCAGGAAATCATTGGTCTTGCCGAAGTACGTGACGTATTTAAGTCACCGAAACTGGGCGCAATTGCAGGCTGTATGGTTACAGAAGGTAACGTTAAGCGTAGCAACCCAATCCGTGTACTTCGTGAAAACGTAGTAATTTACGAAGGTGAATTAGAATCACTACGTCGCTTTAAAGACGACGTACAAGAAGTACGTAACGGTATGGAATGTGGTATCGGCGTTAAGAACTATAACGATGTGAAAGTAGGCGACCAAATTGAGGTCTTCGAAATCGTTGAGGTTAAACGCGAAATTTAATTGCCTTAGTTAATTCGGCATGTGAAAAACGGGGGCCGAGTGCTCCCGTTTTTGTCTCTATAAAGTAAACAGCCTCAAGCATGCCCTACGTTAAATAAGGAAAGGAGAGTACAATGGCTCGTGAATTTTCACGTACCGACAGAGTCGCTCAGCAAGTTCATAAAGAAGTAGCGAGCATTCTGCAAAACGAATACAAACACCGCGTAGGCGATATGCCTTTAATCACGGTTTCTGATGTAGATGTATCGCGCGACCTAGCTCACGCTAAAATCTTCGTGACTATCTACAACAGCACTGAAGAAGAAGGCAAAGCGCAAATTAAGCAGCTAGCCGAATACAAAAAGTTCATTCGCAGTATTCTTGCAAAACGTATTCGCATGCGCTCAGTACCTGATCTTCACTTCTTTGAAGATAAGTCGATTGTTGAAGGTATGCGTATTTCTAATCTTGTGTCACAGACCATCGCTAAAGATGAGTCGAAGCGCGATGAAGACGATTCACAAGAGCAGGAGTAGATGGCAAGACGTCGTAAGGGCCGTGACATTAACGGCATAGTATTGCTTGATAAACCACTTGGTGGGTCATCAAACCAGCTATTACAGAAAGTACGCTGGCTATATAAGGCGGCCAAAGCGGGCCATACAGGTGCGCTTGACCCGCTAGCTAGCGGTATGCTGCCGCTGTGTTTGGGGGAAGCGACCAAATTTTCACAGTTTCTTTTGGATGCGGAAAAGACCTACGAGGTTACGGCACAACTTGGCGTTCGCACAACCACGTCTGACGCCGACGGTGAAGTGGTAGAAGAGAAGCCCGTTGAAGTCACGGAAGAGCAAGTACGCAATGCTTGCTTAGCTTTTTTAGGTAAAAGTAAGCAGATCCCTTCTATGTTTTCTGCGCTTAAGCATCAAGGTAAGCCGCTTTATCATTATGCGCGTCAAGGCATAGAGATTGAACGTGAACCCCGTGATATTGAAGTGTATGAACTGGACATACTGCGTATCGAACTGCCTTATGTCGATATGCGCATCAAGTGTAGCAAAGGTACTTATATTCGCTCTATCGTAGACGACCTAGGACAGAACCTGGGTTGTGGCGCTTATGTGACCCGCTTACATCGCACCGAAGTTGCTGACTATCCTACGGATAAAATGGTGTCGCTGGATAAGTTAATTGAAATTCAGGAGTCGCTAGAAGACGGTGACTTCAAAGCGCTTGATGACTTGCTTATTCCTATGGATACCGCTGTAAGTCGTCTACCGTTTGTGACAATTAACGACGCCGAAAGAAATCGCTTTGACAATGGGCAATCGGTTAAAGGCATGTGCAGTGAAGCACTTTGTGAAGGGACATCCTACCGGGTTTACCACGGCGTGGATACAAATGGTATTTTCCTTGGCGTTGGAGAAGGGGTGCTTGACCCAAAAGATCAAGGCATACCTAAACAAGAAGTGTTTGTTAACCCTAAGCGTCGGGTTGTTTATCCATAGACGTGGCGTCTGTAAATAAAGATGGTTTATGGCTTGCTAAGTGTGTAAACGTCATTATAATACTGCGCTCATTCCGCTTTGCTGAATTAGTGATCGGCGAAGCATAAATTTTAGGAGAATGATATGTCACTAACTAAAGCAGAAACCGCGAAAATCATTGCTGAGTACGGCGTAAAAGAAGGCGACACTGGTTCACCAGAAGTTCAAGTAGCTTTGCTTACTCACAACATCAACAAGCTTCAAGGTCACTTTGCTGATCATAAGAAAGATCACCACTCTCGTCGTGGTCTTCTACGTATGGTTAGCCAACGTCGTAAGCTTCTAGACTACCTTAAAGGCAAGAACGCTGAGCGTTACCTTGACCTAATCAAGCGTCTAGGTCTACGTCGATAAGACTAGGTTTCAAGAAAAGCGCCCATTGGGCGCTTTTTTTTCATCCGTTTTTTACTTAAGAGATACTCTCCTTCGAACTAGGCTAATCTGCAATTTCAACTTTCCTTTGAACGTTGCTTCTTATCTTCATACATCCTTTCATCGGCAATATGAATAAGTTCTTCTAACATTTTTCCCTCTGATGGATAGCTTGCATGCCCAATACTTACCCCTATGTTGAATGTCCCTTGAGTGGTAGTAATAGGCTGAGTCAGTGTCTTAAATAGCCGCGTCGTTATCCGCCCTATATCGTATTCTTTACTAAGTTCAGTGACGACGACAATAAACTCATCACCACCAACACGCGCAGCAATATCGTATGAGCGACATAAGGCTTTTAGTCTTTGTGCAAGCTCTACAAGTACTTCATCACCTAGGGCATGACCATATTCATCGTTGATTGGTTTGAAACGGTTTAGATCGAGATAAAATAGGGTACAAAATTTTGCGTTTCTTTCTAGCCTGGGAAGTTCATTGCGCATATAAGTAGATAAAGCTCGTCTATTAGCAAGTCCGGTAAGTGTGTCGCTATTAGCAAGCTTTTTAATTTTTTGCTCGGCTTCTATTTGATCAGTAATATCAACGTTAATACCGAACATCTTACTACCTTCAACGCGGCCGTATGCTTTGACGTGACGATACTGCTCATTTAAGGTTTTAATTCTATACGTTGCTTCGAAAGAGGATTTTTCTAATACCGCCTTCTCAATTTTTTTCTTTACGCCATCGATATCACTAGTATGGACGGTGTTTTCCCAATCACTAAAAAGGCCACTAAAACGATTTTGGGATATATTGTAAATTTTGTGCATCCACTCGTCCCAAATAAGAAGGTTAGTTCGGATGTCCCATTCCCATACTCCAATACGAGCAGCGTCCGCAGCCATAGACATTCTGTGATTAAGCGTCTTAAGTTCGTACTGGGTTTCACGCCATTTAGTTACATCTTCAGAAAGGGATAAAATAAACTGTGCGTCACCGTAACTATCACCTATGACTATTTTTTTTGTGTGCAAGTAGCGCACTTTGCCGCCAATATTAAGTCGGTATTCATGGGCGTTTTGCTTCTTGGAACTTAACAGTAATTGCTTATCATCACTAACAAATGCCTTAGCTTCTTTTTCTTCAAATATATCAAAATCAGACAGCCCAATTAACGATGCTTTATCAATACCCAATAGCTCACTTCCTGCATCGTTAACATGCGTAATAGAAAGGGTCTTAGCGTTTTTTACTAGCAACATATTGGGCAGGGCGTCAAACACGGTTTGCGCAAAGACTTCTTGGTTTTTTACATCCGATAGGTCTTTAATCGTACACATATAAGCGACATGGTTTCCCGGCAACTGTTTAACTTTCAGAGAAAGAGGAAACACTTTGCCATTTTTTCTTATGCCGTCTAACGTAAATGGGGCGCTATGCGCAACGCTGTTATTTGCCCCTTTCTTTAAGCTAACAATTAGTGATTCACTAGTATGTTCAGAAGGACTAATAAGTTCTCTTATATGCACCGACTGCGTGGTAAGGGTAAGGTCACTCAAGCCGAACATGTTTAACGCCACAGGATTTGCAAACTCGACCAAGCCCGAATTATCGAAGGTGATAACGCCATCTTGTACGGTGTTTAATACGGCGTTGTATCGCTCAAGCAATAAAGTTCGTGTGCGAAGTTCAATAAATACCAAGATAGCAAATGCAAATAGCATGACCATTAGCATGACTAAATAAACTAGGTTCTTGGTTTCAGGCTCTTGCAGTATTTTAGTCTCTGGAAGGGCATAGACATGCATAGACAGCATTCCGGTATAGTGCATGCCGGAAATAGCGGACCCCATGATGATTGCTGGTACTATTTGCTTTGTAATGCGAAGCTGCGCAGTAGTCACATATTCATGGGTTTTTAATGCAATGCCGGCCAATCCCACAGCAACCACAATCGAAAGGGAGAAATACCAACCATTGTAAGCCATAGCGGCGTCCATCTGCATCGCCAGCATGCCGATGTAGTGCATACTGCCTATGCCGACCCCCATATAAATACTGCGAAGCCATAGCGCATTTGCCTTGTAAGGCAATTTGCCCATAACAACAATGCTTGCGAGGATCGCAGGGAATACAGATAGCAGAGTAATAAAAGGGTCGTAAGAGACCACAAGCGGAAGTTGATAAGCAAGCATGCCAACAAAGTGCATGGACCAGATTCCAAAGCCCAAAAAGCATGCAGATGCCAGCGACCAAAAAGCCCGCTCGTTTTGCATTTCCGTTTGCGCCATCTTAGCCGCAAGCACGAAAGAAATTAGCGATGCTGATATGGCAATAAGAACGGAAACCAGTACGAAAAATACATCGTAGGTAGCTAGGATTTCAGTATTAGGAGGAAAATCTGCTACTGAAAAAAAATGATAATGTCCGTGTTCCAAAACGTAATAATGCTAAATTCAATATTACTACTAAATGTAGTAGTTTCACCTATTTACGCAACTCTACTTTCTCTGCTGTTTTGGATGATGAGCGAACGGCGTTTTGCATCGTTTTTAATTCTTGAGCTGTTAAGTTTCGCCATTGCCCTGGTTTTAGTGACCCGAGCTCTAAATGCATAATGCGTGTGCGTTTAAGTTTAGTCACCTCATAGCCTAAGAATTCACACATTCTGCGTATTTGGCGATTAAGCCCCTGGGTAAGAATAATAGTGAATTTGTTTTTGCCGGTTGGTTTGACTACACAAGGCTTTGTCACTGTGCCTAAAATAGGCACGCCGCGCGACATACGCTTCACAAACCGTTCACTAATAGGCTGGTTAACCGTTACTTCATACTCTTTGTCGTGGGCATTTTCAGCGCGCAAAATTTTATTTACGATATCGCCATCGCTGGTGAGTATGATGAGTCCTTCAGAAGGCTTATCAAGCCTACCTACGGGAAATATACGTGCTTTATGACCGATAGCGTCAATAATATTGCCTTTAACATGGCGTTCGGTAGTACAGGTTATGCCTATAGGTTTGTTGTATACAATATAAACCCTATCTGATTTGTCCTTCGCTACCGCACCTACCACCTTGCCATCAACTTTGACAATATCGCCGGCACCAATTTTAGTGCCAAGCTCTGGTGGTTTGTTATTTACCGTAACGCGCTTTTGCTCAATGAGTTTATCCGCTTCTCGGCGCGAACATAGGCCTGTGTCACTAATATATTTATTTAAACGTTTAGGCGCTTGGTCACTCATTGCGCAGTATGTCCTGTCTTATTTCGTCGAAGGCGGTAATGGTATCACGACAAAAAAGAAAGGGGCGATTAACCCCTTTCTTTTTTCTGTATTTATCTGGTATTGCTATGTCGTACTGTTTGTCTTGAAAACAACACGCCAAACAATGGAGGGTAATTTAACTGCCAGCAGGTGAGGGAGGTGAGCCCGCACCACCACTGGCACTGCCACTTGATACTACTTTTGTGGCGATGTCGCGGATCTCGTTTTCTAGACTGGTAATGCGTCCAGATAACGTTGTGTTGCGCTGCTCCAATACTGACAGTTTATCGGTAAGATTACGCACACGCTGCTGAGCGCTTTGTTTATCGCTTGTTGCTTGTTCTAGTTGAACATTTACAGCAAGTAGCTCATCAGCCAATGATGCCAGCTGATTTTTAACAGAACCGATTGCAGCAGCTTGGCTTTTTACGTCGTCAGAAACGGCGCTGACATTTTTATTCAGTGCAGTTTGAACATTGCTAACACGTTCGCCAAGGTCAGCGATTTCCTTTTGATTGCGACGCCATGCTGAAGCCCAAAGCTTGTCCATTTGCTCCCACAATTCGTTAGTCTTGTTCGACAATTCGGTAACTTTGACTTGTAAGGCAACCGTCGATTCGCCGATTTCCTCGCCTGTCGCAGAAAGCTTATTTTCTAACTGCATAATGCGCTTTTCGGCTTGCTCAGCCACAGCCTTTTGTTGCTCAAGCATAGTGTACAAATAGTAACAACCACCACATGCCGCTAAGGCAATTAAGGCAACTAAAACAACCCAGACTCCGTTACCGCCACTACTATTTGAAGGCTGGCGGTTAGTTGAAGGAGAAGGTGAGGGCGTGGTCGCCTTTGTCGGGGCCGCTTGCCTTTTAGTCTGATAATCTCGACGGTCTTCTTCATCCAATCTAATGGTTGGAAACTCGTCGTTTTTCGAATTATTTGCCATAGTAAATTAATAATCTCTTTATGTAGCGCTCTCTTGATGACGTTAAAACGTTTTATCTTAAAGAGAGCCCATTATTCTTTGCGCGCAGTTTCATGTTATCGCTAAATCGAAGTAAATTCTATGGCTTATGTAGAATGCTAACTTTTCATAAGCCAAAGAAGCTGGAATTTGTCTTACCCCAGCATTTTTCATTGATAGAAACAGGGTTAGTTTTTATCGCCAATCCATTCAACCCGATAAAGATCACGGCGTCGGTCTAGGTAATTTCGCACCGAGCCCTCATTTTGCAGCTTAGTGAGCTTGTCGAGATCTAAGTCCACGATAAGCGTCATCTCTGTATTGGGTGTCGTCTCAGACACTATGGCATCATGGGGGAACGCGAAATCACTGGGTGAAAATACCGCAGTCTGACCATACTGAATATCCACGTTATCTACCTTAGGCAAATTACCGACGCTACCCGCAATAGCTACATAACATTCATTCTCGATAGCCCTTGCCTGTGCACAGCGGCGAACGCGTAAATAACCATTTTTTGTGTCTGTCCAAAATGGCACAAATAAAATCTGCATCTCTTGGTCAGAAAGAATGCGCGCCAGTTCTGGAAATTCCACGTCGTAACAAATTAAAACGCCGATTTTCCCGAAATCGGTATCAAAAGTCTTAAGACTATTTCCACCCTTCATAATCCAGTCTTCTTTTTCATGAGGGGTTGGATGAAGTTTGTATTGGCTTTCAATCGTTCCGTCTCGCTTACATATGTAGCTAACGTTATACAGCTGTTCCTCTTCTACCACCGGCATAGATCCGGCAATAATCGTAATATTGTACGATACGGCTAAATGAGAGACGGCAGTTAAAATTTCATCGGTATAGGTGGCTAAGTGCCAAATGGCGTCAATCGATGAATCGGACGGACTTAGGCCCATAAGCGGCGCGTTGAAAAACTCAGGGAATAAGGCCACATCGCACGAATAGTCAGAAAGTGCGTCAACGAAGTATTCAACCTGCTGAAGCAACTCTTCTACATTGTTGAAATAGCGCATCTGCCACTGAATACATCCTATGCGCGCACTCGATTTTCTGCTGGCGATTAACGAAGGTGTGCCTGGCTCGTAGTAAATGTTATGCCATTGAAGTAATGTGGCATAACCCTTTGATGCTTCATCTTCAGGAAGGTAGGCGGTCATTACTTGCTTTACTTCAAAGCCGTTTGATAGTTGAAACGTTAAAATCGGGTCGTAAATATCCTTTAGTTTTACTTGCTCGATATACTCATAAGGCGACAATTCATTGGCATAGTTTCTATAATTGGGAATGCGACCCCCAGCCATAATTGATTTTAAATTTAAGTTTCTACACAACTCTTTTCGTGCTTCGTATAGCCGTCTACCCAAACGAAGACCGCGGTATTCTGGGCAAACAATAACTTCTACGCCGTAAAGCACATCACCGTTTGGATCGTGAGTTGTGAGATAGGCATCACCGGTTATTTCATCGTAACTATGCTTATCACCAAACTGGTCGTAATCGACAATGACTGAAATGGCGAAGGCAACCACTTTGCCTTTATCTTCAATACATATCTGTCCTTCAGGAAACGTGGTGACTTGTGCTTTGTAGTTAGAGTAAGGCCAAGCGCCGCCAACGTTTGCGTATACCTTGTCCATCAACCCTTTTACATCGTTATAGTCGTCCAGTCTTAAGTTTCTTAAGTCTAGATGGTGTTCCGTTTCTTCTATTTGTGTCTGGTCTTGACTCATGGGTTACTCTTTTTGCTAATGCTTTTGATAAATACTTCTGACAAATATTTTTGATACGTACAGTGTGTATATTTCTACTTAAACGCCTTGTAATGGTTTTTTCAACTGTTAAATGTAGTCCTCGTGTTCTTTCGGTAAAGGCGAAGATAACAATTGAAGGGGGAGCTCTCTTTAGCGGAGCATACTCGTACACTGATATAAAAGATTAGCAAGAAACGTGCGAATTCTTTAGCCACCCAAACGATAAATAATTTTTCTTTTATCGACAAAAAAATAGCGCGAAGAATGTGCGATCTTTCAATTGCCACAAGGCTCAACGCCGCGTATAAGTTCGCTACTTTTTTTTACGTCCACACCTTCCTAATAATTTAACGATTAGTTAATTGCCCATAGGTAAAAAGAGTTTGATGAATAGAGAACAACTTGCGTCGTATCAGCCTCTACACGTTTTTGATGAAGCCATATTTGAAAACATCGTTGACGACTTAGTCACTACAGGCTTTTCTATTCAAAAGAATGGTTTACCTGATTTTATTACACAAGCACTTTTGACTTGCCAGCGTAAAATCTCCGAAGCTGAATATAGAAAAGCGGGCATTGGTCGCGCAGAGAATTATCACAAGGCTGAAAAAGTGAGAGGGGACGAAATTTGCTGGATTACCGGTTCTTCTGAGGAAGGAGCACTGTGGCTGTCATGGTGTGAAGCTATGCAGCAATATATAAACCGTTCGCTTTTTATGGGGCTTTTTTCGTTTGAAAGTCATTTTGCTTGTTATGAACCGGGTAAATTTTACAAGCGCCATGTAGATGCGTTTAAAGGTCAGGGCAATAGGGTGCTATCACTTGTTGCTTATCTAAACGAAAGCTGGCAGGAGACTGATGGCGGTGAATTAGTGCTGTATTCGGATGACAATGACCAAATAGGAACAAAAGTCCTACCAGCAAAAGGAACATTCGTTGTGTTTCTTAGTGAAGCATTCCCTCATGAAGTTTTGCCAGCAGTAAGAAAGCGCCATTCTGTTGCGGGATGGTACAGAGTAAACGGTAGTGTTAATGACAGCATCGACCCACCGCGCTAGTATCCAAAAACTCATACTTATGTATAATATGAATTTGCTATATATCTGTTGTGATAAAACCGTACTTGAAATTCGAGTAGTTCGAGTAGTCCGTAAAGCTTAGTGATTAGTAAACAGGCTTTGTATTTGATGGCAACTTCACAACGATAGCATAGTGTTGTCCACAATAGGCCGTCTTGACGCTATTGTGTTGCTTAGGGAAAAGATGTAAGAAGTGATTGGCTAATGCTGGAAAAAATACCTGCCCCCACCCCAAGAGAAGAGCTACATGTGCTGGTTATCGATAACCAGGGGCTAGTTCACGATGTTGTTGCTTCAGCATTACACGAAATAGGGATCAAAAACGTTAGTAGTGCATTCAACGCGTTCCATGCCAAGAGATTATGTGAGGCAAGGCAGTATGACTTTGTATTACTAGCGTTTAACGTAAGTCACGATAAAGATGGCTTTCATCTTTTTGAAGAACTTAAGCACCTCAACCACATTAACGATACCACAACGGTCATTTTTCTTAGTGCCGAGACATCGCCTGAACTTGTTAACTGTATTGTAGAACTGCAGCCGGATGATTTTTGGGTTAAACCATTACAGCGCAATAAGATTGAAGCGCGCTTAGAGTACCTAATACAAGTTCGCTTGAAACTGCATAAAATGCTGCACTGCATGCATGCTGGCGACTATTCAACGGCGATGTATTATGCTGAGCGACAACTAAAAGATCCCTCGCTTTCCGAGTACCACACCAGAATAAAACGCCTTATTGGTGACTGTCTATTGCAGTTACGGGACTATGAAACTGCAGAAGACTACTTTAGAACGCTACTTCAGAGTATGGACCACGCCTGGGTTCATATTGGTCTCACCCGTTCGTTATTGCGCCAAGATGAACTAGAAGAAGCACAGTTATTGGTTGATGATTTACTCCAGCGGCCTGATACACGCTTCTTGACCTTCGATTTGCTTGCACAATACTTCATTGAAAAAGAGCAGTTTGATATTGCTTACGAGCAAATGAAAGAGGCAAGTCGGCTTGCGCCCCGTAATATCGAGCGAAACAAACGCTTGTGGGACCTAGCCAGGCTCAACCATGATAAAGCTGGCCAGCTTTCTGCCGTGCAGAATATGGCAAAGTTTGCTAAAAATTCTATTCATGATTCGCCTCAGCTCACACTTAATGTTATTCGCTCTACCATTGATTTGGCTACAAGCTTAGGAAACGCTGAAGGTGACAAGTACCTTAAACGCGCCGAAAGTGAGCTCGATGAGCTTAGGCAGCAGAAAGGCATGCAGAATCAGCTTGCTGAGCAAATGGATGTGGTTAAGTCCCGAGTACTTTGTCTTAGAGACGAGAAACGCGAGGCTGAAAAGTTGATGAAGGATCGCTCTGTGTCTACCGATGGACTGTCAATGGAAGATAGTTTAGATAAGATGAAAGCTTTCCATGAGCTGGGCATGCGTGAACACTGTGTTAGTATTTTAGATAAACTGAGAAAGCAGATAGAAGGTGATACTTTTACCTCACAAGTGGTTAATGAGTATCTGAATCAAGAGTCTATTGAGCGTACCGAGATTCAGTTTACTACTAAAGAGCTTAAGCAGATGGCGGCTGTAAATTACAAAGAAAATCGCCTTATTCCCGCTTATAACAATTTAAGACAGGCGTTGACCTTGTCACCCAAAGACAAACAGATCGCGTTAAGCTTGCTTAAAGTCATTACTCAAATGCATTTAGACAGTGGTCTTAGTGAAGAACAAATGAACTCTGCGCAGCGTGCCGCCAAATTACTCTGTTCTGAAGAGTTATCGGCGACCCAAGCGGAAAAACGGGATCAGTATATCGCTCGAATTGGCATTGAAGTGGATGATACCAATGCGGCCGATTTAGTCGGCGTGGTTGTCGCTAAAGCGTAGTTTGGAATGTTGTCCGTTTTAAAGCTTGCGAAGCTACTATAAAGGGCTAGATAAAAGTTTAAACGCCGCTAATCATGTACACACAACGGCAAAATGAAAACCTAAAAAAAGCTGCCTTGAATTTCAAGGCAGCTTTTTTATTTTAAGAAGGGTTTAATCCTTTCTTCTGTTATTTTTTAGCAACAGTAGCACGACGGCGAAAGCCAATTGCTGCGGCTAACAGAGCAAGAATTCCTCCCATTGAGCCACCTGAGCTGTCGTTATCGTCTTCTTCATCGTCAACTACATCCGCTTGTAGATCGAAAGTTGCAACAAACGGGTCATGGTCTGAACTTCTGAATGGACCCACATTAGTGAACGCGTAGCCGTCTTCATCAGCATAATAACGAAGCGCTTGGTCGTACTGTAGCTGGTAGGCTTCAACTGAGTTGATATTCCAGTGAGCACCATCAATAGCGTCTTCAAGCATGGCTTCACTTGCTAGTACGTGGTCTAAACTACCTACTTGCTCTGTACCGTAGAACCAATATGAGAAGCCTTCTGCATCGAACTCTTCAGCTAAATTGTGATAGCCAAAGCTAGATTCAACTTCCACAGATGCACCGTCATCCATACCTGTATTTACTGCAGTGGTAATAGTGTAACCGCGATCTTCAGGTGTATAATCGGTAAGCACAGCCACAGGATCTTCAGCACTGTACGCGTTCAAGTCGCCTAAGATTATCTTACGCTCTGGCAGATTTTCATCGCTTAAAGCATTACCTAATGTGACGGCTGCCGATACGCGAAACGCGTTACAGCTACCCTGAATTGTAGTAATTTCAGACGGCTCTTCGGCAATGTCTTCAGCGCACTGCGAACCCTTAGACTTAAAATGGTTCACTGATACTAGGAACGACTTTTCACTTTCAGTGTGTACAAAAGATTGAAGAAGGCTAGGGCGCATTTGTGCAAGACTATCTTCGTCAATTTGTTGTACTGGCATATCAACAATAATAGCGTCGCCTTCTGGTGTTACTACAGATGCCTTGTATAGCAGGCCTACAGTGATAGCGTCTGTGCCAACTTCGCTACCATCGCTAGTGGCAATAAATGAGTACTGTTCAGTTTCACCTAGCTCTGTATTAATAGCATTAACTAGTGCCTGAATAGCGCTATCTTCACCGAAACCATCGTTTTCAATTTCCATTAGGCCAACAACGTCAGCATTAAGGTTAACAATAGCTTCTACGATACGACCTTGTTGCAATTCAAACGCTACTGCGTCATCTGCACCACGGTTTTCGTCATAATCGAAGGTTACATCGCCGTTAGCGTCCACTTCACCGTTGAAGTAGTTAAGCACGTTGAAAGTTGCAATTGATAAGTTGCCTTCTGTTACAACAGGGTTCGCTTCACGGGTTGAAGTGACTTCAATAATGTCGCTAGGGTTAATTCTGTAAGTACCAAAGCTGTAGTTTAGTGGACCTGCAGCAGAAACCGAATCACCAATGCGAATAGCATTAGCGTAGCTGAAAGTAGGGAAGAAACTAAGTGCATCTGGGTACTGAGAACTGCTGTTATCTTCAATTGTAAGCAGGCTTGTTTCGCTTGCTTCAACAGCGGCTGTGTAAGCATCTGACAATGGCGCTGCCACATCGCTTGGTTGGCGTTTAATTGTGTCACTAACAACGATTTCGCCATAGCGCCAAAGGTTGTTCGTGCTTGTTACTGTCGCGTCTGTCACGCTAACAACCATACCTTCAACCGATTCAAGGTCAAGTTCGTACGGCATAGCAATCTCTACCGCCGCAACAGCATCAGTTGCACCACAATCAAGTGCAGCAACATCGCTATCCATGGCAAGGGTCGTCATGCCGTAGTTTTCTTCGACTTCACCGTAAAGGCGTACTAGGTTGCCAGTTTCAACTTCAACACTGCCGTCTACGAACAAACCTTCAGATGTGTTTTCATCACCGTCGTGATCCGCTGCTTCTTCTTGTATAAAGAAACCATCAGCACGGGTGCCAGTAACGATAGCTTCGACAATATGGCTATTGCCAACTTCAGCAGAGCTACTTTCGCTGCCTTGAATGGCACTTATTAGTGTTGCATCACCGCCGCACATTCCTAGCTCAATGGCAGGCTCTTCTGGTTCTTCAATAACTTCACCACCGCCTTCAGTGGTGAAGGTGCCGGTAGGGAAGGGGCTGGCTGCATCTGCATTTGTGGTTGAACCGTCAAGCGCGTCAACACCACTGTAAGTCCAGTTAGACGCTTCAAAACTGCCGCCATTAGCCGTTTGGCCTGACGTACGGTATGCCCAACCATCTAAGTATTCCCATGCGGTGCCGCTGCCGTCGGTGTTGATATCACCAAACGTATCAATAACGCTGCCATCTTTGAAAAGCTCAATAGCATCGTCACCATTAATTCCTAATTCAGATGTATCGTAGTCTGGTGCTGAACCGAAAAACGCGGTAAACCCATCAATTTCTGATGCTACGTAGATGTAAGAGCCAGCGCTTGCAGACGTGCCAGCTGGGAAGGTGAACTCTTCTCCATCTGTTCCACCACCGTTGTTCGCTGCACCAATACCATAGGTAGATAAGTCTGCAATATCGTTAACAACGAAAAGTTCTACAGCTTTTGGAACACCGCCACTTAATGGCCCGTCAATAACGCCACTAATAACTAAATCGTTGGCTTGAATAGCGGTAGAAGAAAGTGCAGAGATTATTCCTGCAGATAGTAAAGTTAATGATGTTCTCACGTCATTTTCCCTTTGTAGTTTCATTATTTTTTAAATCACAGGTACTAGTATTTTTGTTGTAAAGTCTGCTTGAGCAGCGCACCCTGTGACGAGCAATTTTCGTATTGCTTGTTCTACCGTAGGGAAGTTTATGATTAATAGAAATAACTTAATCTTATTCAAGCTGTTTTTAAAATAGCTTAAGAAAATCAACAGTATAGGAAGTATAAGTAAACTTACTTATACTGTTAAATCACTTTTGTAGCCTTACCTAACCTTTAAATAACGCTATAGCCATTTTATGAGCGCGAATTACGTTTTTATTACATCAAGCTTCGTTTTAGTTTGATTCGAGATGACGGGAAAATAAAGCGTGATCATCAACGACTTGATCTGCATAAAGATTTGCTATTTTCACAAGCAAGTCTCTTGATTGAGAAAAGGCATTTGAGGCTGATTGGGCAAACCGCGTGCTTCTTCTATCTCCACGGCAATGCGCCAGTGCCAAGCTATAACCGCATAGTTGTGCAAAATATTCAAAGCCCCCGTTAAGGGCCTTATTGCCCATTGCAATATCTTGAGGGTCAATACCCACTTTAGCGTGATGTCTTGAGCGAATTAAATAATGAGCGTCCCTAAATTTTACCTCATCAAGAACAAGGTCCGGCTTTCTTTGCATTCGTCGTTGGCAACGTGCGGTAAGGTGGGCAGCGTTCAGACGATTGACAGGGTTAATGGTAGGGAAATAATGAATAGGTGCAGCAACGCGCTGCTGTTTAACTTCTACAATATGACAATGCGCAAAGCTCGTTTCGTTATGCGGTTTAGACGGCCCGACTAAAAAGTAATAGCGCGCCATATTTACGGAACCAGTTCCTGCGTTCAATCGTTTAACGATATCAACGATAGAATCGTCCATGTAAGGAGCAAACGCGTCGTGTGATGTTTTATACTCGTCTTCGCTCAGTGGGGCGAACTTTTCACTGTTGGATTTAAAGCCCAGCGTCGTGCCATTAAAACTCACCGCTTTAGCAAGCGCACTTTTAACCGTAAAGTCTTCACCGCCAGCACTACGGGCTTTTGCTTTTTTGTAAAGCTTTGTTAGCTTACTCGGCACATTAGCGGGACTGTAGTCTATCGCCTCGTTTAGCACTTTGGCATTCTTTACTGCTCGGTCGCAGGTGTGCACATATTCCTTTAGAAATGCATTTTGTGCACTAATAACTTGCTGATGAGTAACTACGGGTTTAGTAATTTCGATATCTTCCCCAGAATACTTACCTTCCACTATACCGCTACAGTGCAGCTGAGCAAGGCGCAATGAGGTAAGGTAGCGAAGTACGTCCCACTGCGCTTTTCCAACGCAAGCATCATCGAAGTCGTTGGGTGAAAAAATGACTGTGTCTCCGTGAGAACCTTCTTCGGTAAGAAAACCAAAATTAGAAGTATGACAGTCGCCCATCACGCTGGTAAGTGGTATAGAGTCGCATTCTTTGGGAAAATTAATCAGGCCCGCTTTGATATCTGAGTAGAATAACTGAGCGCTGCCTCGATAAAATACAAAGGGGCTGGTAGCCATCTTTATATGTTTTGGCAAGCTTCGCGATGGTTTGTGATTATCAATACGCTCAATTTCTTCTGAAATGAGGTGAATTCGGGTATTTGTCATATGTTCCTCACACTGCTTGTATTAAAGCTATAAACAGGGTTGTGTCGCGTGCCGATTAGCTAATTGATTCTATTTTCATCGTTCAATTCAATAACCTGATTAAGCGATTCATATTTACTAATTAGTTTTTTTAAGTGATGCGCGCTATTCTTATCACCAGTTTCGAGAGACATAGATTTCGCAACAAGTGAATATCTTCACAAAACTGCAAAACCATGTCGACAAAATAAACGTAAAGTTTGTATCCGCATGCATTAAGCATCTGGAAAATTTAAACCAAATGGAGAATTAAACATGGCATTGATTAATACTGCTATCAAACCTTTTAAAGCGACTGCATTTAAAGACGGCGAATTCGTAGACGTAAGCAGCGAAGACATCAAAGGTAAATGGGCAGTTTTCGTATTTTACCCAGCTGACTTCACATTTGTTTGCCCAACTGAGCTTGGCGACATCGCTGATAAGTACGAAGAACTTCAGTCTCGTGGCGTAGAAGTATTCTCAGTATCTACTGACACACACTTCACTCACAAAGCATGGCACGATTCTTCAGACACGATCAACAAGATCAAGTTTGCAATGATCGGCGACCCTACTGGCGAAATCACGCGTAACTTCGATTGCATGCGCGAAACTATGGGTCTTGCTGACCGTGCAACATTCGTTGTTGACCCAGAAGGTATCGTACAAGCAATGGAAATCACCTCTGAAGGTATTGGCCGTGACGCAGACGACCTAGTACGTAAAGTTAAAGCTGCTCAATATGTAGCAAACAACCCAGGTGAAGTTTGCCCAGCAAAATGGAAAGAAGGTGAAGAAACACTTGCACCTTCTCTTGACCTTGTAGGCAAAATCTAAGCAGCACCGCTTAGTGCCTAGCACAACAGGATAAACTGTTAGTAGAAGTGTTAGGCAGATAGTTTATAGGGAGTGGGACTCCACTCCCTGATATTAATTTCCAATTTCCGCTTATGTTGTTGACCTATTAAATGGTTGGCGGGGATCGGCGTGTCGAAAATAAGGCAGAATAACCGTGTTAACTAAAGAAATTTTACAAGCATTGAAATCATATGCTGAGTCAATGCAAAAAAACGTAACCTTTGTCGTACAGACCGGTGAACATAGCAAGCGCGAAGAGCTTGTTAAGTTTCTGTCCGACATTGCTTCAGTAAGCGAAAAACTAAACGTAGAAGAGCGTGAAACTAATGGTGAACTACGCAGTGCTATCAGCTTTTTATTAGAGGCTGACGGTGAAGATACTGGAATTCGTTTCTCAGGAATCCCGGGTGGCCATGAGTTTAATTCTCTTGTACTTGCTATGCTGCACGCAGCAGGCACTGAACTTAAGCTAGATGATAGTGTTCAAACCTTGGTTAAAGCCGTTAAAGAACCGCTTAACTTTGAAGTGTTTATTAGCTTAAGCTGTCACAACTGCCCAGAGGTCGTACAGGCACTTAATCAATTCGCTTTGATAAACCCTAACATCAAGACCGAAATGATCGACGGTGGGCTATATCAAAATCTAATTCAAGAGCGCGACATTCAAGGTGTACCTAGCGTTTACCTTAATGGCGAGCTATTCGCGAACGGTAAAGTTGATGGTTCAGTACTTATCAACAAACTTATCGAGCGCGACCCTAGCCTTAAAGAGGCAAATAAAGGCGACGCACTGCCGCTTCAAGACGTTACTGTTATTGGCGGCGGCCCAGCGGGTGTTGCGTCAGCAATTTACAGTGCACGTAAAGGCCTTAAAGTAGCCATTGTTGCTGAAACTTTCGGTGGTCAGGTAAAAGACACTATGGGCATAGAAAATTTGATCTCTGTACCCAAAACAACAGGGCCTGAACTTGTAGGTAATCTAATGGAGCACGTTCGCGATTACGACATCACGCTTAAAGAGCACGTTCGTGTCGATAGCATTGAAAAAGGTAATATCAAAACTATTACGCTTTCTTCAGGCGAGCAAATTCACACCCGTACGGTTATTGTAGCAACCGGCGCACGCTGGAGAGAACTCGGTGTTCCAGGTGAACGTGAGAACGTAGGTAATGGTGTAGCATATTGCCCGCACTGTGATGGTCCTTTCTTTAAAGGTAAAGATGTTGCAGTTATTGGTGGTGGTAACTCGGGTATTGAAGCAGCACTAGATTTGGCTGGTATCGTAAAATCAGTAACGGTATTTGAATTTATGCCAGAGCTTAAAGCGGACCAGGTACTTATCGACCAAGCTGAAAAGCGCGATAACATTACCATTATTAAAAATGCGGCTACACGCCAAATCACGGCCGAGAATGGCAAAGTGAACGCGATTGAATACCAAGACCGTTCAACCAATGAAGTCCATACACGCGAACTTTCCGGTGTATTTGTTCAAATTGGCCTTGTACCGAACAGTCAGTTCATGAAGGACACGGTAGAGATGACGCAGTATGGTGAAATCATTATTGATACTAAATGTCATACTTCTGAACCTGGTATTTTTGCTGCGGGTGACGTGACAACAGTACCTTATAAGCAAATCGTTATTTCGATGGGCGAGGGGGCTAAAGCATCACTAGCCGCCTTTGAATACCTGCTTAGCCATGAAGTGGTTGAGACTGAAGACGAGAGCGAAGCTGCATAATACATTTAGTATGTAGCATCTAACTCAAATATGTAAAAAAGCCGAACTAACTTAGTTAGTTCGGCTTTTTTGTGTGCGCTAACTTTAATTTATATCTTGGGGCTATTTTTTAATTGAAGTTGCTTCTGGTGCGCGATTTCATTCCAATTTTCACCATTAATAAGAAAACGGCATTTAAATTAAAGGTAATAATAATGATACTAGTTATCATTTGTGTGATAATTTGTTAAGTTATACATAAAGTGGTGACTATCCTTATTCTATTCAAAAAAAGGAGAGAAGCGCATCGCTTGTTTATTCATTTAAGGAATCATCATGCTTTCAGTTGCAGCAGGTGGGTTAACGTTCGCAGCCTTAGGGGTTGTTTATAAAAGCTGGCGTGAGCAAGCGTCAACTTACCTATATTTAGGTTTAGCCGTATGGCTAGTTTCGGCAGTATGCTGGTCGTTCGCCCAAGGGTGGGAGTTTGGCGTACTATATGCGTTATGTATTCCTGCAATTCTTGTCTGGCCGTTCATCGCATTAAATCAAACGTTTTTGCCACAGCCTAAAAACGTACCTCAACCGCGAAGCTTTGACTTTGCAAGAGGTACTGTATTGGCAAATGTTGCAAACTATTTCGTGGTACTGGTTGTTCTATTGATCGTTAGCGTTCTAATAACGCTCGGTGTATGCGCGCTGCTTCCATTTTCTATCGCAGGGCAGTTAGCTACTGGTACGGTTCTACTGCCAATTTTGTGGGGGCTTTTCGTTTATCACTACCTTGCCACCGCCCACAAATTAAAAGTAATTAGTGCTTACGCAGGCTTGGCCGCGCTATGCGTACCAATACTTATTTTCTTACCCATGTAGGTGAATATCAATGGATAAAATTACAAAACAAAATGCATTAAATGCACATACTTGGGTTGGTGTTTTTTTAAGTGTACTGCTTTTTTTAGTATGCCTTTCAGGAACGGTTGCCGTATTTCACCTAGAGTTCGAAAGGTGGGAGCAGCCACATATTGAAGAGATGGAGAATGTTTCTCCGCAGGCGATTGAAAAAGCTATGGATAGCTTCCTAGCTAAACATACCGAAGAGTCTCACCATCTCTTTGTTGTATTTCCTACATCCGATATTCCACGGTTGGTGGTTGAAAACGATCATGTAGCGTATTTTGCGGATAGTGAAGGTAATTTACTTGAAGAAGAAAGCGTGTCTTTCACGCAAATGCTGGTGGACTTGCATTTGTATTTAAACTTGCCGCATAGCTGGGGGATGATTTTAGTCAGTGCCCTTGGTGCCATTATATGTACCTTAGTTATTACGGGGATTATTGCCCATAAACGGATTGGCAAAGATGCATTCAAGCTGAGAAGAGGCGGTAATGGCCAGCAAGCCCAGATTGATTTGCACAACCGCTTTGGTCTGTGGGCTGCGCCCTTTCATTTAGTGATTGGCATAACAGGAACTTATTTTGGTTTGGCCGGTATTATTTTAGTGTTAGTTGCCACTGTGAACTATGGCGGCGATAGAGATGCGGTAATAAACCAAATTTTCACGCCAGACCCAGTCATCGCCCCACAAGAAGGTAAACCTGCTATTGGAAAAGCCTTCGCGCAAATGGAAACGCTCGCGCCTGAAAAGTCACCAATTTTTTTAACGGTACACGAGGTCGGCGAGCCAGAGCAGTTTATTGAGATATATGCGAAAGCGCCTAACAGGATGATTTACGCTGAAGGCTACCGTTTCGATACAGCGGGCAATTTCATTGGTGACGCTGGTTACGAAGATGGAGAATGGGGTAAGCAAATATTCTGGGCCATGTATCGTTTACATTTCGGCGACTTTGCCGGCATGACCAGCAAATGGTTGTTTTTTATTCTTGGCGTAATGCTAACTATGCTTTGCGTTTCTGGAATGGAAATTTGGCTGTCTAAAAAAGCACACCCACCTTTGGCAAGTCGGCTTTGGTATAGCATAGTCTGGGGAAGTGTCAGTGCGTTAGCCTTAACCGCGGTGGTTGATATGTTCTTTGCAGGTTCACTCATTGCAGTATTTTGGGGGTTGGTGGTGCTTAATACTGCAATGACGGTAGCAATAAAACCCTTAACTAAGCCAATCTGGTTACTAATTTCGGGGCTAAGCGTACTAGTTTTACTTATTGCTTACGTGGCTGTTCACGGCAGTGCTGCATTCACTATTTCTTCGCTACAACTAAATATTCCTATGGCGGGCTATGTCATTTGGAGCTTATATCGTTCACGCACGTTAATAAAACGCGTTAGCGCTAATCGAGCAGAAGCAAAGAATGATGGGAATGATAGTGATGCGCGGGTGAGCCAAGTTAACAGTGAAGAGGCGCGTGTTTAGAAGTTTTAAATGCGCCATGTGAGGTCTCAGTATTACATATGTAATAAGTCGGTAACTGGCTTAAATGGTCTTCGCAATGGAAACCGCCGTTGATGAGCCTGCTTTTACCAAGCGCCCCCACATTTTCATAGGTAGCGATGCTTTTGCGGACATTAAGGATTCTGCCTCGTCTTTGTGGTGCTGCTCGTCCATCTGGCATCGCTTAAACCTGTCGATGACGTTCGAAGGCGGGTTAGGTTGCATCACCAGTAGGCTACACTGTTTTTCATAATGGGTATCGACAAATTGTTCGACACAGTAAATGGTATAAAAAAACCAATTTTTGCCCAACAAGCGAGGAATAAAGCCTGTCATAAATCCAGCCCCAATCCAAAGAGGGAGAATAAAGCTCCCTCTGAAACGTGGCATTTCAGTTTCGAAAATCTCAAGGTGTTGCTTTTCAGTTTTTAAGTGCTGGTAAATAAAGCCCGTAGTTTCGCTTGCTGGACGCACTATTTTAAACAAACTTAGACTAAATTCAGCACATAGTGCGCCTCTATATATCCATACCGCGCCAGTTTCTCCAGCGTGACTTGCTCTTAGTTCTCTGTCTATCTGCTTAGCGTACGAAGCTTCGAGTGTTCTTGAATAAAATGACATGATGTACCTCTACTGCATTTTATTATGAAACGCGCGAACGTTATTTATAGATGCTACTTTACGAATTTGTAATGCTTAAAAAGCGATTTCGAGTAAAAGGTTCGGAATAGGGCATGAGTAATAGTTGACTATTCAAAAACGAAAGGGGAGTGTTGAAACTTTGCTTGGTATGGTGAAAAAACTGAACGCCTGTAAATGGGAAGCGTTTTAAAAAGGCAAAATTCTAATGAAAGTAATGTGGTTCATAGCTATATCCATCGTCCTTTACCTACTATTGTGGCCTTTACCAATAGCGCCAGTTGCTTGGCAAGCACCTGTCGATAAGGGGTTTGAAGGCAAATTTGCAAAAAACACACGACTATCTCAGTTAACGCTCGTTAACATGGGCAATGACTATGGGCCAGAAGATTTTGCCTTGAACCAAAATGGCACGTTAGCAACATCGAGTCATTCTGGCACTATTCTTTTGAAGAAGAGAGGCGAGGATACTTTTTCCCCTTGGGTAAATACGGGCGGTCGCCCTTTAGGCATTGCATATGACAATAAAGGCAACCTTGTTGTCGCTGACGCCCACCTTGGGTTACTTAAAATAAATTCAGCGGGCAAAGTCTCTGTGCTGGTTGATAAGGTAAACAATACACCTGTCGTTTATGCAGATGATGTAGATATAGCTCAAAACGGCAACATCTATTTTACCGACGCGACCACTAAATTTCCGGCACAAGGCTTTGGGGGTGCCCTTAATGCTAGCTTGCTTGAGATATTCGAACACCAAGGTAATGGCAGGTTAATCGAGTACAACCCCGACACTGGCAATAGTGTAATACTCATGGATAAGTTGGTATTCGCGAACGGTGTGGCAGTCAGTCACGATGAGCAATCGATATTGGTTAACGAAACCGGAAAATACCGTGTGCTGCGTTATTGGCTTATGGGACCAAATAAAGGTCAAGTCGACGTGCTTATTGATAACTTGCCAGGCTTTCCAGATAACATCAGCCGTGCAGATAATGGCAACTACTACATTGGCCTTGCGTCGCCGCGCTCAGCCCCTGTCGATATGCTGTCTGATAAACCATTTATTCGAAAAATGATACAGCGCCTTCCCGGTTTTATGCGTCCTCAAGGGCAGTCTTATGGGCACCTTATAGAATTAAGCGAAAAAGGTGAAATAGCACAAAGTTGGCAAGACCCTACCGGCGCTTTCCCCTTTGTGACAGGCGCGATAAAAACTGATGAGGGGCTTTTTATTAGCAGTCTCACGGCTAAAAGCGTTGGGCTATTGCCGGTGCAGCATCAGTAAATATAAAGTATGCAAGCGAGTTAGATAGAGGGAAGCGCATTGCTTTAAGTACGTGCGCGATACATATTTTCAAAGCCTTTTATATTACTTTCCCAAATAGGGACTTTTTCGCCAATATATTCACGCACTGCGTTGAAAAAAAGCAGTGTCCTTTTTGGCAGGTCACGGTGGGGATAAACGGCGTACATGCCGCTGTATTCCGCCAAGTGTGTATCCGTGACTAATGGGATCAACTCTCCTTTTGCAATTTCATCACCCAGAATAAAGCACGGACCTGCAAAGTAAGCGTCACCGGTTAGTGTTTTCATTATTAATACTTCACCATCGTTGGCGCTAAACACACTTTTCATTGGCTGAGTGCACGGATGACCTTGCTTGTTAAAATAGTGAATTTCCTTAATACGTGCGTTCGCGCTAACAAAGGTAGCTGCTGGCAGGTGCTTAAGGTCTCCAATTTTTGAGGGCATGCCGTAGGTTTTTATAAATGCGGGTGCCGCGGCAATGATCATCCTATTTTGGGCTATACGCCTGGCAATGAATGAGCCGTCTTTAGGCTCTCCCACACGAAAAGCAAGGTCGATGCCTTCAGAGACTACGTCTGCCACTTTTGAGTCTAAACGCAATTCTATGTCGACTTGGGGGTAGTCTTTTTGAAATTGATTGATAACCGGTTGCAAATAACGCCGGCCTATTAGCGGAGCCGCCGCTATTTTCAGTAGACCCGTAGGTTCACTGTGAAAGTTTTCTGCTACGGTAAAGGTATCTTGCATTAGCATTCTAAGCTCAGACGCCTTTTTTATCATTTCGCCACCGGCAGCGGTAAGAGAAATCGAACGTGTGGTTCTATTAAGTAAACGAACACCTAAATCATCTTCTAGCTTGCTAATTTGTTTTGACACTACAGAGCGATCAATCTTCCTTGATTCTGCGGCTCCCATTAGTGAGCCATGTTCAACAACGTCTAAAAATAAAAGTAATCGGCTTGCTGTGTCCATGATCGTTCTCAGTTTAATTTGTCTTTTACGGCTATCTCATCAAAGGCTTACGCCAAACTTTAATTCTTTGTTGCAAAATGGGCAACAAATTGATGTCTGAATGCGTGTTTTTAGGCATTAATTGACGCTTTATACTTGCCGCAATTTGGTACACAAAGATTGGGAGAGTGAATATGAAAGCAGCCATAACCTCAGGGGTAATAATAGCCACATTTCTGTTTTTACAGGGCTGTGGGGCGGGAAATAATGCTACAGCGGTCGAGGAAAAAATGCCTGCTGTGGATGTAGCGCCCGTTGCCGTTCTCGCTGCTCAGTCTTGGAAAACCTATACCTCTCGCCTTGAAGCGCCAGAAGTCGTTCAATTAATGCCGAGAATATCAGGCATTGTTGAGGAGGTGCGCTTTAAAGAAGGAAGTAAGGTAAGTAAAGGGGATGTGCTGTTTACTATCGATGATGAACAGTTTAAAAGTCGAGTGGAAACTATAGAGTCACAGATTGCCGGTGCTGAAGCAGCACTGGCTCAGGCTAAAAGTGAGTTTGAACGAGGAGAGCAGCTGGCCGCTACGCGGGTGCTTTCGCAAGAACAGGCCCTCGCTCGTCAATCCACTTATCATCAGCGCCAAGCTGAATTGTCTGCGTTAAAAGCGCAGCTTCACAGTGCTAAGCTCGACTTATCCTATACAAAGGTCACTGCGCCTATTTCAGGAATAGTATCTCGCGCCTTTATAACTCAGGGCAACAATGTGGTTAGCGCGCAATCCGTTCTCACTTCGATTGTTTCAGACGCAAAACGCTACGCCTATTTCGACATTGACGAGCGAACGTGGAATGCATTTTTTGCTTCTGATTCACAACCTCATTCACAGGTAGCAATGCAGTTACTTGGTGAAAGCGAATTTACACATATTGGCGACATCGACTTTGTCGATAACCAAATTGATAGTCAAACAGGTACGCTTCGCGTTCGTGCGGTGTTCGAGCAGAGCAATAACAACCTGAAAGCTGGCGCATTTGTCAGAGTGAGGCTTCCTCTAGGCGCCCCTGAAGAAAGCGTGTTTGTACCTGAGACGTCATTGGGTACTGATCTTGAAAACAAGTTTGTACTGACCCTTGATGAAAACAATGTACTGCAATATCGCAAGGTAGATATTGGTGAACGATTCGGCCAGTTCAGACAAATCAAAAATGGTTTATCAAAGGGTGAAGTCATCGCTATTCATGGCGCCGGAAGTGTTTCAAGTGGTGCTAAAGTAGCACCGAGGAAATCGCAAATCGATGTAGGGAAAAGCAGTTTGTTGGCTGCTGATTTCCCCGCTGCCAGTTTATCTGTAGCGACTACGGCTAAGCGTTAGGAAGTGCTATGAAGTTTTCACATTTTTTTATAACACGTCCAATCTTTGCTTCAATGATCTCTTTGGTGTTTGTCATTACCGGGCTTATTGCAATGAAGCAATTACCTGTTAGCGAATACCCAGCGGTTGTGCCACCAACGGTGGTCATCAATGCAAGTTACCCAGGCGCGAATCCAACGGTTATCGGGCAAACCGTAGCTACACCTATTGAGCAAGAGCTTAATGGTTTAGAAAATATGTTGTATCACTCTTCACTAGCAACTAGTGATGGAGGCTTAACAATAACTGTAACCTTTGCCTTAGGGACAGATTTAGATGTCGCGCAAGTACAGGTCCAGAATCGTGTAAGCAATGCGTTATCCCGCTTACCTGAAGAAGTGCAGCGCTTGGGGGTTACCGCTGAAAAAGCGTCTCCTAATCTCGCTATGGGCATACAGTTGTATTCGCCAGATGGCTCTCTGGATGTAAGCTACATTGCAAATTATGCCGACATGTACATTATCGACGAGCTTAAAAAGCTACCTGGCGTTGGCGACACCATGCTAAATGGCGGTGCCAAATACGCTATGCGCGTGTGGCTAGACCCTGATGCGCTTGCAAGTCGAAACATTACCGCAGGTGAAGTTTTTCAGGCTATAAGTACGCAAAATAAGCAGATTTCTGCGGGTGCATTGGGGGCACAACCTGCCCATGAATCTATTGAGTTTCAAACTTTACTTAATGTAAAAGGCCGCTTGGAAAGCATAAAAGAGTTTGAAAATATTGTACTTAAGGTTGGCGATAACGGCCAGTTAACCCGATTGGGAGACGTGGCCAGAATAGAGCTTGGCTCAGAAAACTATGCATTAAGAGCTATGTTAGACGCTGAGCCCGCAGTTGGTTTACCTGTTTTTCAGCGCCCGGGTTCAAATGCAATCGCTTTATCAGACGATGTAAGAGCAACCATGGCACGGTTAGCGCAAAATTTTCCTCCTGGAATGGAATACAATATTGCGTACGACCCCACGCTGTTTGTGCGCGGCTCGATTGATGCCGTTATTGATACCTTATTTGAAGCTATTGTCTTAGTGGTCATTGTCGTCATTTTGTTTTTACAAACATGGCGTGCATCTATCATTCCGCTGATTGCTGTTCCCGTGTCTTTAATAGGCACCTTTGCGGTAATGCACCTGCTCGGGTTATCGATTAATACTTTGTCTTTGTTTGGCCTAGTGCTCGCTATTGGTATTGTGGTTGATGATGCGATTGTTGTGGTTGAAAACGTCGAGCGAAACATTGAAGCTGGCTACGATCCGCTAACCGCAACTAAGCGTGCTATGTCTGAGGTCAGTGGACCCATTATCGCTATTGCCTTTGTGCTTTGTGCGGTATTTATCCCCACGGCTTTTATTACCGGTGTAACCGGTCAATTCTACAAACAGTTTGCCGTAACCATAACCATATCAACCATTATATCTACCATTAATTCACTTACGTTGTCCCCTGCGTTATCGGCGCTGTTGTTAAAAGGTCACGATGCACCGGACGATAAAATTACCCTGTTCCTTAATCGTTTACTTGGGAAAAGGTTGTTTACGCCATTCAATAGAGTATTTGACAAAAGTGCGAAGTATTATGAGGCTTTTGTCGGCAAATTATTGGGTAAACGCGGTGCGGTAATGGTGGTGTACGTTGCATTGTTAAGTGCAACTGGGGCTTTATTTTCTTCTATTCCCGGGGGCTTTATTCCCCAGCAAGACAAACAGTATTTAATCGCAATTGCACAGCTGCCTGATGCGTCTAGCCTCGACAGAACTGAAGACGTCGCCGTAGAAATGCAAAAAATTGCGTTAGACGTACCTGGGGTGCTGAATACTGTAGCGTTTCCGGGGCGCTCCATAAACGGACCAAGTAACAGCCCAAATAGTGCAATGGTGTTTGTTCCTCTTGAAGACTTTAATAAGCGTCAGAGCGAGGATATGACGGCGTCGGCAATTGCGGCGAAACTTAACAAGGCGTATGCCGATATTGACGAAGCATTTGTCGCAGTGTTTACACCGCCGCCGATACTTGGGTTAGGCTCTACCGGAGGATTTAAACTGCAGTTAGAGGATAGGGGAAACGTGGGTTTTGAGAAAATGTTTGCCACGCTTCAAGAGGTTATAAAAGTGGGTAACGAAAACCCGGCGCTAAGCGGCTTATTTTCCAGTTTCCGTATTCAAGTGCCCCAAATGAATTTAACAATCGACCGGGAGCAAGCGCTTATACAGGGTATAGATTTAGAGGCACTTTTTACAACGCTGCAGGTTTATTTGGGCTCTGCTTACATAAATGACTTCAACATGTTTGGGCGCACTTATCAGGTAACTGCACAGGCAGACAGTCAATTTAGAGAGCGTGAGGAACAAATACTTAGGCTTGAAGTTAAAAATGCCCAAGGAAATATGGTGCCTTTAGGCTCAGTTGTCTCGGTGGAACCCATTACCGCGCCAGATCGCGTTCAACATTACAACGGATACATTAGCGCCGAATTAAACGGTAGCCCAGCACCAGGGTATAGCTCTGACCAAGGAAAGGCGGCAATAGAGGCAGTGTTAACTGAGGTCTTGCCAGCGGGTATTGATTATGAGTGGACGGATATGACCTACCAGCAAATACTAGCCGGTAATACTATGGTCTTTGTGTTTCCTCTTATTATTATTTTCGTATTCATGGTGCTGGCCTCTCAGTATGAGAGCTTACGCTTACCGTTAGCCATCATCATGATAGTGCCAATGACAATATTATCCGCATTGTTTGGTGTATTTATTTTGGGTGGTGATAATAATATATTTACCCAAATAGCGTTGGTCGTCTTAGTGGCGCTTGCCTCTAAGAACGCCATACTTATGGTGGAATTTGCAAGGGAGAAGCAAATGGACGGTATGCATTATATGGACGCAATTATCGCCGCCTGCCGTCAGCGATTACGCCCAATTTTAATGACGTCGTTCGCGTTTACCGCAGGCGTAGTTCCGCTTGTGTTAGCCAGTGGTGCAGGCGCGGAAATGCGTCATGCGATGGGTAACGCAGTGTTTTTCGGCATGATTGGCGTTACGGTGTTTGGATTAATATTTACGCCTGTGTTTTACGCGCTTTTAGCTAAAAAACACTGACCTAGCGCTTGGCTTAAGGGCAGTGCCACGCCCTTAAGCTAACGTTCGTTGATTTTACAATTAGAAACATTTTAAACTTTTGTTATGTAGTTAGGTTTATAAGGATATGTCATTATCGGCTATGCTATTGTTTGAGTATTGAGCTGTAGGCCTTAGTTAGCCATTTACAATAAGGACATGTTAGAACTATGAAAGCGTATGTGTATTCTTCAGTTGCATTAGCGGTGACGATTTCTCTATTAGCAGGGTGTGGGGGAGGTGGTGGATCATCTAATTCCTCGCCAGTAGCTACAACACCAACGACTCCCATTACCTCTGAGCCTGAGTGGGAAGCCGGTGTCTATGAGCCACAATCTGACTTCATCGCCAAATGTGAAACGCCAAGAACTGGTATCGACCCTTTTACGGGAAGTGCTTATCCAGATACCCAAGGTACCGCAATGGATGAAAAGCTTTGGCTGCGTTCTTGGACTAACGACACCTACTTATGGTATGACGAAGTAGACGACAACGACCCAGAAAACTTTTCAGTATTGGCATACTTCGACCAGTTAAAAACCAATGAATTAACGCCAAGCGGCACGCCTAAAGACAATTTTCATTTTTCACAAGACACTGCTGAATATAACGAGCTATCTCAATCTGGCATATCGTCAGGTTTTGGTTTTGATTGGGAATTTGGCTCAAACACGGTACCAAGAGAGCTAACGGTGCGGTTCACAGAGCCTGGTTCACCCGCTGCTGCAGCGAATGTGCCGCGAGGCGCTAAGGTTGTGAGTATTAACGGCGTTGATTTTGTTAACGATAATACTCAGCAAGGTGTAAACGCGCTAAACGATGGATTGTTTCCTGATGACGCGGGAACGACTACGAGCTTTGAGTTTGAGCTGATTGACGGTACGACTATGTCTGTAGATATAACTTCTGCTGATGTGAGCGTAACACCGGTTCAAAACGTTAAGGTGTTCGATACCGAAAACGGTAAAACAGGTTACTTCCAATTTAATACCTTCATTGTTACTGCGCAAGAAGGGCTGATAGACGCGTTCGATACATTTGTTGAGCAGAATGTAACCGAGTTAGTCATGGATCTGCGTTACAACGGTGGGGGACGTTTGGCGTTAGCTTCTCAGCTTTCTTATATGGTAGCGGGTCCAAATCAAACGAACAACGCTACGTTTGAAACTTTGCAATTTAACGACAAGAACCCAACGACCGACCCGATTACTGGTGAGACCATTCGTCCTACGCCGTTTTACAGCAATGTTATCGATTACAACGCCGGACGACTTACCGATACTTTACTGCCGAGCCTTTCGCTGACTCGTGTTTACGTAATTTCAACAGATGCTACCTGTTCAGCCAGTGAAGCGGTAATGAATGCTCTTCGCGGTATAGACGTTGAGGTAGTACAAATAGGCTCTACAACATGTGGTAAGCCTTATGGTTTCTATCCTACGGACAACTGTGGTGAAACTTACTTCAGTATTCAGTTCCAAGGCGTGAACAATAAAGGCTTCGGTGATTATGCCGACGGCTTTATGCCAACCAGCACTCCAAACTTTGATTTTGAACTGCCAGGATGTGAAGTTGAAGATGACTTTACCGCAAGCTTGGGCGACCCAAATGAAGGTATGTTGTCTGCAGCACTAGAATTTGCAGCCACAGGCGCGTGCCCTGAAGTGGTATCGGGCAACGGCACGGCTGATGTAAACGCACTGCGCAGTAATCAAAGCGCGCTAGTGGGTGAAAAGCTTATTCCTATCGATACGCCTGAAAAGCGCAGAGAAAACTTTATTTTACACAACAAGATTAATCAGCCCGTTATCGAGGAACAAGAATGATGGCTCTATTCGGTAAAGGCAAAAGCAAAGGGCTGCCAGCTGCGGCCCTTGCTATAGCGCTATCATCGGCTATTGGTTGCGCTGCGACTAAGGAGGCTGAGTTGCATAAAGCAATCACTAACAGCACGAGTGCAAGCCAAAAGCAAACTATTGAAGACACCATCAGCAAATGGTTTGGTGGTATACCCATCACTGTTGCTGATAATGTGTTTAGCAAAGCTTCAAACATTACAATTGAACGTAAAGCGAAGGTAGAGAGCAGGGGGTTACCCGTTGAAGGAAGGCATGACAACCCTGTGTACAGCTTTACGTTACTGAGTGATGGCAAGCACTGCTTGCTGCGAAATGATCAAACTGGTGAACTTGCTAAACTTGAAAATGTGGAGTGCTACCCAAATCACGACTGAATGTAAACGTATAGCTTGGGTACATATAGGTTGGATACACAAATAGTTAACTGAAATAGCGATGTGCTATTGCTAAAAGTCACAAAAAAAAGCCCGATGTTGAAAAGCATCGGGCTTTTTTATTTTTAGCGTTTGTTATCTTAACGTTTATGCACGCTTGGCTGTTTTTGAGAGCGGCCACGATTGTTTCCGCCGCCATTATTCGCCTTAGAAGCTTTACCGGAATTTCGATTGGCGGTATTACCGTTGGCTTGATCTTGCCTATTACCGCTACCTTGCTTATTGCCGTTTGTATTACGACGGCTTTTATTTACCGCGCTACCGTCTCGGCTTTTGCCTTTCCCGTTTTTACCCTGAAACGTGGGTGGAAGCCCGGTATGCTTAGTAAGCGCACGTTCACCGCGACGGCCTTTTTGTGCTTTCTGGCGTTTTTCGTCAGCGGTCTCTGGTGGCACAAGGTGCTGAGGACCACGGCCAATTAAGTCTTCACGTCCCATACGCGTAAGGGCTTCTCGAATTTGCGCAAAGTTTTTCGGGTCGTGATAACGCAACATAGCCTTATGTAGTCTACGGTGAATTTCACCTTTCGCTGACGGTACTTCTTCACTTTCTTTAGTCACCTTGCGAAGGGAATTCACTTCGGTGTGGTACATGGTTGTTGCCGTTGCCATTGGCGACGGATAAAAGTTTTGTACCTGATCGAGCTTAAACTTATTTTCCTTAAGCCAAATCGCAAGGCTTAGCATGTCTTCGTCTGTGGTACCCGGGTGCGACGCAATAAAGTAAGGAATCAGGTACTGCTTTTTACCTGCTTCTTGTGAGTACTTATCAAATAGTTCTTTAAAGCGGTAATAGCTGCCCATACCCGGCTTCATCATTTTCAAAAGCGGGCCGTCTTCGGTGTGCTCTGGTGCTATCTTCAAATAACCGCCTACGTGGTGAAGGGCTAGCTCTTTCACGTATTCTGGGTCTTCTACCGCTAAGTCATAACGCACGCCAGACGCAATCAAAATCTTTTTAATTCCAGGCAATTCGCGAGCACGGCGGTATAAGTCGATAGTTGGCTTATGGTCGGTATCCATATGTGCACATATGCTTGGGTACACGCAGGAAGGGCGACGACAAGTTGCTTCAGCCTTCGGGCTTTTACAACGAAGGCGATACATGTTCGCTGTCGGACCGCCTAAGTCTGAAATCACGCCAGTAAAGCCAGGTACCGTATCGCGTATTTGTTCAATTTCACGAATAATCGAATCTTCAGAACGACTTTGAATAATACGGCCTTCGTGTTCAGTAATAGAACAGAAGGTACAGCCGCCGTAGCACCCACGCATAATATTGATACTAAAGCGGATCATATCGTATGCAGGTATTTTGGCATCGCCATACACAGGGTGAGGCACACGCTGATATGGAAGATCAAACACTGCATCCATCTCTTCTGTCTCAAGCGGCATGGCGGGTGGGTTAATCCAAATGTGTCTGTCGCCGTGGCGCTGCATAAGTGCACGGGCGCAACCTGGATTCGTCTCTTGGTGCAAAATACGCGATGTATGGGCGTATAAGACCTTGTTATCTTTTACCGTTTCGTACGCTGGCAGCTTAACGTACACCTTCTCCCAAGGCTTACGCTTTTCTTTCTCTTTTTGCGCAGGCTGAATAACAATGGGCGATGCTTCTGGTGCTTCACTGCTTTTCGTATCTTTATCCTGCGAGTCGCACTCGGGCTCCATTTGATAGGGGCTTGGAATGGCGTCAATTTTACCGGGTCTATCTAGAGAGGTAGAGTCAACACCTTGCCATTCTGGTAAGGCTTCTTTAACGATGATTGCGGTACCGCGAATGTCGCGTAAATCGGCAATATCTTCACCTGCCGCCAAGCGATGGGTGACTTCAACAAGCGGGCGCTCGGCGTTACCGAAAAACAGCATGTCGGCTTTAGAGTCGAACAGTACTGAGCGGCGTACTTTTTCGCTCCAGTAATCGTAGTGCGCAATACGACGCAAGCTGGCTTCAATACCGCCCGCAATTACAGGTACGCCTTTAAATGCCTCGCGACAGCGCTGTGCATAAACAGTTACAGCACGGTCAGGACGCTTACCGCCTACATTGCCTGGCGTGTAGGCATCGTCGTGACGAAGCTTTTTGTCAGACGTATAGCGGTTGATCATAGAGTCCATGTTTCCGGCTGTTACGCCGAAATACAGGTTAGGCTTCCCCAACTTCATGAAGTCGTCTTTGCTCTTCCAATCTGGCTGAGAAATAATGCCAACGCGAAAACCATGGGCTTCGAGTACACGACCAATAACCGCCATACCGAAACTAGGATGATCGACATACGCATCGCCGGTTACCAAAATAACGTCACAGCTGTCCCAGCCAAGGGCATCCATTTCCTCTTTTGACATGGGAAGAAAAGGCGCAGTACCCAGGCAGTGTGGCCAATATTTAGGGTAAGAAAACAGACCGCGGTCGGCCTTAATGGTGGCTTGCATAGTAATCACATCTAAATAAATCAGGGAATTGCTGAACTCAAAATAGGCGTAAGCTCAGATTAAGTGCGTAATTATAGCAGTCTTAGCCAAGCTAAGGTATAGCACTGTCATTAAATAAAAGCGCTTTGTATACTGTCGTTAGTTAAAAAGATAATAGAGCACGTACGGCGTATTTTTATTTATAAACGCTTTAGTAAGTGCTCAAATATTAAGAGAATGAATAAAAACATGGCGTATTGGCTATTTAAAACAGAACCTGATGCATTTTCTATCGATGACTTGGCAAACCGTCCTGACCAAACTGAACCGTGGGATGGTGTAAGAAATTACCAGGCGCGTAACTTTTTACGTGACGGCGTAAAGCTAGGCGATAAGGTGTTTATTTACCATTCAAGCTGCAAGCTAGTGGGTATTGCCGGTGTTGCAGAAGTGGTGAAAGATGGGTACCCAGACACCACACAGTTTAACCCTGAGTCAAAATACTACGACCCTAAATCCAGCGAAGAGAACCCCCGATGGTATCGTGTCGATGTGAAGTTTGTAGAAAAGTTTTCCAATGTACTACCACTTTCTGTGATTAAAAGTATGGAAGGTATTGATGAGCTGCCTTTAGTTAAGAAAGGCGGAAGGTTATCAATAATGCCGGTACAAGAGGGCGAATGGCAGCACCTGTATGCTGCTGCCAAAAAATAAACCTAATGCTAAAACGGCGTGGCCCTCGCGCCCTATAAATTCGATAACGAGAAACATTCGAGCGCTAATTTTTTAGCAGTCAGCCTATTTAGCGAGTATACCTAGTTCGTGCCTCTTTCGAGTCGATCTAGCGTACTTATTCAACGAATAGTCACTACTTACCAAAGGCAAACTTAGTGTCAGCATCGCGCAGTAGGAACAGTGCAAAGCACGCACCCCACATAGGCCATGCGGCAAAAAACAGCAGGTGATTGAAGGCGTCTAGATATTGCGGGAAAGACGAAAGCGTAGAGCCGCCGTGAAGAATGAAAATAAGGCCGTAGGTATATTTTTTCGCAAGGCCTGCTAGAAATGCTAAAACCAGTGCTAGCTGTAATGCGCCCATGATGTAGACGGCCATTTCAGGTACTCCGCCTATACCGTAAAATTTTTCGAAAATAGCCATGCCGTGAGCTGGATTGACAAACTTATCTAAGGTCCAAACGAACATAACGATAAAAATAGTTACGCGAAGAGAAAGTAGTGACCACTCGAGTCGGTTTTGAATATCTGTGTTGTTTTGCATACATGCTCCAAAAGTATAATAGTGCAAGCATACTAGAACGACCGTTCAAAATAAAAATTTCAACTAATTTTATGTTTTCTAAAATTTTTTAAAAATTAAATGTACTGAAATTTTTTGTGACACGTATCGGTCTAGTCGAATAATAAATAAAAATACGGAATCGTTAATGAAAAGAATAATCGGCCTAGCCGTTAGCACACTCGCGCTTGCCATCAGTCAGTCGTTAGCTGCCCAGCAAGTATCAGATATTGAAGTCGTAGAAGTAACAGGCAATCAACAAAGCGTAAACACGCAAAACCCGGGCGACAATACGTTAAGAGGGTTATTTGGTAGCGGTTTAAGTGCAGCAGAAACCCCTCGTGCAGTAACGTCATTGTCGGCAGAAGCGATAGAAGCGCTTAACATTAATGATTTACACGATATCGTAAAGGCAGCCCCTAATGCCTACGCTGCAAGCGGCTTCGGTACACCCAGCTTGCCAAGTATTCGCGGTCAGTTAGGCGAACTTTTTCAAGACGGCGTGCGTCGTCAGGCTGGTAATAATGGTTTTGGGTTGCCGTTATCTTTTAACAGCATAGAGCAAATTGACGTAGTGAAAGGGCCTTCTCCCGTATTGTTTGGTAGTACGCAGCGCAATGGTGGCTTTGTTAACCTTCAAACTAAGGTTGCGCCAACCACAGAAAGCAAGGGTAAAGTTACCCTTCGCGCCGGGCGTTGGGATCAGTATTCAGCCCAAGTAGATTACGGCACAGCAATAGAAGAAGGGAAAAGCGGCATTCGCTTCAGTGCTGAGTATCTAGATCACGGCAGCTTCTATGATTTTGCTGAGCGCGATAGTACAAACCTATTTGTTGCATATCGCTATATACCGAGCGACGCACTCACTTGGGATATCAGCGCTGAATATTACAACACAGACTATCCAGACAACGCAGGTATAAACCGCCCAACGCAAGACCTTATCGACAACGGTATTTATATTACTGGGCAAGGCACTCAGCCTAATGGTAGTTCAGTTCCGGGCGCTGGATCCATTATTTCACCAACCGGTGAAGTGGTTATTCCCCGCAATCGCGTATTTACTAACCCTGACGACATCAATGGTGCTGAAACCACAGTTATTCGCAGCAATGTAGAATACAAAGTGGCTGATAACGTGGCGCTTCGCAACATGACTTATTATCAGTATCTTGAACGTGAGGAAATTGCGCAAAATAGCTTTGTAGAGATTATTGACGGCGCAGATACGTTTGAAAATCGCACTGAAGTGGATTACCAGTGGAACGATAACCAACTTACTACCGTAGGCTTAGCGCTTCGCTATAACGACGTGCTGGGCTATAGCCAGTTTACCACAGAGGCCGACAATCCGATTGACTTAACCGGGCCTATTTCAAACCGCGTTATTCCGCTTACCGACGCGCAAAAAGCGCGTTTAGTCGAGTTACGTCCTGGTGTATTCGTATCTCCGGGGGCTCAGTATGATTTGGACGGGGATGGAAGCGGCGATTTCAACCTGTCAGACACCACTGATTCCACAACATGGCAAACAGGGTTGGCACTGCAGCAACGTTCTACATGGACAGACAAATTCTCAACCATTGCCGGCGTTAGAATAGATTATTACGATGTTGAAGCCCGTGACCCTCTAGCGCCTGAGGGAGTAACGGCCGCGTCTGATACCTATAGCGATACGTTAACTAGCTATCAGTTAAGCGCGGTTTACAAACTAACCAGTGACATCAACTTATATGCTGCGTTTTCCGAAAACGATGCTACATCAAACAGTATGGCGGGTGGCACAGTATTGGGCGGTAATAATGAAATTAACCCGCTTAATTTTGCTACCGAAAATACTCTGTACGAAGCAGGGGTAAAATACGCGCCAAACAGCAAATGGTACGCTGAAGCGGCAGTGTTCGAACAAACCCGTAGCTTACGCAACCGCGATGGCAGCAATAGCGGCGTGAAAACCAAAGGGTTTGAATTGCAAATGTTTTACCAAGGCGACGACGTATGGGTTAATGCGGCCTACAGTTATTTAGACGCGCGTTTTGATGACTCTGCAGCGTTCCAAGGTACGGCGCAGGTCATAGATGCGTTTGATAACAGTCGTCCAGATATTATTGAGGGCACGGGAGTGGGATCGCCATCGTTTGCTGCGTTCCCTGCATCGAACAGCCGAGTGCAAGGTATTCCACCGCAAATAGCATCTATTAATGCTGGCTGGCAGGTTACTGATGATGTTCAGCTTGGTGCGAGTGCTTTATACACCAAGTCTTTCCCGTTAGACTTTTTACAGACCGTGCATATTCGCGATCAGTACACTATAGACTTAAATGCTGATTACCGAGTTAGCGATGATCTTCGTTTACGCTTAGATGTTATTAACGTGACTGATGAAGAAAACTGGCAGCCGCTTTTTGAAGGCGGATATTTTGGTGCGACTTTAATTATGCCAAACGTGCCTCGTCACGCTCAAGTTACCATGCAATACGCGTTTTAAGCGCTAAGGATTTTTATGTTTAAGAAAATAGCGCTTTTAGGGGTTATCGTCGCCGCTATATTTAGCTTTTTCTATTTTGATTTGAATAGCTATCTAACCCTTCAAGGCATGAAGGACTCACTGGGAACGTTTCAAGCGCAAATAGAAGAAAACCCCGTATTAAGCATTGGCGTGTTCTTCGCAATCTACGTGGCCGTTACCGCACTGTCGCTGCCAGGTGCAGCAATTTTAACCTTAGCTGCAGGCGCACTGTTTGGGCTTGCTCAGGGCTTAGTTATAGTGTCGTTCGCATCAAGTGTTGGTGCTACGTTAGCTTTTTTAGTCGCGCGCTTCATTTTAAGAGATACCGTACGCAACAAGTTTAAAGAAAAGCTTAAAAAGATAGATGAGGGCGTAGAGAAACAAGGTGCGTTTTACTTGTTCACGCTGCGTTTAGTACCGGTATTTCCGTTCTTTTTAATCAACCTGTTAATGGGGCTGACGTCACTTAAAACCTGGACATTTTACTGGGTAAGCCAGATAGGCATGCTTGCTGGCACCGCTGTTTATGTAAACGCAGGGACGCAGCTTGCGCAAATTGACAGCCTGTCAGGCATCGTATCGCCTGGACTTATCTTTTCATTTGTTCTGCTGGGTATATTCCCTTGGATAGCTAAAGGCATTGTGGCAATAGTGAATCGCCGCCGCGTCTATAAAGGCTACAAGAAACCAAAGAAATTTGACCGTAACCTAGTTGTGATCGGCGCCGGTGCAGGTGGGTTAGTTACCAGCTATATCGCCGCAGCGGTGAAAGCAAAAGTCACGCTAGTAGAAGCAGGGGAAATGGGCGGCGATTGTCTTAATTACGGCTGCGTACCGAGCAAAGCTATTATAAAAACGGCGAAAGTAGCACACCAAATGCGCCATGCCGATAACTATGGTTTAGAGCCTGTAACACCTGCTATGTCGTTTAAAAAAGTGATGGCCCGTGTGCATGAAGTCATTGCGGCTATTGCGCCCAACGACAGTGTAGAGCGTTACACCAGTTTGGGCGTTGATGTAGTGAAAGGCTATGCGAAGATCATTGACCCCTGGACAGTAGAGATTAAAAAGAATGATGGCGGCACCCAAACGCTAACTACTAAAAACATTGTTGTTGCCACAGGGGCAGCGCCTTTTGTTCCGGACCTGCCTGGTATTGAACAAAGCGTTTATGTCACTTCTGATACCTTATGGACTAAGTTTGCTGACCTTGAAGAAGCGCCAAAGCGCTTAATAGTGTTGGGTGGTGGGCCTATTGGCTGTGAGCTAGCGCAGGCCTTTGCTCGCTTGGGTAGTGAGGTTACGCAAGTTGAACGTGCACCCCGTTTAATGGGCCGCGAGGATGCGGATGTAGCCGAATATTCTGAATCTGTACTGCGAGAGAGCGGAGTGAATGTTTTGACATCTCATGACGCACTGCGCTTTGAAACGAAAGATGGTGAAAAAGTATTAGTGGTAGCTAAAGAAGGTGTTGAGTCTACTATCGCTTATGACGAAGTGATTGTGGCGGTTGGTCGAAAAGCGCGCCTTAATGGGTTTGGTCTTGAAGATTTGGGAATTCAGTTCGATAGAACCATAGAAACCGATGAATACTTGCAAACCCTTATGCCAAACATCTTTGCAGCAGGTGATGTGGTAGGGCCTTATCAGTTTACCCACGTAGCCTCGCATCAGGCGTGGTATGCAGCGGTTAACGCACTGTTCGGCACATTTAAGAAGTTTAAAGTAGATTATCGCGTTATTCCTTGGACAACCTTTATCGACCCTGAAGTGGCGAGGGTAGGTCTTAGTGAGCGAGATGCCGCAGAACAAGAGATTGATGTAGAAGTAACGCGCTACGAATTTGCAGAGCTCGATCGTGCGGTAGCCGAGAGTGCACGTAAGGGTTTCATTAAGGTGCTTACACCGCCGGGTAAAGACAAAATATTGGGCGTTACTATTGTTTCTGAGCACGCTGGTGATTTACTTGCTGAGTTTGTTATTGCCATGAAACACGATCTAGGGTTAAACAAAATTCTTGGCACTATCCACGCCTACCCAACATGGGCAGAAGGTGCGAAATACGCAGCGGGGAACTGGAAGCGCGCTAATGCTCCTGAAAAACTTTTAAGCTACGTTGAGAAATTCCACACATGGCGCAGAGGGTAATAGAAGTGAAAACTACTCAATCGTCTTTCATGTGTAAAGTCGCCCGTTTATCACGTAGTAGTAAAGTGTTACGTGGTGTAGCAGTAGGCAGCGTAGCGCTGTTTGCTGCAAGCGTAAGTTTCTATGCTAGCGCTGAAGCGGGTCTACATAGCACGTTCGATAATTTATTAAGTAAGTATGTAACGCCGATTTCAAATGGCGCAAGTACACAGGTTAATTACGATGGCTTTAAAAAAGAGCAAACTAGGCTTAACGAGTATTTAGCGCGATTGGCTAAGGTTGAGCAAAGTACATTCGATTCATGGAATAAGGACAAACAGCTCGCTTTTCTTATTAACGCATACAACGCCTACACCATCGAACTTATTTTAACTGAGTACCCAAGTATCGACTCGATTCGTGATTTAGGCGGTTTCTTTTCCTCGCCTTGGAAAAAAGAAATAGCGCCACTGCTAGGCGAAACCCGTACGTTAGATGAAATTGAACACGAACTTATTCGCGGTACAAACCAAACTACAAAAACCTATAACGAGCCTCGCATTCATTTCGCGGTGAATTGCGCTAGCATAGGTTGCCCTGCGCTTCGTGAAGAGGCTTACACAGGGGATAAACTTAATTCACAGTTAGAGGCGCAAACAAGGCGATTTTTGGCTGACACCTCTCGCAACAAAATGAGCGATGACACACTGTATTTATCAAAAATATTTGATTGGTACAGAGAGGATTTTGAAGGTAAAAACGGCGAGTGGCGCGGCACGTCAACGCTTGATGAGTTTATCTTGCTGTATAAAGACGCAATGCAGTTAACTGAAGCGCAAGTTTCAGCGTTAAAAAATAACACTGCTGATATTGAATACCTTAACTATGACTGGGCGCTTAATGCGGCACAGTAGCGCTAACGCTAACGCTAACGCTAGAGCTCTGAATGCTTCCCAAATGAATTCAGGGTGGCAAGCTGCGGCACAGTTAAGTACAAATAGACCCTTGTTTACCCCCATGCAGGTATTCTTTTTTACCTGCATGGTTATATTTTCCGTATTTGTTGTAGCCCAGGCCGCGGTGGGCAGCGCCAGCGATGAAGCAGCCAGCGAAAAACCGCCTCTTGTGCGATTTCATGCCTGGGGTGGTAGCGCCCAGGTCAATGGCTACCTTCAGTGGGTAGCCGAGCAAGTTAAATCACGTTTTAACATAGAACTACAACATGTGAAGCTGGCCGACACCAGTGATGCAGTTTCTCGAGTGCTTGCAGAAAAGGCGGCAGGAAACCACAAAAACGGGAGTGTAGACCTTATATGGATAAACGGCGAAAATTTCGCTGCGATGAAAAAGCACGACCTGCTAAGTACTTCGTGGGTCGGAGAACTTGACAATTTTAGCCTAACCAACCCAGATCAAAACCCCGCTGTAACAACAGACTTCGGTGAGCCAACATTAGGAATGGAGGCGCCTTGGGGCAAAGCGTCTATGGTTTTTTACTACCGTAGCGCACACTTAAATACGCTAGGGCTTATGGCGCCGAAAACCATTGAAGAGCTTCTACGATTTAGCCAAAAATCCCCAGGTAGGTTTACTTATCCAGTACCGAGCGATTATTTAGGTATTAGTTTTATTAAGTATGCAGCGCTTGCACTTAATAAAGATAAGTTAAGCCTTTTTTATCAGCCAGCGAATGATGAATCGCTCAATGCGGTTTTACCTAGTTTGTGGACGTATCTTGATGCGCTGCATCCTACTATGTGGCAACAGGGTAAGCACATGTTACGTCAAGCCTCCCAATTACAACGTTTGGTGGGTACAGGTGAGCTTTCAATGGCTTTCTCTTTTACCGCTTCAGAAATTCCTTCGGCGGTAACGCGTTTCGATTTACCTGGCGATGTTCGTACTTATGTTATGCAAGACGGTAGCCTGGCAAACGTTCACTTTGTAGGCCTTACTTATAACTCAAAAAACAAAGCGGCGGCCAAAACGGTGGTTAACTTTCTGCTCTCTCCACAGGCACAAGCTAAAAAACAGAAGGTAGAAGTGTGGGGCGACGACACCGTGCTTGATATTGAAAGCCTTTCAGAGTTAGACCAAGCGCTTTTCGTAGAAGATAATATTCACCCATCAGCGTTAGATAAATCGCAAGCAACGATCCTGCTGGCTGAACCTCATGCAAGCTGGACCGATGCGCTGCGTGAGGCATGGTACGAACGCTATGGAGCGCGTTATTGATGTTCGCTCAATTTACGCGTGTTGCACGCTGGTGCTTATTACTTTTACTGTGCATTCCTGTTTTGGCAGGGTTGGTTGGCGTGGCATTTCCTGCGTTAGGCTATTTTCCTGCCATAGGCGCCAACAGCTTTTCACTAGACGTTTTTAGAGCGCTATTTGCTCTTGATGATATTTGGCAGATGGTGTGGCTTTCACTTTTTACTGGGATGGGGTCAACATTGCTGGCGGTAGCTGGCGCGTTTTTATTACTAGCTTCATTTTATCAATCGAATTGGCTAAACAAAATTCAAGGTTTATTAAGTCCGTTTCTTGTTTTTCCACACGCCGCAGCAGCCATTGCCTTGCTATTTGTATTCAGCCCGTCAGGCATATTTGCGCGAATAACAGCGCTAGGAACCAATACGGTTATTCCTGGTAGTAGCGACGCTTTTTTCCCATACGACACTTTTTTTCCCTATGATCCTGCGGGGCTAAGCGTACTGCTGGCGTTAAGTTTAAAAGAGCTACCGTTCATTCTCTTAATGGCGTTAAGCGTAATGTCGCAGCCATTAGTGAAAAGTAAGCTTTCTGGCTATATCAAAGTGGGCACAGCGCTTGGCTATTCGCCCGTGGCAACCTTTTTTAAGCTTGTGATGCCCACTGTCTTCGTACAAATCAGATTACCTATATTAGCAGTGTTGGTCTTTGCCACCTCTAACGTGGAAATTCCGCTCATATTAGGAGGGAATAACCCCAGCACTTTGGCCGTAGCCATTATGCATTGGTTTAATCATATCGATTTATCTATGCGCCTATTGGCAAGCAGTGCTGCCGTGCTTCAGGTTGCCGTTAGTGGTTTGGCGTTACTTCTGCTGTTAGGTGTCGAGCGTGTAGTGATATATGTGGGAAGGAAAAGGCTTGCAAAAGGGAACCGGCGATTTTTTGATAGGCTTGTGCAAGGCGCCGCTTATAGCACTGTAGCGCTATACATTGCTTTGATTGGCGCAGTGGTTTATTCGGTACTTATGTACTCAATCGCTAAGCAGTGGTATTACCCTGATTTATTGCCAGAAGGTGCCACACTATTGCATTGGCGAACAGCACTTGAAACCCTTGCGACGCCACTTTCCAATAGTTTATTGCTAGGAATATTGGTAAGCACCTCAGCATTGGGGTTAGTACTATTTACACTGGAAAGTGAGCTGCTTAAACCCGCAGGTATCAATGCTAACAGGGCGTTTTCTATCTCGTTATTTTTGCCGCTATTGGTCCCTGGTGTGGCTTTTTTATATGGCCTAGTTTGGTTCCAGCAGCTAGTGCTGCAAGACGCTGTTTGGTTTCATACTTATATTGCTCATATGGTTTATGTGGTGCCCTACGTGTTTTTGTCTATGGCGGTAGCCTATCGCAAATTCGATATTCGCTACGCAATGGTTGCACAAAGCCTAGGCAAAACGCCTAGGCAAGTGTTCTTCCATATTAAATTACCATCCCTGTTTTCAGCTATTATGGTGGCGTGGGCGCTGGGGCTTGCTATAAGTTTCAGCCAGTACTTGCCCACGTTATTGGCCTCCGGGGGCACTATTGCCACTATTACTACAGAAGCCGTGGCTTCAGTGTCGGGAAGCAGTACGCGCTTAACGGCGGTATTCGTTATTATCCAAGCGATTATGCCTTTAGTTGGCTTTGTGATGGCGTGGTATTTACCCGCCATGTTAGTTAAGCCAGGCAGTAAAGTACGTACTTCAGAGAAAAAGAGTAGAGCAGTATTACATGGCGCTTAGTTTAGAAAACCTAGTGGTTTCTCATGCACAAAACACACTATTAAAAGTGAATGTATGTGTGAAAGACGGAGAAATTTTAACGGTAATGGGGCCAAGTGGCGCCGGAAAGTCTACTTTGCTGCAGGCAATTACCGGCCAACTTCATGGGCCGTTTAGTTTTAGCGGTATCATTAAAATTAACGGTGTTGTAGTAAACGATAAAGCCGCTCATTTACGTAAAGTAGGCATTATGTTTCAAGATGCCTTGTTATTTGAGCACATGACGGTTGTAGAAAATATTGCCTTTGCCATGCCTAAAGACAGTCACACAAATCGAAAAGCAAAAATAGAGGCTATCGAAGAAATGCTTAGCGCTGTCGACTTAGCAGGCATAGGGGAGCGTGCAGTCACTTCATTATCAGGCGGGCAGCAATCCCGTGTTTCTCTACTAAGAACGCTCGCTTCGCAACCTGACGTCGTATTGTTAGATGAGCCATTTAGTAAGCTAGATTTCGCCCTTCGTGAGCAAATTCGAAGCTGGACATTTAAGCAGCTTAAAGCGCGAAATATTCCTGCGGTACTTGTAACACACGACAAAGAGGACGCCCTTGCTGCCGGCGGTCAAATAATAGAGTTATTACCATGCTAGATGCGAAAATTACCCCCTTTATTAAACCGCTATTAAAGCCTTTGATCACATCACTGAATGCAAGAGGCATCAGCCCGAATCAAGTTACCGTGGCAGGCTTTGTTTTGGGTATTCTTGCCGTCCCCTTTATTATTCTTAACTGGTGGGGAATGGCACTTAGCTGCATTATACTTAACAGGGTATTTGATGGTATTGACGGTGAGTTAGCACGCTATCAACAAAGTAGCAGCAGTGCAGGTGGGTTTCTTGATATATGCCTAGACTTTTTGTTTTATGCATCTATTCCGTTAGCATTTGGTATTGCTGACCCTAACAGCTGGGGCATACCAGCAATGGTGCTACTTGCCACATTTATCGGTACGGGCAGTAGCTTTTTGGCTTTTGCCATTGCAGCTGAAAAATTTCATATCGACAGACCCCAGTTCGCTAACAAGAGCTTTTACTATATGCAGGGGTTAACCGAGGGCACAGAAACGATTCTTGTGTTTCTTGCTTTTTGCATCTGGCCTGAACATTTTGCTGTACTAGCATATATTTTTGCCGCTGCTTGTGCCGTAACGGTGGTCACTCGAATTGCGGGTGGGTTTAGCACCTTAAATAAAGTAGAAGTAGAACAAAGACAGTGTTCGACACATGATAAGATTTAGGGCGTTAAAACTGATAAGGGGTAGGCAGCACAACTGCGCCTTTTCTATGTGCAAAGCGTAATTAGTCGTTAGGAAGTAAACATGAAATTGAATCGAAAAGAGAGCTGTAGTGGATAATGCGTCTGTTATTCGCCTAAGTGTATTTCTTGGTATCTTTGCCTTTATGGCAGTACTGGAAGCCATGTTTCCAGCGCGTAGTGCTGTACTAGATAGAAAAACACGCTGGATAGGAAACCTTTCCATGGTGGTAATGGGCGCACTTGTATCGAGAGTTTTACTTCCTGCAACCTTAGTAGGCGTGTCGATATGGACTCAGCAAGAGGGCGTTGGACTGTTTAACCTAGCGTCAGGTCAAGCCGACAGTACTTTGTCGTCCCCAGAACCAACGAATAATACTCAAAACGGCAACGCTCTATTTGTTGGTATAGTGGTAGTAAGTGTACTGCTGCTGGATATGCTTATTTACTGGCAGCACCGATTGTTTCATACGGTGCCACTTTTATGGCGTTTTCACAAAATGCATCACGCCGACAGCCATGTCGATACCACTACAGGTCTTAGATTTCACCCCGTGGAAATTGGTATTAGCCTAGGCGTAAAAGCTTTGGCAGTAGCGATACTAGGCATACCAGCCATTGCTATTGTTGTTTTTGAAGTGGCGCTTAACGGGTTTGCGCTATTTAACCACGCGAACATTCGATTGCCGCAAAAGTGGGATGACAGAGTGGGCTGGGTGCTCATTACCCAGCGTTTGCATCGTATACATCATAGCCAAGCAAAGGTAGAGTCAAATTCTAACTATGGCTTTAGTGTATCTTGGTGGGACAGGCTTTTTAAAAGCTTTACCCCTAGAGCGAAGCAAAGCGACGAAACACTTTCCATAGGTCAACAGGATGTACCTGCGATAAAAGAAAATGCTTCAATTCGCGCCTTGCTACTGCAACCTTTTAAAAGCAATTAGTTAGCAAAAAAAGTTGTCGATTGATGATAGCTATACGCTTTTATGCCCAAGAAAGGCTTAGCTACAGCCAAGTCGCATAGCTAGCTTGCCGAGCCTTCCTTCAATGGTTTCCTCACTTTCATCGGGTAATACTGGCATAATATCTAACCCGGTTCTCGATTCTACTTCATCAATGGTAACTTGCGTTGCGCAGTAATCATCGCGGCGAGAGGCGTTTTGCTGCATGATAAACGCAGAGGCTTCCACCAAACCGTCAACTTCACTTACGACAACTTTAAAGTAACCGCTAGGGATACTATGCAGCTCATCGGCACCGGGCAACGCAGCGAAAAACGTTTCGTAAAGTGGGCCTGAAACCACATAAACATCTTGCCCTGTTCTCACAAGGCTGCGCACAGCATTTTCTAATCTAACCCATGGACCTTGATTTAAGTCGGAGTCTTGTGGGGTAATGTTTGAAAGATAGTTGAGCTCACGCCAGTCTGGTGAGTTGCTAAAAGAGGCTAGGGGGACTTGATGCCCTCTATCTGTGCCTATATTTCGCCATGCACCTTTGTAATCGTTAGGTTCCAGCGTACTCTCATCGTCAAGTTCAGGGTCAGCTTTCCAGTTTCTGCTTCGCGAAGGACCGTCGATGGTGTCAGGCGTTACGTGATAAGCCACCCAGTTGGCAAACTTTGTTTGCGGATTGTTGTTTAACGTATAAATAGAGCGAGTGATAGTTTGCCCGCCTAAGCCAATAGGGCAGCTAAATACACAGTTTTCAGCAAATGTAGCAAACGAAAATAACGCAAGAGATACCGCTAACATTCTCTTCATAGATTTTTACAGCCCATATTTTCTTATGTAGTTATGTCTCACTAAGTACTTGTTTCAAATACATGGAGCAAAGTGCCTGTACTAAAGTACAGGCTTTATAAGAAAAGAATAGTACGTAAATAACGGTTTTAAAAAAAGAAGAATGGCGAAAAAAAGTGGGTAATAAATACAAGGTCAGTATTTGTGAGTTCCCTCTTTGATAGGAGAAATTTTCCGTTAGGAAGTTTAATTGAAAAGCGAGTAGAAGAAGTAGGGCTAATTACATCACGCTGAGCGCTTGCATAACTAAATACCCAGTACCTAGCTGCAGCAAAATGCCAATAGACAAAAACACACCATCGCGGTTAGTCATTCCTAAAGCAGTAATACAAAGGGCGAAAGCAGGAAGGGCAACGGCAAAAGGAAGTGCTTCTAACGGGATCATGCAAAGTGCTGCAAGCGCACAATATCCAGCGATAATATTCTTTACCGGCGTATCTGATAAAAATGTGATACGGGGTTTAAGTAGCTTTTCGAACTTTTTAGCGTAAGGTTTAGCAGTATCTATGGCGCTTTCCAATTTATCCGAGCTTACCTCTTTTTTGGTAAGCGCCTCTGGTAGCCATGGGCTTTTCTTGCCCACAGCAGCTTGTATACAAATAAAAAATAGCGTTAAACCACATAATGTGGGTACGCCTGGAATGGCGCCAGTAGGGAGCAAAGCAATGAGTGCAGGCACTAAGAGGAGGGGCCCAAAACCACGACCTTCAAAGCGTTCGACAATTTTACCTAGTGACGTCTTTTCGCTTTCCTCATCATACATTTCATCTAACAGCTCAACTATCGAGTCGGTCATTATTTACGCTTAGTCCTTTTTGCAGTGCCTATCTTCCTATTTAGTTACGCGCACACCTTAAATAAGTTTAATAAACTATTTGTTAAGTTTTTCACACTTTCTGGCTATGCAACGTTTTACAGTTGCTGAAGTGCTGCTATTTTTAAAGTGCATTTACTATCGGGAAAGACCTTGAATAAAGACGAAGTCATATCTTTTTTTCGCCAAATACCATCAAGCATATTGTTTAAATGTGCGGGTAGTTCTGATATTTATGCTAGCCAGTATTTTGAAAAATGTTTTGGAATAATCGACTTACAGAAATCGGAAAGTCGTTTATTTACGTTCTTTGACCAAAATTCGAAAGAAGAAGTGTCAGTAGGAGATGACCCTTTCTCTCTTATCGAATCTGGCGTGGAGGTCAACGATTTCTTTCGACTTCAAACAAGCTCTAGAACCATGAATTGTTTTGTTGATGGCAATATTGTTTCTACCACTACGGACAATTGGGTTGTTCTTAATATCAAAACCGATATGACAGCGCTTCTAGATCTTGGACAAAAAGACTCAAAAATTAATCAGCATATTACTTTTAACCAGCTTCTTACTAATTTCTCTTCCAAGTTAATCAATGCCAACGTTAGCGAGCTTGATAGTATTATCGATCAAGCACTCGCCGCATTCGGCGAGTTTTGCGACGTAGATCGATGTTACTTGTTTGAATTCAGCGACGATGGCGAATTAATGTCAAATACCCATGAGTGGGTTGCGGCGGGAGTTATTCCCTACATCAGTGAGCTGCAAAATATTCCAACTGATTCCATGCCGTTTTTTATGAGCCATATTTCTAATGGGTTGTTTAAGGTCGATGATGTTTCAGCGCTTCCAGAGTCCGCGTCTTTGGAAAAAGCTAGTTTTGAAGAGCAGCGAATCTACTCTCTTCTTTGCTCACGTATTATGGTTGACGGAAAAATGTATGGTTTTATCGGGTGCGATATTATCGGCGCCCCTTATTCATGGAAAGCGTTCGATATTGAGTATTTGCGTCGTATAGGTGAAATGCTTGGTAATACACTTCAAAATTTGCACAACCGAAAAGCGTTACAAAAAATGCAAATTGAGCTTCTTGAAGCGAATAAGCAGTTAGAACGCTTAGCAAATATCGACGGATTAACGGGGCTTGCGAATAGGCGCTTATTTGATGCAACGATAAAATCCGATATCGTGCGCTGTAAAGAAGCTGATATTCCCATTAGTTTATTGTTGATAGACGTGGATTATTTTAAACAATATAACGACTACTACGGGCACGTTGCTGGCGACAACGTACTGAAAAGAGTAGCAGAGACGCTTTCTAACAGTTGTTTGGGTAACGACGATTTAGTAGCGCGCTACGGTGGGGAAGAGTTTGCTATTATCCTGCCGAGCACAGATAGTGACGCCTTAGAATGTATTGCCGCTAGAATTCTTCGCAATGTGTCGCAGCTATCAATAGCCCATGAAAAATCAAAAATTAAAGGCACCCTTACGGTCAGTATTGGTATGGCTTGTTTTAATAGCGGTCAATCAACAAAAAAGAAGAGTGTAGAAAAAGAATACTATAATGCTACCTCATTCATCGAAGACGTTGATTCTGCGCTTTATCGCGCCAAAAATTCAGGTAGAAATTGCGCAACGTTTTAATTGCGCCGTCGCGCATAAATGTAAGCGTGAAGCACCTGCACCCATAGTTTAGCTACCCAGCAAGCTTATTTTCTTACACAAAAGTTGTATAAATTAGTCACATTTCCATTTGTGATTATTTTTAATCACATTTTAAAGTGTGATTGTTTTTGAATTTGATGATTAGGCGTGTCATAGTGATAACAAGTTGAAGCGTTTCTTGTAATAAAGAAAGATCACGGCGGCGCAAAGTGAACACGAACAAAAACAACGCAATAAATAATAAACAAAAGAGTTATGCTGGCGTGCTGACCGGCGATATTACAAACTCTCAGTCTTATTCTGACGAAGACTTCAGAGATATCCTCACTGCGCTAAAACAGCACCTGTCGAGTTACGCTAAGCAGTATGACGGCCATTTTGACATTTATCGCGGCGACGCATTTCAGCTGGCGGTAAACCAACCCCAGTATAGTATGCACATTGCATTAGGTTTGCGTTTAGCGCTAAAAGCTCGCACGCCAAGCGTAGATGTAAGAATAAGCGTAGCAGTGGGTGAAGCACATTTTCGCTCTAAAGAAGTGAAAACAGGCACAGGGGAAGCCTTTGTTTTATCAGGGCGAGGGCTTGATTCGATTAAACCCAATTATCTTGCTTTTTCCAGCAGCAATACTGAGCTAGAAAGCAAAACTCAGTTACTTACACGCTTTGCAGATACTCAGGTAAGCGGCTTAACACAAACCCAATCAGAAACTTTACTGGCCTATCTTGAAGCCTCGGATAAAAGTCATGAGAATATAGCGGCATTACTCGATAAAAATAGAAGCAATGTGAGTCGAATTCTTAACGCGAGTAATTACAAGCTTGTTGCTGAATACCTTGAATATATGAAGCACGCTATTGCCGCCCAATAACGAAGACTCTAGAAACGAAGAGTTCAGTAACAAAGAACACGTAATAAAAAATCGAGTAATAAAAAACGAATAGCAAAAAATTACAGAGCAATTGAAAGTAAAATAAAACAACAAGGAAGCAAAACGTGCAGTGGAAAACCTTAAATGATTACCGCCATAACTGGAGCGTTGAATGATAGCTGAAACATCAAAAGGCGCTATCGTTAACGCCGTTCCCGATTTTGCACAGCCTGAACTATTGGTGGGGTTACTACTTGCACACTTGCTTGCCGACTTTTATTTTCAACCCTATTCATGGGTAAAGCAAAGAAACGAGCGACACGCGTTGGCGTTACCTTTGTATTTACATGTACTATTACATGGTGCTCTTGCCTTTATCGCACTCGTGTTTTTATCCGGCATCGATAGCATGGCTACAATAGGCATTGCTACGCTTATAATAGCGGTTTCCCATTTCAAAATTGACGTGATTAAGTCTTATTGCTCTCAAAATACGACCGCGTTTGTCATCGATCAACTTGCTCACGTGGCTGTGATCTTGAGCGTGTTTTTATATGCCACAAACCAATGGCACAGCGCATTAGCGCTACTAAAGATACTAGGTGCACAACATTTAGCGGTGCTTCTTGCCTATTTAGCCGTGCTTAAACCCAGCTCAATTATTATAAAGCAACTGCTGTCCCCTTGGAGCAGTGAAGTTTTAACTAACAAACCCCCATCAGCCCATCCTAATGATCCGCCTACGATAACCACTGAAGCACAACAAACCTTGTCGCTGGCAGGGCAGCGTATTGGCTACTTAGAACGTGTACTCATGTTAACTTTTGTATTGTTAAATCAGTTTTCCGCTATAGGGTTTCTTATTGCAGCTAAATCTATTTTCCGTTTCGGTGATCTCACTAAACACCAAGATAGAAAACTTACCGAATATGTGCTGCTCGGCACCTTTACTAGCGTGGCGATAACATTAGCTATTGGTATGGCCTGCTCGGCGGTGTTGGGGCACCTACCTATTAAATCTTAGTAATTCCTGATTATCCTCGCAAAATAAATTAAAAGCGCTTAGCTATAACGGTCTCCGACTGCGGTGCAAAAGGCCGTTCAACTTAAATCAACTTTGTTTGATTATTAAAAAGTAATTGTGTGTAAAACGTTAAAATGTGCAGAATTTAAGTATTTTTTAAGAAAAATTGAACTAAAGTCTATTTTTATATTGATTTACTAAACCTCCCCACTTAAGATTCGCGCCCTCATTAAAAGCGATAACTATTATCATTTAGATTTGGGCGGAAAATGAACCACACTTCACACAAAAAAAGTAAAGTTGCTAATGCAATTCTTCTCTCTCTTTTATCAGTAACGTCTACAGTTACTGCCACGTCGGCACTGGCGCAAGAAAACGATGCTGAAACACCTGTAGACTCTCAAGCACAGAGTGCAGAAGAAAACTTAGACGTCATTACCGTTTACGGTCGCCACAATCGACTTATTTTAGAGTCGGGTACGGCCACTAAATCGAATATGAGCCTAATGGAAACGCCAGCGGCTATTGTTGTTGTTGACGGTACTTTATTAAGAGAGCAGGGTGTTGATACGCTGCAAGAAAGTATTCGCAACATTAGTGGTTTGAGCCAAGACGGTAACAACTACGGTGTAGGTGATAATTTAGCGATTCGCGGCCTTGGTGTTAACTACACTTTTGACGGCATTTACGCTGGTGCTGACTTGGGCAACAGCTATAACCCAACCCGCTCAATGACTAATATTGAAAGTATCGAAGTGCTTAAGGGCCCAGCTACTGGCCTATACGGCATGGGCGAAGCGGGTGGTATTATCAACCTTATTGAGAAGAAGCCGCAGTTCCAAGAAGCCTATGAGGTTAAAGCCTCTGTAGGTAGTTGGGATAGCTATTCAATAATGGCTGACGCAACAGGTGCAATTAATAAGGACCTTGCTTATCGCGTTGTAGCAAACCGTGAACAGTCTGACGGCTATCGTGGGCTTAGCGATGAGCGAAGTGAGCTTTACACATCTCTTAAATACGTCGCATCAAGTGATAACCAGTTCCTATTGTCTGCGGCATATATTGACGACGCAGTTCAAATTGATTCGGTAGGTCATCCGGTTCGTCTAATCGACTTAACCATGTTTGATACCGATGCAGGTAGCTTAACTGGCGCTGACTTAGTTAACGATACTGCAGAGTCAGGTGGTCTACAACTAACCGATGCACAGCGCGACCAATTAGCCGCAACACTAGTTTCTACCGATGGCGTTCAGCCTTTTGATTTAGGCGATACTAGCCTTATCTCACCAATTTCACGTCCTAATGAAGGTGAAGAGTTCCGCGTGAAGCTTCGCCAAGACCTAGTAATTAACGACGATTGGTCTTTAACTCAGCAACTGCAATACCGTACCTATGAGACCTCGTACATTCGCCAGACCAGTGCTTACAACTATGTCTATGTTGACCGTAATGGCACCACAAATCTTGAGCCTCGCGCTCCACTCGTAATTGATGACGTATTATATCCTTATGCAGCGCGCCGACAGGAATACCGCAAAATTGAAGCAGAAGAAAGTGTTTGGCAATACTTTATTGACCTGACCAATACTTGGTCGTTAGGGGATATTCGTGGTGAGCATCTATTTAGTGCTAACTACGAGAATATGGATGTGGAATATACCCAATGGTCTATTTGGGATGCTGATGATACACGAAGCGATGCCGTACCTTACATCTTAGATATTCGTAACCCGAATTGGCCCACAGGTACATTCGAAGACTATAATCCAGCGCTTCGTAGCAAGTACGACAAAGAGGTATCTAGCTGGGGCGTGAGCTTCCAAGAAGTACTGTATCTGAATGATAACTTTACCGCGCGAATTGGCGGTGCATATGGTGGCGTGAAACAGACCTATCAAAATCAATTCAGCGACGGTAACCCAGAGTACGATGCAAACGATGATGGTTTCACCTACAACCTAGGCTTAACCTACATGTATAGCGACAGTCTAAGTACTTTCATAAACCACTCAAAAGGTCGCACTGCATACAGCACACTAGGTTCTCTATCAGAAGAAAACAACCGACCTGACTCTGAATCAGAGTCGTGGGATTTAGGCGTGCGTTTTACCGCCCTAAACGAACAGGTCATTGGCTCGGTAGTTGTGTTTGATACAGCGCGTACAAACCTTCAATACACCAACCCACTGTATGAAGATAATATTGAAGATCCGTCTTACAACATTGATGTTCCAGAGTTTTACTATGACGAGCAAGACCGTACTACGGGTGTTGAAATAGACATTAACTTCGATATCAATGAGCAGTGGTCGCTTAATGCAAACGGTACTTACCAAGAGCCGCGTACTGAACCAGGTGCATTTGCATCGAGCACTGATGAAGAACAAACCAAAGGTATTGCTGAGAAATTTGCAAGCACATGGCTAACTTATAGCCATAGCTTTAAAGCGCTACCTGCTCCAGTTAAGTTCAGCGTTGGTGTAACCTATGAAGACGAGCGTACCATCTCAGCTTCTGCATTTGGCATTGACTACGCGTTCGTAGATTCATACACAGTTTGGGATGCGGCAGTTAGCTATTTGTCGGACGACTGGGACGTACAGTTGAATATTCGTAACCTTGATAATACTGACTATTACAGCAATGCTATGTACCTAGGTGGTTTGCCTGGCGAAGAGCGTAATGCGAAACTTTCAGTTGCATATCGCTTCTAAAAAAGAGTAAGCACATTGAATAACAACGTAGACGTTGCGCTGCGTAGCATAGCCGCTATCTTGGGCGGCTATGCCGTTTCTGCGCTAATAAGCTTTTACTTCGCTTTTATATTTTTCAATACATTAAACCAGCAAGAGGGCGTGGCAATACTAAGTGGCAGTATGGCTAGCTACTTTGTATTTTTTGCTGTATTTATCGCAAGCTTTGCTATTAAGAATACGAAGAAGTGGTGCGCGTCTTTAATTGCTTTTTCTGCCATTCTCTTCTTAGCGCTACCGTTAGTTTCACCTTTAAGCAGCCCATTATGAAAGCTACATTCAGAAAGAGTATGATTTGGCTGCATACCTATTTAGGTGTGATACTCGGCTGGTTGCTTTTTGCCATATTTTTTACTGGCACGTTAAGCTATTTTACACCGGAAATAACGCGCTACTTGATGCCTGAACGAGGAAGCATTTCTCAAAGTCAGCAATCGATGCTCGCCCACTCTTTTACTTATTTAAATGAACATGCAGGTGAAGCTGAACAGTGGCGGATAGCCTTGCCTTCAGAGCGTTCTGCACTTTGGAGTGTGCAATGGCGTGAGGGTAAGCAAAGACAAACCGTGACCTTCAATAATCAACTCGCTGTAAGAGAAAATGAAACAGAAACAAAAGGCGGCTTGTTTTTTAGAAATTTTCACTACACATTGCAACTTCGTGGCTATGGCGGGCGGTACATTGCAGGAATCGCCGCAATGGCAATGTTGCTTGCTATTTTTACTGGAATTTATACACACCGCAGGTTTTTTAAGGACTTTTTCACGCTTCGCTCTCAAAAGCTACAAAAGTGGACCACCGACTTTCATGCCCTTGCCGGAATTCTCACTATTCCCTTTTGTATTATGATTTGCCTAAGCGGCATTTTCATTTACGCGATTATGTATTTGCCCTATACCGCTAACGTTAACTTCGAGCGGGGAGAACGAGGCGTAAACAACCAGATTATTCCTTCACTGCCAAGCCTGCAGCTAGATAAAAAAGTTATTGGTAGCGATCACTTGTCAAACGTGCGGCCCTCCACGCCAACCCCTATGCCGAACTATACGCTTATACAAGAAAAAATTGCTAACCAGTGGCGCGAGCCCAACCCAATAGCAAGAATTACCGTTGAAGGCGTTGGTTATAAAAATAGCCGTATTATCGTAGAGCGCAGCAAGGCCACAACAGTATCAAACCGTGCAGACCGTTTAGTTTTTGAGACCTATACAGGTAAACCACTTAAAGGTTACGATGACGAAACGGTTCCAGCCCAAATACGACGTATTTTGTATGGACTTCATCAGGCAAATTTTGCTCCTATTGGCATGCGATGGTTGCTATTTGGTTTAGGCATTTTAGGCAGCGCCCTTATTGCCACTGGCAATATTATTTGGGTCACTCAGCGGAAAAAAAGTGCTAAGCAAAATCCGTTTACGTTGGCGCTTGTGGAAAAAGGCAATGTGACAGCTGTTGCTGGCTTAATATTAGCCAGCCTATCGTTTTTTGTTGCTAACAAGTTGATAGGGCACGATGTTGCAGGTCGCGCCCAATTAGAAATAAACACATTTTTCACGGTGTGGGCATTAAGTGCGGTGCACGCATTTTGGCGAGCAAAAGCTTCAGTTGCTTGGAAGGAGCAGTTCGCGCTAGCAAGCGGGCTTTGTTTTGTCGCCGTTGCTATAGAACTCGTGTTATTTAGAGACCGAATAGCAAACAGTATCGAATATTTGGATAGCGTTTATTTAAGCTTCATTCCTGCATTTTTCGTTTCAGGTATCATCTTGCTTTGGGCAGCAAAGAGGATAGGCCAACGTTTTACGAATAGGGAAATGACCACAAAAAGCTCTGCGCCTAGCCCTTACATAAATAAGGAGCAGTAATGATAACGCTGGTTTTTACACTACAACTGTTAGGCTTCTTGTGTTTGATGTTAGCAATGAATAAACACGCTAAGCAGGCAGGCAAGAGTATGATATTAGCGCGGGTGTTACGAATATTACCCTCTTCATCCTTTACCAAGTTTTTAGGCTGGACGCTACATATTGCATCCTTATGCCTGGCCTTGACGAGTATCGAAATCACCAGTATTGCGATAGTTTGGTGGTGCTGCACATTAAGTGCAGCCCTCCTGATTATTGCCGTGTACTTCAGTTCTTTACTTGATACTTAGATGAGCTTCTGACATAAACGATGGCGTCAGCATCACTCGCGTTACGGACTTCGTGTGTTGCTGGCGTAGATGATTCAATATAGCTTCCCGCATCAAGGGCAAGTGCTTTAGCCTTACTATCTTGCTTATAGTTTAGGCTGCCCTTTATTACTACGGCCTTAAATTCATCACCGTTAGATGTTATTGAGCCTTCAAAGCCGCTTGGCAGTTTAACTAAAGTACCGTAAACACTATTGGTATCGCCCCATAGATAGGTGGCGGATACGCCTTCAGCCGCAATGTTGACCAGTTCACTCTCTTGCAGCCATACCATATTATCTGCATGAATATTGATTGGTCGTTCACCATTGTCGAAATGTTCTTTTGAGGGTTTAACTAAATACGGACCTTCATCAATTTCCAAGTAAATGAGGTTAGTCTTGTGATTTGCTGCGGTAGTGTGATCTTCGCCTGCAGGTTGTGTCCAAAACGAACCTGTTGGCATCCACATTTTAGCGGCATTTGGGTCGTCATTATGCATTTCACCTTCAATAACAATACCGCGATAGGTGATATTGTGAATGTGTGGCGGCGATTCAAAGCCTTTGTTAAATCGCACTAGCATACCGGTAGCTGTGTCTTTGGTTCTATCTCCCCATAGGTCGGCCGCCCCCGGGCTTTTGTCACCCCGTGCCGGATTCAAATAGCCCCACTCAACATTTTCTGCAGTTATCACCTTGGTTTCAGCATAGGCGCTGGGTATAAAAGCAGCACAAGCGCCTACAATTAGCGAGGCCATGGTTAGTTTTTGCCATGCAGTATGTTTCATATAAAGCTCCTGTTTATCCTTACTACTAACGTCATTAACGAATTAATGACAGTTTATTCGTTGGTTAACGGATAATAAACGACCAAAATCGATAAGGACTTTCCCGAAAATGTGGATAATAAAAGTGATCCACTTCCCTTTTCTTTTTAAGTTTAAAAAGGCATATGTGGGCTAAACCTGTGAGGAAAGAATGAAAACCGAAGACCTTTCTGTGTTTGTGAAAGTCGCTGAAGTCAATTCGATAACGGCAGCGGCTAAGAAGCTTGATATCAGTTCATCTGCTGCAAGCATGGCTATTAAACGTTTAGAAGAGCAGCTTGGCGTAGCGCTATTTGTAAGGAGTACACGCAAAATTAGATTATCCCACGAAGGGGAACAATACTTACCTATGGCTCAACAGGCGCTAGACACGCTCCAGCAGGGTTTATCACTCATTACAGAGGAAAGGCGAAGTGTTAATGGGGTGCTTCGCATGGCGATGTCTTCAGAGATGGGACGCAATTTAATGCGCGAACTGCTTAATAAAGTACAAGGTAAAAACCCCGAACTCTCGTTGCGACTACATGTAAGCGATAGCCGAGTAGATTTTTATCGCGACGGTGTTGACGTAGCGCTTCGTGCAATGACCAAAGAAGCAGTAAAAGAATCACAAATGTATGGTTTTAAAGTGTGCAACATTCCACATGTTATTTGCGCATCGCCCGAATACATTGAAAAGTACAGCCAACCACTAACAGCAAACGACCTTATTCAGCATAATACCTTGCTCTATAAACTTTACGATCAAACTCATAACACATGGGAATTGGTGAAAGAGAGCGAAAGAATTAAGGTGAAAGTGCGCAGTAACCGCGCCGTGAACGACGGAGACATTGTTAGGCGATGGTGCGTTGACGGTATGGGTATTGCCAAGAAGTCAGCCATTGATGTGGCTGAAGATTTGTTAAGCGGTAAGTTAAAGCGGGTGTTGCATCAGTATCAGGTGCCATTAACTGAAATGTGGATAATGCTACCCAGCCGACATTTGATCACCCCAGCAGTAAGATTAGTTAGAGATGAATTGAAATTGGCCATTGAGGACCGTCGAAGCAGGCTTATAGAAAAAGGCTTACTTAATGAAAATGAATGGCCAGCTTTAAATGATATTGCAAACCTGTAAAACCAGGGCGCAATGGATATTGCTGATGCTAAGTGGTTAAAATGTAGGCGTTTTGCGTAATTTCTAGATTGAATTTATAGTCTAGATATCTTCTAATAGTCTAAGCAAAGGAATGCGAGGCAGAAAGTTCGAACATGTACAGTGCAGGGTAGCACTGGCACTGCATCACTTCCTCTACATTCCTTTGTTTTCATAAAAAAGCTTCAGTACAAAATAATTGGCTAGAAGCACAAGTAGAGAATAAACATGAAAGCAAAACTATTAGTTCCATCATTAGTCGCCGCCGCGCTTATCAGTGCTTGTGGAAGCACACCTCCCACCCCTGAACAACAAGCTATGGCTAATCAAATGCAAAAAGCGTTTTTAGCTAAGCTGCAGGGTATGCCAATTCAAGCTCCTGCGCAGCAACAAGCAGCACCTGTTGCTCAGCCAGAAATCGTACTAAGCGCAGCAGAACTTTCTGAACAAAAGCAGAAAGTAGATGCTACGGGCGGCCCTGCCATTTTTTACCGCAAAAAAGATGGCATCATGATAGATGGTCAGATGTTTAACGACTTCGAAGGGCAGGTTGCGAACTTTGGTGGAAATAGGTTTACCGGCGAATTCACCTATGCTGTAGAGAATTTTGACGGGTCTTTTACGCTTAAGTATCACAAAGCCCACTCTGCGGAAGCGCCTATAAAAATAGGTACTGTGTGGAAGCGTGGCGGCCAGTTTGAAGTGCGAACGGTGACAGGGAAAAAAGCGACAGGCAATAGTGTTATACCTACGTCAGATGGTTTTATTGTAGGGCGCTCTGGTTCAGCTTTCCGTTATTTTATTGATGGGGATAGCGTTAAAAATATCACTCTACTAGATAACTACCACATTGCCGAGCATCAAAAAGGCGACGCTGCATCTACCGGTTTTATTCTTCTAGAAAAAGACCCTCGTAACGAAAACGATAAAGTAGGTGGTTTGTTTGACTCATTTAAAGAGTTGGGCAATACCTTCGGACTAAATAAGTTCGACGACTATGTACTCGTAAGTATCGATGGCAATACTACTGTACCTATGGACGTCGGGTTAGGCGGCAAAGAAATCGCAGAGCACTCTAACTGCAGACGCCAAAATGCAGCTATCAATAAGTGTGAAAATGTTGATTTTAAAGAGTCTCTTTACACTAAGTTAGGTTTGCCAAACTACAGCCACTATTATTGGTCAATCAACTGGGTTCAAACTCAGTCTGGTCCAATGGCAATTTACAGAACGTCGACCAAAGTTAAGATCGTAGATATCAACAACAAGCAAGTTCACACCGTGTTTTCACGTACGCTTGGGGTTAACGACTTTGTTGTAATTGAAAATGCTGACGGAACAACGGGTATCAGAGCTCGCCTAGGCTTTAGTAAAGAAGAAGTCAAAGATATTGAGTCGTTTATCAAAAACAACACAACCGATATCGAACCTATGCAAACGCTTCAACCTTCATAGGGTTAGCGTGAATAAGCTTTAAAAGCGATTAAGAGGCTTACTACCTGTAAGCCTTCATTTTATAGCCTGTAATTTTGAAATTAAAAGAATATTGCATTTCTGAAAGCTTTTTAGGCAATAGTCGAGGATAGCTTCGATAACTATTACTCAGGTACGGATAGTATCTATAGGTTTTATCGCATCAGGGGCGCTATGTCACTGCTTTTAAGCGGTTTATGGTGCAAATAACCTTGGACAGAGTCACAGCCCATTTCTGCAAGGGCCTGCTGCTGCTCTTTAGTTTCTACGCACTCGCCCAAAGTGGTCAACTCTAAGCTCTTCGCAAGCATTATAATGGTGTTAACAATACCGTCATTAGAGCTTGATTGCCCTAACTGAGAAACGAAACTACCATCAATTTTAAGCTTGTCGATAGGAAGTGTACCTATGTAGCTAAGGCAAGAATAGCCAGTACCAAAATCATCGATGGAAATGTTAAGGCCAATTTTTTTCAGCTTTTTAAGCGACGTTAGTGCAAAGTCTGTAGAGCTAATAAAGGTGTTTTCGGTTAGCTCAACTTCCAGTAAATGTGGTGGGACTTGATACTTACTTAATACCTCCTTAATTTGCTCTGCACAGTCTAGCTGTATCAAAAAGCTTGCAGGCAAATTAACCGCCACTGGCACCAAATTTAGCCCTTCATCTAGCCAGTTTCGAATCTGCCTACACACCTCAGAAAGTACCCAAGTAGTAATAGGATTAATTAAACCTGCTTCCTCAGCAACTGGTATAAACTGGGACGGCGGGATTTCAGTGCCCTCGTCATTCCAGCGTATCAGCGACTCTAGACCGATAATTTTATCGCTGCGTATACAAACCTGGGGCTGATAGACTAGCGAGAATGCCCCTTCAAGTTTAATGGCCTGTCGAATTCGACTTTCTAAAGATAGACGTACCAAAGACTCTTCAAGCATTTCAATATTAAAAAAGCTATAGTTCCCAGGGCCTTTCTCTTTAGCGTGATACATGCTTGTATCTGCATGTTTTAATATTTCTATTCCCGTTTCCAAATTTCTTTGATGCAGTGCAATACCAATACTGGTTGAAATGTGAAGCTGGTTGCTACCTATCGCCATAGGCTGGCTAAGGCTTTCGATAATTTCAGAAGATAAAGCAACAAGCTCATTATGTTCGGCAACACCCTCTAGCATGATTACAAACTCATCACCGCCCCAGCGACAGACACAATCTTTTTCTGTAACTATTGCTGTTAGCTTTTTCGCAACAATAATCAGGACTTCATCGCCGATATCATGACCTAGTGTGTCGTTAATGAGTTTGAACCTATCTAGGTCGAGAAATAAAATAGAAAGGGCAGTATTTTGGACATTAGCTTTGTTTACGGCTTCATCTAATTTTTCTACAAACAAATGTCTGTTTGGAAGTTGCGTAAGGGCATCGTAGTTCGCTTTTTGATATAGCTGCCTAGTGCGCAGTTCTACTACTCGCTCTAATTCTGTGTTCTGGGCTTTTAGCTGAGCCTGGTGACTTTCTACCGTGGCTAGTATGTGGTTAACACCTCCAAACAGTTCACCGAGTTCATCATCTCTCTTGTCAGGAAGGCGTTTAGAGTATTCACGTTCGCTTCCTACAAACTTAACAAGAGAAATAAGCTGTTGAATGGGTTTTGATAGAAACCTTTGAAGTCGCCAGTGAAAGAGGTAAGTAAATAGCATGCTTATAGTGAGCACACCAAATACGACATACATAGCGTGCTGCTGTTGTTCTTCTAACGAGGTGGTGCTTGCAGTAAGCATGAGATGACCAATAACTTCATCGTTAAACTCAATGGGCTTCAGATAATGGATAAGGTGTTTACCGAAAGTTGCGCCTTCTTTAACTGTTGAAGGAGATATATCTTCCTCAAAGTCACCCATGGTGTAGCTTGCAATGACCGTATAGGCGTAGTCATAAACTTTTGCACTCTTTATCGCGGGTAGTTTAGACGCGGCATCAAGCAATTCTTGTGTGGTGTCGACATCACTAAATAGAACTGATGTACTTGCTGCTGACGCAAGAAGGGTAGATTGGTTGTCTAGTACATCTACCAAGTTACTTTTGTAATCGGCGACGAAGTTGTTGTAAAGCAGACCCGCTACCAAACACAAGGAGAAGAAATTAACGACTAAGACGGCTAGAAGTTGTTTGGTAAAGAACGAGGAACGTCGAAACATCACTTGATCCTCGCGACTCGAAGAAGTTTGGCACTTATTTTTACATTTAATCGCTCAGCCTCGGCTACATCAATTTCAAAACGCAATTTCTGATTTTCTTCATAAAACCTGAAGACAGCAGGGAGCACCAATACGTTATTAATATCAGATATGATTACACTATGGCTAAGGTGCTGCTCTAAAAGTTCATCGCTTTCAGTCAAATACAGTATATCGCATGACTGGGCATCAGCGCTGTCTAAAACAAGCAATGACTTACTATTGGGCTCTCTAGATTCCACTAATGCTTTCAGGAAAGTCATTAATTCCCGATCGTTATGAATACAAAAGGAGATGGGAACAGCGTTACCTTTGGGCCATGTGATAAATTTAGTAAAGTTATACATATAAGCAGCTTTCAACTTGTCTACTTTTTGAAGCTCAGCTAATGCTGCGGGAACAAGAAGGCACTGCAATAAAAGCAACCACGAGAACTTTTGTAAAAAACGAGTCAATTTTGCCGTCACGTTTTTTGCTTAGAACAACGTTGATAATTGAAAGCCAAATCGCCACAACTCTTTAGGCTGAGGGCCATTCAGGTTCTGATATACAGGTTTACTGCCATTTATCTGAATTTGTAACCAGTCAGTAGCCGTATAGTTCAGTCCAGCGTATAACCTTACTTTTGTCCCACCGTATAAATCAGGATTAGTTATGCCAGCCGGGTAGGGGAAAGCACCATCTACGGTAATTTCGTCGTCTTGCCCATGTATAGAATCTGCGTAACTTATCTCGGCGCCGGTGAAGAGGGTGCTTGTTTCGTCTAAAACAAAATTGTACTTACCATTTAGTTCATAATTATTGCCTAAGCGATAATCACGGTCGTTGGAACCGGTACGTATTCTCGCCGATAGTGAAACAGAGAAAGGATAATCCCCTTTATTACGATAACCAATTTCTAAAGGTAAGTCGAAAGTGCCGGACCCCAATTGCATCGTATAGGGAAGTTGCTGATCACCCGCTGCGCGCGGCGTGTCTCCCTGCTCATCAATAGAGCCAGTAGGAAAACTGATGCCACCGCTTACCCATACGCTGTACTGCTCGTTCGATAGGTATTCATAGTGACCTGTAACTACCACGTCTCCTAATCCTTCAGATGAAATTAGAAATTCATCGTAACCTGGCACTACGCTGATATGGTCAGTTTCTTGCCTTATCAACGGAATCTGTAGCCCTAGCTTGAAATCATGTTGAAGCTGATAACCTATTTGAATAACTTTTGCATACTGATTTATGACAGTTGGAAGTACAGGAAAATTTTCATCAGTTCGCGCTTCTTCACCGGGTACAAAAAGTACTTCGTCTCGAGATACATCACTGTCGTCAATCATGTATCCATCAAATTCGGCGACTTTATATTGCAAAGACACCGACCATTTGCGGGGGGAGGTATCGATATCTGTTTCAGTTATATCTACATTAAGTAAATCTTGAAAGCTCATTTCTGCAAATTCTGAAGGTGTACTCTGCGCCATGGCGAAGCCAGAAAAGGCCAGGAAAATAGATGATGAAAGGATGGTATATTTCATTTGAAAGCCGCGAGAATAACAATATGTGAATTATAGTGTATTTCGAGAAAACTTTTAATGACAATAAGTTAGTCTTTTGTAGTGTATGTATAGAAAAAATATACTTTTAATTCATTGGTTTTAAAAAAAAGCACTGCGTAAAAGCAGTGCCTTAAATAGCTTCAATGATAGCTAAGCGCCGTAGGCGCTTAGAAACGATAGGCAGCCGTTAGTCTAAAACGCTGCGGTGCACCGGGCTCAACCCACACATCAGCGAAAGAGTTCGTGTAAAACTCTTTATCAAACAGGTTATCTACTGCCACTTTAACCGATAGGTTTTCAACTGGCTCTATTTCAGCAAACGCACGTACCGTAGTATAGCTAGGTAGGTAGAAGTCCGTGGCGGTTTGCCCTAAGCGTTCATCAACATATAACAGCCCAGAACCTATGCGCACTGGCATATCAGCCAAAGAAAAACCTTTACTCAGCTGAATACTAAGCTGGTTTTCTGGAACGTTAATGAGCGGGTCGCCAGACTCAATGGCTGCAACAAAGTTAGCATCTGCCGCATCATTTGTACTTTCTGCATCAACAAAGGTGTAGGACAGCCATAGCGAAATATCATTTTCAAATTCAGCGTTAATATCTAGCTCGATACCACGGCTTCTCGCTTCGCCTGCTGGAGTTAAGAAAAAGCCGTCTGATGCTTCTTCGCTGTCATCAAATACTAGGATATTGCTTTGTTCAATATTAAATAGTGAAAGCGTGATGTCGCCGCGCACACTGTCGAACATAGACGTTAAATCGGTTTTAAGGCCAATTTCAGCAGATTCTGATTCGTTCGGCTCGAAAGGATTACCCGCAAAGTCTGAACCGGTTAACTGACGGAAGCCTTCGCCGTAGGTGGCATACACGCTGGTACTGTCGTTAAACACATAAACGGCACCCACTTGCGGCGAGAAACGGGTATCATCTTGCGAGGTTGTGCTTACTGGACTTGCTAAGCGATTATCAATTTCCTGCTCGAACTTATCAAAACGGCCACCTAAACGAATTTGAAGTTTGTCGGTTAGGTTTATCTGATCTTGAAAATAAACGCCCCAGGCTTTTTGAACTTCAAAGCGGTCTAGATTGTCAGACAGCTCAACGTCGGGAAGGGGTGTGTAATCAGGGTTAAATATATCGACCACAAGGTACTGATCTAAATCTAAATCGTTGATGTCAGTATCACTTGAGAAAAACGGCGGGCGATAGCGCAGAATTACCTGGTCGTTTTCAAATTTGTCGTAGTCAGCACCAATAATTACGCGATGGGTCAGTGAGCCAGTTTCAAATTCACCAGCAATTTCGCCACGTAAAACCAGATAATCTGTCTCGAAATTACGATAGCGTTTAAAGCGCGATAACAAGCCTTGATCTGGGTCGATAAATAGCGTTTGACGGCCGCCAAAGTTGTTCTCAAGGGCATTACCTTCAAACGTGGTATCACGCAGACCTGCGCCTAACAATAAGTTCCAGTCATCAGCAAGCTTATGAGAAATTTCAATTTGATGACCTACAACTTCGGTATCGATAGTGTCGCCATTCGGATCGCCAGTAAAGGTTTCAATGGGTTGATGGCCCAACTCGCCGTCAATAGCCACTACGCCGCGATCAAACGGAATCTTTTGTTCGGTGTACTCTAACTCATAGGTTACTGTAGTATCTGCCGACGCTTCCCAGGTTACCGACGGGTAAAACCCAAAACGTTCGGTTTCTACTGTATCGCGAAAACTTTCCGCGTCTTCATAAAAACCAACGAGTCGTACGCCAACATTTTCCGACGCGCCTGTAACGGTTTGTACGTCAGCTTCAACACGCATTTGCTCCCAGCTGCCGTAAGTGGCTTTAACTTCACCACCTTCACGAAACTGAGGACGTTTAGTTACCAAGTTAATTGCGCCACCCGGTTCACCACGGCCAAACAGGGCCGCTTTCGGGCCTTTCAGTACTTCTACGTGATCGATGCCTGATAGGTCACGAGGGCCGCCGAAACCGCGACCTGCATTAAAACCGTTTACCAGAAAACCACTAGGTAAGTTTTCGTCACCTGAAAAGCCACGAATGGCAAAGCTATTCCACAGGCCGCCAAAATTATTTTGGCGCGCTACAGATGCTGACAGGTCTAATGCGTCATTCAAGTTAATTGCACCGGCATCACTAAGTAAGCCTAAGTCTATATCTTGTGCTGCAGCAGGTACTTCTTTATATTCAAAAGCCCCTTGATACGCGCGATGCATACCGTGTACGGTAATTTTCTCAACATCAGCTTCAGCCTGATTATTTTCACTTTGTGCTAAAGCCGATGTGCTGAGCAGCGCCGATATAGTGGCTGCAAGTGATGTTTTCACCCAACAAGTTTTCATTCTTCTTTTCCTGTGCGGTTTTCGTGTGAGGTTTTAGTGTTTGGTATAAATTGTGGTAAAGCTTCAAAGCTTTCCTGAGAAAATTCAGGGTCTTTAAAAAGGTGGTAATAATAGAATTCTCGCAGCGCTTTATGAAAAGCACGTACGTTGTTTTCGTAGCCCACCATTGCTTCAACGTTAGTATCAGCAGCGCTTGATAATAAACGTTGGGTAAGCAAAGACGGCGAAAGCAAGGCTACGTAGCTTGCAATGGTGTCTTTTTGAAGCGTGGCTGCCTGATAGGCTTTCGACAAGTCACTGGCCGTTTGGTCGCCCACTTGTTGAAATGCGTAGTACCATTTCCAATTAAATGAGCTGTCTCTTTCAGGGTCAAATGTTGTGTAGTCGGTCCACTGCGGGTGAGTAGCAATGAATGGAGTCCAAGTGTCTTCAATAGGCTTATCCCATGCGCTATTTACCGCTTCGCGTTGGGTAAGCACAATATCGCCACCCTCAGGTGTTTCGACAGTTGCATTAATGACGGTATGCCCGGTCACAGGCACGACTACTGTTGTTACAAGCCAAACCCCAAGCATAATAGAGGCAAGATGCGTTGCACTGAAATTTGCAAAACGTTTTGCGGCGCCAATCGCAAGAACAATGGCACTCCATAACGCAATATTACCTATTACTATTGCGCAAACGGTTAATATAGAAGCCAAAGATGCACCATTAATTAACCCGAACACGACAAACGGAACAAGCGTAACAAGGGCTAAAGGAACCAATGTGACAATTACTCGTGCCGTCCATATAGCATGTGAATTACGCGCAGTTACGTTGAGTAAATCAAAACGACGAGCTTCACGTTCTTTCGCCTTTAAATCGTAAAGTAGCAATATGATAAATAGCGGCAGCAAAACACTGGTCACAAAGGCAAAATCGAAACGCCCTAAAAACGCAAGCTCTGGGTTATCTGTATCGCTCTCATAAATTTGCCCTTCTAATGCCAGCATGCGTATACGATGCTTCCAAGGAAATACATCTCTTTCACCTACGGCTGCAAAAGCCAGCGGGGAAGGGGGGGCATAAGTCAGGTGAAAAGCGTAATAAGCAACCATGCCGAAGTTAGACTGGTGAGTGATAACGGCTTCACGCTCTACTTGGTCTTTTTCTAACAAGCGTTCAATCGTGGCTTGTTGCTCCTGCATCTCTGCATAACCCGACCACAAAGACACCGTGCTTAAAAGAAAAACGACTAATAACGTAAGCTTTAATTGGCGGTGACCAAACACAAAATTAGCTTCACGTTTAAGATCGGTAAAACGCATCATGGGTTTAACCTCCTAACAGCCGCTTTTAAAAGCAAGGCGGTAATGCATACCCAAACAAACAGTTGTAAAAAGTAAATAAGCGCGTATGAAATGCGTGTACTTGCTGCTTCTGGCTTAAAATTAAACTCCGAAAGCAACGCCCAATTGTCTGCGCCGACAACCGCTTTATCAGCCGCTTCTTCGCTTGCGTTGCGGTTCATGTCGAGTTTGTAATCCAGCTTTTCAACATGCACTTTATTAAGCCCTTGAACGAAATCAAGACGCAGAGCCTCAGCTTCACGTAAAAAACGATGATGGGTTTCAAGGCTGGTGCCTGCTAACAGTGTTGAGATAGAGCGAACGGCGACGGTAGGGGATAGCCAGCCAAACTGACGTGCAATATGTGCTTGTTCTAACTCTTCTGCCATTCTGCTTTCGGCAAACTCATTAAGCACCTGCGCCTGTCGGCCTTCAGAAAATTGGGCAACAACACCGCGGAAGTTAACGGGAAGGTCGTCAACAGAATCGACATTGTATTTCGCTAATAAATCTTCTTTTAGCTTTTTAAATGCAGGGTCGTTAACGTCATGACCATCGCCTAAACTACGAAGCTTTTCTTCTACTTTGAAGTCCGCTTCAAGCTTGCCCATCGAGGGGGCGGCGTTTGTCGCTACGCTGCTTCCAAGACGGGGAAGTAACACACATGCGACCATCCAAATAACAATAAGCATGGTGAAGCTAACGCTACTTTTCTCAAATAACGCTGAACAAGCAGTTACAACGGTCGCCCATAGCAAAAAGTAAACGGCGTAACTTAAACAAAATAACAGTACAACAAGCGCGCTTTCGCTTGAAAAAGCCACGTACAAGCAGGCCAGAAGCAGAGGGAGTAAAAACAAACCGCTAGCTGCAATTAACGCTAATAGCTTACCTAACATTAGCTGCCAGCGAGTCGTTCCTTGTGACAACAACAAGGTAAGTGTTCCCGCTTCGCGCTCTCGCGATACGCTGCCGTAACCAATAAGGATAATAAACAGTGGAGCAAGCACTAGCGCCAGAAAGCTTGGAGTTAAGCTGCTAAAACGGGTAAGTCCGGCTGATTGTCGCTGCTCTGCAAACATGGCGCTATTTTGGCGATGCCCTTCTAAGAAAATAGCGTTACCCGTGTAGGTGTCTACCCCAGGTTCGATTACGCTTAATGGAGTAGGGGCACGAAAGACATAGTGACCATAATGCACCATGCGATGAGGGTGCTTATCAGGCTGTGCTTTAAAACGTTCTTCCGCTTCAGTTTGAAGGTGCTCTCTAGCGTGCGCGGCTTCTTCAATGTGAAATGCATTCACAACCAATGCCGCAAGGGTCAGTATGGCCCCTAGCAAGAGTACCGTAGCAGCGACTTTCGTGCGCAGCCAATAGCGCCACTGATCTGCACAAATGGTTTTAACTACACTAAATATCATGCTTTGCGCCCTGCAAATGCTGCGTGTACCGCTTCAGTATCAATAGGCGTATCGCCAACACGCTCGAAAGAGCCGGTTAGCTTACCGTTGCTTAAAAGCACGATACGGTGAGCGACTTGGCAAGCACCATACACGTCGTGAGTTACCATAAAAATGGTAGCGCCGTTGGCCGCTAGCTCAGAAACCAACGCATTAAATTCGTCAATAGCGGCAGGATCTAAGCCTGACGTGGGCTCATCTAAAAACAGCACTGGTGCATTGCGCAGTAAAGCAAGGGCAATTGCGGTTTTCTGGCGCATACCTTTTGAGTAGTTTGATAACGCCTTATTCCATGAATCTTCTTGAAGCGCCACTTTGCGAAGTGCCGCAAATATGTCGTCGTCTGATTTTTCTACACCAGCTACCGAAAGAAAGTACCGGATATTTTCAAGGCCAGAAAGGTGACCATAAAGCGTTACAGATTCAGGTAAGTAAGCAACAGACTTTTGAACATCGTTAGGGTGAGTAGTGGCGTTGTGCCCCAACACAGTAGCGCTACCGCTAGATGCTTTCATCAAACCTAAAAAGGTTTTAAGTGTAGTAGATTTACCGGCACCGTTTCCGCCTAAAAGCGCGAAAACTTCGCCCTTACCAACGTTGAAGTTTAGATTATCTAAAAGCGTGCGGTTTTCAACGCGCACGGTAAGCGCGTCTGCGCATATTACTGAATTTGTTTGCATTGTATAACGTGCTGTAACAGAAATTTGCGAGCAATGTTATATTATAACTAATTAGATGGGAATACGTTTTACTCTTAAGTGAGAGTGGAATGACCAATCTAAAGGAAAAAGCAGTGCTTAAGTAGAAAAGTGTTGAAGATTTAAATGAAAAAGACATGCCGATTGGTAGTGAGCTATCTCAATAGATTAAGTTTCCTCTCTTTATAGATGATTTGCCATTTTTACCGAATTTAGTGAAATTATTAATTTGCTTTACCTGTCTTATAGCAACATCAATAAATACTACTTACATATTTAAAATAAAAGAGAGCCATAATGGAATTTACTCATAAGCGCACTATTCAAGCAACCGCATCACTATTACTCCTACTAGCAATAACACAGGCTGTTTTCACAGCGCTTTACAGTAGCGGAATTAGCTTTTCAAGGCAGTATGCCTGGGGATTTGAAGCCGTAATTTTTACCGTACTCGCTGCTTTCGCTAGTACCGCTATGGTGCAGGCAAAAAACGCGCAGCTAGGCTGGTCAGCTATTACTTTTAGCGCCGTTCTGAATATAGTGCAGGTAAGCATTGGCCTAACGTTATTTTCAACCTTCGGCCAAGTTGCTGGTGCAGTAGAAGGTGCTAAGCCTTTAATTGGCGGCGTAGTGTCTTTGTCTTTCATGATTTACTACGCGGCTAAACTATTATTAGGACTAGCAGCCGTCGTTTTCGGCCTATTCTTCGTGGTAAAAGGTGGTAAAGCGATTGGTGGTCTTACCGCTATAGTTGGCATGGTCGCTATGTTTGCCAATACCATATTAATCATATTTGGTCGTGATGGCTTTCTACCATCAGGTGTAGCTGGCGCTTCAGGTATGGTTGCAACCTTGTTGTTGGCTATCTGTTTGATAAGCCTAAACCGCAAAGCAGACTAGAGCTTAGTAACTTTCGAATAAGATACTTTATCCAGTAAAACGTCGAAGCGTGTTAGTGGTCGGTGGGGGCGTGAGCAGCGATATATTGTTTAGTGCACCGAGCTTGCCGCTAACAACTTCGCACGTATAGATACATTATTCGGTGTAACGACATTTGGGGAAGCTAGAGCAACCTAAAAAGCGGTTGCCTGCGTTAGCCCCGCGTTTTGCCTGACGTTCTACAAGCTCGCTTCCGCACCTTGGGCAGACTGCTGGTTTAGCAGTCTCTAACGTAGTTTGAGATTGCACATTTTGAATGAGGGAAAGTAGCTCATCTGCGCCCAACAGAGTAATAGGCTTGCTTAACGCGAAATCGATTGCTTGTTGTGTGAATTTACCAGAACAAATAATGAAAACACGGCTAGCATTGCTTGCAGTGAGCACACCAAACATCTCACGTACCACACTCACACCAACTTTTTGCGCTTTCCATTGTTTGCATTGAACAAGTGTTATCTCATCACCTTTTCTTAATACCAAATCAATGCCACCGTCTGCACCGTAACCTCCCTCTGTAACTCTGTATCCTTGGCGACGATAGGCTTCAGCCACAAGCTCTTCAAAGTTACGCCAATGCAGATCGCGAATAGTATCTAGACTACGTTGCGTATCTAATTGTTTAACTTTGCGGTGTGAATTGAAGTATGCAAACGGTGCAACTAGTAAAATCATTGCGGCAATGAACGGGGCGGGGATTGCAAACGCGTTAAACATCATGGCTATCATTGGGTTATCGGTTTGTACATTTGGTAATCCATACACCATGATTACGTAAGCGCTTGCTGAAAGTATTACCGACACCCACCAAGGTAATTCAACAAGTAAATCGATAAAATTAGTTTTGTTTCTTGGCATATATTACTTCCTTGTTCTACAACACTCATCATACACGGCCAATTAAAAACCTTCGGTATTATTGTCTAACGTTAAGTATGTAAGAGACATAACCCACTTTGCGTTTTCAGTTTAGAAATCAAAGAAGATAGAGGAATTCTGGTCGATTCATAGGGCATATTGCAGAGAAACTGGTATCGAACCCATGGACCGCCTTGTTGTTAAGCAATCCAAGATAGAACTGGCTTTATTATGCGAGCTGATAGCAAGTTAAAAACAGTACTTACCAGTAACAGCGCGGTAACTCCTCAAGTAATTATCTGTAGAGACCGCCTAAGTCTAGACCTTAGCTAAGTAGCTTTCTCACCACGATCTCACATACCAAGTTGCACAAATATTGAGCGTTGTGTATATTTTGAACAACAATGCTTTGATAGGGAAGTTGAAGAACAAATGAAGAACCTCGTATTGCCAACAAGCTTAAGTGGAAAGCTTGAGTTTTATGTGTCCTTAGGATTGCTTAAAAAGGAAACTTTAGAGAATAAAGAGTTTTTAGCTCAGTTAGAAAAATGTGTTGATCAGGAAGTAGCAAAACTACTTATTAAATTAGGCAAAGAGCAACCCAAGGACAGAGACGAGAAATCAGAAGTCAAATCAACTAAAAAGCCTCCTCCCGATAGAGCAAAAGCAGAAAATATAGTGTTTGATTCTGCAAGCCTAGATAATCTTGAGTCTAAGTTAAAGAAACAAGTCCTACATGAAACCCTTCAAGAACTTAGAGATAAGTTTGAAGCCGCTGAAAATACAGATGTCGAGAACAAAGAAGCCGAAAAAAACGAAAAGACTATTAACCGCGCTCTTATTCAAGATCCGAGAAAATCCTTTGCGGGCCTAATTGTTAGTTTGCAAAAGCTTGTCGATGCAACGCAGGGATACTTTGAAGACTTTTACGAGCAAGCAGAAGATATAACACCCGCTAACATCGCGCCTAATTATAAAGACGTACGGCAGTTGGGCCGTTCATTAGATGAGTTAAGAGAAAATTTCAATAACTTGGAAGCAATAGAAGACTTTGAGCCAGAAGAGTTGACTTTTTCGATAGGAGGTAGCGGTGAGTCTCTAAGGCTTAGTATAAATCCTTATGTTGTTGAAACCGAACTCGGAAAGTACGAAAAACCAATAGGCTGGATGTCACCTTATCTTATTGTTCAGCTAAATTTTGGAGAAGATGAGCGCTTAAAGTCCTCCCATATTGACGAGCACTATGAAGCCTTTATGTCCCATTTTGAAGGCGTTCAATGTGTATGTTTGTCTTATTCCAAGAGGTCGATAAAAAGTAAATTTGTTGATAGTGATGTTATTCATACTATTTCAAATTGGCTTAATGACGCCGGAATAGATGTGTTATTGCATGAGGCGCAGAGCGGCCATGCTAACAAAGACATTTTTAATTCGTTAACTGCAACTGTTGAAGATAAAACCATGATGAAATACATGGGGATACTTCGCTCATTTGGAGTTATTACCTCGAAGCTCAATTTACTTTTCCAGCTTGAGACTGATTCGCTGTCACTTCAAAACAAACTTTTGGCCCATGACATGGAAAAAGTGCCAATGTCACTTGAGAAAGAAGTTGCAAGTGTTTTGGTATATTTTGAGCGAGTAATGCAGCGTGAAATGGATTTGATAGTTAACTCCTATCAATCAGAACTTTCGAATAGAACCATGGCAGTTCAGAGCGAAATAGAGAGAGAGCTCAAAAACGCATTTGTGTTTGAGAATCGCGAACTTGTTGATAAAGATGAGCAGCCTGTTGATAAATGGGATGCTACTTACACAATCAAGAAAGCGAAGATAGAAGAGGTATCCAAGTCTAGTATAAGTAAGCTGAATGGCGTGCTTAAAAGTATCAGTAATAAGTTACAGAATGCGTGGGATACTCCTGCATCTGAACATCATAAAACCAAAGAGTTTTCATCTGATATTAAGCACAAGTTTCTGCTTCCCGCATTACGAACGAAGAGCTTGAGTCATTGCATAGCCAACAAACAGAGTGAAGCTGAATTTACAAATGATTTTCTTGAACTGGCTATTTTGCACAAAGAGGTGATAGTACCTCCGGTTTCAGAGGAAGGGATTAAGTCTCTAATAGATGAAACTGGCTCTTGTTTTGCCAATGAATCCACATCTAAAGCATATACTCGCTTTACTGTGCCTAAAATCATAGGCAATTGGTTGCGAGGAGCCAGGCCATCCACATTACTACTAAAACTCATGCAATTAACTGCTGCTATGCCTATGCGAATTCTTGGCCCTGTATTTGCGTTTGGCGGAATGTTTATGCTGTTGGGCTTTTCATTGAAGGGAGATACGACTGATGCTGTTCAAAATCTTCCCATTAAACCAGGAACATTGCTTGTCATTCTCATTATTTTTAGTTTTTTGATGGCAGTGTATTCTTTGTACCAAGATTCTAATCAAAAAAGAAATATAGAGCTCAAAAAAGCGTCGGATGCTGCAATCGCTGAGCATCGACAAATTGTTGAACAAGTACAAAAAAAGTTTATGGATCAATTACTAAAAGGAATTAAGGTTTCAGTATCTGATTTCAGCCGAAGGCTCAAAGTACATCTCGATATCAGAACAAAAGAGATTGATGCATCCAATGCAAACGTTCGCAAGTCAATTGAAGAAAAACAAAATCACGTAAATCTGCGAAAGGCCAGAATTGAAGGGCTCTGTAAAGAAGTTGAACTCTTTAATAAATTACTTGCAAAGGGACAAAATCAATTTAGTAAATATATTAAAGAAGCGCTTGATAACTAGGAGGCAAGGAATGAGTATTCAATCATTAGAAGACAAGACCCTAGCTATTTCCCTGAATGACCAATTTTGTCTGGGCTATAAGGACGGCGAATCAAAAAATCGCTTTTACTCATTTAGCACGATGTTTTCCCACTATGGCGAGCTTTTCGCCGTACCGAGAGGGTCAGATAAAGCTAGACACATTTTTCTTTCGGACCATATAAATAGTGATATTGGTATTAAGTTGTTGACCAGAGTTGACGATTTAGAATCAATTACACAACGACAATATGATGTTGACGGTAATAGTTTGGGAACAAATGAGGGCATCAGGGTTGATTTTTTCAGTGGACTGTTTTCAGAACTGAAAAAACAAGCTGAAGCCTCTGAACATTGCTCATTTAACAAAGCAGTGATTACCCTGCCTTCTCAATTAGCCCTCTTGAACAGTGGTATCCGAGGAAGTGAAGAGCCTGAATCTTTTTCGTTGTGGGATGAAGAATTAGTTTCAAGTGTAGAAAAGGCTGCGGGTATAGCAGGCTTTTCCAAGGTTATCGCCACCGGTTATGCCATCCCGTTAGTTAAACATTGTTATAATGATGCAGATACTATTATTGACGGGCAATATATATTTGTCGTAGAAGTCACCAATTCTGGTTTTATCTTATCACCAGTAGGCCGCAAAGATATTAGCGCAGTAACTAAAAATAAGTTGTCCAAAGAGGGGATGTTTATTCCGCTTGATGTACGCAACTGGTTTAAAAGAGAGCTAGATGCAAAAAAAGGCATAATTGAACATTCTTACTTCGATTTAGAAGATTCACACAAGGAGCATTACCTAAATCAAATTTTAGACCTACAGTCTAAAAACTCTTTAGATAAAGAACTTATTCGCCAATTAGCGCCTGAATTGCTTGTTAGTTTAAAAGCAAATTTAAGGGAAAAATTAAAGATACGCGAGCCTGAGCCTAAAGAGATAAACAAGCATGGTGGTGAAAACGTAACTGATGATGAGCTTTTTTATAAGCTGGAGGGTTATAAAAAGTACTTTAGTCAATTTTGTGATAGTAATAAAACGCTAAGGGAAAAATTTGTACCTTATGTCATAGTCACTGGGGCTATGGCAGCAAACGGAATACTAGCCCCAGTTTTCAAAGACGCTTTCACATCGCTTTTTAGTAATCCAGATGTTAAAGGAGCAATGCCTTGTGATATCAAGCCGTATAATGAAGTGGTAATAGCCGCAAGTAAATTTGCACTCAATAATCCAAAATTTGAATACTCGCCGGGATATGCGCTATTCGAGAAAATAACCATAGCATTTCCTCAATCAACTAAAGAACAAAAACAGCCAATCTCTCTAGTGGATGCCGAACGACCAACGTTGATACGTCGCTTAGTTCCAGATGTGTCTAAGAGCGGTTCCACGTTGAAGCTGACGATCAATTGTTCAGGTAAAGAAAAACCAATCACTGGTGAATTCGATTTCCGACTCGAAAGCTGGCATCTGGGATCACGAGTGGAAGCTGAACTTGTCGTTGAACATGGAGACAGGTTGATACTCAGTACCTATTTAAACGGCGATCCTTTTGAAGTCCACTTGCCAGACAAGGATGACTTTGGATTCAGTGTTTCTCGACTCTCACCCGGGGTTTACGAGATTTTTTATTCTGATGATCACAAATCGCATTGGGAGAGAATGACGAGTGATAACACATTAAATTGAACTTAACTCTCTACGATTTAAAAAGTGAAGGAAGTCCAGTATGACGCCTGAAATACAACTCAAATCTTTTATTGACAGTGTTAATGACACGGTAGAGAAGTTACGTGCGAATAGAGAAACATTGAATAGTAAAAAAGTTGAAATGAATAATCGGCTCTTAAGTCTTTTGGAAAGAGCAACGAATGATGCCCAGAAAAAGATAGACTCTGCCTATGATGAGGGCAAAAGTCATATAGATGACTTGGCACCAAGAGGACAAGAGCTGAGGGACAAAACTTCAGCATTAAAAGATAATCTAAAAGGTTACGTTGACAAATATTCGAGTGTCAATGATACAAATGTTTTGACTGAAAAAGCCAAAGCTGACATTAATCAGATGTTAAGCAAGCCTGAAGAAGTGGTGGGTCTACTTGGAGAGTTTCGTGAGACTTTAGGTCAAGATTACATAGAATTTAAGGAAAAAATTCTGAGCCAATTGGATGATTTTGATCAGAATATTGATGATTTTGTCGACAGTTCTGAGCGTATTCAAGATGCTGTCAGTGTTATCGAAGATGAAGTTGTTGGTCATCTCGAGCAGCTGGAGGAGAGCATCAGTCAATCTAATAATTTATTTGAAGCTACAGTCTCGGCTGATCATGAACTATTGATTGAAAAAGCATTTGAACGCTTATTTGACGAAATTGAACAAGATCTGAAGCGCGGGATGAAAGATATAAATGATGCTGTGGCAAAACTTAATAACTCTGGTCTTGATGCGCTTAAGGATGTAACGGCAGCCATTGGTGAAGTTAACGACAAATTGGAAGATGCGATAAAAATAACTGAGCCAGTAAAACCTGTTCTGGAAATTGCGAGTAGCATGGCATGACGTTAAATATTCAAGCACAGTTAGAACAAATTACTGCCGGCCTACCAGAGTTCGAGCAGTCATTGGCTACTATCGATACGTCTTTTGATAACCAGTTTGCTAATTTAAAAAGTAAGGTGCTTAGCACTCAAAGTAAGGTACAAGAGTTCTTAGATGTGACCAAAATTGACTTTCATCAACAAACTTTTGATCTCCCGTTTTCATTTAGTAGCGAAATGGAAAAAAGTTGCTCAACTTTGCAGAGTGAACTCGATAAAATCAAACCTCGAGCTGAGTCTGTAGCTGACCAACTCGATGAATTAGTTGCTAAATCAGAAGCGTTTGTAGAGAAAGTGAGTGATCTTGAAAACACTTTTGTTGAGCTGAAGCATGAACTAAAAGGGCTATTTGATGAAAGAGCGGAAAATATTACTTCATTGGTCGTTGGTAAATTCGAAAACTTAGTTGAATTTGAAGATGAAGCTTGTGAGGACTTTTTAGCGTCATTCGAGGATGCTATTGAAAATGAGTTGAAGGCTGGGTTTGAGTCTATTCATGAAGAAGCAAAAGCGTGTTTGGACAATTGTCGTGAGCAATGCTCGGAGTTTATTGATGATATATCCGAGCAATTGGCTAGAACTGTTGAAAACTTACTAACGCAAACGATTGAAAATATCATAGATGAATTGGAAAACCGTCTTAAAGATACTGGAGAAGAAGTAAAAGACTCGCTCATTCAAGAGGTCAAAGAAGAAGCTGCACGCATAGTTATAGCGACACAAATGAGCGCACAGATTACAACTATGATACAGCCTTATCTCCCACAGCTTATGCTTGCTAACGCATTGGCACCATCTATTCAGTCAGCATTGAAAATTATGCGAATGGGATTCTAAGAATGACTGACAATGAAATTTTCGCAAAATGTCAGAGTGTTACGTTACTTATCAGCAATTTGAATACGCTTGCGAACAATGTTAGTGAAAAGGCGAAAGCTGAGTTTGATGAGTCTGCCAATAAGCTTGGAGGTCAACTCGCTCAGATTGACGACCTATTAACTCAATTTAACGACAGCTATATAGCTACCAAACAAGGTATTCAAGCGAAAGTGGACGAGGCTGAATCAATTCTAAACGAGAAATTCGACGAATTAAAAAGCGATATTGATTTATCGATAGCTGGAAATGCTGATTTGTTTGAGGAGACTAAAGCGCGACTAGGAAAAACGGAAGAAACCGCAAAAGCAGGTAGTGAAAAAATAGATGAAATTAACCAGTTATTAGACCAAGAAGTCATCGTACTCAAACAGAGTGTCATTGAAAATTTTGAGTCAGCTGAAGAGTTTATTGTAAGTCAGTGTGATGAAATAGACGATGCTGTTCAGACGCTTACAAGCTTCGTCGAAGACTGCCAGAGTAGAGTAACTGATGAACTTGATAACACAGTTCAAGCCTTTGAAGAACATATTCAAGCCCCAGTAACGCAATTGACCTCAAATATTGAAAACGCGTTTGAATCTCTACGTGAATTTATTAGTGGAGAGATTGTCAATGCTTGTTCAACCAAGCTTAGAGACGAAATTATTCAGCCACTTGAGCAAGAAATTGATAAGGTAGTTAAGTCTATACAAACCTATATGACGCAATTTGTATCAAATGTGATTTCAGGGGGGGAGGGCTCTAAGCAATCTAAGCAAGAAATGGAAGCTTCAACGCAAATTATTGAGGAAGCCATAGCTCCTGTTTTAGATGCCCTTGATAGAGTTAGAGGATTGGCTAGTACGGTCGGGATTAGTTTATGAGTTTAGATGAATTAGCTCCTTTGTTAATTGCAGCAGAAAACTCGCTAAGGGAAGAGATATCGAATTGGCAAACGCTAGAAAATGATACTTGGATAGATGGCGAAAGCTTAAATGCAATTGTTAACCAACTTGCACAGGATGTGAGTAGTAAAACAGAATCCTTATCAAGTGAGTTGGCTAACTTGTTTGGCAAAATTAGAGACGTTTTTCAGTTGAATCAGGAACAATTCGAAAGTGTTTCTGAGCTCCATGATGAATATAAAACACTAATTTCTGAATTTGATGGAGCACTTGAAGACCAACACATTCCTGAGTTTAACTTTTCTTTTGATACTGTCGAGCAAGCCATGGGTTCAGCAGTAGACGGCATAAAGGAGGACGTTGAGTCTTTGGTGGCTACTTTTGAAAGTGATATTTCCGAACGATTTGATGCTATGCGGAGCAATACAATATCAGCAGTTGAAGAGACACAGCAATGTCTTGAGATGAGTTTAAAAAATATTGGTGAAAAAGTTGAATCTGTTTTTTCTGTTGTTTCAGATTTATTTGATAGTAATAGAGAAGCAGTCGAAGAAAAGCAGACAGAAAGTAGTGAAAAAACCGATTTTCTAAAAACACAGCTAAATGAAAAGCTAGATGAAATGTTTGATTCACTGACATCTGAAATACGCGGACTAAGCGATAGCTTCGAAGAAGTTGAAAGAGACTTAGACTCTATTCAACAAAATATTCAGTACACCATGGATAAGGCGTCAGAGTGCATGAATATGTGCGGTGTTGGCATGAAGTCTGGAGCTAATTCATTAAATACCGTCAAATCGTGTTTAGACGGAGTAGTGTAAACAAATAAAGAGAATATCTTTGCAACTATAATAGATATCCTTTTAGGAAAAATAGTGATGAAAAAACTGAATTGCAGATTTGTTTAGATTCTATTTATGTAGTTTTTTATCTGTGTTTTAGATCGCATGTGACGTTAAGCCTTCGTTATAACTACTTAGTCAATTAATTACAATATCTAGGGAGAATGGAATGAAGAAGCATATTATAGGGGGGCTGGTGTGTTTATTGTCAGCTAAATCGTTAGCGATAAACGAGCTTATCCTTGACCCATCGCCTCAATCGACATCCAGCACCTGCCAGTCATATTCTATAGCCTATGCGATTGCGCATTCAGGACTTTGGTATGAAGAAGTAGAAACCCCAAAACAGTTGAGAGAGCTTGAACACATCGTTAGATCCGCAATTGATGCTTTTGTACAAGAACCAAAATCTATAGAAGATAAAATTACACCATATCACCATACTGCATGGGTAGAAGGTGTAAAAAGGGCGACGTCCAACAACCTAAAGTTGAATCTGCATTACCCTTCCTCGCCAAAAGATTATTATCAGAAAATTTCGGACATAACGGGAATTACGTCTTCCGATATCCTTGGAGCGCCTATCTCTGCTGCCCTAGTTAATAAACCAATAATGACTTCCGTAACTAAACTAAATGAGGACGATTATTTAAATGGCCACATAGTTACACTTTTGGGATTGACTCAAGCAGTACCAGACAAGAAGTCCTTAGCTAATATGGACAAAAGTCTTCTGGTTCTAAACTCAGCTGTAAAATCAAACCAGAAAACATTTAACATGTGTAGCGACAAAATTACTTCGGGTGATAAAAAATACTCAGCAAGTGTTAACGTAACGATGGAATACGAGTTGAAAAGTTGGGGCGGAAAATATTTGCTAATGTGGATAGAAAAAAATTAATAAATTCTAGCTTGAAACTGATTTGCGTAAATCTATAGTGTTGTCTTAGGTATCAAGAGCCCAGTTTCAAATTGGTGAATGATTTGAGCACTATCCTCACAATACTATTTTTTGTATCAATTAGGGGCAGCTATAGAAAACAATGGTTGCAACTCAGCTTCTCTAATCCAGTTGATGTAACCCAAGTCCTTTTACCCAATCTTTTAGGGGACACTGATGTAGTTGACATTGGCTAATCGTCGTTGGTAATCATGGATGATTTCTGTTCTTGTTTAGCCTCAGCTTTGCCGTTAGAAATGCCGTAAATTTCCTTTATGAGCGTTGTACCACTGGATTTGACACCAAAACTGAAAGCTCCAACCAAAAATACCAAAGCACCAACCCAGTGTTTCCAGTCAACGTGTTTCACTAACCAGTTTAAAGTAATCTTGTCTGGATAACAGACTTCGACATTTTCACCGTTTTTCGAAGTTTCATTTATTTTTTCTTTAACTTGTTGATAGTAAGCAATCTTGTTAGACAGTAGGCTCTTTAATTCATTATTTTTTTCATCAGTTAATACTAGTGGAATCCCAAACTTAGATAATTTGGCTATGTTCTTTTGATATGCGGAAGAGTGACTGGTTGCCCCAATCACACAAAAGGGCTTATTGACTTTATTATTTCTAAAAATATTTTCAATTAATTCCGTACCATTTCCTAGTGAAGGTGCATCTCCAATTATCTGTGGTAAGTTCATGTCAACGACAACGAGATCGTAAGCGGAATCCCTTATTTTTTTTAATGCCTCGTTTGTTGTGTTGGAATATTCGATTTCACAATCAAGATTATCTTTTATTACTTGTCCGACAAGTTCAACCTTAGAGTAGTTATCGTCGACAACCAAAATCCGAAACGTATTCATATTAGATTTGAATCCTTCAATATTTTTGTGAGCGGCGCTTCCCAGTCCTTATCAGCTGAACTGTAGTAAACCGATCCTAGATAGTATTCAGAGTATTCAGAAACCAGCTGCGAATCGATACTTTCTAGTGTTATTTTTCCTTGTTCGAAAGTTCTATATTGTGTGATTACAATTGTCGGATAAAACAAGCTTCTAAGCTTTAATTGCGACACGAATTCTAATCCTGCAAAACTCTCAGGACTTCCTCCTAAAGGATCATCTGCACTCGGGTCAAAATTTGGCATGCTCATATCGAGAAAAATCAAGTCAAAATTTTTCGTAGTAAAAACTTCTTTTAGCCCACTCCTCAGTGAGCGTTTTATTGTAATTACAGCCTTCTCACCAAAATTAACTCTACAAAATTTTTTGATTTTTTCACTTTTTTCGTCTTGGTCTTCAATAATTAGTATATTCATTTAAACCTACATTCTTAGAAAAATTGAAACCTTGAATAGCTCCGAACTATCGTAACCAAAGTCAATTTCATGGCGGACTGATAAATCTCTTTCAAATATTTTCCATATCTTAAAAAATCCTGTTCCGCCCTCGCTTTGTATGACTCCCTTAGTTAGTTCTTCGTTACCATAGGCATTCCTATAGAAAGAAATATTTTCGTTTGCTAGTGAATGATCTGTAATGCCAGATATGGCATTAGAGCAATCAATCGTTAATTGCCCATCTTCTTCTTTTTTAATGTACAATTTAATGTCCAATTGACCCTTAGTTAATCTTGATTTAGAGATTGCGTTTTCAAAAAGTATAAAGAAAACATCGACCCAGTTTGAAACGTCTCGCTGTGAAATCTTATAAACGACTTCCTCTTTTAGTGATATGTCAATATCTAATGAGCGCCGCGCGATTTCTATTGCCGTGTTTAATTCGAGTTCTCCATCAGCATCTGCATCAACATGCTCAAACCATGAGCTAATCATGCTGAGGTCATTGACTATATCTCCTTTTGCTCGACTGATAGCATTGGCAAGATTTCGTTTTCCCGTTTGAGATATATCTGAAGCTTTAACGTTTTCTACAAATTCCTCAAAGATCAACCCCAGATTATCAGTAAAATCTTCACCAATGTATTTTTTAACGTCGTCCAAAATATAGTCTGTTCGATTCCACAGCCAATCTGTTACCACTTTTACTAAGTCTTCGTAGGATGGTGACGGCGGAAGTTCTTGTTGCAGTGCATAGGTTTCTATAGGTGATATGGAATAGTTAAACATCCCTTGGGAATCTTTGCTTTTATCCAATGGGCTTTCTAGTGTATAGATTTGTAATTTTACATCATTGAATATTGATATCTCATCTTCGAGGTTTTTGCTGAACTCTTTAGCCAGTGTGACAAATTCTTCTATATCTGTAGGCAGAAGGTGATGCTTGGCAATAGTGTCAGCGAGTTCGTTTATATTTGACTCATTCTGAGCTACATATATACCTTCATTTACGGAAGACTTTCTTATGGCTGTAGGCAATACACCATGTCTTATCCGTGTGCTTAAGTAATTGTTAATACCTTTTTCACCATAAGTGAACTCTTGGCGCATCAACTTAGCAATGCTTAAAAAGGTAGCATTTTTTGGGGAAAGTTTTAGCTCGGGAATAAAAAGTATCGACAAGCTTTTCCAAAAGTCTTTGGAACTTTCATTTTTAGGTCGAAGTATTGATATTAAATTGTCAAAGTATTGGTCGTCTTCACTAATTTGGTCTTGTTTATAAGATAATTCTAAATACCTTTCAAATAGAGATACATATGGCGTTGAATTGCGCCCTTTATAAATAGTGGAGTCGACATAGATTCTGCTGTTTTCCACTTGTTGAACTGCTTTTCTAATGATTAGGTTTTTACTAATATTCTTGATTTCAAACTGAAGGTCATCTTTAAAACCTGCTTGGCTTAATAAATAGTTACAAATCTTAAGTCTGCACTCTTCAATTTCTCTAAATGTATCAAATTCAAGATATAGCTTCATTATTTCTGGTGTGCATATCCATTTTAAAAAATAGTGAAGCTTTTCGTTGCCAAATGTTTTTTCCATGCCGAATAAGTCGGTTGGGTATTTTAATTCATTGTTTTGCAAAAATGTTTCGAAAGTAAACTTTAGACTTGAGTCAAATTCAGAGCCGACATATTGTGAATGTAATATGTACAGGATTGGAAACTCAATTTTACTACTTGTATAATTGCTTTTTTCAAGATGAACTAAAACTGCTGATGTATCAAAAATGGAAAACAATAGTTCATTTTCAAGTGCTATATCTACTATCAAGTCAATTAGACGTTCGAATTTTCCAAGGCTCATTAACAAAGATGAGTATATTCGTAGGCTTTCAGATTTTATGATCGGATCATCTGATAGAATAAGTTTACTCAACAATAATTCAGCCTCATCAAGCATTGAGCTTTTGATGAGATTTGTGGCCTTATACTTTTCCAGACGTTCTATATCACAGAGTTTATTCTCAATGCTTGAGTTACTCCGAAATAGACTAAGTGATGTTGATTGCTCATAGTGCAACGCGAGTTTGTCTAAATATTGGGTAGGGGATGAGAAAAGTATATTCTTTCTAGGTGACTGAATAGCCGAGAGAAAACTTATCCCTAAATCAGCAGCGTTCATTTTGTTCACTGTGGTATTAGTCGATTCTCTTTCAACAAAATAACCAAGCTGCCTAAACCAATCTATACATCGAAAGCCATTGCTCAAGCATGATAAAAAGCTTAATGAACTATGATACTCAGAATCTCTTATTAAAAGACTAGTCATTGACTTGATAAGTCTTCCAGTGAAGTCTTCTCCAACCTCAAAATTTTTTCTAGCTAGCGACTTGGCGGCAAGTTCAGCAATTGAGAAGTCGTTGAAAAAATAAGGGTTATCTAGTGATCTTCTGATTGCTTCCTCGTATCTCCCCTCTGTGTAGAGGTCGATAACTTTATATTCTTCGTCGAAGCCTTCAACATCATAATCAAAACCATATGAAGTCTTAAAACACTCAATCTTTGGGTGTTTTACCTTCAATAACACATTAATGACATGATTAAGCTTTACACCGAAGAGATTCTCAAAATCTAAACCTCTTATTTTTACATATTCAAGTGTGTATAAAATCAGTTCATAGACGTCGATTATCGATGAGTTTTTTTCAACATCAAAAATTTTTTCGAAATCTAATTTGTCGTCTATTTTAGTTATAAAAAACTTAAACTTAAAAAAGTCTATCAGATCTTCATTTGCAGAACGTTCAATGTCGTTCTTGTGTGTAGAAGTCGCTGTAAAATAGATTTCAGGGTCATTGAAGTATGTTCCAGCATAGAACTTTACATATTGCAAAAAACCATTGTTTTGATTGTCACCGAAATAGTCTTTGCTTTGCTCTTCAGCGCTGCTCAAAAAGCTTTGAATGGAAGCTCTTATCGTGTATGACCACATTGATTTACCGCAAGCATTATCTATCTCATCTAGTGTCAACAATGCGGCAGTAGAATTATCTTCTAGTATGAAGCGTTGTAAGTTAGTTTTGAGGTTGTTGTATCTTTGTAACTTGGCAAAATGGAACTCTAGAAGTGCTAGGCACCAGCTAAAGTTTTTGCTCGTTTCGACCAATGCGGTATTTGATTTGTAAAAGTTACTAACGTTGTTTTTAGTCGTTAAGATAACGGCTTTTTGAAAAAAAGGGCTTCTACTGACATGAGGGAAACTTTGATAAATTTCTTTGGTGTCAAGGTTCGAAAAAAACCTGTATAAGACAACTGGCTCATTGTTTGAGCGGCCCAAAATACGTGTTAGTTTGCTTTTGAGCTGATTGTTTTTTTTATTCTTCCTTTGCAACACAATTCCTTTTTGTTTTATCTGTAAGCTTATTCACTATATATGAATCATAATAGAGTAAAGTTAGTTGGTACAGAATATACTTCGATTTAGCGTCTTTTGAGTCATTAGACTATGTAGTCTAAAAACTATGCCCTAGTTTTCGCTCATTATACATAATGGACTAAAACTAGAGTGTTTTAAATGTCTATTGTTTGTGTACTGATGCCCGTCAAAGCTCGCAGCAGGGGCATCTAGTACATTAAGCGGAAAAAGTCGGTAGGTAGCTCTACTTGAGCCTAATAGTTGGATTTTTCATCACGGACGCAACACTTTCGGTAGTATAGCAGTCATAGCAATTTCTGTTGAATAATCACAACGTAGCTCTAAATCTAAAATAATAGCCTGACGAAATTCTGAAACAGAGCTGAGTAGCAGTAGGGGATTCATTCACTTACTAAGCTTCGTAATTCGACTTCTAACATGGCCAGTGTGAGATGTTTGAAATCTGGTTTTAACACGACTTCACACTCACTTTTATTGCCCTCGAATAAAACTTGTGAATCGTCAACCGTAGCAACAAATAGTTGCTTGGATTCAAGTATGGAATGAGACAATGCTGATGAAGCACAATAAACCCTCAAGCCGTCAAGGCTTGTTGCCCAAGAACATCCTAAATTACCTTCGCACTCTCCATCCCTGCCTATTCGATATACAGTCAATACATTATTATTAGGCGAATAGGCTTTCGGAAACTTTGATAGGTCGAAGCGAAAACAATCATAACTACCTGATATCGTGCTTGAGGTATATAGCTCATAAAGCTTTTCCTTTTTGCCACAATTTTGCATGAGATCCACAATATCTTGCTTATGAGTAGTTAGGAAAAGTAATAGGCATTCCAAGTGCTCACCACAGTCACTGATATAAAAATCGGATACAAAATCATCTTCTGATGCCAATAGGCAGTCAATAAATTCTATCTCTGATTTTTTGAGAAATTCATTTCTTAAATGCTTTTGGTCTATAGCAATAGCATTAAGCAAAGTGGTTAAATATGGATTCAAATAAAACCTTTATTAAAAAATAAGAAAACTGGGAGCGAGCACAGTTAAGAGCTACAAATTGACATTAGTAAGTGTAATTTAGCATGGTTTAATAATAATTCGAACTTGATGTGGGGGGTAAAAAAGAAGCTAATATAAATGTGATGTATACTTGGCACGTAAATTACGAAGAAGCAGCACTTGCACAAAATAATCAGTAGCTTGAAGCAGACATGATCGATTGTCACAGCTATATTTAGCGCATAAAAAGAGCACGGATCCTAAAAGCAACTTTATCGTTCAAAAGATGTGGTTTCCTATATGTTGTCGCCTGTGGACTTAGATGGTTCAGTTTATGACGGTCTGATTGAGCTTCTAACGAATATATCCACTAACTTGCTCAGCCCAAATCTTTTCACACAAAAACTACACATAGAGTAAAAGTATCATCGTTAGCTCAAGCGAAAAATTGGAAAAATCTACGTGTAGTATTTGTGTATTTACATCTAAATTTGAATAAAACCCAAAACTTCAAAAAAAGCCCGAAACCCTGTAAACACAGTGCGTGCAGAACACGTGTACTTTGTTGTTGATTGCTAGTGGGGTATTAGTGGGGGATTCCGCTACAGCCCGCTTCGTAGTGGGGCTATAGCGGTTTTAAAGTGGTGGAGCTGGCGGGATTTGAACCCGCGTCCAGAAAATGTCTACCTTTGGTACTACATGCTTAGTTTGTCATTTATTTAACTGCTTGGAACTCCGACAAACAGGATTTCCTTGCAGCTGGCCTAATACTGTTTCGCGGTTCACCCTTAGACAAGGTTCCCTCGCTATCCTACTTGGATGACCTTCCGAATCCCCGCTAGCAGGAAAAGACTAGGGTGGAAGGGCCTATACCGGTTATTAAGCGGCTAGTGCGTAAGTTTCGTCGTTTGCGACTATTTAAATGCGGCTTTTTTAAGAGGCCAACCGCTCCTCTGCATGCACCTCCGGCTTCCTAGATCCTGTCGAATCCTAATCAGCCCCGAGTGTGATTTTCAATAATAGCACAAATGTTACGTCATTAAATGCTTTCTTTTAGAAAACGCTTTAAATTTTAAGGGTTTGGCTATAAAATAACCAAAAATAACACTTATGTTTTCAAAAGCTTACTATGCGAGCTAAGAAAACAAAGTTACCTTCATAACAGCAAGTCTATTATCGACTTAAGTTTGATATGTGGCTAGCAACATTAATTTTCAAGGGCCTGTACCAATAAAGGGTAAGAAAGCTTAAAGATAGTTTTCTGTTTTGATTAAGAGGGTCATACGTTTAATAATTTTTTAGAAAATTTTTAAGGAATAAGTACCTATGTAAGGATGCATTTAGCGGCAAGAACCATTAAAGTACGTCAGCATAATTAAAAGGCTTGTAGTGTAAATGTCTTCAGATTCCATATTGTATTCTCCTTATACCCTGCCGTGTGGCGTAACAGCGCGAAACCGTCTTGTTAAAGCTGCAATGGAAGAAAATATGTCGAGCATGGGAAACATTCCCGGTGAGTCTTTATATTCACTTTATCGATACTGGGCCCATGGTAATTTAGGCATGGTAATTACAGGTAATGTTATGGTTGATAAAGCAGCTATGACAGGGCCAGGTGGTGTTGCACTAGAAAAAGATACCGATATTGCACCGTTTCAAAAGTGGGCAAAGATCATTAAGTCGAATGGCGCATTAGCCATCATGCAGATTAATCACCCTGGTCGCCAAGTATTTAAAGCCATGCAGGGCAAAGCTATCGCGCCTTCTGCTGTACCGCTGGATATGGGCAAACACTCTAAGCTATTTGCTCAGCCCCGAGAAATGACCTGCCAAGACATCCATGATGTATGCAAGCGCTTTGTCGAAACAGCGAAGCAAGCTGAAAAAGCTGGTTTTGATGGCGTAGAAATACACGCCGCTCACGGCTACTTACTTACACAATTTTTATCTCCGCTTACTAATCAGCGCCAAGACGAGTGGGGCGGTTCTATTATTAACCGCGCACGTTTGTTGATAAATATAGTCAGCCAGGTTAGAGCGGTGTGCGCTAAAAACTTCATTGTTATGGTAAAGCTTAACTCTGCTGATTTTCAAAAGAACGGATTTTCTTTTGATGATGCTTGTGAAGTAGTAAACCGCTTAGAAGCCTTGGGTGTAGATGTGGTTGAACTGTCTGGCGGTAGTTATGAAGCGCCTGCTATGCAGGGCCAAACACGGGACGATACCACTCTTGCCAGAGAGGCATACTTTCTAGAATTTGCACAGGCCTTAGTGAGTAAAACCGATATTCCACTTATGACCACAGGCGGCATTAAACGGGCCGAAGTGGCAGAAGAGGTGATAGAGCAAGGCTGCGCGATGGTAGGCTTAGCCAGTGCTTTGGCTATTACGCCCGACCTGGCTAAAAAATGGCAGCAAGAATGGACTTATTCTGGCATTATTCCACACTGTGCTTGGAAAGATAAATCGTTGGCAAGCCTTGCGAATATGGCGATGGTGCGACGACAGCTTAGGCGATTGGGAAATAACCTAACCACGCTAAGAAACCCGTCACCGCTTTGGAGTCTTATTCTTGATATGCTGCATCGAAAGAAGATGACCAAACGAGATGTAGGCTAACGCAAATACTGTTTAGGTAAGATTTTTCAGAAGGCTACTTTATTTAAACGCTGCCTTAAACAGCTTCCTTTTACAGCACCACTTATAAAAACACAGCGTTAAACGCTGTGTTTCATCATTCTTTCTTTTTGGCGTTGCCAGTCTTTATCTTTCAAAGTGTCGCGCTTGTCGTGAGCGTGCTTACCTTTAGCTAAGTGAATTTCTAGTTTCACCCAACACTTTTTCCAATACATAGACGTTGCAACAATAGAGTAGCCCTGGCGGTCACGGGCGCCCATTAAGCGATCTATCTCACGCTTTTTCAGTAAGAGTTTGCGCGCGCGTTCAGGCGCAGCAATTACGTGGGTAGATGCCTGATTTAGCGGACTAATTCTACAGCCTACCAGATAGGCTTCGGCATTTTGGATAATGATGTACGCGTCGGTAATGTTTACTTTACCGGCACGAATACTTTTAATTTCCCACCCTTGAAGCTCAAGTCCGGCTTCGAACTTGTCTTCTAGGAAATAGTCATGACGCGCCTTTTTGTTCTGCGCGATATTTCCTGAGGTGTTTTTGTTGGCTTTATTCTTTTTCATGCTGGCTATTATACTGATTGTTCAAAGGAATGTCTTTAGTTGTCATTGTTATCTTATATTGGGGCATTTGGTTCAAAACCGAATACGAGCGATACAAAATTTCTGTGATACAATGCCTCTAAGAGTTTTAATTGTAGTGGGATCAATGCCAAGTATTCATAGAAGCGCGCTTGTAGCTCATAGCGCAGAAGCCATGTTTAACTTAGTCAACGATGTAGCTTCCTACCCTGAGTTTTTGCCAGGCTGTACCGATAGTAAAATCCTCGACACTTCAGCGCAAAGCATGAAAGCATCTTTGCTTGTTGCAAAAGCCGGTATCAAACAGTGGTTTACAACACATAATGTTCTAGAGCCAGGCAGAAGTATTCAAATGCAGCTAGTAGACGGGCCGTTTCGTTCGTTAACTGGCGGTTGGACATTTTCAGCGCTTTCTGAAGAAGCGTGTAAAATAGAGCTTAACCTTGAATTTGAATTCAGTAATAAGCTGGCAGAGATGGCATTCGGAAAAGTGTTCAACAGTTTAGCTACTAGTATGGTTACAGCTTTCACAGACCGAGCGCGGAGCGTGTACGCATGAGTAATAAGCTCATCAATATTGAGGTTGCCTACGCGTTGCCCACCAAGCAAACCATCATTGATGTTGCTATTCATGAAAATGCGACAGTAGAAGAGGCGATTAATGCGTCTAATGTGCTTGAGCAGTTTCCCGAAATTGATTTAAAAGCCACAAAAGTAGGCATTTGGAGCCGAGTTGTTAAACTGCGAGATACGCTTAACGATGGCGATCGAATTGAAATTTATCGCCCGCTTATTGCTGACCCTAAAGAGATTCGAAAACGTCGTGCTGAAAAGGCCAAAGAAGAAGGTAGGGCAGACAAAATTACCGGTGGAAAAGTAAACCCGCTGAAAGCGAAGTCCTAGTTTCGCACCATGCAATATACGTTTATTACAGATACAAAAATGGCCTTCATATTGAAGGCCATTTTTTTAGAAAAGATAGAAGCTATTAGCTTTTTTCTGAAATGCTGCCTAGCTCCAAGAAAGGTGAGGCATCAATATCTTCAGCATCCATCATACTAGCAATACGCTGAACGGTAGCTACCATTTGGCTTTGCTCCCATTCTTTTAGCTGAGAAAAACGCTCGACAAAGTGTTCTTGAAGCGGGCGCGGGGCGTCTACCACCGCTTCTTTTCCGCGCTCGGTTAAAAACACACCCACTTTACGTTTGTCCTGCGTACTTCTAATGCGCGTAGCTAAGTCTCTAGACTCTAGTCTGTCTAAAATATTTGTTATAGTTGCAGGGCTTAAATTAATATTCTCTGCAATTTCGCGCACCATAATGCCAGGGCGCTCTTCAATATTTTGCATTACTAACAGTTGCGGGCCTGTCAAACCCACGTGTTTACTTAGCTGCTTGCTGCGTAGGTCTACAGCGCGAATAACGCGCCGTAGTGCCACTAATAGTTCTTCTTCTTTTCGCATATTACTTCCAACAAATGCGTAACCAGTTGGTTACTTAAGCAAATGAATAAAATGTTGGTGCTTATGGTAGTGATCGATTACATCATTAATGACTGAGATTTTCGACCAACCCATAATGTCATAGTTTTGACCACCTTCACTCAGGTGAACCTCGGCGCGATAGTACGTTGCCTTTTTGTTTTCGTCCAGTGTTGCTGTATCGCTTGGACCAAATTCAGGCTGCTCTGTCGGCACTAGGTATACCGCATAGATAAATTCTGGGTCGTTACCCATATCAACGGTCAGAATAAGTGCTTCGGCAGTATCTTCAATTTTTATATCAAACTGCTGAGACTTAAACTCTTCACCAACTTCCGTTAGTGCAGGCATCACCACCTTGTTTGCATATCGGCGAACCGCATTTTCATCTGGGAAAGTAACGATGTTTTCTAATCGGTCTTTCCAGTTTTTATCTGAATCGTTATGTAAAGGCGTACCAGCCATTACCTGCAGGCTTTCTCGTTTGTAAGACTCAATTCTCAGTGCTTTTAACAAACCGGAAATAGCGATGAGCAACACAATAGCAAAAGGCAGAGCAGCTGCAATTGTCATTGTTTGGAGTGCGCCGAGTCCGCCAGCATAAAGAAGTATTGAACTTACAATACCTACACCAAACGCCCAGTACACGCGTTGCCACAACGGCGTATCGTTCTCACCGTGGGAACAAAGCATGTCGACTACCATTGCGCCAGAATCACAGGAAGTTACAAAGAATATAATTACCATAAGTACGGCAATAAAACTAAGAACTGACGCAAATGGAAACTGTTCTAAGAATACAAACAACGCAACGGATGTATCGTCGTTAACCATTTGTGCCAGTACGTCTTTTCCTTGCACCAAAACTTGGTCGATAGCACCGTTACCAAATACGGTCATCCAAAATAGCGTGAACGCAGAAGGGATAAGTAGAACGCCCATAACGAATTCGCGAATAGTTCGGCCGAACGAGATACGCGCTATAAATAGACCTACAAAAGGCGCCCATGCTAGCCACCATCCCCAATAGAAGATAGTCCAGCCACCAATCCAGTCGGTTTTCTCATAGGTGTACAAGTTAAAGGTGTTTCGTACTATGTCAGACAAGTATGCGCCTGTGTTTTGCATGAAGGCCTGTAGTAAAAATACCGTTGGACCTAACGACAATACAATTAGCAGTAAAATGATAGCCAGAACCATGTTGGTTTCTGAAAGGCGACGAATACCTTTATCTAGACCAGTAGTTACCGAAATAACCGCCAGACCAACTACGCCTGCCATAATGGCAATTTGAACACCAGTATTAGAGGGCAAACCAAACAGATAGTTAAAGCCCGCGTTAACTTGCGAAGCGCCAAAGCCAAGCGACGTAGAAATACCAAATACCGTTGAGGTTACTGCAAATATATCTACTACATGACCAGGCCAGCCATAGATACGATCGCCGATAAGTGGGTAAAGTGCAGAGCGAAGGGTTAAGGGTAAGTTTTGGCGGTAGGCAAAATAACCGAGTATGAGTGCGACCACCGCGTAAATAGCCCACGCGTGTATACCCCAATGGAAGAAGGTCGTTTTCATCGCTTCGCGTACGGCGTCTATACTTTCTGCCTGTGCCGTGGGCGGAGACATAAAGTGCATTAATGGTTCAGCTACACCGAAAAACATTAACCCAATGCCCATACCTGCAGCAAACAGCATACTTAGCCAAGTACCGAAACTAAACTCTGGTGTGGCGTGGTCAGGCCCTAACTTAATTTCGCCATAGCGAGACATGCCCAAATACACCACTGCTAGAACAATGATAGTAACGGTTAGAACGTAAAACCAACTGCCATTTGAAACAATTACACTTTGTAATTTTTGGAAGACCGAGTCTGCAAGTTCGGGCGTGCCCGCAGCGAAGATTAGTAAGCAGATGATTAACGCAGAAGACGTTATAAACACCGGCTTATTGAGTGGAGATTTCTTTTCGTTTTCAATCACGCAGTAATTTCCTTTCACCTTTTATTTCAACTTATGTTATTACGGCGAAATATACAGCATGGAGCACTTTTAATAAATATCAGATGAAATAATTCGATTTGTATGTATTTTAAAATTTTACTCATTGCCTCGCGCTCAGGGTCTTCTAAATTGCCTTTCAATATTAGACTTTCTGCTATTATTTACTACATTTTGGTTAAATATTAATCATTAGTGTAGTAATTAATTATAGTTGTTGTATTGTAATATATGATCTTTTTGATATGTGTATGAAGTAAACACAGTCCGAAGAATAAAAAACAATTGAAGGAAACACACACAAATGCGAAAAACTCAGCTTAGCTGTGCCATCATCGCTGCACTGGCATCCTCCTCTCTGGCTGCGCAAGAATCAAACGCGCCTGCTAAACTCGAAACAATAGAAGTAACCGCCACCAAACGAAGTGAATCTATACAAGACGTTCCTGTTGCGGTGACTGCACTTAACGGAAAAGCACTGGAAAATCTTGGAATAGACAATTTCCAAGATTATGTTGAATTCTTACCTAACGTGGTATTTCAGGGCACAGGTCCAGGGCAGAATGAAATATATATACGCGGTGCTGCAACAACTCAATCTAATATTATGCTGTCGTCGGTACAGGCGCTTCAGCCGTCCGTTGCCTTCTATCTTGATGAAATGCCAGTATCAATGGCTGGACGTAATTTAGATGTTTACGCTACAGACGTTCAACGTGTAGAGGTACTTCCTGGGCCACAGGGCACATTGTTTGGTGCTAGTTCTCAGGCGGGCACTATCCGTTTAATCACCAACAAACCTGAGCATACGAGTTTCGCTGCAGGTTTCGATACCAACATCGGTTTTACTAAAGACGGTGAAATGAGCAACTCGGTACAAGCGTATTTCAATATGCCGCTTACCGACGACCTAGCTGTTCGTGTTGCCGCGTACAACGACAAACAAGGCGGTTGGATAGACAATGTCATGAATGTGCCGGGCGAGGGTGGCTACATTGGCAGTGCTGTGGTTATTGACCGCATCTCAGGTGGTCCATTAGCAGATCCGGTGGGCATGGACGCAAACAGAATTACCAACCCCAATATCAATTCTAATACCGAAGCGGCCGTTGTTTCTCCACAAAACGATGCCCTTGTCGAAGAAGACTTCAATGATGCGATGTACACAGGTGCACGTTTTGGATTGTCTTATCATTTTAATGACGAATGGGACTTACTTGTACAGCACACCCAACAGACATTAGACACAGAAGGTGTATTTGCCTACGACCCTACGCTTGAAGGTGAAAGCTCTGCGCTGCGTTTCCAGCAAGAAGAGAACAAAGACGAATTCGGTTTAACTACATGGACGCTTGAAGGGCGTTTAGAAAAACTAAACGTGGTATATACCGGTGGTTATTTAGACCGCGAAATTGATACGCTAGCGGACTATACAGGCTATACAAACGGTGGCTTATTCTCTGCGTATTACGTGTGTAACCACTACGATACGCCTGATAACACTGCAGACGAGCGCTGCTTAGACCCCACCAAATATTATAAAGAAGACACATCTACTACCCGTAATACTCACGAGATTCGTTTCAATACCACCATGGATACGCCATGGCGCGTGACTGCTGGATTGTTCTATGACGAACAAGAAGTTGCAACTGTTGGGCAGTTCAAGATTGCCAACACAGAAATGACGACATTCGGGTTTGATAACCTTCAACGCACCCTAGTAGGAAATGAAGGCATTAATAGTGATGGTGGCCCTTTCCCTTCTGAAGTGAGCTTTATCAACGATATCACGCATACCATTGAACAAATCGCTGTATTTGGTCAGCTGGAGTATGATATTACCGACACGATTACAGCAAGTATTGGCGCACGTTGGTATGAAATCGATGATATCTACGTGGGATCAACGTCAACCGTTGACGTAACGCGACGTATTCGTGCATTCGGTACACAAGACCCAGACGAGCTTGCGGCCGTTGGACTAGACCCTGATGCAGTAGCAGCGGCTATTCAAAGCGGGCAGTTAGAGGTAGACCTGTTAGACGACAACGGCGTGCTAACCGTTGACGACACTATTTTTAAGTTCTCGCTAGACTGGAAGGTTAACGAAGACGTATTACTATTCGCTAACTACTCAGAAGGCTTCCGACCTCCGGTTACTAACCGTGTTGGTGGTGGCCTTGCAACGAATCAGTCTGGTAAATTTGAAAACTTCCGTATTCCAGTATACTCAACAACGGATACGCTAGATAACTACGAATTGGGCCTTAAAGGTGACTTCTTTGATGGTCAATTCCGGGTAAACGCTACGGCCTATTATTCTGAAATTGAAGAACTGCAAACGTCGCGCTTCGACCCCACTAACATCTCGTTCTTGGTATTCACCGACAATGTAGGCGATGCGGAGATCAAAGGTATTGATGCTGACATGACGTGGCTTGCTACTGATGACCTTATCATTAATGCTGCTTTCAGCGTATTAGATACCGAATTAACTCGCGTAAACTCAGAACTTGAAGGTATAGCGGCTGGTGTTGGCTCAGAGCTTCCATACTCAGCGAAATTCTCTGGAAACATTAATGCGCGTTATTTCTTCGAGCTTGAGGGTGATAAGCGTGGGTATGTGAACGGCTCTGTAAGCTACACTGGCGATCGCTTAGCAGGTATGGTGATGGATGCCTATGTAATGGAAGATGCAACGTCGCTTATTTACGGCACAGGTTCAGGTCTTAAGATTGAACAAGGAGCTGACGTGTTTGAAGGGGTCACTTATACCGATTCAAGTGGTGAAACATTCCGTGGTGGCCGCTACGTACAGGAGTCGTATATTCTGACGAACCTTGCTGTTGGTGTAACAAACGACGTATGGAAAGCCGAACTTTACATTGATAACGTGTTTGATGAGCGTGCAATTTTGAATATTGATACGCAGCAATTCACGCCTAAGGTAGTAACAAATAGACCGCGTACTATTGGCCTTCGTTTCTCATACGATTACTATTAAGGTTAAGTTAGTAAGGCTAAATTGGCGATTTACGATTAGCACACAACGGTGCCGGGGCAACACGCCTTCATAAGTTTTAACTAAATGAAGGTGTGTTCGCCCCCAATTTTGAAACGGCTAGCTCTATGAGTTCGCCGTTTTTTGTTTTTACGCTAATTTAAAAACAGGCGTTTTTAATGACACAAGAAGAACAAAAAGAAATACAGCAGTTAAAGCAAGGGCTTATGCAATCACAGCATCAGGCCGTCATTTCTGGATGCAACGATATACTTCGACGGGCTAAAGACCCGTTGGGGGTAAGCCAAAACACCCTCAAAGAGGTGCTATATTTAAAAGCGGTAGCATACCGTCTATTGGCTGATGTAAGCAGCGCCATCGAAACGTTAAATGAACTCATTGCATACTTCCCAAATTACGCCCGGGCTTACCAAGAACAGGGTTACTGTTACTTGGCTTCTGATCGCAAAAAGGCTGCGCATAGTTTTTATCAGGCAACACGATTCAACCCAGCGTTATTAACGGCATGGCTTCAGCTTGAAAAAGTGTACAAAGCAGATGCTCAAACACAAGCACTAGCGCTTTGTCAGCAGCAAATTGCATTTCTAACATCTTTGCCCAAGCCGTTATTAGGTGCGACAGATCTAATGCACGAAGGGCAATTGCACAAAGCTGAACAAGTATGCCGACAATTTCTAGCTAGTCATGAGCATCACCCTGAAGCAATGATGTTACTTGCCGAAATTGGGATTCAATTGAAAGTATATAGCGACGCTGAATTCCTATTAGAAAGCTGTGTAACTCTCTACCCTGAAAATGACAGAGCTGCCGCGGCCTACCAAAACCTGTTATCTAAACTGGGTAAATTTCCTGATGCCGCGGCTGTTGCGAACAAGCGACTCAGACAATCACCAGATAACTTCACTGTAAAAGTAGGCTTGGCGCACGCGCTGGTTGGTATTGGTGAGTTAGAGCAAGCCATTGACCTTTATAAAGAGTTATTAAAAGAAAGCGAGGATAGGCCTGCAGTTTGGGTAGCACTTGGGCATGCCCTAAAAGCAAAAGGTGATATTGACGATGCGATACAGGCGTATGAGAAAGCCATTGTATTTGAAAAGGACTTTGGCGATGCATACTGGAGCTTAGCGAACACAAAAACCTATCGATTTAGTGATGACCTGCTCAGGCAAATGGTCGCGCTGGTAGATGCTGATGCGACAAAATTGGATGATGAAATTCATATTTGCTTTGCTTTAGGAAAGGGATTTGAAGACAGAGCAAATGCCTCCCGCGCGTTTAAGTACTACGCACGGGGCAACAGTCTTAAAAGGCGTACGCTACAGTTTGATATTGCTAAAACTGAGAAGGCATTGCAGGCTCAGAAGCAGGCTTTTACAAAGGAAAGCTTTGACAAAGCGCAAGGCTGCCAGGAGTCCGCTCCTATTTTTATTGTTGGCCTTCCTCGGGCTGGTTCAACCCTACTAGAGCAAATCCTCGCGTCGCACTCTCAAGTGGACGGTACGATGGAACTGCATGACATATTAGGGATAGCGTCGTCACTTAGTCATCAGACTACGCCTTACCCATTAAATGTATCAGCATTAGATGAAGAAACACTGTTAAAACTAGGTGAGCAATATATTCAGCAGACGAAAGCGTACAGACAGGGCGCGGCATTTTTCATTGATAAAATGCCTAATAACTTCATTCACATAGGCTTAATTAAAAAGATACTGCCTAACGCCAAAATTATTGATGCACGCAGAAACCCAATGGACTGCTGTTTTAGTGGCTTCAAACAGTTATTCGGTGAAGGGCAAGAGTTCAGCTATTCACTTGACGATATTGGCCGTTACTATAATGCTTATGAACAGCTTATGGATCATTGGCATAGTGTAATGCCCAGGGAAATTCTAACTGTACAGCACGAAGATGTTCTGGATGATTTGGAAGGGCAGGTTAAACGCATTCTAGATTTTTGTGGGTTAGACTTTGAGGAATCATGCTTAGCGTTTCACCAAACCAAACGTGTGATTAAGACTCCAAGCTCTGAGCAGGTTCGCCAACCTATATACAAAACAGGTATGGGGCAGTGGAAACCTTTCGAAAACTATTTAGCTGAGCTTAAACAAGCGCTCGGTAGAGATACGTCGCAGACAAATACTTGATGGATAGCCGAAAATAAAAAGTCATGGCTGCCTTTAAGCCATGACTTTTTATGAATTAGTTAAAGCGTATCAACCACCTTTTAAGGCTGATAAGGTAGAGAAGATTGATGAAGGATAATGCGAATTTTTCCGTCTTCACATTGTTTGAAAACAAAGCTCTTGTTTACGAAGATATGGCTGTCGTCTTCGCCGATAAAGTGTACGTTACACTGAACAATGGCAAGTTCACCATTCAAAATAAAGTCTTCTTTGCTGTACCAAACCTTCACCCATGGCTTCAATTTAAAGCCATTATCGTTTGGATAGTCGCTATTACCGCCTACGAAATAAGATAACGCGCCTTCTTTAGTTGGGCGAAATGTTTGCGAGCCGAAAGTAAGCGTAGGTTTAAAGAGTACTTTTCCATTATCGTAGTCGTAGTTATCTGACAGCACTTGTGAAGCGAATGCTTTTACATCGCCACCTTCAGCGTGCACTTTACCTACCGCTACTACATTGTCGCACCAAGTTTGTAGTGCGCTATGAACCATTTCTTCTGTGAACATGTTATTTCTCCTAAGACGATGTGTAATGTTATATTGTATCAATTGATTTGTTTACAATATCGATAAATTGATGAATTGTAACTGTTTATCCGTGATAGTCATTTTCTATCAGTAAGCGCTTAGACCTGCCGACTGCATAACTTTAACTTTTCCAATAAGACAAGCTGTTATCTGTTAGACATTAAAAAATGGTAATCATTCCTAATCTAATCTTCTGTCTTCACCGTTACAACGTTATCTGATGTCGAGTTTTTAAGCTCGTACATCTTAAATGCTTAGACTTATTGTGGAAGGTTTGGTCATGAATGACGTTACACAGCTAATATTGATGTATTTCAGTATATTGCTGCTACCGCAGGGCCGAGGGAGTCTTTAATTCAACAGCCGTTGCTACCGTTTTAAAGTTTTTATCTATATGTAGAGGAGTTGATAAGAGGCATGAAAGCAAAAGAAAAAAGTTCACGAGAAAAAACGACGTTGTCTTCAGATGAAGAAAACCAATCTGATAGTAAAGCGGACGTTTCACATCAGGATGCAGAAGCTGCGAGCCCTTATGCATCATCTGTTGCAGGTGAAGAAGACCCAGGTGTAGCTCTTGAAGAATGGGTAGAAAGCAACAAAAAATGACGCTTCAATAGTAAATGATAAAAGGCCACGCAATACCTCAAAGACAGGGGGCGCTTTTGCCTGGTTAGCCTCCACTAGACCAGAATCTAGGTCATGTGGTGCCCTGTTGCTTTACAAAAGTTAAAGGCACCGCCGCGACATAAAAGAGCGCTCTATAAAACACAGCGGGTAAATACCGCAGCTTCGTACAAAGTTACTGATAATTTAAAAGCCCGCTTAGTATTTACGACGTTTGAGCCCCGTCTCTGCCAGTATTTTTGCTGAGATCTCTTCAATTGAATACTTAGTGCTATTCAAAAACGGGATCTTTTCCTTTCTATATAAGTTCTCTACTTCACGAAGCTCCATTCGACATTGTGGCAGCGATGCATATTTGCTGTTTGCACGGCGCTCTGAACGTATTTGATGGAGTCTATCCGCTGCAATCGTTAACCCGAAAAGCTTATGTTTAAATCTACGTAAAGCAGGAGGGAGCTTTAGCATGTCGCCCATATCTTCCTCTGTGAAAGGGTAGTTGGCTGCTTTTATTCCGTATTGAAGCGCTAAATAAAGGCTTGTGGGGGTTTTACCCGAACGGGATACCCCGGTAAGTATGATATCGGCTTCGTCGTAGTCTTTTAGGTTAGAACCATCGTCATTAGCCAACGCGTAGTTCACGGCTTCAATTCTAATGTCGTAGGTGGTTTCGTGGATACTATGTGTACGATGTTTTTCTGGTTTTGAAGGAACACCCAATACTTTTTCTAGTGGCGCGACAAATTGATCGAGAAAATTATAGTTAATGCCTACGGATTTAGAGATTATCTTGCGAATATCTACATTCACAATTGTATAAAAAACGAGCGGCCTTTCTCCGGTGTCTTGAAAACTTTCAGAAATTTGCTGCAAAACTTTGTGAGCTTGTTCCTCAGTTTCAACGAAAGGAATAGTGTTGTGATTGAAAGAAACGGGAAACAGAGAAAGCAGGGCGTGGCCAAAGACCTCTGCGGTGATGGCTGTACCATCTGAAATATAAAAAGCTGTGCGCACAACATATCCTTAACATTGGTGTAATTTTATTACAAAAGTAATAAAGGGTTTACTTTCTGAATTTCCCCATTCTAAGATGATTTCGTCGAAAAGCTACACGGTTCTTGTGAATGACGGCAAATTTCAAAGGTTTGCTGTCAAACGTAATGGACAGCGTTAACAGTGGTTTTCGCCACGTATCGACAACAATTTGATGAGTTTCAGGTGATAAAAAGCACAAACCTGAAATTAACCTCATACCCTACACATAAAAAAGCTGGAGGCTTGGGCTGTGCAAGAATACGTACTTTGGTATCAAGAACTGGGCATGCATGATGTGGGTCGCGTAGGCGGCAAAAATGCATCATTAGGCGAGATGATCTCAAACCTGGCGAACGCCGGTGTGCAGGTGCCGGGTGGTTTTGCTACCACCGCCGAAGCATTTAATGAGTTTCTAGAGCAAAGCGGCCTAGAAGCGCGTATCCACGAAGTCTTAGACTCGCTAGACGTAGACGATGTGAATGCACTTACCGAAGCGGGTAAAAACATTCGTCAGTGGATCATCGACACGCCATTTCAAGGCAAATTAGAAGAAGAAATCAAAACTGCCTTTGTCACGCTTCAAGGTGATGCAGGTGAAGAAGCATCATTTGCAGTGCGTTCTTCGGCTACCGCAGAAGATATGCCTGACGCGTCATTCGCAGGGCAGCAAGAAACTTTCCTAAACGTTAAAGGTTATGAAGCCGTGCTGGTGGCTATCAAGCACGTATTCGCATCACTGTTTAACGACCGCGCTATTTCTTATCGTGTTCACCAGGGCTACGACCATAAAGGTGTAGCGCTATCTGCTGGTATTCAGCGCATGGTGCGCAGTGACATCGCTTCATCGGGCGTTATGTTTACTATCGATACAGAGTCTGGTTTTGAGGACGTTGTATTCATCACCAGTTCATTCGGTTTAGGCGAAATGGTGGTACAGGGTGCGGTTAACCCTGATGAATTCTATGTTCACAAACCAACGCTAGACAAAGGCTTACCTGCAATCGTTCGTCGTAACCTAGGCAGCAAGCTTACTAAGATGGTGTATTCAGATGATGAAGCTCACGGTAAACAGGTATCTATTGTTGATATTGATGCTGCCGACAGCAAAACTTTCTCATTAACCGACGATGAAGTCATGGAGCTTGCTAAGCAGGCACAAATTATTGAACAGCACTACAAGCGCCCAATGGACATTGAATGGGCCAAAGACGGCGCAGACGGCAAACTTTACATTGTTCAGGCTCGCCCAGAAACAGTGCGCAGCCGTGAAGACTCACAAAGTATTGAGCGCTTCCAACTAAAAGGCCAAAGCAACATCGTTGTTGAAGGCCGCGCAATTGGTCACAAAATTGGTGCTGGTGTAGCGAAAGTACTTGATTCAATTGAAGAGATGGACAAAATCCAAGCGGGTGATGTTCTGGTAACTGACATGACAGACCCTGACTGGGAACCTATCATGAAGAAGGCGTCTGCCATTGTTACTAACCGTGGCGGTCGTACTTGTCACGCGGCAATCATTGCTCGTGAGTTAGGTATTCCTGCGGTAGTAGGCTGTGGTAACGCGACTGAAAGCATCAAAAATGGCGACAAGATTACTGTGTCTTGCGCTGAAGGTGACACCGGCTTCATTTATGGCGACGAACTAGAGTTCGACGTAGTGACATCACGTATTGATGCCATGCCTGACCTTCCGCTTAAAGTGATGATGAACGTGGGTAACCCAGACCGCGCATTCGACTTTGCTCGCTTGCCAAACGCAGGTGTTGGTCTTGCTCGCCTTGAATTCATTATAAACCGTATGATTGGTGTGCATCCTAAAGCACTACTTAATTTCGACAGCCAGCCTGAAGAGCTGAAAGAAGAAATTAGCGACATGATCGCAGGTTACGAATCACCAACCGAATACTATATCGAGAAATTGGTAGAAGGTATTTCAACCATTGGTGCAGCTTTCTCACCAGAGAAAGTTATCGTTCGTATGTCAGATTTCAAATCGAACGAATACTTCAACTTGGTAGGCGGTTATCAATACGAGCCAGACGAAGAAAACCCAATGTTGGGCTTCCGTGGTGCAAGCCGCTATATTTCTGAAGACTTCCGCGATTGTTTTGCTCTCGAATGTGAAGCGATTAAACGCGTTCGAAACAAGATGGGCTTAACCAACGTAGAAATCATGATCCCGTTTGTTCGTACCCTAGAAGAAGGCCGTCAGGTCATCGAGCTTCTTGAAGAGCAGGGTCTTAAGAAAGGTGAAAATGGCCTTCGCGTTATTATGATGTGTGAACTACCATCAAACGCATTGCTTGCTGATAAGTTCCTGGATATCTTCGACGGTTTCTCAATTGGCTCTAATGACTTAACGCAGCTAACGCTGGGACTAGATCGCGACAGCGGCCTTATTGCACACTTATTTGACGAGCGTGACGAAGCGGTGAAAGCACTGCTTTCAATGGCAATCCAAGCTGCGAAGAAACGCGGTAAATACGTGGGCATTTGTGGTCAAGGCCCATCTGACCACGAAGATTTCGCCGCCTGGTTAGTAGAAGAGGGTATCGATTCCGTATCGCTTAACCCTGATACTGTGGTCGAGACATGGCTATACCTTGCTGAAAAGCATGGCTAAAATACAAGCGCAGAGTTCTATATTTGCAAGGTGACTTGCCAGTGTAGCGCTCAGTAGATAAGAGTTAAAAAGAGACCTTTGGGTCTCTTTTTTTGTTTGGGCAACTGTAACAGTTCGTGTCGGTTTAAGTAAGATTTATGCCAGCTTCACATTCCTCAAAAAAACTATGGTTATTTCCTAAAAGTATGCGCTTTTGAACATTGTTTACATGACTTTATGTAATTTAAAATGTAATATTACAAAGTGACTTTCACTTTGAATCTTTCATTAATAAATAACTTGGTTGAATTCTCATGGCACATAATGACAGCGCGGTTTCAGTAAATAATTCCGAAGAAAATGTTATGCAGGCTGGCTCAGTAGTGGAGCAGTTGGCGCAAGCTCAAAAAGAAATTAACGAACTTAAGATGCAGCTGATGTGGATGGAACGCAACTACGAATAAGTATTGCCTTTCAAATTAGAAGTGGAACTAGCGTTGATTGATTACAAGAATAGCTCTATCTTTTGTAATCTTTCAGGGTAACTTTCAGTGAAACTTTCAGTTCTGCTTTCAAAAAAAGGGTAATCACATAATTTGGTGATTACCCTTTTTTCTATCAATCTTCACCTTTACCGCAAAAAGCCTTTTGCGGTAAAGGTAAGTTTCTAAGCTTTTAGCTGGTTACCGATAGGCAACTGACGAATACGCTTACCACACGCAGCGAAAATAGCATTACACAAAGCTGGCGCATATACCGGCGTTGCAGGTTCACCCACACCAGCTGGCGGTGCATCACTTTCGATTACTTCTACGTCTACTTCTAGCGGTGAATCGCTCATACGCGGTACACGGTAGTTGTGGAAGTTACTTTGTTGTACGCGACCTTTATCAAAGGTAATACCGTCACTGATAGCGGTCGTAATACCGTAAACCGAGCCACCTTGAGTTTGGTTCTTAACCGTATCGGTGTTAACTACAGTACCTGCGTCAATCGCTACCCATGACTTGATCACGTTGAGATCGCCAGCGTCAGACACTTCAACTTCAACCACTGTAGCTACATAAGTTAAGAAGCTGCGGTGCGCTGCTATGCCAAGGCCGCGGCCTTTAGGCATCTCTCGCCCCCAACCTGCCATATCAGATACTTTTTCGATGACATTGCGCAGGCGGCCGGTATCTAGTGGATAAACAGATTTATCGCCCCAATAGTTGTTGTATTCGGCTTTTTGCTCGGTAACATCAATAACTCTGTCAGGACCGATAACCTCTAAAAGGTAATCCTTAGCATCTTTCCCTGCCTTGTGCGCCGCTTCATTGATAAACGACTGAACGGCAAAGGCGTGAAAGATATTTGATACAGAACGCATCCATCCAATACGTGCTTTTGCTGGTGCTTCACCGCGCTCTAACTTCATATTTGGCGTTAGAATAGGGTTGTCAGTAAAGCCCAAATCTAGCTCAAAGCTAAACGGTGCGTTTGCACCTTCTTGGAAGGTTGAAGCAATAGGAGAAAACGCAGTTCTGTGAAGGTATGCGTCAATCTTACCGCTTTCATCTAACGCCGCTTCGACATGTTGGGCCGACACTGCATGATAGAAACCGTGTTGAATGTCGTCTTCACGGGTCCACTGAACGCGAATTGGTTTGCCCGTCTTCATTGAAAGGTATGCTGCTTCAGCAGAAAAATCAGGCTTAGACTTACGACCAAATGCGCCGCCTAGCATGGTTACGTGAACATTGATTTTTTCTTTGTCCATACCCACCATAGCGCCCACAGTTTCCATATCAGCCTGTGGATTTTGTGTTGCAGCCCATACGTCAACGCGGTCTTTGTAGTACATGGCAGTCGCACATGGCGGCTCCATGGGGGCTTGTGCTAAATGGGGCACGTAGTAGTCAGCAATAAGCTTGTCGCTGGCTTTTTCTAAAACGCTTACCGCGTCGCCTTTTTCTCTAACAAGGGCTTGTGGCGCATTTACCGTGTTAAGCAACTGCTTTTTAAAGCTTTGTGAATTATAGTCGCCGTTTGCACCATCGTCCCAAGTTACCTCTAGTGCCTTGCGGCCTTGCCACGCCGCCCATGTGTTGTTTGCAATAATTGCAATACCACCTTTAGGCTGGAACTGAGGTGCACCTTTAGGGGCAGGCATTTCTATAACGTCGACGACACCGTTTACTGCTTTAGCCTTGTCAGCGTTAAAGCTTTTTACTTTTCCACCCACTACAGGCGGGCGCTCAATAATGGCAACAAGCGCTTTAGGCTCACGAACATCGGCGGCAAAAGTGGCTTTGCCGGTAACGATATCTTGAAGGTCAATGTGCGCCATACCGGTATTAATGTAACGCCATTCTTTTCTATCTTTAAGGGTAAGCTTATCTGCTTCTGGCGGCGTAATAGTCAGTGCATCATCAATTAAGTCTTTATAGGCAAGGGTTTTACCTGAAGTGTGGGTTACCACATGTTGCTCAGCAACACAGGTATTTGGCTCAACACCCCAACGCTTGGCTGCAGCATGTTGCATCATATAGCGAACGCTGGCGCCCATTTCACGCAGGCGCTGCATATTAAAGCGGATACTGCGCGAGCCATCGGTGTTTTGGTCACCGTATTTAGGGTCGCCTTTGCCCTGAATAACAATAACCTTATCCCAAGCCGCTTCCATTTCGTCTGCCACAATTTGAGCAATTGCGGTACGAATTTGCTGACCCATTTCACTACGGTGGCAGGTAACTTCAACCATGCCGTCTGGGCGAAGTGCAATAAACAGGTTTGCGCGCTTTGCGTTTTCTGCTGGCTTAGCCAACACGCCTGCCATAGCGCGAGGAGCACCGCCCATAAAGTAAGTACCAAGAACTAGAGCGCCTGCTGCAGCTGTCGATTTTAAAAAGCTGCGACGATTCATATCGAAATAGGTGTTCTCACTCATGCTTCTTCTCCCGCTTTGCTTGGGTCAAAGTAGCCAACGCCAGCAGTACCACTTATTGACTTCGACGCTGACTTAATAGCTTTATGTATGCGAGGGTAGGTGCCGCAACGGCAGATGTTGCCAGACATATTCTGGACAATTTCTTCGTCGCTCGGTGTTGGGTTGGTGGATAACAGGCTTGCTGCCTGCATAATTTGTCCGCACTGGCAGAATCCGCATTGCGGAACTTTATGTTCTACCCATGCTTTTTGAACGGGGTGGTCGCCGTTTTCACTTAACCCTTCGATAGTCGTAATCTTTTTGCCTTGAACTGCGGACACAGGCAATACGCAAGAGCGTTGTGCCATGCCGTCTATATGGACAGTACAGGCGCCACATTGCGCCATACCACAGCCAAACTTAGGTCCTGTAAGGTTTAATTCGTCACGAAGGTACCACAACACTGGTGTTGATGGGTCACCAGAAAATTCGTGTTTGTTACCATTAACGGTAAACGTGATCATGGTCTTGTCTCCATAGGTAAGCGATAAAGATGAACTACCCAAGCAGTACTGTGTTATCTGAACACACTACAAAATTCATACTTATACGGTTACATTGCCTGATGATACGAACTATCTAAGATGCTGAACATGCAGAGATATATGCCACTACTATTATTATTAAAGGCTTCGCAATTGTTATTTTAAATTACGTTAACACGCATTTAATCGTTACGCATTTACATAAGATTAAATGTTAAGTGTCTGCGATAAAATAACGCAGTAATTGCGACAGACATTCTTTTGAAGTAAGAGGAATGTGAGTTGAATGAGCGAAGCGAGTATGCGATTAGGGTAGAAAAAACTTTGGTAAGCGCTATCGAAGCTTTCGCATAAGAAGAAAACGGTCTATTTTGCGTGCGCTCATTGTCATTGTTCGCTGACTATACTTAAGCCAGCCACGTGCTCTCGGCCAGTCGTAACTCAACAGTACTAAACCTGCTACGACAAATAGGATAGAGCCAGGAAGTAGTGTTAACACAATTCCGCCGACAAATAAAATTGCTCCCAGAGTAAGTCTTAGTATACGCATTTGCCTGAACTCGCCTTAAAATATTTGATGTCTTTAAGTGTCGCCCAACTTCAACGGTTTGCCAATAATAAAAATGTAAATGTTTGTGCCTGTCTAGTATGAGGGAAAGCCTATTTCAACATTAGAAAATAATATTGAAGGGCTGTTATTAAAAGGCAAACACAAAGTAAGCCACGTACTATTGTTGAATAAATAATCGTTTAAAGGCCCAAGTCTTGTGATCAAGCCGAATGCGGTGGAAAGCGCGCTGGAAATGCAGTACAAAGGGGCAAAGACAGAGTAATAGTTAGCGCTATACCACAGGGTTCTTTGAAAAAAGATCAGTGTAAAACCGTAAACTATAGCGCAACTATTGCTTAGGAATTCACGCAACGAAGTTTTGCGTAACAAAAACAAATATAAGAAAGAGACCAATTATGGCTGAACAACAAGAAAGACAACCTATCAGTGAAGAAGAACACGGGAATTGGGTAAGAGAGCAGTTTCAAAAAGCAAATAAGTTTCTAGCAGAAAACGGTGTATTGTTTGACACTGTTATCACTGAGGATAGCCGTTACTTAATGCCATATTTGGCGGTTTGGAAGATTAAAGCAATGGACGGTAAGTTTTACTGGGTAATTAGTGGCGACTTACCTTCTGATTACACTTCAGTGGACAACGCTAAAAATGCGAAAGAAGTACTGCGCCATTTTTCTATGCATTGGCAACTTAAAGCAGAAAATTTGATTAACGCTAAAAACGCTGATGAAAGCCAAAAGGAATTTGGTGCACTCTTAATCAATAGAGCAGAGAATTTGTTTGCCATGCAAAACACCCCAGAGCTTTGGGCGTAACAAGCAAGGCTTACAATCAGGTTATGTCGCGCTGGGTTATGCTAGGTAAAAAGCAAGCTAGTGAAGCTGGGTAACGTCTGGCAGAGGAAATCGCTCTGCCGGACATTGAAGCCTTTGTCTGGGAACGCCCGCGTCCATAAACACGTTTCCGTCCGGTTTAAACCCAATAGATTGGTGATACGACACGCTTTCCAAATTACAGATAACTTTGATTATGGGAAGGTTATTTTGTTTAGCTGCTGCAACTAAAGCGCCAAACAAAGCGCGGTAAACAGGAAGTGTTCTGTGACAGCGCTTAACGGCAATACGGCCAAGTTCACCTTTTTTCGTCAAGCGCCCTGTAGCAATGGGTTCATTTTGATCGTTGACTATCAACACATGGCACGCCGAGCTGTCGTGTTCGTCGAACTCGCTAGCTTCCGGTACTTGCCACTCTAAAACAAATACATGTTCCCTAAGTGCTTTAAGTCGATGTTTATCCTTTTCCCAATCGACGTTTTGTATCGTAAACGCCATATTTTCCTGTTAATCCTCGGCCCATTCCCAATAACCATTATTAATAAGTGTAGTTAAGGTTTCTAAAAATGTAAAAGAAGGCGCATCTTGGCAACATGTTGCGTTCAAAACCGTACCCGATGCTAGCACTTCGAACCATTCTTGGTCACTTTTCGCAAAAGTGAACTGACTTCCGTTTACATAAAGAGCGCGCGGTAAGCCACGTTTGCCATCACAAATTAATGCGCGAATACCGGGCGCAGGAGCAAAGCTAATCCCTGCCGCGAATTCATTTGCAATTTGCTCTAAGGTGACTTCATCGTCGAGAGGGAATTCCGGAACACCTTGCTCACTCATGGCTTCTAGAAGAGAAAGAGTGAAATCTTCACTATTAATAGCGTCTATCAGGTGCTGTTTTAGTGCTGCAACATCGTTAGCATTCACTAATGCGCTGCTAGATTGTATTGTTCTGCCAGCATCGGTAAAGCGGTAATTTCCATCACCTTTATCCAGCATCATTGCCAAGCTTTCTGCCAATTGCAGATTGTCTGGTGCGCGATAGCCCACTGAGTAGGTCAGGCTGTCTTCAATCGTAGCGCCATCATGAGGCCAGCCCGGCGGCACATATACTACATCGCCAGCTTCACAAATAACGTCAATAACAGGTTCAAAACCTTCAATTTGTCTTAGTTTCGGGTGTGGGCAGACTTCTTTGTAGTCTGCAGGTTTACCTACACGCCAGCGCCTTTTTCCTTTACCTTGTACAAGGAACACATCGTATTGGTCGATGTGAGCCCCAACACCTGCTCCATTTGTTGCGAAGCTTACCATCAGGTCGTCTAGTCGCCAGTTAGGAACAAAAGAAAAAGGGGCAAGGATTGGCGCAACGTCCGGTACATACTTATCAACGCCTTGAACAAGTAGCGTCCATTTACCCTTGCATGCTTTTTCGAAGTCGCTAATTGGCCCTTGTTCAACGTGCCAGTTTCCTTGGTCATTGCTTATGATTCGAGCGTCGACATCTGACTCTTGTGCGAGCCCTGCCAAGTCGTTTTCATCTATAGGATCTGCAAAGTTTGGAAAAAAATTCTTTATTACCACAGGCTTTTGCTGCCAGTAATGCTTTAAGAAAGTCTCAGCATTAAAACCTGCACCTGTTTGTGCATCAATAAAGTAAGTATTGTCGTTGGTGCTCATCGCATCTCTTTTTTGTAAGCCAAAATTAGTGGTGTTTCCTCGCAAAGCTTAGTGAAACTAATTACACAAAGCGCGGTTTACATATGAGTAAAGCACAAGTTAGCGCAAAGCATAGACGAAAGCGTAAAAATAGAACTAAGGCGAGGTGATAGTGTAAAAGCGGCATTATCAATTATTGAAAAAGGGATTGCCACCTTATTGTCTGAAAAGCTTAGCGAGAATATTGGTTGGTATTGATGATAAACATAGGCTAGCGTACAGAGCATTAAAAAGAAAAAAATTATAAAGCAAAGATAAATACTTGTTGCTCAAATTGTATTTTTACCCTTGTGCCTATCTAGCAGATGTAGGCACTCAATACTGCCGTTTTCACTTTAATCTTCGTGTTGTAAAGCGCTAGTGGGCCCACTTGATTTGTTAAAATCCGAATTGAGCTTTGATTACCGTTATTAGACCCACAGTTATTAGATTCATAATGTTTAACTGAACCTTCGGTTGCTGGGAGGTCACTTTTTATATTACCTGTGTTTAGCGCGTGGTAAGTTTTTTCACATATCGCAATAGTGTTAGGAGCGGTGTACTGTTCTAACATTGCTGCTTTGTTCACGGTTGCTCCCCAGATATCAAAGCCTGACGATACGCGAGAAGAGTAACCTGTCAGTAGAGCACCGGCGGCAATACCTGAACGTAGCTGACAAGACGAAGACATCAATAAAGTGTGGCTACTAACAAGATTGCGTGCCTTTATGGCAAAATCCATCGCACAGTGTGCTACGTCTTGAAGTACCCGAAAAGGTTCATGTTGATAAGCGTTGTGGAGGTAAGGTTTAGCAAAACTAGGTTCACTGCAAAACCCCACGGCAATATATTGATCGCCGTTGGTTTTTAGGGGCACGAGCGCTAAATCGTATGCTGTTTCATCAAACTGGCTAAATAGCGTTTCCACAATACCCGTGCACATAGTGTCACCGTATTGCTTTGCTAAACCTTGATAATTCGACAGGTCACAAAAAATGACAACGGCGCATTGCACTTCGTGTTTTATGCTTACAGCCTTATTATCACCGCTTTGTACATGGTCAGCATTTCGTAAGGGGTTCGGGAAAGGGGGCTTTGAAGTCAGACTGCCTTGCTCACTAGGCGTGACATGACCTTTATCGTTATTTTTGCGTAAGTCCATCTACATGCTCCCAATTAATATCCGTTTAACGGTTAAATAAAAAGTAGGTATAAAAAAACGCGGTACTTTTGACCGCGTTTTTAGTGTAGTGGAAAGGGTTAGCCCTTATAACTGATCTACCAGCCTGATCGCGTCACCAATGTAAGTTGCCGGCGATAAGGCTTTCAGCTCAGCCTTAGCCGCATCTGGCATATCTAAATTATCGATAAACTCGGCGATAACCTCAGCATTTACTTTCTTACCACGCGTTAACTCTTTAAGTTTCTCATAAGGCTTTTCAATACCGTAACGACGCATTACCGTTTGGATAGGCTCTGCTAATAGTTCCCAGTTATTATCTAGCTCGTTAAGCAAGCTCTGCTCGTTAACTTCTAGCTTACTAATACCTTTTAGCGTGGCTTGATAAGCGATAACTGCATATCCCACACCTACACCAAGGTTGCGAAGAACCGTTGAGTCAGTTAGATCGCGTTGCCAGCGAGAGATTGGCAGTTTAGCAGCAAGATGGTCAAATATAGCGTTAGCCAGACCTAAGTTACCTTCTGAGTTTTCAAAATCGATAGGGTTAACTTTATGCGGCATGGTTGAAGAACCGATTTCGCCAGCAACAGTCTTTTGTTTAAAGTGACCGAGTGCAATGTAACCCCAAACGTCACGATCGAAATCGATAAGTATGGTGTTAAAGCGGGCAATAGCATCAAACATTTCAGCGATATAGTCGTGAGGCTCGATTTGCGTAGTGAACGGGTTCCAGGTAAGGCCAAGTGAGGTAACGAACTTTTCTGAAACGCCGTGCCAGTCTACATCTTTATAGGCAGACAAGTGTGCATTGTAGTTGCCCACAGCACCGTTAATTTTTCCAAGCAGTTCAACGCCCGCAATTTGACTGCGCTGACGCTTCAAGCGAATAGCCACGTTTGCCATCTCTTTACCCATAGTAGTAGGAGAGGCTGGCTGACCGTGGGTACGGGCCATCATAGGTACATTCTGATAACGCTTAGCAAGTTCTACTAGCGCTTCGATTAATTTGTCACAGTAAGGAAGAATAACCGTTTCACGGGCTTCACGAAGCATTAGGCCGTGTGAAAGGTTGTTAATGTCTTCAGACGTACACGCAAAGTGAATGAACTCGTTAACCGCAGAAAGCTCACTGTTGTCTGCAACTTTCTCTTTAAGGAAGTATTCAACAGCTTTTACGTCATGATTTGTAGTGCGCTCAATTTCTTTGATGCGCATCGCATCTTCAACGCTAAATTCCGCTACTATTTTGTCTAGTAGTGCATTTGACGTGTCTGAAAAGGCAGGAACTTCTTCAATTTGTGGGTTAGTAGAAAGCATTTGTAACCAACGTACTTCTACTTCTACACGGTATTTTAACAAGCCGTACTCACTGAAAATACTGCGTAATTCTACGCTTTTGCCAGCATATCGACCATCGACAGGGGAAATTGCAGTTAACTGACTCAGTTCCACCTTAAGCTCCTCACTAGTTTATTAATCGTAGTGCTTTAACAGCACTGTTAAGAATGTGTTTGCGTTTAAATAATATATTTCTTCGTTTGCCGCCCATCTGACGCCACATCACCGCAGACCTTACGCCCGCAAGTAAAAGGGCACGTACTTTGTGCTGATTAGCAGGTTGGCTCAAATAGTCTGGGTTGCCCGCCACCTGAATACGCGGAGCTAACGGGCTGATAATATCGCTGTAAATACTTGCTAATGAGGAAACAATTTGCGGATTTTGAAAGTCTACGTGGGCAAGCTGGCGCTGAACATGTGAAATGCGTTCACCGAGTTCCTGCATAGCTTTAGGCTTTCTGGCTAGCTTTCTTTCAAGGCCTAAGATGCTTGCGATATAGCGGGTTAGCTCTGTGTCTTTTGTTGCTTGTTTGTCAGATAATTGCGCAGCAAGAGTAGTGTAACCGGTTTTTAGATTAGACAGTTGCCCAAACACCTGTTGAGGAGTTTCAGGGTCGGTAACCAGTATGCTTGATAAACTTGCTTCAATGGCTTCGTTTTCAGCAGAGCCTCGCCTGGCTAGCTGCTGCACTAGCGCAGCAGCCTGACATACCCCAGCTAGGGCCAAATTATTTTCTATATCGGTATCTAGCATCAGCGAATGTAACTCTCAATAATACCGCCACCAAGGCAGACCTCTTCACTGTAAAATACCGCCGACTGGCCAGGTGTTACCGCCTTTTGTGGTTCGTCAAACACTACTTCAATGGTGTCGTGTTCAGTTGGTGTAATAGTACAAGGGATATCCGCCTGGCGATAACGCGTCTTAACCACCGCGCGCATAGGCTCAGTGAGTGTTTTTCTGTCTACCCAATGTAGCTGCTTGGCAACCAAACCTTTTGAATAAAGGCGAGGGTGATCGGCACCTTGACCAACAATAAGTACATTGCGGGCAACGTCTTTATCTACTACATACCAAGGGTCGTCACCGTATTTAGCTAAACCGCCAATGTGAAGGCCTTTACGCTGACCTAAAGTGTGATACATCAAGCCTTCGTGTTGCCCAATTTCTTCACCTTCTGCCGTTTCGATAACGCCAGGCTGCGCTGGAAGGTAGCGGGCTAGGAAGTCTTTAAACTTGCGTTCGCCGATAAAGCAGATCCCTGTTGAATCTTTCTTATCATGGGTAATAAGCCCTTGCTCTTCAGCAATTTTACGCACCAGTGGTTTTTCAATATCACCCACAGGGAAAAGGGTTTTAGCAACGTGCTCTTCACCTAGCGTATACAAGAAGTAACTTTGGTCCTTGTTGTTGTCGAGACCGCGCAACATCTGCCATTTACCGTCTACCTCACGGCGGCGAACATAGTGTCCTGTGGCTATATAGTCTGCACCAAGGTCTTCTGCAGCGAACTCAAGAAACGCTTTGAACTTAATTTCTTTGTTGCACATAATATCTGGGTTAGGCGTTCGGCCTGCTTTGTATTCTTCTAAAAAATACTCAAATACGTTATCCCAGTATTCTGCAGCAAAGTTGATGGTGTGCAGCTCAATGCCTAGCTTGTCAGCAACCGCTTGCGCATCTTTTAAATCCTCCGCAGCGGCGCAGTACTCATCGTTATCATCTTCTTCCCAGTTTTTCATAAAAAGACCTTCAACCTGGTATCCCTGCTGTTGAAGCAGGTAGGCTGAAACAGACGAATCGACACCGCCGGACATGCCGACGATCACTTTTTTGCTGGCGTTAGATTCAATATCACTCACTACAGATTGCACACTCATTTGATTAATAAAAAAGAAACCTTATTTGTTAATGGGGTTATGCATTAACATATTTATGAATTTGCCAATACACTAACTCATTGGGTGGGCTATTCCACCAAGCCGCTATCCACCAAGCTACTATGCAAGCTGCAACATGAGCTTCACCGTAAGCTTTACAGTAAGAAAGCCCGAACAAACAGGCCCGTTTTCGAGGTCGCGGATTTTATCAGATTCCGATCGGTAATTCACATCTAATCCTTATCTGATTAAGTAATTAAATATGTACGTGGACAAGCTTGGTTTTTAACGCATTAATGTTTCCGTGCGTAAATAAGCACCATTAGGTACAACTATGCCTATCGGTTGATATATTTCCAGCTTCTCGGTGCCACATTAGTGTGGTCGACAAAAGTGAATTCAAGTATTGGGCTTGGTTTAGTCATCAAAAGCTCACGTACTTGCCATTTTCAATGCCATCTATGGTCCAGCTGCCTACTCGATATCTTATAAGGCGAAGGGTAGGGAAACCTACGTGTGCGGTCATACGCCTGACCTGTCGGTTTCTGCCTTCTGTGATGGTAATTGACACCCAGCTAGTTGGAATAGATTGTCTGAAACGCACAGGTGGGTTTCTTGGCCATACATCGGGCTGCTGCATTGCTTTTACTTTAGCTGGGCGGGTCATGCCGTCTTTTAATTCAACACCATCGCGTAGCGCTTGCATGGCTTTTTCGTCCATGACACCTTCAACCTGTACCCAATAGGTTTTGCTGGTCTTGGCTTTGGGGTTTGCAAGTTTGTGTTGAAGCTTACCATCATTAGTGAGTACTAAAAGGCCTTCAGAATCTCGGTCTAGGCGGCCCGCAGCGTAAACATCGGGAATATCAATATAATCTTTTAGCGTCTCTCTACCGTCCGCGTCGGTAAATTGAGAAAGAACTTGAAAGGGTTTATTAAACAGCACCACTTTGGCGTTTGAAGACATGTTACTTCCGCTTGTTGATTGTCGAGATTTCGGTGGGGATTTTACTTCAAATCAAATTAACGCGCTTGAGAAAATTCAGTACAAATAGACGTTTCTGCACAGTAGTTTGTCGATAAATTCGGTGATCTTATGTGCTAAGACAATGGTATGACTTGTAACTCAAACTTTCGACCCTATACTAATGGTCGCTCCCATTTTTATAAGAGAGCGCATCTGCATAATTATTAGACAGTTTTAGCAGTGACAAGCGGGCTTGCTTGTACATCAGACCTCGCCGCTTTACGTAACTATTAAGTTATGCGCATGGCAACGAGGGGCTTATTGCTAACATAGGGAATTGAATAATATGCAGGGAAGAAAACAGCAAGTGACCTAATGCTTAATAAAAGCAAAAGGTGGAAAACATCAAATACGTTTCGCAATGACTGTGGGCGTAACATGACACATGTTACGGGTTGTTGCGACCTAATGGACTAAAAACGACAGTACCCTGTCGAAAAAATTGAGGTATATAATGACCAAGTCTAAGATCATCTATACGAAGACTGATGAAGCGCCAATGCTGGCGACTTACTCACTTCTTCCAATCATCCAGAAGTTTGCCGCAGCTGCAGATATCGACGTTGAGCTAAGCGATATTTCACTTGCTGCGCGTGTTTTGGCAAATTTCCCTGAGTATCTTTCTGAAGAACAAAAAGTGCCAGACGCGTTAGCTGAACTGGGTGAGATGACCCAAGACCCGAATGTTAACATCATCAAGCTTCCAAACATCAGTGCCTCAATTCCTCAGCTTCGTGCAACGATCAAAGAATTAAATGATAAAGGCTTCAACGTACCAGCGTTCCCTGATTCACCTAAAAATGCTGAAGAAGAAGAGATTCGTGAGCGTTACGGTAAGGTACTAGGTAGTGCGGTTAACCCGGTACTGCGTGAAGGTAACTCTGACCGTCGTGCGCCTACTGCTGTTAAAAATTATGCGCGTAAGCACCCGCATTCAATGGGTGAGTGGTCTCAAGCGTCTCGTTCACACGTAGCGCACATGCGCGGCGGTGATTTCTACTCTGGTGAGAAGTCTGTGACAGTAGAAAAAGACGGTCACGTTAGCATTGAATTTACTGGCAAAGATGGTAGCAAGAAAACCCTTAAGCCTCGCGTAGATTTGCTTGCTGGTGAAGTTATCGACGGCATGTTCATGAGCAAAAAGGCGCTTTGCGAGTTCTTCGAAGAGCAAATTGAAGATGCGAAGAACACTGGCGTTCTATTCTCATTACACGTAAAAGCGACCATGATGAAGGTGTCTCACCCAATCGTGTTTGGTCACTGTGTAAAAGTATTCTACAAAGATCTATTCAACAAATGGGGCGACCTGTTTGAAGAGCTTGGTGTTAACCCTAACAACGGTCTTGGTAGCGTTTACGACAAAATTGCGAGCCTACCTGAAAGCCAGCGCTCAGAAATTCAAAAAGACATCAATGCATGTTATGCCGACCGTCCGCCAATTGCGATGGTTAACTCTGACAAAGGTATCTCGAACCTACACGTACCAAGTGACGTAATTGTAGATGCGTCTATGCCTGCAATGATCCGTAACTCTGGTCAAATGTGGGGACCAGATGGAAAGGCACACGACACCAAAGCGGTTATTCCTGAAAGTACTTATGCAACGATTTACCAAGAGGTTATCAACTTCTGTAAAACTCACGGTGCATTCGATCCAACAACAATGGGTACAGTACCTAACGTTGGTCTAATGGCGCAAAAAGCAGAAGAGTACGGTTCACACGATAAAACGTTTGAGCTAGAAGCAGACGGCACGGTATCAATCGTTGACCAAGACGGTAACGTTCTTATCTCGCACGATGTTGAAGAAGGCGATATCTGGCGTATGTGTCAGGTGAAAGATGCACCTATTCAAGATTGGGTTAAGCTAGCGGTGACTCGTTCACGTCAATCTGGTATGCCTGCAGTATTCTGGCTAGATGACGAGCGTGCTCACGATGCGCAACTTATCAAGAAAGTTGAAAAGTACCTTCAAGACCACGATACAAACGGTTTGGACATTCAAATTATGTCTCCTGTACGCGCTATCCGCTACAGCATGGAACGTGCGCTTCGCGGTTTAGACACTATTTCAGTAACGGGTAACGTACTTCGTGACTACCTAACTGACTTATTCCCAATTCTAGAGTTGGGTACAAGCGCTAAGATGCTATCAATTGTTCCATTAATGGCTGGCGGCGGTCTTTATGAGACAGGTGCGGGTGGTAGTGCACCTAAGCACGTACAACAGTTTGTTGAAGAAGGTCACCTGCGTTGGGACTCACTAGGTGAATTCCTTGCATTAGCAGTATCGCTAGAAGACGTCGCAATCAAGCACAGCAATACAAAAGCAAAAGTTATTGCTACAGCGCTTGATAAAGCAACTGAGAAGCTGCTTAACAATGGTAAATCGCCACTTCGTAAAGCAGGTCAGCTAGACAACCGCGGTAGCCATGTTTACCTAGGTCTATACTGGGCTGAGGAAGTAGCGAACCAAACTGAAGATGCTGACCTAGCAGCGCAGTTTAAGCCAGTGTATGAAGAGTTATCTGCAAAAATTGATGACATCTTGGCTGAGATTGATGCGACTCAAGGTAACGCGCAAGAAATTGGTGGTTACTACTACCCAGACGAAGACAAGCTTTTCGCAACAATGTCTCCTAGCCAGACATTAAAAGCGATTCTTGGCGCATAATAGTAGTGTTTAGACGCGGCTGTATGATTGCATCCGCGTAAACGTATCTACAAATAATTAAAAAGCCCGCTTAAATATTTAAGCGGGCTTTTTTTATGCCGCTTACAAATTGGGGCTGGTATCAAAAGTACGCAACTAAAAAAACAACAGTCTTAGCAGCCTGTAACGATTAGCTCGCGCAAGCTAAAGAGAAATATCGTTTGTCTTAAAAATTTATAACAAGACAGAAAAGAGAGGTGAAGGCCCTAGGGATAGGAGGTTTGAGAATACTGTATAAGAAGATTTAAAGACGACAAAGCACTTGACGCCAAATCGCGCCCATAACACTTATACATAGCAAAACTTAAAGCAAAAAAATCAAAAGCCCGACATGAGGGTCAGGCTTTTTAAATTCTTTTTTAACGCTCTGGTTCTTCTTTGAAGCCAATGTTCTCAGCGTGAAGACCTTTAGGGCCCTGCTGAACTTCGAACGTTACTTCCTGACCTGCTTTTAGCGAACGATAGCCTTCCATTTGAATCGTAGAGTAATGTGCGAAAATATCTTCACCACCATCCTCAGGCACGATAAATCCAAAACCCTTTGCGTTGTTAAACCATTTAACTTTGCCAACCGCCATACTTCGACTTCCTCTTAATCCTTGAACTCACGAGTATATGTCCCCATTATAGATCCGGAGACACGGTGGAAAGAGTATTCACTATAGAAACTATAAAGTGACTGCTTTAGAGTGACAAACGTGCAATACTCAAAACCACTATACAAAATGTAGATTTTTTAACCATATTATGTCAAGGGCAAATGTGAATAAATTTAGACAAAAGTTTGTACACATATGTGCCGGTATACCACTATTATTAAGTTATGAGTAAAGACAACGCTATTAGTATCGAAAAGGAAAAACAAAAAGACGCGCAGCGACAAAAGCCGCAGCCGCCTCCCATGTATAAAGTGTTGTTGAACAATGACGACTATACACCGATGGATTTTGTCATTGAGGTACTCAAAAAGTTTTTCAATATGGACGATGAGAAAGCCAACCAACTTATGCTGACCGTTCATTATCAAGGAAAAGCCGTGTGTGGCATTTTTACTGCTGAGATAGCAGAGACAAAAGTGATGCAGGTTAATCAGTACGCACGCAAACATCAGCATCCGTTGATGTGCACGATGGAGCAAGCATAAGGTTTTTTGTAGAGGGCGAGCAATATGTTAAATAAAGAATTAGAACAAACGTTAAACGACGCGTTTGTATTTGCCAGAGAGCACCGTCACGAGTTTATGACGGTAGAGCACTTGTTGTTGGCATTGCTTGATAACTCAGCTGCTCGCGATGCGCTCAAAGCGTGTGGTGCCGATATTGAGGCAATCAAAAGCGAACTGTTATCGTTCGTTAAAGACACCACGCCACTCATTTTAGATGACCAATTAAACGAACGGGAAACGCAGCCAACCCTGGGCTTCCAACGCGTATTACAGCGCGCGGTATTTCACGTGCAGTCGTCGGGCAAAGACGAAGTAACCGGCGCCAACGTGCTAGTGGCTATTTTTAGCGAACAAGAATCGCAAGCGGTATACATCCTCAAGAAAGCTGATGTAACTCGTCTAGATGTTGTGAACTTCATCAGTCACGGCGTTAGTAAAGCTGATGACGATGAGCCCGTTAATCCTGAAGCTTCTGAAGAAGGTGAGTCGGGTGAAGAGGGCGGTTCTGCATTAAGCAAATACGCCACTGATCTAAACCGCCACGCTAAAGACGGTAAAATTGACCCGCTCATTGGCCGTGATTCAGAAGTAGAACGCACAATTCAAATTCTATGTCGTCGCCGTAAAAATAATCCACTGCTTGTAGGTGAAGCCGGTGTAGGTAAAACTGCAATTGCCGAAGGTCTAGCTTATAGGATTGTAAACGATGACGTGCCTGAAGTTATCGCAGAAAGTACAGTGTATTCACTTGATTTGGGCGGGCTGTTAGCTGGCACCAAATATCGTGGTGACTTTGAAAAACGCTTAAAAGCGATTTTGAAAGAGCTTGGTAAAGACAAACACGCAATTCTATTCATTGATGAAATTCATACCATCATTGGTGCTGGAGCGGCGTCAGGCGGGGTAATGGATGCGTCTAACTTGCTTAAGCCTAAGTTATCTAGCGGTGAACTTCGCTGCATTGGTTCGACTACCTATCAAGAGTACCAGGGTATCTTTGAGAAAGATCGCGCCCTTGCTCGTCGCTTCCAAAAAGTAGATGTGACTGAGCCAAGTGTGAGCGATACGACTAAGATATTGCTTGGACTTAAGAGCCGTTATGAAGAGCACCACAATGTGCGCTTTACACAAAAGGCGATTCAGGCGGCCGCTGAACTGTCAGCCAAATACATCAATGAGCGTCATCTTCCAGATAAAGCTATTGATGTTATGGATGAAGCCGGCGCGAGCCAGCGTCTATTGCCACCGTCAAAACGCAAGAAGACAATCAATGTAGGCGATATTGAGCAAATTATTGCAAAAATGGCGCGTATCCCTGAGAAATCTGTATCGGCTTCTGACAAAGAGGTTCTCAAGAACCTAGGCCGCAACCTTAAGATGGTTGTGTTCGGTCAGGATAAAGCCATAGAGACGCTAAATGACGCTATTTTGTTATCGCGCTCAGGGTTAGGCAATGAAGCAAAACCTATTGGTAGTTTCCTGTTCGCTGGCCCTACCGGGGTGGGTAAGACAGAGGTAACACAACAACTGGCGAAAACCATGGGCGTTGAGCTAGTGCGTTTTGATATGTCTGAGTACATGGAGCGCCACGCAGTTAGCCGTCTTATTGGTGCTCCTCCAGGCTACGTAGGTTTTGATCAAGGTGGTTTGTTAACAGACGCGGTAATAAAGAATCCGTACTCTGTCGTGCTGTTAGATGAGATTGAGAAAGCACATAGCGATATATACAACATCCTTCTGCAAGTCATGGATCACGGTACGTTGACTGATAACAACGGCCGTAAAGTAGACTTCAGAAATGTTGTGTTGGTAATGACTACCAACGCAGGTGTGCAGGAAACGGTGCGTAAGTCTATTGGTTTTAAACAGCAAGACCACAGCCACGATGCAATGTCTGAAATCAACAAGGTGTTTACTCCTGAGTTTAGAAACCGTCTTGATGGTATTATTTGGTTTAATCACCTTGACCCAGAGATCATCCTACAAGTGGTCGATAAGTTCATTATCGAGCTTCAGGCACAGCTTGACGTTAAAGGTGTGTCGCTAGAGGTAACCAGTGCTGCACGTGCTTACATGGCCGAGAAGGGCTATGACAAAGCGATGGGCGCACGTCCTATGGCTCGGGTTATTAAAGACGACCTTAAGAAAGAGCTGGCGAATGAATTATTGTTCGGCGAGCTATCTAAAGGCGGAAATGTGAAAGTAGATTGTGTTGATGACAAGCTTACCTTCGAATACTCAGGCGTTGATGCTAAGTCTGAGGAAGCAGAACCAAGCTAGAACAGCACGTTAATGCTGAACAGTGACCGAACGTAGCGTTAGGCAATACAACTGGGGTTGTTTATCTTAGCGCTACAGTTTCTTTTTGACGCTGTAACCACTAGATACGAAAAAGCCCGATATTCATCGGGCTTTTTTTATGCGTTACCGCTTAAATGGCTCATTATCTTGCGCGATAAATGATACGACCTTTGGTCAAATCATAAGGAGTCATCTCAACAGTGACCTTATCGCCAGTAAGAATACGGATATAGTTCTTACGCATTTTACCAGAGATGTGTGCAGTCACTACGTGACCGTTTTCTAGTTCAACGCGGAACATAGTGTTAGGTAGTGTGTCCAACACAGTACCTTCCATTTCAATACAATCTTCTTTTGCCATGTAAAGCAGTTACCTCAGTAATTCAAAATTTTTGCCGCGCAGACCTTACCCAATCTTGGGTTCGGTGTAAAGCAATTAAGTGTCTATTTTACTATTTTTGCTAAATAGATGCCATTCATTGTCACTAAACTGCTCAAATGGCAAAAATTTATGTTTGTAAGACATTTTTTTACAGCCATCTACGTAGTACCCCAGATAGACGTATCGATGGCCTAAAACCTTCGCTTGCTCAATCTGCATCAATATCATCCAGGTACCCAAAGAGGCTGAACTATAGTTGGGGTCAAAAAACGTGTAAAGCGCAGACAGCGCCCCCATGTGTTCGTTGGCATCGACGATATCAGTGACGGCTACAGCAATAAGCTTATCGCCATCATAGGCCTCTAAATAATGAGTTGTCATCCACTCACACAGTACGAAATTATCAAACTGTGTTTTAGATGGCGGATACATACTGCCGTCTGCATGGCGCTCTGTAATGTAGCGCTCATATAGGGGGTAGTAAGTCGATTTGGTTTTATCGACAAGCTTAACACTAAACCCTTTATTATTTTTAAGCAGTCGCTTCTGACTACGAGAAGGCGCGAAATCGCGGACCGGTATTCGCACAGATTTACACGCTTGGCAGGCAGGGCAGTGGGGGCGATAAATTTGCTCGCCGCTTCGACGAAAGCCCGCTTGTATCAGTTGTGAATAACGCCACGCCTGAAAATCATTATTTTCGGCGTACACTAACAACTGCTCTTGCTCATCAGGCAAATAGCTACATGAAAATGATTGCGTTATACCAAACTTCACGGAGTAATCACTCTTGGCTTCCAACGATTAAGGTAGTCTTCAGACAGCCTACCGTCTTCAGTTAAAGTGTGGTTGTTTTTTTCCAGTTTTTCAATAAAGTTGTCGCGAGGCAACACGGTAGCGCCCAGCGATGACAAATGATCAGTGGGGAGCTGGCAATCGATAAACGCCATGTTTTGCGATTTCATATGTTCGACCAAGGCCAACATCGCAAGCTTAGATGTGTTGCTTTCAATGTGGAACATAGACTCGCCGCAATAAACTTTCCCAATTCCCACGCCATACAGCCCACCAACTAGCGAATCTCCATTCCATACTTCTACCGAGTGCGCTAAACCCAAACCATTCAGCTGCCGATAGGCGCCAATCATGTCGTCGGTAATCCAGGTTTCGCTGTTCAATTCACCCGTATTAGGGTTCTTACGAGGTGTTGATGAACACGCTTCTATCACACGGTCGAACGCATGATTCAAGGTTACTTGATACTTTTTCTTACGAGCGAGTTTCTTAAGGCTTTTCGAAGCAACAAAATTATCGAGTTCGATAATGGCTCTTGGGTCAGGTGACCACCACAACAAAGGTTCGTCGTCGCTAAACCAGGGGAAAATTCCTTGCGAATAAGCTGAAAATAAACGGGCTGGGCTGAGATCGCCACCAAACGCTAACAGGCCGTTGGGATCTTCCAATGCGGTATCGACAGAAGGGAAGGGAGCGCCTTCTTCTATGTAGTGTAACGCTATCATAATTCAGCCAGAAAAAAGCCCCACAGGAATGTAGGGCTTAGGTATAGAGTATTAACCTTGCTCAGGCATGGTACCGTCTAGGTACTTTTCGGCGTCTAGCGCAGCCATACAGCCAGTTCCGGCTGATGTAATAGCTTGACGGTAAATGTGATCGCTCACGTCACCCGCGGCAAATACACCTTCAACGCTAGTTTGAGTTGCGTTTCCGTTAGTGCCACTATTCACTACGATATAGCCATCTTTCATTTCAAGCTGGCCATCAAAGATATCAGTGTTTGGCTTGTGGCCGATAGCCACGAAAAGACCCATAACATCAATCTCTTCTGTCGCCTCACTGTTGGTATCTTTGATACGAACTTTGGTTACGCCCATCTCATCACCAAGCACTTCATCAAGGGTACGATTTAGGTGAAGGACCACGTTGCCATTCTCAGCTTTTTCGCGAAGGCGCTTCTCTAGAATTTTTTCACTTCTAAAGCTGTCTCTTCTATGAATAACGTGTACTTCTGAAGCAATGTTCGAAAGGTAAAGTGCTTCCTCAACAGCCGTGTTACCACCACCGATAACCGCTACTTTTTGGTTGCGGTAGAAGAAACCGTCACAGGTTGCACAGGCAGATACACCTTTACCCATAAAGGCTTGCTCTGACTCTAAGCCTAGGTATTTAGCAGAAGCTCCTGTAGCGATGATCAACGCGTCACAGGTATACGTACCGCTGTCACCATAAAGAGTGAAAGGGCGCTTTGAGAAGTCAGTTTTGTTGATATGGTCGAAAATAATTTCGGTATCAAACTTTTCTGCATGCTTTTGCATACGAACCATGAGATCAGGACCTGTAAGTCCTTCTGGGTCGCCCGGCCAGTTTTCTACTTCAGTAGTGGTAGTAAGCTGTCCGCCTTGTTGAATACCAGTTAACAATACAGGTTCAAGGTTTGCACGTGCAGCGTAAACCGCCGCTGAATAACCCGCAGGGCCTGAACCTAAGATAAGTAGACGGACGTGTCTGCTTTCTGCCATTTTCCTCTCCAAATAATTCACCCGTTATGGGTTACTTATAAAATTCTCTTAGAAAGCTAGGTAGGGGCGAAAATTCGTAAATCAAGCTCAATACCCAGTTACTTTTATTATAGTAATCTGCCAGCGCATTATCTGCAGGTCGTCAGTTAGTTGTGTTAACAAAAGTAACAACTAAGCCATACAAGACTATGTTCAGGCTAAAGCGCTATATGATGCCTTCAAGTGCTAAAAATGTCACTTAAAGATAAGTTCAATTTATACCTTTTAATTATTACGATGCTTTTAACTTTGTAGTACCTTTAAAGCATAACCACTGAAATCAATGTGCCGAACGCATCTAAAAAGTAAGCCAGAGCGTAAATAGTCAAAGTGGGTTCGCTGAAGCGCTTTACAGCGCCTTAGACAAAACTTAATTACCCAAATCGTTATCTTATTTGATAAAATGTTTTGTGTCGCTTCTACCTTGTAGAAGGTGCTGCGTTTAGCGCAAAAAAAAACGAGTAAAAATCACGCAACTAAATTGTAATAGATAAAAAGCAGTTTACAATTTAACTATACCTATCTGAGAACGAAGAGGTGAACCATGTCTCAATCAGTAATGACAATGTTGAAAAACGGTCAGCAGTACATGAAGACATGGCCTGTGAGAAAAGAGCTTTATGCTTTTTTCCCAGAATGCAGAGTAGTAGCAGCCACCAAGTTTGCAATTAAAACTATGCCGCCGGTTGCTATGGTGTCGTGTGCGCTTTTGTACCAGAACTTAGGCACAGACTATCTTCCTCAAACTATTACAATAGGTGCTTTTTTTCTAAGCTTACCTATGCAGGGCTTACTATGGTTGGGGCATCGCTCAGATCAGTACCTTCCACCACAGCTAAAAAGCTGGTATCAGGAAATTCATTCTAAAATGCGCACGCAGGGAGTGAATATCAGTAATGCTAAGTCTAAGCCTAAATATAAGGAGCTGGCTCAGCTACTTAAAACGGCCTTTAACGATCTCGATAACGCATTTACCAAACACTGGTTTAATTAAAAGCCATCTGTTACTTCCAAACTCTCGTAGCCTACTAATAGTAGTCTAGCTACTAGGCAAACTCTCGCCCGAGAAATGAAGTGTTTAGGCGGCTTGCAGCTGTCTAGGCCGCTCGTAGCTGCTTATACGGCTCGTAGCTTTTTATACGGCTCGCAGCAAAGCCTGACACTTCCGACATTTGTACTGTCCGCCTTTCAAAATACTATTGTGCCTGCGCGTGGATAGTGCATAGGTGTCGCAGTCGCAAACGTACTGGAAGGTTTTCGTCACTCGTTTTACATCGAATTGATGTGTAGCGGCTGGTGTACGGTTAAAAACACCATGCATAACCGATTGCCATTCTCTGCCGTGGGGCTGAACCTTTCCAAACAACGTCCATACCAGTAAATGACTGACTTCATGAGGTATCACGTCATTTATAAAAGCGTCGACATTTTCTTTGAAGAGAATAGGGTGAAAGTTCAGACGATTTTGCTGTAAAAACGCCGTTCCCGCATTCCTACCTGAGCGTCTAAACGTAACCGTAGGGCGTTCAAACTTTCGGTTAAAGTAGCGCTCTGCTTGCTCAAAACAATAAAAAACAGCGTCGGTAATTGCGCGACGCTGTTCTTGGTTTAGATCATTTGAAGCGATGTTTCGGCCTCACTCTATATCTTTTCGTATTCAACTGTATTTAACGTTAACTACTCGACATCACAAGGTAAACAAAGCACATAGGTTCCTTTAGGGTCGTTTAGCTTATTAACTAAACTAAACTCTTTAAGTACGCGCTTAAACTCGTTAACGAGTGATGAGTCGGCGTGGGCAAACTGCCACTTTCCTACAAACGTCATGGCTTGACCGAAAAATTCTTTCCAGAAAATCTCCTGTGCGGTTAACGTGCGCTGTACATAGAAGGTGTCGTAGTTCTCAAGTTCTGCAATCTCTGCGGCGGCAGCGACAGCGTCATCAAGTGTTCCTAACTGGTCAACTAATCCTAGCTCAATTGCATCTTCACCAATCCAAACGCGACCTTGTGCAACGCTATCCACTTCCTCAACTGACATACCACGAGCGTTAGACACTAGCGATAAGAAGTTACCATAAGTATTTTCAACGTTACGCTGAAGAATTTGACCAAACTCTGGTGCAAGAGGGCGCACAGTAGAAAAACCAGCAAGTTCTGTTGAGCCTACACCGTCACTGTGAATGCCCAAATAATCTAGAGAGTTTTCGTATGTCATGAACATACCGAACACCCCGATAGAGCCTGTGATAGTGCTTGGGCTCGCGATAATTTTGTCGGTACTTGCCGCTATCCAATAGCCACCAGATGCTGCGTAAGTGCTCATCGACGCGATGACTGGCTTACCTGCTTGTTGAAGCTGTAGTACTTCTTGGCGAATGATTTCAGAGGCAAACGCACTGCCACCGGGAGAGTCTATTTGAAGGACAACAGCTTTAACGTTGTCATCTAAACGCGCTTTTCTCAACAGGCGAGCGGTACTGTCTCCGCCTATAGAGCCAGCTTTTTGATCACCATCTAAAATAGTGCCTTTAGCAACGACGATAGCCACCTTATCCATGTCTGACTCAATGACAGGCATAGGTGGGTTAACGACTTTGAGGTAAGAGTTAAATGTAGTGAGGTTTACACCGTGCTTGTTATCACCTTCACCCACTAATTCGGTTAACTCTACTCTCACTTCTTCGCGAGTTTTCAACGCATCAACCCAGTCGTTTTCAAGCGCGTACTGGGCGAAGTCACCACCGGCCGCTTCAAATTTTGCTAATAGGCCTTGAAGTGTTTCATCGAAATTTGCTTCATCAATACCGCGAGCCGCTGCTACGTCAGCTTTATATTGGGCCCAATAGCCGTCTAACCATTGCTTCTCCGCTTCTTTAGCTTCCTCAGACATATCATTTCGCATGATAGGCTCGACGGCAGATTTATACGTACCCACACGGAAGATATGGGTTGTTACTTTTAGCTTCTCAAGCATGTCTTTAAAGTACATGCCGTAGCGCCCGTAACCTTCAAACATTAATCCGCCCATTGGGTTTAGGTAGATGTTGTCTGCGTGTGCTGCCAAGTAGTATTGGTCTTGCGAAAAGTAATCGCCAATGGCGTAAACGGGTTTTCCTGATTCTTTAAATGCATCGATAGCGTTCGCGACAGTGCGCAATTTATCTAAACCGCCACCAGTTAACCCATGAAGGTCAAGCACTAGGGCTTTTATGCGTCGGTCTTTCTTGGCATTCTCTAAAACCTTCATAACATCGCGAACGAGTACTTCAGGGTTTTCGGGCTCGCTACCAAGGGATTCCTGCAAAAACTGTTCAAATGGGTCGATACTTTCCTTTTCAATAACGAGCTTACCGTTCAAGGTAAGAAACAACGCGCTATCTTTATTTACTGATAACGGCTCATCGCCCTGACCGGCAATGGCGATGATCAACCCAACAAAAATAACAATGAATATCACATTAAAGAAAAGTTTGCGGGTGAAGTTAAGCACCGTCCACAAGCCAATAAACAAGGATTTAGTCCAATTTCCTTTGGCTGCCATTTTTATCACTACCTTTTTTGAATTAACTAATCAGAGCAAGATGAAACAGGTGTATCAAGCCCAATGTACTGCATCCTATTATGTTACCTAAATCGGGTAAGATCGCTAACTTAATTGTAATTTTTTGTAAGCATTCTTGGTTTGTGTGCCGGTATCGAAGAAATTTAAATTAAAAACAGCGTTGGTTAGTGTAGGTCACAGGTTTGTTTCATCCTGCGCTAGCCATTTACTAATTAACTTAGCTATGCGCGCATGATCTTCTTCGCTCATCAGCATGAGAAGCTTGCCATTACGTGCTTTGTAGTTTGTTTTTTCTTGGCCTTTTCGCATTATTCGAGAGAAAGGAGATGGCTTATTTTTGTGAGGTGAAATTTTTTTCATAAAGCGCCGTTCTTATTTTCTAAGCACACCGAATAGGTAAAACAATGACACACCTCTATCAACAATTTGTTACACGGCTTCAATTAGCCGACGGCATCCCATTACTTTTATTACGCTTATATTTAGCCCCTGTGATGATACAGGCAGGATGGAACAAAGCATCCAGTTTCGACAGTATAGTCTATTGGTTCGGAAACGACGATTACGGCCTTGGATTACCCATGCCGCTGGTCATGGCATTTCTGGCAACAGCCGCTGAGCTAGTAGGTGGTATTTTGTTGTTGTTTGGCGCGTTAACACGGTTGGTCAGTATACCCCTTATGATAACTATGGTCGTCGCCATGGTAAGCGTGCATGCTGAAAATGGATGGCTAGCGATAGCGGACGCTTCGTCTTGGTTAGCCGACGGTACTATTTTATTAAATGAGAGCATTATGGCTGCACCGGAAAAGTTGTCGGCTGCTAAGTCGCTGTTACAAGAGCACGGTCACTATGACTGGCTAACCTCAAGCGGCAACTTTGTTGTACTTAATAACGGTATCGAGTTCGCGGCGACCTATTTTGTTATGTTGTTAGTCTTGTTCATTTATGGAGGCGGTCGTTTTTTCAGTGTGGATTACTATTTAGGAAAAATATTTAGTCGCAAAATGGATTAGCTTAACGGCTATTCACCCTCAAGACATTTACATTAAAAGGCCGGAATTTTCTGGTCTTTTTTGTTTATCAGCCGTAGGATCTACCACATACTACAGGTATGCTTTTTTAACCCAGCCATACCATTTTAATTACGCGCTAGCATGTGGGCCAACAACCATATGAGCCAACAACCATATGAGTGAAAAGTAGGGACGTAAATGGACGCATTAACATTATTATTAAACAGAAGCTCTCAGCCTCGATTAGAAGCACCGGCGCCAAGTGGTGATGCCTTGGAAAATATTATGCAGGCAGCCCTTCGAGCGCCAGATCACGCTTGCCTTACACCGTGGCGTTTTATTGTATGTACCGGGAAAGGGCTAGATAAGCTTGGTGCACTTTATGAACAGTCTGCTATAGAAAATGAGAAGTCACAGAAGGAAATTGAGCGTGCAGTTCAACTCCCAAAACGCGCGCCTATGATAATTGTTGCTATTGCAAAACACAAAGAACACGAAAAAGTCCCCCGCGTTGAACAAATTGCCTCTGCGAGTTGTGGTGTTATGGCCATGCAAATGGCAGCAGTCGCACAGGGATTCAATGGAATGTGGCGTACTGGTGGCTATGCGCACTGTGAAACAGTGAGAAACGGGCTAGGTTTAAGCGAAGAGGATGAACTAGTGGGTTTCTTATATCTAGGAACGCCGGCGTTTGAACCCGCACCTAAGCCGCAAAGAAATAGTGATGACTACTTTGAATATTGGCAGTAAATGTTAGTTTCCTCGCTAAATCATCACAGTGACCAACATTTATAGCGAGCTTTTTTAGCTACAGGTCTGTTGTTGCTAATCCCCAACAACAGACCTAACACCAGACCCTAACACCAGATCTAACAACAGACCTGGCAGACGTTTTAAAACGATAGATCTACGTTGTAGCCAGCGAACTTTCTTATATTGATAACGCGGTCACCGTCTAGCATCCAATACTGACCTTTAATCCCCTGCAACACGCCGCTAAACGACGGGTCCTTATCAAGATTCAAAGATTTTATCTTAACTGGGTACTCTTCTACAGGGTAGTGAATGTCGTGTATCGGCGTAGACACTTCTGAAACGGCCTGAAGTCCTTTCTCTTGTTTTAACGCCTCTAAATCATTTTCAATTTTGCTCATCAGCTCTGATTTGACCTGCTCTAAGTCGACCTCATCGGGCTTTCCTTTAAGCATTGTGCGCCAATTGGTCTTGTCGGCAACATGGTCTTTGCATAAGGTTTCAACTAACCCGCTTGTCAGCCTGTCAGGCACGCGCAACATAACCGTAGCCTGGGTTGCACCTTGGTCCATCCAGCGTGTAGATACGCCATCTGTGACTTGACGGGTAATACCTACTTTTACGGTGCCGGTATTTGCCAAATAAACAAAGTGTTCGCTAAAGCAATGTTCTTCGCCCCATTGAGGCTCTCTACACGTACCTTCGTGGTAGTGGCACTTTTCTGGTTTAATAATACAACTGTCGCATTGAGCAAGTGAAATTAGGCAGGGGTAGCAATACCCCTGGTTAAAACTCTTCTTCGTTTTGCGGTTACAATGAACACAATTAATCTCACCCGAAAAAGTAACGGATACCTCTTTACCGATAAGCTCGTTAATATCTAGCAATGCATCGCCAATAGGCAGTGTATAATTAACTTTGTTGTTTTCATCAGCAGAGGTACGCATCTTTTTCAGCATACCCGAATAGTTTGTTGTCACTTTTTAAACCTTTAATCTTTGAAATCTTTCTAACTTGGCATTATTACCAAGGTTTTAGCAATACCTTCAGCATTGGCCTTTTATACAAGCTTAGTCGCTTAATTCGCCACGCAGATTTTGCGTTAGTAACTTGCACACTTCTTCAAAAGAAAGCCCTTTACTTAATAAGTAGTGCAGTTTGGCAAGAGCGGCCTCAGGGGTCATATCGCTACCTGACAAAACGCCCACTTCCTGCAAACCGTGTCCTGTTGCATAACCACCCATATTCACGCGACCTCGCATACATTGGGTGCAATTTAAAACCGGTATCTCACGAGATTTAGCGTATTTAAGCTGCGCAATAAGCTCTGGGTTCTGGGGGGCATTCCCCACCCCGTAGCTAAGTAAGATCAGCGCATTTACAGGCTGCTGCAGGGTGTTTTTAATTACCTCTGGTGCAATGCCCGGGTATAAACTCACCATGCCGATAGGCTGTGCTGACACATTAGATACGGTTAAGCTGTTAGTGGGCGCTTTTGCTAGTTCTCCTGCTTTAAGGCGGATATTAATGCCAGCCTCCAATAGAGGAGGGAAGTTAGGCGAGTCGAATGCGCTAAATCCATCTGCATCCACTTTACGGCTTCGGTTACCACGTAAAAGTCGGTTATTAAAGAAAAGCCCGACTTCAGCGATAGGAAAATTCGCGGCTACAAATAACGCATTGAGTAGGTTAACTTGGCCGTCTGAACGAAGTTCTGCTAAAGGGATTTGTGACCCAGTTACTATTACTGGCTTGGACAAATCCTCTAACATGAAACTTAGCGCTGAGGCGGTGTAAGCCATTGTGTCAGTGCCGTGCAGTATAATGAAGCCGTCGTACTTGTCGTAGTTGTCGGCGATATCATCGGCAATACGCTGCCAATCCGTGGGATCCATATCTGAAGAATCAATGAGATTGTCGTATTCATGGAGCGTAAAAAGGGGCATCTCCGAACGATGAAACTCAGGCATATTTTTAAGCGTGTCTGACAGGAAGCCGGCGGCTGGAACGTAGCCCTGTTTAGATGGCTTCATACCAATTGTTCCGCCTGTATAGGCGATATAAATATGTTTGCGCATGAAAATGCTCTTACCCTTCAAAGCCCTTAAAAAAGGGACTGCGTATTTTGAGGGCATTCTAACAAGACCTACGGGTTTGTCACCCAGAAATAGGGGCATAAAAAAAGCGGTGGAGACCACCGCTTTATGTCGCATTTTTTAGTTTGCCTTTTTTCGTTACGAAGTAACGTAAATGAGCTAGTTATGAATTAGCCACAACTGTTTAACTAAGTCTTATTTCACTTCCTTGCCCGCTGCCTGTTGGTCGGCGTGGTAGCTAGAGCGAACCATTGGGCCGCATGCTGCGTGGGTGAAGCCAATCTCTTTAGCATAGTCACCTAGAGCATCGAATTCTTTCGGGTGAACATAACGTTTAACCGGGTAGTGGTGTCGGCTTGGCTGAAGGTATTGACCTAAAGTTAGCATATCAACGTCGTGAGCACGCAAGTCATCAAGTACGCCTTGAATCTCTTCGTTTTCTTCACCCATTCCCATCATAAGGCCTGACTTCGTCATAACATCTGGGTGCTGTGCTTTGAACTTTTTAAGTAAGTCCAGTGACCACTGATAGTTTGCCCCTGGACGACACTCGCGGTATAAGCGCGGAATGGTTTCAAGGTTGTGGTTGAATACGTCGGGTACGCCGTTTTTGAAAATTTCAAGCGCACGGTCCATACGACCACGGAAATCAGGGACTAACACTTCAATGGTTGTCGAAGGGCTGTGTTCGCGAATTGCGTTAATGCAGTCTACGAAATGTTGAGCACCGCCGTCACGAAGGTCATCGCGGTCAACCGAAGTGATCACCACATAACGCAGGTTCATTTCAGCGATGGTTTTAGCCAGTTTTTCAGGTTCTTCGGCGCTAGGTGGAAGCGGCTTACCATGGGCCACATCGCAGAAAGGGCATCGACGGGTACAAATGTCACCTAAAATCATGAAGGTGGCGGTACCGTGATTAAAACACTCCGCTAGGTTAGGGCAGCTTGCTTCTTCACACACAGAGTGAAGATTGTTTTTGCGCAGCGTTTTCTTGATGTGGTCAATTTTCTCGGTAGTACGAGGAAGTTTGATTTTGATCCACTCAGGCTTACGCAGCATTTCTTCCTTTTCTGTAGGAATAATGGTGACGGGTATGTGTTTTACTTTTTCATCATCGCGAAGTTTTACCCCCGCTTGAGGTCGTGCGTTACTCATCAAAACCTTCTTTATATGTTGGCTGTGCAAGGGAAAGCGCTTCTAGCAATAGGTGCGTTAATTCCTTACCAGCGGTTTCAAGTGTCGTTGGACCATTAAGGCGCGCGGTATCGATCATTTCCATACCGGCGTAACCACATGGGTTGATACGCTGAAACGGTGATAGGTCCATATTAACATTTAAAGCCAAACCGTGAAACGAGCAGCCATTACGTATTCTTAAACCTAGCGAACAGACTTTCTTCTCGTCGACGTATACCCCAGGCGCGTCGGGCTTTGGATAAGCCTTGACGTCACACTTGGCAAGTAGTCCGACCACTGCTTCTTCCATTGCAGTGACTAAATGACGTACGCCCAGCTTGCGGCGCTTTATGTTAAGCATCAAATAAATGACTTGCTGACCTGGGCCATGGTAGGTAACTTGACCGCCACGGTCTACCTGAACCACCGGTATATCGCCAGGCATCAATATGTGCTCAGCCTTACCCGCCTGGCCTTGAGTAAATACCGCATCGTGTTCCACAAGCCATATTTCATCTGGAGTATTCTGGTCGCGCTCATCAGTAAAGCGTTTCATCGCTTCAAATATTGGCGCATAAGGCTGACGACCTAGCTGGCGTACAATAACGCCATCTACGGTAGCCGATGTCGACTGCTCATTCACTTAAAGTACAACCCTAACAAGCTCTAATTTAGCTAACTCAGTGTAAATGGTTTCCATATGCTCTTTACTGGTAACACGTACGCTAACAGACACCGAGTGGTAAGTACCTTTACTGCTTGGTTTCACCGTAGGTGAATAGTCGCCAGGTGCATGCTGTTGAAGACATCCTACTACCTGTTCTGGTAGGTCTTCGTGGGCAACGCCCATTACTTTAAAGGTTTGGTTTGTTGGAAAATCTAGTAGTTCGTCGAAACGGGTATCCATGCGATATCCTTGGTACTTAAAATATCATATAAAAAAACGGCCAGATTGTAACAAATCTGGCCGCTTCACAACTAGCTTTTTAACGTTTTCAGTATGGTAACTTACTCGTCGTCAAAACCTAGCTGAAGCATAATGTAGTCTTTAGCGCGGTTAAAGAAGCTACCTTCTTTTACTTCTTGAAGTGTTACCAAAGGGTAACTCGCTACATCTTCACCATCTAGCTGTAGGTAAAGTTTCCCAACAACTTGGCCTTTTGCAAGTGGTGCTTCTAGCTTGTCGTCAAGCTCAAAGTTAGCTTCTAAGTTTGCCGCCTGACCGCGCGGGATAGTAATGGGGGTAGATTGATTAATTCCAAGGTCTACAGTTTCTCTATCACCCATGTAGATACGGTGCGCTACAAAACTGTGACCAGCTTCATATGGCGTAAGTGTTTCGTAAAAACGGAAGCCGTATTTAAGCAGCTTCTTGTTTTCTACCTTACGCGCGCGTTCGCTGTCTGTACCCATAACTACTGAGATTAGGCGCATTCCGCCTTGTTCCGCCGATGTGATTAGGCTGTAACCCGCGTCTGACGTGTGGCCAGTTTTGATACCGTCAACGTTTAAGCTTTTATCCCACAGTAGGCTGTTGCGGTTGTATTGCTTAATACCGTTATAGGTAAATTCTTTTTCGCTGTAAATTTTGTACATTTCTGGTGTCTCAGCAATAAGCGCGCGAGACAAAACAGCCATGTCACGTGGTGTAGTGTAGTGGTCTGGGTCGTGCAAACCATGCGCGTTTACCCAGTGAGAACTTGTCATACCAAGTGATGCTGAGTGAGCGTTCATCATGCTAGCAAACGCAGATTCAGAGCCTGCAACGTGTTCGGCCATTGCAACACAGGCATCGTTTCCTGACTGTACAACGATACCGCGAAGCAAATCACTTACAGAAACCTGCGTACCTACTTCGATAAACATTTTTGATGAATCTGGGAATTTCTTTGCCCATGCATTCTCAGAAATAGTGACTTCATCGTCTAGACTAATGTTGCCTGCTTGAAGCTCTTTACCAATGACATAAATTGTCATGATTTTGGTTAAGCTTGCTGGCGCAAGTTGCATATCTGCGTTTTTTGAAGCAATAACATTACCGGTTTCATAGTCGGTAAGTAAAAAACCTTCTGCAGCTACAGTGGGTGCTGGCGGTGTCACTACCGCAGCGTTAGCTGTATGCAGTAATGTCCCCATTACCAAAAAGGCAAATGAAAGTAATGACGGTTTAGCGCGTTGAATTATTCTGAGCATGGTTCTAATTTCTTTGACCGTTTATCCGTGTGAGTTAAAGCTTACCTTGTTATTGCGATAACCGCGAAGCGAATACCTTAAAACATGGCTACCCAATTTTAGCTTTTATCCAGTTCGTATCCGAACTCTGACTATTTACCCATATTTTAGTGGGGCAATAAGAGATCTTAACGAAAGGCTGCTTATAAGACTAGGTTTTATCAAAAAAGTTTAAGGGATAGTAGGGATAAGACGAAGAAACCGTGATATTGCCTGCTGAATGACACAAAGCTGCCACAATGTTGATGATTTTATAAACGGGCATACATTGGCGAGATAACAAGTTCTTATTTATTTGTGGGTGTTGGCAACCTTTAGTGGGTATGAACAACACTGTACAAGAAGACTGGCTACTGATAACCCGTTTACAGTTTATAGCGTTTGTGTAATTGCGTAAGCGTTAGGGTATCCGTTTTGCTTTAACTGCTCGAGCACCTCTGCCACGACAGCTTCGTCGTGAATAGGCCCAAGCTGGAGCTTATAAATGTTATCAGCCACCGGCAAGTGAGCGGGAATTTGATACAAGGCTGACAGTACGTTGGAAATGGATTTCGCCTTTTCCGCGTTTGAGAGCGCAGCAACTTGTATGTAGACAGCGTCGGCCACTGTATTGCTGCTTGGTATACTTGCTGTTTTATCAGCTGCCGCTGAATCGAGAGGGGGCTTAGGCGACGTACTGGCTACTTCTGAAGGAGGAGCTACAGCTATGCCTAAGTACTCATCGTAGGTCACCGTTGGGTTATTGCCTACCGTAACATTGTTTTGTTCATCAAAATGGATAACTTCCAATTTAACTTTTGCAGTACCTTTACTGTGATAGCCAAGCTTCACTGCGGCGGCGTAAGATAAGTCTATGATCCTGTTATCGTGAAACGGACCGCGGTCGTTAACGCGAACTATGGCTTGCTTGTTGTTTTCCAAATTAGTTACGCGTACATAAGAGGGAAGCGGCAGTGTTTTATGAGCAGCGCTCATAGCAAACATGTTATAGGTTTCACCGTTTGAGGTTAAATGACCATGAAACTTTTGACCGTACCAACTCGCATAGCCTACCTCTTCATAGCCTTTACCGTCATTCATAGGGGTATAGTGTTTACCAAGCACCTTGTAGGGCCTGCTGTTGAACATGCGATAGGCTTCGTACTTCGGTACCGCGTCTAATGTCTCAGGTTTTTTTGCAACGTGTTTTGGTGCCGAATCTTGCTTTTGAGTGTAGCGGCTAGATTGAGAAGGCGCGCTTTGACACCCTACTAATACAATGGCCGTAATAACAGCCACAGCCCAACGCAATAAGTGTTGGCTTACAAAACCTGCGTTTGCCAATCTTGCTTGAAATGAGCTTACATTAACTAAATTAAGTACCGGAAAAAGGCGCTGCAACATACAAGTTATCTAGACATTAAACGTTTTTGAGTAGCAATGGCCATAAGAATGCCAAAACCTGCCATCAAAGTCACCATAGATGTTCCACCAAAACTCACTAGGGGGAGGGGGACGCCTACCACAGGGAGCAATCCGGACACCATGCCCATATTCACAAACACATAAACGAAAAAGGTAAGCGTGATACTACCGCCGAGTAGTTTCGCGTAAGCATCCTGTGCGCGACTGGAGATGATCAGTCCGCGCATAATGATAAAAATGTAAATTGCCATTAAGCACATGACACCGGTAAGACCAAATTCTTCACTAAATACAGAAAAAATAAAGTCGGTATGGCGTTCTGGCAAAAACTCTAGCTGCGATTGGGTACCCTGCAGCCAGCCTTTGCCGTCGACACCGCCTGAACCAATGGCAATTTTAGATTGAATAATGTGGTAGCCAGAACCGAGAGGGTCACTCTCTGGGTTCAAAAAGGTGAGAACCCGTTGCTTCTGATAGTCTTTCATTAAGAAAAACCACATAACAGGCGCGAATGCACCGATAAGCCCGCCGACTATTGAAATAAGACGCCAACTCATACCTGCTAGAAATATGGCAAAGATGCCTGAACTCGCAATCAGCAGTGAAGTTCCTAAATCGGGTTGCTTAGCAATTAAGATGGTGGGCACAACCACTAGGCCAAAGCCAACAATGATATGTGTGGTGCGAGGCGGCATGGTGAATTTACTAATATACCACGCCACCATCATAGGTACGGCAAGCTTCATTAATTCAGAGGGCTGAAAACGAATAAAGCCTAAATCGAGCCAGCGCTGTGCGCCTTTACCCATGTCGCCAAACAGCAATACGGCTATAAGCATTAATAGGCCAGCAGCATAGGCATAGGTTGAGAAAAACCTAAACACGCCCAATGGGGCTTGGGCTAGGCCGAACATGACAATAAAACTAAAACCCAGTCTGATAAACTGACGCTCCATTTGCTCCATATCTTGTCCAGATGCAGAATAGAGCGTAAATAATCCAACGCAGCTTAACACTAGTAGACCAACGAGCAGCCAGCCATCGATATGAATGCGCTGAAGAAAACTTATTTTATTAGGGTTAATGGTGGTTCGTTTCACTGGTTTGTCCCTAATTTATTGTCACTGTTTGCCGAGTCAGCTTTTACAGTTTCAAAGACACGATCTCTGAAATAGAAATCCATGATTTGACGCGCGACAGGCGCTGCGTTCTTACTACCACCACCTACGTTTTCAAGTACCACAGTTACTGATATTTCTGGGTCATCAAAAGGAGCAAACCCTACGTACATGGCGTTGTCGCGAAGGCGCTCATCTATTTTTTCCGCATCGTATTCTTCATTTTGGCCAACAGTAAAGAGCTGCGCTGTACCTGTTTTACCCGCTGAATCATAAGGTGTGTCTGCAAACGCATGGCGTGCTCCGCCTTCATCGCCACTTACCACATCGCGCATGGCGTTTAATACCACGTCTAAATTTTCACGGTTTTTAATCTCTATAGGCCGAAGCGACTTAAGTGGGATAAGGTCAACAGTGCTATCTGTATTCATATAGCCACGAATAATTTGAGGGATATAGCGTTCGCCGGCATTGATTAAGGTGTTAACTGATGTGTTCAATTGCACAGGGGTAGTGGTCCAGTAACTTTGGCCTATACCTACAGGTATAGTGTCGCCAATGTACCAAGGCTGATTGAATCGTGCGCGCTTCCAGCCGCGACTTGGCATATTTGCGTCAGATTCTTCATAAAGATCGATACCGGTAAAATCTCCGAAGCCGAATTCATACATAGACTCACTAATCTTATCGATACCTAATTTATAGGCCAGTTCGTAGTAGTAAGTATCACAAGACACCTCAATGGCTTTCGAGACATCTACTTTACCATGGCCCCAACGACGCCAGTCACGCCACACGTGGGATACATTAGGTAATTTATAGCGACCTGTATCGTTAACCGTATAGTCTTTTGTAATAACGCCTTCTTCAAGACCAACAAAACCTAAATGAGGTTTGATGGTAGAAGCAGGCGGATATTGACCTTGAGTAGCACGGTTAATAAGTGGCCGGTCTGGTGAATTTAACAGCGCAGAATAATTTTTACTGCTGATACCGTGCACGAATAAATTTGGGTCGTAGCTGGGGTTAGAGTATAGGGCAAGCACGCCACCGGTTTTAACATCGGTTACAACTACTGCGCCGCGCATACCTTCTATTATTCGCTGAGCCTCTAATTGAAGCTCTAGGTCTAAGTTAAGCACTATATCTTTGCCCGGCGTTGGCGGTTCAACACTCAACACCCGAATGATGCGGCCTTGATTGTTTACTTCAACCTGTTGATAACCAACTTTACCGTGCAGCAGTTCTTCGTGGTATTTCTCAATGCCTAACTTGCCAATGTCGTGAGTTGCCGCGTAATTATCTTCTTGTCCTGCTTCAACAAGCTTTTGCAAGTCGCGTTTATTAATACGTGCCACATAACCAAGCGCGTGAGTGAGGGTTTCTTTGTACGGATAATGCCTAGCTAGACGGGCTTCAATTTGTACGCCAGGAAACTTGTGTTTACTGGCAGAAAAAAGCGCGACTTCCTCTTCGCTTAATTGTGTGCGAAGGGCTACGGGTTTAAATCGACGGGTTCCCTTAAGTGTGGACTGGAAGCGCTCTAACTCATCACTTGTGATGTCCATTAATTCGGTTAAATCGGCAAGGGTTTGGTCAATATCATCGACCTGTTCGGGAATGACTTCCAGGCTAAAAACCGGGCGGTTTTCCGCTAAAAGTACACCATTTCGGTCGTAAATAAGACCGCGATTGGGCGCTATGGGTAAAACTTTGATTCGATTACCGTTAGAGCGGGTTTGGTAATCTTCAAATTGGGTAACCTGTAACGAATAAAGGTTGTTTAGCACAATGCCCAACATGGCTACAACGATAATAAAAGCGATAGTCGCGCGGCGAGCGAACAAGTTCGCCTCAGCTGAATGATCGCGAATTGCTTGTCGTTTTCGAGGCATTGACTTCCTTTGCATTAGTGTAGCGGTTTCTTATTCACGGTGGTACGGGTGGTTTTGCGTGACCGACCATGCGCGGTATAGGCTTTCGGTAAGGATAATTCGAACAAGAGGGTGGGGAAGCGTGAGAGCCGATAAGGACCATTTTTGCTCAGACACCGCAATACACTCAGGCGCCAATCCTTCAGGCCCGCCGATAAGAAGGCTTACATCGCGCCCGTCCATTTTCCAATTGTCGAGTTGTTTAGCCAGTGTAGGGGTGTCCCAAGGCTTACCCGTTACTTCTAAGGTAACAATGCGGTTTCCTTTAGGAATAGCAGCCAGCATTTGCTCGCCTTCTTTCTCTAAAATGCGCTTTATATCGGCGTTCTTACCCCGTTTACCGGCAGGAATTTCAGTAAATGACACCGGCATATCGCTGGGGAATCGACGAATAAATTCTTCAACGCCTGTGTTAACCCAGCCTGGCATCTTTGTTCCGACCGCCACAATTTGTATACGCACTTAATATACCCTTACCGCAGGAATGAGTTTTTCTTTTATACAATAAAGGCCATACGCTAATGAGGTATGGCCTTTATCGACCGTGTAGCTATGTATTTCTAGCCAGCGTCTAAATTACTGCGCCCACAGCTTTTCTAACTGATAGAAGTCACGGGTTTCGTCCTGCATAACATGCAAGATAACATCACCAAAATCCACAAGAACCCATTCACCTGTTTCTTTACCTTCTACACTCCCAGGAGCATGGCCGGCATTTTTTGCTTCAACCATTACGTTTTCAGCAATAGAAGATACGTGGCGTTTAGAGTTACCCGAACAAATGATCATGGTATCTGTAATCGTTGATTTGCCGCGAACGTCTAGTTCGATAACATCACGGCCTTTCATGTCGTCAATTTTATCTTTAACAAACTGTTTGAGCTGTTGACTCTCCAAGAGCTTTCCTCACTTACTTAACTTTTATATAACTGATGTTCGTTTATGTAGGCTAATACGCTTTCTTCTAGCCAAGACTCGGCAGAAGTAGCTTTTAAAGCGTTTGGCGCATTCGCTTCGTCAGACGTGGCAGCATCTGCTAATACGTCACGAATTTCAGTAGATGAAACACTATACAGTGGTGTGTTGGTCAACACTACATGGCCTGAAGGTTTCGTGTGAATAACACTTTTATCGTTAGTCACATGACGATCTAACCAAGCTTGCATCGCAGGGGGAGGCGAAAATTCTTCGTCGTCTCTGCGCATAACCACTAAGTGACAGTAATCGAGCAGGTCTTCCCACTCGTACCATTTATCCAGATTATACAGTGAATCTGCGCCAATGAAAAAACAGATTGTATCATTGCTTTTTTCTTTCAACGCTCGCAGTGTTTTTACCGTATAAGAGGGTGACGGAAGCGTCAGTTCAATTAACTCTGGAATAAGTCTGTCATTGTTTTGGGCACAAAGTTCAATCATTCTTACCCGGTGGGTTTCTGAAACGCCTACCGACTTATGGGGGGCTAATTTGCACGGCATTAGATAAACGTGCTCAATACCCACTTCATCAGCGGCTTTCAGTGCAGCACCAATATGACCTTTATGAGGGGGATTAAAAGTGCCGCCTAGGATAGCTTTTACATGTGGGTTTGATTGAGAAGAGCGTGATTGACTCACTTGTTTATTTACCTTGTCCGTGCCTTGTCCGTATCTTAATTGGGGCTTTAAGCTTGCAACAGCGGAATTTCGCGAAGATCTATGCCCATGAACATCATGCAAAGGTGACACATTTCAACATAGGGCCGGGCAATGACATTTTGTTTAAATGCATGGTCAGCTCGTGTAAGTGCGTTTTGTATATCTTCGAGCTGTGCAAGGCTCAAACGATTCAATGCACTTTGATAAAAGCCTTGCCTATTGCGCCATATACCAAACTTTTGCCACTGTATAGGCGTGCCGCTTTGCTGAGCTAGTTTTAGCTTCCATAGCTGCTCCCATTCACGCACAAGGGCCCAGATAATAATGTTTGGCTCTAGACCTTCGCTTTCTAATCGATACAGCATTTTGATACAGCGAGTGCTGTCACCGCTAAGCATCACGTCAACCAACTGGAACACGTTAAAGCGCGATTGGTCCACCATTGCCTGTTCAATTTGCTCATCTGATATAGACTGTTGCGGATAGAGTAGCGCGAGTTTGTCAATTTCCTGCTTGGCGGCCAGCATGTTGCCTTCACAAAAATCGGCAATCATTTTGGCGCCTGACGCGGTCACGGAAAGCTGATGAGCTTTAAGCTGTTGATTCAACCATACGTTTAGCTGCTTGCCTTCCAGTGGATAGCAAAGTACCGATACCCCCAGTTCATCGAGAACCTTAAACCATTTGCCGCGCTGTACGTCTTTACCTATTTTAGGACCGTGAACGAGCAACAGAATATCGGGGTTTAAAGACGCCGCCACTTCTTGCAGCATTTTGCTGCCTTCAGTGCCTGGTTTTCCTGTGGGTAGCTCTAATTCAATAAACTGTTGGCTAGAAAAAAGCGACATGCTTTGCGTAGCTTCAATTAACTGATTCCAGTTAAAACCTGTTTCTGCAACAAGCACAGTGCGTTCTTCAAAACCATTAGCCTTTGCTTTAGCGCGAATTTTTTCAATAACATCAAATTTTTGCTGAGGCTCGTCTCCAAACACCAAATAGCATGGACGTAATGCCTTAGAAATATCTTGGCTAAATTGGTTTGGATAAATCTGCATGAAGAGTTCTGGTGTCTATTTGATTTATAGTGACGAAACATTAGGCGCAGCAACTGCCTGACTAGAAAGGCGTCTAATCATGATATCTGCCGCCTCGTTGCGCATTTCGCTTAACATTAGTTCAAGCTCACGAGACTTTGCTAACACTTGGTCCGGATCGTCTTGATAGTCACGTACCACTTCAAATTGGGCCATTACCGCTTCTTTACCGGGGAATTGAACACGATAACGAACTACGTAAATAAGTTCGTACTCGGCAACTTGCCCTGACGGATAAACAGACAGCAACTGGCGCTCTAACTTCTCTGGTAGCAAGTAAATGTTTACGTGTTGATTAGAGCGGGTTGTTTTATCCACGTTAACACTGGATAAACCATAAACGTTAAGGCGTTTATCGAGCGCACGCGCAAGGGGCGCGTGTGCTCGAGCACTTTCAATGGCAACCGTGTTAATGTCGTCGGGTAGGCTAGGGCTACTTCGCAAATGAAAACCACAGCCTGTAACCCAAACGGTAGCTAACACAGCGACTGCAAATTGTAAGTGCTTTTTCATTACCATCTGACCTAGTTAGCTACAATGTTGACAAGCTTGCCAGGAACAACAATCACTTTGCGAATGGTTTTACCTTCGATAAATTGCTGAACGTTAGGCTGCTCTTTTGCAGACGCTTCAATTGTTTCTTTGCTTGCATCAGCTGCGATGGTCATTTTCGCGCGAACCTTACCGTTAACCTGAACAATAATAAGTTTCTCGTCTTCAACCAAAGCTGCTTTATCTGCCTGTGGCCATGGCGCTGAGTCGATATCTTCACTGTGGCCTAGTACTTTCCAAAGCTCATGAGCAATATGCGGAGTAATAGGGTTAAGCAGCAACAAGATTGACTCACAGGCTTCGCGCATAATAGCGATATCCTGAGCGTTTTCTTGTGGCGCTTTTTGAAGGTGATTCAGTAGCTCCATTACAGCAGCAACCGCAGTATTGAAGGTTTGGCGACGACCTAAGTCATCAGACACTTTTTCAATCGTTTTGTGTACTTCACGGCGAAGTGCCTGCTGGTCTTTCGACAGTGATTTAACGTCAATAGCTTCTGGCGTACCGTTTTCCACATGCTCGGTAACAAGCTTCCAGATACGACGTAGGAAGCGGTTTGCACCTTCAACGCCAGAATCAACCCACTCTAGGGTTTGCTCTGGTGGCGCTGCAAACATAGTGAATAGACGGACTGTATCGGCACCGTATAAGTCGATAACTTCTTGCGGATCGATACCGTTATTCTTCGACTTAGACATTTTGGTCATGCCGCCATGAATAACTTCTTCGCCATCTGCTGTTAGCCACGCTTTAACAATGCGGCCTTTGTCATCTTTCTCAGTGCTTACTTCAGTAGGCGAGAACCAAGTTTTCTTACCAGACGCGTCTTCACGGTAGTAAGAGTCGGCTAATACCATGCCCTGACACAGCAAACGCTTAAATGGCTCGTCAGAGTTCACCAAGCCTTCATCGCGTAGCAATTTGTGGAAGAAGCGCGAATAAAGCAAGTGCAAGATGGCGTGCTCGATCCCACCGATATATTGGTCTACCGGTAGCCAGTAGTTGGCTGAAGTCGGGTCAAGCATGGCATCGTTGTTGGTAGCACTTGCGTAGCGTGCGTAATACCAAGATGACTCCATAAAGGTATCAAAGGTGTCAGTTTCACGTAACGCAGCTTCACCATTGTATGTGGTCTTAGCCCACTCAGGGTCAGCTTTAATTGGCGAGGTTACGCCATTCATTTCTACGTCTTCCGGTAGCACAACCGGTAGTTGGTCAGCAGGAACCGGAACAGACTCACCGTTTTCCAAATTAAGCATTGGAATAGGTGCGCCCCAGTAACGCTGTCGACTTACGCCCCAATCACGTAAACGGTAGTTTACTTTGCGCTTACCACAGCCTTTGTTTTCAAGCTCATCAGCGATACCGTTAAATGCCGCATCGAACTCAAGCCCGTCAAATTTTTCCGAGTTAATTAAGCTACCTTTTTCTGTAAACGCAGAAGCTGAAAGGTCGCATTTATCTTCATCGCCTGCATTCGGCGCAATAACTTGCTTAATAGGCAAATCGTACTTTGTGGCAAACTCCCAGTCGCGTTGGTCGTGGCCAGGTACTGCCATAACTGCGCCTGAACCGTAGTCCATCAATACAAAGTTAGCGACCCAAATTGGAAGCTTTTCACCAGTAAGTGGATGGATAACTTCAAAGCCAGTGGCAAAGCCTTTTTTCTCCATCGTCGCTAATTCAGCTTCTGCAACTTTGGTGTTCTTACACTCATCAATAAAGGCTGCTAAATCTGGATTAGACTGCGCTGCAAACTCAGCTAATGGGTGCTGCGCCGCTACTGCTACATAAGTTACGCCGTAGAAGGTATCCGGACGGGTGGTATATACCGTTAAATCGGCAATATCATTAACCGCTGACGCTAGGTCAAACGTAATTTCCACGCCTTCAGAGCGGCCAATCCAGTTTGCTTGCATGGCACGTACTTGATCCGGCCATTCTTCAAGCTGCTCTAAATCTTGTAAAAGCTCTTCAGCGTAGTCAGTAATTTTAATAAACCACTGTGGAATTTCTTTTTGTTCAACTAGGGCGCCTGAACGCCATCCGCGACCGTCGATTACCTGCTCATTAGCCAGAACAGTTTGATCTACAGGGTCCCAGTTCACGGTAGAATTTTTCTTGTACACAAGGCCTTTTTCATAAAGGCGTGTGAAGAACCACTGTTCCCAGCGGTAGTAATCAGATTTACATGTTGTGACTTCGCGGTCCCAGTCGTAACCAAAACCTAGCGAGCGAAGCTGGTTTTTCATGTAATCGATGTTGGAGTATGTCCATTTCGCCGGTGCAGTATTGTTGTTAATCGCTGCATTTTCCGCCGGAAGACCGAAAGCATCCCAACCCATAGGCTGCAATACATTTTTACCCTGCATACGCTGGAAACGGCTAATTACGTCACCAATGGTGTAGTTGCGCACGTGACCCATGTGAAGTCGGCCACTAGGATAGGGGAACATCGACAGGCAGTAGAATTTTTCTTTGTCTACATCGTCGTTTGCTTTAAAAGATTGGTTATCTTCCCAGTATTGCTGAACACGCTGTTCAATGTCTTTCGGATTGTACTGATTATCGGCCATGAAACTTAGGCTTCCGCATTAAAAAGTTAAAACGTTTATGGGGCGGCATAAGGCGAACGATTTGCAAAAGAATTTGTAACCTCTCCTGCATTATTGCCATTTAACCGCACGTGGGATTTTCCCACTTTACATACATATAGCCCAATAGAATAACCCAGCGCTAAGCCATGCCTCAATAGCTTAACACTGAACTAGGCAATATTTATTTCTGCTTGCATGAAAAGTGAGCATTAATGCAGCAGTTTAAGCGCGTTAACGAAGATGACTTGCTTAAACTCTCGCGTAAAATTCACATAGCGACGTATTTATGGTCATTTCTATTAACGCTTAGCGCTGTCTTTATCCGATTCGTTAAATTGTTTATTGCTAAAGGCGGTTAATGCATTTAACTGCTGCGCCTGCACTTTATCGACAACTTTAACCAAATTGGCAGCGTCCTCGTTCGATGCTCTTTGTCCGTTGAAGTGAATATTGCCAGAGGCGTGGTAGGTAAGGGTAACCTTTGTTTTTGGTGAGGGTTCGTGCTTTGTATTATCGTTCGATGAGGCGTTTTCTTCTGCGGTGCTGAATTCCCAAGTGAGCGCACCTGATAAGCCCATTTCTTGAAGAGGACCTAATCCGCCGGTCATTACCACTTTTTTGTTAGGCTCAACATAGCTGATTTGCATGTGTGCCGCACTTGCTGTTTGTGTAACTTCGCAAAAACAACCACCGGCTTTTTCATTAATGCTAAGCGTGCCCTTCCACCAAGTGTGATCTTTTGGCCACCACTTATCCACGTCTTGAATAAAGTGAGAATACACGGCTTCGATAGGGGCCTTACTTTCACTTTCGTTAGTGATAGAAAAACCAGAGCTATCTGCATAGTTTACGTCAGCGTGGCTAGGTGAAGTGAATGTTGCGCTCAATAAACCTGAAAGGAGCAGGGCTTGGCGTGTTTTTGGTATTGTCGTCATTACTCTAACCTTTGGTTTTTATTATTCGTGTTGGCTGCTTGCTAATCTAAATTTCACTATGTATCGCACTTACTGCCGTTAAAAAGCTACACCTTGTTTCTCTATGTATCAATATGAACAGAAACCTTAGTGCCTGTTCCTTATGCGTTAATCAATGCATTAAGACGCCAAGCTGGTTGTTTGTTGTGCAATTAACAACGTAAAGCAGCCTTATTAGAGTTAACCGTTTGACAGTGCTGTTAATTAGGGTTTCACTTAAGTAAAGAAACGAAAATAGAACAGGCATGTCTGTAGACACTAATATATATGCGTTAAATGTAGACGCGCTATCACCTACCATAAATCGCCGAGCGGTAAACAGTGCCTTAAAAGACGATGAAGCGCTAAACGCGACTTTCATTGGGCAAGAGCGAGCACGGGAAGCGCTCACGTTTGGATTAGGTATTAACACCAAAGGTTACAACCTTTACGTAATGGGTGAGCCTGCCACAGGGCGTTTCACTTTAGTAAAAGACTACATTGAACGCCAAGTCGCACAGCTTCGTGCACCCGACGATTGGTGTTATATCAACAACTTCGATGATGAACGCCAACCTGTAGCGCTAAAATTTCCGCCAGGTGGTGGCAAGGCATTTCAAAAAGATATGGCTGCACTTATTGATGATGTGTTGGATTCACTGCCTATTGCATTTGATAACCCTGGTTATCAGCGCCGCCGCGCCTCTATCTCCAGAGAGTTTGAACAAAAGTACGACGCTGCTATAGATGCTGTAGAGCGTTACGCACAAGCTAACGATGTTGCCCTTTACGAAGAGGGTGGGTCAATTACGTTTTCACCCATCATCAACGGCAAGCCGATAAGAGATACTGATTTTGCATCGCTCACTGACGAGCAGCGAGAAGGCTTTTATACGCTCATTGATGACTTAGAAAACAGACTGAGTGAAAGTCTGTTGAGTTTACCTACGTGGAAACGCGAAAACTCAGAGCGTCTGCGTGAGCTAGACAAAAAGACTGCAGAGCACGTGATTAAGCCGCTTATCAAAGTGTTTGAGCACAAGTACGCCTCTGAGCTTGGGGTTATGAAGTATCTAAAACAGCTCAAGACCGCTTTGGTTAACGCTATCTTAGTCATTCATAATGAAGAGCAAAAAGAGGAAAAGAGTGACGATTTTGATAAGAAGATATTTTTAGAAGAGCAGTTTCTTCCTAATGTATTGGTATCAAATAAATTAGACGATGCGGCACCTGTTATTTACGAGCCGAACCCTACCTATCAAAACCTGTTCGGTAAAATTGAATACACCAACATTCATGGTAGCGTATTTACCAATTACAGAATGATACAGTCAGGTGCGCTGCACCGGGCAAATGGCGGCTACCTTTTATTGGATGTTGACCAACTAATAGAGCAGCCCTTTGTGTGGGATACCCTGAAACTTGCCATTAAGTCACAGCGCTTGCGCATGGATTTACCCCAGCAAGACGTGGGTATGGTGAATAACATCACGCTAAACCCTCAGCCTATCGACTTAAATGTGAAAATCGTTTTGTTAGGCTCCCGCGATTTGTACTACACCCTGCAAGATTATGATGACGAGTTTGACGAGCTATTCAGAGTGTTAGTGGATTTTGACTTAGAAATTCCCGTTACCAGACAGGCGCTTTTCGACTTTGTAGGCAAGGTGCGCGCGCATCTTAATACACTAGGGCTTGAAGGTATAACGGCTAATGCCATGTGCAGGCTGGTTGAATATTCACTTAGAATGGCGGAACACAAAGAAAAGCTTTCCGCGCATTTTGCTGAAGTTATCGAGCTAGTTAATGAAGCTTACTATTTCTGCAAGAAGTCGAATGCCGACACGCTAGAGCTCGATCATTTAAAAACAGCATTAAGTGCCAAAAAACGTCGCACAGGCCGCGTTAGTCAAACGCTTTTAAACGATATTAAAGAAGGGCACGTGCTTATTGCCACTGAGGGCAAAGCGGTAGGAAAAGTAAACGGATTAACCGTATTGGATATTGGTGACACCGCATTTGGTACACCCGCACGCATTACATCTACTGTGTTTGCCGGGGCAAGTGGCGTAGTTGATATCGAGCGTGAAGTAGAGCTTGGACAGCCCATACACTCTAAAGGGGTCATGTTGCTGAACGGCTATTTAGGTAATAAATACGCTCAGCACTTCCCGTTAACGTTATCTGCGAACATCGCGCTGGAACAGTCTTACGGTCATATAGACGGTGACAGTGCATCCCTTGGAGAACTGGTTGCGCTTATATCTGCGCTGACTGAAATTCCATGCTTACAAACCTTGGCTATTACAGGTTCAATAAACCAATATGGTGAAGTGCAAGCGGTGGGCGGTGTGAACGAAAAGATAGAAGGCTTTTTCGACTTATGTCAGCACCGCGGCCTAACCGGTACGCAGGGCGTTATTATTCCTAAATCGAATGCAATAAATTTGGTATTAGATGCCACTGTTATCGATGCCGTGAAAAAAGGGCTGTTTCATATTTATACCGTTGAAACTGTCGATGATGCGCTGACTATTTTGATGGAGCAAGAAGCCGGCAAAATTAGTAGTAAAGGGCGCTACCCTAAAAACTCTATTAACTACCATGCGGTAAATCGTTTATACAATATCGCCCTTATTGTGAATGGTGGAGATGGCGAATAGCTTTAAGCGAAAGTAGCGAGTACAAAAATCGACTCAAAAGAGAAAACCGCCTGAATGCGGTTTTTTTTGGCTAAAGCGTTAATGTATTTATTTACTACTTGGGCGGCATGCGAAGGCCGCCGTCTAAGCGGATTGTTTCGCCATTTAAATAGCTGTTGTTCGCCATGTGGATAACCAGTTTTGCGAATTCTTCGGGCAGCCCTAGACGCTTAGGAAACTGTACGTTGGCAGAAAGGGCGTCTTGCACCTTTTCAGGCATAGCAAGCAGCATAGGCGTGCCCATCACGCCAGGCGCTATCGTATTAACGCGGATGCCTAGCGGCGCTAAATCGCGAGCCATTGGCAGGGTTAGACCAATAATTCCACCTTTGCTTGCTGCATAAGCAGTTTGACCTATTTGACCTTCGTAACCTGCGACTGAAGCAGTATTGATAATAAGCCCGCGTTCACCTTCTTCATTAATCGGCGACTGTTTAGCCATAGTGGCAGCCACTAAGCGAGATACGTTAAAACTGCCAACTAAGTTAATATCGATAGTTTTCTGAAAATCGCCGAGTGGGGCAGGGTTGCCTTCTTTATCGAGTAAACGCTTTGCGGGTGCGATACCAGCGCAGTTGACTACCAGTGAAATAGCACCAAACCTGTCAGTGGTAGCATCGATAGCCGCTTGAACAGAGGCCTCATCACGAACATCGGTTTTGGTGAAATGTGTATTGTCACTACCTAATTCTTCAACACGTTGCGCGCCAAGTTCATCGTTTAGGTCGAAAAGGCTGACGTTGGCACCCGCATCGCGAAGCGCAATAGCAGTGGCGTGACCAAGTCCTGAGCAACCGCCAGTAACAACGGCGGTAATATTATTTAGCGTCATAGTTTTCCCTTAAACCCTATTTGTTCACTATTATTAACGTGATGTTAACGGGAAGTAAGAAGAAAAACTATGGTGCCGAAAGGGAACGGCACCTTTTATTCAGTTATTTTGCCGCTATTTTGGCAACTGAATTTTACAGTCTTCGCTTTGACGGTAGATAATTAGCGTATGGCCAATTACCTGAAGCTTAACTGAGTTGGTTTCACGTACGATGGCATCCATGATAAGCGCTTTTTCTTCGCGATCATCAGTTGGTACCTTAACTTTAATTAATTCATGGTGACCAAGTGCGTTGTCGATTTCTGCAACTACACCTTCTGTCAGGCCGTTCCCACCTAGCTGCACAACAGGTTTTAACGGGTGTGCAAGACCTTTTAGGAATTGTTTCTGTTTATTTGAAAGTTTCATCTAGTAATATTTCTTACAATTAATCTGTTAGTTTATGCTTGAAATAACGTATTCTAACGCCATCTTCTCTACAATCCTAATGACATTGTACTGGAATGACAAAAAAGAAACACTCCGCCAGCAGTAAACGCTGGTTACAAGAACACGTCAACGACCATTATGTGCAAAAAGCAAATAAGGAAGGTTGGCGCTCGCGAGCTATTTATAAACTGGAAGAAATCCAGAAAAAAGATAAGCTTATAAAGCCAGGAATGACACTTGTAGACCTTGGTGCCGCACCAGGGGGCTGGTCTCAGCTAGCTGCACAGCTTGTTGGCGACAATGGTCAAGTTATCGCGTGCGATATTTTGCCCATGGATCCGATAGTTGGCGTAGACTTTTTACAAGGTGATTTCCGAGAGGACGCGGTTCTCGACGCACTATTGAACAGAATCGGTGGGAACACCGTAGATATTGTGTTGTCTGATATGGCACCGAACCTTGCAGGTAACGCTTCGGTTGACCAATCTCGCTCTATGTACCTTTGCGAACTAGCGCTAGATATGTGTCACCAAGTTTTAAAGCCTGGAGGTTCTTTTGTCATCAAGGTGTTCCAAGGTGAAGGTTTTGTTGAGTTCATGAACGCACTTAAACAATCTTTCACAACCATAAAGACACGTAAGCCTGACTCGTCCAGATCACGTTCTCGTGAGGTGTATTTGGTGGCTTGTGGGTATAAAGTGTAGTACGCTTTGGGTTAAGCGGTTTTCGTTGCGAGTTGTGCCGTTTATTCAATAAACAACTTGTTGAATATACAAGCAATTCGGGTTTATAGAGGTTAGTAGCATTGAGCGATATGGCAAAAAATTTAATCTTATGGTTAGTCATCGCCGTTGTTTTAATGTCGGTTTTTCAGAGCTTTTCACCGAGTGAATCGTCTCGTTCGCAAACTGACTACACAACGTTTTTGAGAGAAGCAGAACAGGGAAATATTCGTGAAGTTCGCATCAACAATAGTGGCGAAATTCGCGGTACAAAGCGTTCAGGCGAAACTTTCCAAACATTCGTACCTTACTTCGACGACAAGTTAGTATCTGACTTAGTTAAAAACGACGTAAGAGTTTACGGTGAACCACCGGAAGAGCAGTCTCTTCTAACGTCAATTTTCATTTCATGGTTCCCCATGCTATTGCTTATTGGTGTATGGATTTTCTTCATGCGTCAAATGCAAGGTGGCGGCGGCCGTGGCGCTATGTCTTTCGGAAAGAGCAAAGCTCGCTTACTTGGTGAAGACCAAATCAAGACGACATTTGCCGACGTAGCAGGCTGTGATGAAGCTAAAGAAGACGTATCTGAGTTGGTAGATTTCCTTCGCGACCCGTCTAAGTTCCAGAAGCTTGGCGGTAAAATTCCGAAGGGCGTACTTATGGTAGGTCCTCCTGGTACGGGTAAAACGTTGCTTGCGAAAGCTATCGCGGGTGAAGCAAAAGTACCTTTCTTTACTATCTCGGGTTCTGATTTCGTTGAAATGTTCGTAGGTGTTGGTGCATCGCGTGTTCGTGATATGTTCGAACAAGCTAAGAAAGCAGCGCCTTGCATTATCTTCATTGACGAAATTGATGCGGTAGGCCGTCAACGTGGTGCTGGTTTAGGTGGTGGTCACGACGAGCGTGAACAAACACTTAACCAAATGCTTGTTGAAATGGACGGCTTTGAAGGTCACGAAGGCATCATCGTTATTGCAGCAACTAACCGCCCAGACGTTCTTGACCCTGCGCTACTTCGCCCTGGTCGCTTCGACCGTCAGGTTGTAGTAGGTCTGCCAGATATTCGCGGTCGTGAACAAATTCTTAAGGTTCATATTCGCAAAGTACCTGTTGCTGACAACGTAGAACCTTCTGTAATTGCTCGTGGTACACCAGGTTTCTCAGGTGCTGATTTGGCGAACCTAGTAAATGAAGCCGCATTGTTTGCTGCCCGTGGTAACAAACGTCTGGTTTCAATGGAAGAGTTTGAGAAAGCGAAAGACAAAATCATGATGGGCTCTGAACGTAAGTCTATGGTGATGTCTGAGCCTGAAAAAGAAATGACAGCGTATCACGAAGCAGGTCACGCCATTGTTGGTCGCTTAGTGCCAGAGCACGATCCGGTTTACAAAGTATCGATCATTCCACGCGGTCGCGCGTTGGGTGTGACCATGTACTTGCCTGAGCAAGACCGTGTAAGTCATTCTAAACAACACTTAGAAAGCATGATTTCTAGCTTGTTTGGTGGGCGTATTGCTGAAGCCATCATTTATGGCGATGACAAAGTAACAACGGGTGCATCTAACGATATCGAACGCGCAACTGAAATTGCACGTAAGATGGTGACTCAGTGGGGCTTGTCGAGCAAAATGGGTCCAATGCTTTATGCTGAAGACGAAGGTGAAGTGTTCCTAGGGAAGTCTATGTCTAAGGCAACGAATATGTCTGATGACACAGCACGTGCTATTGATGCCGAAATCAAGTCATTGATTGACAGCAACTACGAACGCGCTCAAAAAATCCTTGAAGACAACATTGATATCTTACACTCAATGAAAGACGCACTGATGAAGTACGAAACCATTGATGCTAAGCAAATCGATGATCTGATGAACCGCACTGACGTTCGTCCTCCTGCAGACTGGGATGACAGCAAGCCGTCTGGTGGCGATAAGCCAAGCGGTGGTGCACCAGTTCGCGAAGGTGAAATTAAAAACGATGGTGTTGATAAACCGTCTGTAGGCAAGCCGGGCGATATTCCAAGCTAAGCCTCTACACTCATTAAAAAACGCCAGTTCAGCTGGCGTTTTTTGTTAGAGCAGTTTGATTTTAATCTAATGCTTATCGCTATCTCTGTGGGTTAAAATCAGTTTGCTTTATAGCTTCATCTTTAAAGAACAATAATGCGAGTAATTCATGCAGTTTGGAAAGCACTTCGTCGATCTATCACAGTCTCATGTGATGGGCATATTAAATGTAACCCCTGACTCTTTCTCTGACGGTGGCAAGCACGCCAATGTGACGCAAGCCGTTGAACATGCACATCGCATGCTTGATGATGGCGCTACCTTCATTGACATTGGTGGAGAATCTACGCGACCTGGCGCCCCTGATGTATCTTTGCAAGAAGAACTAGACCGCACAATACCTGTTATTGAGGCAGTCGCTAAAAATAGCGATGTTGTGATATCTATTGATACCAGTAAAGCAGGAGTAATGCGTGAAGCAGTCAACGCGGGTGCAGGGTTAATTAATGATGTACGTGCTTTACAAGAACCCGGTGCGTTGGAAGCCGCAGCTGATGCTGACGTCCCCGTGTGCTTAATGCATATGAAGGGGCAACCTCGAACTATGCAAAACAACCCTGAATATAGTGATGTTATTGACGAAGTGAGCCAGTTTTTAATAGCTCGCGCAAAAGTATGTGAGCAAGCTGGCATTGCGAAAGCGTCGATAATGTTCGACCCAGGCTACGGATTTGGTAAAACGCTAGAGCATAACTATGCCCTGGTTAAACATCTGCCTGATATTATGTCGTTGGGCTTTCCTGTCTTAGTTGGAATGTCACGCAAATCAATGATAGGCAATTTGCTTAACAGAAAAGTAGATGAGCGCTTGGCTGGAAGCGTAAGCCTCGCTACAATTGTCGCCCAAATGGGCGCACAGATTATTCGCGTTCACGACGTTAAAGAAACAGCGGACGCTGTCAATATCGTGAAAATGCTGAATACGATTAAATAAGGAATAATAATGACTCAGCGCAAATATTTCGGCACCGATGGAATACGTGGAAAAGTGGGTGAGAGCAATATCAACCCAGAGTTTGTTACCAAATTAGGGTGGGCCGCAGGTAAAGTTCTAGCTGGCCGCGGCACAAATAAAGTACTTATCGGTAAAGACACACGTATATCTGGCTACATGCTAGAGTCCTCTCTAGAAGCTGGTCTATCGGCTGCAGGCATTAATATCGGCTTGCTAGGTCCTATGCCCACACCGGCTATTGCGTATCTAACGAAAACATTCCGTTCTGAAGCGGGTATCGTAATCAGTGCTTCCCATAACCCTTTTTACGATAACGGCATCAAATTCTTCTCTGCTCAAGGCTTTAAGCTAGATGACGACATCGAGCTAGCTATTGAAGACATGTTAGAGCGCCCAATGACATGCGTAGCTTCTGACAAGTTAGGTAAAGCTACACGAATTAATGACGCAGCAGGTCGTTACATTGAATTTTGTAAGGGTACATTCCCGTCTGAGCTATCGTTAACAGGTCTAAAAATAGTGGTAGATTGCGCGCACGGCGCAACGTATCACATAGCACCAAATGTGCTTCGCGAATTAGGCGCAACAGTCATTGAGCTGGGAACAGCGCCTGATGGCCTAAACATCAACGACGGCGTTGGCGCAACTTCTATGAACGCCATTGTAGAAAAGGTTAAAGAAACCGGCGCTGACCTTGGCTTTGCACTAGATGGCGATGGCGATCGCATTATGATGGTAGACCACCTAGGAAACGTTTTAGACGGTGACCAGATTGTTTACATCATCGCGCGCGACGCACTTAAAAATGGCAAAATGCAAGGTGGCGTCGTTGGCACCTTGATGAGTAATCTAGGTCTTGAAAATGCGCTTTCAAAGCTGGGCGTTCCATTTGTAAGAAGTAACGTAGGCGACAGATACGTGATGGAATTGCTGCAGCAAAAAGGCTGGGCTATTGGCGGTGAAAATTCAGGTCATGTTCTCAATCTAAATATGAGCTCTACGGGTGATGGTATTGTTGCCGGGCTTCAGGTACTTGCTGCTATGTTGCGTTCTCATATGGACCTACACGACTTAGCGAGCGGTTTTGACATGTACCCGCAAACACTGGTTAACGTGCGTTACTCAAACCAAGAAGTAGATTATCTTTCACACCAAGATGTACAAAACGCTAAGAAAGAAGCGGAGTCTGCATTAGGTAAGACGGGTAGGGTATTACTGCGGAAAAGTGGTACTGAACCACTAGTCCGTGTAATGGTAGAGTCGAACGACGATGCTCAATCTCATAAATGGGCTGAGCATATTGCAGAAACTGTTCGTAATCTCGCCAATTAGTTGGCGTAGCAGGAAATTTTGCTTTTTGTGCTTGTATCTTTTCAATTAAATAGTTAATATCACGCCCGCTTTAAAGACAGGGCTAAGGTCTGCGTTGTGAGTGAAAATGTAAGAAAGCCATTCGTGGCTGGCAATTGGAAAATGAATGGAAATTTGGCATTAGTTGCTGAATTTAATCAGAAACTTGCTGATGTAAAAGCTGAATCGGAAATCGTGATTTGTGCTCCTTCTCTACTTTTACACGCTTTTGAAACTCGTTCATTTGCTATCGGTGCTCAAAACGTAAGTCATTTAGAAAATGGCGCACATACTGGTGAGTTATCAGTCCAAATGCTTAAAGAAGCAGGTTGTGAGTACGCAATCGTTGGGCACTCTGAAAGACGCGAAGACCAAGGTGAGTCAAGCGAACTTGTAGCGCTAAAAGCTAAGCAATGTGTCGCATCTGGCATAGTTCCTATCATTTGTGTGGGTGAACCCCTTGAAGTGAGAGAGGCTGACAACGTAGAGTCATTTGTCGGTGAACAGCTAGACGCTCTTGTTAACGCAATGTCTGTGGATGAACTAAGCAAAACAGTTATAGCTTACGAGCCAATTTGGGCAATAGGTACAGGTAAAACTGCAAGCCCAGAACAAGCACAAGACGTTCACGAATTTATTCGTGGCTACTTTAATAAAGTAGACACAGAACTGGCACAGGGCCTACGTATTTTATACGGCGGAAGTGTTAAGCCAGATAATGCCAGCACCTTATTTGCGCAGAAAGACGTAGATGGCGGGTTGATTGGCGGGGCCAGTTTAAAGGCTGAAGATTTTATTTCAATTTGCCAAGCGGCAAACTGACGAGGTATTTATGATTTACGAAGTGCTATTAGTAGCATACCTAATTGTTGCACTTTTACTTATTGGATTTGTTCTAATTCAACAGGGTAAAGGCGCAGATATGGGCGCTTCATTTGGCTCAGGTGGTTCAAACACAGTATTTGGCTCGTCTGGTTCTGGTAACTTTATGACGCGTACCACCGGCATTTTGGCAGGTTTATTTTTCTTCATTAGCCTTACTTTAGGTGCATTGACCGCTAACCGCGAAAGTGCTGAAGATGAATGGAACAACTTAGAAGTTCCAGCGGCTGTTGAAGAACCAGTACAGCTTCCGGCTGACCAGGATGTACCAGTTATTGAAGATGCAGCGCAAAGCGACGTGCCAGCGGTTGAAGCTGATGCTTCTGATGTTCCAGCAGCTGATGGCTCTGAAGGCTCAAACTAAGTATATAAAAAGTTTCGCGGAAGTGGTGGAATTGGTAGACACGCCATCTTGAGGGGGTGGTGAGCATAGCTCGTGCGGGTTCAAGTCCCGCTTTCCGCACCAAATAGTATTAAAAGCCAGCGCTATGCTGGCTTTTTGCTTTTCTCCGCTTTTTTGCTGTAGTAGCGCAGCTTTAGCAAATATCTGGTTGAGAACAAGACATTTGTAACAAAGCGTTAAAATCTAAAATTTACAGGATGTTATACCTGTCCCTATAATAGTTAATCAGCTATTCTTAACATCAATATCTATTTCGACTGCTTTAAATTCACAACAATCTTCACGGGGCACTATAGTGCAAAAGACACTAAGCCAGACTTTATTCCAAACCTTGTTAATTGGGATTGTTATAGCATCACTTCTGATTATTGGCGCTGTTTGGCGTTCTGCAAACACTCTCGTTGTTCAGAATATCGATCACGATATTCAATTGGCTGAAAAAGTTTTCGATAAAGTTGTTGCCGACAGGCAAGCCGTTATTAAAAGTGTATCTAAAGTCTTGGCTCGTTCCTTTGATTTTAGGCGCGCCGTTGGAACCGAGAATATTCCCTCTATTGAAGCTGCATTTACGAGTTATGCAGATCGCCTAAATACCAAAATTATCGCATTAGTGAGCCTAGACCACAAAGTTGTTGCAACCCATACAGACTTATTCGAAGTTGGTCAGGATGTAGAGAGCAGTTTATCGCTTGTGGCAAAAGATCGAGACAGCGGCTTTTTTGTTGTATCTAATGATTTAATTCAGCTTAACCTTATTCGGGTAGAGATCCCTACACTCAGATATTACATGCTAATTGGTGTTGAATTTGACGATGATTTACTGGAACAGCTAAAACAACTTGTTGATGCAGAGATTATTATTTCTAAAGCAGATTCAAACGAGATCATTAAAGCAACATTAGATAAGGGGGAAGCACATCGAATAATTACATCAGAACAAGACCCGTCTTGGGTGGATGTGACCTTTAAAGACGAATTAACTTACTTGGCGCGTCAGGTAAGCATAGGCTCTGAGCAAAATTTACCTGTCGCTATTACATTAGCCGTCGATACAACGTCTTATTTCAACGCCTTTACGAGAGTTCAATTAACCATTTTAGCATCCTGTCTGCTAGCAATTTTAGTTGCGCTAGGGCTTTCCCTGTTTCTTGCAAGAAATGTGAGCGAGTCTGTCTCTAAACTAGTTAAAGCCGTAAATAAAGTAGCATCGGGTAGTTATGGTTCAACTCTTGAATCACCGTCGAAACTAAAAGAAATTACAGAACTTGCAGTTGCCGTAGACAGCATGCAAGAGAGTATTAAGAGTCGTGAAAAGCACATTCGTTACCAGGCGGAACACGATGTATTAACCGGTCTTTTCAATCGTAATTATGTTGAAGACTATTTTGAGTCCCAAATAAAAGAGGGGCAAGCGGTTCAAGTTGTAGCTATAACGGTTATTGGGTTTAGAACCATAAATGATTTATATGGTTACTCAAATGGTGATAACACGTTAAAGGCACTTTCTGAACGTTTGCAGCGCTGGCCGGGCACCTCAGCACGGCTTGCTGGCGGCGAGATACTGTATATTTCACACGAATCCTTAAACGACGATCAGTTGGAAACACTTAAACACATCTTGGAACAGCCTGTTGAGAGCAACTTAATTGCCATACCCGTTAAAGTTGCTATGGCGATAATCGAGTGTCCTCAAGATGCCTCTTCTTCTGAAGAACTATTTAGAAAGATGAACATAGTGACCGATGAGGCGATTCATAGTGATAGCTGGTGTGTGCGGTATCGGACCGATTTAGAGGATAAGTATAATCGCAGGCTTGCCATAACAACGGAATTGAAGCGGTCGCTTGTAAGCCAGCAGGACGAACTGTCTATGGTTTACCAGCCCAAGGTTGACTTGCAAACGATGAAAGTTTGCAGCATGGAGGCATTGATCCGCTGGAACAATAGCGCGCTTGGTTTTGTACCGCCAGATGAATTTATTACTATTGCTGAACAAGCAGGGTTGATAGAGCAAGTAACAACCTGGGTGATGCAGCAAACCATTACTGACTTATCTTACTTTAGGTCGAAAGGTTATCGGTTCACCGTTGCTATGAACCTGTCAACCCAAGACATTCAAAATAAAGTGTTACTCAGCAAGCTAGTAGCCCTGTTAACGAAAGAAGGGCTATCGCCAGAATCTTTAGAGCTTGAAATAACCGAAAGTGATTTAGTTGCTGATGCATCACTTGCCATTGAAAACCTTAACGAATTAACCGCCAGAGGCTTTCACTTCGCAATTGATGACTTTGGTACTGGCTATTCGTCATTGGCCTATTTAAAGAACTTACCTGTTAAAACGATTAAAATAGACAAGAGCTTTATTCTTTCTCTGGCTAGCGATGAGAACGATCAACAAATTGTTCATACTGTGCTTAGTTTGGCGAATGCCTTTAATTTGAAAGTGGTCGCCGAGGGTGTAGAAGATTTAGCTTCCCTTGAAATTTTGAAGGAGTGGGGCTGCGATATTGCTCAAGGTTATTACATTAGCCGTCCGCTAAATCGTTCAGACCTTGAAGATTGGCTTCAAAATACGCCTTTCGGTGAATAGCTTTATTATAAGGAAAAGTTTATTTTCTTAGTATGCGCAATGCTTTATTGCTGGGTATGTACTTATATGAAGGTGATTTGTCTTCATTCCTGCCATTTGGCACTGTTCATGCGACTTGGCGTTGTTAAGGCGACTTGGCATTGTTAATGCAAAAACTAATATCGAGACGTATAGAAACGCTCTATAGGCCTAAATTTTTCACCAACGTGTGAGTATTTTGCCTACTGAGTTGTGAAATTACTTCAAAAACAAGGAATTTATTATGGACATCATTCGTATACTTTTATCAATTTTACTTCCACCACTAGGCGTGTTTTTGCAAGTTGGTCTGGGTGCTCACTTTTGGATTAACATTTTGCTGACTATTCTTGGCTATTTTCCAGGCGTTATCCACGCAATTTATATCATTGCCAAAAAGTAGTTGATGTCACTTGCTATACTGCGCAAGTAACAATGCAATAAGTGTTGTAAAGCAGTAATGAAAACAGACAAAAGCCAGCTTTTTTAAGCTGGCTTTTTCATGTAACACTAATAACAAAGCGAAGCGCTTAAAAGCGCTTCAGTGTTTCTATTTAAGCCGTAATTTTTTCTTCGTCTAGCTCTTGTTTCATTTCTTTTTGATATTCTTCAGCAAGCTTGGTTTTCTGACGATCATTTAAAACATTGCCAGCAACTTGGAAAAACTCTTGCTCTTCATCGGCAAGGTGATGCTCTACCTTTTCTTGTAGATTCTTTAAATGACGTAACCAAGCAGGTGAACTCATGTCCGTTTCGTCTAACTTCGATAGCAGTTCATCAATTTCATGGTGTTCTGCGATACCGTGGCGCGTTAAATCCACCGTAGAATCTTTCTCTAACAGGTGAGTATAAAAATGGCGCTCCTCTGCAATCGCATGACTTTCAAGCTGTGTTTTTAACTCTTCAAAGTATTCGCGACGTGCTGCAGTGTTACCGCTGGTTTCAGCCAAGATCTTCAACAGTAAACGTTGTTTCTCGTGGTCCTGACGCAGTGCTTCAAAAATTTTCATGGTAAGTTCCTTTTGCATATTTAAAAGTGAATGACACTTCTAGTAATGCGATTTTTATTCCATGAATCTTATGTGTATTAGTTTATGATTTTGCTTGCTTTTCTTAGTTCATCGTCGACTAAAAGGTAGGGGTAGCAAAGATGTAGAGCAATATTTACAAAGGGGTTGCCGATAAATTCACGGCGGCTTTACCGTAAACCTATCGACAAGCTGCGATAAAAAGGAGAGGGGTTATACGCCTTGTGCCACCATGGCGTCAGCAAGTCGCCTGAACGCTGCAATGTTAGCGCCCTTCATATAATTTACGTACTTGTTATCACCACTGTCTACCTTTCCTTCGTCTAGACAGCGTTGATGAATACTCTCCATAATAGAATATAGTTGGTCATCTAGCGTATTAGCGTCACGTTGATTGAACATTGCGTTTTGGCTCATTTCTAAGCCAGATAAAGCAACGCCACCCGCGTTTGATGCTTTACCCGGAACGTAAACAATTTTAGCGTCTAAAAAGCGTGATTGCGCTTCGTTCGTACACGGCATGTTCGCACCCTCTAAAACCATTTGGCAGCCATTATCCAGTAATGCTTTTGCGTCGTCTTCGAGTAGCTCATTCTGCGTTGCGCAGGGTAGAGCAATATCACATTTTAAATGCCATGGTTTTTTATCAGGTACCCACTTACCCATGCTTTCGTCAGCCATATCCGCAAGAATATTATTACGGTTAGCGTGCTTATCTATCGCCCATTTAAGAGCAGTATCAGTTAACCCATCTTCATTATGTAAAAGCCCTCGACTATTAGAAAGGGAGATAACCTTCCCACCTTTTTCTACCGCTTTAAGTGCGCCATGCAGTGCTACATTACCCGCACCAGATACTGCTATGGTCTGGCCTTCTATTTTTGCATCTCGGTGCTTGCAAGCAGCTTCTAAAAAGTAGATTAAGCCAAAGCCTGTCGCTTCTGTTCGAACGTAACTACCGCCAAATTCTAAGCCTTTACCTGTTAATACACCTTCAAACTTATTGTTTAACCTGCGGTACTCGCCATAAAGGTAGCCTATTTCACGTGCTCCAACGTTGATGTCGCCAGCTGGTACGTCGGTATTGGCGCCTATGTGTCGCTGTAGCTCACGCATAAATGCTTGGCAAAACAGCATAATGTCTCGGTCGGTTCGGCCTTTAGGGTTAAAGTCTGAACCACCTTTACCGCCACCCATAGGAAGGCCGGTCAGCGCATTTTTAAAGCATTGCTCAAAGGCTAAAAACTTTAGCACCGATAAGTTTACGGTCGGGTGAAAACGCAGGCCGCCTTTAAAAGGGCCCATTGCTGAATTATGCTGCACGCGCCATCCTTGGTTAACTTCAATGTTGCCTTCACTGTTCATCCAAGAGACTGTGAAATAAATTACCCGTTCTGGCATGCAGATACGTCTGATTATATCGAATGCTTTGTATTGTTCATTTGCATTGTAAACAGGAACTATATCTTCAAGTACTTCATGTACAGCTTGAAGGTACTCCGTTTCGTTAGAAAATTTGTCATTGAGAAAGCTAAAAATTTCTTCGAAATTACTTTTCTGAGCCATGTATCAATTAATCCTTATCTTCAAAGTTGGCGAGTACGGTGAGACTTCTAGGAACGGTTTTTATAACAAGTTTATCGCCTTCATAGATTTCACCATCTACTGCATAGGCAGTAGGCTTATCGAATGTCAATGTTATAGATGATGCGCGTTCATGGCGTATGGAGTCTGATTGCTTTTTTGATTCGGCAGGGCTTAAAACGAGCTCGGCTAACGATGCAAACTGTCTGTCAGAGCTTGGTTGTGGCAATAGCCAGGTAAGATCTAATTTTCCGTCGGTAATATCTGGCTGCTCTGCACCTTGCGCCAATGCCGTCGTCATAGGTGCAGCGTTGGCGATAACAAAGCTGGGTGTTTCTAATGTTTCAGCCGCTTTATCATCTTTTGCTACTTCAAATGTCATGTTTTCGTTATTAGAAATGGCATTCCACAGTCCTTTTAAATAGGCGAACTGCCCGCCCACGTTCTTCTCTTCTCTATCAGCGGCCGAAATCATTTGCTCTTCAAACCCGACGGCTGCTACCAACAACATGACTTTATCGTTACAGGTTGCGGTATCAATCTTTAACGTGTCACCCCTTATTATGATGTCGCACGCTGTGCTTATAGGCATAACCTTACTAACATATCCGTGCAGTACTTGGCTAAGCGCATTGGCCGTTCCAAAGGGGATAATACCCATTGTGATGTCAGTATTAATTAACGCTGACGCCACCTCTGTCAACGTACCGTCTCCACCACAGGCAATGACAATCTCCGCTTTTTCATCTTTGGCCTGTTCTGCTAACGCTTTGCCGTCTATTTCAGGTGTGGTTTCTTTTATCGTTACCTTAAACTTTTCATTCAGTCTAGAAAGGACTTCGTCTCGGTACTGCTTCCATTTACCGCCGCCCGCCACTGGGTTTACAATCAATGTAAGATCTTTTCGTAACGACAACAGCCCGCCATCTCGTACTTTTTGTAACGACGCTAACTGTCGCTTGTTGAGCCTTGCCGTTTGGCGTATTTGATTAATCTGTTTTAAGGCTTCATCTACACTTAAGTTTGGATTTTTTGCCAGAAGGTAAGCTGCTACCACTAGCACCGAACGGCCTCGGCCAAGTGCGCAGTGAACAACAACGTTTTTGTTGTCAGATATCTGTTGATTGAGCCAGTTGATCGCAAGAACAAGTTGCTCTGAGGTGGGACTAGTATGGTCCAAAACGGGTATGTTTAAATACTTATAATCTTCTTGATACGCGGTCCAATCTAACCCGTCAAACTCTGCGGTTACATCGAGGATGGCATCGACATTGTTTTCGTTAAGCAGGTCTACGTGCTTATTAGACATGCGGCATGCGAGAAAAAGGTGAGGTTCAATTTTTTGGAGTGGGGGAACCTTGTCGGTTCTCCGTGCATACTCGTTATAAAGCCACGAGCCCAGTAAGAAGGGTACGAAAACCCAACGGATATAGAAGGGAATAGATCCATCTTCGCGTTTGCGAAATAAACTTGGGTAATTAAGTAAATAGGCACTGCTTACCGCTATAAGCGAAAAGGCTGTCCATCCAAATGCAATTTTTAACAATATCATAGGCACAGTTAACGTTAGCACCAACGCTAGTAGTGCACCCAGTATGTAGTACTTAACCATTTTCACGAATAACACATCCTTTGTAATTGGAAAAAGCAAATAGCTTATGCATTCATACTTACACCCGTTTGTTTTCGTTTACTTTTGATAGCTTAGATTTGAACTATCACTAGACGGTAAGCGTATATTTTTTTATGGAAAGTAAGGGTATTCGTAATGAATAAAACTGTGGTACTCAAAGTTGCCAATTTCGCTTGGTTTCAAGCCATATGGTGGTTAGTGATTCTGTTTCAAAATAACGCTGTACTTCCCGTATTAGGGCTACTTTTGATTTGGATTGTATTCTCCCCCAAACGTGTCGAAGACCTAAAGCTTATGAGTGCAGTTTTTCTACTTGGCACTGTGGTCGACGCCTTACTCACTTTAAGCGGGTTATTTATTTTCAATCAGACAGAGGTGCTAGTGAGCTTTTGGCCAATTCCCATATGGCTTAGCCTTCTCTGGGCTGCGTTCGCGGGTACGGTTTATCACAGTCTAACTGCGTTTAACGGTCGAATGGGTATTGCAGCAATCGCGGGGGCTGTCTTTGCGCCTCTTAGTTATATTGCTGGCGCTAAGTTCGGTGCGGTCGAGTTAGGTACCAGCATGATGCTCTCTTATATTTTCATCGCTTTAGTGTGGAGTGTGATTTTCCCGCTGTGTTTTTATTTATCCAATCGTTTTGAGGCAAAACAAGCCCAAGCGTAAATGCAAGGAGTGTATTGGTATGACGAAAAACGTATTAGTAACTGGTGGCAATCGAGGTATAGGCCTGGAAATAGTGAAAGGAATGCTGTCTAAAGGCTACAAAGTATTGATGGGATGTCGAGATGAAGAGTCAGGTCTTGAAGCTAAAAAGGAAATAGTAGGTGGGGATATACATGTTATTGAATTGCCCCTTGATAACGAAACTGCCATTGTAGACGCGTTTGTGCGTGCTGAAGCCGTGTATGGCCCTATCGATATTCTGATAAATAACGCGGGGATATTAGACGATACCGATTGGAAAGAAGTGAATTCCGAAAGTTTAGCGAAATCTATGCAGGTGAACGTGAGTGCTCCTTTAACACTTATTCAGCAAACTTTACCGCAAATGATTGAACGAGGGTATGGTCGCATTATTAACATAAGCTCCAGTTACGGTAGCTTTGCGGAAGGCTTAAAAGGGCCTTTATGCTATGCAGTAACGAAAGCCGCCATTAATGCTCTTACCGTAAAGATGGCTGCCGAGGTCGATAAAGCTGCAGATGACAAAAAGATTGATGTTACGGTAAACAGCATGACGCCCGGCTGGGTGCACACTCGAATGGGTGGCAGCGACGCGCCTAAAACTCCAGAAGAAGGTGCGGATACCGCAATTTGGCTAGCTACTATGGAAGAAGGCGGCCCTCACGGACAGTTCTTAAAAGACAGAGAGCCTATTGAATGGTAATTTGATGGTAGCCTAATGCGTTTAGACACTCGGCTACCATTACGTCTAGGTTTCCCTAGGCTAGAGGCTTTTCTGGGCTAAACACTTCCTACGGTTCAAAGCTTTAGAAAAGGCTCTAGGCTTTGTTTACCGTAGTGCCTAGAGTGAGAATCGCTCTCTTAAAAAGCGAGCGATGCCATCTTCATCATGATGCCCTATTACAGAAGTAGCGGCATCTTTGATGTAAGGTTTTGCGTTTGACGGCGCATAAGCTTCATCAGCAAGCTTAAACATACTTAAGTCGTTATCACTATCTCCAAAAACAATAACGTTGGTTGCGTCTAATTGATTGCGTAATGATTCAACTGCACTGCCTTTATTAGCAAGGTTGTGGTGCACATCCATCCAACGGTATTCGTCGCCTTCAATCGCAGGGCCAGAATATGCGATTAATTCATCATGCATGTTTAATTGCTTGTACATATCGTAAACAAGGGCTGCATCGCCAATCATACTGATATTTGTGATATGAGCATTAGCAGGTAAAGTCTCGATGGTGGCAAGCCGCGCTTTTGTTCGCGAAAAGTATTTTTCGATTAAATCGAATTCCACTTGATGCTTTGGCGCTGAATGATAGATCACGTGTTCGTGGTCAGGGCTGTCCATATTAACCGTGTTAATGAAGGGCGTGATATTGTTTTTAACCGCGTGCTCAATTATAAGATTAACTTCGCTAGGAGCGAGTAGGTTTTCCAAAGTTAGGGCATTTCCGGTTGGGTCCCATATGGCTACGCCATTATTATAGATATGAGGCAGGACAAAAGACTGATCCTTCAGCACAAACTGCGCTGAATGCATGGTGCGCCCTGTAGCAACCGTAAAGGCAATGTCCTTTTCACTCAATAAGCCCAAGGTCTCTCTTGTGAAAGAAGAAATTTCTGAAGACTTATTTAACAAAGTCCCATCTAAATCAAAAAATATCAAATCCATACAATCGGTGCCTAGTCTTTCTTTCAAATTGCTACAAACCAAACGTTAAAGGGCAATATACCCGAAATTCGGTATATTGCCCTGTGGTATCTTTTAAGAAAGAGTTGTAAGTAGCAAGCTCAACCAACAATTAAATACTCTAACACATTCTGCCGTTTAGCATGCCTTCCTGTCATGTAATTAATTTCACTAGCGAATAGATTCAACCACGTTATCGCTATGCTGCTTCAACACCTGAGACACGTTTGACGATGATTGAGATTTTCTAAGATTAATAACTAGCGCTACTTTGCCATAGCGAACGGCATGCCTTACTGTCTGTATCACTTCATTTCTGTCCGGACGCAAGCCGATTAAGCCAGCTACGAATAGCCCAATGAAAAGGCCAGGGCTAATTAATGCAATGTAGGTAAACAACGGGTTTTGCTGCGTAAGCGCTGGCCCAAATTGAGTTAGCAGAAAAGCGGCAATTAAACCTGCTACAAGTCCAAGCGAACCAAGAAGAAGGTGAGAAGACCACATACTTTTTCCTATCGAGTCGCTGCTTCGCTCTAGTTTTTCACTCAACTTAGGGTCGCCGGCTTCTATAACCTCTATTTGAGACGGTTCAACCGATGTTTTGTTTTGCACTATCTCTAGTACCTCACGAACTTTCTGCTTTGAACTAAATACGGCAGCCACTTGTAGCTCATCGTTAGAGACAACATTAGCCCTTAAGTTCTCATGCTCGCTACTTTTAGCGCCTTCTGAATCAACCTTGTTCGAATTTTGAATACTCATATTTAAATCCTCGACTTCTTTCATGGACTCTCTAATTAAATCCACTTGATTCGGTTAACGAGTTACTCGCCGATAATGGGTTTCACATAAACCTCGCAAGCAACTGTTGCAGATGTCTCTTTCAACTGTCTGCAGCTATTCACTATTTGTAATTAACTATTCAATTTGTATTCCGCTGAAGTACGAGTAGCGCTAATACTTTAGTTTAATTTGTAAGGCGGCATTCTCTAAATAACTGAAAAGTAGAGGTATTCCATGTTTATTACATATGATTTAGTTAATAAAAGGGCGGGCTATCGATGACAAATATCGGGAACGATGGTGCCTCTACCAGCTTTGAAGGTGAAGATGAGAGTTGATACTGCGATTATTTTACACGGGATGTGAAAAATTGTTACAGCGTAGGTTGAAAGCCATTGTTGGTAGATAAAGCAGTGGGTAGATAAAGCTCTGGGTAGATAAAGCTCCAGGTAGATAAATAGACTCGCGAAAGGTTTATAGACGAGTGATCAATTCTTTTATTTCAGCTGTAAATTCTTTTTATAGTTAAGCGCTGTAGTTCGGGGGGAACTGACCTTTCCACCAAAACGCAACGGCATGTCAGTATTGAAGCAAAGCCGCCCTTAACGCGTGCTCTTACAGCTATTCAGTTGTTATTGTTTTGGGGTAAGTAGGGGAAAAGGAGTAACTAAAAATGAAAAGGACTAAAGGCTACTGCAATGTGTATTCAGATGATAGCCACCTGACAATTAAACGAATCCCTTGCGGGAACAAACGTTTTTACTATCGTTATAGCAGTGGCAAGAAAGTAACGGGCGAGCGTGTGATTAAACGTATCAAGAAGCTTGTTATTCCCCCAAATTGGCAAAATACCTTTATCAGTCGTGATAGTAAGGCAAGTATTCAGGCCGTTGGGTTTGATGAGAAAGGGCGCAAACAATACATTTACCATGACAAATGGCACGAACAGCAGCAAGTCGAAAAATTCGAGCGACTACTTGCTTTTGGCAACGCCCTTTCTGAATTTCGAGAACACTGCCTTTCTTTGATTTCGCAACCAACTTGGACGCAAGAACGCGCCTGTGCGCTGGTGTGCCTTCTGCTTGATTACACAGGTGCGAGGGTAGGCAATGCTCAATATAGTAAAGAAAATGAAACGTACGGGCTGACAACCTTGCGGCGTAAACACGTGCAATTACAGTGTGAGGATAGCGTTGAACTTGCCTACACAGGAAAGCATGGCAAGCCAAGAACCTTAAAGGTTAACGATCCGGAACTTGCCTCGCTGATTTGCGATTGCGCTCAGCAGCAAGGTTATTGTCTTTTCCGCTATCAAGATAAGAGTAAGCACTGGCACGATGTAACCAGTGAAGACGTTAATGCGTTCATTCACAAAGAGTTAAGCGAGCAGTTCAGTTGCAAAGATTTTAGAACCTGGGCTTCTAGTCGTTTCGCATTATCTAACCTTCCTTACGTCTATGACCAAGTTAGTAATTCCAGAACCAAAAAGTGGGAAAGCACATTAAGTAAGGTCGTCGCCGCAGAACTTGGAAATACGCCCACAGTATGCCGAAAATATTATATTCATCCGAAGCTATTTACCGTTAAAAACGATAAGAAAGCGTGTGAGATGCTTATAGAAAAGGTGCGTTCACTAAATAACGAAGATTGTACACAACTAACCCAATTGTTGCCTGTAGAAAAGCTTCTTTTGGATGTTATTTCAGCTGAGTGTATGTAACAAAGCATTTTTAATGAAAATGTTTTAGCTGATAGTAAAGTTGTGCTTTTTCTATGCTTTAAGCGCCAAGTTAGATTGTTTCATGAATAGTTGGTGTTTTATAAATCGCTGAATATTATAGTTAAAATATCTTTGGTTTTAATTAAAGTACCGTGAAACATGGTTGGTGTTAATTTGAACATCAATGCTGTTTAAACTAAGTTGTTTAAAAATTAAACTTGAAATTTTTTGTCAAATCCTTATATTGTTAGAGCTCTAATGATTATTGTTCGATTTAATTATTTGTATCGACATGTATTGTTGCAAAAGTTCAGAACGGTAAATCATTGACGAGTTTTCGAAGAGCAATAGAGGAAATAACTAACGTTATGCCAATGGAAAGTTACCTATCACTCGGCGTTTATTTTATAGCGATGTTGGGGATAGGATTGTTTGCTTACCGACAATCTACCAGTGATATTTCTGGTTATATATTGGGAGGGCGACAAGTAAGCCCTCAAGTTACCGCACTGTCTGCGGGTGCATCTGACATGTCAGGTTGGATGTTAATGGGTCTTCCTGGCGCCATGTATTTAACCGGTTTTGACGCGGTATATATAGCGATAGGCTTGGTTGCTGGTGCTTTAGCTAACTATTTACTAGTAGCGCCTAAACTTCGCGTTTATACCGAAGTGGCTAATGACTCACTTACGGTGCCTGAATTCTTTGCCAAGCGCTTCAATAAGCCAAATTCAAGCTTACGAATCGTTTCGGCGGTAATCATTGTACTGTTCTTTACGCTATATACGTCTGCAGGCTTAGTAGCAGGCGGTAAGCTGTTCGAAAGTGCATTTTCGGTCGATTATCAACTGGGCTTGTTTATCACTCTAGGTGTTGTGGTGTCTTACACACTCTTGGGTGGGTTCTTAGCAGTGAGCCTTACAGACTTTGTGCAAGGGTGCATTATGTTTGTGGCATTGGTTTTAGTGCCAATTGTCGCATTTACCGAGTTTGATAGCGTATCGCAAATGACAAGCGCCGCTTATCAATCTGTACCGAATTTTTCAGAATCGTTAGAAACGCTAACGATAGTCGGTTTGCTTTCAAGTTTAGGGTGGGGCTTAGGTTATTTTGGCCAGCCACACATTATCGTGCGGTTTATGGCAATTCGCTCTGTTAAAGCTATAGGCACAGCAAGAAATATTGGCATGTCATGGATGACAGTGACAATTATTGGTGCATTGGCTACGGGCTTTGTAGGCATTGCTTATGCTAACCAGTTTGGCCTTGCAGTCGACGACCCAGAGACGATATTTATTATTTTCTCGCAGTTGCTTTTCCATCCATTAATTAGTGGATTTTTAATGGCAGCAATTTTGGCGGCCATCATGAGTACAATTTCGTCGCAGTTATTAGTTAGCGCAAGTTCGTTAACAGAAGACATTTACCGCGTAATGGTAAATAAAAAGTCGCCTGAAAAATCGTTAAGTGAAAAGCAAACGGTAACAATTGGGCGATATGGTGTAGCAGGTGTGGCTGTAGTTGCATTACTGTTAGCCATGGATGCGTCAAACACAATTTTATCTTTAGTAAGTAACGCTTGGGCCGGTTTTGGCGCCGCATTTGGTCCATTAGTACTGTTTTGTCTGTATAAGAAGGACCTAACAGCGAAAGCGGCAATGGCGGGCATGATAAGTGGTGCGGTAACCGTACTGTTTTGGATTTATGCGCCCGTTTTAGCTGACGGTAAAACGTTAAGCAGCGTTATTTATGAAATTATTCCAGGGTTTGCGGTGAGTACGTTAACGCTATATATGGTAAGTCGCCTTAGCGAAAACCCATCGTCGAACGTACAAGAAACGTTTGTGCAAGCCAGTGAAGAATTAGCGAATCAACAATCTTAAGGTTAAAAAGTTTATTATGAGTCATCCTAATTGGAAACGCGTAGTCATCAAAGTAGGTAGTGCACTAATATCGCCCAACCAGCAAGGTTGTAGCAGTCATTATCTTTTGAGCATTGCGCAATTTATCGTGCGATGCAGAGCTAACGGTACACAGGTTGTACTCGTGTCTTCCGGTTCTGTCGCAGCGGGTGCGCACCTGTTTCCAGAGCAAGAAAAGTCAGATATCGCGGTTAAGAAAGCCATGGCAGCGGCGGGTCAAACCGAGATGATTGCCACGTGGGACAGACTGTTCGATTTTCCGTCTGCCCAGATGCTACTTACCCATGCTGATTTGAGAGACAGAGAGCGTTACGTAAGTATCCGTGAAACCATATTCAGTTTGTTAGACAACAACATTCTGCCTATCGTTAACGAAAACGATACTGTAACTACCGACAAATTGAAGGTTGGTGACAACGATAATTTATCGGCCATGGTGGCGTCGGCGGCTGAAGCTGATGCACTGATTATCTGTTCAGACATTGATGGGTTGTATGACAAGAACCCACATGAACATGACGACGCAAAACTGCTTAAATCGGTTGATACCATCGATCAGAGCGTTTATGACATGGCTGGTGGTGCGGTTAAAGGCGGTGTTGGCACCGGTGGTATGCGCACCAAAATTGAAGCGGCCGAGAAAGCTGTTTCGCATGGTATAGATACATATATTATTAACGGCTTTACTGAACTGTCGTTTAATATGCTGCTAGCAGGTGAAAACCCAGGCACGCATTTCAAACCTCACGCCAAGCCAATGCAAGAGAATGTGCATTGGATGCGCCATACGTCAAATGCGCAAGGTGAGGTGATAGTAGAAGGCGACTTCGACGACTCTTTACATACTGACGCAGAGCAACTAACAAGTAGCGAAATTATAGACGTGAAAGGTGAGTTCTCGGTAGGCGACACCATATTGGTACGTAAAGAAGACGGCACTAAATTGGTGAAAGCCAAGTCGAACTACAGTAGCTGTTTATTGAATTTTATTGCGAATCAGGAAAGTGAAGAATTCGCCCACGAGTTTGAGGAAAAAACAGGGCCAATTATTTCTGATCAGCACATAGCAAATCTGGAGAAAGAATGAGTATTATTACAGAGTTAGCACAACAGGCGAAAAAAGCTGCACGTACACTGGCAATTCTAAGTGAGAGCCAGAAAAACGCGGTGTTAACTGATATGGCCGCGGCAATTCGTGCAAATAAAAGCAAAATTATTGAAGTAAACGAAAAGGAAGTTGCGCGCGCTAGAGAAAATAATCTAGACGCAGCCATGATTGACCGCCTAATCCTTAACGATGAGCGCATTGAATCAATGGCTGAAGGCATTGAGGTTATTGTTGAGCTAGACGATCCGGTAGGCAAAGAGCGTGTTATTGGTACGCGTCCTAACGGAATTGAAATTAAGAAAATGCGTATACCGCTAGGCGTCGTGTGCATGATCTATGAAGCACGACCTAATGTTACTGCCGACGCGGGCGCGCTGTGCTTTAAATCGGGCAACGCCGTAATTTTACGTGGCGGTAAAGAAGCCCTTGATACAAGTTTAGCCATTGCTGAACTTATGCAAGACGTGCTTGAAAAGCATAACTTGCCTAAAGCACTAGTTACCGTTGTACCAAACCCAGACCGCGCATTAATGCAAGAGCTGATGGAACAGCGCGACTACATCGACGTTATTATTCCACGTGGTGGTGAAGGCCTTATCAACTACGTAACTGATAACGCTAGAGTACCGGTTATCCAGCACTTCAAAGGTGTGTGCCACCTTTATGTAGATAAAGATGCTGATTTAGATAAAGCCATGGCTATACTTCTAAACGGTAAAACTCAACGTACTGGTGTGTGTAATGCGCTTGAAGGTTTGGTTGTACACCAAGCCATTGCGGGTGATTTCTTACCTAAAGTGGCCGATGCCTTTAAAGAGAAAGGCGTAACTGTTCACGTAAACGAAAAAGGTAGCCAGTATTTCGATGGCGCTGACGTAATTGCAGAAGACGCATACGGCGAAGAATACCTAGGTTTAGAAATCGCAATTCGCGTAGTTGATGACTTCGAGGGTGCGGTAGACCATATTGCTCAATTCGGTAGTAACCACACAGAAGTTATCGTTACTGAAGATGCTGAGAAAGGTAAGCTATTCCAACGCGCAGTAGATGCAAGTGTGGTAATGGTTAACGCTTCTTCGCGCTTCTCTGACGGCAGCCAGCTTGGCTTAGGTGCCGAAATTGGTATCGCTACAACTAAGCTACATGCTTACGGTCCAATGGGCCTCGAGTCGTTGACTTCAGAGAAATACCTGGTGAATGGTGAAGGCCAAATTCGCGACTAAATAATACTTGTTGCAACTGGTCGGCATTGTGCCGCAGGTTTACATGCTTCATAATGAAGAGCGCTGACATTCGTCGGCGCTTTTTTATTTTTATTCAAAGATTTACCCTCGCCAGTACAGACGGAGCATACATGGAGATTGTGATAGACCCCACGCAGTTATGGAATCAGCTTATTGCGTTTGCCAATGAGTATAAACTGCTGACATCACTACTACTTTTAATTGTATTGCACTTCTCTAAAAAAGGTGTGTTGTTGCTGATAAGACGCATCAGTTCTCAGCGCGGGGAAGATAGAAGAAACCAGATTAATATTTTAGAGCAGTTAGGGAACGCTTTTATCATCATTGTATTGATGATGGTGTGGAGCTCTGAAATACAAACGCTTGCTATATCCATTGCCGCATTTATGGTTGCCATAGTGCTGGCCACCCGTGAATTTATTCAATGCTTTATGGGTTTTATTTACTACCTAGGCGCAAGGCCATTCAGGGTAGGGGACTGGATCCAAATGAATAATATCATTGGTGAAGTGGTAGAAATGGACTGGGCAAAAACTGCGCTTCTAGAAGTTGACCCAGAAAGCTTTAACTACACGGGTAAGCACGTTTACGTACCTAACAGTCAGCTAGTTACCCAAACCGTGCGTAACCTAAACTTTATGCGCCGCTACCGTTTGCACTCGTTTGAAATTGTTAACGAGCCTACGGTAAATGCGTATAGCTTGTTACCCGCTTTTCATGCTCGCGCTCAAGCCCATTGCGAATATTTTCGCGATGTAGCAGAACGTTATAAGGGCTTGATTGAACGTCATTTAGAACAAGAGTTTATCCGTATAGATCCAGAAGTTGAGATCAAAACTAATGAACTGGCGAAAGTAGTGGTAAAGGTAAGTCTTTTCTGCCCAACAGCGGAAGCCCATGAGCTAGAACACAAAATGTGCTCTGACTGGTTAAGCTTGTGGTTTAGAGCGCAAAAAGAAGAGCAGACGATGTTAATGCAACAGCAAAGCGAGATTGGTAACAGCAATCTTCAAGCGCAAGCTACTACAGAACAGCAAGCGACAACGAGTACAGGGTTGTAACACTCAACAAAGGAGCGACCTGTTTTCGAATTTACCGGTCGCTCAATGCTTATTTGTTACCATTCATTCTTTATAATTTATTCTTTACTATTCATTCGTTACATGTCCATTCCCGCTGGTGGGAAAAATGCCCTTCTAAAAATGCCATCTGGTCTGCCAGTATGCGTCTGTTCATTAAATAAAAGCGCTCGTAAACATTGGGCCTAAACGGCACAGCAAGTAAAGGCATATTCGCTTCTTCAGGTGTTTTAGCGGCTTTAGCATGATTGCATCGCTGACAAGCGGTGGCTACATTCGTCCAACTATCTTTTCCGCCGCGAGAGCGGGGGATAATATGGTCTCGGGTAAGTTGTTTAGGCGTAAACTTATTGCCGCAATACATGCACAAATAGCTGTCGCGCCTAAATAAATAGCGGTTGGTAAGGGCAACTTTGCCAGATAAATCTGTTACCTTGCCGTCGCAAGCGATAATACTTGATAGGGTAAGTTCGCTTTGCAGCCCTTCGTGATTCCAGCCGCCTTTAAGGGTTATGGCATCGCTGCCTAGCTCGAATAGCACCTTGTCCTGACTGTAAAGCTTTGCGGCTTGTTCAACATCTATCCACTCTTGTGGCATGCCTGCTTTATTAAGTCGAAGTACCAACATGGTTATCTCCTTAGCACACTAATATTAGACGTTCTTGTTATGAATAATCTTTATCGCCCGTATGTTTATTGCCAGTATATGGTTAACAGCATTAGTTACGGGGTGTTTCTTTGTTCGCTTTTTGTTCTAGCATACGCTGTTTTGTGTCAGTATGATGAAAATATAGTCAATAATTGAAATTTCACAGATATTTCATATAGTCATGGTGCTATAGGTGATAACGATTTTTCGCAAATTCACTAAATAAATTCCACGCGGGGCTGTATTTGGCAATGGCATTACAGCTACTTCAAAGCTATACTATGCGCCGCGTTTAAAAGCGATAAAATAAAGATTGAAATTAAAGGACAAATAGTGACTCCTATTACTAAATCATTTCAGTATGGACAGCATACTGTAACTCTAGAGACGGGTGTAATTGCTCGTCAGGCGACAGCTGCGGTTCTTGCGAGCATGGACGACACGTCTGTACTGGTAACAGTAGTTGGTAAAAAAGAAGCCAAGCCAGATCAAGACTTCTTCCCTCTAACAGTAAACTACCAAGAAAAAGCATATGCTGCGGGTAAAATCCCTGGTGGTTTCTTCAAGCGTGAAGGTCGCCCATCTGAAGGCGAAACATTGACAGCGCGTCTTATCGACCGCCCAATTCGCCCATTATTCCCAGAAGGCTTCAAAAACGAAGTACAGGTTGTTGTTACTGTAATGTCTGCTAACCCAGATATCCCTACAGACATCATCTCTATGATTGGTACTTCAGCAGCCCTTGCTATCTCAGGTATTCCTTTCAACGGCCCAATTGGTGCGGCTCGTGTTGGTTATAGCAACGGCGAATACATTCTAAATACACGCGCAGAAGAGCAAGCTGAAAGCCAGCTTGACCTTGTTGTTGCGGGTACTGAAGGTGCAGTACTTATGGTTGAATCAGAAGCTGACGTGCTTTCTGAAGATACTATGCTAGGTGCGGTAATGTTCGGTCACGAGCAACTTCAAACTGTGGTTAACGCAGTTAATGAATTTGCTGCTGAAGTTGGCACTGAGAAGTGGGACTGGGCACCAGAAGCAGAAAACACTGCACTTAAAGATAAAGTTAAAGCACTAGCTGAAGCAGAAATGACTGCGGCTTACCAGATTTCTGACAAGTTAGAGCGTAAAGACGCAGTAACTGCAGCAACTGACAAAGCACTAGAAGCTATCCTTGCTGAAGACGAAGAGCAAGACAAGAAAGAAGTACTAGACCTTCTTCACGATCTTGAGTCTGACGTAGTACGTTCACGCATCCTTTCTGGCGCGCCACGTATCGACGGTCGTGAGCCTGCAATGATTCGTGCTCTAGACGTAGCAACAGGCATTCTTCCTCGTACTCACGGTTCTGCACTATTCACCCGTGGTGAAACGCAGGCAATTGTTGCTGCTACTTTAGGTACAGAGCGTGACGCACAGATGATTGACGAGCTTCAAGGTAAGCGCGACAGCCGTTTCATGCTTCACTACAACTTCCCTCCATACTGTGTTGGTGAAACCGGTATGATTGGTTCGCCTAAGCGTCGTGAAATTGGACACGGTCGTCTAGCGAAGCGTGGTATTCAAGCAGTAATGCCAAGTGAAGAAGAATTCCCGTACGTAGTACGTGTGGTTTCTGAAATCACAGAATCAAACGGTTCATCTTCAATGGCGTCAGTATGTGGTACATCACTAGCGCTTATGGATGCAGGGGTTCCAATTAAAGCGTCTGTTGCGGGTATCGCAATGGGCCTAGTTAAGAGTGACGACAACTTTGTTGTACTTTCAGACATCCTTGGTGACGAAGATCACCTTGGTGACATGGACTTTAAAGTAGCGGGTACTACCGACGGTATTACTGCACTTCAAATGGACATTAAGATTGAAGGTATTACTAAAGAAATCATGCAAATTGCGCTTAAACAAGCAAAAGAAGCACGTTTGCACATTCTTAACGTAATGGACGAAGCAATTGGCGGTCACCGTGAAGAGCTAAGTGAATTTGCTCCACGCATTTACACAATGAAGATTGACCAAGACAAGATTCGTGACGTTATCGGTAAAGGCGGCGCAATGATCCGTCAAATTACTGAAGAGTCTGACACTAACATCGAGATTGAAGACGACGGTACTATCAAAATCTTCGCGACAGAGCGTGCGAAAGCAGACATCGCTATTGGCAAGATTGAGCAAGTAACGGCTGAAATTGAAGTTGGTAAGACTTACAACGGTAAGATTACACGTATTGTTGACTTCGGTGCGTTCGTAGAAGTACTTCCAGGTAAAGAAGGCCTAGTTCACATTTCACAAATCGCTCACGAGCGTGTGAACAAGGTTACTGACTACCTTAAAGAAGGTGAAATGGTTGACGTTAAGGTTATGGAAATCGACCGCCAGAACCGTGTACGTTTAAGCATTAAAGAGCTTCTAGAAAAGCCTGCGCCTAAGTCTGACGACGCAGAGTAATGGCAATTAGGTTTTAAACCTAGTTAGTTATGTTTAAGTAAAAAGGGAGCTTGGCTCCCTTTTTTCGTTTTGGGTTTTAAAAGAGATAGCGGGTTGGATTATTCCCGTTAATCCATACATTTAAACCACACTTTTAAGGGATAATGAAAAGCGCTTTTTTAGAGGTATTTGATAATGGATAAGCAAACGCAAACCGAAGTTGAAGCAGCGGTATTCCGCCGCTTAGTAGAACACCTAGACGCAAATAAAGACGTTCAGAACATCGACCTGATGATTTTGGCGGATTTCTGCCGTAACTGCTTGGCGAAATGGTATTCGGCTGCTGCAAGCGAGCAGGGCGCTGATATCGACTACGAAGCCGCACGCGAAGTGGTATACAAAATGCCGTATTCAGAGTGGAAAGAGAAGCATCAGCTTCCTGCTACTGATGAGCAGTTGGAGAAGCTGGCTGCTAGGCAGGGGAAGTAGTTTTTAGATAAGAAGACATTTGTTTTTGTGTTTTGAAAGCCAGCTTATGCTGGCTTTTTTGTTTTTGGCTTGCGTGAAATACACCAAAATCACCTGCACGGCGGTATGGCGTTTTTAATTTTTGAGCAAAAAGCGACAATGTGGTTTTTGCTTTATTTCTGCTGTGGTTGTAGTTTAGAGTAGTTATAAATAAAAAGGACAAGTATCCCAAAGTGGTGTGTAAAAGCATGTCGGTTTGGGTACGAGTAAGCTGTTATGCTTCCAAAGGGAGAGGATAGCCAAATGAATAATCACAACGATGAGCAAGAAAATAGCGTAGATAAGAAGCCAACGAACTCATGGACTCAACTCGTATTTAAGCCGCAAATAGTTGTTGCATTTCTAACTGCAATCGCTGGTCCTTGGACGGTAGTCAAGGTTAGCGAAGGAATAGAGCACACAAAAATTCACTCCGCGGAACTAGTTAAGCAAAGAGAGTTGCAGAGTGAAATTCTCACTAAAATAATGGAGTATGCCAGCAAGGAAAATGGCGACAGCACCAGCTCCCTTCAAAAGATCAGTTTGCTAACTAGCCTTGTAAATGACAATAAGGACACTTTTGGCCTTACATTTCCATCTATTGAAGATCAAATTGAAAGCAAACAAAGAATTGAAAGGGAGCTTTTAAAAAAACAACTTTCCACAAAAGAGACAAAATTATCAGAGCAGAAGGCACTGATTGAAGCCAAGGAAAATGACTTATCAACAAAACGAAAAGAGCTGCAAGAGATTATCTCTAAACAACAGAAGCTTGAAGGAGATATAAAGAAATTCAAGGTCAACAGGGAAGCCAACATAGCGCTCAATAAAGAACTTGCAAAACAAAGAGATGAGAAACAAAAAATTATAACTACCCTCGAATCAGAAACTGAAGAATCAAAGACGAAGCTTGCGAGCTTGGAGGCTGACGTCCGAATAAAGCAAAATGAAATAGACTCCCTAAGCAAGAGGGTAGCAGAGATAGTTAAAGAAAATAACCAATATGCTGAACGAATAAAAAGTCTGACTGAGAACAAGGATGCTGACATAACAAAATTAAAAAATGAGCTAAAGTCAGCAGCATCAAAGCTTTCAAAGGCAATTAGTGACAACCAACTTGCGTCTACCAGAATTGACGAGCTACAACTTGAACTGTCAACTGAAAAAGAAACGGCCAAAAGATTAACACACGAACTTAATGCATCTAGAGCAAAAAAAACAGCTGATCCGGTCACTGAAAAACAAAATGCCCCCCCTTCAGAAACAAAGGATGGCGCTGGCCAGAACGCAACAGAAGAGCATAACAAGCCCATCCAGCAGACGCCGAAAAGCGGCGCTGCCGATGGGTGACGTTAGAAGCTAATAAGGAAGATCATGTACGAAGAACATCTCACATTTATTCAACCAGAGGATGAGGAAATAAAGGTTTGGAGATACATGGATTTTACCAAGCTCGTCTCCTTAATTGACTCTAGAAGGCTCTATTTTACTCGTGCTGATAAATTTGAAGATCCTTTTGAAGGGTCTTGGCCAAAGATGAATGTCTTTGCCAGAGAAGTCGTTCCTGAAGATATCCCACCTGAAGGAAGAGATAAATTTCTAAATGCAATGCGAAACATGGAAGAAACAAATAAACATTGGCCGAGATACAAAGCTATTAATTGCTGGCATATGAATGATTACGAGTCGGCGGCAATGTGGAAGCTGTATCTTAAAAGCGATGAAGGCATTGCAATTCAGTCCACATACTCAAAGTTGAAAAAGAGCTTGATTGACGATGAAAAGGTGTTTTTAGGCAAGGTTAAATACATCGACTACGATAAAGAGTTCATTGATGCAGGAAATATCCTTGGCCCATTTGTTCATAAACGAAAAAGTTTTGAGCATGAACAAGAAGTACGAGCTGTGGTGTCAAAATGGCCTACTGGTGATGGAGGCATAGATTTTACACAGGAAACTATTGGGCACGGATTAAAGATAAGAGTAGATATCGAAACCTTGATAGAACGTATTTATGTAGCTCCTAGCGCACCAGCTTGGTTTGCTGATTTGGTTTCAGCAGCTATTACTCGCTATGGCTACAAATTCGAGGTGGTGCACTCTAAGTTAAATGAAAGTCCGGTGTTCTAATGCTTCTAACAAAACAATCCACGGGACAATTTTTACGCTGGCGCTTCAAAATTGCCAGTGATTGTAAGCGTTATATACTAACCAAGACAGGCATGTTTGTGTAGCGTTAAATCCACCGAAATCATCTGCATGTCGATTTGGTGTTTTTAATAAATGATTGAAAAACGACATTACGGTTTTTTCTTTATTTCTCTGTTGGTTATGGTTTAGAGTTGTAAGAAGAAAAAAGGAGAAGTGCCCCAAAATGGTGTGGATTAGCATGACGGTTTGGGGACGAGTAAACTGTTAAGTGTTTATGGAAATTTATGGAAGAAATTAAGTTAAAAGCACAATGCAATAAGTGCCTTGGGGAAACTAACCACGTACTGCTTCATAAAGAAGAGCAACCTTGGGATGAGGAGCTTGAGCACTACACAATACATGGAAGCGAAACATTTAACATGGTTAAGTGTTGCGGGTGCGATAGCGTAAAACTTATGCATTCAAGTTGGTTCTCTGAAATACACGATGAATATGGAAGGCCAATTATTGATATTAGTTACTATCCTCCTGCAATTTCTAGGGCAGAACCCAAGTGGCTTTCAGAAATCGGCGGCATTCTTCCCAATAATGATATGCGCTTTGTTCGAGGTCTTCTGAAGGAAATATATTCAGCGCTTCATAATGATTCACGCAGACTGGCAGCTATGGGCATCCGTGCGTTAATTGAGCATATGATGATTCTAAAAGTATCAGACAATGGAAGTTTCAAGAAAAATCTAGAAGCTTTCCAAAGAGCTGGTTATTTATCTAATAAACAGAGGGAGATCATCGAGCCTATTTTGGAAGCTGGACATGCAGCCATTCACAGAGGCTATGAACCAAGCCCGGAAGATGTATTAACTGTAATTGAAATAACAGAAAGTTTAGTTGAAACAATCTATGTTCATTCAAAAAAGGCTGAGAAGTTAAAAGCTCGGGTCCCTCGGAGGGGCAACACTTAACAATCACATTAAGTCGCTCGCAGGCTCGCTGGGACAGTAACACGTGGGCTCTGTCGCTTCGCTCGGATTTTAGCCCACGTGTTACTGCCCCTCATGTGGGCGTTATGACTGATTAATTAAATTACGAGAAAAAAGTGTCAACTCAAAAAACAATGTGGGATGTAATAAGTGAATACGGCCGAATAGGTGTCGGAGGGCTCATAGTTCTGATGTTTGTCGTATGGTTGATTGTTCATTACCAAGCTGAGCCTGGAAAGGAGATTACGTTTGGATTTATTACTTACACAAAGTCCCCAACAACAGTATCGATTCTAGGTTCATCAATTAAAGAACTAATTAGTAGTTTCTCAAGCATTGGAATTGGTGTTGAGGTTCATGAATCTTGTGGGAATATTACTTTTACTGGAGTAAGGAATACAAAAGTAACAGTCAATATAAATAATGCCACATCTCGACCAGGGGAAAATTGGGTTTTTATTTTTTCAGATCGAGAGAAAAATGCACAACTAGACACACTCTTACTGGATGATGCAAATAAAATTAAAGCGCTTAGTTCCTTTTCCAATTTAAAGGAACTATGTAGGAGTGCAAGATAATATATTCATAACAAATACGCTCAAGCGTGGACCGCCAAGCTGCTGCGGCCACTTAGCTTTGGATTATGTGCCAATGGAAATTTGAATCATGGATGAAATATCAAAATATCATGAATTAGCCAAGGACGCAGGAAATCGGCTTAGAAAACTAAACAAGACAGGCATGGTTCTGAGACTAAACAAGACAGGCATGTTTGTGTAGCGTTAAATACACCGAAATCATTTGTATGTCGATTTGGTGTTTTTGGACTAAACAAGACAGGCATGTTTCTGTAAGAGTAGTAAGAAGAAAAAAGGAGAAGTGCCCCAAAATGGTGTGGATTAGCATGGCGGTTTGGGGACGAGTAAACAGTTATATTTTTAATAGGACTAAACAAGACAGGCATGTTTCTGTAAGAGTAGTAAGAAGAAAAAAGGAGAAGTGCCCCAAAATGGTGTGGATTAGCATGACGGTTTGGGGACGAGTAAACAGTTATATTTTTAATTGAGTTCAGAGGTACTTGATGGCAAAAGCTAAATTGTCTCGAGATCAGAAAAGAAAGAAGAAACTTGAAAAGAGACGTAAAAAAGCTGATGTGGCAGTTAGGTTGCCATCAGGAGTGAGGAGTCTTTCTAGGCGCCAATTTGATGCTTTTTGTTTTTCACGTCATCCTATGGCGAGAAGTACAGCAGATGAAAAACAGTGGTTTATTGCATACGATAAAAAAATTCTAGCGACTGTTTTTAGAGATGCAATCGATAATGATTATGGCTTTGTCATTATGGGGCGTGACACTAGAAAAATATTTAGGGCGCTAGAAGTCAGCAAAACATTTAAATCTAGTGAACTAGAAGCTAGAAATGAACTAATCAAAGCTATTAAAAAATACAAAAATGATGGTAAATCCTTTTACCCTCAAGGGGATGATATTAAATTAACTAATGAACTTTTTGAGCCTTTAGTTAAGCGAGAAAAGTTGAATCCAATCTATATAGCTTTAGCTGAAGAGCCTAGGATGGAAGCAGCTCGAAATTTGATAAAGGAAATTGTGTATACATTTGATGACCCTGATGGTCATTATATAAAAGAATTTCAAACACATGGCTTTGACGCTCGTCTTTGGGAGTTGTATCTATATATCTATTTCCACGATAAATTCACTCAAATTAAAGGGAATGCTGCGCCTGACTTCCACATCACTAATGGATTGCATGAGTATTTAGTTGAAGCTGTGACAGTGAATCCGAGTGAAAATCAAGCACGTCCAGATGAAGAGGCGCCGGAAGATCCCGAAAAGTTACGAGAGCTTCTCAATGGCTATATGCCAATTAAGTTTGGTAGCCCTTTATATTCTAAGCTCAAAAAGAAATATTGGTCAAAACCTCATGTTCAAGGCAAACCATTGGTTTTCGCAATACATGACTTTCATAGTGTAGGCTCTATGACTTGGTCTAGAACAGCCTTAATTGAATACTTATACGGTTTTAGGGCATCGATTGTAGATGGAAAGCCACAAATTACCCGCATAGAGACTCATGAATGGAAAGGTAAAACAATTCCTTCTGGTTTTTTCAATCAGCCTGATTCTGAGAATGTTAGTGCTATCTTATTTAGTAATGCAGCAACTATTACAAAGTTTAATCGCATGGGTAAGCTCGCAGGTATGGGTGGGGACGATATTAAAATCTTGAGGGCTGGCACTCGGTTTAATCCTGATCCAGAAGCTCTTGCTGGCATACCTTTCCATGAAGATGTAGATTCGCCTGAGTATACGGAATCATGGTCAGAGAGTTTGGTGATGTACCATAATCCAAATGCTTTGCATCCCGTTGACCCTAATGACTTTCCAGACATTTCACATATATTTTCGTGCGATGAAGACGGAGAGCAAGGTTTCTATCAGCCATACGATGTGTTGAATTCAACTTCATTCGTTATTTCTACAAAGGAACCAATCCCTGAGTTAGCAAAAATATAACAAATAGACTAAATAAGACAGGCATGTTTGTGTAGCGTTAAATACACCGAAATCATTTGCATGTCGATTGGTGTTTTTAATAAATGATCGAAAAACGACATTAGTGTTTTTCTTTATTTCTCTGTTGGTTATGGTTTAGAGTTGTAAGAAGAAAAAAAGGAGAAGTGCCCCAAAATGGTGTGGATTAGCATGACGGTTTGGGGACGAGTAAACTGTTAGGTACTTCTGGGAAATCAATGGCTAAATCAGAAATAAGACGATTCTCAAAAGAAATCCGCACTAAATTTCCTGACGTCGTTCCTCTTATGGAAAAACATGAGAGTTGGGCGCTTACATTTCTAATGGAAGAGTTCGCAAATTTGACAACTATTTTGTTAAATCAAAGCGACTTGGAAGAAGCACTAGAACAGTTGCGGTACATGAGCGAGAAACTAGATACTGCAACGAAGGCGGAATTCGAGTACATAGATGTATATTATACAGAGCACTTATTCTGGAAAGGTACCAAAGAAGGTATTGACCGTGGCTGGCCTCTCGTGCCAGATAATCTCAAAAAATTGTACTTGGACTTTCATGGTAAACCACCTAGGGTAGTGGTTTAAAAATGCACGCACCTAACAAAAAAATCAAGTTCGCCCGCTACGCGGGCTGGGGCGCAAACATGTGGGCTGCTCACTTCGTTCGGATTTTAGCCCACATGCCTGCGCCCCTTATTTAAAAGTTAGGCGTCTTAGGTTTAAATATGAGACTAAACAAGACAGGCATGTTTGTGTCCAATATTTACAGGAAGTTATCGTGAAGTTTTTTCTTATTTTTACAATATTTTTTTTGATAGTTGGTTGCTCATCAACAACTAAATCATACCAAGAGCCAAATGTTCCGGAAACAGAATCAGCATTCATTCAGATTGAAGATGTAGGGTTATTTATAGAGTCACATGAGCTAGTAGCTAAGTTTGAAACTGTTACTGTTAAGGGAGGTGATGTTATCGCTGAGACATCATTGTTAAGTGAAGTACCGAGAAAATTGGTGCTACTTCCTGGAGAATATGTTTTTAAAATTCGATGTGCTGATAATAATGGTGCTGGGGGCCTTTTTTCGTGGCACGAAGTCACTTACACGGTAGGTAAAGATGAAAGTTATATCGCTTCTTGTGTTTATTCTAAGTCTGGAGGATTCATGGCATTTTTATCTAGTAAACAAAACTTTGATGAAGAGCGTGCAAGACTCAGTGGAAAGTAGATATTGTGCCATATCATGACGGGCATGTTTGTGCTACCGAAAGCGTGTAGACTAAAAAAGACTAAACGAGACAGGCATATTTTTTTCTAGACAGGCATGTTTCTGTATACCCACCTATCTGAGTTGTTATTGAAAGCTATATTCCAGTAATAGCAAAGTCTATTGCACCTATTAGCAATTCGCGGGATTGGTCAAAAGAACCGATGCAGTCCTTTGGCACATCTTCGGGTATGGAACTCAGTTGTTGAGTCAGAAATAGGTATGTCTCGCCTTCGAATTCTATCTCCGGTGTTAGGTTTTTCATGTAAAGACTATTGCTAGTCTTATTCTTTGTCAGCGGTACAATTAACCTTGTTGCTAATTGGTCAATTACGGAGTTCTGAACATCTACAAGAAAAGGGTAAGCTTTAGTTGTTTTTGAGCTTGGGTTTCTGTAAACATCAAACTGTGTCATTAGAAGTTCCTGTATTCATCACCTATACAGCCGTTCTCAGCAATAAACTCGTTGTACGCAGCGATGGCAGCTCTATTTTCTTTTTTCCACCTTTCTTCTTCAACACTTTTCAACTTGTCTTTAAGTGCCTGTTCCAAGGTTGCAGACAGGTTCACTTTTAAGTCTCTAGCTTTTTGCAATAAATCGCTGTTTAAGCTTAAATTAGTCGCTTTTTTTGGGGCATGGATGTCATATAAATCTTGCATGCTATCACTCCAAATTGTTCTACATATTAAGTATACGCATAGGGATGCGCATTGCAAAAATAGGTTCTTAACAAGCCCAGAATTGTTATGTAGAGATGTATACATATAGTGCCTGTCTTACTCTCTATTTAACTGCAAAGCTAACCAAGTAAGCGCATTGCACTTTGTCGACCTTGCACACGTTGCTGATGTTGATTGTGTGCGTATTTTTCTAAGTGAGTCACTTTACCGGCGGCGTGCTTAAAGCAGGTTTCAAACTGCGTGGTTAAAGTTATCCAATGTTCGTGTTCAATATTGAGACGCTCTAGAATAGGGGGGAGGTTATTCTGAACCTTGCCGCGTTTATTTGGATGAATATATCGGCTGGTTATATCTACAAGCTGTAAGTAGTCTGGAAGCGTAAAAGGTAAACCGTGTGGCATCTCTTGCTTTGGATTGCCTGCAAAAGGCATAAGTCGTTTAGGTGTTTTGCCGACCCTAGCTGCGTTAATTCGGTATTTAATGCTGGTATGCTCTGAAGTTTCTGGCGTTTTAGCCATCTTTGCTCGTACTGGGTTTAAATCAACATAAGCCATACAGGCGGCAAGGGCTGACTCATCCAATAGCGCTTGAGATTTAAACCGTCCTTCCCAAAAATGCCCTGTACAGCCATCCTCTTTATTAGCGGCCCTGGCAATGTATTCGTTCAGTGCACGCATAAACCAGCTGATATCAAATAGCCTTTTACGCCATACTTCAGCCGTTATCTTCACCGTTTTAATTTGGATTTCATGTAAGTCTTTACGTGAATCTGCTGACATGTAGCGCTGCGAGAGTAATGTGCCTTTGTACAGTTTGTGCCAACGTTGAATCACGTCCTCTGTACTTAGTGCGTCTGCTTTCTCTTTGTTTACGTGCAATACCAGATGCGTATGATTACTCATTACCGCATAAGCACATACATCAATTGCAAACACCTCACTTAAAACATGAATACGGTCTTCTACCCATTGGCGACGATGTTCAAAGCTTCTACCGTTTTCCTCGCCACATAAAAAGGCACGACGTACACAGCGGGAAATACAGTGATAATAGGGCGTATCCGATAAACTAATTTGCGACTTTCGGGCTTTAGGCATTTTGTCTGTCTGACTTTGATTAACTCGTTTAGCAGTTTGAATGGGGAGTTAGATTTAAGAAAGTGTACGAGGGGACAGTTTGTGATTTTTCTAGTTATGCCTGTCATGTTAAGTTTCAAGTTCTCGTTAAGTTCTGTCATTTTAAGTTTTGGTCTTGCCTTACAGAGAAGGAGCAATATCGTCTAGCTAAGCTACTAGGTAAAATTGCCAAAAAAAGTTAGTCACACTTTTGTCGTCTGTGGTTACTAAGTAATAACACTAAGTAAAAAGGACATTAATCACATGACAACTATCAATCAACACCTCGCTAAACACTATCGCAAGTATCAGTTAATTGGTCTGCTAATTGGCTTTCTTATTGCCAGCTTTTCTATTGCAGCTCAGGAGACCTTCACGGCTTCACAAAAAGGAAAGGGGCCCGCTATTATTTTTATTCCCGGGCTTATGTCAGACAGCTCTGTGTGGGACGATTTTGCAAAGCAGTTTGAACAAGCACACCAGGTGCACCAGATATCAATAGCCGGTTTTGCCGGTTCAGCGCCGATAGAGAACTGGTCTATTGACCGGGTAGTGGGCGAGGTAGCCCGCTATATTGCCGACAACGACTTACAAGCGCCACTTATAGTAGGACATAGCCTTGGCGGGTTTGTTGCTCTCAATCTCGCTGTCGATTATCCTCAAGCGGTGGGTAAAGTGGTCTCCGTTGATGGGTTGCCATTCTTAGCACCTATTTTCACCCGTGATCCTCAGACTAAGGCTGAAGATATGCGACAACGTGCTGAACAAATGAAACAGTATTATGCCGCACTCTCGCCAGAACAGGTACGGGAAAGCACTCGCAATGGCGTCTATATCCAAGCTAGGAACGAAGACGCTCAGGAAAAAATACTGGCAATGGCAGAGCGTTCAGATCCACGTACCGTTGGTATTGCGATTAGTGAGTTAATGACCACGGATTTACGGGAAGATCTTACGACAACGCAAACACCTATATTGGTTTTAGGTGCCAGCGGTGCATTTTCCAGCGAGCAAGAACATGAATTTGCTGAGCGTTTGTATCAACAACAGGTTTCTCAGGCACCGACAGCAAAACTTTTGATGAATAGAGATGCCAGGCACTTTATGATGTGGGAAGCGCCAGAGTGGGTGGCGTCGCAGATAGCAAGCTTTATGTAATCTAAGGAAAGGAGAGAAGGCAACATGAATACGCTCGCCGCTGATGTTATCGAAGCTAAAACTGGCAATCTCAAAGCGTTTGAACGGTTAATTAATCACACGCGGAATATGGTTAGCAGTTTAGCCCTTTCAATTATCAAAGATGTAGATGCCAGTGAGGAAGTGGCACAGTTGGTCTACATCAATTGTTGGCAAAACCTGAACTCGCTCAAAAGTGAAAATAGCTTTTTACCTTGGGTTAGGCAATCTACCCGCTATACAGCACTTAACTACATAAGAGACAACAAGCTTTCCAAACGTATTGGTGGTGACGAGGCCGATAAATTACTCGCCTCTTACTGCACGCAGGAACAAGATCCTCAAGAGTACTACGAAACTGATACGATGAAAAAAGTGGTAGCACAACTCGTAGACAATCTACCCGAAGAGACAAGAGAAGTGGTTCTTTTGTATTACAGGGAGGAGATGTCCAGCAAGCAAGTTGCTGAACTGCTATCGATTTCAGAAGCTGCGGTACGTAAGAAATTGTCGCGGGCAAGAGAGGTGTTGAAGCAAGATGCATTAACTAAAATGGGAAGCGCCATCTATGCAACGGCGCCAGCGGTGACCTTCACCACAATGACGTTAGCAAACCTAACGATGAGTGCACCGGCTTCGGCTGCAACTGCAACTGCAACAGGTGGTGCAACTGCAACGGGTCTGACAAAGTGGAGTTGGTTGCTGAGTGGCGCGGCTATTGCGTCAGCCTTTGCGGCTGTTGTGGTCTTTCTAAGTTCGCGATTTCCACTTAAAAACATGCACTCCGAGACCAAAAAGAAGCAGTTGCTCAAACTGCGCAACTTAACCATAGTTTGGATCTTATTAAGCGGTATACTTATGTCTGCGGCTTATCAATTTACCAAAGGCGCCGCAGCGCCGATTAGCGCGTTTACCGTTTTTTCCGCAGGACTTTATGTTCTGAGTAGACGTTCTCAGTTGCTTATTGAATCTGACGAGGGAGTGAAATCCCGCAGGAGACTTTGGCACCCTAACTTGAGTAGAGCGTGCATTTTACTGGGGGTAGTCGCGGGATATACTGGGCTTTTTATCGGCCTCATCAATAATGGACGGCTAGTGCTCTAGCACTGGTCCAGTATGTTGTCCTAATTTCGAAGTTTAAACAAGACAGGCATCTTTATGTAGTTGCGCAGCGGTATATTATTTGGGCTTATTCATTGAAAGAAAAAGATTTAATTATTTACGATGGAGTGTGTAACTTCTGTAACGGAGCTGTCGCATTCATTTTGAAGCGCGACAAAATGGAACGCTTTATTTTCTCCCCAATGCAGTCAACTTACGCTCAGGAGGTTATAGAACGCTATAAAGTCGATACAGTAGGTGTTGATACTTTCATGTTGGTTAAAGACGGGAAAGTCTTTCTGTGGTCAGACGCAGCACTTGAAATCGCCGAAGATTTAAGTGGTTTCTGGTTTTTGTTCGGCATATTCAGAGTTTTACCAAGAACATTTAGAGACCTGTTCTATAAAGCCTTTGCTCGTAATCGCATCAAGCTTTTTGGTGGTACACAACACTGTCAAATACCCAATAAAAAGGTACTAAAAAGGTTCAAAGGCCTAGAGTAATCGCTAAAGACATCATGTTACAAATTGGTTAAAGCCTTAAGCTTAAAAGTTGACTAAACTAGTTTAAACAAGACAGGCATTCTTGTGTCTTTGTAGTTTAAACAATACAGGCATTCTTGTGTCTTTGTGTTAGGCATTTAAAAGGAGAGTTTAAATGAATGGTGTTTATCGAATTCTTATCGCTCTGGTTCTTCTAGTCGCAGCTATCGCATCTTACAGTATGGGTATTCAGTCAGGTGTGTTTCTATTCATCATTTTGGGGCTTGTTCTAGAAGGGGCATTTTGGTTCGGCATGTTTTCAGCCAAAAGGCGGAACGAAGCTTAGCGATATGTACCGGCACTTTTAGAATTATAGAAGATAGGCACTTTATGTAATATTCAATTATGCCTGTCTTGATTAGTTTGCTAGGTGTAACGTACTCCCTGGAATCATTGTATGCTTAGCAACATACAGTCAGAAATACATGGAAAGTGAAATGTGGTTTGAAGATATTGAGTTAGAGTCTGAGAATATAAAGCTCACTCCGTTAACAATGGAACATGCAGGTGCTTTAGTCAACGCAGCAAACGACGGTGAACTGTGGAAGCTATGGTTCACCTCTGTACCAAGCGCTGAAATTATTGATGACTATATTACGACAGCACTAGAGCAGAAAGCCAAAGGGCTATCGTCACCGTTCGTGGTTATAGACAAAGTGAGCGGAGAGGTTATCGGCTCAACACGCTTTTGTAATGCTGACCTTTTAAATCAAAGGGTGGAAATTGGTTACACCTGGTACAGCAAAAGCTATCAGAAAACATCATGCAATACCGAATCTAAGCTACTTCTTCTTACCCACGCTTTTGAAAATCTCGGAGCAATCGCTGTAGAGTTCAGAACAAGCTGGCATAACCAAGCTTCACGTAATGCTATTGCGCGTTTAGGTGCAAAACAAGACGGAGTGCTTAGGAATCATCAAAAAATGCCAAATGGTGGTTATAGAGATACGGTTGTGTTTTCAATCATTAATACAGAGTGGCTAGCTGTTAAAGAGAACTTAACTTTTAAGCTCTCAATGCGTTGCTAGCACAACATTCAATATTAAATAGGCAATTAGGGTTACATTTTTATAGAGTAAGCAATCACGCCTCTAATGTTAAAAAGTTAAATAACAACAAAAAGCAGGAGAGAACATGCACCCAAATAGACATGCTATAGCTTTCGGAAGTCTAGTATTTTTGGTGGTATCAGTTGTATTAATTATTGCTGCATTATTTTGGGGTTGGCCAAAATACAAAGTATATAAAAAAGAGATGGACGGTATTGCCGCACTAAAAGAAGCAGAGTGGAGCAAACAAATACTGATTGAAGAAGCCAAAGCTAGAGAGCAAGCGGCCCTGATGCAGGCGAAAGCGAGAGTAACATTGGCTCAAGCAGAGGGTGAAGCGAAAATTGTACAGGCTAAAGCTGAGGGACAAGCGGATATCGAGCGTGCAAAAGCTGCTGCTGAGGCTAATAGAATCATCGGTGAATCTCTTAAGGGAAATGAAGAATACCTTCGTTACGTATGGATTAAGGGGCTTCAAGATGGAAAGGGTGAACGCATCTATATTCCAACCGAAGCTGGCCTTCCAATACTTGAAGCGGGTAAAGCAGGGAATTAATCGTTGGCAGTAGCTAAAAAATGTAATTCTGCCGTTTGAAATTAGTGTGGGGCTGCTAGAGCTCTTGGCTGTTCGCTTATAAATTATAGAACAAACAGCAAGGATGAAGTCATGAGCAGACCCAATTTTTCAAGTTATACCATTGAAGAATTATTAGACTGTAAGCAAAATATTGACAAAGAGCGCTGGCCTGAACGCTATCAAGAAATACTCGATGTCTTAGCTTCACGCGTCGAAGACCCAACTAATAAGGCCAAGCATGACGAGCTTATTTTTACTTCGTTTTGTGAAGAACTAAGAGACGACTTAACGATTACTATCGATGATAATCTCTGGCCTATCATTACGTTTTTTTCAAAGCGCTTAAGGCGTAGCGTTCCAAGTACCTTTCTTGATGAAGTTTGTCCAATATGTGCTGATGAGTTGAACATTACTCAGCGGTTCGGTAGTTGGAACATTGCGTGTGAAAAGTGCGATATGTCGTATTCTATTCGTGAGAGGCGCGCATATTTTTAGCTTTTACAGCAATTACGATATAAGTTGTATCTCTTAACTAGCGACAGAGAAAAAACTATGGAACCCATCAATAAGTTCTGCCCTAGATCTGGCAAACCCGTAAAGCCCGATTCGCTTGCCGAATACAGGGGCTATACCGTTGGATTCTGCAACCCAGGGTGCAGTAGCGATTTCGCCAAAAACAGCGAAGAATGCCCAAACGATACTCGATATTTTGATGTGCTAATAAAAGAAAAATATGGAAAATGAAAACATTCATAATAGCGTTTTTATGCTTTTTTATAAGTAGTGTGGTTGCCGAAAGCAATTTAGATGAAAGTGCGTTTACTCAAAGGTATGTGAAGGCTGTTACCACCAAACCAGAGGTTGTGAGCGCGCGAATAAAAGGCCGTCTAGAGGTTGAGATGACTTACAGTGGTGGAGGAACGTCTACCGCATATCTCGATAATGCCTATATGAATTACCTTTCTGACCCAGAAGAGCTCGACGTAATTATAGAAACGTACATCAGTGCGTTAACAAAGAACAGTAATGACGCTAAAGCCAACATAGATAAAGCGAATATTTTTCCCGTAATAAAAGATTCAGGTTATATAAACCATATAACTGAATTGATGAGCGAAGATGAGCTGCCTTTCTTTTATGAAAAACTAAATGATGTTCTCTATATTCTTTATGCCATTGATACACCTTCATCTATCAAGTTCATACCGAAAGAAGACATTGCTAACTTAGACGTAAAAGAGGAAGAGCTTAGGGACCTCTCAATGTCTAATTTGATGAATGCTATTGAGTCACTACAAATTAAAGGAAACCCTTCGACCATCTCGATGATTGTGGCAGATGGCACTTACGAAGCGTCTTTTCTAATTTATGATGCGCTTTGGACGAAAGAAAACTTTCCGGTGAAAGGCGATATAGTTGTTTATGTACCCTCTAGAGACGTTGTAATTGTAACGGGTTCAGAGGATACGGAGAGTATAGAAACGGTGAAAGGGATAGTGCACAACCCGGAAAATCAGTGGCCTCATTCAGTAACAAAAACTGGGTTTATTCGCAAAGATGAGAAATGGCTTAAGTTTCATGATTAGCCGGGTACACGCTATATAATAATAAGCGTTTCTCGATGCCTTTTGCTAAGGTAACAAGGAAAACACCGTGACTAAAATTTTAATATTCGGAAATTCCGGGTCTGGCAAATCTACGCTAGCGCGTCGTTTGTGTGAAATTCACGGTTTAGCACATTTAGATCTCGATACCCTTGCATGGAAGCCCTCAAGCCCACCAGAAAGAAAGCCGATTAAAGAGTCGGATCAAGAGATACAGGCTTTTACCGTTTCTAATGAAACTTGGGTAATTGAAGGGTGTTACACAGACCTGCTTAAGCTTGTAGAGGGGCAGTCTTCAGAAATTATATTTATGAATTTACCCATTGAGTTGTGTATCGCTAACGCGAAAGCAAGACCTTGGGAGCCCCATAAATACGATACCAAACAAGCGCAAGATAATAATTTACCTATGCTGATCGACTGGATTGCCCAATATACAAAAAGAGACGATACGTTTTCTTATACTGCTCATCAGCAGTTTTTTGAAAACTATAGCGGCAATAAAAAAATGATAACGAAAAATATCCCGTACCAAGCCAGTTAAAACGTTTTTCGGCTTATGGATAGGGACTTCGCTTAACTACTTTAAGCACAATAAAATCATGGAGGACACCATCTTGTATAGCTTTTTATCTTTTACAGGGGTAGCAGCATCGGTTTGGATAGTTTTAGGTATTTACATCGCTTCTCGTTTTTATCCAAACTATAGCCATACGAAGCAGTTTTGTAGTGAACTTGGTGCGTTTGGTAGTCCAACACAGAAACTCTCTCCTGCAATCAATAATTACCCGTTGGGCTTATTATTCGCTCTGTTTGGGTATTACATCATCAACTTAGTTCCAGACCATATGCCAACTATGGTTATCGGTGCAATGACAATAATTCATGGCATCTGTACTTGGGTTTGTGGCTACTTCCCAATGGACGCCGACCCATATACAACAACACCTTCGAAAAGTTGTAAAATCCATACGTGGTCAGGGCTAATAATGTTAGTTTCGTTTATCGTGGCGCCGCTGATCGTTACTTTTTCTAGCTTCTATGCTTGGCCGCTGAGGCTCCTGTCTGCATTAAGCGTTATTGGCTGCGTTTTCTTTTCATATAAATTAGCAAAATCCCTTGAACGAAAAACTGTACCAGGGCTTTATCAACGCCTAAGTTACGGATGCCAAATTCTTTGGCTGTTAATCTACTCAATATTCATGATTTTATAGAGCCGTACAATGAACACTCGCTTTAAAAGCTCTATCCCTCTAGCTTTCTTATGCTTAGCATCACTTTGGTAGTGGTTTTACTATTCCTCCTCGAACTTTATCAACGACTATGGTGATGAAAAGCACGAGTGGTTGTTTATGCTAGACGCCTTACTAGTGCTGCCAGTCCTGTGTTTTTTGTGCGAGCCAGATAAGCAAAAAGCGGTTTTGAAAGCCATTATATTGTGTTGTAGTGCGGTTTTTATTGGCGCCATTATCATTCCAGAACAAAACAAGGTGATGTTTCACTACCTTGAAAGTGGCCGCTACTTTGCTATCGGAGCTTTATTAGCAATAGAAATAGGTACCTTAATAACGGTAAGTGTTGCAGTTCGCGCACTTCTTATTAAAAAAGAAGACCCCGATTTAGCATTGCAAATACCTATAGAACGTATCTTTGGCTCATCATTGCTTAGTAACTTACTTCAGTTTGAGGGGCGTATGTGGTCCTTCGCATTATTCGCTTCACGTATTAAAAGCAGTACATATTTAGGTAATCAGCATTTTTACTACTATAAAAAAGATGGTGCGCAAAGTAATTTGATGGGCTTCATTGTGGTCATGATGATCGAGTTGCCGCTTGTGCATCTGCTACTACATTTTATTTGGTCTAGCTCAGTTGCCAACATAGTTTCGGCCTTTACTCTATTTGGGTTAGCTTTTTTCTATGCTGAATATAAAGCTGTGGAAATACGGCCCATTTCGATTTATAAAGATAACCTCATTGTTCGATACGGGTTGTTTCAACCGTTTATAATCACTTTTTCAAACATCTCTGATATCAGCACAAACACAACGTTCGTGAGGAGAGATAAGGGTATAAAACGGTTTAACTATTCGGGTGTACCTAACGTGAAAATAAAGCTACATTCACCTATAAACGGTAAGCATGCCGTATACTTAGGTGTAGACTCACCTGATTTACTAATAGAAACAATAAAACGACAACTATGTTCTTTTTCAACTAACGCTAACGAGCAATCGAAGCTTTGAAGCTTTGAAGCTCAAATGTTAGCAAGGCGATAAGTGAAACCTAGCTTAGCGTTTGAGTAAAACTAAGCACAAATTAAACAAGACAGGCATCTTTATGGCGTACAAGTACTAATACACGCCTTATCCATGATTAAACCGTCTAGAACGAAACAAGGAAGTCACATGAAGTATGAGTAAACAAGACAGGCTTGTTTCGCTACATTCTTTATGGAGCATTAGGGTTACAAGGAAAGTATGTACAAATCTGGTCAATATGTCCTAAACAAAGGGTTAAGTCCTTTATCTAGAATATTACTCGGTAGTATTACAGGGTTGTTTGGTGTTGTTATGATTTTAATTGCGCCAGAAATGAGTAAGCCAATCGGAATTTATTTGTTTGGTGCTTTCTGCTTAACCATTTTTGTAATGTGTATCACTACTGGAAAGTTACGTAATTACTTAGGTCGAGTAATTGGTTTAACTGTATTTGGGTTATCTATTTGGTATTTACTAGGGCAACTAGGAAATGGTGAGTTAATATCAGGCAAGAGATCTGAACCATCTTTATTCAATGCGATATTATTCTTTTTCGCTTTTGGCTTTCCAGGTATTTGGTTTGCAATTAAAGGTAAATTTCCAATTAAAAATAATAGGTAACTACCGAGTGAGCGTAACACTAACAAACATCTATTAGCACCATTGCGTTAGCTAAACAAATGAGTAAACAAGACAGGCTTGTTTCGCTACAAAGTTACAAATTTCATACCTGTCTTATTCGCACTGTTTAAGGAGGTTGTGAATGAAGTATTTTATTCGGTTATGGATAGTATTAATTAGTGTTGTTGCGTTAACTAGCTGTGCCACTTGGGTTAGGCAAGGAGCAATGGAGATAGAGCATAATGTGTATTATGCAGAAATTCATGGTGGTACAGCAGGAGCGACGCAAGAAAATAAAAAACTAATGCATATTTTTGCTAAAAGAGTATGTGGGGATGACTTTAATATTGTAGAAACTAAAAGTGGTTCAATGTTTAGCGAAAGTCAAATACCAGGCATGAATTGCGGAACATATGGATGCCAAGATCAATTCGCACTTAGTTATAAGTTTAGCTGTATAAATTCCCCTGCTAAATCTGAAAGAGCTCTACTTTCAACAGCCCCACATAATGTATTTAGCGATTATAAAAATAACGAGCAGCTATTTGACTCTATGAACGCTGACTCAGTAGTAGAGTGGGCTATTACTCCTTTTGGTATTCCTGATAAAGTAACTCAGGTGGATAAAAAAGCCTATGTTGTCGAATATGCTTCTAAAAATGTAAGAATTTTTCTTAATGAGGAAGCCAAAGGAACTACATACTCTAGAACGGACACTATAATCATTGATCTCAAGAAAGCACAATAACAAGTTACCCAAAAGGTCGCAAAACAGCAAGGTTGCGCTCCTTAGCCGCTAATTTTAGTAGACTAAGATTGCCCCATTTAGCTTGGCACTATTCATTCATGGAGAGTCTGACTTCGTGTGGGCTAAAGCACGGGCTTTATACAAGCTCGATAAACATGACGACGCCCTTAAACTTTTTGAAAGGTTAAGTAAAACAGAACCAAGCTGGAAAGAAAGTGCTGACGGTTACATTAATTGTATCAATGACCAACGTAATGAATAACGATCGAATAATTTTTCTCGCGGGCTTGCCGAAACAATAACACAGGGTAGTTATGCGATATCTGTTCATATTATTGGCGAGTATATTACCATTTAATGCATTTGGTGATGCAGAAAGAGAGAGGTTTGATTGTTTAAAGATGCCCTTAATGGTGAATGGAAACAATGAAGGTATGTACTTTATAGAGAGTGATTTCCATAATGATATTCTGGGGTTAATTGAAACCGAAGTACCTCTATTAGATATAAACCAAGCAACGTCTAAAGTTCAAAATTGGTTTAAATCTAAAAATAGAAACATGGAGTTAGGTATTAAGAATGTTACTTTAAAACAATACGATTGTTTGGTAAGCAATGAACTTAAATTCATGCAGGTTTTTATATTCTTCCTTGATAATCCTGAAAACATCGTAGGAGTTACTATGCAAGGAAGGCTTATTGAGCGTCAACCTATAAAATAATGTGCTTAAGCCAAGATGTTTAATCAGGAGAATATGCGGTTGATTGTCTTTCGTATCACTTTCAGCTTTTAGGTAATTAAACAGGACAGGCTTCTTTGTCCCTTCGTTTCTTATAAACTAGCAAAATCCCTTGAACGAAAAACTGTACTAGGGCTCTATCAATGCCTAAGTTACGGCTGCCAGATTCTTTGGCTGTTAATCTACTCGATATTCATGGTTTTATAGTGTCCGTGCAATGTTTGTTATGCTATTTTCAACTAACGTTAACGAGCTATCGAAGCTTTGAAGCTCAAATGTTAGTAGGGCGATAAGTAAAACCTAGATTAGCGTTTGAGCAAAAATCAACAGGGAGGTTTTCATGAAAAGCGTTTTACTTTCAGCGCTTATTTATTTGTGGTCGATACAAGTATTTGCACAAACTGATTTAGAAAAACTTGGCAGACAATACTTTAATGCGTGGTCAGCAACGCAATCTCCAAATGCTACAGAGCATGATTTAGATAAATATCTATCGTTTCTTAGTAGTGACGTCGCTCATCAGCATTTACCGTACGATTCTGACGATTCCCGCATGCCCGATGGTAAAGCGCGCATTCGCGAGGGGATGCTTTATTACTTAGGTGCACACGTCTCTTATACCGCCCAACTTAACCACATTATACCTGCGCACAATGCGGTAGCTATTTCATACACTACAACGAGTAAGGGCATTCACCCACAAACCAAAGAGCTAGTTGAACTCCAGTATCAAACATTGGAAGTTCTAGAGATTGAAGATGGTAAAGTCGCTGTGATAAGAAAATACGAAGAGTAATGGTAAGGCATCAATCATAGTGTTATTTTTTACTTTATCGAGATGTTGGCCTAGTAAGCAGTCATGAAGAGTTTAGGCTTTGCGCTAATCTTCGAAACTTGGTCGGTTAATTGCGAACCTATAGATGTTTAGGCTATTCAATACAGCGCTTTATACGGAAAATTATGTTCAAGAAAATTTTAAAGGGATTTGGAATCGCGATACTCTCCCTTGTCGTTTTGTTTACCCTAGTCGCTGTATGGTCAGGCTATAAATCCTCTCAGTATGAAGAAACAGCCATTCCCTATATGGATACTGCAATAGCAGATATTTCCACATGGGAATTAAAAACGTTTAAAAGATATCTGACTGAATCTGAGCTTGAAAATATTAATGAGAGCGATCTAGAAAGGCTCATAAGGGCTTTATCAAAAATGGGTAAGTTAGTTGAAATTGGTGAGTATCAGTTTAACACAGTGACATCACGAGCACTTGTAGGGGGAGGTTCGGGCACCTTTGTTACCTATACAGTACCTGCAGTATATGAGAATGGAGACGCTATGCTAACTATTACTCTAAAAGAAGAAGATCCTTCCTTTTCTGTTTATCACTTTAAATTAGATTCGCTGGCGCTGTTTGACTAACGAATATGTGTAGCCCATTAATATGTCCAGTTTAATACTTCCACTATTTACGCATGTAATTCTTTGCACTGTACTTTACGCATTACTCACCATAGCTCGCGCACCCGTTGTGTGGGGAGTGGGGCAGAGCAATGATGGTTCAAACCCTTTCAGCAATATTCAGCCTAAAATCAGCGCGAACCTAAGCAATCAATTTGAGTGGCCACTATTTTTTTACATTGCCATTGTATTGCTTATCGCAATGGATGAGCCAATAGACAGTGTGCAAATCTACTTGGCTTGGGTATTTGTAATTGGCAGAGTGCTGCACAGCATTGTTCAAATATTTACCAACAATATTAGATTGCGTGGTATGGTGTTTACCATCAATTTTGTCGCTGTGTTGGCTATGTGGGCCTTGATTTTTATTGGTGAAATTGGCATGTAGTCTCGCCGTTAGACGAACCAGAGTGCCGAGTAAAGTGCGTCGTTAGCGACAAAATTAAAAGACAGCCACTGTTTAGTAAAAGCACTATTTAATAAAAGCACTATTTAACAAAAGCACTGTTTAATAAAAGCAACAAAGAGCATTAAAGTTATGGAAGACGTTTTAGAACCGCTGGGCCGCTTTATACTTCGAATCCTCAAATGGATAGTCGTAGATGCTATTGTTGATTTCGTGATAACTGGTACAGGCCATGTGGTGCTTAAGCTTTTAACCTTTGGCAAATATCCGCGAGCGGGTAGAGACGAAGGAAGAACCTTCGCTGTTGGTTTAGTTAGCTCTATAGTTGTTTTTGTTTGCCTTGTACTGTTTGTTTAATATTTGGAAAAAGGATATTTACATGAAAATGGATAAGTGGGCCAAAATACGAGAGAAAGGCAAACAGCGCTTCGTTTTAGTAAACGGTGTTTTAGGGTGGGGCATACCTACTGCCATCCTCTGGGCCCTACTAATGGAATTTCTTGACCCATTAGAAAATATTTGGGTACGTCCTATCATTGCTTTGGTCATTTTTCCCATTGCAGGTATCGCTTTTGGCCACTTAACGTGGAACAAATCTGAGAAGGCTTACGAAAAAGCGACGAGTAATACTCTGTAACTTCTCTAGGCTGGCTTTTTACTTATAACCCAGTAAAGTAAAAGTTCTAATTTCTACAAGCTAATTCAGAGAAGTACATGGAAGTATCGAAAGCAAGTATTCAAAAAGCAGTAGCGAAGAAGATCATCTCTGAACAGCAAGGCGTTGACCTCTACAGCTTCTTTCAGGCAGAAAGCCAGCATACTCCTGCTTTCACCTTTACCCACATTCTCTATTACTTGGGCGGCCTTATCGCTATTGGCGCCATGACTTTGTTTATGAATTTAGGGTGGGAACAGTTTGGGGGGCTGGGGATAATCTTCATATCATTGCTCTACGCTGGTGTAGGGATAAAGCTTACTAACTCTTTAGCAAATAAAAACCTTATTATTCCTGCCGGTATTTGCGCAACCTTTGTAGTGTGTTTAACACCGCTTGCTATCTACGGTTTTCAACAGTGGCTTGGCCTTTGGCCCGAGGACTATGCAGTCTATCGTCAGTTTCATACACGCGTTAAATGGCTGTGGTTGTACATGGAACTTGGCACATTGGTGACCGGCATGATAGTAGCTTGGCGGTACAAGTATCCATTTTTGATTATGCCTATTGCTGTAACACTGTGGTACATCAGTATGGATGCCGTCATGCTTTTCATCGACCAAGACGATATATGGAACTCTCATACGTGGGAATTTCGCGCACAAGTATCTATGTACTTTGGCATACTCATGACCTTATTAGCTTTTTGGGTCGATATACGTTCAAGGTACACTGCCGACTACGCATTTTGGTTATATTTGTTCGGCGTTATTGCGTTTTGGGGCGGGCTTACTAGCCAAAACTCAGACAGCGAACTTTCAAAGTTTTTCTATTTTTGTATAAACCTAGTCATGGTTGGGCTAGGCGCATTATTGGTTCGGAAAGTCTTTGTGATATTTGGTGCGTTAGGCAGCTGTTTCTATTTAGGCCACTTGGCCTCGAATGTGTTTAGAGACAGTTGGCTTTTTCCTGTTGCGTTAACGGCTATTGGTTTAGGCGTGGTGTATATAGGAATATTGTGGCAAAAACATGAGGTTAAGATAACGCGTAAAGCCCGTAATGCGTTGCCAAAGCCGTTTCAGGAACTCTTAGAGAACAGACTTAGGTAAAAAGCTTAGTCAAAAGCCAGGTAGTAAACAAATGCTATTTAATTGTGATAGCAGTAGATATCGAATAATAAACATAAACAATAGCCTCAATAAAAGCAGATAGATTAGCTTGTTAAAGTGGCCTAGACGCAAGGTAGTAAATAGATATGTCAGATAAAAAAGAAGAATTCAAAGACCCTACAAATCTAATGGCGTGGATTAAGTACCTTCTATGGTTTCAAGTTGTTCTTTCGTTCGTCGCTATAGGCTCAAATTTAATGGAGTACCAGCTTTTAACAGACTTCCAGAACGGCGTTTATTTTAGCCAAGAAATGGCGGTGGCCGATGCAGAAGCTAATGACATGAGACAGGCCGTTATCGCTTTTTCTTACCTTGGTGTGTTTATCGTTTCTGGCATTTTAATTTTAAAATGGATTTATCAAGCAAATCAGAATGCGCGTCAACTAGGTGCGAAAGACATGGCGTTTTCACCGGGCTGGTCGATAGGTTTTTATTTCATTCCCATTGTTTCGCTTTGGAAGCCCTATCAAGCGATGAAAGAAATTTGGCAGGCTAGCCAAAACCCATCTAATTGGCCAGCTGAAAAAGTTAGCTCAATCTTAGGCATTTGGTGGTTCTTTTGGATCGCTAACAGCATAGCGGGGCAGGCGGCATTTCGATTGTCCAGAAGGGCGGAAGAAATTTCTGAAATTATGAATGTGAATTTGGTCTCACAGGCTTCAGAAGTTATCTCAATTCCTCTAGCTCTTGTTACGTGGTTATTGATTAAAAACGTTTCTAATGTGCAGCTAGCAATGCGCGAGCGAAGTGATAAACAGCCAGAAACTAACGAAGTATCGAACCTAGAGCCAGCAAAGTGAAGTTGACCAACTTTTTATTTCGTTAGAATAACGGAATACCCGCTGATAGCGGGTATTTTTTTATAAAGGTGCTTTAAAATACTTATTATTGATTAACCTAAAACGTTCTGGCTTACTAGTGCGTTATTTACCAATGAGTCTTTAAGTATGTCGTTAAAAAAGAAAGCGTTAGCAGGTGTTCTTGTTTCTCTCTGTTCTGCGTTTAGCCTAAACGCTAGCGCAAATGAACCTTATGAATTGATGGGCGTGACCACCCAAACGGGTCAGAAAGCGTCCTACCTTGCTACAGAGAAAAGCATAACGCTACCGGTGACGGTGATAAACGGAAAGGAAAACGGTCCAGTACTGCTACTTACCGCCGGTATTCACGGTGATGAGTTCCCGTCTATGTATGCCCTACAACAACTTCAGCAAGACCTTGATCCTAACGAGATAAGCGGTGTGTTGGTTGTGCTGCACTTGGCAAACTTAGATGGGTTTCATGGAAATAGAATTGCGTTAAACCCTAAAGATGAGAAAAACCTGAATAGGGAGTTTCCAGGGAGCGCGGATGGCACACCGACAGAACAAATTGCTGAGTTGCTAACCAGAGAGTTTATTGGCAAAGCTGACTATTTAATAGACATGCATTCTGGCAGCGCAAACCAAACCTTATTGAATCATGTATATTCTCCTTTTGTGGGCGACGAAGAACTTGACGCTTTAACATTTGAATTCGCGAAAGCAACTGGCATGCAGCATATTGTCATGTATGGCGACCGCCCAAGAGATCCTAACAATTCAATTTCATACCCTAACACAGCGATGACAAGAGGAAAGCCTGGCCTTACTACCGAAATAGGGCACTTAGCGCAGACAGATGAAGCGTCTGTAGCGAAAGCGCTAGTGGTGGCTAAGAACGCTATGTATTTTCTAAAGATGTTGCCAGAAAAGCCAAAGCCGCACCCTGAGCCAATTATCTACGAAACCATTAAATATCCTAAAAGCTCGAAAACCGGTTTTTTCAAGGCTTCAGTGGAGATAGGCGATAAAGTGTCAACTGGGCAAGACATAGGTAAGGTCACCGACTATTTTGGAAATCTAGTTGAAACCCTCAAATCGCCTGTTGATGGCACGGTTATGATGGTTAATCAAATGCCAGCCGTTAAAGACGGTCAGTCTGTAATGGCTATTGGTATAGAAAAATCTCAATAACATAGTTTATGAAGTAAATAGGCTGGGTGATCTAATTCGCCTACTCAATCAAATAAATGTTAAAGTTAAATTATAAAACTGTGATTAGGGAATAACATGGACTTTCTTTTTAACGTATTGATTTGGGTAGGCGTGGTTATCTTCGCCATTTTTATTATTGGCTTTATGGCAGCAGCGAAACTAAATAAGCGCCAAAATGAAAATAATGACTAGAGGACTGCCAAGCTTGCAGTAGAAACTGCAAGGGCAATTGTAAAAAAACAATAAATATTTCACCCCTTTTATTCAGTTCCTCCGTTTAGTGAAAAAAGGGGGAACAACATGCAAACAACAATTCTACCAAGCGCTAATTCGCAAGTTCTGGTACAACACAGCGTATTGTCTTTTGCAAAAGCGCCTTTCCACAAACGGGCTATAAATGTTGCTTCTATTGATGCTTAGAAACGTAAAAACGAGGCTGGTAGATGTGGAACCTTCCAGAGCCTCGTTTGTTGCAAGGTATCGTGATAAACCTATTTGTCTAGATCGTGCGCCCTAAAGGCATTGGGAAGTAATTCACCAATTGTGGTTTCAAATTTCTCTCCGCTTTGACTAACCATGGTTACCGGAGTTTCATCTGGCGCGAACTCAGCAATTTTTTGTCTACAGCCGCCACACGGGAAACAAAATTCATCGTTTGGGCTGGCAATAACAATATGTGAGATACGCTTTTGACCTTGTGTAACCATATTGCCAATAGCGGTGGCTTCGGCACATTGCCCTAGTGGGAAAGCAGCACTTTCTACGTTACAACCAGAGAAGGTTTCGCCACTAGGCGTAAGTACCGCAGCACCAACTTTAAAGTTGGAATAGGGGGAGTGAGAGTTTTTCTGTGCGTCAAAAGCAAGTTGTGATAGTTGTTCTAAATTATTTTTCTTCATAGCTACCTGTGTTAACCACCCAATACGCTTTACTTTTATCATCAAATGCGAGAAGGTTGGCGGCATTAGCGCCGCGGACAAGCGTATATTAAATGCTCAGGCGGTTTTTTCTTTTTTTATAGAATGCTTTTTTACCATGTGCAGAAACGTTAGTCTCATCTTTTTTTCTCTATTCGCTGCTATTTTAACCGGTTGTGCGCAAACACCCCCTGTTTCAGAAAGACCACAAATGGGGAATTTGCTTCTAGCCGAGCCTGCACCTATTAATCCTCGTTCAGAGATGGCGATTGCGCGTTATAATCAAGTGCTAACTAGCCCGGCGCTTTCGGATGAAGATAAAGCTGAACTTCATTTTCAACGTGGCATGCTTTACGACAGCGTAGGTCTTGCAGGTTTAGCGCAGTTCGATTACACCCAGGCCATTAATTTAAAGCCTGATTTAGCAGAAGCCTATAATTCTATGGGTATTCATTATATCCAGCAGAGTGACTTCATTCAGGCTTACGACGCTTTTGACTCTACAATTGAAATTAACCCAGAGTACGATTTCGCGTTCTTAAACCGTGGCATCGCGCTTTACTATGGCGGTCGCGCAGAACTTGCGACTGACGATCTTAATCGCTTTTTTGAAAAAGATAACAGCGATCCGTTTCGTGCGCTGTGGGCTTACTTCGCGCATTACGATGTATCAGAACTGGAAGGGCAAACTTACTTAGCGTCTATTCGTCCTACGCTAGACAATGAGCATTGGGCAACTTCGCTGGTGGATCTATTCTTAGGTACTGTAGATGAAAACGATGTACTTAACTCATTGCTAGACGGTGTTAAAAGCCAAAAAGCGCTAACCGACCGACTATGCGAAGCATATTTTTATTTAGGTAAATTTCATTCCCTACGCGGAAATAGCGGCATTGCATCTAATTACTTCAAGCTTGCGCTAAGTACAAACGTGTTCGACTACGTAGAACATCGTTACGCAAGAATGGAGCTTAATCGTTTGCGTAATCAAGCTAGCAACGATGTAGTTAGCGAAGAGTAAGCGCAAAGCATTATGCGGGGCTTATTTTTAGCAGTCTTTGCACTGCTTATTGTTGCGGGCGATAGCGGGCGTTATGCCCCTCAACTTATCTCTAACGCAATTAGCGTGCTATTACCATCACATAAAAATGAAGATGGTGTCTTACTAGAAGGCGAGGAAACTGGCACGTTTGACAGCGTTCAGTCTAATGCTTTTGCCCTAGATAGCGCTAATACTACCCTTAAAAACAATAATCCACGAGATAACGCGCTAGCGCTGCTTTGGTTGGCTTCAAAGCAGGGAAGTGACACTGCCCAAGCCTATATGCTTGAGATATTTGAGAGCGCATATAACAACGGCTTTACCTCTGCTGCTATTACTGACGAAGATACGGCGACCTATTTTCTGGAGAAGCTTGTTAGTCTAGAAAATGCCGACGCTGCGTGGCTGTTGTACCAAATTTTAGGCGAAGAGGGTGCTTCAGAGCGTTTTATGCGCTTAGCAGCGCTTGGCGATGTAGCTGAAGCACAACTGGCCTTCGCGATGTCTACCGATTCGCCAAAAAAGCGAGAAAAGTGGCTGATACGCGCAGCGTCACAAGAATATTTGCCTGCACAGGCAGCACTGGCCGATTGGTACTTACTTCACGGTCAACAGCAGTTAGCTAAGCCTCTGCTGGCAGCTACAGCAACCTTAGACATGCAAAGTGCGTTTAAGTACGCAAGGCTTTTGTGGGACGAGGGCGAATTCTCAGAAGCTAAATCGCATTTTAAATTTGCAGCGCAAAAAGGCCATCAACAAGCGGAAAAAGCACTAGAAGCCATCAAACTTTATTCACCCTATTCAGTAACGCAAGCAATAAAGCAATCTGGCGCTTTTGATTGGGAGAGTCAAACAAATTGCCTGCAGCGTGTTCAACCTTTCGCTACAAGTTTGGCGACCATCATGCGAGCGCACGAACTTTATCAGTCATATAACGACGATTCGCGCCTTGAAAACCTTTCTATTTGTTTAACACCGCCTATTTGGCTTCAATCCGATGTGCTGGAATGTAACGCTAACTATAAAAGGGCGGGTATCTTGGGGTGCAATATTACTCCGTTAGCCAATATCGCCAAAAAGCGTAAATTTAGCCATGCAGTTGTGGTGGCGGAGCAGGGTAAAGCGAACGTTCAAAATGGTGTAATGTATTTGGATATTAGTGACGCTTATTCAGTATTCGTGCACGAACTAGCGCATTTTGCTGGCTTTGCTGACGAATATCCTATTGGCAAGGGTATGGCAAACAAGCTGTGCGATGAAGATGGAGTTGAAGACTTCAGACCGCCCAACGTTGTGGTAGATACTGAGTATTGGTATGCACCGCATGAAACGGTAGAGAATTGGCTGTCGATAGACCCCGCAACGATTATTGCTCGCGCTAAAACCTGTTCAGTGTTGGGGCTTAATAGCTACAAACCTAGCCGAAGAATTACCTTTATGGAGCACCACGATAGCGGTGTGATCCCGCCTTTATATCTGGTCCTTTGGCAGCAACAGCTTGAAAAGCAAAATGCGCAGCGGCCCATCTCAATGAATTTCTTCCAAGCTTTTCACAATAGCGGTAATCAAAAAGAGGCGGCCCACTGGCTAGCTGAGTACGAAGCATTTACCGGCACCAAATAAGCAGCCGCACACTCTTTTTTGATAACGCCATAGTTCTATTCAACAACCACCTTCACAGGTACTGCATCGGGTTATTTCTCGCTACCCACGAAGCGTAGGCTTCAGCTCTCTTACCCACATAGATGTGGCACCACAAATTGCTACCGGCATAACAATGAAGTTCACCACGGGAATGAGCGAGAACACGTTTACCATCATGCCAAAGGTCATTGCTTTTCCTTTGTGTTCGCCAAGGTGCAAGCGCATTCGAGTGAAATCTACCTTGTGGTTATCATAAGGATAGTCGCAATACTGTATCGCCATCATCCAGGCGTTAAATAAGAACCAAAGCACTTGCCCGATAATAGGTAGAAAAAAGAACAGCAATAAAAATCCGATGGCGCGAGGTAAATACCAAATGAGCTTAGTCAGTTCGCGACCTACAGTGCGCGGAATGTCTTTTACCAACGACATAACGCCTTCATCACCCAGGTCTTGACCCGTTAAATGACGCTCAACCTTTTCTGATAACACGCCGTTGAAAGGCGCGGCAATCCAGTTGGCCAGGGTGCCAAAAATAAGTGCGAAAATGAGTAATACGCTTATAACTGCTAAAGGCCATAAGAAGAAACTGATAGCCGTTTTTATCCAGCCTAACCATTCTGGTACAAGGTCGATAACATAGGCTATGCCCATTTCTATTTGGCCGAATAAGAAATAAAAAGCAACGGAAAACAGAATAAGGTTAATAGTGAGGGGCACAAACACGAAACGCTTTAGCCCTTTTGTCTTTATAAGCGAAAAGCCTTCAAAGAAATAATGTACACCACCTGAACTCATTCATACTCCTTCGCGTTATTTTAAACGCTTTGTTTATTAACTATTTACTCTATCATACGCCCTTGGCGCGTTCTGTGCCTAACTCGCTGAAATGGTAATTGTTACAAGCTGTTAGTTTTGGTAGAGTCGAAACATAATAACAAAAGAACCTTCTGTGTGATTACATCATTTCCATATCATCTGCTAATTCAGCATCCCGCCATGGGGTATTGGGCTGAAGCTATGACGATTTTGTCCGGCAACTCTGTATACCAGAGGGATGATGCGTGAGACTTAAGAAGATAAAGCTTGCCGGCTTCAAGTCCTTTGTTGAGCCTACTACTATTCCGTTTCCCGGGGAAATGACTGCCATTGTTGGCCCGAACGGCTGTGGTAAATCCAATGTTATTGATGCTGTTCGCTGGGTATTAGGTGAAAGCTCAGCGAAGAACCTACGCGGCGATGCAATGACAGACGTGATCTTCAACGGTTCATCTTCACGAAAACCCGTGGGGCAGTGTAGCGTCGAACTTGTTTTCGATAACAGTGCAGGGCGGATCGCGGGCGAATTTGCTAACTATAACGAGCTGTCTGTTAAACGATTAGTGACCCGAGATGCCACGTCTACTTACTTCCTCAACGGTACCAAATGTCGCAGGCGAGACGTTACCGATCTGTTTTTAGGAACGGGGTTAGGCCCACGTTCTTACGCCATTATCGAGCAAGGTATGATCTCACGGCTTATCGAATCTAAGCCACAAGAACTGCGCGTTTTTATTGAAGAAGCAGCGGGTATATCAAAGTACAAAGAGCGTCGCAGAGAAACAGAAAATCGAATAAGGCACACCCAAGACAACCTTGAACGCTTGAACGATGTGCGCGATGAACTTGGCAAGCAGTTAGAAAAATTACAGCGACAAGCTGCCGCAGCAACCCGCTATAAAACGTTGCGCGCACAGGCTCGTGAGTTAAAAAGCCAGCTTGCGGCGATTAGATTTCTTAAAAATAGCGAGCATATTGAAGTGCTGCAAAAACAGCAGCAAACACTGCAACTAGAAGTTGATGATTTAAATGCCAGGCTACAAGGTGATGAAGCCGGACTTGAATCGTATAAAACTAAACAAGTTGAGACCAAGCAAGTCATCGATGATCTGCAGCAGCAGTTATTCACCACAAGCAATGCAATAACGCGATTAGAACAAAATGCCCTGCATGCTAAACAGCGACAAGGACAAATAGAGCAAGAGTTAGCGCGAATCAACGAACAGCATGAGTTGCTAAACCACTCTATTGATGAGGCACAGGAAGCACTTGCCGTATCAAACGAGGCGCTTGAAAACATTGAACCAGAGCTTGTACTGAAAGAAGCCGAGTTGGAACACGCAAAATCGCGTTTTGAAGACGTTGAGCAGGCGCTAAGAGAATTTAACGCAAAAGCACGTGAGCAAGAGCAAACGTACAACCAGCTTCGACAAGACGTGCAACAGTGTCATAGCCAAATTCAGTCCACAATGAGTATGCAGCTTCGTACATCTCAGCGTATTAGCGAACTGCAAGACGAGCTAAAACAACTCGATGACGAAGATTACTCAGAGCAAATTGCATTGCTAGATGAGCAAGCAAACGAGCTAGATTTTGATATTGATGAAGGTAAACAGGCGGTTCAAGCAGCTAGCGAGAATGCGCAAAAACAACATGCTGAAGTGCAAACCATTGAAGCAAAACGACGGGATGCGCTGGGTCAGCTGCAAACCGCCCAGTCAACCAAATCTGCATTAGAAGCGCTTCAGCAAGACGCCTCTAGCTTCGAAGATATGCTATTAGAAGGAATAGAAAAGCTTTGGCAACAATTTAGCTCAAGCCAAAAGCTTGCACCCTGTATTGAGGCTATATTAGAGCACGCAAAAGACCCTGTGGTCGCAAAAAGCTACCCGGTACAAGAACTTCTTAAAAACAAAGAGCATCTGCCCACCGGCATAAAGGTGTACACCGAAAGCGTGTTCGTAACTTCGGCAAAAGCTGGATCTTTAGCGAATGCTTTATTAACTGACCTTAGCGGTAGCCACACTTCGCCCGCACGGGTTCCCGCATTTTTTGATGATATTTACCTGTGTGAAGACGATAAAGACCTGACAAGTAAGGTGGAACACTTAGCTGATGACGAGATGAAAAGCGATGGTAATGGCTTTTCTAGCGCAATTTCACCTACAGGCCTGTGGGCAAGCCGCAATTGGGTTGTTAAACCAGGTGAGGTGAATGACGGTGCTTTGCAGCGTGCTAACAAGATTAAAGCACTTACAGATGATATTGAGGCCGCTGAAAGTCTCATTGAAGAAGTTGAGCATTCCATTGAGGAAGCGAAGCAGGCTCTTGAAACAAGCGAAGCTCAAAAGCATACGGCTCAAAACGCCTTAGCTGAAAAAGAAAATCAACGGGCTCAGATTAAAAACAAGCTCTCTTTACTTGAAATGCAGCAAGAGCAGCAGTCTACTCGCAGCGCTAAACTCAATGATGAATTGGCAAAACAAGAGTTAATGCTTGCTAAAGAAGAAGAGCAGTTAGCGCAACTGTCTGAAAAATTAGAACTTCAAGAAGCGCAAATCCTTGAATATGAAGTGCACATTGATGAAGTTAACACCAAACGTGAAGAAAATGAGCGAACTACGTCAGAATTGCGCGCCTCAGTCGATTCATTAACGTTGCAAAATCATGAGCTTGCATTAAAAAAGCAGCAGTTTGAAAATCATCAAAACTTATATGGTCAGCAGGTTACACGTAACCTTGAACAGCGTGAAGAATACATAAAGAACAAAGAAAGATTGCAAAAAGAGCTAGCGCATCTTACGTCTCCGGAAGAAATTCAGGAAGCAGAGCTTCAGTCTCTATTAGAAAATAAAGCGGAATTAGAACAGCTGAAAAGCGCTAAGCAGCGCAGCCTTGAAGATATTGAACAGTGGTTGCGAGAAGCTGAAAAAGGGCATCAGGCTCTAGGTAAAGACATTCAAACCCGACAGACAAACATCGATAAACTTAACATCGATATTGAAGGGTATCGGGTACGCGCAAATACGATCCTAGAACAGCTTGACGAAACACAGCATTCACTGAAAAGTATTCTAGAAACCTTACCCGAAGAAGCCGAAGAGAAACGCTGGCAAGATGACCTTGAAAAAACGCAGGCTAATTTGCAGCGTTTAGGGGCAGTGAACTTAGCTGCGGTTGAAGAATTTGAAACCCAGTCAGAAAGAAAATCTCATTTAGATACACAGCACAACGACCTTACTGAAGCCTTGGAAACGCTACAATCAGCGATTCGGAAAATTGATAAAGAAACCCGCACGCGCTTTTCAAACACTTTTGAGCAGGTTAACGAAGACCTTAAAATGTTATTTCCTAAAGTCTTCGGCGGTGGGTCAGCATACCTTGCACTTACCGATGATGACTTATTGGAGACCGGGGTGACGATAATGGCTCGCCCCCCTGGTAAGAAAAATAGTACGATTCACCTCTTAAGCGGTGGAGAAAAAGCATTAACCGCTTTATCATTGGTGTTTGCTATTTTTAGATTAAATCCAGCACCATTTTGCTTGCTGGATGAAGTAGATGCACCATTGGATGATGCAAATGTAGGGCGCTTTTGTAACTTAGTGTCAGAAATGTCACAAACAGTGCAGTTTATTTATATCACCCACAATAAAATAGCGATGGAAATGGCTAGTCACCTAACCGGTGTTACTATGGCGGAACCTGGCGTTTCACGTATGGTAGCGGTAGACGTTGACGAAGCTGTAGCCTTCGCAGAAGCATAACAAAGGGCGAAAGAAATTAAATGGAAGATCAATTACGTCTATTTTTACTCCTTGGAGGCACGGTTTTTATCATTGCTGTGCTTGCCCACGGTATTTGGAAAATTCGTAAAAACGGAAAGCCTTCGGAAAAAGAGCGCTTAGAGCCCCGACAGTGGCAAGACGACGATAGCGAAATAGAAGCCGAAGCTCAGGAAGGCTTTGATGAGCTTGGTATTGGTGCGGTTCGAGTGGTTAGCAATTCGCAAAGCTCGCATAATAGAGCAGATGAGAACAGCGCAGCTTCGAGCCCATCGTTTGATGACACTTTGAATAATCCAGATAACGGCAGCGAACGTAAAAAATTCGGCAACGATGAGAGCAATCACTCTTCTCAATATGCTTCTTCGAGTGACATCCATAGCCATGAAGACGACGCTGGCGAAGAGCACGCTAATGCCAGCAGCAATGATAATTCGTCGATATCGCCAGCCGTAAAAGTGGGTGGAACAGAAGACGAAAAAAGGAGCGAAAAAGAAGACGCTCAAGAAGCGCCCAAACTGTATGGTTCAGTGGTAACGAACCCCAAGCCACACATGAAAGGGCAGGCTCGCTCGATTGATACCGCGTCAAATAAAAGCGATGACAACGTTGCTGCTTTCCCAGAACCTCCAGGTTTTCTGCTTCGAGAAGGCGACGATGAAGCTCAGTCAGAGTCACAAGCACAGCGCGAAGAAAGTACGCAAGACGCGTCTTATACAGCGTCATCAAACGCAAATAACGCGAATAGCACAAATAACGGGTACTCTGATAATCAAACAACGGCACATCCCGAACAGACTCATTCAGCACCAGTTCGTCCTGCGCAAAAGTTTTATGTGGACCCTACGCTTGAAGAAGAACCAGCAACAGTTCAAGCGCCAACTAAAAACGAGCAAGAAGTCGCTGACTTTAGTTTAGACGCTCAAGACGATGCATCTTCATCACGGGGTAGCCAGGAAGAAAATGAACAGCCGCGGCGTTTTGCACGTAGTAAGCGCAGTAAAACACCGATTAAGAAGCGGGAAGAGCCTAATTTTGGTGATGACCAAATGCGCATTGACTTCGACACCAGTGAGCAAGGTAACACTGATTTTGGTGAAGAGAGCTTTAGTGCAAATGATACACACAGCGACGCTGCGAGCAGCACTTCTGAGCCGGTGAAATCATCTAATGTTGAACCTGAAGTATTGGTGTTGAACGTAAGAACGCCAGAAGGTGAGCCAATTTCTGGTGCTGCGCTTTTACCTATGCTGCTTACACTAGGGTTTAAGTTTGGCGACCAGGATATCTTCCATCGTCACGTAAACTCCAATGGCAAAGGTCCAGTATTATTTAGTCTAGCCAATATGTTTAAACCTGGTGTTTTTGATATTGATAACCTAGAAAATTTTGAGACCCAAGGTGTATCTTTGTTTATGATATTGCCCATTGAAGGCGACCCTCATCAAGTATTCAATATGATGCACAACGCGGCTCGTAAGTTGGCAGACGAGTTTGGTGCTCAGGTACTAGACGGGCGTCGAAGCGTGTTAACTAAACAAGGCTTACAGCAATACGTTGAAAAAATTCGTGAATTTGAACGCAAGCGTATGATTGCTCGCGGCTAACGTAAGCTATTCAACTGTCTATATCGCACGCTTCGTACGTGCTTGCGTGTTAGCGTAATAAAAAGGACTTGGCTCATACCCAGGTCCTTTTCTATTAAATAGCGCTACAGCGAGGCTACAAATTATACTAGCCGACTAAAAAGACGGCGGTTTAATGCCTCACTTGAAACAAAAGGTCGTTTAGGTTAAGTCACCTAAGCTACAAAATGTAAAACTTTTAATTATTTATACGGCGTGAAAACAACTCCATGTCAGACTCTTTAGAACAAGCAAAGCAACAAGTTGCTCAACTTCGCAACACGTTAAATGAATACAATTACCAGTACTATGTACTAGACGATCCTTCGGTTCCCGATGCGGTTTATGATAGAGATATGCAGGCGCTAATAGCGCTTGAAAAACAATATCCTGAGTTACATAGCCCAAATTCTCCAAGCCAAAAGGTGGGAGGCGCTGCGCTGTCTGCATTTGAGCAAGTGACTCACGATGTGCCTATGCTGTCGCTAGATAACGCCTTTGATGAAGAGTCTCTATTGGCATTTGAGAAGCGCTTAAAAGACAGGCTTAAAGATACTGCTACTTTGGATTTTAGCTGTGAGCCTAAATTAGATGGCTTAGCCGTGAGTATTTTGTACGAAAACGGTGAATTAGTTCGCGCTGCAACGCGGGGCGATGGACAGGTAGGTGAAAACATCACTGCTAACGTGCGTACTATTTCAAATGTACCTTTAACCCTTCGTGGCGACCACTATCCAGATCGCGTCGAGGTGCGTGGTGAAGTGTTTATGCCGCGAGATGGCTTTGCAAAATTAAACGAACATCAAAAAGAAACGGGCGGTAAGGTCTTTGCCAATCCGCGTAATGCCGCAGCCGGAAGTTTGCGTCAGTTAGACTCGAAAATCACCACTAAACGCCCGCTGATGTTTTATGCGTACTCACTAGGCGTAGTACAACCAGAAAGCTTTGAACTACCTAAAACCCACAGCGCGCGCCTTGCACAATTAGGTAAATGGGGCCTGCCCCTGTGCCCAGACATTGACACCGCTGAAGGCGGTAAGGGCTGTTTAAATTACTACAACCATATTCTGGAAAAGCGCGATAACTTGCCTTATGACATTGATGGCGTCGTGTTTAAAGTAGACCGTATTGATTTGCAAAACACCCTAGGTTTTGTAGCCCGCGCGCCACGCTGGGCGATTGCGCAGAAATTTCCTGCGCAAGAGGAAGTAACTAAACTGGTGGACGTTGAGTTTCAAGTGGGCAGGACTGGGGCAATCACACCGGTAGCGCGCTTAGAGCCTGTTTTTGTAGGTGGCGTTACCGTGTCTAATGCCACACTTCATAATCAAGATGAAATTTCCAGATTGGGCGTTAAAGTTGGCGACACTGTTGTTATTCGTCGTGCCGGTGATGTTATCCCTCAGGTAGTTTCTGTGGTTGAAGCAAATCGCACGGGTAGTGAAACTGACATTAGTTTCCCAAGTCAGTGCCCAGTGTGTGACTCACAAGTTGAAAAGCTTGAAGATGAAGCAGTCGCGCGCTGTACCGGTGGGTTAATTTGTGCAGCGCAGCGCAAGCAGGCGCTTAAACACTTTGCTTCGCGTAAAGCGTTTGATATCGATGGTCTAGGCGATAAGCTCGTTGACCAGTTAGTAGATGCTGATCTCGTGCACAGCCCGGCAGATTTCTTTACTCTGTCACTAGGTGATGTTGTTGGCTTAGAGCGTATGGCTGAGAAGTCTGCAAGCAAGCTTTTGGGATCCCTTGAAGCATCAAAGCAAACTACCTTAGCCAAATTCCTATACGCATTGGGGATCCGTGAAGTAGGTGAGGCGACAGCGGCAAACTTAGCTACGCATTTTGAAACCTTGGAAGCGATTCGTGAAGCTTCATTAGAAGCGTTAGTAGAAGTGCAGGATGTGGGCGAGGTGGTAGCTACCCATATATTCAACTTCTTTAACGAGTCGCATAATACCGATGTGATTGACGCACTTCTAAATGAAGGAATCAATTGGCCAGCCATTGAAAAGCCCGATTCAGACAACTTGCCACTTGAAGGCAAAACCTGTGTTATTACCGGCACGCTAAGTGAAATGGGCCGTTCTGATGCAAAAGCTCGTCTTCAACTACTGGGTGCAAAAGTGGCAGGCTCAGTAAGTAAGAATACTGACTTCTTAGTGGCGGGTGAAAAAGCAGGCTCTAAACTAACCAAAGCGCAAGAGCTTGATGTCGAAGTGTGGGATGAAGCCGCGTTAGTCGCCTTCCTCGCTGAGCATGAATAATAGATCTGTGAACTAAACGCTAAGAATGCTTTCAGGCCGAAGTCTCTTCGATAGTGCTTTTCGTCAGAATTCTTCGGCCTAACGCAGTTCAGTTGCAAAACACAGGTATTCTCAAGTCTCACTTCCGATAAGAACAAAAAAACGCCACATTGAAATGTGGCGTTTTTTCTAATCTTATCGAAAGCAAATGCTGCTATTTTCTCTTGCTGCTATCTGCTCTACGGGGCTTTGTTATTGAGCCGTCTGATTACGCATTTGTCTGCGTCTTTCCCACGCTTTTTTCACTTGAAAACGCCACACCCAGTTTAACGAAAAGTAACCCGCCAATCCGAAAACCACAGAGCAAATACCACAACCAACCAAAAAAGCGGGCCCAATGGTGTTAATGCTTTCTACCACCCACTGCCAGCTAAACTGAAATTCAAAATGTTCAGGTTTGGTCCCAAGTACAGTAGTACCCACTTTGTAAGCCCCATAAAATATGGGGGGAATGGTAAATGGATTTGTTACCCAGACTGTCGCGACAGACAAGGGTAGGTTTGCTCGAAAAGGGATAGCTAAACCTGCAGAAAGCCACATTTGAAACGGCACAGGCCAAAACGCAAAGAACAAACCTATGCCAAACGCGCCAGATGCAGAGCGACGGTTCAGGTGCCATAAATTAGGTTCGTGCAATACGCTACCAAATATTTTTAACGCTTTGTTTTGCTTAATGCTTTGGTGATCTGGCAAAAAACGTCGAATAAATTTCTTAGGCATAAATATCAATGCATCTCGAAAATAAAAACAAAAAAGACAGAAAAAATAACAGCAAACGGGATTGCGCAGCACGGTTTTGCACTAGCAACGTTCACTTACTATCAATTGCTACGTGAAAACATGGTCAATCGTATCACAATTTGCCTAAGCTGTTTTTGCGTTGGCGCAATAAGTGCGGTTTTATGGCAAAAACTTCCAAGTAGCCACACCATGGCGTTGATGATTGCCATATTGGTGATAGCTATTGCTGTCATCTTACTGTTTTCTTTAGAAAAACCTAGGTCCAATAAGACCATTTTTGATGTACAGCTATGTTGTGCAGTGAGCGGCTTAATACTCGGCGTACTGTGGGTGGCGAGTGTAGGGCATTTTTACTACGCTTGGCAACTGCCCAACGGTAAAATTCAACAAGATGTCACAATATCGGGGCGAGTTTTATCGCAGGGATGCGTTTCTAATAAAAGTAACAACCCAGACGCCGCTTTTCATTATGTGGTAAGCATCGCGTCGGTGAATGGAGAGAGCGTCGCAACATTATTAGATGAAGGCGTAGTACCAACACCATTGAATGCCATTTTGTCTAACGCTTTTAACTTTAGAGCTCGCCTTGCTCACAAGCAATACAAGTATTTAAGTGACAATGTTGAGCGAGGGCAACGCTCACAACGTGATTTAGATAATCCAAAGCAGCACGTAAGTTCGCAAGCGTCAGAAAAGTCTGTTGGACTTAAATGTTTGCACAATGGCGACATGTTTACAGCGGTTGTTAAACTTAAACCTGCATACGGTACGGCCAATCCCGTTGGCGCAAGTCGCCAGCAGCAGCTGGTCAGTCAGTTTATTCATGTCACTGGATACATTAAATCTATAGAGCACGATAAAACCACGCATAATCATTCATTGCGCTATGACCTTGCGACAACGCTAGAAGCGCTGAATCTCAATAACCTCAACTGGTGGCGTGCGCTACTGCTTGGCGATAAGACTGGGTTTACGAAAGACAACTGGGTGCTGTTACAACGGACAGGTACCGGGCACATATTTAGTATATCCGGTATGCACTTATCACTTATTGCCGGGGTATGCTTACTAGCTTTTAACCCGATAGTTTTCATACTCAGACACGTTTTCGATATATTCGGCAGTGTGCAGTACTTCTTAGCCAGCGTAACAAGTCTAAGATTAAAGGCAGGTGAGGGAGAGGACAAAACTAATCGACGTTCAAAGTTATTAACTATTAAAGCGCCGATTAGAACCATAGTGCTTTGCTTGCTTGTGGTTATTTGTTTTTTTTACGCGCTGTTAAGCGGAAGTGCCTTGCCCGTTGTGAGAGCCTGGGTTCTTATAGCTATTGGCTGCGTATTGTCGCTTTCACGTAATGCATGGAGGCCAATAAATATTGCGTTAGCTATGCTGGCGTTAAGTTTGCTGCTTTTCCCACTTTCAATGTTAAGTGCAAGCTTTTACTTAAGCGTAGGTGCGGTGGTGTGTATTTGGTTTTTAGTGACCACTTGGGGGCTACAGCGCTCACCATGGTATGTGTCGCTAATAAAGTTGCAAATAGCGTTAACGCTAATAATGATGCCACTAACACTCATCTGGTTTGATAGTGCAAGTATTATTGCGCTAATAGCAAACTTGATTGCCTTACCTGTTATAACTTTGCTGCTGCCTGTTTGTTTACTCTCTCTATTGCTGCTTCATTTTATTCATTTCGGCCCGGTCCAAGAATTGGCAAGCATACTATTTCAAACAAGTGATACCTGTTTGGGGTATTTATTGTCATTTCTAAACCTGCTTAGTGGCTTTTCATTAAGTGCAGTTGATGTTCACCATGGTAATGGCGCTACGCTCTGTTTGCTTGCTGCTTTTGTTATTTTTCTGTTGCCTGCATGGCGCTACAAAAAAGTATGTATACTAATTTTGTCCATACCTTTTTTTAGCTTCATTCAAAAATGGTCACCCATTAATGACGAGTCTTGGACGCTTCACGTTTTTGATGCAGGCCAAGCTAGCGCGATCGCTATTACGAGAGGGAGTAGAGCAATTATTATTGATTCCGGTGCTCAGTTTAACGGTATTGCTCACACAGCGACCGCACACCTACTGCCTTTTCTGGAAAGTACACATGTTTCAAGCATCGATGTTGTTATTCATACACATAGTGATAACGATCACGCGGGAGGCTTATCTGCGGTTAAACTTCATAAATTGGCAACACAAGCCAGCTTTTATTCGCCTACCGCGGGATGCGAACGAGGCAAGCGTATCCAATGGCAAAATTTGACCATTGAATTTTTATGGCCGCCAGTGGGTAATAAGCAAGACAATAACGCCATGTCCTGTGTGGTAAAAATATCTAGTCAGTCTGGCAGCGTTTTGATACCCGGTGATATTGAAAAGGCGAGTGAGTACGCCCTAATTACACAAGAAATAATCGGTACAAGTGAAATAAAGAGCACACAAGAAATAAACGGCAGAGAAGAAATAAACGGCACACGTGAAATAGAAGAGGGAGCTGCAACAAAAAGTGCCTTGATTCCAAGCTTTTCAAAGCTGAGTGCTGATATTCTTATTGCGCCGCATCACGGTAGCAAGACCTCATCTACTGATATTTTCATAGAGCATGTTGCACCAGTTGCTGTGATTTTTACCCAAGGTTTCGAGAATCGCTGGCAGTTTCCGGCAAGTGAAGTGGCTAGGCGATACAATCACCATGGAGTTAAGCATTATCTAACCAGTTATCACGGCTATGTAAGGGCAACGTTTACTCAGGGCAGTTATCGCATAGATACCCAGCGAGATACCCTACACAAGCGTTGGTTTTTGCGAGGCATAAGTCCGCGCCACCTTGAAGCGCAGCCCTAGCGCTTCGACATGCAACACCTTAAAAGCCAGCACCTCAAAAGCCGGCAACACAAAAGCCGGCAACTCAACAGCAAGCTCCGAACCACTGTGAATATCAAACAACATGGCTAATTGGCTAGAACAGTAATATTCAGCAAAACCTTTAGAATATATCAACCTACATATATCATTACCCACTCAGTCATTCCTGCCTTTCTACGCTTTGCTAGAAAGCTTGCCAGCGCCTTCTAAGTGGGCAATTACCTATGAGGGTTGGTATTATAGTGAAGTGACCACACATTGTTCAGTTAGTTGGCAGACTAACCAATTTTGCCTCTATATTAGTGAATTAGAGTGAGAACGAGTACAATACTCTTAACGCGTTTTCGTTAACGTTTTAAACAGGTTAAAAAAACTACATGCAACAAGCCGACAACTCGGATTATCAAATTAAGCGCTTTTTACAGTATCTGAAAGCGTATAAAGTGCCTTTTGTGTTTGCCATTATCGGTATGATTGGTTATTCCGCGGTAGATACTTTTGTATTTTCACAGCTACAGCCAATGATTGATGAATCGCTAGGCAATAACGATAAAGACTATCTTCGGATGGCTGCGTACGCCATAGTTCCTTTGTTTCTATTACGGGGCGTGTTCAATTTCTTAGGCAGCTACACATTAAGCTGGATTGGTGCTCAAGTAGTAATGCGCATGCGCCAGCAGCTGTTTGAAAAATACATTCATCTTCCAGTGGCGTTTCACGATAATCATGCAGTTGGCGGGCTCATCAGTAAAGTCACTTACGACACCGAACAAGTGGCTAATGCTTCTGGTAAGGCGCTGCTAACGTTGGTGAGAGAAGGCGCACTGGTTATCGGTCTGCTGTGTGTCATGTTCTATTACTCATGGCAGCTCTCGCTCATATTTCTTTTAATTGGCCCCGTTGTGGCGGTGATTGTTTCTATCGTCAGTAAGCGTTTTCGCGTTGTCAGTAAAAACATTCAACAGTCAATGGGCAACCTAACATCGTCGGTAGAGCAAGCTGTTAAAGGTCACAAAGTTGTGATCATGTTTGGCGGTCAAGAAATAGAGCAAAAGCGTTTCGAGCAGAAAAATAATCACAATCGCCAGCAGTCAATGAAGCTTCATGTGACCTCTATATTAAGCGTATCGTCAATTCAGGTTATTGCATCAATAGCGCTTGCTGTTGTTCTGTTTATAGCCAGTACGCCGGGCATGCTAGAAAAGCTAACGGCTGGTGTATTTATCAACGTCGTATTTTGCATGGTAATGCTGCTGAAGCCTCTAAAACAACTCACTACCATTAACAACCAATTCCAAAAAGGCATGGCAGCGTGTGCCAGTATCTTTGAGATCCTTGATGAAGATGATGAAGAAGACAAAGGTAAAACAAAGGTTGAACGCGCCATAGGTAAGATAGAATTCGACGACGTAACCTTTTCCTACCCGGGCAAACAGACACCTGCATTGTCTAATGTGAGTTTTATTGCAAACCCTGGCCAATCGATAGCATTAGTAGGGCGTTCAGGAAGCGGCAAATCGACTATCTCGTCGCTGCTTACGCGTTTTTACGTACCGCAAGAAGGTGAAATACGCCTAGACGACAAGCCGCTTAACGACATTGACCTAAAAAATCTGCGAGCGCAGTTTGCAGTCGTTTCACAAAATGTGACGCTATTTAACGATTCTATTGCGAACAACATTGCTTATGGTGCGAGAGAAAACGTATCTCGAAAAGACATTGAAAATGCAGCTAAGATGGCGCATGTTGAAGAGTTTTTATCGAACCTACCTGATGGTTTAGATACGGTTATCGGTGAAAATGGCCTAATGCTATCGGGTGGTCAGCGACAGCGTATTGCTATTGCTCGTGCAATCCTTGCCGAAGCGCCCATTCTGATTTTGGACGAAGCGACTTCTGCCCTTGATACTGAGTCTGAGCGCTTGATTCAAGATGCGCTGGAAACGCTGCAAAAACGATGTACCAGTATTGTAGTGGCCCACCGTTTGTCTACCATTGAAAATGCAGACTGCATTATGGTGGTTGAGCAGGGCCGCATTCTCGAGAAAGGCAAACACAATGAGTTGCTCGAAAAAGGTGGTCATTACGCTCAGCTGCACGCACTGCAATTTGGTGAGGCTAAGTGAGCCAGTTGCAAAGTAAAACCAAGCACGATAAGTGGTATTTTGGCCATCCTTTGGTGTGGCTTCTTTCACCGCTTGCGCTGTTGTTTTACTTTGTCTCAGCACTTCGACGTTTATTATTTAAAGTAGGCATTAAAAAAGCTTACAAAGCGAGTGCGCCCGTCATCGTAGTTGGCAATATTTCGGTAGGTGGAAACGGTAAAACTCCGGTTGTACTGGCGTTGGCCGATTACTATCAAAAACAAGGCGTAAAGGTTGGTATTTTAAGTCGCGGGTATGGCGCTAAGTCGCCGTTTTACCCTCGACTAGTTAACGGCGAGGACGATGCCTCTGAAGTAGGTGACGAGCCCCGTTTATTAGCCACAAGAAGCCAATGTGACGTGGTAATTGACCCAGTTCGCGCACGCGGGGCCGCTTACTTAAGTGACGAATTACAGTGTGATTTAATTATCTGTGATGATGGCCTTCAGCATTACGCGCTTCATCGCGATGTTGAAGTTGTGGTAATGGATGACAGAAAAGTGGGAAGCGGTTTTTTGCTGCCAATGGGGCCACTACGTGAAGGGCAGTGGCGATTGAATACCGTTGATGCGTTAATTCATAACAGTCGTTCAATGCCAACATTCAACAATGCCGTAGCGCCTCAATACTTGATGACGTTAGTCGCAGGGGATTTTACCTGTGTGGCTAACAGAGTGAAAACCACAACGCTTGAAGAGATTAAAAAAGTGCCATGCAGCGCTATTGCTGGTATCGGTTCTCCACAGCGTTTTTTCTCTCAGCTTAGAGAAATGGGTATTCAACTTTCTTCTGCCACTCCTTTGGCTGATCATCATGCTATAACGCCTTCAGATATACCTAATGGTAGAGTGTTAATGACGGAAAAAGATGCGGTAAAAGCGGCATCCTTCGCTCACGAAGATTGCTGGTTCTTACCCGTTACTGCTCATTTGGCACCAGATTTTTTTAATTTAGTAAACGTAAAACTTGCCAAAGCAGGTTTAAAGATTCACCAAAACGGACAGGAATAATAACAATGGCCTTTGATAAGAAGCTTTTAGAAGTTTTGGCTTGCCCAGTGTGTAAGGGAAAATTAGTACTTAGTGAAGACAACACTCAGTTAATTTGCCGATTCGATAGGTTGGCTTTTGATATTAAAGATGGCATCCCTGTACTTATCGAAAGTAAAGCAACTGCATTGTCGTTAGACGAAGTAGACGCAACGCGCTAATAAAACGTTTAATTAAGTGGTAAGTAAGGGCGAAATAAAGTTATGTCATTTACAGTTGTGATACCCGCTCGGTATGGCTCAAGCCGGTTTCCAGGCAAACCTTTAGCGTTAATTGGCGGTAAACCAATGATTCAACACGTCGTTGAGCGTGCTAAGGAGGCTGGCGCCGATACCATCATAGTGGCAACCGACGATGAGCGCATTCAAAACGTAGTGGCTGGGTTTGCCAAAGTCTGTATGACGTCAGTTGATCATCAATCGGGAACAGAGCGTATTGCTGAGGTTGTCGAAAAAGAAGGCATTGACAGCGCTACCATTGTGGTCAATGTGCAGGGAGACGAACCCTTTATACCTGCAGAAAATATCAGGCAGGTTGCCGACAACCTTGCGAATGCACCTCAGTGTCAAATGGCTACACTGTCTACGCCAATCGAGAGTGCTGAAGACGTATTTAATCCCAATATTGTAAAGGTATTGGTAAACGAAAAGGGTGAGTCAATCTACTTCTCTCGTTCTCCCATTCCCTTTGAGCGTGATCACATGATGGCAAACCCACAATCTGCAAACACGTCGCTTTATAAACGTCACATAGGTATTTATGCCTACCGCGCTCAATACATTAAGCAATATGTGGCTTATGCACCTAGTTCACTGGAACAAATTGAGTCATTAGAGCAGCTACGTGCTATATGGTATGGCGATAAAATTCACTGTGAAGTTGCGATAGCGCCGCCTCCCGTTGGAATTGATACTCCAGAAGATCTAGAACGCCTTTTGAAGACTATAAAATAACGAGAAATGAGGGCCGAAATAGGGCTTAGCGTTTATCAGTAATGAGCGATAAGTCCTTACGAATCTGCCAGTTCTCGTGAAAGGTTAATAAAACCTTTTTAAAGTATACACATTGTAACAAGGGAACCGTTATGAACGTAGTAATTACCGGTGGCAATAGAGGCATAGGCCTTGCGCTTACCAAGCAATATAAAGCACGTGGCGCAAAGGTTTATGCCACATGTCGTAATAGCTGTGATGAGTTAAACAGTGCAGGTGTGACCATTATCAAAGGTGTGGATGTATCTCAGCCTGAGACATTGGCTGAAAAACTAGCTCCTTTAATGGATATCAACATTGATTTGCTCATCAACAACGCTGGTGTACTTGGACGCGAAAGTCTTGATGACTGGGATCCAAACACAATCGACTACCAGTTTCGCGTTAATGCTATGGGCCCACTTCTAGTTACACAAACATTGCTGCCAGCAATGGCGCAGGACAGTAAAATTGCGTTAATTACCAGTCGTATGGGGTCAATGGCTGACAATGGTTCAGGCGGTTATTACGGATACCGTATGTCTAAAGCTGCGTTAAACGCAGCGGGTGTTTCTATGGCCAATGACTTAAAACCTAGAGGCATTGCCGTAGGTATTTTTCACCCTGGGTTCGTGCAAACTGAGATGGTAAATGGAGCAGGGGATATTGATGCCGATACTTGCGCCGAACGTTTGTCACAGCGTATTGATGAATTAGATGTAACTAACGCGGGTCGCTTTATTCATTCCAGTGGTGAAGTATTGCCTTGGTAAGCTCATTGCTAGCTTGTCATGAACTTAAACGCATTATATTAAAAGAGTGCTAATAAATAAGTGCTCTTTTATCTTAGCCTTTAATTTTTTAATTTGCCTTTCAACTACTTTTTCGTATTGAGTCGTAGATTGCTAGCGCGTTAAATTATATGTGTTAATAATCTGCTCAATAGACCCATCTTTCAAACGAGCGCTAAGAGCATCGTTAAACTCGGGGAATAGCGATGCACATTTTGATTTGGCAGAGATAGCAAAATGTACATTATTTGATGATATAGGTGACTGGCTTAATCGCATGCCGTCATTTTCTGGGACGTTCAAGTGACTTAGTGCTGCGCTTTGAGGTGAAACTGCGTAGTCGGCACGGTGGCGGCGCATCATTTCATACATTTTGTCGTGGTCTTTAACTTCGATAATATTTAAGTTTGGTTTAATGCTATCGAATTTTTCACCTAAGCTTATTCCTCTAGGCATCACACCAATATATTGCGCAAGGGCGTTAAGCGAAAGCTCGGTGCCTCGTGTTTGTATCAATGAGGGCGAGAGCACAACGTAAACCTCTTCTGCTGCAAACGGTGCGGTTATAAGCCACTTTCGACTTCGAGTTTCATTCCAATAGTTTCCCGCCAAAATGTCAAGTTCACCTGCGTCGAGTTTAGATTCGATGCGTTTCCAAGGCAGCCCGGTTTCTATCTTTAGTTTGACACCTAAATCCCGTGCTAACAGGGTTAGAACGTCAAATGCTATCCCCGTAGCTTTCAACTTTCCTTCAAACTCGTTAAATGCGTAAGGAAACCACTGTTGTGCTCCCGCGGTGTGTAAGGTCTTACACTCTGTGCTGGCCTGTGCACGCGGGCTAAACAACAAAGTCAAAATGAGCAATATGCCAAACGACAAAATGCAGTGGGATAAATGTTTCGGTTTGAAGTAGGGTAACATTGCCATATTTTATTCACGCACCAAAGAAGGTGGCGTTGATAGTATTAGTTGTTTAATTGTGCATAGAGTCCGTTATACATAAAACCCTATCGACTGGCAATTAGCCGATAGGGTTACAAAAATAACGAATAGATGACTTTCGAGTATAGACTGCAGTTAATCGAAAGTTACAGCGCGCGATCAGCGACTTCGCCTTCGTCTTCTTCGTCTTGGTCTTCAGACAGTACGGCCCATACGTCGTGCTCGTTAGCATGGATTACTTCTGCCCATACCCGATCGCCCGGTTTTACATCATAAACACCGTTTAAGTGAACCAGGCCGTCAACTTCTGGTGCATCTGCGTAAGTACGACCTACAGCACCTTCCGCGTCAACGCTGTCTATAACAACTTGATATTCGTTACCGATTCTAGCTTGTAAACGAGCCTGGCTGATTTCGCCCTGTACTTCCATAAAACGTGCAAGGCGAGCTTGTTTCAATTCTTCTGGTACTGGATCGGGGAGGTCATTTGCTCTCGCTCCTTCAACAGGTGAATAGGCGAATGCACCAACACGATCAAGCTGCGCTTCGCGAAGGAAGTCCAATAACTCTTCAAACTCTTCTTCTGTTTCACCCGGAAAGCCAACGATGAATGTGGAACGAATGACTAATGATGGGCACTGTTCGCGCCACTTTTTAACGCGCTCTAGTACACGCTCAGCACTGCCTGGGCGTTTCATTAACTTAAGAATACGTTTGTTTGCGTGTTGAAACGGAATATCCAAGTAAGGAAGGATCTTACCTTCGTTCATTAGCGGTATTAGGTCATCGACGTGCGGGTAGGGGTATACATAATGTAAACGGACCCAAATACCCATTTCGCCCAGCTTTTCACACAGTTGCTGCATGTGCGCTTTAACCGGCATGCCGTTCCAGAATCCCGTTCTGTGCTTAACATCAACACCATAGGCGCTAGTGTCTTGTGAAATAACCAATAGCTCTTTAACACCAGCGTCTTTCAAACGCTTAGCTTCATCTAGTACGTTACCCACTGGGCGGCTGACAAGGTCGCCACGCATAGAAGGGATAATGCAGAACGTACAACGGTGGTTACAGCCTTCTGAAATCTTTAAATAAGCATAATGACGCGGCGTTAATTTTACGCCGTGGTCAGGAATGAGATCTTCAAACGGATTGTGCTGTGGCTTTGGAAGATGATCGTGTACTTGTTTAACTACCGTTTCGTAGGCGTGAGGCCCGGTGATAGCCAGTACATTTGGATGAAGCTCTCTAATTTCGTCCTCTTTAACACCTAAACAACCGGTAACGATAACTTTACCGTTTTCTTTAAGCGCTTCCCCAATGGTATCTAATGACTCTTCAACCGCTGCGTCAATGAAGCCACATGTGTTAACGATAACAAGATCAGCATCGTTATAGGTAGGGACGACGTCATAACCCTCGGTGCGAAGTTGAGTAAGAATACGCTCTGAATCAACTAAGTTCTTAGGGCAACCTAAGCTAACAAAACCAATTCTGCTGCCATTGCTTTGTTGCGAAGGTTTGTTGTCACTTAATACCTTCACTGGCGTTTCTAGCGTGGTGGTTTTATTTACTACTTTGTTTGGATTAAACGTTTCTACTGTCATCTAAAATATCACCTGGAAAATGACTGAGCTTAAAATGGCCGCGGATTATACAGGAAAACCCGCGTAGACGCAGTATATATGTTTAGCGTTGACGATATAAGTTGTTAGCGCATATTTGAAATAGCGCGCAGGTAAACGTTTTTTAAGAGTATAAAAACTAAAAGCGACAGATTATACGGTTAAAGCAACAACAAGAAGGTTTAAAAAAGCGTTGTCTACCCCCACTTTAGTCACTTCTTAGAAATAAATACCATCAAGACTTTTTGCGTTTTGAAAATGCAAAGTTGAAAACTTAGAAGTGAAAATATGCTCAAATTACCGCTAGCTTTTTATGATGAGTCAGGGAGAATTCTGCCGCCCCGTTGGCTCTATAGCGTGCTTATTCTTCTTTGCATCGATTGGTTAGCGTTTATATTTTCGCTAGCTTCTCGTACTCAAACCAGTGAACTACTCGCATTTTTCTACCCGCAAAAAGAAAGCTTGGGTTTAGGGCTAGCAGCCAGTTTTCCCGTGTTAATTGCTTTGGTTTTAATTAGTCAGCGTGAACGTTTGTGGAAAAAAGAGTATTTAGCTTGGCGAAAATGGGTTATACCACTGGCTCAGTTGGGTGTACTGGCACTCTTAAGCGTTCAGCTTTATTACACAATGCATCATCACTGGGGGTTTGAATACATTACGGGCGTGAAAATCGTTTTTTACAGCATAGCTTTATATGCTATTTCCAAAAGTCGCCACCTGAAGTGGATGGTAGAGGATTGGGAGACGCCCAATCCCTGAAGTTAGTGTCGTTTAGAACCAGTACCTTTTAGCACCATCAACCGCGTAACTTAACAACACTGGATTTTGATTGGGTGCAAAGCCGACGAATATTTAGTGGCTGCCTAAGTGATTGCCCAGCGCTTGTTCATAATAAGAATTAACGCTTATTTGACTGTCGTTAACCAGACGTTCATAGCAGATACCTGCTAAGGCATAGGTATTTTCACCAACCTGAAGAAAAACGGCAGGTGCTTTGGGGTTTGACTGATCGTAAATCCACTGACCATCTAGCTGCGCTTTTAAAATTTCGCCGACATAAGCGCCAAAGATATTACAAATGGTGAACACCGCTTCATCTTCTAACGCTAAATCGTGATACTTATCTACGAAACTCAGTAAAATATCATCTACAAGTTTTACGCTAGCAGGTGAGTGGTCGAGTACAATTTCGAACTCATCAGCTGCAGTAACCACAGCGTCCTTTGCGCAATCTGCCATTAATTTATTGAGTTCATCAGGTGACATTTTGTTCTCCTTCTCACCAATACTTTTAATACACCAAGTCAACGCTGAAAAAGCCCTAATGACAAGGTGTTATAGGTTTTTAACTATTGTGCGTAAGTTATCGGCTAAAGTCTATTTTTGTCCAGTTAATCTATTAATTACACTTGCAGCGGCGAACATGCCAAATGTGGCGGTTACTGTCACTACAGCTCCAAATCCGCCAGCACAGTCAAGTCGAGTGCCGCCTTCCATCGCAGACTTATTGTAGCAAACCGAACCGTCTGGCTGTGGATAGCGCAATTGCTCAGTTGAATAGATGCACTCAACGCCAAAGCGACGTTTAGGGTTCTTACTGAAGTTGTAGTTACGACGAAGTTCGCTGCGAAGCTTAGCCGCAAGCGGATCCTGCGTTGTTTTAGCTAAGTCGCCTTTAGTTACTTGGGTTGGGTCTATTTGACCGCCTGCACCGCCAACCGTAACAATCGGAATTTTATTGCGTTTACAGTGAGCTATCATCGCCGCTTTAGCGCGAATACTGTCGGTAGCGTCAACCACAGCGTGCATTTCTTTATTTAGCAATGTGGCTGTATTTTCAGGCGTAACGAAATCCTCGACACAGATTACGTTGCAAGCTGGGTTAATCAAGTTAATTCGAGCTGCAATTGCGTCTACCTTTGCTTCTCCGATAGTGTTTGAGAGCGCATGTATCTGTCGGTTCGTATTCGTCACGCACACATCGTCCAAATCAATAAGCGTGATAGTACCAACGCCTGAACGGGCCAGCGCTTCTGCAGTCCAACTTCCTACACCACCAATGCCGACTACGGCCACATGACTATTGGCTAAATTATTGGTTTGCTGCGCGCCATACAAGCGCACGATACCGCCTAAACGTGGATCATCAGACATGTTTCACTTCACTTAAAAATAAACTAACTCAAAGGCGTGTGTTTACACAAAAACGTGCAAGCACGCTAGCAGGGCGCGCATCATCTCAAAAGTGGACACTAAAGATCAATACACTCCAGTTTTTTCGAATAATAAATCCGATTTAAAGCGACATACGTTCTACCCAATACATGTTTAAATTAATTCATTGTTTAATGAAGTAATAAAAAGGGGCAGGCATATGGGCTTACTCGTTGATGGGAAATGGCAAGACAAGTGGTACGACACCAGCAAAAATGGTGGGAAATTTGAGCGCCAAGCATCTAAATTTCGTGACAAAGTTAGTAATGAAGATGGTTCCACGTTTCCCGCTGAATCTGGTCGCTATCATCTTTATGTCTCGTTAGCTTGTCCTTGGGCCCACAGAGCGCTCATATTTAGAAAGTTAAAGGGATTGGAGGCGCATATTGATGTTTCGGTGGTACACCCAGAAATGCTTAATCAAGGGTGGGAGTTTAAAGATTACCCAGGATCAACGGGGGATAAGCTTTATAACTTCGATTATGCGCATCAAATTTATACTAAGGCAGAACCTGAGATAACCACCCGTGTCACTGTTCCAATCCTTTGGGATAAACGAACAGAAACTATCGTTAATAATGAATCAGCGGAGATTATTCGTATTTTTAACAGTGGGTTTAATGCACTGACTAATAATGACGACGATTACTATCCTAAAGCACTGCGCGAAGAAATTGATACCATCAACAACATGGTGTATCACGACATTAACAATGGTGTATATAAAGCTGGGTTTGCTACAACACAAGAAGCTTACGAAGAAGCAGTTACTGCCTTGTTTGATTCGCTGGACAGGGTTGAGGAAAGGTTGAGTAAACAGCGCTATTTGGTTGGTAATCACATTACAGAAGCCGACTGGCGTTTATTTACTACACTCATTCGCTTTGACGCTGTCTATCATGGGCATTTTAAGTGCAATAAAAAGCAGATTGCAGACTATCCGAATATTTACGGTTATATGAAAGAACTTTATCAGGTACCGGGCGTTGCTGAAACGGTAAACTTCGACCATATCAAAAGGCACTATTACTACAGCCACACTATGATAAATCCAACGCAGGTAATCCCCGTCGGGCCAGAGCAAGATCTTAGGTCGCCTCACGGTCGCGATAAATTTAAAAGCTAAACGTTTATTACAGTAAGGATCAACACCGCCAATGCATTTTGAAAGCGTCGCCGAAAAACACGTGCTATCACTTTTAGAATTTGAGCGTAGTAACAAAGCCTATTTTGAAATGTCTATAGCACCAAGAGAGGCTACGTTTTATTCATTGGATGGCGTTGGCTACCACATTACCGAATTGCTTTACTTACAACAGCAGAAAAGAGCTTGGGGTTATGTGCTTGTTGATGAGCAACGAAACAACCAGATTGTAGCGCGTGCTAACATCAAAAATAGAGCAGGCGACAAGGCGGAAATCGGCTATCGAGTTGCAGAGAAGGAGTGTGGAAAAGGCATTGCTTCTCACTGCGTCTCATTTTTAATTGAGGAGGCCGAAAGCATGGGTATAAAATTACTCACTGCTGAAGTCATGGACAACAATGCCGCTTCTGAAAAAGTCCTTATCAAGAATGGTTTTAGTCCTAAGCAGTGTTTTCGCCGAAAGTATCAACATCAAGGCGCCCTTCATAACAGTATCTACTTCGAACTCGCACTTTAAACTCAGTGATAGATAACGGAGATAGCGAAACGCTGTGTTATTTAAATTGAAATAGTAATTCACTTCCTCTAATGATTTAATATCGGTATGTCTAAACTCTCTTTCACGACGATAATAAAGGGGCGGTATGCGCGTTTTAGTTGTGAAAGACGATAATGTAATCATAAATACACAGGGAATTTCTATCTAAATGGCAACCCCAATTACCTGCTTTAAAGCGTACGATATTCGTGGCGAATTGAATTCACAGTTAACTGAAAATGTAGCGTACCGAATTGGCTATGCTTTTGCGCAAGAATTAAATGCGAAAACTGTTGTTGTTGGTAGTGATGTGCGTCTTACGTCAACACCATTAAAATTAGCGTTGAGTGCGGGTCTTATCGATGCTGGCGCGACAGTGACTGATATTGGCATGGCAGGAACAGAGGAAATTTACTTCGCTACTAAACACCTTGGCGTTGATGGTGGTATTGAGGTAACGGCAAGTCATAACCCCATTAATTACAACGGTATGAAACTGGTGAAGTCAGGCTCTGTTCCAATTAGTGGCGACACAGGCCTTAACGCGATAAAAGAGAAAGCGGAAGCGTTAGAAGATAGCTTCGTGTCAGAGCGATTAGCACACTACACTGAGGCTACATCAATTGATGCCGATGCGTTTTTTAATGGTACGGCTCATGTAAAAGAAAACAAGCTTGCTGAAACCGATAAGTATGCGGTTAAGTCATGTATGTCTGACTATGTGTCTCACATGCTTTCTTACGTCAACTTGAGTAATTTCACGCCGTTAAAAGTGGTGGTTAACGCGGGTAATGGTGCAGCAGGGCCTGCGCTTGACGCAATTGAAAAAGAAATGAAAGTGCAGGGTGTACCGATTGAATTCATAAAAGTACATCACAACGCAGATGGTACTTTTCCTAATGGTATACCTAACCCGCTTTTACCTGAGAATCGCGCAGACACAGCTGATGCGGTTAGATCATCAGGTGCTGATTTCGGTATTGCGTGGGATGGTGATTTTGACCGCTGCTTCTTGTTTGATGCAGACGGTGAATTTATTGAAGGGTATTACATTGTTGGCTTGCTTGCCGAAGCATTCATTGAAAAAAACACCGACAGCAAAATCATTTATGACCCACGTGTGTACTGGAACACAGAAGATATCGTAGCGAATGCAGGCGGTACACCGATTAAATCTAAAACAGGCCATGCGTTTATTAAAGAACGTATGCGTAAAGAAGACGCCGTTTACGGCGGAGAAATGAGCGCGCATCACTACTTTAGAGATTTTGCCTACTGTGACTCGGGCATGATCCCTTGGCTATTAATTGCCGAATTGGTATGCGTGAAACAACAAACGCTCGCAAGTATGGTAAAAGAACGTATTCAGGCGTTCCCTTCGTCGGGTGAAATTAACAGCAAACTTAAAGATGCTGATGCTGCACTTGAACGTGTAACAAGTAAGTATCAACCTCTCGCTAGCGTTATCGACACAACTGACGGGTTAGGATTAGAATTCGACACTTGGCGCTTTAACTTGCGTAAATCGAATACTGAGCCAGTTATTCGTCTGAACGTTGAGAGTAAAGGCGACATTGCTCTGATGGAGCAGAAAACAGAAGAGTTACTTTCTCTTATTCGAGCTGAATAGCAATTCTGTCTTTGTTTTAAATTAAGAAAGCTTTGTAAGTAAAGGCGATAATATTCAATATTATCGCCTTTCTTGATTTTGCTTGTTTTTAAATAAACTAATTTGTATATCAATAGCATGCGATGGTTATGCGTAACTTTTTGGCGCTAGGCTATAGTCATAAAACCGTTTCGATTATGCAGATATTTAGTTTGGCACTAGTGATAAAGTAGTACTCAAATAAGGTACCAAACTCATAACAGCTCGCGATAGTTTAGTTACCATTATACGAGTAAATAAATCATCCACGCGTGGCAAATAACCACAACGCTAGTTAACCCCATACGCAAACTGATATAACTGACAACCTGCTCTTTAGGAAGGCTTAGCGTGAACTTGTCATAGATTAATATTGCGACGTAGCTAAGTGACAATACGCCAAAAGCTTTTACATCATGTGAGAATACTAAACACAGCCATCCTACAACGGTTGGCAGCATTGCGATAAGCATTTGCTTGCCATAGCGTTGGTTACTTACTGCGTCCCACCAATGAATACCTCCAAAGAAAGATAGCAGCACAGCTGAGTACTGCACAAAATAAACGGCACTTTGCGTTAGTGATAACAAGTTAAGCTGATAGGCTAGTGGCATTGCTACAAAAGGAATAAGACCGGCGATACCTAAAAAAACCGCAGAATAGGGCATGGATGTTCCTTGACGGTGGTTGTATAAACAAAAATAGCGCCATAAAGGCGCTATTTTTACTATTAAGCATAGTACTTAGTTCAGTGAAACCTAAACTTTTACTTAATCGGCGTGTACTTACGCTGGCTGTGGCCAGTGTAAAGCTGACGAGGACGACCGATCTTCTGTTTAGGGTCGCTCATCATTTCATGCCAGTGTGAAATCCAGCCTACTGTACGAGACAGAGCGAAGATACACGTAAACATGTTGGTAGGAATACCAATTGCCTTAAGAACGATACCTGAGTAGAAATCTACGTTAGGGAACAATTTCTTCTCTGCGAAGTACGGGTCGCTCAACGCAATTTTTTCAAGTTCCATTGCTACTTCAAGAAGTGGATCTTTAACGTTAAGTTCGCTTAGTACTTCGTGGCAGCTTTCACGCATTACTGTTGCACGAGGGTCGTGGTTTTTGTAAACGCGGTGGCCAAAGCCCATAAGACGGAACGGATCGCTCTTGTCTTTAGCGCGTGCAATAAACTCAGGGATACGATCAACTGTGCCGATTTCTTCTAGCATGTTTAGACATGCTTCGTTTGCACCACCGTGAGCAGGACCCCAAAGTGAAGCAACACCAGCAGAAATACAAGCATATGGGTTCGCGCCAGAAGAACCAGCAAGACGAACGGTAGACGTTGACGCATTTTGCTCATGGTCTGCGTGAAGCGTAAAGATACGGTCCATCGCGCGCTCAACAGCTGGGCTGATTTGATATTCTTCTGCTGGAACAGAAAACATCATGTTCAGGAAGTTAGCTGCGTAGCTAAGGTCATTACGTGGGTAAACGAATGGTTGACCGATGTTGTACTTGTAGCACATAGCAACAAGTGTTGGCATCTTAGCGATTAGACGGTGTGCGCTGCGAATGCGCTGTTCTTCATTCGAAACATCTAAATCACTGTGGTAGAACGAAGACATAGCGCCAACTGTACCGCATAGCATTGCCATAGGGTGCGCGTCGTTGCGGAAACCGTGGAAGAACATGTTGATTTGTTCATGTACCATGGTGTGACGAGTGATTGTCTCTTTAAATTCTTCGTACTGTTCTTTTGTTGGTGCATCACCGTGAAGAAGCATGTGACAAACTTCTAGGTAGTCTGCGTCACGTGCAAGTTCTTCGATAGGGAAACCGCGGTGTAATAAAACACCTTGAGCGCCATCAATGTAGGTAATTGAAGACTCGCAAGATCCTGTCGCCATAAAACCTGGGTCGTACGTGAAATAACCGTGTTGGCCTAACGTACGGACATCGATTACATCTTGTCCTTCGGTGCCAGACAAGATAGGAAGCTCGATTTCCTTACCGCCGGCTTTAAGAATGGCTTTCTGATCTGCCATAAAATGCTCTCCTCAGAATGGTTCTGTTTGCAGCGAAAACGGACGAAAATATCCGCTTCGTTGGGAAAAGTGGGCGTATTTGTACTTTATTATGCACCAACAAGTCAATTTAATTGCATATTTGAACAATAAATATTCTGAATTGCTTAAAAAAATACTAGCAATTCAGTAACGTTCAATTAACTCGTTGGTAAATCACTTTGCCCGATACAGTGCAATTATCAATTGGTTTTCGACAAAGGTAAACCACCGATTAATAAATATATTAACAGGTTAGATTGAAAAGTAACCTTTTCATGAGGAATAATTACGCATTCAGATTAAAAGTGCTTAATTTCTTATTGATATGCATAGTTATTCTATTTAGCTACTGATAAACTTCGACTTACTGTAATTGCACTCGTTATAACGTGTTGCGCTCAATTTTGATCTCTTTTTTAGCAAAATAATTATTCTAAAAGTGCGTATAGCGACTAAAGTCTTACTACGGCACAAAAAATTGTAATTATATACTACGCTGGATATACTCAGCGGTGCTTCGGAAACAGAATATTTATTCTGTTACAGGCATTAAAGAATAATTCACAAATTGTTAACAACTCAATGGATGAGGCAATTAACAGGTTAAAAATCGAATTCACTTACTCAGGACATAATAAAGGTAAGAAATTCATTATCCCCTACGGATTAAACAGGCATACATTGTGAAAAAGCAAAGACCAGTAAATTTAGAACTCAATACTATTAAATTTCCGCCCTCTGCTATTTCGTCAATTCTCCACCGTGTAACCGGTGTTGCAATGTTCTTCGCGCTTCTTTTTGTTATTTGGGCATGGGCAGTTTCTGTTCATTCGCCTGAAGGTTTCGCGAACGTTCAAGCAATCATGGACGGTTTCCTTGGAAAATTTGTCGCAATTGGCACAGCCTCAGCGCTGACGTATCACATTCTAGGCGGCCTAAGACACGTTGTTATGGATTTAGGTCACTGGGAAGAATTAGAGTCGGGCAACACAAGTGCTAAAGCAGTAATCGCACTTTGGGTTGTACTGACCGTAGTATTGGGAGTTGCATTATGGTAACCAACCAAGCAAGCATTAAGCGTGACGGCGTACAAGACTACGTTTCACTTCGCGCTACAGCAGCAATTATTTTCGCGTACTCGGTTTTCATGGCGTGGTTCTTTATAACCACCGATAACCTAACATTTGTCGAATGGCGAGGGTTATTCTCTGGCCTAGCTATGAAAGTTTTCACATTGGCAGCACTAGTAGCAGTGATGATCCACGTGCGCATCGGCCTATGGCAGGTGCTAACAGACTATGTTAAAGCAACAGGTCTGCGCGCAGGACTACAATATATTCTAAATATCATCGCGTTCGGCTATGTAGCTGTTGGCCTATTCGTACTGTGGGGAGTGTAAAATGAGTTTACCCGTTCACGAGTTTGATGCAGTTGTAATTGGTGCAGGCGGTGCAGGTATGCGCGCAGCACTACAGATTTCAGAATCTGGTAAATCATGCGCACTGTTGTCTAAAGTATTTCCAACCCGTTCTCATACTGTGTCTGCACAGGGTGGTATTACCGTAGCACTAGGTAATTCACACGAAGATAACTGGGAATGGCACATGTATGACACCGTTAAGGGGTCAGATTATATCGGTGACCAAGACGCCATCGAGTACATGTGTAAAACTGGTCCAGAAGCTATTATCGAAATGGAGAATATGGGCTTACCTTTTTCTCGCTTCGAGAATGGTAAGATTTACCAGCGTCCTTTCGGCGGTCAGTCAAGAAACTTTGGTGGCGAGCAGGGCGCTCGTACGGCAGCTGCGGCGGACCGTACAGGTCACGCACTACTTCACCTTCTTTATCAACAAAACGTAAAGAATAAAACAAAAGTTTTCTCTGAATGGTATGCACTAGATTTAGTGAAAAACCAAGACGGTGACGTTGTAGGCTGTACAGCAATCGACATTGAAACTGGCGAAGTAGTTTACTTTAAGTCGCGCGCAGTTGTTCTTGCAACTGGTGGTGCGGGTCGTATCTACGCTTCAACGACAAATGCGCACATCAATACCGGTGACGGTGTTGGTATGGCGCTACGCGCGGGTGTAGCGGTTCAAGATATGGAAATGTGGCAGTTCCACCCAACGGGTATTGCTGGCGCAGGTACATTGGTAACAGAGGGTTGTCGTGGTGAAGGTGGTTACCTTCTAAATAAAGACGGCGAACGCTTCATGGAACGTTATGCACCTAACGCGAAAGACCTAGCGGGTCGTGACGTTGTTGCACGTTCAATGATGACTGAAATTCGTGAAGGTCGTGGTTGTGAAGGCCCATGGGGTACTCACATTAAGCTTAAGCTTGACCACCTTGGTAAAGACGTTCTTGAATCTCGTCTACCAGGTATTCTTGAATTATCGCGTACATTTGCACACGTTGATCCAGTTAAAGAACCAATTCCAGTAATTCCTACTTGTCACTACATGATGGGTGGTATTCCTACTAACGTTGATGGCCAATGTCTAACCGTTGATGAAAACGGTAATGATAAGGTAGTTAACGGTCTATTCGCATGTGGTGAAATTGCATGTGTATCTGTACACGGTGCAAACCGCCTTGGCGGTAACTCACTACTTGACCTTGTTGTATTCGGTCGTGCGACTGGCCTACATCTTGGTAAGACATTATCTGAAATGGCACCAACACGCGACGCGTCTGAGTCTGATCTTGAAGCCTCTATGACACGTTTCAATCGTTGGGAAAATTCAGAGAAAGGAAAGGGCGAAGACCCTGTTCAAATTAAGAAAGACTTGCAAGAATGCATGCAGCTTAACTTCTCAGTATTCCGTGAAGGTGAAGCCATGGCGGAAGGTCTTAAGGAACTTAGCGAAATTCGCGAGCGCCTTAAGCACGCGCGCCTTGACGACAAGAGTTCAGACTTCAACACTCAACGTATTGAATGTTTAGAGCTTGATAACCTAATGGAAACTGCGTACAGCACAGCAGTAGCAGCGAACTTCAGAACGGAAAGCCGTGGTGCTCACAGCCGCTTCGACTTCCCGGAACGTGATGATGACAACTGGTTATGCCACAGCATCTACGATCCGAACACTGATAAAATGCTTAAACGTGAAGTGAATATGGCGCCTAAGCTTAGGGAAGCATTCCCGCCTAAAGTGCGTTCATATTAAGAGAGGCAACGATCATGCAATTAACTTTTTCGATTTATCGTTACAACCCTGAAGTAGATGCGAAGCCTCGCATGCAAGACTACACTCTAGAAGTAGAGGAAGGTCAAGACATGATGGTGCTAGACGCGCTACTTGCACTAAAAGAGCAGGATCCGACGCTTTCTTTCCGTCGTTCGTGCCGTGAAGGTGTATGTGGTTCAGACGGTGTAAACATGAACGGCAAAAATGGCCTAGCATGTATTACTCCTCTATCTGCACTGGGCAAAGGTAAAATAGTAGTTCGTCCACTTCCAGGTCTACCGGTAGTACGTGACCTCGTTGTTGATATGACACAGTTCTATACACAGTACGAAAAGATTAAGCCGTTCTTAATCAACGATAGCAAGCAGCCGCCAGCGCGCGAGCACTTACAGTCGCCTGAAGAACGTGCGAAACTTGATGGACTGTACGAGTGTATTCTTTGTGCATGTTGTTCAACGTCATGCCCATCGTTTTGGTGGAACCCAGACAAGTTTATTGGTCCTGCGGGTCTACTTCACGCATATCGCTTCCTTATTGATAGTCGCGATACTGCAACTGAAGAACGTCTTAACGACCTTGATGATGCATTCAGCGTATTCCGCTGTCACGGTATCATGAACTGTGTGAGTGTATGCCCTAAAGGCTTAAACCCAACAAAAGCAATAGGCCAAATTAAGTCTATGCTTTTACAACGGGCTGTTTAGTACTATATTCTGATAACTTCTTTTAGTTACAGAAAGTGATGCTCTAAATAGCCATCCCAAAAGGATGGCTATTTTTTTATATATTCGCTGTTATAACACTTGGTTATGCTGAGAATAACCTTATAATACATATTGATTGTTAACTAGATTTTATAAAACGTAGCAAGGCAAATTAAATGCAAGAAAGCGTGATGAAAGCGTGGTGGGATTCCTCGCACATGGCAGGTGCCAACGCTGCCTATGTTGAAGAGTTGTATGAAACCTATTTAGAAGACCCTCAAAGCGTCTCTGAAAATTGGCGACAAATCTTCGATAACCTCCCCAAAGTCGATGGCGTAGAGTTAGAAACCAATCATACAACTATCAAAAATCAATTTAGGCAACTTGCTGCGTTAGGGCCCACAGCCCGCATGTCTAGCCCGTCTGTGCCTTCGGCAAATGTTTCAGATGATAGGCAAGTTAAAGTTCTTCAGTTAATTAACGCATTCCGCTTCCGCGGTCATCAGCACGCTAATCTAGACCCACTTGGTCTTTGGCAGCAAGAGCGCGTTCGCGATTTAGAACTTTCTCACCACAGTCTTTCCGAAAAAGATTTCGACTCAGTATTTAACGTTGGCTCTTACGCTATTGGTAAGGAGTCTATGCCGCTAGGTGAGCTGTTTAAATCACTTAATCGTACATACTGTGGTTCTATCGGTGCGGAATATATGCACATCACCGATACAGAACAGAAGCGTTGGTTACAGCAAAAGATTGAATCAGTTCAAGCCAAACCAGAAATCTCTCGCGATGAAAAATTAGGCATTCTTAAAGGTCTAACCGCAGCAGATGGCATGGAAAAATACCTAGGCTCTAAATTCCCGGGTGCCAAGCGTTTCTCATTAGAAGGTGGTGACGCTTTGATTCCTATGCTCAAAGGTCTCATCACCAAGGCGGGCACAGCAGGTACCAAAGAAGTGGTTATCGGCATGGCTCACCGTGGTCGTTTGAACGTGCTGGTTAACGTGTTGGGTAAAAACCCTTCTGTTCTGTTTGATGAATTCTCTGGTAAGCACGACGATTCATTGGGTGCGGGTGACGTAAAATATCACGCAGGTTTCTCTTCAGATTTTGCAACACCAGGCGGTAATGTTCACTTAGCGCTAGCGTTCAACCCGTCTCACCTAGAGATTGTTAATCCAGTAGTTATGGGTTCTGTACGTGCACGTCTTGCTCGCCGCAATGATGACACGAACACAGTACTGCCTATCACTATTCACGGTGACTCGGCAATTGCTGGTCAGGGTGTAGTACAAGAAACCTTCAACATGTCGCAAACCCGCGGCTTTGCTGTAGGTGGTACGGTTCGTATAGTGGTGAACAACCAAGTCGGTTTCACTACGTCAAAAACGGAAGATACCCGTTCTACTCAGTATTGTACTGATATCGCTAAAATGGTTCAGGCGCCAATTTTCCACGTGAACTCTGATGACCCAGAAGCGGTTGCCTTTGTTACACAGCTTGCGCTTGAATACCGCAACAAGTTTAAGAAAGACGTTGTAATTGACCTAGTTTGTTACCGTCGTCATGGCCACAACGAAGCGGATGAGCCAAACGCCACGCAGCCGTTGATGTACCAGAAAATTAAAAAGCACCCGGTTCCACGTGTTCTTTATGCTGACCAGTTAATTGCTGAAGGTGTAATTGAACAACGAGACGCAGATCGCTACCTTGAAGAATACCGCGAAGCACTAGATCACGGCGCATGCGTTGTTGAAGAGTGGCGTCCAATGACTGAGCACAGTGTAGACTGGTCTCCATACCTAGGCCACGACTGGGATACACCATATGACGGTGCACTGTCGGTTGAAAAGCTTAAAGAGTTAGGTGAATCAATTACCACTATTCCTGAAGATCACAAGCTTCAGTCTCGTGTTAACAAGCTTTACCAAGATCGTAAAGCTATGGTAGCTGGAGAGAAAAAGCTTGATTGGGGTATGGCAGAAAACTTAGCTTATGCCACAATTGTAGACGCAGGCGAAGACATTCGCATTACTGGTCAGGACTCAGGTCGTGGTACTTTCTTCCACCGCCACGCGGTACTGCATAATCAAAAAGATGCGTCGACATATATGCCTCTACAGCATATTCGCGAAGGACAGGGCGAAATCGAAATTTATGATTCTGTACTTTCAGAAGAAGCGGTAATGGCATTTGAATATGGTTATGCCACTGCAGAGCCGACGTGCCTAACCATTTGGGAAGCGCAATTCGGTGACTTCGCAAACGGTGCGCAGGTAGTATTCGACCAATTCTTAAGTTCAGGTGAAGCTAAGTGGGGCCGTCTGTGCGGTCTAACAGTATTGCTTCCACATGGGTATGAGGGCCAAGGCCCAGAGCATAGCTCTGCACGTCTAGAACGTTTCTTACAAATGTGTGCTGATCACAACTGGCAGGTATGTGTACCTTCAACTCCAGCGCAAGTATATAACATGCTTCGTCGCCAGGTTGTTCGCCCAATGCGTAAGCCACTTATCGTGATGTCGCCTAAGTCACTATTACGTCATCCAATGGCTGTATCTTCGTTAGAAGAACTTGCGGAAGGTAAATTCCATAACGTCATTGGTGAAATTGACGATATCGATCCTAAGAACGTCAAGCGCGTTGTTATGTGTTCAGGTAAGGTTTACTACGATTTGTTAGACCAACGCCGTAAAAATGAGCAAACAGACGTCGCAATCGTTCGTTTGGAGCAACTTTACCCATTCCCACAAGAAGAATGCGCTAAAGTTGTGGCACAATACAGCCATGTAAAAGATTGGGTTTGGTGTCAAGAAGAGCCTCAAAACCAAGGCGCTTGGTACTGTAGCCAACACCATTTCTGGCAAGCCATTCCAGATGGTGCAAAATTAACATATGCAGGTCGTGATGCATCCTCGTCACCTGCAGTAGGTTATGTATCCGTTCACAACCAGCAACAGAAAGCCCTGGTTGAAAACGCACTCACAATTAAATAAGGAACAGTAATGACAATTGAGATAAAAGTTCCGGTTCTACCTGAGTCAGTTGCCGATGCCACCATTGCAACCTGGCACGTAAAGGCCGGTGACGCAGTTAAACGAGACCAGAACCTGGTTGATATTGAAACTGATAAAGTAGTTTTAGAAGTTGTGGCGCCAGCGGACGGTACAATTGGTGAGATCCTAAACGAAGAGGGTGCAACAGTTTTAGGCGAGCAAGTGATTGCTAAATTAGAGAAGGGTGGCGCTGCTGCTCCATCTGAGCCGAAAGCTGACAGTGAATCTAAAGAAGAGTCTAACTCTGAATCAGCACCGGCTGCATCTGGTAAAACGTCAGATGTTAAAGTACCTGTTCTTCCTGAGTCAGTTGCTGACGCTACTATCGCTACATGGCATGTGGCTGTAGGTGAAGCGGTTTCTCGCGACCAAAACTTGGTTGATATCGAAACTGACAAAGTAGTACTAGAAGTTGTTGCTCCTGCAGACGGTTCACTTGCTGAAATCATCGCAGAAGAAGGCGCGACTGTTACAGCTGAAGAAGTTATTGCTAAATTTGTAGAAGGTGCTGCAAGCGGCGCTTCTGCACCAGCATCAAGCGAAAGTGCTGATAGTGATGATGGCGACAGCAGCGATGCGCTTAGCCCGTCAGTACGCCGTTTACTTGCTGAAAAAGGCGTAGACGCAGCTAAGGTGAAGGGCACAGGTAAAAATGGCCGTATCACAAAAGAAGACGTAGAAAAGTACCTTAAAGGCGGCGATAGCGCTGCGAAGGCTGCACCTGCTGCTGAGTCTGCACCGGCAGAACTACCAACGGGTAACCGTACCGAGAAGCGTGTTCCTATGACACGTCTTCGTAAGACGATTGCTAACCGCCTTCTTGAAGCGAAGAACTCAACGGCAATGCTTACAACGTTTAACGAAGTAAACATGAAGCCAATTATGGACCTTCGTAAACAGTATCAAGAAAGCTTCGAGAAGCGTCACGGCATTCGTCTTGGCTTCATGTCTTTCTACGTTAAAGCAGTAACTGAAGCACTTAAACGCTTCCCTGAAGTTAACGCGTCTATCGACGGTGATGACATTGTTTATCACAACTACTTCGACGTATCTATTGCTGTTTCTACACCACGCGGCCTTGTGACTCCAGTACTTAAAGATACTGATACACTAGGCATGGCTGGTGTTGAAAAAGGAATTAAAGAACTAGCACTTAAAGGTCGTGACGGTAAGCTGTCATTGGCTGAACTACAAGGTGGTAACTTCACAATTACCAACGGTGGTGTGTTTGGTTCACTAATGTCTACACCAATCATTAACCCGCCACAAAGCGCAATTCTTGGTATGCACAAAATCCAAGACCGCCCAATGGCTGTTAATGGTAAAGTAGAAATTCTACCAATGATGTACCTAGCGCTTTCTTATGACCACCGTATTATCGATGGTAAAGAATCAGTAGGGTTCTTGGTAACCGTTAAAGAGATGCTTGAAGATCCAACACGTCTACTTCTAGACGTATAAGACTTTCGTCTCACGGAATTGTGGTTAGGCGTTTAGCTTGTGTATGCTAGCTTGGCGCCTAACGCAACGCTGATATTTGCCCTATAATATCAGTCAAACTAATCAAGTCGCATTTGCGGCTTTTGTCTTACTAAAAATCGGATAGAAACACCATGAATTTGCATGAATACCAAGGTAAGCAGCTATTCAAAGAATACGGCTTGCCTGTTTCTGAAGGATACGCAGCAGACACTGCTCAAGGTGCTGTAGAAGCGGCTGACCGCATCGGCGGTGAAGAGTGGGTAGTTAAGTGTCAGGTACACGCGGGCGGTCGCGGTAAAGCTGGCGGTGTAAAGCTAGTTAAAAACAAAGACGACATTCGCGCTTTCGCTGAAAACTGGCTAGGCAAAAATTTGGTGACTTTCCAGACTGACGAAAACGGTCAGCCTGTGAGCAAAATCCTAGTTGAATCTTGCACAGATATCGCAAACGAGCTTTACCTTGGTGCAGTAGTTGACCGTACAACCCGTCGCGTTGTATTTATGGCATCTACTGAAGGTGGCGTTGAGATTGAAACTGTTGCAGAAGAAACGCCAGAGAAGATCCTTAAAGCTGAAATCGACCCAATTGTAGGTCCTCAGCCTTACCAAGCACGCGAGATGGCGTTTGCTCTTGGTCTTTCTGGCGTTCAAATTAAGCAATTTACTCAAATTTTCCTTGGCCTAGCTAAGATGTTTGAAGAGCTTGACGTTGCGCTTATCGAGATTAACCCGCTAGTAATTAAAACTGACGGTAACCTACACTGCCTAGACGCAAAAGTAGGTATCGATGGAAACGCGCTATATCGTCAGCCTAAGCTTAAAGACATGCAAGATCCTTCACAAGAAGACGCGCGTGAAGCTCATGCAGCTCAGTGGGAGCTTAACTATGTTGCACTAGACGGTAACGTAGGTTGTATGGTTAACGGTGCAGGCCTAGCAATGGGTACTATGGACATCGTAAACCTACACGGCGGTAAGCCAGCTAACTTCCTAGATGTTGGTGGCGGCGCGACTAAAGAGCGTGTAGCTGAAGCATTTAAAATCATTCTTTCTGATGACAATGTTAAAGCGGTATTGGTTAACATCTTCGGTGGTATCGTACGCTGTGACATGATTGCAGAAGGTATTATCGGTGCGGTTAAAGAAGTTGGCGTAGAAGTACCTGTAGTTGTACGTCTTGAAGGTACCAATGCAGAGCTTGGCCGTGACGTTCTAGCGAACTCTGGTCTAGATATCATTGCTGCTGAATCGCTAACTGATGCAGCGCAGAAAGTTGTTGCTGCAGCGGAGGGCAAATAATGTCTGTATTAATTAATAAAGATACTAAAGTAATTTGTCAGGGTTTCACTGGCGGTCAGGGTACTTTCCACTCTGAGCAAGCAATTGCTTACGGTACGCAAATGGTTGGTGGTGTAACACCAGGCAAAGGCGGTACTGAGCACCTAGGTCTTCCAGTATTCAATACTGTACGTGAAGCGGTAGAAGCAACTGGCGCAACTGCGACAGTTATCTACGTACCAGCGCCTTTCTGTAAAGATTCAATTGTTGAAGCTGCAGACGCGGGTATCGAGCTAATCGTATGTATCACTGAAGGTATCCCAACGCTAGATATGCTTTACGTTAAAGAGTACGTTGAAGCCAAAGGCGTTCGCATGATTGGTCCAAACTGCCCAGGTGTAATCACTCCTGGAGAGTGTAAAATTGGTATCATGCCTGGTCACATCCACAAGCCTGGTAAAGTAGGTATTGTTTCTCGCTCAGGTACACTAACCTACGAAGCGGTTAAGCAAACTACTGACGAAGGTTTCGGCCAGTCTACTTGTGTTGGTATCGGTGGTGACCCAATTCCTGGTTCTAACTTCATCGACATCCTTCAGATGTTTCAAGACGATCCTCAAACTGAAGCTATCGTAATGATCGGTGAGATCGGCGGTACTGCAGAAGAAGAAGCGGCTGCGTTCATTAAAGAGAACGTAACTAAGCCAGTTGTTTCTTACATTGCTGGTGTTACTGCTCCTCCGGGCAAGCGTATGGGTCACGCTGGTGCAATCATCGCAGGCGGTAAAGGTACAGCTGATGAGAAATTTAAAGCACTAGAAGACGCAGGCGTTAAGACTGTACGTTCACTTGCTGAAATCGGCAAGGCGCTTCGCGAAACTACAGGTTGGTAAGCTAACGCTTATTAATATGTTTGAAAGCCCGCTTTAAGCGGGCTTTTTTATACCTGTATTAAAACGTGTGTTGCTTTAAATTGCTTGCAAACGTATTCACCTTGTTAAGATAGCGTTTATACGTACTCTATTTCTACCTACCGAATAACATGAAGATATTTCTTATGAAAAAAACTGCGTTAGCTTGTTTCGCTTCCTTGTTGTCATGCTCAGCTATGGCTGATGAATACCTGACTTTTTTTATGGCAGGGCAATCCAATATGGATGGCTATGGATACGTGTCTGAACTGCCAAACGATTTAGCAAAAGAACAAGACGTGATGATTTTTCATGGAAATGGGGTTTTTGATAATCAAAATGACGGCGGTGTAGGGAAGTGGGATAAGTTAAAACCCGGTCACGGTACAGGTTTTAATTCGGATGGCAAAACCAATTCGCTTTCTGAACGATTCGGAGCTGAATTAACCTTTGCCAAAGCAATACAGCAGCAGTATCCAAATAAAAAAATTGCCATTATAAAGTATGCGGTTGGTGGAACTGGCCTTGCGCTTAACACAGGTTACAGCAACTGGTACCCGAATTTTACTGAGGGCAATGGTCTCAATCAGTACGATTTTGCTCTAGAAACGATTAACAATGCCTATTCCTTCACTGACATCGACGGGGATGGTGAACCAGATACGCTTAAACCTATGGGCATTATTTGGATGCAAGGCGAGGCAGATGCCCATGCAAGCGAAGCATCGGCCAATGCATATTTAAATAATCTTACTTCCTTAATGCAGTTATTCCGTGCAGCGTTAAGAACTGATGATTTACCTGTGGTTATAGGCAAAATCACCGATTCCGAAATGGGCGAAGAAGATATTATGCCGTATATAGAAAGGGTGCATTTAGCGCAGCAGCTTTTTGTTGAGTCAGACAGTTGCGCTACTTACATGTCTAATTCTGATACATACTCATATGGCGATGACCCTTGGCACTATACCAGTGAAAGTTTTATACAAATGGGGAAAGACTTTGCCTCAGCTTATAAGCAAGCCGCAGAGAAATGTGGATTCGGTGTTGATTAAAAATTTGTAGGCCGTTATTAGCTACTACCACTAGAAAGCCTCGTTTTTAAGAGGCTTTCTTGTTTGAGCATTTCTGCCCTTTACACGAAACTGTAGAATAAGTTTTTTATGATTTGGCTATTACTATAAGCTACGAATTCACGCGTTCAATTTCCTTTCTATCCTTTATTAAACTTAGTATCGACGCCGCTTTCATCTCTTTTTTTAAGCATAAATACGCAGTATGCATGAAATTTAATTTCATAAAAATTTTACATACGGACGGTTGAGTACGTTATATGTTGTAAAATTACATCACTATTTCCTAGTGACTTGTTAAAACTGTGTTGCATAAATTTTATTGAATACGTATGCAGGCAATTGTGCAAAACCTAGGGCATCTATAGCATTGTCCCCGTGAGATGTATTGTCATTTATTTGTCATAAGAACAACAAAAAGACAACAACTATAACCGTATGGGACACCCGTTTTATGAAACAATTTAAACCCAACCTAATCAAAGCTGCGCTTATTTCAGGCGGTATGGCGTTTGGTAGTGCACCTGCACTAGCTCAAGAAGCAAACACTGATGCTGTTGATGAAGCTAATCTAGAAGTAATTCAAGTAAGCGGTATACGCGGCAGCCTACAACGTGCTCAAGCAATTAAAATGGATAACACGTCTATTGTTGAAGCGCTTTCAGCTGAGGATATCGGTAAACTTCCTGACACAAGTATTGCAGAGTCAATTGCACGTCTACCAGGTGTTACTGGTGAGCGTCGCAACGGTCGTACAAGTGGTATCTCGGTCCGTGGTTTTAACGAAAATTACGTTGGAACGTCTTTAAACGGCCGTGAGCTTTTGGGTATGGGTGACAACCGTGGGGTTGAGTTTGACCTTTATCCTACGGAAATTATTTCAAATATTCTGGTATACAAAACACCGGAAGCGGGCATGACCACGCAAAACATCGGTGGCTCAATTGACCTTCAAACCGTTAAGCCTCTTACAGCAGAAAGCACTTTTACCGTAAACGGTACTTTCGAGAAGAACGCTGAAGATTCTCCGAATCCTGATTTCGATAATGATGGACACCGCGTCTCTGTAAACTTTGTTGACCAATTCGCAGACGATACAATTGGTTTAGCATTAACAGTTGCAACAATGGAATCACCTCGTCAAGAGCAACAGTTCCGTGGCTGGGGTTATGCTGGTATCAATTTTGATAATGAGCGCCGTGCTCTTGACCCTGTAGAGGTACCAGAAGATACGGTTGTACTTGGTGGACATGACTCTTTCCAACGTTCTGCAATGCTTGAACGTGACTCTTTTGCAGCTGTTGTCGAGTGGGCACCGACAGATAAGTTAAATATTCAACTTGATGCGCTTTACATCGATTTCGTTGAAGATGACGTTCGTCGTGGTCTTGAAGAAGGTGGTGCAGAGTGGGGTACAAGTGCTTATACCATCACTGGTGTTGAAGACGGTCTTGTTACCAGTGGATACTCTGACGGTTTCTACAGTGTTGTGCGAAACGATGCTCGCCGACAGGAAGCTGATCTAACCACTATTGGTATTAATGCTGAGTATCAGATTAACGATTCTTGGACACTGGAAGTTGATTACTCTACAGGTAAAGTAGAAAAAGAAATCATTGACGTAGAAAGTTACTCAGGTGTTGGTCGTGCAGGCACAGAAGGTCGCCCTCTTACTGCTCGCAGTTGGGAAATGACCTCTACCGGTGTTATGTTCTCAGACCACCCAACTATTGCGCCAGTTGACTTAACTGACCCAGCACTTATCACATTAGCCGGTCCACAAGCATGGGGTGCACCACCTCTATTAGAGTCTGATGGTCAAGACGGCTTCGTAAACCAACCTGTTTTCGAAGAAGAGCTTGATACATTGCGCTTCGACCTTAAAGGTTATGTAGATTGGGGTGTGGTTACAGGTCTTTCGGCAGGTGTTGTTTATTCTGACCGTTCAAAATCTAAAGATAACAACGGTGCTTATTTAACGGCTCCTACATATCCAAGCGATGCAGCAATCCCAGATGTATTAGGTGTAACAAATCTAGATTTCATCGGTATCGAAGGTATTTTAGCGTATGACTCGTTAGGCTTATATGAAAGCGGATATTACATCGAAAGTGATGCCAGCCGTGTTCAAAATGATCGCCTAGGTGATACCTACACGGTAGACGAAGAACTCATTACGCTTTACACCAAATTAGATTTGGAAATGGAGTTCGGTGATATCTGGGTCCGCGGTAATGTAGGTGTTCAAGTTGTAAACGCAGACCAGCAGTCTACAGGTTTCTCAACTACATCAGATACCGACGGTTACACTATTGCTAATCCAATTAGCGGCGGTGCTGACTACACAGATGTGCTTCCAACTTTGAATCTATCGGCTGAAGTTGCAGAAGGACAGTTTGTACGCCTAGGTTTAAGTAAAGTCATTTCTCGTCCGCGTATGGACGATATGCGCCCGAATACACAGGTGACCTTCTCATTCAACGATAACCAAATTGAAAGTACAGACATTGAAAACGGTCCTTGGAGTGGTAGTGCTGGTAACCCGGAGCTTCGTCCTCTTGAAGCGAACCAGTTTGATTTGGCTTATGAAAACTATTTCGCTGATACCGGTTACGTTGCAGTATCTTTCTTCTATAAAGATATTAAAAACTGGCACCGCAGTACATCACTAGTTGCTGACTTTACTGACTTCTATATTCCAGACCTTCATCAAGGTTCTGAAGGCCAAGCGCCTGTATTGTTCGAAGGTCAAGTAGGCAGTGTGTTAGACGGTTTTGAAGGCTTTGTACGTGGCTACGAATTACAGGGCTCGCTACCATTTGACCTTGTACATGAATCGCTAGAAGGTTTTGGCTTATTTGCAAGTGCTACTTTCATGGACGGTGAAGTTGATGCAGCGCCGGGTCAAAGTGAAACAAGAATTCCAGGCCTTTCAGAAGAGTCTTACAGCATGACTTTCTTCTACGAAAGCAACGGTTTCGAGTTCCGTTTAGCGGCAACAAAGCGCGATCAATACTTGACAGAAGAGCGCGGTTTAAGTCTTGCGTTAGTTGATGCAACTAAGCAAGGTGGAACGCTTGTTGATGCGCAGATTGGTTATGACTTCGGTGAATCTGGTATCGATTATCTAGAAGGTTTACGTGTAACGCTTCAAGCACAGAACTTGACTGACGAGGACGACATTCAAGCATCTGCTGCTGACGGTCGCCAAATTACACAGTTCCAGACTTACGGAACAAACTACTTGTTAGGTTTTAACTACAAGTTCTAATCACTTCGTGTGTGTAAAGCCACCTGCTGCTTTTTGTTTTAGCTTATGCTAAAAGAAAGCAAACGGTGGCTTTTCTTTTTTGTATAAAGAAAAATCGTTAATAGTAGCTGATAAATTCGAGACGTTTATGCTTACCCCTCATAAAAAACCTATAAATCGCGTCGTAATAGCAGGAGGCGGTACCGCCGGTTGGTTAGCTGCTTCACTTTTAAAGAAGCTGCTTGGACAAGCTATTCAAATTACGCTTGTGGAATCTGAAGCCATAGGAACGGTTGGTGTTGGGGAAGCAACCATTCCTCCAATTCGACTCGTAAATCAAGTATTGGGAATAGACGAAGCTCAGTTCATTCACGACACTAAAGCTACGGTTAAACTCGCCATTCGTTTTGAGAACTGGAAGACTAGAGGAGAAAGTTACTACCACACCTTTGGAGCGCCTGGCAGAAGCATGGCATTTTGTCATTTCCATCATTATTGGGTGAAGGCTCGCCAACAAGGTTTAAAAAACGATTTGTGGGATTATGATCTTAATTATCTCGCTGCTGAAGCGGGAAAATTCGCCCAAATTAATGCAAAAGACCCCGTTTTAGAACTTCCGTTTGCATACCATTTTGACGCCAGTCTGTATGCGCAGTATTTGCGAAAGCTAAGTGAACAAATGGGCGTAGTGCGTGTAGAGGGTAAGATATCAAGAGTACAACGTTGTAATGACAGCGGATATATACAAGCGCTGCACCTGGAAAATGGAGAAGTCATTGATGGCGATTTATTTATAGATTGCACCGGTTTTAAAGGCTTGTTGATTGAAGGTGCTTTAGGGGCGGGTTATGACGACTGGTCTCACTTATTACCCTGTGACAGTGCGCTGGCTGTTCCGTCAGAAAGGCACGAACACACCGCACCGTACACGCGCTCCATAGCACACGATGCAGGGTGGCAGTGGCGAATTCCATTACAACATAGAAATGGTAACGGTCACGTTTATAGCTCTCGCTATATAAGTGATGACCAAGCCTGGGACACTTTATTATCAAACCTAGATACGAAACCGCTAGGCGATTCAAAGCTGATAAAATTTACAACTGGTAGAAGGCGAAAGCAATGGTATAAAAACGTGGTGGCGGTAGGCCTATCAAGCGGATTTCTAGAGCCTCTTGAATCAACTAGCATTCATCTAATTCAATCAGCAATTGTGCGTTTAATTCAGCTGTTTCCGCACAATGGTGTGACAAAGAGCCTAATTGACGAATACAACAAACAATCAGAACTCGAATTCGAACAAATCAGAGACTTTTTGGTATTACACTATGTAGTAAATGAAAGAACGGACAGCGCCTTTTTCAACGATATGCGCAACATCACGCTGCCTGACTCTTTAGCCCACAAGATTGAACTTTTTAAAGAAAATGGTGTTCTTCAAAGGGAGCAAAACGATCTTTTCCTTGAAAGTTCTTGGCTTCAAGTTTTATACGGACAGGGTGTAATGCCAAAGGATTACCATGGCTTAGTAAATAGCGTATCCGATGCACAATTAAATCAAATGTTAACAAAGTTGCTAGAACTTAAAAGAGAGCCTATTGCTAAATTGCCTTCACATGACGATTACATAAACGGGATGGTTGCGAAGTACAAGCGTTCAATGAAGTAGGTTATTCGAAGATTTTCTATGTTATTTAACGTATTTTTAACGCATTAGCGAGGTAAATAAAGACGCACTCTATTAAGCGGCCATATGGCCGCTTTTTTATTTCTGATAATAAAGCGTTAACTAAATTGCTAAAAAATCATGATTCATTAAATATATGTTGCGCATATGTAAATGAATACGTATGCATAGCATTGCTCCCTTTTTATACAAACCAGTAGTATTTGGTGTTGAACCATAAGAGGCATTTTTGGGTGTGGTATTCCTAAAAATGTCGATAATAAACAAGGATGGGACACCAATGAAAACATTCAAACCCAGCACTATAATGGCGGCCTTGATCACTAGTGGGGTCGCGTTTAGTGCGCTGCCGCTCTATGCTCAAGAGTCACCAGACACACCCGTAGATGAAGTTGAACGACCGCAAGAAGATACCTTAGAGCGTATCGAAGTACGTGGTTTTAGTACCAGCTTAATTCAATCACTAAATCAAAAACGTTTCTCTGACACAGTTTCTGAGCAAATATCTGCAGATGACCTTGGCGGTCTTCCCGACGTATCTATGGCCGATGCTTTGACTCGTTTGCCAGGTATTTCGGCAGTGCGTACCGGCGGACAAGCAGCGCAAATCAATATTCGCGGTTTATCAGGCGACTTTGTTTTTTCTACGTTAAACGGTAGAGAGCAGGTATCCACGAGCGGAAGTCGCGCTATTGAATTTGACCAATATCCGTCTGAGCTTATTAGCGAGGCAGCGGTTTATAAATCTCCCAAGGCATCGCTAATTGAAGGCGGTATTGCGGGTACGGTAGAACTAAAAACAGCATCACCACTTGCCATTGAAGAGCAACATAAGTTCAGCGCTAACATGCGTGGAATGTATAACGATAGAGCATCCGAAATAAGCGATGCTACGGAATACGGTCATAGACTAAGCTTTTCTTATCAAGGCAAGTTCCTAGACGACACCCTTGGTGTATCATTAGGCTATGCTCGTCTATTCCAGCCAAGCGTTTCTACGCAGTTCATCGGGTTAGCTTATAACGGTCAGGTAGATGTTGATGGCCTGGAAGGGGATACCGATGGCCCGGCAGATTGTCCAAACTGTGAGCTAATCTCAGAAGGTTTTGAGATGCAGCACAAAGGCGGTGAAGAAACGCGCGATGGCTACGTTGCGGCGTTTGAATGGGCGCCTATCGATACGTTCACCTTAAAAGCTGATGCCTTCATTTCAAAATTTGATTCTGAAGCATTTGCTCGGGGATTTCGCGTTAAGTTAGGCGGTATTAACGCGGGTATTACTAACCCGGTTGTAGTTAACAACAGCGTCGTTGGCGGTACTTTTTCTCGCACAGACAATAGCTTCACCCGAGTTGAACTGGTAAACGACGACAATCAAGACTTCGACAGTGTTACTAACTTAGGTGTTAATGCTAGCTGGGAAATATCTCCAGATTTATCGGTTCAGTTTGACGTATCTCGTTCAAGTGCTGAAAGTGATTTTAGAAACGGCTTGTTATGGTCGCTTGTAGGCGAAGATGCGACAGTTGCGAATCCAGTATTTGATGAAAACGTTCAAATATCTTATTTATTGAACGGGTTAAATCTGCCTGATATTGGTTTTAACCAAATTGATGCCTTTACCGATTTAGACCGGGTCATGGTGAGCAAGTACGGTATCTATCCATTTGAAAACAAAGATGAGCTAGATGCATACCGTGTCGACTTCCAGTATTACGTAGACGTACCAATCATATCTGGTTTTGAATTTGGCTATCGTTATTCAGATCGGGAGTACAACAACGATCGCTCTGTCTTTGAATACGGTAATGACAGTGCCTTTTCAGTCAGTGAACCGCCACTTCGTTTAACTTCAGATATGGTTGAACAAGTTGATTGGAGCGGTGATTTTGGATATTTCCCAAGCTATTTATCAGTCGATTTAAACAGTGCGCTCAATGCCTGGTTCCCAGAAGGTAGACCGCAGCCTGTTCAAACATGGGGGCCTGGAGCTGCTGGCGTTATTAATGGCCCAGGAACAGGCCCCGCTACAGCGTGGACACTACAAGAAAGCGGTGATGTATTTGAAACCGTAAACTCGGCTTACTTAATGGCAAACATCAACACTGAAATTGGCAGTATTCCTGTTACGGGTAATATCGGTGTTAGATACGTTAAAAGTAAACAAAGCTCAACTACACTACAGCGTGCTACCCAGCTAATTCAAGACTTAGAAACGGGGACGTCGGTTGAGGTAAGCGACCCTACTGCAGGCGCGCAAAATATTACAGACGATGTAGGGCTCATCAATAACTTCTATCGTCCAGCGTTAATTAGCCACGAGTATTCGGATGTACTGCCGTCTATTAACCTGAACTTTAAACTTACTGATGATACTCAACTTCGAGTGGCAGCTGCAAAGGTTATGGGGAGAGCACCAATTAACCGTTTTGCGGCGAATGCGTCTACCACTATTGAAACGGTTACTGCTTTCCAAGACAGAGATTCAGGCGAAATCACGCTTTCAAACCCAACAGCGAAGGTCAGTGGTAATGCCCGTAATAGCCCTTACTTAGAGCCGTTTTACGCTACACAGTACGATGTGTCATGGGAATATTACTTTTCAGATACAGAAGGTGCTTTGGTTATCGCTGGTTTCTACAAGGACATTGAGTCGTTTGTAGAAGACATTGAAATAGAGCCCTATGATTTTGAAGCAAACGGCATAGTCATTCCAGACAACGTAAGTGTTCCAGTCTATTTAACCCCAGAATTTACCGGGCAAGAAGCCGAACTAGCAAGGGATGAAAACGGCGATCCTATCTTTATGACAGTGCCAACAGAAAATGGTAGCTATAGCACTGCGGTAAATAACGCAGAAGGTGGCTACATTAGAGGACTAGAAGTCGCCTACACGCAAATTTACAGCATGTTACCTGGGTTATGGTCAGGTTTAGGGGTTAGCGCAAGCTACTCTTATACGGAAAGTGAAATTCAGCGCACCCTCGGCGATGGCGTTTACGCCGCTAATTTACCAGGGCTTTCTGAAAATGTAGCAACATTAACCGTTTTCTGGGAATACGAAGGGTTTGAAACCCGCCTGTCTAGTCGCTATCGCGATGCCTTCGTATCTCAGCAAGTAGCAGTTAACGATCAGGTTGTTAACTTTGATGACGAACTGGTCATTGATTACCAAGCGTCTTATGAAATTAACGATAATTGGAGCGTTCTGTTCCAAGTAAACAATCTAACGGATGAGCCAACCAAAAGCTATTTCGCATCAGAAGAGCAAACCGGCACTATTCAGTACTTTGGCACCCAATATTACCTAGGGATGACATATCAACTATGAAAAACAACATCTTAGGTAATTTATTTGACGATGCACATAAACGTTCGGTTGCCAGAAATAGCAAATATATTCAGGAGAGTTTTATGTTTACTAAAAAGAAAGTAGTGCGCGCAGCGTTACTTTTATTAGGCGCTTATACACTTACAGGTTGCGGCGGATCTGGCGTAGAGTCAGGCACAAACGATTTGCTTACCTGTGAAGTACCCAATGTACCTAATGCAGCAGGAACGGCCTGCGAGCCGCCGCCTCCTATTCAATGTGACGCACCGTTAGTCCCTAACGAAGCAAACGATGCCTGTGAAGCGGGCGCGGATCCAAGTTTACCGGCACCTGTATTCACCCCCTCATCTAATCAAGCTGTGCTTTACTATAACCGCGCTGCAGTGGATGCGGATAACTCAAGTAACGACGCCGCCTATGAAGGTTGGCGACTACATACTTGGAACAATGACCAGTGTGATGCTTATGCTGATGCAGACACGGATTGGGCAAACGGCCGTATTCATAGCGGCATCGATCCGAACTATGGGGCCTATTGGATATTAGACCTTAAAGAAGGTTACGGCAGCTGTCATAACTTCATCATTCACAAAGGTACTGATGATGCCGGTAAAGAATTAGGGGGCGGTGACTTCCAAGGTTCATTAGTACAAGACGATGAAACTTTTGTGCGAATGAACTTTACTCTTTCGGGCGAGCCAACGATTTTTGAATTCCCGATCATGTCGCTTGGGCCACAGCCGGTTGATATAGAAGGCTTTGGTGCCCATTGGCTAGATGCGAACACCATTTTATGGGATGTTCCCGAAACTGTATCAGAAGTGAAACTTCACTATTCAGCGCAGGCTGATTTAGAGAGCACCCTAGAAGAGGGTATTAATGGTACTGAAGTAGCGCTAATGAGTACTACACTTACCGAAGAGCAGTCTGCTCGCGCACCGCATTTATCTTCGATGCAGGCGTGGGAAGGAGACTGGTCGGTTGAAGATGCGAAAACTGTACTGACGACACAAGCGGTCGTTGGAGGATATGATGCAGACGGTGCACTTGTAGCAGCAACCGGTATTCAATTGGCAAACGCAATTGATGCACTTTACACCATGGGTGAAGATGATGCCGACGAGGCACAACTTGGCGGGGTTTATACAGACCAAGGTATTACCGCTGCGCTGTGGGCGCCTACCGCTTCGAATGTCGACCTTTTGCTTTATAACGATGATAAAACGTTAAGTGAGCGTATAGATATGGTACGTGATGACGTGTCAGGCGTATGGCGCTATGAAAGCGATATGTCGCTAGACCGTCAGCTTTATCGCTATGAAGTTTCGGTATATCACCCTATTACAGGTAACGTAGAAACCCTGCTTGTAACAGACCCATATTCTGTGTCGCTTAGCACAAACGGTCGTTTCTCACGCTTTGTAAACCTTGCCGATGAAGATTTAAAACCTGAGGGGTGGGATACTCACACCATTCCTACGGTAGAAAATTATGAAGACGCGGTTATTTACGAAGGTCACATACGTGATTTCAGCGTACGCGATATGTCTACTTCCGAAGAAAATCGTGGGAAATACCTTGCCTTTACCGAAGAGGGAACGGCACCGGTTGAGCACCTTAAAAAGTTGGTAGATGCAGGGCTAACCTATTTCCATATCCTTCCGGCCAATGACATTGCAACCATTGACGAAGACCCAACCAACACTGTTGACTTGTACGATACCGTGGGAAAACTTTGTCGCTTAAATAGCAGTGCTGCGGTATGTGAAGAAGAGAGCGCGGACGCATTGTTGATTGACGTATACAACGCTTACGACCCGTTGTCACAAGCGGGTAAAGCTCAGCAGTTGACTAATGACTTACGCAATTTAGATACGTTCAACTGGGGGTACGACCCTCATCACTTTAATGCACCTGAAGGTAGCTATGCATCTAGTGCAGAAGGTGTTGAGCGTATTGTAGAAATGCGCGCTATGATCCAAGCGCTTCATGAAATGGGCCTGCGTGTTGCACTTGATGTGGTTTACAACCATACCAATGCATCTGGTGTTTTCAGTAAGTCTGTTCTAGATAAAGCTGTACCTGGGTATTACCACCGTTATGAAGTGGACACTGGGGCGATAGTGCGCGAAACCTGCTGCGATGACACAGAGCCACGCAATGTCATGATGGAAAAATTCATGGAAGACTCATTACTTATGTGGGCGGAACACTATAAGTATGACTCGTTCCGTTTTGACATCATGAGCCAAGCGACCAAAGATACCATGGTGCGCCTTCGTGATGCTGTTCAAGCTATTGATGAAGACAACTACTTCTATGGCGAGGGTTGGACCAAAATAGACCGCGGTTACGAGCAAGCCAGCCAGCTAAATATGGCCGGTACTGAAATTGGTACTTATAACGATCGCATTCGTGAAGCCATTCGTCAGGGCGCTATATTCAGACCCGAAGATGATGGGCTGTTAAGTGCTCAAGACCGTGTAAAAATGGGCATGATTGGAACGCTTAAAGACTATGTATTGGAAACTTCTTCGGGCAGTGCCGGTGCAACGAGTAACTTGGGCGGCTATGCAGAAGACCCGGCAGACATCATTAACTATGTGTCTAAACACGATAATGAAACCTTGTGGGACCAATTAAATTACACGCTTCCACAGGACATCACGCTAGAGCAGCGAGTGCGCGCACAAAATGTGGCTATGGGCATCAACCTTGTGTCTCAGGGTATTCCATTTCTACAAATGGGCGGCGACATGCTTCGCTCTAAATCAATGGACCGAAACACCTACGACTCGGGTGACTGGTTTAACTATGTAGATTTCACATACGAGACTAATAACTGGAATGTAGGGTTACCGTTAGCACAAGACAATGAAGCCCGTTGGGAAGAAATGGGGGAGTTTATTTATAACCCGAATCGAGCAGCGTCTATGGCTGATATTATGTTTGCCTCTGATGTGTTTGCAGAATTGCTCAACATTCGAATGACGAGCCCATTGTTTAGGTTAACCACTGCAGAAGAGATTATCGACCGTATTGGGTTTCACAATATCGGCGCACGCCAACAGCGTGGTCTTATCGCTATGAGTATCGACGACGGTGTATCATCTAACAGCGAAGTACCTCGTCAAGACTTAGATATGATGAACGATGCGGTGATGGTACTCGTTAACACGGGTTACGAAGAGAAATCTATCACTGTAAATACAGCAACCGGCTTTTTACTTCACGCTACACAAATGAATTCGGTTGATGCCGCGGTACGTGGTGCTACTTTTGTTGAGGGTGAAGACGGTAACGGAACCTTTACTGTACCTGCGCTGACTATTGCTGTGTTTGTTAAGCCTCAATCTGGTGCACAAGGCTACGGTCTATCAGCGTATGCAACATCTGGCGCACCTGACGTTGTGCCTTACGGCGATACCACTGCTTACCTTCGCGGAGACATGAACGGCTGGTCAACGGATGATGCGTTTATCTATCAGGGCGACGGTATATATACAGCTACCGCTTCACTTGAAGGTGGCGTTACGTATGGGTTTAAGTTTGCCTCTGAAGATTGGAGCACCGTGAACTTTGGTGCTGCCGATGGTGAAGAAGGGTTGGTGGTAGCAGGTGAAGAGAAAGTACTTGCTCGCACTAATACTAATTTGTCGTTTACACCTGATATCAGTGCGACATACCTGTTTACCATCGATGCATCAGACAGCGAAGCGCCAGTTCTAAAGGTTGAAAACGAAGAGCCCTATGTTGGAACGCCTGTGTACCTTCGTGGTGCAATGAACGGGTGGGGTACAGACGATGAGTTTTCTTACCAAGGTGGTCGTATCTATACCTTTGCTCGAGATATTGAGCCTGGCACGTACGAGTTTAAAGTGGCGTCTGAAGACTGGAGCACAGTGAACTTTGGTGCTTTGTCTGCCGACGATGCCGACCGTAACTTAGCGCCAGGTCAAACCCTTGGTTTGGCTGCGACTAACGATAACCTTGTTCTAAACATTGAAAGTGCTGATCGCTATGTGTTTGTGTTCAACGTGACTGACTTAGATGCCCCTACCATTGGTGTATTTAAAGAAGCATTTTGGGGAGACACCCAAGTTTATATCCGCGGTGGTATGAACGGTTGGGGCGCAGTAGATATGTTTGAATATCAAGGAGAGGGTGTATACGCCGCCGACATCGAGTTAAGTGCAGGTAGCATCGAATTTAAAGTTGCCTCTGAAGATTGGTCAACGGTAAACCTTGGTAATCCTAATGATGCAGCGAGTAATATCGTCATGCCAGGTGAGCCTAAAATTTTGGGGGCGAGCAATAACAATTTGATGATTGAAATCGCTGAATCTGGTCTGTATGAGTTTAAGGTAGCCGGGCCCGATGGTAATGCACCCATGTTGACTGTAACGATGAAATAAATGCTCATCAGAAAATTTAGTTAACGTCTCAGTGTTAACAATTTAAAAGCCGCGACCTTGTTCGCGGTTTTTTCTTCTTGGCATATCTCTTGATTCTCTTGTAGGATAGTTGTTACCGACAGTGGTCGTACCAGAAGGTTGTGAATGTATCTACAGGGAGAGAACAGATGAAAAGTGCATTAGTTGTTGAAGGCGGCGCTATGCGTGGAATATTTGCGGCAGGCGTCCTAGATAAATTCATGGAGCAAGACTATTACCCCTTTGATTTTACGCTAGGGGTGTCCGCTGGGGCGACAAACCTGTCGACTTACGTCTCTAAAATGCAAGGTTTGAGTAAAACTATTATCACCCAATATGCAACCAAGCGAGAGTTCTTCAGCCCGCTTCGATTCATAAAAGGGGGGCATATGACAGATGTTCATTGGTTATGGCATCATTCAAAGCAATCAATGAACATTCCTGCTCCAGGTGAAAAGAGCAGCATGCCCTTGTACGTGGGAATTACGAATGCTGAATCAGGTGAATGTGAATATATTCAGGCGACAGAAACTAATGTAGACGAATTGATGGTAGCGTCTTGTGCGCTACCCACCGCATATCGAGATGAAATAATCATTAACGGTACGCGTTATTTAGATGGTGGAGTTGCAGATGCGATACCTGCAATTAGGGCTTATAACATGGGCGCTAGGGACATTACCGTAATACTTTCTCAACCACTTGGATTTACCAAACCTGAAGTAAAATCAACCTGGTTGATGCAGAAGATGTATGGAGACCAGCCCGCCATTCTAGAAAAGATGCTTCAGCGTGCAGCAATTTATAATGAAACCCTTGATTTTCTCAATAACCCACCAAGAGACTGCATCATTCGAGTAATAGCACCGGATGAAGCTTTCTGCGTTAAACGACTTACTATGGATAAGAAGAAGTTATTGAGAGGTTATGGGCAGGGTAGGCGTATGGCCCGACGTCACCTCAAAAGTCTTACCTCTGATGTGGATGGTCTAAATTACCAAATAGCGTAGTAGATTCGTCGTCACGGGATATAAGCCCTGTATGAATTTAGCAACAGTTGCCGTTAAGAGCTTGGATATTATCCAGGCTTTTTTTTGTTCGTAAATAAAGTCAATATTTTCAGAGGGGTATCGTGTTTCAAAATGGCAACACACGATCGGGCCTATCGTTTGTACTTTATTTATTACCTCTACTTCTTATCAGTTCCTGGCCCTAATTAGACAATTGATCTGGCAATCTAGCTACTAACTCCCACAACAAAGTAAACGCGCCTAACCCCTAAACCTAATCATAAGTAACTGATTAAAAGCGTGTTTACCTTCTCTTTGTTGTTAAAAATGTAAACTTTGCACCGAACTTGCAAAATTTTCACACTGTTGGTCTGCAATTTGCTGTACCCTGAACGAGATTAGTTATTTTCTTTAATACGTTAATTACAGACACGTGAAACGCTTGCCAATATATGAAAAGCGTAAAGTTGTAGAAGAGAAAATGGCATGTAGCGCATCTAAATGGCCTGACTTGTAGGGTTAAGCTAAGGCGTTAACGAAAAACTGGTTACCTGCAACAACGCATCGATTACGATGAGGTCGCTGTAGACTTTATGTATTCGTTCTTATACTTATGACTAATTTTCGTGGTTACGCGTAGCAGCTTCTTCTAAGTCGTGGCAGTATCAAACTCAAATAATAAAAAGCTAATAAAAAGTGCAAATAGCAAAACAAAAAATTTCGATTGGGCTTGTTAACCCAAAAAATCCCGTCAATGTAGCTTCTATTTTACGAGCTGCAGGATGCTACGGTGTCGCTAGTGTATTTTATACGGGGCAGCGTTATCGTTTCGCTAAAGATTTTAATGCAGATACAAAAGCGTTCCATAAAGTTATCCCGACAGTTGGCGTTGATAATTTACGGGATGTTGTCCCAGAAGGGGCGTCTGTAGTTGCGGTTGAGCTTGTTGAAGGTGCAGAGCCTTTACCAAGGTTCGAACACCCGGAAAATGCCTTTTATATCTTAGGTCCTGAAGATGGAAGTGTAGGCGAAGACACTCTGTCGTGGTGCGACCATGTCGTTTATGTACCCACGTATTCATGTATGAATTTGGCGGCAACAGCTAATGTTTTACTGTACGACCGCCTATCTAAGTCTGATTTTGTAAGTGGGGATGCGCTTATCAGACAAAGCCGAGATACCAATAATAAGACAAAGATAAAATAGCATTTCAAATATTAATTTAAAACAATATACCAAAGGCTACTGCTGCGAACAGGAAGTTACCCACAAGCCTAATAATTAACATAAAATTAGGGGACTTTTGCGTTGAAAACAACAACAATGAGCGCTGCTCGTGCGCTAAATAGTGCTGTAACTAATAAGTTAAACCAGTTACCTCGACAACTGCTTAAAGCATTTCCACGCCGATTGTCACTTGAAGAAAGTATTTCCAGTTTCTTTTTTAGCCGTTATGAACTCGTTGTAGCGAACGAAGAAAATGAAAAACAAGTTAGCTACAAAACCCGCCATAAAGTCTATTGCGAGGAAATGAAATTCGAGCAAAAAAACGCTGCTGCTATTGAGAAAGATAAATATGATGATCGCGCAATTAACTGTTATATAAAACATCGCCCAACAGGCGAATGCGCAGGTACAATTCGCTTAGTCTTGCCAACCGAAGCAGGGTTATCGCTGCCGTTAGAAGAAAAGTGCGCAGGAGCATTTGAAGATGATGCATTGCTGCCCTCTAGCTGTGACCCAACGCAAGTATGCGAAATTTCAAGATTGGCGATTCCACGAGAGTTCAGAGTTCGCCAAATGCGCTCTAAAATCCTGCCTGCCGACAAGCTTGAAAAGATTAAACGAAAGAAGAGTACGTCATTTAACGTAGACCACTTTCCTTATCTTTCTATTGCGCTGTATTTGATGGCAACCAGCATCTGCCAACATTTAAATGTTGAGCATGCATACGTTTTGATGGAGCCCAAATTAGCAAGACGAATGAAAGCATTTGGTATTCATTTTAATCCCGTAGGCGACGCTGTAGAGTTTAATGGTAAGCGCGTGCCCTATAGAGTTTGCCCAAATGTTTTGGCTACAGAATTAGCTAGGCCGCTGAAAAGTTTTCACAAAAAGATTAATAATGAACTTCGTAGCGCGTTACCAGTGATTAATAACACACCAACACATACCGCTCGTCCTCTACAAAAACCATTGCGTGTAGCGCAAGCAGCTTAGGAAATCTTCTTTACAGCTTTATAAATCAGCCGTCCTCTTGGACGGCTTTTTCATTTCTGAATACGTATGCATGTTTTTTAACATACATTTAACGCGTATCCTGTTGGCATCATTTACATTTTTGTCACGAATACTATGCTCAATCACAAGTCGGTTTTTTCTCTTAAGCCTTTATCTGTTGCTATGCTGTCATTGGGGGTAATGGCGTGTACTGGTGCATCTCCATCATCAAGTAATCAAACACTTGAGGGTGAAGGAAGTAGGCATTCAGCATCAAATCAACAAGGTGATATGTCAACGCATTCTGAAAACGGTGAAAGGCAAGGGAAACCTGTCGTCTACCAAGTGTTTACTCGACTATTTGGAAATACTAATTCTAGTAACCAGCCTTGGGGTACGGTTGAGCAAAATGGCGTAGGCAAATTCAGCGACTTTACCCCTAAAGCCCTTGAAGCCATCAAGTCTTTAGGCACCAGTCATATTTGGTATACCGGTGTGCCACATCATGCGGTAATCAATGATTATACCGACTTCGGTATTTCAAATGACGACCCAGATGTAGTTAAAGGCCGCGCTGGTTCACCATACGCCGTTAAAGATTATTATAATGTTAACCCCGACCTAGCTGACAACCCACAAAAGCGCTTAGAAGAATTCGAAGCTCTGATTGAAAGAACTCATGCTGCGGGTATGAAAGTTATCATCGACATTGTTCCCAATCACGTAGCCCGTGATTACCATTCGCTTTCTGCGCCAGAAGGTACAGTCGATTTTGGCGCAAACGATGATACGTCTGTGGAGTATGCTCGCGACAACAACTTTTATTATGTTGTGGGTGAAGCATTTCAAGTACCCACTGCTGACAGCTACCAGCCTCTAGGCGGCGAACCCCACCCATTGTCAGACGGTAAGTTCGATGAGTTTCCTGCAAAGTGGACAGGGAACGGTGCAAGGGCAGCGCAGCCAGATATTAACGACTGGTATGAAACGGTAAAGGTGAACTATGGCGTGAAGCCAGACGGCACTTATGATTTTCCCTTGCTACCTGACGAATACAGTCAAAAATCTATCGAAGCGCACGCCGCGTTTTGGCAAGGAAAAGATCTTCCTGATTCGTGGTACAAATTCAGAGACATTGCTCATTACTGGGTAGACAAAGGGGTCGATGGATTCCGTTTTGATATGGCCGAAATGGTACCAGTAGAGTTCTGGTCTTTTCTTAACAGCAGCATTAAGCAAAAAGCACCTGATGCATTCTTGCTAGCAGAAGTTTATCAGCCTGACAAATATCGCGACTACCTTCATAAAGGAAAGATGGACTATCTATACGACAAGGTCGGGTTTTACGATACGTTGAAGGCAATTATGCAGGGAAAGAGTAAGGTTAGTGACCTGGTCGCTGTCCACAAAGAAGTCAGCGATATCGCACCGCATATGCTGCACTTTTTAGAGAACCATGATGAGCAGCGCATCGCTAGCCCTGATTTTACTGGTAGCGCTGAAAAAGGCAAGCCAGCGCTTGCGGTAAGTGCGCTTATAAGCAGTTCTCCAACGCTGCTATATTTTGGACAAGATGTGGGCGAAGACGGCAGCGAAGAGACAGGCTTTGGCAACCCAACGCGTACGTCTATTTTCGATTACGTTGGCGTTCCTGCTCATCAGCGGTTTATGAATGATGGAAAATTTGATGGTGGTCAATCCTCCAAGGAAGAAAAAGAACTGCATAATTTTTACAAACGCGTTATGTCTATCGCCGCTACTAACCCGGCCATCGTGGGTGAGTACCAAAGCCTACACGCGCTCAACCTTGGTGTCGAAAATACAGCGTATTCAGAGCAGCAATTTACATTTGCTCGCGTACAAGATGATCATGGTTTTGTCGTTATCGCAAACTTTAGTGATGCACCCGTAGGGGAAATAGAATTTACAGTACCAGCGAGTGTATTAGGTGCAAATAACAAAACGATTAGTCTTGAGCCACTTCTTTCTCATGGCGGCATTGGCTTAGAAAAAGATGGTGTGAACTACAGAGCCTCGTTATCACTTGATGGGCTAGAGACGAAGGTATTTGCGTTCTAGTTGGAGTGTAAAGCTATCAACGAAATCGAATACTAGAGATTTTATTTAAACGAGAGACCATGTGTATTGGCATGGTATCTCGTGAATACGTATGCAGAGCATTGGTCAGTCAGGCTATGCAATGTAGTATCTCGGTAATATTTTGCACTTAACGTATTTTTAACATCGGTGTCTATATGTTTAATCGCAACCGCGTAACTAATGCTATTTTCCCATCACGCAGTGTCTCGCTCTCACTCGTTGTGAGCCTTGCTACTTTATTTCCTGCATTTTCTGCTTTTTCTTCACAAGAAAATAACCTAGACGTTTACCCGCCCAACTGGTGGGCAGGTATGCAACATGATGAAGTAGAACTGATGATTTCTGGCAAAGACGTGGCCGATGACAAGGTTTCCGTTTCAAAAGGCAGTGTCCAAATAAAGCAAAGCAGGGCACTTGATAGTGAAAACTATCTTTTTGTAACGTTAGATCTTGCTGAAGCGAACCCGCAAGAATTGGTACTGACGTTGAAAGACGAAGACGGTAGTTCACGGGACATTCACTATTCATTGAAAAAACGTGCTAAAGGTTCGTCGTCGAGAGAAGGCTTTGGACCTGAAGATGCCATTTACCTAATTGCCCCTGACCGATTCGCTAATGGCAGCGTGGAAAATGACAACATTGATGGGTATCAAGATAAAGTAGATAGGGCCTTTAAAGGCGGACGTCATGGCGGGGATATTCAGGGCATTGTTAACAACATCGACTATATAAAAGAGATGGGGTTCACCCAAATATGGACCATGCCGATGCTTGAAAATGCAATGGAAAAGTACAGTTACCATGGCTATTCAACCACCGACTATTACACTATAGACCCGCGTTTTGGCTCTAATGACGCTTTTGTAAAGCTAAGTAAAAAAGCCAACGAAAACGGCATTGGCGTTATCATGGATATGGTGCTTAATCATATCGGTAGTGAGCATGTATGGATGGAGGATACACCGTCTGCTGATTGGATAAACAATAATGGACAGTTTGTCGGTACTACCCATAAGCGTGAATCGCTTCACGACCCTCATGCCATAGCGAGCGATATCAAAGGGTTTAGTGACGGTTGGTTTGTACCAACCATGCCTGACCTGAACCAGCGCAACCCACATTTGGCAAATTATTTGATTCAAAATGCTATTTGGTGGGTGGAAACAGCAAATCTGAGTGGCATACGAGTAGACACTTATTCATATCCTGATAAAGGGTTCTTAAGTCAGTGGACCAACCGTATCATGAAGGAATATCCTAACTTCAATATTGTTGGGGAAGAGTGGTCGGTAAACCCTGCGATTACGGCTTATTGGCAAGCAGGCAGTCAGCGACACGATGATTATGATAGCGCGTTGCCTTCTGTAATGGACTTCCCTCTTCAAACTGCTGTAGTTGAAGCACTTAATAACGACGAAAGTTGGAACTCAGGGTTTATTACGGTTTACGAAACATTAGCTACTGATTTCTTGTATGGTGACCCGAATAATTTGGTTATCTTTCCGGATAATCACGACATGAGCAGAATATTCACCCAGCTAAACAACGACAAAGCTAAATGGAATATGGCAATGACGCTGTTTTTAACAACACGCGGTATACCTCAAGTATTCTACGGTACTGAGATTTTGATGGGCAATGAAGGGACAGAAGACCATGGTATTATTCGCTCTGACTTTCCTGGCGGGTGGCCATCGGATAGCGAAAAAAATGCGTTTAGCGGTAAAGGCCTTTCTGGTGACGAACTGTGGGCGCAAGAGCGTATAAAAACCTTATTAGCGCTGCGTCAAACTCATCCTCAATTATTTAAAGGTGAGCTTAAACATTATGCGCCTGAAGACGGGGTTTACACATATTTTCGAGTAGCCGAGGATACAGAACAGAAGCTTATGGTTGTCCTTAATAAAAAACCGGTAGATTTGCCTTTAGCAAAGTACGCAGAAGTATTGGGTACAGGTGTAGCAATAACGCGCGTGAACGACGGTCAAACATTTAACGCCTCTGAAACCATAAGCCTTCCTGCGATGTCGGCCAACGTGTTCATTGTGCAATAACCGTATCAATTAAAGTAAAACAATAAATAGAGCAAAATATGCAAGCAACTCAACCACGCCTTTCTTTTTGGCAAATATGGAATGTCAGCTTTGGCTTTCTGGGTGTTCAATTTGGTTTTGCACTGCAAAACGCAAACGTCAGTCGGATACTATCGGACCTAGGCGCAGACCTTCATTCACTCTCACTATTTTGGCTTGTAGCGCCCATTATGGGCTTGATTGTACAGCCTATTGTTGGCTCGGCATCGGATAGAACCTGGAATCGATTGGGCCGCCGCCGGCCGTTTATACTTGCTGGGGCGATAGCCGCGGTGGTAGGTATGATCTTATTACCCAATGCGCCGATCTTCGTTGCCTTCTTAGCACCTATGCTTATGGGCGCTTTAATGGTTGCACTGATGGATGCATCGTTTAATGTGTGTTTCCAGCCTTTCCGCTCACTGGTATCCGATATGGTACCAGCGTCACAGCGCAACGTAGGTTATTCAATACAGTCGCTTCTTATCAATATCGGCGCGGTAATTGGCTCTATACTGCCGTTCATTCTAACTAATGTGGTAGGCCTAGAAAATACCGCTCAAATGGGGGAGGTTGCGCCTTCTGTAATGTGGGCATTCTATATCGGTGCGACTGTACTACTAGGTACGGTTATTTGGACCGTTATACGCACGAAAGAGTATGCGCCAGACGAATACAATCGCTACAAGGGCCTTACCGAAGAAGCCCCTGCAAGTGAAAGTAAGGCTAAAGCACCGCTTGGCCAGCGCTTAGGTGAGTTTTTCGTTTTAGTAAAAGACATGCCAACCACCATGAAACAACTGGCTGTTGTTCAGTTTTTCTCCTGGTTTGCGCTTTTTATTATGTGGGTTTACACCACACCGGCGATTACTCAACATATTTGGAACGTAGATAAGCAATGGTTTGACCCCGCTTATATCGCCGCTGCGCCTATGGTGCCTGAAACTATTGTTATGGCAAAAGGTGCTGCTGGTGACTGGGTAGGTATACTTTTCGCGGCATATTCTGTGTTCGCTGCTATTTTTTCCATTTTCTTAGCAAAGCTGGCAGATAAATTCGGTCGCAAGACTGTATACGCTTCGTCTTTAGCGCTAGGTGGCCTTAGCTATGTAAGTTTCTTACTATTCCAAGACCTTACTATGGTGAATGTTAACCTGCTTATTACTGAAGTAACTGTGCCGTTAGGCGCAGTGAAACTACTCATCCCAATGGTAGGGGTAGGTATTGCGTGGGCGGCAATTCTTGCTATGCCTTACGCCATGTTAGCCGGCGCACTACCCGCGAACAAGACGGGTGTTTACATGGGAATATTCAACTTCACCGTGGCTGCACCGCAAATTGTTTCAGGTTTAACTGCCGGTTGGATCTTAAGCAGTGTATTTAACAACGATGCCAAGTACATAATTGTCGTGGCCGGTGTTTCTATGCTGATTGGCGCAGTGTCTGTCTTTTTCGTTAAAGAGACGGATAAACAAGAACTTGAAGCTGAGCAGGGAGCTTAATATGTTATTCAAACGTTCAGCAATTGCATTAACGTTAGCCGGTTTATTTTGCTCTGCTTGCACTAGCACGGCTACATCGTCCTTAGACAATAGTGAAAAGCATACCGCTCAGGCTATTGTAGGCACCAGTACGCCCTTCGCTAGCGAGGCAGTTTACTTTGTGGTAACTGATCGCTTTGTCGACGGCGACGCTTCAAATAACCACGAAGACCAAGGCGGGGAACACCCCACTTGGCAGCTACCGCTTGAAGGTCCCGACGGTCAAAAAGCCTATGTGGGTTACATGGGCGGTGATTTACAAGGTATCTTGAATAACGCTGATTACATTAAAGATATGGGCTTCACAGCCGTATGGATGACGCCTGTTCACGATAACCCTGACTATGCGTTTAACGGCGACGAGCCTATTACTTATGGTGGTGCATTTAAAGACGGCGGTAAAACTGGCTATCATGGTTATTGGGCGACAAACTTTTATAAAGCTGATGAGCATCTAGTAAGTGACGATTTGAGCGTAAGTGACTATACCGCGAAGATGCGCGAACACGGCCTTAAGTCAGTGTTTGATATCGTTGCAAATCACGGCACACCAAGCTTTACCATGAAAGAAGACTTGCCAGGTTATGGTGAGCTTTACGATAAAGATGGAAACTTAGTTGCTGACCATCAAAACCTAGCACCTGAAGAGTTAGATCCTAAAAACAACCCGCTGCATAGCTTTTTTCACAACTATCCAGATTTAGTCAAGCTTTCAAATCTGGATGACGAGAACCCAGCAGTTCGGGATTATTTAATTAACAGTTATCTTTTTTGGATATCGCAAGGCGCTGATGCATTTAGAATAGATACCATAAGGCACGTACCGCATTCATTTTGGCGTGAAGCGTCTGACCGTATTCGCAAACAAAACCCAGACTTTTTTATGTTTGGCGAAGCGTTCGACTACGAAGCTAACAATATTGCGCAGCATACGTTACCTAAAAATGGCGGCGTAAGCGTTCTAGACTTTCCTATGCAAAAAGCCATGGTAAGCGTGTTTGAAAAGCCGCTTAAAAGCGATTTTGCAGACTTAGAAAAGGTACTTCATCTTACTCACGGCCCTTATAATAACCCCTATGAACTAACCACGTTTTATGACAACCATGATATGGCGCGCATTAACGCAACAGATAAAGGGTTTATTAATGCGCACAACTGGCTGTTTACTGTTCGTGGTATACCGGTTGTTTACATGGGCTCTGAGATAGGCTTCATGCGCGGTACGGCTGAACATGCCGGTAATCGTAACTACCTTGGTCAAGAACGCATTAATCAGGCTAAGAGTCATCGTATTCAACAAGCGCTAACAAAAATCGCCAACGTACGTAAAAATACTGTCGCCTTGCAGCGCGGTGTGCAGGTTAATCTAGAGCTTAGCGGTCATCGTGCCGCATTCTATCGCGTTGTCGACACTAAAGATGCGCAGCAAACAGCGCTTGTGTTACTAAACAAGGGTGATGAACCCCAGTCGTTTGAGGTGAGTAGCCTAATGCAGTCGGGCAATTGGGTAGAACAATTGTCTGGGCAAACCCAGGTCGTAGCGAACGGCACTGCGTTAACCGCTACGGTTAAGGCTAATGGCGTTCAAGTTTGGGTTCTCGAGGGCAAACCTACCAACTCAGGGCTGCTCTCTCAAATAAAACATCAGCTGGCCCGTCAATAAAGCATTCAAAGCACAATTAATAGAGAGTCAAAAAAAGCCCTAAGCGTTAGACGTTCGGGGCTTTTTATTTGATTAGTTTGCTATTTAGATAGAGTACAAGCTTAAGTCGTTTATTCGCTGCCACAAGATTGACGTACAATAATGTCGGCTGGCATTAAGTAATCCTCTACCTCTTCATTGTTTATCGCTTTCAATAGGGTATTTACCAATAGCTCACCGGCAAGCTTCGTGTTTTGCTGCACAGTGGTAAGCGAAGGTGTCGTGTAAGCAGACACCGCAATATTGTCATAACCCACCACAGCAACATCGTCCGGAACATTCACTTTCGCTTGGCGCAGCGCACGTAAAACCCCCATAGCAATAAGGTCTGATGCACAGACAATAGCTTCAGGTAGTTCGCCTGCTTCCAGCAATGATCTCACTGCTTCTGAGCCAGCATCTTCGGTAGAAATGGCGTTACGCTGAACACTTGATTGCGCTAAGCCATGAGATTGTAATGTTTTAAAATACCCGTCAAAGCGTGCTTTAAATTCCGGTGCGTGCTCGCCATTATCACCAATAAAGGCAAACGATGTTTTACCCAGTTCGATGAGGTGTGAGGTAATGCTTTGACCACCTTGGTAGTTATCACACCCGATACTTACACCCGGGTGCGCTTCATCAGGTGCACCCCAGCGAACAAAATGCGTACCTTGCGATTCAAGCTGAGCGACTTTGTTTTGATAGTCAGTGTAGTCACCATAGCCCAACAAAATAATCCCGTCGGCCTTGTTTGAATCTTCGTATTCCGCGTGCCAGTCGTCTTCTAAGTTCTGAAACGATACAAGAAGATCGTAGTTTGCTTGCGCACAAGCGCGAGTAATACTACCGAGCATCGCCAAAAAGAAAGGGTTGATCATTGAGTCGTCAGACGTTGGATCTTCAAACAAGAGTAGGGCAATTGTGCTGCTCTTTTGTTTTCTTAAATTACTGGCGTTCTTATCTACCTTGTAATTAAGTTCCCGGGCAATGCGTTGAACGCGGTCGCGAGTTTCTTGGTTAACCAGCGGGCTGTTGTTTAACGCTCGCGAAACCGTTGATTGAGAAACCCCTGCCAAGTGGGCAATATCAAAAGAGGTTGCTTTTTCTTTCATAAACACCATGTTTTGCTGCTACGACAATGTTGTCGCTAAATTAGATTACCATATTTTTCGAATAGCGCGTGCTTTTTGCTATATATGCGCTTAATTGCTAATCAAAATTAATGAAGCGTTGCTCATCAAGTACATTCCAGAGGGTTTTGTTGTAGTTTTTATAGTGCGCTCTTTATGTGGATCGCTCTTAAATCAATCACTTGTTAGGCTTCTTTGAATAAAACATGGTTGAAGTAATTGCGAGAGTGTTATACTCGGAGCGATTTTGAAATATTACGTGCATAAGGGGAACAAGCGAATGGCCGAGACTGAACACCGTCCGACCAATTTTATCCGTCAGATTATTGATAAAGACCTGGCTAGTGGTCTACACGACGCTATTAAAACTCGGTTTCCACCAGAGCCGAATGGCTTCTTACATATTGGTCATGCCAAGTCTATTTGCTTGAATTTTGGTATTGCACAAGACTACACAGGCTCGTGCAATTTGCGCTTTGACGATACTAACCCTGCAAAAGAAGACATTACGTTCGTTAATTCTATAAAAGAAGACGTTCAGTGGCTTGGATTTACCTGGGATGGCGAAGCGCGTTATTCATCGAATTATTTTGATCAATTACATGCATATGCGGTTGAGCTTATCGAAAAAGGTTTAGCATACGTCGATTTTTCTGCGCAAGAAGTCATGCGCGAGATGCGTGGTACGCTTAAAGAGCCAGGTCAAAATAGCCCTTATCGCGACACAGACGTCGAAACTAACCTTCGTGAGTTTGCCAAGATGACGGCAGGCGATTACAAAGAAGGCGAATGTAGTTTGCGCGCCAAAATCGACATGTCGTCGCCGTTCATGTGTATGCGCGATCCGGTAATTTACCGAGTCAAACATGCACACCATCACCAAACCGGTGATAAATGGTGTGTGTATCCAATGTATGATTTTACTCACTGTATCTCGGATGCTATCGAGGGGATCACGCATTCATTATGTACATTAGAATTCCAAGACAATCGTCGTCTTTACGATTGGGTTATCGAAAATATCTCAATTGACTGTACGCCTCGTCAGTATGAGTTTTCCCGTCTTAACCTTGAGTACACGGTATTAAGCAAACGCCGTCTTATTCAACTAGTCGATGAAAATCATGTCAGCGGGTGGGATGATCCCCGTATGCCTACTATAGCGGGCTTACGTCGTCGTGGTTATACACCAGGTTCTGTGGTTGAGTTCTGTAAGCGAATTGGCGTGACCAAGATGGACAACATGGTTGAAATGTCTATGTTGGAAGCTTGTATTCGCGATGACTTAAATGCTAATGCACCGCGTGCGATGGCGGTATTAGACCCAATTAAGCTTGTTATTGAAAATTACGATGAAGGGCAGACAGAAACGCTGACTGCACCGAATCATCCTAATGATGAAACCATGGGTACGCGTAGCATTAGCTTTAGCCGCGAAGTGTATATTGAAGCTGAAGACTTCCGTGAATCGGCAAACAAAAAGTTTAAACGCTTAGTACTAGATAAAGAAGTACGTCTACGTAACGCCTATGTGGTTAAAGCTAATCGCGTTGAAAAAGATGAAGACGGCAATGTAACTACTGTTTACTGTACTTACGACCCAGAAACATTGGGTAAAGATCCAGCTGATGGGCGTAAGGTCAAAGGCGTTATTCACTGGGTGGACGCAGCAACGGCACAGGCAGCAGAATTTAGACTGTATGACCGTTTGTTTAACGTGCCTAATCCGGCGGCTGAAGAAGACTTCACCAATGCAATAAACCCTGGTTCGCTTGAAATTAAACAAGGCTGGGTAGAAGCAGGACTCGCTAGCAGTGTTCCTGACGTTGGCGCCTGGCAGTTTGAACGTACTGGTTACTTCTGTGTAGATAAAGATAGCACAGACGATAAACCCGTCTTCAACCGCACGGTAGGGCTAAGAGACACATGGGCGAAAATAGGCGAGTAATATAATTATTGATTGCGCGCTATATGCTTAAATGAAAAAACCGCTTAAGTTCCAACTTAAGCGGTTTTTGTTTATTAAAGTATAATGTTTAATTAATTACTTCGGCTGGCAATCAAGAGACTGACCGTTTACTTCCTTACTTTCATCACCCATTAGGTAAAGATACATAGGCATAATATCTTCTGGTGTTTTAAGTGTATCCGGATTTTCTGCAGGAAAAGCTTGTGCACGCATGTGTGTGCGGGTGCCGCCTGGATTAATACAGTTGAAACGCAGCGTCTTATTTTGATATTCATCTGCCAGAGTTTGCATTACGCCTTCTGTAGCGAACTTCGATACAGCGTATGTTCCCCAAAATGCGCGACCTTTTCTTCCTACACTTGATGTAGTGAAAATAACTGATGCATTCTCCGCTTTTTCTAATGCTGGGATAAGAGCCTGCGTCATATAGACCATGCCGTTAAGGTTTATCTGCATTACGTCTTGCCACTCTTGCGCATCAATATCTTTGAATGCACTTAGGTGACCTAGAATGCCGGCATTGTGAAGGACACCATCTAGTCGACCAAACTGGTCAATAATGGTCTGCGTCATCTGTTGATAATGAGAAGGCGTTGCACCTTTTATGTCTAAAGGAACAATGGCAGGTTCCTGACCGCCTGCGGCGATAATATCGTCATACACGGCTTCAAGTTTCGACACGGTGCGCCCTAATAGAATACAAATAGCGCCGTGTGCAGCATATGTCTTTGCAGCTTGAGCACCAATTCCATCGCCAGCCCCGGTGATAAGAATAACTTTATCGCGTAGTAAATTCGCTGGTGCGTTGTAATCGTTCATCATTTTCCTTTAAAAGGTTAATTTTCATCGCTTTGCGTGGGGCTTTTATGCCCAACTGAGAATATGACCTCAGATCATACCCAGCCTAGCCCACAAGTAAAACAATGAATGAAAAATTCTTCAAACGTAAAAAAAGTTAACAAAAGTAGTTAACAAAACTTTGCAAAGTTGAAACAAAGTCAATAAGATTGAGGAAGATACAACTGGTCTAACATGTTTAAAACTATCAACTACACCTGTAGATACAGGGTAGACCAAGCTACTTTTAATAGAGTTAAGTTTTAAACACAGAATAACAACAATGCTTGTAGGGAGTAGAGATGAGAAAACTCGTATTAAGTTCCAGTGTGGCCCTTGCGCTGGGTCTAGCAGGCTGTGGTGGCTCCGATGAAACCCTTTCCGACATTCAAGCCGAAACAGAAGTCCAAACACCATTTTCCCGGATCCTTTTTGACCCAGCCAATGGGAATCTGAATATTCCAAATGACCTTCTAATGCTTCCTGGCGATGACGGTTTCTTTGATTATACACTCAACATTCCAGTGGCTGATCCCACAGATTTCGCTGATCCGCAAAATGCACTCAATGTGCTGGACGGGTGGTCTACGCAGCATCCTTTTGTTATCAATGTTGAAACGCCTGCAGGCGCATCGTTAGACGAAAGCACGCTAGCATCTGGCGTATTATTATTTGAAGCAACATTAGGGCTTGATCAAAGCGACCCAGACTGTGCGCAGGTATCTACGCCTTCGGCAGGTTGTAAGTTAGGTGATCAACTCACTTTTGGCGTGGATTATGTCCTTAGCCTCGCCGATAGCAATACCATTACATTTGTTCCGTTAAAGCCCCTTAAGCCGGGTCAGGGTTACATGCTGGTTATGACAACAGACTTGAAAGATTCTTCAGGTAAGTCTGTTCAGGGTTCAACAACTTGGGATTTGGTAAGACAAGATATAAATACCGATCCGCTATCAAGCGCTTCTCAGTTAGACCTACAGGCTTTGGTTAATTCTTATGTTAACCCGCTTCTGCAAGCTGGCTTTGCCCGCGAAGATTTAACCTATGTCTCTGCGTTTACTACACAATCGGTAGGAAATTCACTTGATACAATTAAAAAGGTAATGATTGGTACCTTCGCTCAGCTTGCAGCTGGCGGCGATCCGTCAGCACCAGCTGCACTTCCGGCGATCACCGTTAGCGATGTGTCTGCTGCGCCAAATGCCATGGAAGCTTTAGGCCTAGTGAACGAAACTGTTGTAGCGGGCGCGGTTGAACTTGGCAAACAAGGTCTGCCAGACAACATACAAGCAGCCATTGATGCAACTGATTTTAGTCTACTCGAAACCTGTGCAGGTCTTGCTGGTACAGCGTCGGGTCAACTAGAGGCTCAGTGGGGCGCGTTGAACGAATTTGCTGTTGGCGTATCAACAGGCATTTTAGCGCAAGCAGGGCCATTTTGTGCGGCACAACGCTATGAAGGTAATATCGCATTGCCTTATTTCTTGGGTGTACCAAGTGCTGAAAACCCATTAGCGCCAGTAAATGATTTCTGGAAGGCGGCGTGTGACAGCGGCATCGTGCTAGCTGGTGCACCGCAAGAGCTACTTGCTAGTGCTGAGCCAGGTCCAAATGCAGCAATGTGTTCTTCACTAGGCCTTGCAGACGTTCGAATAAATGGCGAAATGCTTGATAGCGCAAGGAATATTACCAAATTTAACCCGTATCCACAGCCAACTGGCGGAAATATGGGGACGGAAACGTTAGACGTACAGGTAACTATCCCAGACCCTGCAATTGCGGGCGCTCTAGGCTTCCCAATTAGCATGCCTGAAGCTGGCTGGCCAGTGGTGATTTTGGCCCACGGTATTACCAGTCAAAAAGAAGACATGCTTGCGATTACAGGTACGCTCTCACTTGCAGGTATTGCGTCAGTAGCTATCGACCAACCCTTACACGGTAGTCGAGGTTTCGACCTTGATGGTGACGGTACAGATGACTTAAACGCTACAAGCGTAAGTGCAACGCATTACATGAACCTTGCTAGCTTACCAACTGCCCGCGACAACTTACGTCAAAGTGTATCTGATTTACTAGGGCTGCGTTTAGGACTTAATGCAGTTGTAGATACAACCGCAGCACAAAATGTTAAGTTTGATATGTCACGTGTGTCTGTTATGGGTGTGTCGCTAGGCGCAATGACTGGTGGTAACTTTGCTGCAGTAGCAAACACATCAATGGGTGGCGATTTAGCTGCGCTTGACGGTATGTTTGCTGTTAGACAAGCATCTCTTGAATCTCCGGGAGGTGGCGTAGCGCAATTCTTATTAGAATCTCCTTCATTCGGACCTCTGATTAAAGGCTTGTTGCTTTCACAGGCATCAGAAGACTTTGTTGCATTGCTTAATCAACTTTATGAAACAACTGACGTAACTGAAGAGCAGCTTAGTGCGGCGGTTACTATTTTTGAAGATAATCTAACTGCAGAGCAAGCCGCTGAAGTAAACGCAGTATTTGCGGAATTTGCATTCGCCGCGCAAACAGTAATGGATGCTGGTGACCCAACTAACTATGCACAAACGCTAGGAAGTAATACACCGGTTCACATGATGACGGTTGTAGGTGATGGTAGCGAAGAAAACTTACCTGATCAGGTAATTCCAGTTTCCACAGCGTTACCGCTTTCTGGTCAGCTTCCGTTAGCAGCGACAATTGGTCTAGAGCAAGTCACTACTACCCAAGGGCCTGGTACAGACCCAATTAGCGGTATTGTGCAGTTCAATAGCGGCGCACATGCTTCTAGCTTAAGTCCAGCATCAAGTGCAGCGGTAACTACAGAAATGCAAAAAGAAGTGGCAGGTTATATTGCGTCTGACGCGCTAGCACTTCCAATTTCTGATGAGAGTGTTGTTGCAAACTAGTCCTCTCTAATGCGGTCGACAAAGCAGAGTTACAACTGCTTACATTTTATCGAGTTAAAGCCGGCGTAGTAGCCGGCTTTTTTGTCTTTAAAAGCAGAATGTTATTTGAATGTTTTGCAATGTTAATGTAGTGTAAATAATGGTCCGATGAGTATTCTAGAGACAATAATTAACTCCGTTAATGGAAAAGAGAAATAGAAGCCATTGACCATATTCATTCATCATTAGGGAACATTTGCGATGATCAACCAACAGTCATTCTCTGCTAAGCGTACGCTAATTGCACTTTCAATTGCCGGTCTATTAACTGCATGTGGCGATAACGACAACGATTTTTCAAATATAGAGCAACCAGCGCCACCCACGGCTACTACACCTGAACCTGCTCCAACACCTATTCCTGCTTTTTCACCGGATGGTACTTTGTCTGCTGACGTAACATGGACAACCTACGGTGTTCCGCATGTAAAAGCTGATAACCTCGAGAGCATGGCGTATGGGGTAGGTTACGCCTTTGCAAGAGATAACCTTTGCGTACTGGCTGACCAAATTGTGAAATACAATTCTGAACGGGCCAAGTTTTTTGGCCCAGACCAGGTGCCTGGTAGCGGCGACTCTGAGCACCTTATCAACGACTTCGGCTTTTTAACACTCGGTATTAAAGAGCTCGCGGAAGAGAATTTACCGCGTTTGTCTGCAAATTCTCGCGCAATGTTTCAGGGGTATACGGCAGGGTATAACAGATACTTAAATGAAACGCCTGTAGAAGAGCAAGATCAAAGCTGTGCAGGACAACCTTGGGTAACAGAAATTGATAGCGTTGACCTTCTAACATATTCCTTGGGCGTGGCGCTTTTACCCGGCGCAGCAAACTTTTTAGGCCCAATGTTTATTGCTGCGCCACAAGGTGAGAGCTATTTACCAACACCTGCCGAGTCATCAAGTGAAGTTGTCTCTACATTTACGATTTCGCCAACAGTGGGGCTGCCTGACAGAAATCCTCAAGAAATGGGGTCTAATGGATGGGGGTTAGGCAGCGATAAAACCACTAACGGGAAGGGAATGGTATTAGGTAACCCCCATTTCCCTCATACAGGTAACCTACGTTTTTGGAACTTTCACGCACAAGTACCTGGTCATTTGAATGTTACAGGTGGCTCCCTCACAGGGTTACCCGGCGCGGTAAACATTGGTTTCAATGACAACGTAGCCTGGACTCACACATTCTCAACTGCTGAACATTTCGTTGTGTATCAGCTAACCCTTGATGAAGATGATGCATCAGGTCTTACCCATTTAGTTGACGGAAGCAAACGCACTATCTATGAAAAACCCCTTCAAATTGACGTTGCTATAGGTGGCGGGCAAACCATCAAGCTTAATAAAACCGCATACTACACGAACTACGGCCCAATGATTGAAGTGCCTGGTAACTTCGATTGGAACTCAAACAATGCGTTTGCCATTAAAGACGCCAATCTGCCTAACTTTGATATTGTTGATCATTGGCTTGCCATGAATATGGCTACGTCAATGGACGAATTTAAGCAGGCGTTTAAAGACTATGATGGGGTTATTTTCAATAACACAATGGCGGCATCAGCCGATGGCCAGGTATTCTATATTGACGATTCAACCGTACCGAACTTAACTGAAACTGCAATTGAACAACTAACAACGAACCCCTTGCTGATTCAAACTAAAGCGGCAGCCGGTTTTACCGTATTGCCGGGTAATATTTCTCAATTTGATTTTGAAGGCCCGGTTCCTTATGAAGAGGCGCCGAAATACGAGGGAACAGACTCGGTTCAAAATTCAAACGACAGCTACTGGTTAACCAATTTAAATTCACCGATTGTTGTGAGCAACCCGTTGTTTGGTAGCGTGGAATATCAGCAAACACTGCGTTCACGTTTAGGGCAGCATTTTATTGAAAATGAAGCTGGAAGTGATGGTACTTTCACACCTGAGGAAGTTGAAGGGCTATTATTAAATAACCGAAGCTACTTGGCAGAGAACATATTGCCATCTCTCCTTGAACTATGCGCAGATCAAGGTGATACACCAGTAGATGTTGATGGAGCTAGTGTTGATGTATCACAAGCCTGTGCAGCACTAGAGGACTGGGACGGTACAATGAACCTCGCGAGTACTGGTGCACACGTATTCAGAGAATTTGCCTTTCAGTTTAACCAAGATCCCCAGTGGGAAGTACCGTTCTCTCTTGATGCCCCCGTGACTACGCCATCGGGTTTAGTAAAAAATGATACTACTTTAGAGCAATTAGCGCGAGCTACGCAGGTCATCGAACAAGCTGGGGTAGCATTTGATGCCCCGCTCGGTGAAGTGCAATTTGTCGAACGTAGCTTACCCGATGGTTCTGCCTCAGGTGTTAAAATACCGTGGGCTGGCGCACACAACATTGAAGGTGGCTTTAACGTATTTGATGTTAGTAGCAGTAGAAATGGAACCCAGTTGCCGAGACATAGCTACGAAACAATAAACAGTAATACGGCAATGAGTGCTGAAGCTGAGGGCTATCACATTAACTATGGCACAAGTTGGGCTATGGTTATCAACTTCACCGATGAAGGGCCAAAGGGCCGAGGTATATTGACTTACTCACAGTCTCGTAAATATGGCAGTGAGCACTTCTTAGACCAAACACAACTTTATTCTACACAACCCACACTGCGGGATATCTATTTCACTGATGAAGAGATTGAAGCAAATAAGATAGAGCAGGTTAACCTATCGTCAGAATAAGATGAGACTGGTATTATAACGCAATTACATCAGCGGCTTTGCCTTATATTGGGTAAGGCCGCTCTTTATGTTGTGGGTAAACAACCTTGCTTACCCGTTTATTTTACTAGGAGTAAAGTTTGGAGTTTTTGTACGAGTACGGTTTGTTTGTTGCCAAAGCAGTAACGTTAGTTGTCGCCTTCGTTGTTGTTGTATCCACCATAGTTGGTGTAGCAAGTAAACAGAAGCAGGGGAAAGGGCAACTTGAAATCGTGTCTATATCTGAGCAGTTAAAGGACATTACAAACTACGCTAAAGAAGTCCTTTTAGATAAAAACGCATTAAAAAAGTTAGCTAAAGAACAGAAAAAAGAGGCCAAAGCGAAGAGCAAGGCTAAGAACAAGGCAAAAGAGCAGGGTGAAGAGTCTGAAAAGTCTCGGTTATATGTTATCGACTTTAAAGGGTCTATGGATGCCAATGAGGTCGAGCACCTGCGTGAAGAGATCACTGCGATTTTATGCGTAGCAAATAAAGAAGACGAAGTTTTAGTACGCCTTGAAAGTGGCGGTGGCGTAGTACATGGCTATGGACTTGCTGCGTCGCAATTACAGCGCATTAAAGAAAAGGGGCTGAAATTAACCATTGCCGTAGATAAAGTTGCGGCAAGTGGTGGTTATATGATGGCGTGTGTTGCCGATAAGTTGTTAGCGTCACAGTTTGCATATATCGGCAGCATTGGCGTTCTAGCTCAATTGCCTAACTTCAATAAGTTGCTGAAGAAAAACGATATAGAATTTGAGCAGCATACCGCCGGAGAGTTCAAGCGCACGCTAACGATTTTCGGTGAAAATAACGATGAAGGTCGCGCTAAATTTAGAGAGGAAATTGAAGAGATTCATGTGCTCTTTAAAGACTTCGTGCAAAGTCAGCGTCCTGAAATGGATATAGACAAAGTAGCTACTGGTGAATACTGGCCAGGGATCAAGGCAAAGACACTTGGCTTGGTTGACGATATAACGACGTCCGATGACTACATTCTTTCGCATTACCCCGCACGCGAAATATTCAGCGTTAAGTATGCTGTGAAGAAAAACGTTGCGGAAAAGCTTGGTATGTCAGCAGCGAGTGTGGTTGAGCGTGTGTTTATGAAAAGTATGAACAAAGCGCGTCATTGGTTTTAATAGCTATAAACCATCTGTGTTGATTACGGCATGACGTATAGCACCCACCGTCAATAAGCACAGATGGACGTTAAATTTTTAACCGACAAAAGATAATAAAAAGAATATGGCACGGCATACTAAAAACGATATATTAGATGCGGCAGAATACTTGTTTTCTCAAAGTGGGTTTACCCAAACCTCGATGCGGGAAATCACTGCCAGAGCAGAAGTAAATCTGGCGTCGGTGAATTACCATTTTGGTAGCAAGAAAAACTTAATACAAGCGGTGTTTAAGCGATACTTTGATGAGCTTATGCCACAAGTTAAGACTTGCTTAGACGCTCTCCCGCCTATTGAAGGCGCCAAAGGCGTTGAACAGCTTTTATATTCGCTTATCCCCCCCATGTTAAATCTTAATGCTATATCCGAACAGGGCACTGCCACCTTTGTAAAATTGCTCGGCCGAGGATATAACGAAACACAAGGGCACTTGCGTAAGTTTTTGATGCATGATTACGGTGACTGTATACGCGCTCTAGTAGACGCTATCAGGCGCTGTTTACCTGAACTTCCTGAGGAAGAATTGTTCTGGCGACTGCATTTTGCGATGGGAAGTTTTGTCTTTTCGATGGCATCGAGTCAGGCATTAACTGAAATCGCTGAGTCCGATTTTCATAAACACGTAGATATAAAAGAAGTCATCCAGCATCTTGTTCCATTTGTCGCTCAGGGACTTGCCGGCAAATAAACCATTTTTATAGCTTACGTATGAACAAAGCGCTAGCCTCCAAAATGAAGGCTAGGCATAGTGTGAAATAGGCGTTATGAGAAATGCATGTTGAAGCTAGCGGGGAAGAGTCGCGCCAGGTGCTTCAGCGTTTAGCTTCTCAGCCCAAAAATCCTTAACTGAGAAACCTGATTTTTTAGAAGCTGATGCTTTTTTCGTAGCAGGTTTGGCTTTTGCTTTGGTATCGCTTTTCTCTTTCTTCGTTTCTGTTTTTTCAGACGAATTCGATGCTAGCGATTCTGCCATTTCCTGAAGCTGTGCTAGGCGCATATTTTTGCCGCCATCTACGCTGTACCAACCGCTCTTACTTTCAATAGTCGGCGCTTTGCCATTAGCTTTTTTATAGGCTTCAGTGAAAGCCGCGATAACTGCATCTTTGTCTAAGTTTGCCATGCTTTTTTGCTCTTTATTTTGTTAAGATGACGAACGTTTTTGACTTGTAATACCATTAAGTGACAGCTGATTGATTAAAGCGCAACACGTTACCGATAAAACGAATTAAAAGTAGGCAGTGATTTAAACAATCCACTTTTTCCCGTTTTCCTGCAATAAGCGTTTGTCGACTTATAGGTGTTATACGAAACGTTCGCGTATTTTATAGCGTTTTTTTAACAATTTGTCTAACTTTCAACCGGAGGACTTGTGTCTATTACCCGCCTAGAACTACAAAATTATCTTGATGGAATGTTAAGGGTTAGCGAAATCAGCGATTATTGCCCAAATGGCTTACAGGTAGAGGGCACAAGCAAAATAGAGAAAATTGTAACAGGCGTTACTGCATCACAGGCTTTAGTAGATGCGGCGATAGAAGCTAACGCCGATGCACTTATTGTGCATCATGGTTACTTTTGGAAAGGTGAATCGCAGGCTGTAACCGGTATGAAAAAGCGCCGCCTTTCTGCTTTACTCGCCAATGATCTAAATTTGTTTGCTTACCATCTTCCTTTAGATGTTCACCCAGAACTTGGTAACAATCGTCAGCTTGCGTCTCTTCTCGATATTCAAAATATAAGTGCAGTCAGCGGCGTAAAACCTGTGGGTGTTGTTATGCAAGGGAATTTTGAGGAAGCAATTGAAGGCGTGGCTTTACAAGATAAGCTGCAACAGTTGTTAGGGCGAGATGTACTTATAGAAGGCCCTGTATCAAAACCAATTACAACGCTTGCTTGGTGCACTGGCGGTGGTCAAGGGTTTATAGAACAAGCGGTTGAGCTGGGTGTGGATGCATTCATTACTGGTGAAGTCTCTGAGCAAACCGTGCATACATCAAGAGAAATGGGTATTACCTTTTTTGCGGCAGGCCATCATGCTACCGAACGATACGGCGTGAAGTCTTTAGGCGAACACATTGAGCAGCAATTCAACGTGCCTGTTGAGTTTATTGATATCGATAACCCTGCATAGCGAAGTATGTAGTATATGAATAACGATCGTATCTTCGACGGTATTGCTGAGAAGTTCTCAAACAATATTTACGGGACCACCAAGGGCAAATTGCGGCACACATTATTATGTGATGTGCTTGAACCTTATTTAAAAGCGCCGCTTCGAGCCATCGAAATAGGTGGGGGCACAGGGGTAATGACGGCTCATATAGCCGCAAAAGGACACTCTGTTGTGCTCACCGATGCGTCAAAAGATGTGCTTAATCAAGCAGAGTCTTTACTTTCTGACGCGCCAAATATAAAAATACGACATCAATATTTACAACAAATAGAAGACCTTAGTGATTTCGATTTTGTGATTTGTCATGCGGTTCTAGAGTGGCTAGATGCGCCCTTTGACGCTATAAATTTTATGTATAGCAATATGAAACCCGGAGCGCGCTTAAGCTTAAGTTTCTTTAATCAAGATGCGAATTTATTTGCCAATGCCATTTACGGTAATTTTGATTATATCGCCAAAGGAATGAAGGCGAAAAAGCAGGTGAGACTTAATCCCAACCAGCCGCTTAGCGCAATGAGAGTGGTTGAGTATTGTGCGTCGTTAGGTTTTAACATACTGGAAAAAGCTGGCATTCGCTGTTTCCATGATTATATGCGGGATATTACTCATCAAAGCAGCAAGTTCGACGAACTTCTCGCCCTAGAACGCCAGTATCATCAACAGGAGCCCTATTTGTGGCTAGGAAAATACTTTCAACTCATTCTTGAAAAGCCATAAGCCGGTTGAGTTTACAGGCAGCTTTGACGAATTGCGTTTATTCTGAAAGCTGCTTATAGCGTGTTGTCACCGGTAAGGATGTTGTTAAGCGTCGTTACCGCTATTTCATTTAATGCCTCACAAGTGAAAAAGCCCTGATGCCCCGTTATCAATACATTGGGAAAGGTTGTTAAACGCTGAAAAGTGTCGTCTTGTATGATTTCCTGTGAATGGTCACTGAAAAAGAGTTCAGACTCTCTTTCGTAAACATCTAACCCCAAATAGCCTATCTGTTTAGATTTAAGCCCTTTTATAATGGCGGTATCATCAACTAATCCGCCCCGAGAGGTATTGATGAGCATCACGCCCTTAGGCATATTATTTATGCTATCAGCATTGATAATATGATAACTCTTGTCGTTGAGCGGGCAGTGCAACGTCACAATGACGCTTTGTTCTAACAGTTCGTTTAGCGGAACGTATTGGGCTCCCATAGCGATCACATCATCATCCTGACTTGGGTCAAAACAAAGAACTTTGCACCCGAACCCCAGAAGTATGCGAATAACGGCTTTACCAATCTTCCCTGTACCTATAACGCCTACCGTTTTGCCGTGAAGAGTGAACCCCATCAATCCGTTTAGGCTAAAGTTACTTTCTCTAACACGATTATAGGCTTTATGGGTTTTTCGGTTTAAGGTAAGAATGAGTGCGAGCGTGTGTTCAGCTACCGTTTCAGGGCTATAAGCAGGCACACGACTTACTGATATGTTAGCTTCAGCAGCAGCGCCAACATCTACATTATTGTAACCTGCACAGCGAAGCGCGATGTGTTTAACACCACAGTCTTTTAACACTTTGATGGTTGCAGCATTTACATCGTCGTTCACAAAGACAACCACATCACTATATCCCTTACAGCTTGTAGCAGTTGAAGGGTTAAGTGGATGTTCGAAAAAAGTGCTCTTAATGCTTTGGCTATTGGCGCTATTGTGGTTTTCTAATAGCTGTGAAAATACCACTTGCTCATAGGGGCGAGTACTAAAAAAGGCAATATGATTATTTTGCATAGTATTTCCACACGTGTACGTATTTTCATTTGGCGTAGTTTTCGCTTTACTACCCAACTGCTAATGCACTATATAGTGCCAACAATGCGCAATAAATTAGCACGCTACTATTTGAACTGTGTAGACACAGATCAACAAAATAATAGTAGCGCTAGTCAACCTAGGGCATTTCAGTTGCACTCAAGTTAGGGGGTAGGGTTTACGCCCCTAAAAGTTTAACAATTTCTTTTTCAATAGCTTCTGGCTTTACGGTAGGCGCGTAGCGTTTTAGTACTTTACCTTCAGCATTGACCAAGAACTTTGTGAAATTCCATTTAATACGTTTGGTTCCCAGTAGCCCGGGTGCGTCTTGTTTTAAAGCCTCAAAAAGAGGGTTTGCATCGGGCCCATTTACATTTGTCTTTTTAAAAAGTGGAAATGAAACGCCAAAATTGAGGCTGCAAAATTGTGCAATATCGCTATCACTTCCAGGTTCTTGATGGCCAAATTGGTCGCATGGAAACCCTAGCACTTCAAACCCCCGGTCTTTATGTTTCCTATAAAGCGCTTCAAGCCCTTCGTATTGAGGTGTAAAGCCGCATTTACTGGCAGTATTAACAATAAGCAGTACTTTCCCCTTGTATTGCTCAAGTGTAGTTTGCTCGCCGTTATTCAGCGTAATAGGGTGAGTGTAGAGTTCCAAATTCGAATTCCTATGTTTTTGTTTTTGTTAAGTCTGTTACTCTTAGGTAATGCAAACCTATTTATTTGGTATCTAGAGTATATTCTGTATGAGTAATTTGAAAGTGAGTTTTTTGGGCTTGGGTGTAATGGGGTTTCCTATGGCAGGGCACCTTAGCAAAGCGGGTTATTCTGTTACTGTATATAACCGCACGGCGAAAAAGGCACAGGATTGGCTAGCCGCCTATGGCAGCGCTGTTGCTAGTGCGTGTGAATCGGTGGCCGAAGCCGTTAAAGACGCAGATATCGTTTTTATGTGCGTAGGAAATGACAATGATGTAAGAGATGTTGGTACACAAGCACTGGAAATAATGAAAGCAGGTAGCGTGCTGGTCGATCACACAACCGCATCAGCAGATGTAGCCAGAGAGCTTTACGCAAGCTGTAACGATAAACAAATTGGATTTTTAGATGCGCCAGTTTCTGGAGGGCAGGCTGGGGCTGAAAATGGTCAACTGACTATCATGGTTGGCGGTGATGAAGCGGTTTTCGCTCAAATAGAGCCAGTAATGGCACATTATGCTCGCCATAGTCAGTTGCTGGGTAAAAGCGGCAGCGGTCAGCTAGCAAAAATGATGAATCAGATTTGTATCGCAGGCATTGTACAGGGTCTAGCTGAGGCGCTTCACTTCGGGCAGCGGGCTGAACTAGACTGTAACGCAGTCATTGATGTTATAAGCAAAGGCGCTGCGCAGTCTTGGCAGATGGAAAACAGAGCCAGCACCATGTTAAATAACAGTTTTGATTTTGGCTTCGCTGTAGATTGGATGCGTAAAGACCTAAACATAGCGCTTGATGAAGCGCGTAAAAATGGATCTACCTTAGCGCTCACCGCCCTTGTGGACCAATACTATGCTGATGTACAGAAACTTGGTGGTGGCCGTTGGGACACGTCCAGCTTACTTACTCGTTTGAAGTAGTCTCGTTTGAGCACAATTTGATGTAATGTAGAAAGGCATTAGCACTTTAAATATACTAAAGTGCTTGCTCTTGTGCGGACAAAGTAAGCTGTTCTAAACGGGTCTTATTTGTCTCGTTCAGCGGCAATGATGTGATTTTTTCAAGTAAAACCTTGATGTTAAATTTACGGTATACACCGGTATCTGCTTCAATCATGCATTGAAGCAGGTTTAATCCAAAAGCTGCGGTATCTGGCGAGAGCTGAAATGCGTCGTAGAAATGCTTCATTGCTTTATCAAACATTCCTTCTATAAACAGTTGGGTGCCAGTTTCATTAATAGAAACAGCCTGTTCGTGGTTTAGCCCCAATCGTTCACCACCAGTGAAAATTAACTCGTCGTTCATCACTTGTTCTGAAATGGCCTGTAGCTCAGCATTTTTCTGCTTCGCCATTAACAACAATTCACCTGCCTTACGTTCATCGCCAAGCCCGTGATGAACCTTTGCAGCAATCACCAAGACAGATGGCTCGGTACGCAGGTAATTATCGATATGGTCACCTTCTAGTAGGTGGGCAGCTTTTTCTAAATCGCCATCTAACACGGCTGAAAATGCCAAAAGGTAATCCCTTTTTTGTAATGTTTGTGGATCTCCCTGGCTTCTACCCGCAATACCTACTAGTTTTCTAGCCTGAGATAAGCTTTCTTCTCTGTTGGTTTCAGGTGATTCTTCTGCCAAAAACAAATAAAACTCTGCCAATTCAAAGGTGAAGTCATTAAACCTGTCTTTAGCACTGCGGTGCATCGCACGTTTTTTTTGCAAAAGGTCTATAGCTTCAACAACTTTGTCCTGTTTTTGATACGCTAAAGTTTTAAGTTTGGCGGCGGGCAAACTCAATTCACTGAACTTTATTTCGTTAAGGTACTTTTCTACCTGCTCGTAAGAATTCTGCTCAAAGGAAATAGAAGCTAGCCATTCAAATGCCTTATCCCGTGCCAGGCTTGAATTTACCATTTGGCTTAGATGGCTTTTGCAGTGTGGCCATTGCCCAGACGCATACTGGCATTTAACTTTGCCCCATTGCGCCCACAGCACTTTGTCGCTGCGGGTGAGCACATCATCATAAATACTCAAAGCCCTTTGGATATCACCGTTTTCATAAAGAAGCCGCGCATAAAGTTTTCGTATATCCGCTACAAGGCGAGGGGGGATACCTTCTGAAATTTTAGCGCGTACGACACTGATAGCCCTTTCTAATTGTTTATTGTCTAGCGAATGCAAAACGTTTTTAACAAAATCTCGGTATGTCAAATAGTGCTTAATTTGGCGGGTTAGTGAGGCAATAGTGTAAGGTTTGATGAGTAAAACGTCGGGTTGAAGATCCATGATCCGACCGATTATTTGAGGTGACCGGTCCGAGGTAAGAAAGATGATTCCTGTACTCGGCCTAATAAACCCGGCTTCTCTTAAATTTTGCACCCACTCGACACCAGTTTTGCCCTGACCAAGGTGGTAGTCCATTAATAACAGTTCAAAGTTCTGTTTTTTAAGTGCCGCTTTCAATTCAACGCCAGATGCAAAGCTACTCACCGATAAATTTGCAATAGACATGAGGTGGCCTCGAAGCGCGGTTCGAGCGGTCGCATTGTCTTCTACTATGGCTATTCTAAATTCCACGGTGTTCATATGAATACTTTAAACTAAAGCTAGCTTATCAGCGGCTGGGAAAAAGTGCATTATTAAAAAGGATAAGTTTTGACTACCAGTATTAGTCTCAGAATCAAAATTATTATCTCGTCACAAAATATTTACGTTATACATCCATATATTTAAATAAATATTTACCTTTACGTTTACGTAAGGGGTAGGTATTGGTTATTGTGTGTAGAAAGCAACTCAGTTGAAGGTATGTCTAATGAACTTTGAATTAACCGATGACCAATTAGCCTTTGAAGAAACCGCCCGCCAATTTGCGCAACAAGAATTGGCACCCAATGCTGCGATGTGGGATAGAGAGCACCATTTCCCCGTAGAGGCAATTAAGAAAGCCGGTGAGTTAGGATTTTGTGGCTTGTATGCCCCTGAAAGTGCGGGTGGCCTTGGGCTGTCAAGGCTCGATTCTTCAATTATCTTCGAACAGCTTTCAATGGGGTGTACTACAACTACAGCCATGTTAACTATTCACAACATGGCCACGTGGATGATAGCGACATGGGGTACCAGTGAAGTTAAGGATATGTGGTGTGAGCAATTAGTCACAGGTGACAAACTTGCCTCTTATTGCTTAACAGAGCCTGGCGCTGGATCTGATGCTGCTTCACTAAAGACTAGAGCAACTAAAACTGACGATGGATATGTACTAAATGGCTCTAAAGTGTTCATCTCTGGAGCAGGAAGTACAGATGTTCTCGTAGTCATGGCCCGTACTGGCGAGGATGGCCCTAAAGGCGTATCTGCATTTGCAGTCCCAGCTAACGCAGATGGCATTGAATACGGAAAAGCAGAAGAGAAAATGGGGTGGAATGCCCAGCCCACTCGTATGATTACTTTTGACAATGTAAAGCTCGATAATAGCTGGATGCTTGGTGAAGAAGGTCAAGGCTTTAAAATGGCCATGCAAGGGCTTGATGGCGGCAGAATAAATATCGCTACTTGTTCAGTAGGCACAGCACAGCAAGCGCTAAACGTAGCTCGTGATTATATGAATGAGCGCGAGCAGTTTGGTAAACCTATTGCAGGCTTCCAAGCTCTACAATTTAAGTTAGCAGATATGGCGACTGAGTTAGTTGCAGCTAGACAGATGGTACGTATGGCAGCGTGCAAATTGGACAACAATGACGCGGATAAAACGACTTACTGCGCTATGGCTAAACGCTTTGCAACAGACGTAGGTTTCAATGTGTGTAACGATGCGCTCCAATTACACGGCGGATACGGTTATATTAAAGAGTATCCACTAGAGCGTCATTTTAGAGATGTTCGTGTTCATCAAATACTTGAAGGAACCAACGAAATTATGCGCGTGATTATTGGGCGCCGCCTACTTTCTGATGAGCGAAGCGTTCTTTAACGCGGTTGCAGCTCAGTTAGAAAAAATGCGTTACAAGGCACAATCAATGGAGAAAGCGAATATGACAGATGCGGAGTCAGTAGTCATTGTAGACGAGTTAAAAACATCGAACGGTGACTTAACGATAGGACGTTTAACGCTTAATAAGCCAAAAGCACTGAATGCGCTGGACTTAGCGATGGCAGAAATCATGCTAAAAGCACTTCAACAGTGGCAGTTGCGTAGTGATGTTGTAGCTGTAGTCATTGATGCTGCTGGTGATAAAGCGTTTTGCGCTGGTGGCGACATCGTATCTATGTACAAGTCGATGGTGGAAGCGCAAGGGCAAATTCCATCGTTCTTGGAAACGTTTTTTGAAACCGAATATACTTTGGATTACACCATTCACAACTACAGCAAACCCATTGTAGTGTGGGGAAGCGGCATTGTGATGGGCGGCGGTATGGGGCTGCTATGTGGTGCTAGCCATCGCGTTGTAACCGAAACGTCGCGATTAGCTATGCCTGAAATTACTATCGGATTATACCCTGACGTAGGAGGAAGCTATTTCCTTCCCCGTCTACCTGGAAAATCAGGCTTGTTCTTAGGCTTAACAGGCGGGCAGATGAATGCTTCCGACGCCCGTTTTGTAGGCCTAGCGGATGCGCTAGTAGCTAGCTCAGAAAAAGAGATGTTGTTACAAAAGCTTTCGAACTATTCATGGGATGAGATAGAAAGTAAACGTCTTAGTGATTCTGTAACCTCTATTCTTGAATCTTTAAAGGCACCGGATTCTGCGCCTAGCAGCAATGTAGAGCCTAACATAGCACTCATTAATGACTTGTGTGCAGCTGATAATGTCACTGACGTAGTTAATGCAATTCTTGGCGCCGATATGAGCCAAGATAAATGGTTGTCTCGAGCACAAAGTACATTGGCGAAAGGCTCTCCGATAACTATGCATTTAGTTTATGAACAGTGTAAAAGAGGGGCAACTATGACTCTCGCTGATTGCTTTAGAATGGAAGCTAATATGTCATGTCGCTGCGGTGAAAGTGGTGAGTTTCAGGAGGGCGTTAGGGCTCTGTTGATTGACAAAGATATGTCGCCTAAATGGAAATTCGAAAGCGTAGAAGATGTTCCTCACGATGTGGTAGAGCATTTCTTTACCTCTCCATGGCCCGAAAATAAGCACCCCTTATCAGGGTTATAAAATACTTTTTTAATTGAATGTAGCAAAGGTATTTGTAACAAATAGGCATAAATTTAGTCAGCGTGCCCAGCGTAATCATCACTGATAACGTTGGGCTTAATTTCCTTTGTACCTTTCTACCTTTCTACCTTTACTACCGTTATTTTGCGCTGTTATTGCCGTAAAGGTGTCGGTTTTGATATCCTTTACTGCAAATCCACAATAATAAAGATCCTGTCATGTGGCACTGCCCACTTTGTAAATCACCTATTTCATTAAATTCAACGCCAATCCGCTGTGAAAATAATCATAGCTTCGATAAAGCAAAATCTGGCTATGTTAACTTATTACCGGTTCAGTTTAAGAAGTCGAAACTTCCGGGTGACGATAAGGACATGGTGAAAGCCCGAAGAGAGTTTCATCAATTAAACACCTACCAACCGCTGAAAGATAGGTTAATCGAGCTGGTAGGGGGCTTAATTGCTGAGTCGAGCAAAGAAAAAAGATTGGCAGAGTACGCATCTAAACAAAGTCTCTCTATTTACGACGCTGGTTGCGGCGAAGGAAGTTATTTAGATGCAATGGTTCAGGGTCTTTCGCTTAAAGGTTTCTCTATTGAGGCTGCGGGCAGTGATATATCTAAAATAGCCGTGGAGTTAGCTGCTAAGGCTTATAAACATGCTCAGTTTGTTGTAGCAAGCAGCTTTGATCTACCCCTTGAAAAATCTACTCAAGATTTAGTGATACAGGTCTTTGCGCCGGGAAGCAACGACGAGTATGAAAGGGTAATGAAAAGTGAAGGGCTACTTTTAACTGTAGACCCTGCGCCTAACCATCTGTTTGAGCTTAAACAGCAAGTCTACGACACACCTAGAAGACATCAAATTGATGAGGGGCCTAGAAACAGGTTTACTCGTATCTATAACGAATGTTTTTCATTTTCCATCAATTTTGAAAGTGAAGATCACAAGATAGCGCTTATAAAGATGACGCCTTTTTATTGGAAGTTACCACACGGTAAAATTGAGTCTATTGTAGCGTCGTTAGAAAAAGTAACCGCAGACTTTCATATTCAAATTTGGAAAAAGGGCGCGGCTGTTAGTGATGAGAAAGTAGATGTCCAGCCATAAACAAAAAGCGCTGTTTTTAGACCGAGACGGTGTTATTAACGTTGACCATGGTTACGTAGGTAAATATGAAAATTTTGAATATGTAGAAGGGATCTTCGACGTCGTGCGCAAGTTTCAAAATGAAGATTACCTACCTGTAATCGTCACAAATCAAAGTGGAATAGCGCGAGGCTATTACACTGAAAAAGATTTTCATAGGTTAATGGAGCGGGTACAAAAAGATTTCGCTTCTCACGATGTAAAACATATTCCTGTTTACTATTGCCCTCACCACACCCAGGGTAGCGTAAAAAAGTTTGCTATCGAGTGCCAGTGCAGAAAACCATTGCCAGGCATGTTGCACCAAGCTGCTAAAGAACTTGATATCGACTTAGTGAACAGCATACTCATTGGCGATAGCTGGCGAGATATAGAGGCTGCTAATGCTGCGGGTCTAACGGAAAGCTTCTATTTGTCACATAAACTTATAACAGATGAGCAGTTGAGTAAGCTTAGCTCTTCTCACCGTGTATCTCGCGTTGCTAGCTTATCTGAAATAGTAAAATAGTTATGCGTAACCTCTTAAGTCTTTATTACTAATAGAAAAAAGTAAAATGGGTTGCAGCGATAGATTGGCCTATCGCTGCGACAAAGAAGCGCTAGTTCTGACTAGTTTTGTGTGGAAAAGCGGGATAAATGCTTTATGGCTTGACTGAGCAAGTCAATGTTCAAAGCGTCTTTACTGCGTTTGCCGGAAGTTAAATCGCTGATTTCATAGCTACCATTACTTAGAACGTCTGTCCGTTTATTTCCATGAAATACTACGATTCGCTCGCCTGATGTACTTACTAACCAAGGGCGCGATGGTGCCAATAAGTTTTGCCCAGTTGAATAGAAAGTTGACGGTGCGTTACAACCCAAGGCATTTAATATAGTGGGAGCCAAATCTTCAGTGCTCGCTAATTTACCTTTGATATCTAGCGTGCTGTAAAGCGTACCCTTACCGTTTTCACTGCCAAAGCCTGTTGCTATTAATACATCATGTTTTCTATCAATCGTATTTTCAACATAGCCTCTGATATCCGAACCTTTCATAAAGGTAATGTGCAGCCCTTCATGGTTATTACTTAAAGGCTGTAAATAGCCAGACAATTGAGGAAGAGGTAGTGCGACATCGCTATGTATCGATACCGGCATACCCGAGCCTAAAGGCAAGGCCAATAGCACAGGGCGCTTTTGAGACAAGGCATCCTGATAAATTTCCGGTACACCAAATAAGGTTGCCGTCATTAAACCTTCAACACTGCTGGCCGTGGAATAATAATTGGCAAGGGTATTTAACGACACGCCTTCAATACCACTTAAGTCAACAGCGTTATCATTATCTACCTGAACGACTACGGTAAGATTTCTGTTGGTCTCAATAGAGCAATAAACTGGTTCAGCAGGATAAGTGATATTGTGAATATCAGGGTTAAATTGCAGTTGCTTTCGCTCTTCATAGGCCGCTAAGTCAAGCAAACCGTAGCGCGACATGGTGGTTTTAGCTGTAGCAGGGTAGGAAAGCGGAAACATGTTGTCTTGGGCAATAATAGGTTGATAAAGCTTGGCATCAGCCCACACATGAATAGCATGACTGGTTACAAAACAACTTACGAAAAATGTTGTAACAGGTATGCCCACTTTATAGCGAGTGAAACGCTCAACACGCTTCCATATCGCATTAGCTAAAACTAGCTGGAAACCAAGCCAAACAATGAACAGAAGGAACAAGAAGGCCCACTGCTGCCAGCTCTCTATAGCCATTGTGGATTGTGCTTCGCTGCGCAGTAAGTCTGCAGCATGAAAGCTAATGTGAAACCCTGTGCGGTTGAACAATAAAGCATCAAACGCTAAAAGTGCTAAGCCCACCGCAGCAATAATGGATGCGCTAGCTTTAATCACTCTCGGGTTATTAACCAAATAACAAAGTGGGAGAACAAAAATGACAAAGCCAAAAAAGGTCATAAACCCAATATGGCCAAACCAATTGGCTAAAAGGTACACGGTGCCGACACCTGTGCCTGGCATAGGTGATGAGAAAACAAAAATCGAGGCAATAACAATGGCGATGATAATATTCGCCAGGGCAAACCAGTGCCCCCAATTTACCAGTTTAGTAACGCGCTGGCGACGAGGTGATTCGGCAAGTATCATGCAATCCCTTAGCTTTTTGTTACGCTTTTCTTAAGTACATCGGCAAACTGTGCTGCCATGGCTTCGCGATTTTCAGGAGCAACCTGAGTATTTAAAATATGTGTAATGACGTTGCCTAACACCATAAGTGAAAGATCGCGGTTTGCACCGCCTTCTTCTAGGGTTAGAATAACGTTATTCATTAGCGTTTCGAATTCGTCGTTGCTATAGCGGCTCTGTTGGGGCATTGCTACGCCTCTTTTTTATGATTATCTTTGATAAAAAGAATGGTTTTAAACGTAAAATGATTATAATCGTTGTTTGAGTGAGTACAATCATTCATTCTAAAATCCCGCAATTCTTTGAATATTTCTGACACTTTTTAAGCAACAGGACACCAGATACTCTATGAGTGCACTGATTCATCACTTTGTTGTACATCGCTTGATTGTAAACAAAGAAGAGAAAATTGAAGCAATTCCCCGTGATAACTGCTTGGCAGTAACCCCGGAAATTGAGCTTTTAGCCCATCAAATAAACCATAGCTTCAATGCTAAACCCGGAAAAGGCGTAGGGCATTTTGTAACAGAAGTTACTCGCGAAGCAAAAGTGGAAAACGAAGAAGGCGAAGCGACTACACAAAAAAGCACCGAGAATGTGGCTGAGTTCGCCGAACGCCTCAGGCAGTACATGGATATTCAAAAAGCAGCGGGCGACAACGTAGAAGACGCGTTTCACGGGTTTTCTGTATCGGCGACAAACCGCTTAGTACGTACTTTAGCTGATACAGGTACGGTAGAAACTGGCTTTCTTATTTTCTGCCAGTATGAATACCTAGCCACACAGTATTTAATGATAGCGCTACTAAATACTCGTTCACATGTTGAGGTGACTAATTCATTAGACCTGTCTGCCCGCGAACATTTAGATTTAGCTAAAATGCAGCTGGCCGTGCGTTTTGATTTAACCCAGTGGGATATTCAGCCAGAGCATCAGCGTTACGTTAGCTTCATAAAAGGTAGAATGGGTCGCAAAGTATCTGATTTCTTCATGCAGTTTGTGGGCTGTGAAGAGCTGGTTGATGTTAAGCAACAGAACAAGCAGTTAATTTCTACTGTGGATGCGTACCTAGCTAGTGAGTCTTTAGATCCGCAAGAGCAGCATCAACACAGAGAAGAAGTTAAGTCGTACTTCAAAGAAAAGATTGATGCGGGTGAAAGTCTGTCGGTGGATGAACTGGCAAATCGACTTCCTCAAAACGAAGAGACTAGCAGCAACTTTTCTGCCTTTACTCAGTCTATGGAAGCACCGCTTGAAAAAGAGATTCAGCCCGACCCAGCTGCGTTAAAACAGCTGGCGAAATTTACCGGTCAGGGTGGCGGGGTATCGCTAAGTTTTGAACGTAAGCTAATGGGCGACAGAGTGTTTTATGACCCGGCTACCGATACTCTAACTATTCGTGGAATTCCACCTAATTTAAAAGATCAGCTTAATCGCCAATCTTCAATGGACTAGTCGCTGCGAAGCGAAGATAAAAAACGTATACTAGTTAATAGAATATCAACTCGATTCAAGGGTGTTATGCAATTATTTGTAAATGATTTGACAGTAATGGACTTCTCTTACCTTTGCCCGAAGCGCGGCATGGTAGGTGAAAGCTGGATTGTCGATGTGATTTTGGACGGTGAGCTTAATGAAGAGAGCATGGTCCAAGACTTCGGTCACGTGAAAAAGAACCTAAAGCGACTTATTGACGAATATGTCGATCATAAGCTTTTAGTACCCGCGGAATATAGCGGTTCAGAGGTTATTCACGATGACGTTACCGAACAGGTAGAGACCCGCTTTACCTGCACCGATGGGCGTAGCATCATGCTACATTGTCCAGCGGAAGCCTATGCATTCGTTTATTCAGATGAAATAAACATGGAGTCTGTCGGCGTTTACTTAAAAGAAGTGTTGGCAACACACCTACCTGAAAACGTTGAGAATATAACGCTGCATCTACGCGAAGAAATTATCAACTCACCGTTCTATCACTACACTCACGGACTTAAGAAGCACGATGGTAACTGTCAGCGCATAGCTCACGGACACCGTTCTCGCATTGATATTATCCTTGACGGTAAAGTGAGCACGGAAAGTCAGCAATATTGGGCAGACCGTTGGGCAGACATTTATATCGCAACCCGTGAAGATGAAATAGCCTATAGCGACAGAAAGCTTAAAGGCGAAGTATTAAATGCTGAAGACTACTACTGTTTTGCTTATGAATCTTCACAGGGTTATTTTGAACTACTTATTCCTAAATCAGATTGTGAAGTCATCGAGACCGACTCGACGGTTGAGTGTTTAGCTCAGTATCTTCTTGAAGAACAAAGGAAGCGCACGCCTGATGGAGTTTGCCAAGTAATTGCCTATGAAGGCGTGGGTAAAGGCGCTACGGTTAAAGGCTAGCGTTAGCAGAAAGCAGTAAAGGACAGGGCATAATATGGCTACCACACATACTAAAGGCACGTTAACTAACCCAATAATCAGCGTGATAAAAAAAGCGTTGGGTAATAGGGCATCAAGTGCATTAACGTGTATTTTTGCAATGGGTGTTGTTATCACAGGTCCTATCATAAGCCCTGTTGCGACTGCGGCAATCGCTACGAATGATGATACTGAAATATCGTCTGACCCAGCCCAAGATAAAAACCCGATTGAAGTTTCGCTAAATGGTAAATTTACCCAAGGCGCCTTGTTACGTGGTCAGGCACCAGTAGACGCTACGGTCACTCTTAATGGCGAGCCAGTGCAGACAAACAAGGACGGCAAATTTGTTGTGGGTTTTGAAAGAGAAGCACCTCTTCAGCAACGTTTAATAGTTACGCTAGATAATGGTAAAACGTGGAAACGCGACATCACCCTTGAAAAGCGTGAGTACAATATTCAGCGCATTGATGGTTTAGAGCAGAAAATGGTTACGCCGCCTGCTGAGGTAACTGCACGGATAAAACGAGATAACATCAACGTTGGCAAAGCGCGCAGCGGAAATAGCGATTTAGACGCGTTGTTCACCCGTTTTGAGTGGCCAGCTAAAGGTAGAATATCGGGCGTGTATGGCAGCCAACGCATATTAAATGGTGTGCCGAAATGGCCCCATTACGGCGTAGATATCGCTAACGAAACAGGCACTCCCGTATATGCGCCTGTGGATGGCGTGGTTACCATGGCAGATGATCTCTATTATTCAGGTAACACCTTAATTCTAGACCACGGTATGCGTGTTTTTTCAACGTTTTTGCATATGGATAGCTTCACAGTTGAGGTAGGCGATACCGTCAAGCAAGGTGAACAAATCGGTACGATTGGATCAACTGGCCGCTCCACCGGCCCGCATTTAGACTGGCGCATTAACTTAGGGAAAACTCGATTAGATCCGCAGACTATAACCTCTGGTTCTCCCGAACAGTAAAAGCGCATAGATTTCAGTGATTAAAGCAACATAGGAAAGGCGCTTTCAGGTAGAACCCGAAGGCGCCTTTTTAGTCTTTTTTTTAGTGATCTTTTAAGTAATTATGCGTTGCCTTATTTACCTAATCACTTATTGGATTTACCTAACCACTGATTAAGTTTCTCTTCATCGGTAATTTCAAAGTACGCCATTTCCTGTCTAGCCCGAGTGACTTCAAGAGGCAGGGTTAAAAGTCGCCCATCGCGGATAAGCGTTATGTCTACCGTCGATGTCTGCGCGTTATCCAATAAGCGTTGTAGCTTTTGAGCATTAACAATATGGCCGTCTAGAGCAATTATCACATCGTTAAGAAGAATACCTGCCTTCATCGCGGCAAGACCTTCAAATACCTGAACTACCGAAAGTCCAAACGTTGCGGCTTTTAACGTGGCGCCAAGCTGGTTCTTGATTGAAGGATGCTGTGAAACCCCGCCTTTATCTTCAGCTGACACACGTGCACGGTTTTTGTAACTAACGCCCATGTCAGAAACCAGTGAAGCTAATTCAACATCGTCTGTGCCATAAACAACACGGTCTAAATAGTCTGAAACATCAATGCCAAAATGGGTATCGCAAAGTGTCTGAATCACGCTATCAGGCGTGCCACACTCGTCAATACCATAGTGCTTCCACAGCAGTTGCATTACGTTGTCTAAGCTTACTTGGTTGTTTGACCTTTCGCGAAGCAGCAAATCTAGACCAAGGGCAATAATGCCGCCCTTGGTGTAATAACTTACGATGTTGTTGGTAGCGCTCGCATCCTGCTTGTAAAACTTTGTCCAAGCGTCAAAGCTACTTTCAGCTGCACTTTGTTTGAAGCGCCCCGCGTTTTGTAACAGTCGACTGATATTTTGAGCCACAATATCTAGGTATTTTTGAGGCTCAATAACACCAGCTCTTGCTAGGGTTACGTCATCGTAAAAGCTTGTAAAGCCTTCATAAATCCAAAGCTGATTGGTGTAGGTTTCCTGAGATAAATCAGGTTTAACCATCACCTCAGGTTTGATGCGCTTCACATGCCATGTATGAAAGAATTCATGGCTACACAAGCTTAAGAAAGTTATGTAGCTGTCAGTTTTGTTTTCACCTTCACCAATCTGTGGCAAATCAAAACGTGGATAAAGAAGGGCGGTTGAGTGCTTATGCTCTAAACCACCAAAGCCGTTATCGGCAAGCAAAGTCATAAACAGATAATTATTTATGGGTTGTGGAGCACCAAACAAATCCAAGTGATGCTTGCAAATAGGTGTGAGGTCTCTAGCTATGCGCGGGTAATCGATATTGTTGTTTCCAGAGAAAAGCAACGTAAAAGTAATACCGTCTACGTCGAAGCTGTGGGTGTCTGCAATACCAACGTAAATAGGGTGGTCGATGAGTTCATCGTAATTCTTTTCGGCATAATGCCAGCGCTTCGAACTCGTACTTTCTCTGCGAATTGGCATAGAGGTGTAAGCCTTCCAATTTGCGGTAGATGGGTCACTATCATCGAGTTCAATGTCTAGTTCGCAGGCTGATTGCTCAAGACCGGAAACGCGTAAAAACGCACTCGTACCATTTATAAATGCGTACTGATCGTTCATAAAGGCAGAGCGAATTGACAAATCATTGGCATATACCGTGTAGTTAACGGTGCAAGGTTTACCGTCAGTTTCAACACGCCACGTTTGTTTATCGAGCTTAGTTACGGGAATACGATTGGTCTTTTCGCCGCTAGCTTTCTCTATGTGGCGCTCACTTGACTTAGCACTTAACGTAGCACTTAACCTAACTATGCTTTTCGCAAAGTCGCGAACCATGTAGCTTCCTGGGATCCAGCTTGGAAGAGTAAGTGTTAGCGCTGAATCGTTATGTTCAGGAATGTGTAGCGCAACAGTGAATTGGTGTGCACGCCAATTTGAAATAGTTAACGTATAGTGAAGAGCAGAAGGCATAGACGTCCAATAGGGTAAAAAAACGATACCTTAACTATATCAACCTATTAGGTTAATCCCAATAGATTGGAAACCACCCTATAGATTTTTACGTTTATAGAAGTCGGTTTACCATCATAGTATTGATAAGTTTTGATTTGATGCGTAAATTGGACGAACTTACATTAAATCCAGCAATAACAAATACAAATGGCTGACAAAATACAAAGCGACTTACTGAGCGAAGATAATTTGGAATCGTTGCGAACGTTAGTACCTGGCGATATCGTCGACCTACAAATTGCGATGCCTGCTGCGCCGAAGCGTGTAAAAACAGACTATATTGGCATGCTTACAGATGAGTGCTTGCTTTTTCATATCCCCACCTCGGCCAAGTGGATAACCGTTCGCGATGCACTCACTGTAGGTAACGAGGTTGTCGTTCGTTCCGTACTCGAAGGCGATACTGGCCAAGTTATTGCCTTTAAAGTAAAAGTGTTAAAGTTGCTCGCTAAGCCTTCAGGTTTACTTATAACAACGTTTCCTAAACGCATCGAAAGTATAGGGCTTCGCGCTGTTAAGCGCGCGCAATTGGGCGTATCTGTAACATTGGAGTCTGAAGTGTATCCAGAAGATGAAAATGTAACGGGTATAATCATTGATTTGAGTGAAAAAGGATGCAAAGTTGCACTCCAAGTCAAGCCAAATTGGCCTGTAATGCTTGATGAAGCCGAAGTTCGGCTAAACTATTCGTTAGACGGTAAAGAAGTAGCCCTCACAGCAAGGGTTAAAAACCATAAGCATGAAAGCGATATGGTTTATTATGGGCTCGCCTTTACCTGTGATGAAAAACTGATAAAAACGCTGTTGTCCCGACATACATTGTTGACCTAGTGGTTCGTTAAACATGTTTCGGGGCGATTTAGATAATTATTAAAAACAGGCAAAGGGGCAGGTATGAGAAGCATTGAGCGGCTTTTAATGCAGTATGGCGAAAGCCATCAAAACAAAACGAACGTTATCATTCACGCTATCGCCGTACCAAGTATTTACTTCGTTTCTATTGGCTTGCTTTGGAGCTTGCCGGTACCGGATTTTATTGCCCAGTTTGATATAACCTGGGCACACATTATTGCAGTCCCCGTGCTCTATTATTACTTCATGTTGTCTGGGCCAATAGGTGCAGCAATGACACTGCTCACCATATTATGCTTTGGCGCCGTTAATACGTTAGAGCACTTTAATATCTCAGTATGGTTTTTCTCTTTAGTTTTGTTTGTCGTCATGTGGGTATTGCAGTTTATTGGGCACCATATAGAAGGCAAAAAACCATCGTTCTTCGAAGATCTACGTTTTCTGTTAGTTGGCCCCGCCTGGTGGTGGGTTCACTGGCTTAAGAGAATGAACATAAGCTATTAATATAAGCAACGTTCTATTGAAAAATGCTTAATTTCAAACATTTGCCCTGCGACCAGAAGCATAAGGTGTACGACCAAGCCGCTTGGGTCCCAGCAGCGCTGGCGTATAATCTTCATATTAGTTTTTAAATTGGTAATATTGTGAGTCGCTTTCAGCGTGTAATAGAAAGTAATGAGCGTTTATTTTGGACGTTGCACAGCGCAGGCTGGGCAGGGTTTGCGATAATTTATTACATCGGTTCGTTTCTTCATGATGTAAGGCCCATTTGGGTTTTTATAATCATGCTAAACGCCTATGCAGGGTGGTTGTTAACTATTCCACTGCGCTACGTTTATCGTTGGGCAAGGAAACAATCGCCGCTAAACATGATCATAATAGTGATAGTGTCATGTTATCTAATAGCGTTATTATGGGCAGTAGTGAAAAACATTAACTACTGGGAAATATATAAACACGGATATCGTCCAGATGAATGGTATATGTATTTCACCAACACCATTAACTCACTGATAATGGTCGGCTGCTGGAGTGGTGTGTACTTCGGCATCAAAAACTTTCAGATGCTGCAAAAAGAAAAGCAAAATGCGCTAAAAGCCAGCACCATGGCCCACCAGGCGCATATCAAAATGCTTCGCTACCAGCTTAACCCGCATTTCCTTTTTAATACGCTGAACGCTATTTCTACCCTTATCCTTTTGAAAGAAAATGATACGGCGGAGGCTATGGTCTCGCGCTTGAGTGATTTCTTGCGCTACTCGCTAGATAATGACCCGATAAAACGCGTCCCATTAGGTCAAGAGATAAAGGCGTTAAGACTTTATCTTGAAATAGAAAAAGTGCGTTTTGATGATAGGTTGGATGTACAGTGGGATATTGATGAAGGCTGCGAAAGTGCTCTTGTACCTAGTATGATCTTGCAGCCAATTATTGAAAATTCAATAAAGCATGCCATATCTAAGATGGAAAATGGTGGTCGTATTTCCATAACGGCACGTACGTTTGGTAATGATTTATTGATGGACGTGGCTGATAACGGCCCAGGTGCAGATATCAAAGATGGAAACCTTAGCCGTGAAAACGGTGTGGGCTTAGCCAATATAAAAGAGCGTTTGCAATCCCTTTATCATCGTAATTTTGCATTCTCTATAGAACACAATCAGCCTTCCGGTGTGCGGGTTAGAATTCGCATACCGTATGAAGTTAAGGACGTATAACATGACAAAGCAAGTGATTAAAACCATTGTAGTGGACGACGAACCTTTAGCGCGCAGAGGCCTTCGTGCTAGGTTGGAACGTCATGATGATGTACAGGTTCTTGCAGAATGTCAGAACGGTCTTGAAGCTGTGAGCAGTATTTCTCAGCATCGTCCAGACTTAGTGTTTTTAGACATTCAAATGCCGGGTTTAAATGGCTTTCAAGTTATTCACAAGCTTCGTGAATTAAAGCAGCCAATACCAATGATTGTTTTCGTAACCGCATACGACAACTATGCGATTAAGGCCTTTGACATACACGCGCTGGACTATCTATTAAAGCCCGCAGACGATGAGCGTCTTGGCGCTGCATTAGACAAGGTACGTGAATACTTCTCAACCCAACATCAAGATGAGCAGTCTCAAAAGTTGGTGAGCCTTGTGGCTGAACTAACCGGTGATGATTGCGAGGAAATTCTACGCAAATTAGCTAGCGGAGAGCCAGTTGAGACGAACCCTTACCCTGATGTTTTAGCAATTAAGGATGGTTCAGAAGTAACCCGTGTAAATGTACAAGACATTCAATGGATTGATGCGGCAGGGGATTATATGTGCGTACACGCACTTGATGGCATGCACATAATGCGTAAAACCATGAAAGAGCTTGAGCAAGAACTAAACCCGCAATTTTTCGTTCGCGTGCACCGTTCCGCCATAGCCAATATTCGCTTTGTTAAAAAGCTAGTGAGCCACATCAGTGGCGAGTACCACTTAATACTTCAAAACGATACAGAGCTTAAGGTAAGCCGCAGTCATCGTGATAAAGTCAAAGCGGCTATGAAAATGTAATCTAGCTTAAGTGGTAAAATCTACAAGGCGTTGTTTAAAAATAGACAACGCCTTTTTTTGTTTGTGCTGTTGAGTAACTATCTATGCAGATTGGTATAAGTTCCTTGCTGTTTAGTTACGGCCCTAAACGTCAATTTAGTTACCGCTGTATCGCTCATTCATAAGCGTACGCATAGCGTCAACACGGGCCTGGTTTAGAGGTTTGGTATTTTCCCACGTTTTATGAAGGGGGACAGTAACAGGGCGTTGATTTACTTCACCCACCATAATGTTAGTAATGTCGCTACCGACTAGACTTATAGCGAATTCTCCGAGCGTCGTTGCGAGCAACCTGTCTTGGGCAACAGGCGAACCACCACGCTGAACATGGCCTAAGGTTACCGGCCTGACGTCACAAATATCGTGGCTCTGTAATGCCTCAGTAAGGCCAGGTAAGCCATTTGGCCATATGTTTTCAGCAACAACAACGATGAAACTAACTGGCCCTTTTAACGCACGCAGGGCTTTTATTTGGGCAACAAGCTTTTCTATTTCTTTGTCAGCAGATTCAAAATATTCGGGTACAACCACGTAGTCAGCTGCAGAAGAGAGTGCAGCATTCAATGCTAAAAAGCCTGCGTTTCGACCCATGACTTCTATAAGGAATATACGCTCGAATGCATCTGCAGTATCTCGAACTTTATCGATAGAACTCATCGCAGTGTCTATAGCGGTAAAATAGCCGATGGTTGCATCTGTGCCGCTAATGTCGTTATCTATCGTGCCGGGAATTCCTAAAATTTGGCCGTCCCATTCTTTCCCTAATTCCGCTGCACCACGAAACGAGCCATCGCCGCCAATCACAATAAGCGTATCAACTTCTGCCTTCATCAAATTGTTAGCTGCTTTTTTAATTCCTTCTTGGCTCTTAAGCTCTTTGCACCTTGCACTGTGCAAAATGGTACCGCCTTGTTGGATCAAGTTGTGAGTAGTGTCAAGCGATAGGGGAATATACTCTTGTTGCAACAGTCCATTATAACCATGCTTATAGCCAATCAGCGTATGATTAGCTTTCTGGCACGCAATAATAGCAGCACGTATACATGCGTTCATACCTGGTGCGTCGCCACCAGAGGTTAAAATTGCGACACGTTTTGACACATTAAAGTCCTTCTTTGTACCTGCATTACAGTTAAGGTAACGTTAAGGTAACAAGACGTAAAGTGAACATCTGTATTGTGAAGAATTTAAATAACTTAAAATAATAAAGCAGCACAATGTCGTAAGCGCTTCACTATTTACGTCTGCTATTTAATTGAAGTTATAAATAAGCGAATTTGCAGTAAATAACGTAGCTAACAAAAAAGGATGAGTTATGCGTGTACTGGTAGTATTTATTTCTGTTGTGTTTCTTGCTTCATGCAGTTCCAAACTGGCCTACAACAACTTGGATTTGTGGGTTTACTGGTACATGGACGACTATATTGAGCTCAAAGATGCACAAGAAGAAAAATTTGATGACTATCTTCAAAACTGGCTTCGCTGGCACAAAACCTCTGAGCTTAAACGTTACCAGGCTCAACTCACCGATATTAAACGTCAAATTAAAGAAGGGCGCTTAGATTCAGATACTGTCTTTGAGCATCTCGCAAACGCAAGAACGCATTGGGAAAGAGTGCGTGATGAAGTAAGTCCTGAATTGGCAGAAATAGCAAAAACGCTCGATGACGAGCAAGTCGTTACGCTTTTCGCCGCGCTTGAGAAAGATAACAAAGAGGAAGAAGAGGAGCGCAAAGAGTCGCTAGAAAAGTCTGAAGAAGAGCGGTTAGAAGATCGTATTGAGCGCATAGAGGAGACTATAAGTGAACGCATAGGGAAGCTAACTAGCGAACAAAAGCAAATCGTGGCCACGTACTCTACGCAATTCATTTCCACAGGGGGGGAGTGGCTAACCTATCGCAGAGCGATACAAAATGCGGCACGAAAGCTATTTGTAACTCGTAAATTTAACGATAATTTCGAGGCGGAACTGGTTGATCTAATGCAAAACCCAGATCGCTATAAAAGCGATCTTTATAAGCAAAGTAGCGCGCATAATATGACCGTTAGTGCTACGTTGATATCCGAGCTTTTTTCCACCCTAACTGACAAGCAACGAAAGACCCTTATCGAAAATATAGATGACCTGATTGATACTGTAGACAACTTCAGAGACTAAGTTGGTTCTTACAGCATCAATGATAGACCACAGTTAAACCAGCGTATAATCAAAGCTTGGCCCGGAGTTAACGGGCTAATTTTTGTTACCACCGAGCTTATTGCCATCGCTGATCATCTTTCTAGCACGGGCGTCCGATTGCTTAATCATATCGTCTATTAGCGACGTCTCTGGCATATTTTTCCAGTACTTCTTAGGCATCTGATTTAACATCGCACCTGTTTTGATACGTGCAGGATTAAATATACTGGCGTAATAGGTCAGCCAGTATATTTCAATGCGATCATCATCGGGTACAACACTTGAATCGGGATTATCTTCTAGTACTAGGGTTTCGGTATCCCAATGAGCTGCACGATAGGGCGTTAAGATAGACCACCGCATATTCTTAAATCGGGTTTGGAAGAAGTTAAGCTTTATCTCTAAACTGAAATGCTCGGGTTCATACCATGCAACAAAATGCTCTTGCCCCTCTACGTCTATTTCTCTGAACCTCAAGAAGGCACTCATTTTATAAGCATCACGCTTTACCGCTTTCGCCATGGCGAACAGCTGAATAACATCGTCGTCAGTTTTCATTTGTATGAGTTGCTTATTTTCATAAACAACACGCCACAATACCCGGTAACAAAGCGCAAATCGATTTTCATCGTTATGGCACAGAGCGTACTTTAAAAGCATTACCGTAGATTTAGGAATACTAAGGTTGCTTCGCGGCCTTTTTCGCGGCATTTTGCTTTCGTATGGCTCAGCACCACTACCGAACAGATCGCCTTGTACTGAATGAGCGCTCTGCCAAATAATATGTTCAGGGGAGATACGCTCAGCAATGCACTCTCGAGAGGCTTCCCGCCATTCATCAAAGCCAGGTACTGAAGTAATGGTAATGGTCTTCATATAAAGCTACCTTTTAGACTAGGGCTAAACTTAGCTGCATTAACAACCCACTCAAGCGCTAAACAACTCAAACTGTTTAGGCTGTTTAAACTGAAGCTCGAAATTATTACTGTCGAGTAAATGGATATCAGGGAAGTAATCTCCAACACTGATAAAAGGCTTCAACTTTTTAAGAGGTAGCCGCATTTTAGTAAGGTCGATCCAGTTGAGCTTTGTATTACGCCTTATAGATAAAATCTTTTGTACCGTTCGCGCTCCAAGACCGGGGACGCGCAGCAGCATCTGCTTGTCAGCTTTATTTAAATCAATAGGAAATAGGTGACGGTTACGTAATGCCCATGCAAGCTTCGGGTCATAGTCCATATCTAACATGTCGTCTTGTAAGATTTCATCTAAGCCAAAACCATAAAAACGTAAAAGCCAATCCGCTTGATACAGCCGGTGCTCTCGTATCAACGGCGCAGGTTTCAGCGGTAAAACTTCGGAAGCATCAGGGATAGGGGAAAATGCTGAGTAATACACACGTCGAAGTTTCTGATCGCTGTAGAGCTTAACGCTTGTACCTAAAATGGTTTTATCGTTTGACCCATCGGCACCTATAATCATTTGCGTAGACTGCCCACCAGGTGCAAAACGGGGAGGGCGTTTGCCCGAATATGTTTTGTCTACTTTATGCTCTGCGATTTTTTCTCTCAACGTATTCATCGAACCGTGAATATCGCCAAGATCTTTTTCTGGGGCATACTTGTTTAGCGAAGACTGGGTAGGCATTTCTACATTGATACTAAGCCTGTCTGCGTATAGACCTGCTTCTGCTTGTAATTCTGGCGACGCATTCGGGATAGTTTTAAGGTGAATATATCCCTTAAATCCGTGATCAAGACGTAGCGATTTAGCAATACGTACCATGCTTTCCATAGTGATATCGGGCGAACCCACAATTCCAGAGCTTAAAAACAAACCCTCAATGTAATTGCGCTTATAAAAATTTAGAGTTAAATCTACCGTTTCTTTAACCGTGAAACGCGCTCGTTGAACATTGCTTGAAACCCTATTAATGCAATAATGGCAATCATAAATACAGTAGTTTGTCATAAGGATCTTAAGCAGCGAAACACACCTTCCATCAGGTGTGAAGCTGTGGCATATTCCCGAGCCACCAGTAAGCGAACCTATACCGGTCTTTTCGGTTTTCCCAGCTTGTCGTTTACCGGCTGAACCACTGGCGCAAGACGCGTCGTACTTGGCCGCATCGGAAAGAATTTCAAGTTTTTGTATCAGTCTGTCATGCATCGCCGATGTTTACTTCCTTTAACCAATTACATTCAAGCAGCCTAGTATTTTTCACCAAATCATGGATACGGGAATTTTTTTGGCCATAGGCTACGTGGTATTGCGTTATAGCATGTATATATATACAGTACAATTAATCACGGCGAAAGAAGGGTAAGATTTAATATTAGCCTTAGCAGGATATGGCATAGATGCATGGGTTTTTGGGCATGAATTACCAGTGATAATAAAGGTAGGTTTGCTTTTAAAAGAACTAATATGTCACTGGATTTCAAAAGCCAATATACTTAGAAAGTTCATCTCGAATATTTTCGTACTTTTCTTTGTACGGTGCTTTGAGCGTCATGTCATCAATAAGCTTAAATAAACGCTTACATTCGTTTATTAACTTCATTTCTGCCTTATCTTCTTTTATGGCTATCTGAAGAAGGCATTGAAGCAGGTTAAGTGCGACACCTGTATTAACAGGTGCGAAACCCTGAGCAAGCGCAAACGAGGCTTTAGCGCGCTCAAAGTCTTGTTGCTGGTAGTATTGAATGCCTTCACGGTTAAACTGCTGATAACTAGCAAGGCTTTTTTGTGCTTTTTGCGCTTGTGTCTTTAGCATGTAAGAACTATTTTGGTCGAGTTCTTCACCTCTTGAAGAAAGTAGAGAATTCAACTGCAGCGCGTCGTCGAACTCTCCTAGTTTGTACATAACGTTAATGCTATCTGGAATAAACGCTGTAGGTACTTCTGCGTATTTATCATCAAGCTGTATTTGCGATGTATTCAGATGACGCTTTGCATCAATGAGTTTCCCATCAATCGCGCTTATTCTTGCATTTACAATGTTGCCAAAAATTTCTACGTCGAACTCCCTGTCGATTCTATATAGGTGCTCATCGAACTTACCTCTCTGTAACGTAAGTAAAGCTTCTTGCTGATACTTATTACGCTGGCTTTTGTCATCAGCTGACTCAGCAACATCAAGTAGGCTGCGTATCATTGTGCACCAATGTAAGCTTGCTTTGTGCACAGTGCGTTTTGATAGGTTCCAAATTGCTTGGCTAGAGTTGGCTGCTAGCACTAAATCGTTATTTTCCCGACCAATTTCACAAGCCTTAAAATGACGAGGTAATGAAAAGGGCGACAGCTTGATAGCTTCCTTAATTGCATCTAGGGCTTTTTCACCCGCTTCCAAGGCGTGGTGTGCTTGCGCAAGAATATCATGAGCATCAGCATTGAAACGGTTGCGTTTTAACGTTTTCTTGGCAATGGATATCGCTTTTTCATAATCGTTCAACAGCAAGTAGGTTCTACCTATTGCTATTTGTGCCCATAGTACAGGTCTACCTTCGATATACTCTTTTAATACATCTAGAGCTTTTTGAGGTTGAGAGATGCGCCAATAGAGTTCAACTAGCAGTTGTTCGCAGTGTCCTTTGTAGTGCTGGGGGTTTTCTAAAAGAGTCTCAATATGATCTACGGCGCTATTGTATTCACCTTGCTCTATTAAGTTGAACGCTTGCTGAAGAAATTGTCGTTTTTGCCATGCACGAACAATGCGAGACTTTAACTGTACTTGTGAGAAGGGCTTTATTAGAAAATCGTCTGGGCGGCGTTCAATACTGCCAAGCACAACCGGTCGAGCACTATCAGCACTGATAAGAATAAATACTGAGGTGGGGTTAATAAGCCTTCGCGTGCGCAACTCTTCTATGAGTTCATAGCCATTTTTGGTATCAGCGCCCAAGTGTAAGTCACAAATGACAATATCAAATTTATGTTTTTTACAAAGCGATACTGCCTGTTCAGCGGAAGACTTAGTGACAACATCAGACGCACCCATTGAATGCATTAGCCCTTTCAAAAGAAGAAGGAAAGGACGTTGATCCTCAACAATCAATACTTGTTTGTTGCTAAATTGCATTTCGAATCCGTGAATAAACCGGCTATCAGTAACTAGAAGTATATCTAACTTTAGAAAATAAGCTTAAGAAAAACATTATCTTGCCGACAACATACGTATACAACAACAGCATTGTGTACGTATGTCGCCAGATTTAGCCTCAGCAAATGAACAAACAACACTAGACCCCAGTATTTACTGGGAGCGAAGTGGTGTACTTGCTCGAGCGTCATCGCAGGGGGCATTGTTCTCGTTATACCTTGCAATGCAGCAACACAGCGTAGCTGAGCCGTTTGAAATTGAAGCGGCAACCTCAGACGCGGACACCGCGAATAGTATAGAGGCGCAACTTGCGGCGTTAAATCACTACAGGCGACCGTCGTTGTCCGTCAGCGAAAATGAGTGGACAGACATGCAAGTGTACTCAAATTTAATCGCTACTGACTATGAAAGTGCACGCCTTTTTCTTAGTATGAAACCCGCGCCGTTAGCTCAAACCGATGACGCAAAACGCATCCCCGATGACGTTGTAGACAACTGCAGCCTAGCTACCCAGAAACGATTGAAAAAGCAGTATGACAACGCCATAAAAGAAGATAATACGTTACTTTACGATGTTATATCTTCGCAAGGCGACGCCGATGACGGGAAAGATGGGAAAGATAAGCACCAAGCTACAACGGCAGACTTTTCTTCATTTGAAAATATCGCCTAGTTTTTAACGCTCAGTTTTGTTATATTCCGCGCCGCATTTTTGCACTGGTCTTACGCTCCAATCAGCAAAGGTTAAAATATGTCTAAATATATTGTATGCGCAATGTATAAGTTTGTTGCGCTTGAAAACTTTAAAGAAATCCGCCAGCCGCTTCTAGAAGCTATGGAAGCAAATGGTATCAAAGGTACACTTCTTCTTGCCCACGAAGGCATTAATGGCACTGTTTCAGGTACTCGCGAGGGTATCGACGCATTGCTCGCTTATCTGAATAGCGATGAACGTATCAATCCTATCTCTTACAAAGAATCACTTCACGACGAACAGCCGTTCTATCGCACTAAGGTGAAACTTAAAAAAGAAATAGTGACTATGGGCGTTGAAGGTATCGACCCTCGCCAAACCGTAGGCACTTACGTTAAGCCTAAAGACTGGAATGCACTAATAAGCGACCCAGATGTGACGGTAATCGACACCCGAAACGGTTATGAAATAGAAATTGGTACTTTCAAGAACGCCATCGACCCTAAAACCGATACGTTTCGTGAATTCCCAGAATACGTAGAAAAAGAACTCGACCCGTCAAAAAATAAAAAAGTGGCCATGTTCTGTACCGGCGGCATTCGCTGTGAAAAGTCGACAGCCTATTTGAAAGAGCAGGGGTTTGAAGAGGTTTACCACTTAGAAGGCGGCATTTTACAGTATCTTGAAGATGTACCAAAAGAAGAGTCTATGTGGGAAGGCGATTGTTTTGTATTCGATAATCGCGTTGCAGTAAACCACGACCTTGAAAAGAGTCATTACGAACAGTGCTACGCGTGTCGACTTCCTATTACCGCAGAAGACAAACAGAGCGATAAATATGAGCCTGGCGTAAGCTGCCCTCATTGCTACGGCACACATACTGACGAACAAATTGCTCGCTTTAGAGAACGCGAAAAGCAGGTTCAGCTAGCGAAAGAGCGTCAGCAGGAACACGTAGGTACTGAAGCGCGTTTGACCATGGAACAAAAGCGTAAGGAAAAAGCAGAAGCTCAACGTTTACGCGCACTTAAAGCAAAAGAAAATCAGGCGTAGACAGTCAGAAAGAAGGGCGTTACACTCGTGTTTATTGCAGTTGAAATAAGGAATGCGAGTGGACACTCAACTTTCAGAATCTAAAATTGAAGAAATTAGAAAGGACTTCAGCTTTTTCGATCGTGATGGCAATGGCCAAATCGATTTACCTGAGTTCATCGAGCTTCTAACCGTAATTTCACCAAAGACTAAAGCTAGCCACGTACAGGAAGGCTTTAAGCTTATCGATAGTAACGACGATGGTTACATCGACTTTGAAGAGTTTTTGGAGTGGTGGCAAGAAGGGTGGTGGGAGTACTAAGTTTACTTAGTAAGACCTATCGTTTTTTGACGCTTTTCAATACGCTTTCCAAAGCGTGTGGGGAAACGTCTAGACCACGCTAAAAATACAAGTTAACGAGTGCTTTTAAGCACTCGTTTTTTATTTGTGTGATCTGTTGATGGTAATTCAGTTTCGACTCGCGAGAGAATTACCTAAATTGCGATGTCCTGTTTTAAATAATAGCAGTTCATACTTTGCTTTTTGTCGAGACCATTGGTTGTATTCGAATAAAATTATAACACTAACAGTAAAGTACAAAACAAAGTCCATTATTAGTGCTTTTCGTTCCTTTAAACAATTATTCGGGCTGAGTAAAAGGGGGCGTTTACTCCCCCTTTGTTGGTTTTAGTTAGAAGGAGGTTACGGTGTTATAGTTCACCACTCGTATTCCTTCAGTTTTAGGAAAAACTTCTTCTTGAAATGTATCAATCTCAGGATCGTCATATACGCTGAGCATGTAGTAAGCAAACTCATAGTTTGCGTTCAAATCGATACCATTAATGGAAGGCAGAGTGAAGACATTTTGTTCTTGTGTCGGGCCTGGCGCGTGCACAGTATGTAGTACATATGTGAAAGGCGATGTGCTTCGATCTAAGTAAGAGACTGTTGCTTCCAGCGTATTCGGTTTTAAGTCGCTTGTAACACTATAAGCTATTTCGCTATCTTCAAATACCATCTCCGGTGAACTTTGCACCGAAAGACCAAAGTCTATAAATGAGATATCGTAATACGCGGCATCCTGGTCGATGTTGAATGCTAGTGCGCCCATATTAAAATTGCTACGCTGTGTATCCGCTAGCGCGGCAAGCACTAATGGCCATTCAAAAGCCTCTGCTTTTGATAAACTAAAAGAATTGGTGGTGTGAGCTCCTGGAGCGGTTGTGAACCTCTCTAGCACGATACCACTAGTTCCTTCCGTTGAAGAACGCCCGCTTGTTATAAAAAAGGCAGGCGTGGCTGTGTTAACAGTTATCATAGGAGCTTCTGTAAGCACAATTTCCGCAGCGCCACCATCTGGAATATCTGAAATGCTGATTGCGCCTGCAAGCGAGTGCTCATTAAGTCGAACACCATAGGAAAGTCGAGAGTTGTAGGCTACTGCAAGATTCTCAGCATGGCAAACTGTAACGATACCCTGAAGATCTCCTTCAGCGTTACGATCGAAGTGTGTTTGATTAGCCACTTGTGAAGGGGGATATGGTGTATCGGTACTCACCTCTATGTAAGCATCATTATCGAAGTTTACATCACCGGTGTTTAAAAATAGCATAATATCTTTACACTGCTCATCTTCTTCCGGCTTGTACAAACTGGTAAAAGGAGCATAGGTGCCACCGGGTGCCTCAATGTAAGACTCATAGAAAGTCTGGTACTGTTGGTCTTGCCAGTAAACGGTGAAGTTAACTGTACCGTTACCCCGGTTGGGGATGATGACGTCTCCATCTGCTGGATCGAATTCGATTTCAACTGGCTCGCTGCCTTCCTCCCATGTCCATATATTCATAGGCGTATCACAGTGACTGTAGGAATAGTTCTCGCAGTTTGTTTTGATGACAATATTTGAAGGCATGTTTTCTTCTGAGTAAGTCTCGGTTGTAAATGTGCCCATCATGTCACCAAATTTGTAAGCAAACACCGCTGATTCAGCGTAGTTATCTGGTGCGTTGTAGCGCACCATGAAGGTGTCGCCGTTTTCAATGTAAACTGGATTGGAGGTCCACTCCCCGTCATTTATCTGCAAATCAGCGTTAGTTACATCAGACAGGATTTCGGTCTCAACTCCTGAGACGGTAAAAGGACCGAGGATAACCACTTCACCTAGCGTATGTTTATTTTTATCTTCGATAGCAATGCTGTCTGGTAAAATATCTGCGTCGTCATTTTGCTGTGCTACATATATAGTAAATGTACGTACCATATTACCGATTGTGAACGTTACATCCCGAGAAGGATTAACAGCCTGCCCATTTACGATATCTACATAGATGTCAGGTGACATAACGCGAAAGGTGAGTTTATCTCCATTTTCAACTGTTCCGGGTTCCGATGTCCATTCTTCATCGTTCACCTTATACTCACCACCCTCAATAGTGATTTCTACAGGTGCACTAATATCCGAGACTGTAAAAACAGGTGTGTCGATCATTTCACCCAGTACAGCGTTGTAGATATCAGCAACAGTAATATCGGCAGGTGAAGTATCAGTCTGTTCAATCGGAAGTACAGGTGGTTCTTGTGTATCTGAGCCGCCAGAGCCGCAACCCATAAGTACGGCAGATATTGCCGTGAAGATGATTTTGTTTTTCACTTAGCTTCCTTGTTTTACTTCTAGTTTTATCCCTACGGGATGGGCCTATCCCATCCCGAGAGTAAGCGCGCAACAATATACGGAGTATGAGTACGAAAAGGAAGCATTATTACCACAAATGTTAGTTGTCTATTCTGCAGTCAAGATTTGATAACTATACTACAAAGTAAAGGCTACCAGTTTGCGCTGTACTCTATACTAGCTTTTGCTGCCTCGAGTTCTAGTGGTGCTTGGTCGTAGCCGTACTCAGCCATGTCAAAGAAGTGTTGGGTAACAACGTCATCCAGATTGGCTCTTTTGATCCGTAACACGTGTACTGTACCAATAGGGGACAATCTATACGCTTTAACTAGGTCTAGTGTTATACGTAAATGTTTTTTATAATCTTAGGTAGACTTGATTATCGAATAAAACAAACAACGGCTTACCGCTAGTATTACACAACGGTAATAGAACTTAGCCAGCAAGAGTTACCCAAAGGGCATTGTGCTCTTATCGTATACAAGGATAGTAAGAAGAAGTATGTCAGCGTCGTCTTCGAAATCTTCATCACCAGCTTCTCCGCCGGTTTCAATGGTTACCTTTACTCCTATTGCCTTAACCCGTAAATTTAGCGCGCTAACGACTTCGCTCACTAGCAAAGTTGAGGCTGCTATGCATCACCAAGATTGGGTACTGAATCAAGAAAGTAAACTTGATATGGGTTATATTTCTACCGATTCCGATTTACTTAGTCCCATGTTTACGCCGCTCGTAAAGTTGAAGTTAAATCATAAGAGCCCTGCTTTCGAACAGCCCTTCTTGGGGTTGGAAAAAGTAGGTTTACAGCTTATAGAATTAAACTTACGGCTTTATCAAACGGGTGTTGCGACCCTACAAGCGAACTTTGCACCTCAGGCAGAGGGTCAGCTTTCTTTATGCTGGCAAAAGATAAAAAACCGAGATATTGAGCAAGCGCTATCGGTCATTTTACAATCTGCAGGACAGGTGGTTATCAACCTATTAAACACTACTTTAGATAGCTTAAAGAAGCAGTGTAGGCTGCTTACCTCTGAACTTACTGATTGTGATTCTGTACTATGGACGGGGCGGTGCTACATCACCCGAGTGCCCGAGTCTGATGTAGAAGCATCGGATACGTTTTCAATAATTCATGAGTGTCCTCCAAATTCTTACGAGAATAATGATGCTTACTTTCGCTCGGGAAACTGTTTATTTTTAAGCAACGATATGTCGCTTTCTTTAGACAATCGACGGATTCTGTTTTTGCTACAACATTACAATGCTTTGCTTTATTCTTATCAACAATCAATGAGTGATGCGTATCATCAGCTACAATTACTTAAAGCGTTATCTTCTAGCAAACGACGAAAGGCTCTTGAAAAATTAATTCGGCGTATGGTTTCCATAAAAAACCTTTCTTATGTTCGATTAGAATTTTCTGATTCACTTCGTGGTCTACAGGGCGGAAGAAAACCCTTAGCGCAAGAGCTAATATGCGCATGGGAAATTAACGAAATAGAAGAGAGCTTGCTCGATAGAGCTACCTACATTAATAATGCCATTACTAGCTACGAGAACCAGCTAAATCGTGCTATTAACAAATCGATTGAAATTATCCTCATGCTTATTGGCGGTATTTCTCTCGTAGATATTACTAATAACTTTGTATCTGCTGCGCAATCAGTAAAGCACGATACTACTTGGGGTATCTATGATATTTTTTCACTCATGTCGTCTGAAAATACAGTGAACCTTGCCTTGATAGCTGTTTTATTGTTAGCACTACTCTTTGCGAAGAACAAATGAATATACGTACCAAATTTACTGTTATATTAACGCCGGGTTCTCATGCTTATAACACGGTAAAAACGGCGCTAAGCGAATATTTATCGACTTATTACGGCGGATGTACATTTCTAGATAGTGAGGGAGCGTGGAGAGAAGACGCTAGTGATTTTAAGTCAAAGTACGAGGCAAAATTAATTACAGAGAACTCGTTATGTGTTTGGTGCTCTGTAATGCCTGATAAAACAGAATATTTCGTCGATGAGCTCTGCGAGTTTCTTAGTGGTTTAAAACAGTTACATAAGGCTGAATTTAGCTTCGTACATATCGAAAGCCAAACCGTGAATGCACACCATAAGCTAATCGACTAATCAATCACAATATAAATAATATGAGCTCTAGCTCACCGCTCCTCACAGTTTCAAGATGAATAGCGGTAGAGAGTGAATGTTTTTTACTCGTCGTCGTCCTGCTGAGTATTTCTTGGTTTGCGTTTAACAGGAACCATTCCGATATCTTCACCCAACATGGTATCAACGCGCTTTTTCGCGTTTCTTTTAACTGGTTTAGCCACACGCTTTTTACCATTTTGCGCATTAGCTTTTTTCGACACTTTTTTCTTTGGCTTGAAACCCTTGAACGAGGCTGCGAATTCGTCGTGCGGTGAGCACTCTAAAGCATATTGAAGGTGATTCTTAAGCCCTTCAAAACTGTTCCAGTCGCGCGGGCCAATTAACGAGAAAGCTTCGCCTTTTTGCCCAGCACGGCCAGTACGGCCGATACGGTGAATATACTCATCGGCGTTTTTCGGTAGGTCGAAGTTAACTACCAAGCCAACTTTTGACAGGTCCAGACCACGGGAGGCGAGGTCGGTGGTAACCAAAATACTGTGCTGCCCACGAGCAAATGCACTCATTACTGCTGCGCGTTGGCTTTGTAGCATATCACCACGAAGAGCAATAGCTTCTAAATTCTCTTCGTTAAGCAATGCTGCAATTCTATCGGTATCTTCACGGGTAGCAGTAAATACGATAGCTTGGTTGTAGGTACGATTGGCCAGCTCAAACTGTAAGATTTGATCTTTGTTATCAACGTTGTCTGCAAAGAAGCACTTCTGCTCAATGTCGCCATGCTCTGCCGTTGAGTCTCCAACAGCAACGCGAACAGCACCTTGGGTCAACTGCGTTGTCATATGCTTAAGCTCAATATTATCGAGCGTGGCAGAAAACAGCATAGTTTGACGTTTTCTGTGATCAGCATAGTCGTTGATCATTTTAAGCTGAGCAGAGAAGCCTAAATCCAACATGCGGTCGGCTTCATCAAAAATTAGTAGTTCTAATCCGTTTAGGTACACGCTTTTGTCTAAAAGGTGATCGGCAACACGACCTGCTGTACCCACGATGATATGAGGATTGCGTCGAAGCGCTTTAACTTGGTCGTTGTAGTTTTCGCCGCCCACAATAAGTGAACACGTAAGGTTTAAGCCCGTGCACATTGACTTGGCTTCAATGAAAACTTGTTTAGCGAGTTCACGTGTAGGAGCAAGAATAAGTGCACGTGGGTCTTGTCTGCTTAACGCTTTTTGCGACATTAGCCGGTTTAAAGCAGGTACTAAAAAGGCGAAGGTTTTACCTGACCCTGTTTTTGAAGACGCGATAATATCCTTCCCTTGTATTGCAGGAAGCATAGTACGCTCTTGAATTTCGGTTAGCGTCGAAATGTTTTTCGTTTCGAGCTTTGAAATAATTTTATGATGGACAGGTAAATCAGTAACTAGCAAGAAAGGTGAGCCTTTTTAAAAATAACGTTCATGCGCATTATCCCTTAATGCAAAGTGTATTAAAAGGCTTATTGCGCCTCACGCTATAAACTCGGGTGTGTGGCACTGATAACGAACAAATAACACCTGTAATCCTGTAATAAGGGGCAGGATAGTTTTAGAATAAACGAATTGGCGTGTTGCCTTGTGAGTCGCGCTTACCTTGAACACACAATGTGCTACTTGGTAAGCGCGAGCGATTTAGACGTAATTGTATAATGTTGTATGTAAGCGTTTCATGTGTTCTTGTTGAACGTACTAAAACTGCATCTCTGGTACGTTTTCAGGTACTACAAGTTTTCCACCGGTTTTCTCTTTGATTTCGTCTACGCTCACCCCTGGTGCACGTTCTTGAAGAACGAAGGCGCCGTCCTCGACGCTCAGCACTGCTAAGTCAGTAATTATGCGCGTGATACAGTTCACACCGGTTAACGGTAATGTACATTCGCTTAGTAACTTAGGGTTACCGCGTTTATCGGTATGGGTCATGGTAACAATTATGTTTTTCGCGCCCGCAACAAGGTCCATAGCGCCGCCCATGCCTTTGACCAGTTTTCCTGGTATCATCCACGAGGCAATATTGCCCGATACATCAACTTCAAAAGCACCTAGAACAGTAAAATCTACATGTCCGCCACGGATCATGGCAAAGCTTTCAGCACTGTTGAATATCGATGCACCGGTTATAGCTGTCACCGTCTCTTTACCTGCATTTATCATGTCGGCGTCGACTTCACTTTCAGTAGGGTAACGGCCCATACCTAAAAGACCGTTTTCCGACTGCAGCATTACGCTGATATCATCAGGGACATAATTAGCCGCAAGGGTAGGGATACCTATGCCTAAATTCACGTAATCGCCATCTTTGAATTCTTGGGCTACGCGCATTGCAATCTGTTCTCTACTAAGCATTATACGGTCTCCTTACTAACTACACGGCGTTCTATACGTTTCTCAAATGACCCTTTAATAACGCGGTTTACATAAATTCCTGGGGTGTGGATCTCGCTAGGGTTTAGCTCGCCAGGCTCTACAATTTCTTCTGCTTCTACCACAGTGATCTTGCCGGCGGTTGCCGCCATAGGGTTAAAGTTCTGTGCAGTGTGGCGATAAACACAATTACCGTAGGTATCTGCTTTCCAAGCTTTTACAATTGCAAAGTCGCCAGTAATGGCATGCTCAAGAATATAAGGGCGTCCATCAAATTCTTTAACTTCTTTCCCTTCGCCGACCGGCGTGCCATAACCTGTGGCAGTGTAGAAGGCGGGGATTCCTGCGCCCCCGGCTCGCATTTTTTCAGCTAACGTGCCTTGTGGGGTAAGTTCAACTTCTAACTCCCCGTTAAGCAATTGTTTCTCAAACAATGCATTTTCACCGACATAGGAAGACACCATTTTTGATATTTGTTTATCTTCTAACAATAGGCCTAACCCAAAACCGTCCACACCACAATTGTTAGACACTACCGTAAGGCCTGACACTCCCAACGTCTTAATTTGACTAATTAGGCCTTCTGGAATTCCACAAAGGCCGAAGCCTCCAGCAATAACCGTCATCCCGTCTTCAAGCCCTTTCATGGCTTCATCGTACGAGGACACAACTTTGTTAAACCCTGCCATTTCTTATCTCCAACACTATTGTTAAAAATAAGTATCAGCATTGTTGCAAGATATGTAAAATCGAATTAATCTTTTAATTGATAAAAATTATTTATTAATAAGTTGGAGAGGACTGCATTTATGGATGTCTCATACCGTCAAGTAAAGGCATTTGTTGAAGTGGCCAAGTCTTCAACGTTTGCCGAAGCTGCAGTGAACCTGCACTTGACCCAGCCGGCTTTGTCTTCTGCGATAAAAAAAATGGAAGAGCAATTAGGCGGTAAGTTGTTTCAGCGTAATACACGTAACGTAAGCTTGACGCCTGAAGGAGAGGTATTATTTCCAAACGCGCTGCGTTTACTTCATGACTGGGACAACACTTTTTCAGACATGCAAAACCTATTTGCTATGGCTAAAGGCCAACTCACTGTATGTGCTATGCCTTCGTTTGCCGAGTCACACTTACCCAACATATTATCAATGTTTCACCAGCGCATTCCTAACGTAAACCTAAGAATAGTAGACGTTGTTATGGAGCAGGTTATTCACGAAGTAACTACCGGGCGCAGTGAAATAGGCTTTTCTTTCGAGCCAGAACGCAAAGACGGCCTTGTTTTTAACAGCCTTTTTACCGATGAGTTTGTTGTAGTAGGAAATAAAGGGTTATTGTCTAGCTTGGGCAAATCACTTAATTGGAAGGATTGTCTCCAGTTCCCTTTGGTGATGATGAACCGTGGTTCTGCGGTACGTCACTGGACGCAGTCTAAGCTTCAGCAGTTCGGCGAGTTGAATATTATTGCAGAGACAGGGCAACTATCTACCCTTGGAAAACTTATACAAAATGGATTGGGCATATCTATTATGCCTGCTATTTGTAAAGATCAAATGGACGGGCTTGGTCTTGTAACTCTAAGTATTGCTGATGAGCCTTTAGTAAAAAATATAGGAATAATCAAAAACGCAAGAAAGGGCTTGTCGTTACCAGCTCAGTCTTTGTGGGACTTGGCCATTGCGCATTATGCACAAACGACATAACACGCGACGTAATTGATGAGAGTAGGGACTACCATTTCTTTTTAGGAGCAAATAGCTCGTCCAGTTCGTCTCTTTCTTCTTCTTGCTTTTTAGCGCGGTCTTTTTCGTTCACGCTCTTAAGATTGCTTTGAATTTCGTTTAGCCACTCGTTAAGTGTGGAAAGCTTAGATGCAGAGTATTCATCCTGCGGGTTCTGATTTTCCAGCGCCGTTTTGGCTTTTTCAAAATATTGTCTTGCTGAGCCCAACATACTGGTTTGTAGTGCAGCGCGGCCGCGCTTAATAAGCGTCTCTACGTTTACTTTGACCTGCAAACGTTCCAATTGCTTATCTTCATCCATGAATACTTTTGAATCAATTTGCCCTTTACTATGTTCAGAGCGAAGCACAATGCGCAGTTTTTTAACCGCTTGAATGTACTGAATTATCATTTTATCGTTATCAGGCAACGAAAACTCTGAAATGCCAGTCGACTTATCTGACAGCGCCGCTGCGGTAGCTTGCTCGCTACTCGCTATGCGTTGTTTTAATTCTGCAGTACTTGATAATTCATTCATGGCTTTAAGCGCATTAAGAATTCGATTGTGAAGAATACCCATGATTCGTGAAGAAACCGGCATATTTACACTTGCAGCGATAATGTTCTCGGTTTCATCAACAATAGTGCGCTGTTTGGCTAACTCGGTGCGACGCTCGGCATCTTGTTTTTGACGATGTTGTTGAATTGCATTAATGAAAATAGCTGCGATTAGCAAAACAACAATTAAAATAATAATAATCACGTACATGCGTGTGTTTCCGTCTGTTTTTACATCTTATAACGTCTGTTTTGTATCAACCACGAGCGTTACTTTTTGAATTATCTATTGTTATCGGACAATCTTACGGTATTTTTACTTCAAATACACTCCCGCCTAGGATTCCACCGTTATAAAGGGTAATCGTTCCTATTCTGTCGCCTTGAGAATGCGCGCTTGCAATGAGTTTAGCAAAGAACAGCCCGAGGCCTGTTCTACCTTGGCTTAATTCAAAGTCACATAGCGCGTCGTGGCTTTTAGACAACATTGCTTCGGGGTATCCACTCCCATCATCTTCAACCCTTAAAATCATAAATTCATCTTCATCAATACGGGCTGAAACAAGTATCTTCGATGTGCCATAGCGCATTGCATTTATAATCACATCGTTTAAGAGCAAATAAATTAGCTCACTGTCTAAATACCAACTGAGGTCCTCTTCAGCATCGACAGTAATTTCTATATTTTTCTGAGAGACGTAGAGTGCGTTGGAGCCGACAACATCCTCAACTAAATCTTTGACAAAACTTTCATCAACCGTGATAGGCAGGCTTTCTAATTCTGCTCGATATAAAGAGAGTATCTGAACAAGATTCGTGTTTAGCCTTGATGCTTCATAATGCACGCTTGCTACTTGTTCTCTTGCTTCAGTGTTTTGCGGTGAAAGCGAATCGCTCAATGTTTCAATAGATTGAATTAAAAGAAATAGTGAATTCTTCATATCGTGTACAGCAGCAGCTAATACAGATGAAAAATCGATTGAAGATGTAACTTGTTTACTACTGCTCATTATCTATTAAACGCCGTGCGACTCTTTAACCCTAAACATACTGTAGAAGAGATTAGAAAATGAAGGGCAAATTACGCGTAAATTTGTAAAAAAATGAATTAAATTCAACTTTATAATGCTAATTTTGTAATAGCAACTAGTAAAAAACCGTAGTTTTGGTTATAACGGAGGGAGTAAAGTGTCAGTCGATCCCATAATACGGTGTAAAATATGAAGCTACAGCAACTACGGTATATCGTAGAAGTTCTCAATAATAATTTGAATGTGTCTGCAACGGCAGAAAGTTTGTATACCTCACAGCCAGGTATTAGCAAGCAAGTGCGTATGCTAGAGGACGAATTAGGCGTTCAAATTTTTGGCCGTAGCGGAAAGCACCTTACTCACGTAACCGACGCGGGTAATGATGTAATCAACATTGCTCGCGAGATTCTTGCGAAAGTAGAAAGCATCAAAGCCGTTGCAAGAGAACATACACTTCCCGACCAAGGCAAGCTTAATATCGCTACCACGCACACTCAGGCACGCTATGCGTTACCAGACGTGATCCAAGGTTTTATGACAAAGTACCCCAAGGTGTCGTTACACATGCACCAAGGTACGCCTTCTCAAATTAGCGACCTAGCCGCTAAAGGCGAAGCTGACTTTGCTATCGCCACTGAAGCGCTTCACTTGTACAACGATTTAGTTATGCTGCCGTGTTATCACTGGAATCGCAGCGTAATTGTAAACAAAGATCATCCGCTTTCTAAAAAGGGCACAATAGATATTTCAGACATTGCAAAGTATCCGTTAGTGACTTACGTGTTCGGATTTACAGGACGCTCAGAATTAGACCAGGCTTTTGAAAGAGCAGGGCTGACGCCAAAAATTGTTTTCACTGCCACCGATGCCGACGTAATTAAAACTTATGTGCGCTTGGGTGTAGGTATTGGAGTAATCGCGTCGATGGCCGTTAGCGAAGAGTTAGACGATGACTTGGTTAAAATAGACGCAAGCCACTTGTTTGATTACAGCACGACAAAGATTGGTTTTAGAAAAGGGTCATTCCTTAGAAGTTACATGTACGACTTCATTGAGCGATTTGCGCCTCACCTTACTAAAGACAAAGTCGAAAAAGCGATGATGCTTAAAAATAATGAAGAAGTTGAAAAAATGTTCAAAGGCGTGACGTTACCAGTTAAGTAACGTTGTGAAAAACCAAGACGAATGAAAAAAGGGGCTGTCGCCCCTTTTTCGTTTTTTAATCTTTGTTCATAGTAGGCTTACGATTAACACTCGATGATATTTACCGCGAGACCGCCTCGCGCTGTTTCTTTGTATTTTGTCTTCATATCGTTACCCGTATCACGCATCGTTTTAATGACTTTATCTAGTGACACTTTTTGCTCACCTGTACCTCGCAGTGCAAGGCGAGAAGCATTTATTGCTTTTATTGCACCCATGGCGTTACGCTCAATACATGGAACTTGCACCAGGCCACCTACGGGATCACAGGTTAATCCAAGGTTGTGTTCCATGCCGATTTCTGCAGCATTTTCTACGGATGCCGCTGTTCCGCCCATTATCTCGGCAAGGGCGCCTGCAGCCATTGAGCATGCAACACCCACTTCTCCTTGGCAACCTACTTCAGCGCCAGAGATAGATGCGTTCTCTTTGTAAAGTATGCCAATGGCTCCAGCGGTAAGAAGAAAGCGGCTTGCTACTTCTTCATCAACAGGTCGAATAAATTTATCTACGTATTGAAGTACGGCGGGGATAATACCTGCGGCACCGTTTGTAGGCGCGGTTACAACACGCCCTCCCGCAGCATTTTCTTCGTTTACTGCCAAAGCAAAAAGGTTCACCCAATCCATAGTTTGCATAGGATCGTTCGTATGCTCGGTTTGAAGGCGACGATAAAGTCCAGGTGCGCGACGTACCACCTTTAGGCCTCCAGGCAGTATTCCTTCGCTCTCAATACCGCGTTGAATACAAGCTTTCATTACTAACCAAATATGATGTAACTGTTGCTTTACTTCATGTTTCGGTCTAAAAGTCGTTTCGTTACGCAGCATTAAAGAGCTAATACTTAAACCGTTGTTCTTACACAGCGCAAGTAATTCTTCAGCGGTTTTAAAAGGGAAGGGCACCGAAGCTTGAAGGCTGGCGGCATGCGCTTTAGTTGCGTCAAAATCTTCGTCTTTGATAATAAAGCCGCCACCTATGCTGTAATAGGTTTGCTCTTTAACCAGCTCTCCTTTTGAGTAAGCGTAAAACGTCAGTGCATTAGCATGTTTGGGCAGTGTCTTACGGCGATGAAATACAATCGCATTTTTATTCGGGAAGTGGACCTGCTTCTGGCCATTGAGACAAAGTAGTTCGGAATTACGAATATCCTCGAGTTTGCTGTCAATAGTGTCTACATCCACTACGTCGGGAATTTCGCCTAACAAACCTAGGATGACAGCTTTCCCGGTACCGTGTCCGATGCCAGTTTGACCTAGTGACCCAAATAGCTCAACTTTTACGCTATCAACTGAATCGAAAAGCGCAGTATCTTGTGCAAGTTCAGAAACGAACTCGGCACCTGCTTTCATCGGTCCTACTGTGTGCGAACTTGATGGGCCAATACCCACACTGAACATATCGAATACACTGATCATAAACATTCATAAATTAAAACTAAGTAATATTAAGATCATGCATGCGCTACGCAAAAAGCTCAATACAGAAATGCTAATAGAGAGATTAGTTTTGCTAATAGACTGTAAAGTTTAATTTATAGCGCCTTTGACAAGACTGTCTTGTTGTCCTTAGTGGTTTTCGCTATCACGGATGTATATGGTGCGAAAGGTTTCGTAGCATAGCAGCTGTTGCGCCCCAAATCATACGGTGCTGCCAAGGAATAAAGTATATAGGAAAAGTTTTGTTATTTCGGTGAGTATTATGGACTAGGTGGTTCTTTCTATCTAGCACATGAGCAAGCGGGACTTCGAAAGCGCTCTCTACTTCATTCTTATCGATAACAGGTGTGAAGTCAGGGTTTACAAAGCCTACAACTGGGGCTATTTCGTAGCCACTGATTGTTCTATATTTTGGCAGCATGCCAATAACATCTACGTGAGTAGACGGAAGGCCAACTTCTTCTTCTGCTTCGCGAAGCGCAGCGGCAAAAAAAGAATTGTCGGTTTCATCCACCGCTCCACCCGGAAAGCTGATTTGGCCGGGGTGATGTTTCAGATGATGCGCACGTTCAGTTAACAGAAGCTGTAGAGAGTTGCCATAGTCTATCAAAGGTATTAACACCGCCGCGGGTCGTCCTGTTTTCTTTAAAGGAAAGTCAGGCTCAGTGTGAGTCAGCCTTAAGTGATGAAATTGTGATAGAAATTCGCTTTTCTTCATAGATACTAATTTTTTATAAGTCACAATCCAACGCAAGTTACAAACCAGGGCAGGTCAAAAGCCAGATATTAAGCTTGCCGTTAGAGCCTTGCCGTTAGAGCGTATAAAACTGTTCTGTTACTGATTCATCATTGCTAGCACGGGCAGTATTTTTGATACCTTATCAAGTGTTTCCTGATATTCTTCACTTGGTACAGAATCTAGCACGATACCACCGCCTGCCCAGCAATGTAATCTATTATTCTCAGCTAACACCGTGCGTATACAGATACTTGAATCCATATCTTCTCGGTACCCCATATAAAACACGCTGCCACAATATATATGGCGACGATGGGGTTCTAGTTCATCAATCACTTCCATAGCGCGTATCTTTGGTGCGCCAGTAATTGAACCACCAGGGAAGGCAGACGCTAAAAGCGCCAAAGGCGACGACGCATCGTTTAGTTCGCCAGTTACAGTACTGACTAAATGATGTACCGCTTCATAACTTTCAAGTGCAAAGAGTGCGGGTACTTTTACTGAGTGGGGCTTGCAGTGTTTTGAAACATCGTTACGAAGCAGGTCCACAATCATAAGGTTTTCGGCACGATCCTTTTCGGCGTTAAGCAAACTCTGTGCACTGGCTTTATCTTTTTCAATATCGTCAAAGCGAGGGCGAGTGCCCTTAATGGGCTTAGTTTCTACAACCTTGTTTTTCACACGTAAAAAACGTTCAGGTGAAATAGACGCTATACAGCCTTGTGGAAGGTTGTAATAGGCAGAAAAGGGCGCTTGATTCTGATTACGTAACTCGCAATATGCCTGCCACATGCTTCCTTCAAACTCCGCACTAAATCGCTGTGCCATATTTACCTGATAGCAGTCGCCTGCACGAAGATAAGCGTTAATTTTACCTAAACATGTTTCGTAGGCGTCTTTCGATAGATTAGATTTAAAGGGCGATGTGAGCTTAAAATCCTTAGATGTTGCTACTTGCTTTAACGACTTAAATACTTGCGACAAAGGACGATTATCTGCGCTGCAAAAATAGATATAGCCCGTTTGGGTGTCTTCAATAAGTGAATACAGATACAAGCCAACAGTGAAATCAGGTGTACTGTAGTCGCTTTGAGCCATACTGGGTAATGTTTCATAGAATCGACCGGTATCATATCCAGCCATTCCTGCTACACCAACAATGAAAGGTAAGTGGGTAGTGTCAAAAGTAGCCTTTACTTCGATAGATTCGACTCTGGCATGCAAATGCGCTTGAACCGCTTCGAAAGGCCGCATGTTAAGACGCTGGCGTGAAGAAGTGTGTAAATCGATTAGTTCTGTTTGTTCACCTTTCGCCTCAATAACAGCGGTAGGTGAAAAGGCCATTATATTAAATCGGCCATCGCTCTTAGAAGAACCTGAAGTATCGAATAGAATAGCGTAGGGCTGTGCAGATATTTGTTCAAATAATCTATTGAAAACTGCAGTGTTATTGCAGTCTAGCGCAAATTCGTTGGCTAACTCCTGTTGAGTAAAACGGGTGACATGAACATTGATAGTATCTGCGTGTGGCATAGGTTTTTCTGTACTTCTTTTCATCTAGGCCGTCGAGTGCTTAAAAGCAGAAAAGAACGACCGCCAATTTGTAACTGACACTTGCGAACAAGTGTTTTTATTGTTGCTATTACAACGCTTTCTAATGCGTATAACTAATATAGCGCGTAAAAATATCTGGAATTAGCCCCAAGCACATGGTTTTGCATGGTGCGATGTCTTGAGATGCGCTAGTATACGCTTTTTTAGCTAGCTAAGACCACGAAAGCCAAATAAAAAGAGGATGTCATGACCGTTATCCGTCAACAAGACTTCATTGACAGCATTGAAGATGCCCTGCAGTTTATTTCTTACTATCACCCACTCGACTATGTTAAGGCCGTAGAAGAAGCGTACAACAAAGAGAAGAGCCAAGCCGCGAAAGATGCAATGGCCCAAATTCTTATCAACTCGCGTATGTCGGCCGAAGGAAAGCGCCCATTGTGTCAAGACACCGGGATTGTAACCTGCTTCGTTAAAGTGGGGATGGGCGTAACATGGGACAAAACTGACATGACCGTTCAAGAAATGGTTGATGAAGGTACACGCCGCGCTTATCTTAATCCTGACAACCCGCTTCGTGCATCTATCGTTGCTGACCCAGCTGGTGCCCGTAAAAACACGAAAGATAACACGCCATCTGTTGTTCACATCGACATGGTTGCGGGTGAAAAGATTGAAGTAATGATCGCAGCAAAAGGCGGCGGTTCAGAGAATAAATCTAAAATGGTTATGCTAAACCCAAGCGATGATATTGCTGATTGGGTTGTTAAAACCTTGCCTACAATGGGGGCGGGGTGGTGTCCTCCTGGTATGCTGGGAATAGGTATTGGCGGTACCGCTGAAAAAGCTGCAGTACTTGCTAAAGAAAGCCTTATGGATCCAGTAGATATTCAAGAGCTTATTGAACGTGGCCCGCAAACCACTGACGAAAAACTTCGCTTAGAAATTTTTGACCGAGTTAACAAACTGGGTATTGGCGCACAGGGCTTAGGCGGTTTGACGACCGTTGTTGACGTTAAAATTAAGTCTCTGCCTACTCATGCTGCATCTAAGCCAGTGGCTATGATCCCTAACTGTGCCGCTACACGTCACGCACACTTTTATCTAGATGGGTCAGGTCCAGCAGAACTTACGCCGCCTAAGCTTGAAGATTGGCCAGAAGTAACGTGGGAAGTGAGTGAAAACACCCGCCGCGTGAACCTTGATGAAGTGACCAAAGAAGGCATTCAAGAGTGGAAAGTAGGCGAAACGGTATTACTATCAGGTAAAATGCTTACAGGCCGTGATGCCGCACATAAACGCATTCAAACCATGATGGAAAATGGTGAAGGTCTTCCAGAAGGCGTTGACCTAACTAATCGCTTTATCTATTACGTGGGTCCTGTTGACGCTGTAGGTGACGAAGTAGTGGGTCCGGCTGGCCCTACAACAGCGACGCGTATGGATAAGTTCACAGACATGATGCTTGAACAAACAGGTCTTATCGGCATGATTGGTAAAGCAGAGCGTGGCCCAGCAACGGTTGATTCCATTGCAAAACACAAAGCTGTGTATCTTATGGCAGTAGGTGGTGCAGCTTATCTGGTATCGAAAGCGATTAAGAATTCACGCGTTGTGGCATTTGAAGATTTAGGTATGGAAGCAATCTACGAGTTTGACGTAGAAGACATGCCGGTAACCGTTGCTGTAGACAGCACGGGTGCCAATGCACATAAGAATGGCCCTGCTATTTGGAAAGCTAAAATAGAAGAGCTTGACGCTTCACTTTCTAAATAGTGAGTTACGGTGAGGCTTTTGCAAAGCTTTTACAAATAACTTGGCTAATGCGAAAATCATCACGATAGTGAGATTATTTCGCTTACCAAAACAAATTTAAAAGCTTTGATTGATTAAATGAAACGGGCGCGTAGTCGCCCGTTTTCTGTTTTTATAATTGAGATTACATGGCCTCGGCCGAGAAACTAACACCCACTTGATTCACCTGTTTTAATCCTATACAGATTGGTATATTTTCTTTATTTTGTTTATAGTGCTGTACAAAATAACAGTATGAACGTGCACTATGATCACCAACCTTATCTCAAGCGAACCCGTCGCTTTCTTAATTGCTTTTATTAGTGTTTGTCTATTAGCACTTTATTCTTTCATCCGCAGCCAAAATAACTCGGCGAAGCTTTCTCAATCTTCACAGTATTGTGACAAGTTGCAAAATGAATTGAGCAGCGAGAGGGTGGCTAACGCAAAACTTCAGGCGCAAAACGAGGCCCATCAGGCCAGAATTCAGGCGCTGCATGCGGCGCATGAAGACAAGTTAGCGGCTATGAATGCCTCTGAACAACGGTTGCAAACCCAGTTTGAGAACTTAGCAAACCGAATTTTTGAAGAGAAACAGCAGCGCTATACCCAACAAACTAAGCACAATATTGAGGCTGTGCTGGCACCGTTTAAAAATGAATTAGATGGCTTTAAACGCCAAATTTCAGAGCAGCATATACGTGAAGGCCAAGAGCGAGCATCACTTAAAACAGAAATATTAGGCTTAAAAGCTTTAAATCAAAAAATAACAGAAGAAGCAGCTGCACTTACCAATGCACTAAAAGGTGATAACAAGAAGCAGGGTAACTGGGGTGAAGTCGTTCTTGAACGCATTCTTAAGGAATCTGGTTTACGGGAAGGACACGAATTCGAAACACAAATGTCTGCGACATCTGAACAAGGCAAGCGTTTCCAGCCTGATGTAGTAGTGCATTTACCAAATGATAAAGACGTCATCATAGATTCAAAAGTAAGCCTTGCAGCTTATGAGCGCTATTTCAATTGTGATGATGAAACGGAAAAAGCGCAGTTTTTAAGTCAGCACGTAGCTTCAATAAAAGGGCATATTAAAGGCCTTGGCGCAAAAGACTACCAGAACTTAAAAGGATTAAAGACGTTAGACTATGTTTTACTTTTCATTCCCATAGAACCCGCTTTTTTAATTGCTGTAGAAGAAGAGCCCGACTTGGTCACCATGGCGCTAAACCACAATATTATGCTGGTAAGCCCTACAAACTTGCTTGTCGCGCTTAGAACCATTAATAATATTTGGCAATACGAGTACCAAAATCAAAATGCACAGCTTATTGCTGAACAAGCCGCTAAGTTATACGACAAGTTTGTAGGTTTTGTTACTGATATGGAAAAAGTAGGAAAGTCTATGGATACCGCTCAGGCAAGTTATGAGCAAGCAATGAATAAACTAACTAACGGACGAGGGAACATCGTTAGACAAATTGAAAAGTTCCGTGAACTTGGGGTCCAGCCAAGTAAGCGGATGTCACAGCATCTACAGCAACTTTCGAAAGACGATTAAAAAAGGCCGCGATTGCGGCCTTTTTTACATTTTTAGTAAACGTTATGAACGTTTCATGCGTCTACGCAGGTATACAGCTGGTGCAAGAAGTAATGCAATCCAGCCCATAGAACCACCAGACTTATCGTTAACTGCAATAGTTACGGTTTCTGTAGTTGTATCGATACCGTCTGTTGCTGTTACTTCTACCGTCACAGTTGTCGATTGCTCATGACTTGGTGCAGTACCAGTGAATGATGTCATTTCAACACCATTGATAGCGATCGTAACGTCATCGCCGTCTGCGTCAGTTGCTGAAGCTGTTACGGTAAATGACTCGCCTTCATCAACGCTTGATGGCGCAGAAATTGAAAGTACTGGTGCATCTTGAACGCCAGCAACTTGTACAGTTACCGTACCTTCACCAATAACATCACCTTCTACAACTTCACCTTCATCAGTAGTTGTACCTTCAACTTGGACTGTGTAGGTAAATGAGTCTTCACCAAAGAAGTCTGTATTTGGTGTGTAGGTTACCGTACCATCATCGTTAACTGTCACTGAACCGTTTGCTGCTTCAGTAGTAACTGTAACAGTTGACGGGTCAAGTGGCTCTTTATCGATAGTAATTGGCGTAAACGTTCGGAAATCACCTGAAAGTGATTCCATTGTAAACGTGTTAATGATCGTGCTATCCATCTCGTTAGCAAGGATGTTAGCCGTTACCGACGCATCTTCATCAACAGTTAGCATGTCATCCATGTATTCGCCTGAAGGAAGAACAGTACCATTATAGCTGAACTCGATTTCATCGCCTGGTGATGATGCTAAAATAAACTCATCACCAGCTACAGGAAGCGTTCCTTGAGAGCCTGCCGTTGTTAGAGCACCCAATGTAAAGCCAGCAGTACCTGTATTATTTTCAAAACCTGCGACAGTTGCGTATTGAGGGCTATCCATTTCACCATAAACAAAGTGGATACTATCAAAAGCAAAGTCATACCAAATTTGGAAATTAAAGCTAGTATCAGGAATACCCCACAATTGAGCATTTTCCCATTCAATTACCAACAATGAGCCATTAGGACCGTTCAAGTTAGCTGCATATAAGTTACCTGTACCTTCATCACCAGCATCAGTACCTAGTAAATCAAGGTCAGTCCAAAAAGGAGCTAGTACGTTGTTTGGTTCATTGCTGTCTGGCATAACAGCGGGTGAAGGGGTCGTTACGTTGCCTGACGATGTACCAAGAGAAATGTAACCATTTGAAGAAACCTGCATTGACGTGTAGGTCTTGCCAAGGTAAGTCATTTCAGGAAGGCCAGTTAGCGTGATAGACGTGTCATCACACGAACCAGAACACGTAAGAGGCTGTACACCTAATGCAGCCATTGGCAGGTAACCGCCTGTTAGCGCTCCAATCGAAGTGTCAGAATCAAGTGAATACGACGAGGTATTCAATGCACCTTCCCAATAGATTTCACCTTTATCGGCGTCGTAAGATACCGGCTGTTGGTCACCATTCTTAACCGCTGCGATACTAGAAGGGTCAATTTCGAACTTGTGATCGATTGAACCAGTAACACCAATCATACCTGTCACATTCTGGTTAGTTGCTGATGCAGTTACTCTTACTAATTCTTCTTCTTCAGCCAAACTAGTACTAACATCACTACTAAACAATTCTGGTCTATCTGTGCTAATAGGGTAAACCGCAACAGGAATAAAGTAATCCGTCGTTGTGTCGTCTGTATCTGCCCAGTTAATACCACCGAACGACCATGAGCCTGTAGAGGCTGTTGTAACGTCTACCGCAACCATAATTTCAGCAGAAGCACCTGCTGGCAGAGTAGCCATTTGTGGTGTAACGGTTGCTACAATAGCAGAGTCGTTAAACATAGCGGTTGCATCGACAGTTACTTCTTCGTCGCTAGTATTAGTAACCGTGATAGACATTTCACAGTTCAAGTAGCAGCTACCATCTACCAAGCTTAAATCACTGTATGTAAGCTCAACAGTTGTAGCACGAGGTAGATCTAAACGACCTGCACCCATGTCAAAGTTGTCTGCTTGTGTAGCAGCATCTTCTTTAAGTACGTCTCGGATAGAAGACGTTACAAGGGCACTCTTAATTTGCTGTGCAGTCCAGTCTGGGTGCATTTGTTTAAGTAGAGCCGCTGCGCCTGCTACGTGTGGTGACGCCATAGACGTACCATTTTTAAACGAGAAAGATTCGCCTTCATGTCCTGGAGCATCTGGAGATTCACCAGAGAAAATACGTGTACCAGGTGCCGCAATATTTGGCTTAAGGAATGTAGGGTCGCCGTTTGGTCCACGAGAACTGCTTTCATTCATGATGTCAGCAAGGCTATCTGAAACAACACGTACTATGTCACTACCAATGGTCACATTTAGTGACTCATCTGTTTCCACTGCAAGAGTTGCAAGCGCTTGTCCTGGCGTAGCAGGAAGCATTAGTGAAGGAATAGTTTGCGCTTCGCTTAGGCCGCCCATTAAGATTGGCGCTTCTCCGCGACCATCTACGTTGTGGATGAGCACAGCTTCAGCGCCAGCCGCTTCTGCGTTTTCAATTTTTGTTACAAAACCACAAGTGCCACGGCTGATAAGTGCAATTGCACCCTCAAACGCGCCAGCGTCGAATGCATCACATCCTTCCACATTTTCCGCATTAACTTCACCAGCATAAACAACCGGTGCAGTAATTGGGCTATCGAAAACAATTGCAGGGTTACCCACTGAATAAAGCGCAGGGATTGAACCAATTGTAGTATCACCTTCGATAGTCACTTCGTTTGCAAACAAACGACCCGTTGTTGTGTTTGCAACCGTGATAACGTCTTCAGAACAACCCGGGCAACCAATTGTACCTTCACCTGGACCATCGTTACCCGCTGCAAATACGGTAACTACACCAGCATCGTGCATGGCTTCAAGTACATCTTCGTATACAGAGCCATTAGGGTTACCGCCAGCGCCGCCGCCCCAAGAGTTGTTAACAACATCAGCGCCGTCTGTCAGTGCAGCTTCAAGCATTGACAGTAACATTGAAGATGCACCGCTTGAAGATGCTGGGTTTGCTGGAGTTGCATACAGGCCTTTGTACACCATAAGATACGCAGCCGGTGCAACACCAGAAATTTCAGCTTCTGCACCGTCGCGCTCAGCCATTACGCCGTAGTTACCCACCGCAGTCCCTGCAACGTGAGTACCGTGGCCGTTAAAACCTAGTGGGCTCTCATACTCTTCCTCAACAACTGAGAAACCTTCTACGATATCCGCTGCACGAGCAACAATTAGCTTATTGTTACAAAAATCAGGGACTTCCGAACAGTAATCGTCAGTAGGTAGGGTATCTGCGGCTGGCGCTTCGAAGTTCTCTCCGCTAAATAGGGGGTTCTGTGGGCGAATACCACTATCGATGATAGCTACTTTGACGCCCGCACCGGCACTTTCTTTACCGCCAAACTGTTCCCACGTCTCAACTGCACCGATTAAGTCTAAGCTTGCATCCATTTGTGCGTGGTGGATAACGTCTGGGTATACCGCTTTAACTGTAGATAGGCTCGAAAGCTTATCAAGCGCGCTTTTTGATACAATACCAGCGAAGCCGTTAAAAGCCGCTGTGTAAGACAGGTCAGCTTTAAATGATTTATCAAACGCTTTAATTGATTGAATAACAGATTGCTGTTGAGTTTCAAGGAACGATTTATATTCCTTAGCTGCGTTTGACTCAAAGTTAACCTTTTGACCTTTATGCGCAGACATGCTGCTAACACTCGGGTTAACAGCGCTAAATTGCGCCATTGGTACGTCGTTTAACTGAACGATAACGCGAACACTGTCACTACTTGTTTGAATAGCATTTGCAAGAATATTCTTTTTATCGAAAGAAGCCTCAATTGCGTTTTGTTGTTCAACGCTGTGGCCGGAGATTTGATTTGATAGAGCAAACGCGCCAAAAGCAGAACCTGCTAGTGCAGTTGCAACTACTGTACTGATAATTGTTTTTTTCATAATTATTCTCGTGTGAATAGTTCCCTGGGCCTGACGGTCTATATTTGCTTTATAGGCTTAATGCCCTTTTTTATCGCTATTTGCCGTCATGACACATTTATTGTTAGCACAATTTCTCGGGTTATGTAATGTGTATTTCAGAAATACACAAATTACATATTTTGTTACATTTGGGTGTCAGGTAAATTTGAAATAAAACTAGAAAAATTGGCTGCTGAAGTAGTAGTTCGTCGAATAAAATTGAAATAAAATTACATAAAAAACCACGAACGAACTTTGTGTTTCGCTCAATTATACAATTTTACTATGAGGCTTATCCTATGATGTTTTCATAAAATTTACATGAGCTTTACTTTATTAGGACGGTTATCCTTTTAATTTAGACTAATTGAGTATAGTGATTTCATCCATTTGAATTTTTACCTTCGAATAAGTAAGACACTCCTGCAATTCCTCATCTAGCATATCCCAAACTATAAAAGTCGCTATTAACCCTCATATTTAAGGGGAACAAACGTGAAAGACAGAAATCATTTGGCCGAAGTAAAAACAACAAATCAGGTCGAAATCATTACAAAAGGGGTTGTTGATATCCCAATGCTTCAAATTTTGTCATCAGAAGGCGAACTTACCGAAAAAGCGGTAGAGCCTGAACTTGACCAGGATGAAGCATTAAAAATTTTTAATACCATGCATTATATCCGCGTGTTGGACGAACGCATGGTAGGTGCACAACGTCAGGGGCGTATCAGTTTCTATCTTGCGAGTACAGGTGAAGAAGCCGCATCAGTAGCAAGTGCTGCTGCGTTATCAGACGATGACATGATTATGTCGCAATATCGTGAACAAGGCGCGCTGGCCTACCGTGGTTATACGACAGAACAATTCATGAACCAAATGTTTAGCAACAAGGACGACCCTAACAAAGGTCGTCAAATGCCTATCCATTACGGTGACAAGCCCCTTAACTTCATGACCATTTCCTCGCCTTTAGGCACACAAATCCCTCAAGCTTCTGGTTACGCTTACGGACAAAAAATGTCGGGTAAAGACGTGGTGACCATTTGCTACTTTGGTGAAGGTGCAGCTTCAGAGGGCGATTTCCATGCTGGCTTAAATATGGCAGCTGTACTGAATTGCCCCGTAATTTTCTTTTGTCGTAACAATGGTTACGCCATATCAACGCCCGCAGAAGAGCAATTTGCAGGTGATGGTATTGCGTCTCGCGGCTTAGGCTACGGTATCAAAACTATCCGTGTTGACGGTAACGATGTGTTAGCTATTTATGCCGCTACTAAAGAAGCCCGCCGAATCGCCATTGAAGAAAAGTGCCCTGTGCTCATTGAAGCCATGACGTACCGCTTAGCTGCACACTCAACGTCAGACGATCCAACAGGCTATCGCTCTCGTGAAGAAGAAGACAAATGGCGTGCAAAAGACCCTATCGCTCGTATGGAAAAATGGCTAGAAAGCAAAGGGTGGTTTGATGCAGCTGAAAATCAAAAACGTGTTGATAAAGCAAGACAAGATGTATTAGCTGCGATGAAGAGTTGTGAGAAAACAGACGTATGTGCTATCGACGATATAGTAGAAGACGTTTACGACACAGCGCCATGGCACCTAAAAGAACAACTTAACGAACTAAAAGCACACATAAAGAAATACCCAAAGATGTACCCTAAAACCGCAGGGAGAGTGAAATAATGGCCAAGATGAACTTACTACAAGCAATTAATAATGCACTCATCACTGCCATGACCGAAGATGAGAAAGTAATGGTCTTTGGTGAAGATGTGGGACACTTTGGTGGTGTATTTCGGGCAACGAGCCATCTTCAAGAAAAATTTGGTAAAGCCCGTTGCTTCAACACGCCACTCACTGAGCAAGGCATTATTGGCTTTGCTAATGGTTTAGCCTCGCAAGGCTCGGTTCCTGTTGCAGAAATTCAGTTCGGTGATTACATCTTTCCAGCTTTTGATCAAATCGTGAACGAAACAGCGAAGTGGCGTTATCGTTCAGGTGGACAGTTTGATGTAGGTACATTAACTATCCGCACTCCATACGGCGGTGGGATCGCAGGCGGACATTACCATAGCCAGTCACCTGAAGCGTTCTTTGCACATTGTCCAGGTCTTAAGATTGTTATCCCTCGAGATCCGTATCAAGCAAAAGGTTTATTACTTGCGTCAATTCGCGATAAAAACCCCGTATTGTTTATGGAGCCTAAGCGACTTTACCGTGCCTCCGTATCAGAAGTACCAGAAGAAGATTACGAGCTACCGCTAGGTAAAGCGGATATTGTGCAGGAAGGTAGCGATATTACGCTTCTAGGTTGGGGTGCACAGATAGAAATCTTGCAAAAAGCTGCAGAAATGGCCCTTGAAGATGGTGTGTCCTGTGAAATCATCGACTTGCGCAGCATACTTCCGTGGGATGTTGAAACAGTGATGCAATCTGTCATGAAAACTGGTCGTCTACTGATAAACCATGAAGCTCCGTTAACAGGTGGCTTTGCAAGTGAAATAGCAGCAAGCATTCAAGAGCGCTGTTTTCTATATCTTGAGGCGCCGATTGCCAGGGTTTGTGGTTTAGATACGCCATATCCATTGGCTCATGAAAAAGAATACATGCCAGACGAAACCAAAACGTACGAAGCTATTAAGCGTACGCTTCATTATTAAGCCGGGAGACAATGATATGACAATTGAATTTATCTTACCGGATATAGGTGAAGGTATTGTTGAATGTGAACTTTTAGAATGGTTGGTTTCAGAAGGTGAACACATTGAAGAAGATCAGCCCGTAGCTGAAGTAATGACCGACAAAGCCACCGTTCAAATTCCAGCTATGCATGCTGGGGTGGTTAACAAGTTGCATTATGCGGTTGGCGATATTGCTAAGGTTCATGAGCCACTATTTTCAATGACGCCGGATGATGCGAACGATGCAGGAGCAAATAGCGACACAAGCACTGAGGCAAATACGCAGCGTATAAAAGAAAACGATAGCGCCGAAGGGCCTGAACACACAACTGCCGCCCAAGGAGGTTTATCACCTTCTAGTGATTCCAATGGCAAGCACATTGAAGACTTTATACTGCCAGATATTGGTGAAGGTATCGTTGAGTGTGAAATTGTGAAATGGAATGTGGCTGAGGGCGACGACATCGAAGAAGATCAAGCTGTTGTTGAAGTGATGACTGATAAAGCAGTGGTTGAAATTCCTGCTAAAAATGCGGGAACCGTGCATCGGCTTTATTACGCCCAAGGTGACATCGCTAAAGTACATAGTGCCTTGTTCGCACTAGAAGTTGCCGGTGAAGCCACAATTACTAGCGGTACTAATGACGAATCACCATCGGTAAACAACAGTGCTTCAAGCGTTGCATCTCAAAGTTCTCTGAAAACGCAAACAAACGGTTCAAGTCAGCAATCAGCACAAGTTGCTCCTTCAAAATTCAGCGACGGCGAATACGAGCCACCTATTGCTATAGAAGGTAAGGTTCTGGCTAGCCCTGCGGTAAGACGTGTTGCTAGAGAAAAGAATATCGACCTGTCTACAGTTAAAGGCTCTGGTAAAAAAGGGCGTATTCTTAAGTCTGACGTAATGAATCTACAGCAAACAAATGGTGGCGCGTCGGCACAAGATACGTCAACTGCTTCGTCAAACGAGCCCACCACACAAAAAGGCGATATAAATAGCGCATACAGTGTAGTTAAAGGCAGTGTTAAGACGGAAAAAGTGCGCGGTATTCAGGCCGCAATGGCCAAGCAGATGTCCGCGTCGGTCTACACAATTCCTCACTTCACTGTAAGCGATGAGTTAGTGATGGACAACCTAATGTCGTTACGTAGCTTGCTTAAGCCTGAGTTTGAGGCGAACAATGTTAAATTAAGCTTTATGCCATTTTTCGTTAAAGCGATGTCGCTGGCACTTAACGAGTTTCCTGTAATTAACAGTCAACTCAATGAGGATGCCACTGAGATTAGCTACTATTCTGATCACAATATTGGCTTTGCGGTAGATTCCAAAATTGGACTTCTTGTGCCTAATATTAAAAGGGTACAAGATCTTTCACTACTGGATATTGCCGTTCAAATGCAAGATATTATCGAGCAAGCGAGGGCAGGGCGCGTAGCCGGCGAGCATTTAAAAGGTGGTACTATCAGCATCTCAAACATTGGGGCTATCGGCGGTATCACTGCTACGCCGGTAATTAACAAGCCGGAAGCCGCTATTGTGGCGTTAGGTAAGACTCAAAAGCTTCCTCGCTTTGACGATGAGGGTAATGTTAGCGCACAACATATCATGGCAGTTAATTGGTCGGGTGATCACCGAATTATTGATGGTGCAACTATGGTGCGCTTCAATAATTTATGGATGAGTTATCTTACCCAGCCAGAAAAAATGCTAATGCACCTTAAATGATCTATTTAGTGCATTTTTATATGCTGTAGCGTAATAGTAAGGAGGCCAATATCAACGTATTGGCCTTTTTTTGTTTTGTGTACCTCATCGCGGGATGGCGTTATTATAGTTTCCTATAAACAAACAAATATTTTACTGAGGTTTTGTGCTTAGTTATCAACACGCCTTTCATGCTGGCAATCACGCCGACGTCATCAAACATCTTTGTTGGATTGGTGTTATCAACGCCTTAAAAAAGAAAGACAAGCCCTTTACGCTTTTTGACACGCATGCCGGTGCTGGCACATATGATTTAACCGACGACCTATCGTCAAAGAACAAAGAGTACGAATCAGGTATTTCCCGTCTTTTCGGGCAAGGTGATGGAACTGCAGCTTCAGAAAACCTGGCTCCAAAAAACAAGAGCACGGAAAATTTGCCAAGCCTACTTAATGACTACCTGTCATTATGTGAACCTTTCTTAGCGCAACAGCAATATCCAGGCTCTCCTGCAATAAGCGCTAAGGCTAAACGCGGTGTTGATACTTTACATTTAATGGAGCTTCATCCTGGCGAGTTTCAAAAATTAGAGAAAAACGTGTCGCGACTTCGTACCGGACATAGCCATACACACAAACGGGATGGCTACGAAGGGCTTCGAGCACTCACGCCGCCAAAGCCTAATCGCGGTGCTATTTTAATTGACCCTCCATACGAGAGAGTGAATGAGTATAGCGACCTTGTCAAAGGCGTTGAACAGGTGTTGAAACGTTGGCAGCAGGCGCAAATTGTCGTGTGGTACCCACTGCTTTCAGAAAGGGCTGGCGCTAAAAGCGGTGCAAGTGAAGCTATGTGCGACAAACTCGCAGAACTAGGCAGACCCAGCTTCAAAGCTGAGATATGTGTTGCAGAAAATACGTCTGACGCAGGCATGTATGGTTCTGGTGTGTTTGTACTGAACCCGCCATGGCAGCTAGATACGAACCTAGACAGAGCATTAACAAGCGTTATTGACATGCTAGGTAAAAATGAAACGGGTTTTCATGCCACGGCGCAGGTTACTTGGGTAAATGAAGATTCCTAATCAATGGTATTGATAGTCAACTAGGTGCCAATTAACGGCAAGCAAATAGTTAATTGGCCTATTACTCGGTGAATAGTACATCAATAATTCCATAACCGTGAAACAATGAAATGTCTCAGCTTAAAGGTTTAAAACACTTTTACATACCAGATGAACAGTCGATTTACTTGCTATCCCATGCGGATGCAAAAAAACTGAAAGACTGGGTAAATCTCTGTATGTCTCAACTTGCTGGGTTGGGGTATAGCGATATTGAACTTTTAGGAAAAGGCGCATTTGGTTTTGCATTTGCAGGGAATGCGCCGAGTGGAGAATCACGGGTATTTAAGTTCTCGCGTATAACCTTACCGCAGCACGTTCAGGACAGGTTAGAAGAGGAAGCCTTTATGCTGTCTCACGTTAACCATGAGTTTGTGCCGCGTTTTATTGAATATCAGCAGATACGTAAGCAATCAATATTAGTGATGGGCAGAGCGCCTGGTGAAGATTTAGAAAAAGTAAGCTTGAAAACAGGCCCTTTGTCGCCCCGTATTATCGTGAAAATAGCCGTTCAAGTGGGCGAGCTTTTGTCGAGTTTTCGCCAATACAGCGAGAATGGCGAAATTAAGCCTATTGTCCACGGCGATATTAAACCCTCAAATTTGGTCTGGGATGCCACTAATGAATCTATAGGCTTAATAGACTGGGGGTCTTCGGTCTTCGCTCAGACCGATATCGCTGGGCAATATGTGGGTAACAACGTCATGGATTTGATGTCCGGCGAACTTCATCAGACGAACGCACGGCTTGGCGACGTTTACTTTATCGGCGAAGAGCAGTTAAGCGGTGCGCTTTCAAGCCCGCGCTTTGATGAGCAGGGATTAGCTAGCACCCTATATGCGCTAGCATCAGGGCAATCTTGTCGCTATGGAAGTAAAGTTATTACGCCATCATCCCTCGGGTTACCCAAAATGCTTGCTAATATTTTGGAATATATGCTTAGTGATGACCCTGTTAAAAGAAGACAGGGAGGCGATTATTTGTTTAACCACCTTCACGTTTTAAAAAACATGGTTTTCACCCAAGACAAACCTACGCAATACACGCCGTTAATACCCACTTGGCTCACCCATACTCTAAATGCTGATATTGAAACCGTCGTTTACAGTTCGCGGAAGTCTTATTTACGCCAACAGGCGCTGCTATCTGACTCTTTAGATGATAAAGACGTAGAAGAGTTACGCTACATAGACGATGCGCAATTTGACCGCTACTACAAAAACTACCTGCAAGGTATGGGAGATACTGAAAAAGCATTCGTATCAGCCATCAGTAGGCTAGGACGCTACCCAGTAGTAGGCGGTATGGCGGTACGTTGGGAGCCAGAGGGTATTTATGTAGATTCCAGCCTGAACTTGTATGATGAAACCCTCAAAACTGCCTTTGATTTAGCGGTAAATAACGTGATTAATTTAGCGAGAGCTATACACAAGCCAGCCGTTTTTAAATGCTGTATGTTTAATGCGAAGAATACGCTTCATATTGAACGCGACAGCGAAGATGAAGATTTTCTACCTGGTAATGACCTTTCCATTCCTTATGAGTTGTCACGTGTTTCTGCACAAAAAGACGAGAGCCGAACTCACTCTTACTTTGAAGACGGCGATGATCCTGATGAATTACTTAAGCTGCCGAAAGATATCATCGAAACTATCGTACAGTTAAACACAATTCATCACACAGGATGTATTATATTTGAAGCATTACCTAAACACCTGAAGATACACAACTATTATACCTTGCTTGACCATAGCCAAGAAGAGCGCTTTAAAGCTTTACTGGCGCAACTAGTGCAACAAATTCCTAACATAAAAGGGCTAGGCATTTCAGGGTTTATGAAGTTACCCTATAAAGATACGCGCTTTTTTGAGCATAAAGCAAAATTGCCTGAAAAATATTACCCGCGAAACCCCAAAGCAGTTATAGAAGAGAACGTACAACATGTCCGAGATTAAACTATCATCACTATTTGAACTTGAAACAGTGGAAGCTGGCATCTATCGAGGTCAAAGCTGGGATTTAGGCTTTAGAGCTTTATTTGGCGGGCAAGTTTTGGGACAAGCTCTGGCAGCTGCTTATGAGACCGTATCACCAGACAGAGTGGCCCATTCATTCCATACCTACTTCCTTTTACCGGGCGATGCTAAAAAACCAGTTGTATACGACGTAGAAATAGTACGAGACGGAAGAAGTTTCTCGGCTCGTCGCGTCAAAGCGATACAAGATGGCAGAAACATATTCTACATGACTGCATCTTTCCAAGTGCCACAAGAAGGCATGGAGCATCAGAATCCCACCATGCCCGATGTCCCTCCGCCTGAAGAAGTGCAATCTGACATAGAGTTTTACGAAGCGAACTTCAACAAAATAGCGCGCCCTATGCAGGAAGCGTTAAGCTACCACAAACCGGTTGATATTCGCACCGTAGATGCAGCAAATTCATATCATTCAGCTAAGCGTGAACCTACCCGCTATATTTGGTTAAAAGCAAGAGATACCATGGATGCGCAACTTGCCGTGCACCAAGCTGCACTTGCTTACGCATCAGACTATCATTTTTTAAGTACCTCATTACAACCTCATGGTGTTGCTGTAACTGATAAGTCGCTTCGCATTGCAACCATTGATCATGCAATGTGGTTTCATCGCCCAATTAGCATGAATGAATGGATGTTATATGCAATGGAAAGCCCATTTAGTGGTGGGTCTAGGGGCTTAGTTCGCGGTCAGATTTTTAATCAAAAAGGCGAACTTATTGCATCAACCATGCAAGAAGGGTTAATGAGAAAAGTAGACGAATAGGGAATAAGCGAATGCGTTATAAGTTAGGTTCAGCAACACCGCAAGTTCACCAGAGCGCTTTCATTGCACCGGGGGCTCACGTTATTGGAAACACAGAACTTAAAGAGGGTGCCAGTGTTTGGTTTAACGCGGTAATCCGTGGCGACATGGACAAAATATCGGTGGGTGAGAATACAAATATCCAAGACGGCAGCGTGTTACATACTGATGCGGGAATTCCTTTGGTCCTTGGCAAAGGAGTGACAGTAGGTCATAAAGTTATGCTTCACGGCTGTGAAATTGGCGATTACTCGTTGATAGGTATTAACGCCGTGGTGCTAAACGGTGCGAAAATTGGAAAGTTCTGTATTATTGGCGCTAATACACTAATCACTGAAAACATGGAAATCCCAGACTACAGCTTAGTTGTAGGAGCACCAGGCAAAGTTATCAGAACTTTTGATGAAAACGTAGAGCCAAAGTTAAAGGCCTCAGCAGACCACTATGTCAGCAACGCAAAGACTTACATGACATCTTTGCAACAGATTGATGAGTAATCATCCTACTCGCCATTTAATTTTTTCTTTCCCCATAAAAAATGCCCAGAACAAACGTTCCGGGCCTAGGGGAATGGCTCATTGCTGAGCCGTGCGCTAACTTTTACAGGGAGAGTTTAAATAAAAAACTTTAAACGGACAATGAGTATAGTTTAAATTAGCTCAAAATATAAACAGCAATTGTGTGAATTTTATCTTACACCCTGATTACTAACCTAAGTATAGAAATAACCTTAAATATATCAATGAACTAAATGCTGGTCGGATGTGGTAAAAATTTTGACTCAATTTGACGCACTTATTCACTCGGCCGTAACTTTCCCATCTTTATAGCCTTTCGATTTCTGCATATACATAAAGGTGAATGTGTAGTGCGGCGCTCATTCATCTTATTTATGTTCAAAACAGACGGTTGTTCCTTTTAACCAAACTTGTAGTATGACGGCATTGGTCATGCTTAGAAGGCAAGACAATAACTATAATCATTGGCTCTCACAAAAATAAGGATGGATTATGCAATCTTTTTCTACTTTTATACCGCCTGAGCGTACCTTGATGGGTCCAGGACCATCCGACGTTAATCCAAGAATACTAAATGCCATGGCTAGACCTACTTTAGGTCATTTGGATCCTCTATTCATTGAGTTAATGGATCAAACGAAACAGCTATTACAATATGCATTTAAAACCGAAAATGCTCTCACTATGCCCATTTCTGCCCCTGGCTCCGCGGGTATGGAAGCGTGTTTTGTTAATCTGGTAGAGCCTGGCGATAAAGTACTTGTATGCATTAACGGCGTTTTTGGCAACCGCATGGTCGAAAATGTTGAGCGATGCGGTGGTGAAGCTATCACCATTAAAAATGCGTGGGGTGAGCAAACCGACCTTAACGCTGTTGAAGATGCTTTAAAAACCAACCCCGATATAAAAATTCTTGCCTTTGTTCATGCAGAAACATCAACGGGTGTACGCAATGAAGCCAAAGCACTGTGTGAACTAGCTCAAAAATATGATTGTTTAAGTATCGTCGACGCGGTTACTTCGTTAGGGGGCATTGAGTTAGATGTAGATGGATGGGGTATCGATGCTATTTATTCAGGCTCACAAAAATGCTTAAGTTGCGTGCCAGGTATTTCACCCGTTTCTTTTAGTGATAAAGCAGTTCACGTCATTCAAAACAGAAAAACAAAAGTGCAAAGCTGGTTCTTAGACATGAATTTGATTGTCGGTTACTGGGGCCAAGGCGCAAAACGTGCGTACCATCATACTGCTCCCGTTAATAGCATGTATGCGATGTACGAATCGCTTCTAATATTAAAAGAAGAAGGGGTAGAAAATGCGTGGAAGCGACATGCCGCAGGCCACGAAAAACTTGCACAAGGTTTAAGTGACATTGGTTTAGAGCTAACCGTAGACAGTGCTTACCGCTTACCTCAGCTAAATGTTGTCAAAATACCAGACGGTGTAGATGATGCAGTCGTTCGGAAGCAACTACTTGAAGATTTTAATCTAGAAATAGGGGCAGGGCTGGGTGATCATGCAGGAAAAGTATGGCGTATTGGGCTGATGGGTTATGCGTGTAAGCCACGCAACATAGACCACTGTTTAGCAGCGTTGCGAAGCGTATTGAAATAGCAGCTTTTTGAAACAAGCCAGGATGACCAAACCCCAAATATCTACTCTTACCTAATGCCTAATAAACGCCAACATGCGAAGCTTCTAAGTTGTTAAACATGTTGGCTTTTTGAGCTTCATCTTTTGAAATAATCTCAACTAGTTGCCCCTGTTTACTATTGTTAACACGAGGCTTAACTTATAAATAACGCTGCTCGACGAAGTTGTAACTCTCTAACTTGCGGTTCAGTGCTAATATTTCCTGCATCAAATACATTCATACACTATTCAGCCATGTACATTTATTCTCAATAACAAAGTGAATAAACATGTCTTCTGAAAAGGAATCAATATGAAATTATTTATGCATACTAAACCAAACATGTTCACAAGAGCGCTTTGGGCTTCAGCAGTAATCGCATTGTCCGCCCCAGTGGTTTCTGCTCAAGCTGCACAAGATGCAGTAATAAATGTTCAAGGCGTAGGTGCTGTAGAAGTGACACCAAATGCTTACTCAGTGAAGTTGGTTGTTGAAGAAGAGGGCGCAACGGTAGGCAAACTCAATACGCGACTAGATGCAGACTTGCGTTCTATCGTTAAGTTTCTCCTTAATCAAGGCATAGATGAAAAGCATATTCAAAGTATGCAAGTGCGCTTGCAACCTCGTTATACCAATACACCGCAAGGGCGACAGCAAGAAGGTTTCACTCTATCTCGTGATATCACAGTTACCTCAACCGATCTTGAAACCTACGATAAAGTGCTAGATGGCGTGCTAAAGCGTGGTGTTGACCGTATCCAACAGTTTAACTTTATCACTATTGGTGAAGGCGATGCATACCAGAAAGCTCTAATTGCTGCAGTGAAAGACGCAAAGCAACGCGCCCACTTATTAGCGAAAGAATTAGAGGTGGAAGTAGGTGAAGTAGTTGCAATCTCAGAATCTGGTGGCAATATGCCGATTCCAGTAATGCGTGCTGAAGCTTTTGCCAAAGACATGTCTATGTCTTTACCGGGTCAAGAGCGTATAGAAGCGCGGATTAATGTGTCTTTTAATATTGTTCAATAGCAGGAAATTCGTTTGAAAGAACAACAGTACAGCCAGTTAGTCGCCCAAGCAAAGAGCTTGGTTTCTGGCGAGCATGATCTCATTGCTAATATGGCCAACATCAGTGCACTGCTTTTCAATAACCTCGAAGAGGTAAATTGGGCAGGCTTCTATCTTTTTAAAGAAGAGCAATTGGTACTTGGTCCATTCCAAGGTCAGCCCGCTTGCATTCGTATTCCCCTAGGAAAGGGCGTTTGCGGTACAAGTGCAAGTACCAGAACCGTTCAGCGTATAGCCGATGTTCATCAGTTTGCAGGACACATTGCTTGTGATGCCGCGTCTAACTCTGAGATTGTTGTTCCACTTGTACTCAATGATAAGTTCATCGGCGTACTGGATATCGACAGCCCTGTGTTTGAACGTTTTAGTGAAGAAGACGAAAAAGGGCTCGTTGAAATTGCTCAAATTCTCATGGATTCGCAGAAATAATTATGAAATCCAGTGTCGACATACACGTTGTTTTATCCACATTTGAAGATATGGAAGACTTTCATGATGACCCAGATGAGGCATCTGAACGTTTAAACTTCATTCTTCACGCGGTTTATGACAATGCAGAAGAAGATATCGAAACACAGCGTTTAGAGCAAATTTTGCACTACGCATGGGAATCTTGGCAACAAGATAAGCATTTATTAGAAATAGATGACGACGAATTGCTTGATTGGGTTGACCACACGCTGGCAACTTGGGATGATGCAAGTAACGATGAAATCTCCTGAATAATTTAGAAAGTTAATGGAATCACCAGAGAAGTTTACTAACAGTAAGGAAGTGATAGCTTTCCTTGCAGAGACCTTTCCGAAATGTTTTAGCATTGAAGGCGAGGCCCGCCCACTTAAGATCGGTATTTTTCAAGATCTAGCCACTCGTTTAGAAGAAGAGGAACGCGTTAGCAAGACGCTTCTTCGATCTACACTACGTCATTACACCAACAGCTGGCGCTATCTTTATAGCATCAAGGAAGGTGCGAACCGTGTAGATTTAGACGGCGTTGAAGGCGATGCGATTGAAAAAGAACATGCTGATCACGCGCAACAGCAGCTTGAAGAAAGCAAAGCTAAAGCCGCTGAAAAGCGCAAAGCTAAGCTTGCACAGCAGCCTAAGCGTAAAGACAAACGTCAATTTAATCGTCCAAAAGGTGAAAAATCTGCAAATTCGGACCATGCTGATACTAAGCGCGGAACTAAACCGAAAAATAACAGACCAAACACTACACCACCTGCGAAATTGACCGACAGCGATTTACAGCAAGGTACGCAAGTTACCGTTAAATTAGGTAAAGCACCTATGCCAGCAGTAATTACCGAAGTTGCTAAAGATGGCATCCACGTTCAATTAGACTCAGGCATGGTAGTTAAAGTAAACGCAGACGCTTTACGTTTGGCACGCTCCAAGAGGTCGTAAAATATGAGAGACATCCTTCGAATTTCCATCGCCAGTGCTTTTCTTACCGTAGGGGTAGGAGCTGGCGCCGTTACGTCAACACCAGAGGTAGACGAGCTTCCTATTTTACAGCAGGAATCTCAACACAGTGTTGCCGCAAAACGAGTAAGCGCACTTTTTACAAGGGCGCATTACAAGGAAATATCGTTGGATGACGCGCTTTCTGCTCGAGTTTATCAGCGCTTTATCGATTCATTAGATCACAATAAGCAAGTATTGTTATTGTCTGACGTGGTAGGTTTTGAAAAATACCGCACCCTGTTCGATGATGCGCTGAGTAAAGGTAACCTTTCAGTTGCCTATGATATGTATAACGTAAGTGCGAAGCGTCGCATTGAACGTTATGAGTTTGCATTATCATTGTTAGAAAAAGGGCCATTTGATTTCGAAAAAGAAGGCGATAAATTCTTTTACGATAGAGAAGACGCGGACTGGCCTGCAAATAAAGCTGAGCTTGATGAAATCTGGCGTCAACGCGTTAAATATGATGCGTTGAATTTGATACTTGCAGATAAAACGTGGGAAGAAGCAAAAGAGCTGCTTACCAAACGTTACACGCGAGCAATTAAGCGTACTAAACAGGCGAAAAGCGAAGACGTGTTCCAAACTGCGATGAATGCCTTTGCTCGCACTATAGAAGCTCACACTAGTTATTTGTCTCCGCGAAACGCTGAACGTTTCCAAATGGACATGAACTTGTCGTTTGAAGGTATCGGTGCGGTATTACAAAGCGAAGACGACTACACAGTTATAAAAAGTGTAGTGCCAGGCGGGCCAGCAGACGAATCGGGCGCAATAAAGCCTGAAGATAAGATTGTTGGCGTAGCGCAAGACGATGAAGAATTTGTAGACGTAATTGGATGGCGACTAGACGAGGTCGTTGAGCTTATCAAAGGCCCGAAAGGAAGTACTGTCCGATTACAAGTTGAAAAAGGCGCCTCTGAGTCTAAAACAACCTCGGTGGTTAGTCTTACTCGCGATAAAATAAAACTTGAAGATCGCGCCGCAAAGTCTGAAGTATATGTACCTGAAACAGGTCCTCACGCAGGTGAACCATTAGGTGTAATCACCATTCCAAGCTTTTACAACAACCTAAGTATGGATGTTGCAAAAGAAATAGAAAGCTTGAAAGCACAAAACGTGAAAGGCGTGATTGTTGATTTACGCGGTAACGGAGGTGGCTCACTTACTGAGGCCACATTGTTAACCGGTTTATTTATAGAAAAAGGCCCAGTAGTTCAAATTCGCTATGGTCAAAGCAAAGTAAGCGTAAATCGTGATACTGATGGTGAGGTCGCCTACGATGGCCCACTGACAGTATTAGTTGATCGTTATAGCGCATCAGCATCAGAAATTTTTGCAGCGGCTATGCAAGACTATAACCGCGCACTTATTGTTGGCGAACAAACTTTTGGTAAAGGTACAGTTCAACAACACCGCGGTTTAGGCAAGATTTATGACCTTTACGATAATCCACTTGGCAGTGTTCAGTTCACTATCGCTAAGTTCTATCGTATCGACGGTGGAAGTACTCAGCATAAGGGGGTTATTCCTGACATCCTTTATCCATCTGCTGTAGAGCCATCAGAGTGGGGCGAAGCGCAGGCAGAAAACGCCCTGCCATGGGATAGTATAAATCGTGCTAACTACACGACGTTTGCAGATGGCACTGCCGCTCTGGACGTATTAACAGCGAAACACAACAAACGCATTCTGCAAAACCCAGAGTTTTCTTATATTTATGACGATATTGAAGAATACAAAGAAAACAAAGATAAGAACTTTATCTCACTGGTGAAGTCTGTACGCGAAGCAGACAAAAAAGAGGCGGAAGAGAAATCTCTCGCACGTGCTAACGAACGTTTACAGCGAATGGGAATGGAAACTGTCACATCATTGGACGACTTACCGGAAGATATGGAAGAATTAGACCCATTCTTGGATGAAGCCGCCAACATCACGTTCGATATGATTGAAACAGGCCGTTACGCTATCACAAGAAACTAAGTGATTAGAAAAAAGGGCTGGTCTAGGGCCAGCCCTTTTTTTGTGTCTATAAATAAACTAATAAAACAATAATAAAGGGAAATAACATGGCTATCAGAGGCGAATTTTCCTCTCGAATAGGGTTCGTGCTAGCAGCGGCAGGCTCAGCAGTTGGACTCGGCAATATTTGGGGTTTCCCCACAAAAGTAGCGAGTAACGGAGGGGCTGCGTTTGTTCTTGTATACTTACTCCTTGCCTTCGTTCTCGCTTACCCGGTTCTCATGGCTGAACTCATCATTGGACGTAGTTCACGTTCGAATATGGTTGACGCTTTAGGTAAAATTTCAGGTAATTTTGCCGGAAGGCTAACCGGAATTTGGGGCTGTGTTACCGTTTCACTCATTCTTGCCTTCTACGCTATTGTTGGTGGATGGATGCTAGTTTATTTTGCCGATGCTGCCGTCAGTATGGTTGGATTGACCAGCGCAAGCGATTGGCTGCTCACCTCATCAGTTACGCGTAACGTTATATTTTGCTTTTTATTCATGGGCTTAACCGCATTTATTGTTGTAGGCGGTGTAAAGTCAGGTATTGAGAAGTGGTCAGTACGGCTTATGCCTACTTTAGTTATTCTCATTCTTGCATTGATAGTCTACGTGAGCCTTCAGCCTGGTGCCGTAGAAGGATGGTCAGCGTATTTAGTGCCTGACTTCTCCCGTGTTCTAGACCCGGAATTACTAATTAATGCAATGGGGCAAGCGTTTTTCTCAATGTCTTTAGGTGTAGGTACTATGCTGGTCTACGGCTCATACCTTAGTAAAAATGAGAACCTACCAAGCATTGGCGCTTCCGTTGCGCTAGTCGATATAGGTGTAGCCGTGATAGCTGGTATGCTTATTATTCCAGCTATGTACGTTGCGCTGAACAACGGCGTCGAAATCTTCACGCCAGAAGGCGCGTTAATCCAAGGTGACACGCTGATTTTTAAAGTACTGCCAGCACTGTTTGATACCATTGGTACTGTAGGGCTTTTCGTTGCCTTTACCTTTTTCGCGCTAATGGCGATTGCGGCAGTCACGTCTTCAATTTCAATGTTAGAAGTTCCCGTTGCGTTTATGGTAGAAAGCAAAGGTCTTAAACGCAAAAAGGCCGTGCTATTGATGGCATCGATCATCTTTGTTTTAAGCTGCATCATTATTTTGAATTTCGAAATCTTGTTTGGCCTTGTTATTGCTCTAACTACAGAGTATAGCCAGCCACTCCTTGGGCTAGCATTGTGTATTTTCGCTGGTTGGGTATGGCGTAGAGACGCCATACTGGAAGAACTCAAGCAAGGTGATGAGTTTGCTGAACACAGTATTTTCTGGAAAATCTGGCCTTGGTACGTTCGCTTTGTATGTCCGGTTATCATTGCGCTGATGTTTTATCGCTCTGTGTTCTAAAGCGCCATAAGTTGCAGCAAAAAGCACGTTTAACGCGTTATAAATACAATAAAAAAGGTTTTTAAAAACGACAATGACGAATAAAGAGATAAAGACGCCGTCACTACTCGATGCAATACTTCCTATTCTTGCGCTAGTGGTCATGATGGGAAGTGCGGTTTACCTGTTTGCGGATAATTCTTCATATGGTCCAAACCAAATTGCGTTACTTTTGGCAATGGGCTTAGCTGCTATTATCGGCATGAAAAACGGGTACAGCTGGAAAACCATTGAAAAGGGGATCGTTGATGGTATTTCCATGTCTCTGGGTGCCTGCCTCATATTGTTAGCCGTAGGCTCACTCATAGGTACATGGATGCTTGCCGGCACCGTGCCTACACTTATTTATTTTGGATTAGAGCTACTTAACCCTTCGTTTTTCTACGCCGCTGCATGTCTAATCTGTGCAGTAGTTGCTATGAGTATTGGTAGTTCTTGGACTACCGCAGCGACGGTAGGTGTGGCATTAATGGGCGTATCAGCGGGTATGGAAATGTCTGCTGCTATCACAGCTGGCGCTGTGGTGTCTGGTGCGTACTTTGGCGACAAAATTTCGCCATTATCTGAGACCACTAACCTGGCTCCCGCTGTTGCAGGCACTGATTTATTTGAGCACATTCGCTACATGCTTTGGACGACCATCCCTAGCTTTGTGATTGCCCTTGTATTATTCACTGTTCTTGGCTTTAACGAAGTAGGTGAAGCTAAAGCAGAGCGTATTGAGCAAATGCAGCTATTGCTTAATGACTCTTTTGACTTGGGGTGGCATTTGCTAATTCCTCTTGTGGTTCTACTTACTTTAGCAATTAAGAAGATGCCGGCTTTCCCTGCGGTTTTTATTGGCGCTTTGTTAGGGGGCGTTTGGGCAGTTGTGTTTCAGTGGGATGTGGTTACATCCATGGCAAGTAGCGATGACTCAGCAAACATTGGGGCGCTAAAAGTTGTGTGGACAGCGCTATTTGATGGCGTGAGCTTTTCTACGCCAGACGAAAATTTAAATAGCTTGCTGTCTCGCGGCGGCATGTCTTCTATGCTAAATACCATTTGGCTTATTATTTGTGCTATGTCGTTCGGAGCCGTACTTGAGCGTGTGGGTTTGTTAAAACGTGCCGTGTCTGCCATATTAATTGGCGCAAAGTCAGCCGGAGATATGGTAAGTCGAACCATTCTTACGTGTTTTGGAACTAACCTTGTAACGGCCGATCAGTATATTTCTATCGTTATGCCAGGGCGCATGTACAAAGAAGAATTTAAAAAGCGAGGGTTAGACCAACTTAACCTTTCTCGTAGTCTTGAAGACGGCGGTACACTTACATCTCCGCTCATTCCTTGGAACACTTGTGGTGCCTACATGCACAGTGTTTTATTGGTAAACCCATTTGATTACGTATTCTATGCATTCTTTAACGTAATCAACCCGATCCTTGCTGTTGTGTACGCGTATTTAGGTATTAAGATTCTACGTATTACACCACCACACGTTGAAGTTAACAGTAAAGAAACGGTTTAACCAAACGTTCCAAATAAACCCACGTAGGCTTTCTTTTAGGAGGATCTATGTCAGTTCAAGCTAAACGCCGGGCGGATTATCAGCCGCCCGCTTTTTCAATAGCGACAGTTGACCTACATATTACGCTACATCCAACGCAGACTCAGGTTGTCAGTACATTATCTGTCTCACGCAATGGCAATCATGATAGCCCTTTAATCCTTGATGGCGATAACTTATCGCTTAACGCTATTGCAATTAACGGTAATGCTTTATCTGGTGACGAATATTCGGTTTCGGATACGTCGTTAAGCGTTGCCACTCATCTCGATGAATTTGTCTTAGAAATTACTAACACCATTGCCCCTGAACAAAATAAAGCCCTTGAAGGCTTGTATTTATCGGGCGGTGCCTATTGCACGCAGTGTGAAGCGGAAGGGTTTCGCCGAATTACTTATTTCATGGACCGCCCGGACGTTTTATCCGTTTACACGGTTACCGTCGTTGCCGATAAATCAGTACCTATGTTACTTGCGAACGGTAACCCTGTAGACAAAGGGGATATCGATGAAAACACCCATTTCGTGAAATGGCATGACCCGCACCCTAAACCTTGTTACCTTTTTGCATTGGTGGCCGGTGATTTCGATTTACTAACCGATAGCTACACAACGACAAGCGGTAAAGACGTTGCGCTAGAGTTGTATGTCGATAAAGGCAAAAAGTCCCAGGGCGTCTTCGCTTTAGAATCCCTTAAACGAGCGATGAAATGGGACGAAGATGTTTTCGGGCTAGAGTACGATTTAGATATTTACATGATTGTTGCCGTCGACTTCTTCAACATGGGAGCGATGGAAAACAAAGGCTTAAACGTCTTTAACAGCAAGTTTGTTTTAGCTGATCAAAAAAGCGCTACCGATGATGACTTTTTCAATGTCGAATCTGTTATTGCACACGAATATTTCCACAATTGGACGGGCAACCGGGTTACTTGTCGAGATTGGTTCCAACTAAGCCTCAAAGAAGGGCTTACAGTATTCAGAGACCAACAGTTTAGTGCTGATATGACTTCGGCGCTAAGTAACCGTATAAAGCATGTTCGCGTAATGCGCGAGCATCAGTTTGCTGAAGATGCCAGCGCAATGAGTCACCCAATTCGCCCTGAAGAAGTGATTGAAATGAATAACTTCTACACGGTGACGGTTTATGACAAAGGTGCAGAAGTCATTCGCATGTTCCACACCTTGCTTGGTCCTGATGGATTCAGACGAGGCATGGATGAGTACTTCAGAAGGCACGATGGTCAAGCGGTCACGTGTGATGACTTTATTTCAGCCATGCAGTCAGCGACTGATTTAGATTTAACTCAGTTTACGCGCTGGTACAGTCAATCTGGTACGCCTGTGATTTCTGTTAAACACAGTACAGAAGCTACCGACAACGACACCGTCAAGCATACCTTTACTTTGACGCAGCACACACCCGCCACCTCAGACCAAAGTGAAAAGCTTCCCCTTTATATCCCAGTGAATATTGAGATCATCGATAAAGAGGGCAATACCTATACTGACAACGAATCGCTCATTGATGATGGTATGGTTATCTTAAAAGATGCCTCTTTGCGTTTAACCGTAACTGCTAAAAGTACTGATTTAACACCGGTAGTATTAGGTAACTTTTCGGCACCAGCGAAAGTAGAAAATCCGCTAGATACGGAATCATTACTTACTATTTTCAAACACGCAAAAGATCCGTTCAATCGGTGGGACGCAATGCAAGCATTGTATGACCGCTGTATAAAGCAGTTGGAGGAATCTCCAGGCTCTGCCATCAGTAACACTATTTGGAACGGCGTTAAACAAGCAATAGCTCAAGAGCAGAATAATCTGGAATTGCTTGGCGAATGCATAGTTATTCCTTCTTTTGAAACCTTGTGTCAAAGTCGTAGCAATATCACTGTCTCCGCGCTATCAAAAGCACGAAAGGCATTTTGTGAGCAGTTTTCCCGCGCGCTAGAGCAAGAATTATTAGCGGTGTTTAACAACATTGAACACAGCGCCTATAGCTACTCGCAAGATGCAATCAATCAGCGCCGTTGTAAAAATGTCGTGCTTGCGCATTTAGCACGCTTATCTCAATACGAAGACCTTGTCGTGTCGCAATTTGAAAATGCAGATAACATGACCGATACACTAGGGGCACTGAGAAGTGCGCAACACTGCAGTTCAACTACGTTCGATAGCTTGATGGCTAGTTTTGAACAAACGTGGAACCACGACCCTCTGGTTCTAGACAAATGGTTTGCGCTTCATGCAACGCAAAATCGCGAAGATATCTTTGCTACTATAACTATGCTGTGTGAGCACCCGCAGTTTGCAATGAGCAATCCAAACCGTGTCCGCTCTGTTATCGGTAGTTTTGCGTTCTATAATAGCGAAAGGTTCCATGCCGCAGATGGTAGTGGTTATAAGTTTGTAACTGACTATTTGCTAGAGCTTGATGCAGTCAACCCGCAAGTTGCCGCTCGTATTGTAACACCGTTAACCCAATGGCAAGGTTTCGCTAGTGAACACCAAGTTCATATGAAGCAGCAGCTTGGACGCTTACTTAACCATAAGGGCCTAAGTAAAGACTTGTTTGAAAAAGTAAGTAAAAGTCTTGCTTATGAAAAGCATTAACGCATCAGACTCCGTCTTTTATTTTTCAATAAACGCACCTTACAAACAATGTGAGGTGCTTTATGTCCCGTCTATGCCTGATGTGGTCATGTTGAGTGAATCTGGTCTTAGTGTTCAGGTACCCACCAATCGGCTTCGCCAATTTGTCACATCGGACGGTATCAAAGGCCGTTTCAGAATGGTCATTGACGCTAATAAAAAAATTAAATCTTTTGAAAGGCTCGGATAGGGCCTTTTTTTGTTTTTTCAAAGCTATAATTTACACAATCCTTCAATTACCTCCGCGTCTTTAGTTCACGGTCTTCAGTAGTGCGCCACTCGCTTAAAAATGCTACTTAACGGTAAATAAGATAAATCCTCTTAAAACTTGTACAATTTTCCTGCAAGTTTATAAATGCCTTTTATACTCACAATAAAGCAATAACTATTTGATACGACTAATGTTGTAAATTTTGTTAACTGGTAGGATTAGTTCTTGCGGTTATGGCAAAATGATGTAATGATTTTGTTAATCGTTATGGTTGGTCATGATGTCACGCATTAAGTCACATCGACTTGGGAGTATAAAAATATGAAAAATGGGCCTAGCGCTTTTAAGATATCACCGGTAGCAGCGGGAGTTCTCTCTCTGCTAGGTGCTGCTGCAGTACCAGCACATGCTGCAAACTGGCAAGTAGGTGATGTAAATATTTCTTTAGATTCAACATTTACATTAGCTACAAGTATTCGAACAGAGGCAAGAGATTACGACCTTATTGGTAACAGTAACCATCCTCAGTTTGACTGGAGCGGTTATCACGCAGCTTTTAATCCTTTATACCCAAGCGGCGATGTGTGGGGTTTAGCTGATGGTGCGTATTCAACGAATGGTGACCTCGGTAACCTAGCGCACGATCCGGGCGATGCATTCGCAACGCAAGTTTCAGGCTCACATGAATTAGATATTAACTTCGGCGACTATGGTTTCTTCGCTCGGGGATTCTGGTTCTATGATTTCGAGCAAATGGATGGTGACCGTCCTTACTCTAACCCAATAACCGGCAACCAATACGATCTTTGTCAAGACCCAGAGGCGGAAGACCTTCTATGTACAGATGTTCGTTTGTATGATGCTTTCTTCTATGGCGACTGGTGGATTGGAGACAAGCCACTAACTCTTCGTGTTGGCCGCCAAGTAATCAGTTGGGGTGAAAGTACGTTCATCCAGCATGGTATTAACACGACCAACCCTGTCGATGTAACGCGTGCTCGTGCACCAGGTGCCGAGCTAAAAGAAGTATTCCTACCGGTAGGTATGGTTTACGCGTCTTTAGGCTTAACCGATACGGTGAGCATTTCAGGTTACTATCAGTATGAGTGGCAACGCAGCTGGCTTCCTGTGTCAGGCAGCTACTTCGCCGGTAACGACTTTGCAGGTGAGGGCGGTCAACGTCAGAATATTCAGTTAGGCTTTAGTGGTAACCCTGATATTGACTTAGATCACTTATTAACTGCTTTAAATGGTTACGGTGATTTATTACGCTCAGGTGCTGATGCTGCAGATATCTCTCAAGCCTACCTTGCTTACCCGACAAAAGTTGCCATTCGTGGTTTCTCTGATGAGGCGCATAACGATGCAGACGACCAAGGCCAGTATGGCTTGCGCTTAACGTGGTTTGCTGAGAATTTGAATGAAACAGAATTTAGTTTCTATCACATTAACTATCACAGCCAGCGTCCGCTTATTTCTGGTAAAACATCAGACTTTACTGCCGAAGGTATTGGCGCAGACCTAGCGTTCCTAGCCACTAACACGGTTACTCGAGATAACATTACAGAGTTGGGTGCGTTCACGCAGTCTGAATTCTACTATCCAGAAGACATCAAACTTTACGGTATGAGCTTTAACACCAACATTGGTACTACGGCTCTTGCGGGTGAATTTGCTTATCGTGTAGATGAACCTCTTCAAATAGATGATGTTGAGTTGCTTTATATGGGTATGCCTGAGCAGTTAGCTAACGCAGGCTTACGTCCAGATCTTGAAGGAATCTCTCAGCTAAATAACATTGGCCGTGCTGTAGGTCCAGGTGAAACCGCAGAAGGTTTCCTTTTCTCTGATACATGGCAAATGCAATTTACCGCGTCACATGTATTCGGACCTAAATTTGGCTCTGATAACTTCGTACTTTTAGGTGAAGTAGGCTATGTAAACGTTGTTGATATGCCAGACCCAGACGTAATTCGTCTAAATGCACCAGGCACTGCTCGTACTCCGTCGCTTGAACCTCTTAACGGCAACACTCGTGAAGGTTTACATCAAGGCCTTTCAGACGGTCCAGAGACTAACCCGTTTGCTACTGACGATGCGTGGGGCTATCGCTTATTGGCGGTTGCTGACTACAACTCAATATTCGCTGGCATGAACCTTCGAGTTCGCGGTACTTTCTCGCATGACGTTGAGGGTACTACGCCAGATCCATTATTCCTTTTCACAGAAGATGTTAAGTCTGCTGCACTTTCTTTCACGTTCGACTATTTAAGTAAATGGTCTGCAACGGCGTCTTACAGTGCATTCTGGGGCGGCATTGGTACAACTAATGCGCTATCAGACAGAGACTTCATTTCATTTAACATCAAATACGCAATCTAAGAGTGGTTTTTATGATTAGAAAAGTAGGAATTATTGCAGCCGCCTTGTCACTGGCTTTATCTGGTGCAAGCGCTATGGCTAAAGTGTCTGATGCAGACGCAAACAAATTGGGTAATGAACTTACGCCACTTGGCGCAGAAAAAGCGGGTAACGCTGATGGCAGTATCCCTGCCTGGACTGGCGGTATTACGTCTGCACCAGCTGGGTACAGTGTGGGTGACCACCACCCAGACCCTTACCCAGAAGACAAGGTGTTGTTCGAGATAACAGCACAGAACTATAAAGAATACGCGGAATTCTTATCTGAAGGCCAGAAGAAGCTTTTCGAGGCTTACCCAGAAACTTTTCGTATGCCGGTTTATCCAACGCGACGTTCTGCGTCAAACCCACAGGCTGTTTACGATGCGACTAAGGTAAACGCTACCAGCGCTGAGCTTCTCGACGATGGTAATGGTCTTAAAGGTGCTGTTTTGGGTATCCCATTTCCAATACCTCAAAACGGGCTTGAAGCAATCTGGAACCACATTCTTCGCTACCGCGGAGCAGCGGTTCAGCGTAACGGTGGACAAGCAGCGGTTACTACCGGTGGTGATTACAACGTAATCGGCTTTGATGAGCAGTTGCTAATTAAATATGCTGAAGAAGGTGCTACTCCTGAAAAGCTAACAGATGAAAACATTCTGTTTATGTTTAAGCAAAAAGTAACTAAGCCAGCTCGTCTGGCAGGTACGGCGTTACTTGTTCACGAGACCGTAGATCAGGTTAAAGAACCGCGTAAAGCGTGGACGTATAACACCGGTCAGCGTCGTGTTCGCTTAGCACCTAACATTGCTTACGATACGCCGGGAACTGCTGCTGACGGCCTACGTACGACTGATGACTTCGATATGTTTAACGGTTCTCCAAACCGTTACGACTGGAAGCTTGTTGGTAAGCAGGAAATGTTTGTCGCATACAACAACTATGCACTTCATTCAGACAGTGCTTCGTATGATGATATCTTGAAGCCAAATCACGTTAATCCAGACCTAACACGTTGGGAAAAGCACCGTGTTTGGGTAGTTGAAGCTACGTTGAAAGAAGGCTTCCGTCATATTTATCAAAAACGCGTATTCTTCATTGATGAAGATAGCTGGCAAATTCAAGTCGCTGATATGTATGATAATCGTGGCGAACTGTACCGCGTTGGTGTAGCTTATGGTGTTAATTACTATGAAGTTCCTACGCAATGGTCGACGCTCGATGCGTACTACGACTTAAACTCTCGTCGTTATTTGGCCATTGGTCTAGATAACGAAGAGCAAATGTACGACTTCACCGTACGCCCTCGAGATGTGGAATTCACGCCTCAGGCGTTACGACGAGAAGGTAAGCGCTAATCACCTTACACAACAAACGGTTGGCAATTGCCAGCCGTTTTTGTATACAGACAATTATAAATAGGGGGAATGGTTAATTATGAAAAAAACCATTGCAGCGTGCATTGCCGCCACATTCGCAGCTAGTTACTCTCCAGCTGCACTTGCCGAAGAAGCATTCATGGCACCTTTGGTTGAGCAATCAGTTCTTTTGGACATAGACGCTGATTCATTTGTCGTTATTGTCGGTGAACGCGGTCACGTATTAGTGTCAGAAGATGGCAAAACTTTCAATCAAAAATCGGTTCCAACTCAATCAACGCTTACCGCAACCACGGTTGTAGGCGAAAAAATATGGGCAGTTGGTCACGACGCTGTCATTCTTCATTCTTCAGATAGGGGCGAAACATGGGAGATACAAAATTATCAACCCGAACTTCAACGCCCGTTCTTAGATGTATTATTTTTTGACGAACAACAAGGTATAGCCACCGGTGCCTATGGCCTGTTTTATCGAACGCTTGACGGTGGAAAGACGTGGTCTGCAGAACGCCACGCCAGTCTTCTTGACCCAATGGACCAAGAATACCTCGAAGAAATTCGCAAGGAAGACGAAGATTTTTATCAACAAGAGTTAGAGTCTATTTTACCTCACTTAAATCGTGTAACTCTTGACGGTGATACGCTGTACATGGCTGGTGAGGCAGGTTTGCTAGCAAAAAGTACTAACATGGGTGAATCTTGGGAACGTTATTACGTCGACTACACAGGGTCTTTCTTCGACATCAAGCCGCTGGATGAAAACACGGTACTTGCAGTAGGTCTTCGTGGGAATATTTTCGTAAACAGGGATCAAGGGGAATGGGAATACGTGCAAACTTGTTCAACTAGTACCCTTAATTCAATCCTAGTTGGATCAGAGTCAAAGGTTTACGCTTTAGGCAACAACGGCATGATGGTAAGTGCACAACGTCCGCTTCCTACCAGTATGCGTGACCCTTATGCTAACCCATCCAATTGTCAGAGTGATGACGGCATTGCCGTGTCACAAATAAAAGATAAAGCGGCGATTTTAAACGCCACCGAGTTTAACGGTACCAGCATTGCTGTTACTGCAAATGGCATAAAAACGTTGAATTTAAAATAGGGCAGTATAAAAACAATGACCCATTTTCTTGAAAAATTAGTGTTTGGTAACCGCAAAGTTGTGGTGGCACTGTTTGCCATTGCAACCGTTTTTCTTGGTTACCAAGCCTCACAAATGCGTCTAGACGCAGGTTTCGAAAAAAATATTCCGCTTAATCACGAGTACATGAAAACGTATATTGAGCACCGCCAAGATTTTGGTGGGGCCAACAACATCTTAGTTTCAGTATGTGATAAAAACGATAATATTTATAATCAAAATTTCTTCGATACGTTAAAGAACGTTCACGACCAGCTTTTCTTCATCAATGGCGTAAACCGTTCGTTAGTAATTTCACTTTTCTCTCCGTCTACACGCTTTACTGAAATCGTAGAAGGTGGTTTCGCAGGCGGACCGGTCATACCAGCAGACTTCGACTCATCAAGGCCAGAGGCTCTGGAGCTTGTGGCTGCGAACGTGGAAAAAGCGAACATCGTTGGTAGACAGGTTTCAAGTGACTACAGTTGCGCAATGGTAACTGCACAGTTGCTAGATATTGACCCACAAACAGGCGAGCCGCTTAATACACTCGCCCTGGCTGCAGAGTTAGAAGAGCAGCTTCGCGGTCAGTATGAAAACGAAAATACGTCTATCCATATTATCGGTTTTGCGAAGATGATTGGCGATGTAGCCGACGGAGCTAAAGATGTACTACTGTTTTTCGCTATTGCTATCGCCATTACTGCCGTTATGGTGTACTTCTTTTCACGAAGCCTTATGCTTACCGTATTGCCATTGGTTTGTTCAATTATTGCCGTTATTTGGCAGCTTGGGCTTTTGACCTCCATTGGTTTTGGCATGGATCCAATGTCAATTCTTGTACCTTTCCTAGTATTTGCTATCGGTGTAAGCCACGGCGTTCAAATGATTAACGCGGTAGAAAAGCAAGCAGTGACAGGTATTGGTGCGAAACGGGCTTCAATGGCGGCATTTAGAAACCTTTTAGTTCCAGGCGGAATCGCCTTGCTGTCTGATACTGTAGGTTTCATGACCTTACTGGTTATTGATATTGGTATTATTCGCGAGCTAGCAATAACAGCAAGTATGGGTGTTGCGGTTATTATACTTACCAATCTATTGTTACTTCCTGTTCTAATGAGCTTTTTAAAACTAGACCAGAAGTATGTAGAGAAATTTGCTGGTAAGGAAAACGCAAATTCTAAATTCTGGGAAGTAATTGCAGCGTGTTCACGTAAGAAGCCAGCCGCGTTTATTTTAATTGTCACCGCGATTTTGTTCGTGCTCGGTCATTTCCAAGCGCAGAACATGAAAATAGGGGACTTACACGCCGGTGCACCAGCGCTACATGAAACTTCTCGCTACAATGAAGACACCTTTTTGATCACTGACAAGTACGAAGTAACGGTGGATTATATCTCTATACTTGTAGAGACTACGCCAGAAGCTTGTACCTCGCATAGTGTGATGAAAGCCATGGATGACTTCCAGTGGAAAATGGAAAACGTACAAGGCGTGCAGTCTGCAGTGTCACTTGCGTCAGTAGCCAAAATCGTTAATGCCGGTTACAACGAAGGGAACGTAAAATGGCAAGTTCTTCCGCGTAATCAACAGACGCTAGTTCAGGCTATCTCTCGCGTACCTACCTCGTCTGGGCTGCTTAATGGCGATTGCTCAGTTATGCCTATTATCCTGTTTATGGAAGATCACAAGGCAGAAACCATCTCTCGTGTTGTTGATGCAGTAAAGTCGTATCGCGATGCGTACCAAACTGACGATATGAAGTTCAGCCTTGCTTCTGGCCCTGTCGGTGTGATGGCTGCAACTAATGAAGCAGTAAGCGCGGCGCAAGATCCAATGATGCTTTATGTATTTGGTGCTGTTATCGCGCTTTGCTTAATTAGCTTCCGATCAATTCGTGCTACGTTAGTCGTTGTAATACCGCTATATGTGGTGTCTGTATTGGCTCAAGCACTAATGACATACCTTCAAATTGGCCTCACCGTTTCTACATTACCAGTTATCGCACTTGGCGTGGGAATCGGAGTGGACTATGGTATTTATATTCTTTCTACCAAAAGCTTAATGCTGAAGAAAGGTGCTACCGTTCAAGAAGCTTATTTCGCTGCTTTAAAAGAACGCGGAAGTGCTGTGCTATTTACCGGTATAACGCTAGCTATAGGCGTAAGCACTTGGGTATTCTCTTCACTTAAGTTCCAAATGGATATGGGCATTTTGCTAACATTTATGTTCGTTGTGAACATGCTTGGGGCAATAATTGTACTGCCCGCCTTGGCTAGGTTCCTGTGGTGGAATAAGAACGACCCTGATGCATAAATTATTTTTGCATAGCTACGCATAAAAAAGGGCCTTTAGGCCCTTTTTTTTGGGTGTTTTCTGCATAGTTATCTATGCTGTTAATATAAGGTTAAAAATGGGCTTTCATTAGCGTCATTTATTAGAGAAAATAGTTAGGTACTCGGCACTTATACCAAGTTCAATTGGTATTTCGACATTCAAAAAAGGTTAACAAATGACAGTCACCTCACAGCGACACTCAGTACTGCTAGACAATGTATTTGCACTCATTGATAAAAAAGTAGATACCAAGCAGAAGTCTCTTGTGCAGCAATTCGGACGTCTGTTGTATAAAAACATATCAAGCGACGACCTAGAAAATCGCAACGACAGCGACCTGTATGGCGCAACACTTAGTTTATGGAATGGTTTGGCAAAATTTGAATACGCTTCACCTTACGTTCGTGTTTTCAACCCAGAAATAGCTAAACACGGTTGGCACTCAAGCCACACGATAGTAGAGATTATTGTGTCAGACATGCCGTTCTTAGTTGACTCTGTGCGTATGCTACTGAACCGGTTGAACATTACCGCGCATTTATTTCTTCATAGCCCTATCGGCGTTAAACGCGACAAATCGAACAAAGTCGAAACCTTTGCAGAACCAGGCCAAACTCTAGAAGGTGCTAAAAAAGAGACGGTCATTTTCATTGAAATCGACAGGCAGACGTCGAAAAAAGATATCGATGCTTTAACTAAAGAGCTTTACTCGGTAGTTGATGAAGTCTCTTTAGCTGTTGAAGACTGGCAGGGCATGACCAGTACTTTACAGGACGTTATCAAGAATAACGCGAAATACAATTGGCCTGTTTCCGCAGATGCAAAAAAACAGACTAAGGCATACCTTGAGTGGTTAGGTGACCATAACTTTACCATGATGGGATATCGCTATTATGAAGTTAAAGCAATTGAAGGCGATCATAGATGGATACCGAAAAACGACACCAGCTTAGGCCTTCTTAAAAACTCGATAAATGACCGCGAACGTCTGTTATCAAGACTGCCTGCATCAGCAAGAGCTGAAGCGTTAAGCAAAAACCCGTTGATACTGACCAAAACAAACTCTCGTGCTCGCGTGCATCGCCCAGCCTATATGGACTATGTAGGCGTGAAGGTATTTAACAAAGACGGGCAGGTAGTAGGTGAGCATCGCTTTCTAGGGCTTTATTCAGCATCGTTTTATAACAACAGCGTAACTCAGCTACCCATTTTACGGGAGAAGATTAAGCGTATTTGTGAATTATCTGGCTTTGAGCCAGGCACACACGCATACAAAGCTTTTGCGAACATTATAGAAACCTATCCTCGTGATGAATTACTGCAAACACCAGCAGAAGAACTCGCACAAATTGTGATGGGCATTTTTCAAATGCAAGAGCGCGGTATATCTCGCTTGTTTATTCGCAAAGATACATTTGGCCGCTTCTTCTCTTGCATGGTATTCGTACCAAGAGAGCGCTACAACACACAGTTGCGTAAAGAGACTCAAGAGCTACTTAAAGCGTCATTAGGCGCTACTGAAGAAGTTGAATTTACCACCTTCTTTTCAGAGTCTGTATATGCCCGTACGCATTACATTGCTAGAGTCAACGACAACAACGCGGAATTCGATGTGAAGGAAATAGAGCAAAACATTATTGAGTTGACCAAAACCTGGAACGACAGACTAGCGTCAGCAATTTCAGCGGCGCACGGCGAAGCGTCTGGCAAGGCGCTTGAGCGCAAATACAACAATGCGTTTTCTCGTAGTTACATGGAGCACAACCTGCCATCAGCAGCGCTGGTAGATATTGGCAAGCTAGAGATGCTTGACGATAATCACACCTTAGATATGTTGTTCTACCGCCCACAAGAAGAAGACGCTGAAAGCCAAGTCGTTAAGCTTAAGCTTTTCCACCGTGCAGAGCCCATTCACCTGTCTGACGTACTCCCCATGCTGGAGAATTTTGGGTTACGCGTAATTGACGAAAGCCCATATAAAATCACGTGTTCCCAAGGTGAGCGAAATTGGGTAATGGACTTCACTATGCTGCACAAAAGCGGCCAGCACTTTGATATGGAAACGGCGCAAACCCTTTTCCAGGACGCTTTTGCGAAGGTGTGGTATAAAACACTTGAAGATGACGCGTTTAATCGCCTTATTTTGGGCGCCAATATGACGGGTCGAAAGGTGACGGTTCTGCGTGCCTACGCTAAATATATGCGCCAAACTGGCAGCTCATTTAGCCGTGACTATATCGCCAATACCCTTTCTAACTACCCAGATATTGCCCGTTTATTGGTAGACTTCTTTGACCAACGTTTTGACCCCAAGAAAAAGCGTAATCAGAAGAAAGAAGACGCGATACTAGAGACCATCAAGGCACAGCTAGATAACGTAAGTAACCTTGATGACGACCGTATTATCCGCCGTTATTTGGATATGATGTCGGCAACGCTACGAACCAACTTCTATCAGCCAGACGATGCAGGCAACGAAAAGTCCTACGTGTCATTTAAGATGATGCCTGAGCTTATTCCAGAAATGCCACTTCCGCTGCCTAAGTATGAAATTTTTGTTTACAGCCCACGTGTGGAAGGTGTACACCTTCGCGGCGGTAAAGTTGCCCGTGGGGGCCTGCGCTGGTCTGACCGTCAAGAAGACTTCAGAACCGAAGTTTTAGGTCTGGTTAAAGCGCAGCAGGTTAAGAATACAGTTATTGTCCCTGTTGGTGCAAAAGGTGGCTTTGTTTGTAAAAACTTGCCAGTAGGTGAAGGCCGTGCGGCTATTCAAGCAGAAGGGCAAGCCTGTTACCGCACTTTCATTACAAGCTTGCTGGATATTACCGACAACATTGTTAATGGCGAAATAGTACCACCGAAAGATGTAGTACGCCTTGATGATGACGACCCGTATTTGGTTGTCGCTGCAGATAAAGGGACCGCAACTTTCTCTGATATAGCGAATGGTATAGCAGAAGAGTTTGGTTTCTGGCTAGGTGATGCATTCGCATCTGGCGGAAGCATTGGCTACGACCATAAGAAAATGGGAATTACTGCGCGCGGCGGCTGGGAGTCTGTGAAGCGTCATTTCAGAGAAATTGGTATCGATTGCCAGACTACCGATTTTACCGCTGTGGGTGTAGGCGATATGGCTGGCGACGTATTTGGTAACGGTATGTTGCTATCAAAGCACACGCGCTTAATTGCGGCATTCAACCACTTGCATATTTTCTTTGACCCAAGCCCAGATGCGGCTGCGAGCTACAAAGAGCGTCAACGTTTATTTGAAAACCCAAGCCTCAGCTGGGAAGACTACGACAGTAAGTTAATTTCTAAAGGTGGTGGTGTATTCAGCCGTGCATCTAAGTCAATCAAGCTGACACCTGAAATGAAAAAGTGGTTGGGTACGCGTCAATTAACGATGACGCCTAACGAGCTTATTCACAACATTCTTAAAATGCCAGTTGATTTACTTTGGAACGGCGGCATTGGTACCTATATCAAGAGTAAGAAGGAATCTCACTCAGAAGTGGGCGATCGTGCGAACGATGACTTGCGCGTTAACGGACGCGACGTTCAGGCTAAAATTGTGGGCGAGGGCGGCAACCTAGGTTTGACCCAATTAGGCCGTATCGAGTATGCCTCTAATGGCGGACGCGTTAACACCGACTTTATCGATAACGTCGGTGGCGTGGATTGTTCTGATAACGAAGTTAACATTAAGATTTTGCTTAACAGCCTGGTCAACGATGGTGAGCTAACGCTTAAGCAGCGTAATAAGCTTCTTTACGATATGACTGACGATGTCAGCACGATTGTATTGAAAGACTGTTACCGTCAAACCCAGTCAATCTCTATTACTGAGTTAGCGGGTGTGAAACAACTTAAGGAGCAACTTCGCTTTATTCACGGCCTAGAACGAGAAGGGCAATTAAATCGTGAGTTAGAGTTCATACCGAGCGATGACGAGATCTCCGATCGCGTAGCAACTGACCAAGGCCTAACTCGCCCTGAACTTAGCGTGTTAATTGCCTACGGTAAAATGGTGCTTAAAGATGCGCTTAATATTCCAGAAATCACTGACAATCCTTACCATGGTAAGCTGTTAGTTGAAGCTTTCCCGAAGGTACTTCGCGAAAAGTTTGCAGCACACATGCAGCAGCATCCGCTTAGAAGCGAAATTATCGCCACTAAATTAACCAATAATATGGTTAACGATATGGGCCTTAACTTCGTATTCAGAATGCAGGAAGAAACTGGTGCAAGCGTAGACGAAATTGCAGATGCTTACGCGATTGTGCACGGCATTTTCAACATGGATACGCTGTGGGAGCGCATTGAAGAACTAGACAACGTTATCCCAGCTAAGCTTCAACTTAAAATGTTGGATGAAGCACGCAGAATTATGCGTCGTGCCGCCCGTTGGTACATTCGCCATGGCAATAAAGCGCAGTCTATTGAAGAGGCCATTGCGAGCTATCGCGGCACGTTTGATATATTGTCGAAAAACTTACAGCATTATTTGGTTGAAAGTGAATATGCCCAGTTAGAAGCTGCAACGCAGAAATATATTGATGAGGGCGTGCCTCAGGATATTGCTTATCAGGTAGCGAGCTTCTCAAACATGTTCTCAAGCTTTGACTTGGCACAAATTGTAGAAGCCGATAAGCACGATACTGATGTTGTCGCCAAGCTTTACTACCAATTGGGATCACGTCTAGAACTTCACTGGTTCTTAGACCAAATTAACAATCAGGCGGTAAGCAACCACTGGCAGGCATTGGCTCGCGCTTCATATCGTGAAGAACTTGATTGGCAGCAGCGCTCAATCGCAGCAAACCTGCTAGCCTCTCGCGAAGATGTGAGCAACGCTGACCAAATTCTAGATGAGTGGATTGAGAGTAATCAGGCGCTTCTTAAACGTTGGTATCACATGATGTCAGAGTTTAAGACCAGCACAACGCACGAATTTGCGAAATTTTCTGTCGCTTTACGCGAATTGATGCTTTTAAGCGTGAAGTCTAACCATTAGAATACACGCACCTTAATGATTTAAGCCCTGTTTATCAGGGCTTTTTATTGGCCGATTGGTTATTATTAACTAGCTTTACAGCGTTTTTTGTTAGCAGATAATCTGTAAACGTGAGGCGTAGTAACGACCAACAGACCCTTAATAAGCGAGCGTTAAATACAACCATGCAATCTCTAGTGCAAAAACTCTTACTTCAGTGTGAACCTGAAAAAAGTCACGATTTCACCATTAACTGGTTAAACAAGACACAACATACACCGCTGAAATGGATGTACAGCACACCAACGCTTAAAAAGCCCGTCACTGTTGCCGGCATGACGTTTGATAATCCGGTAGGGTTAGCGGCAGGTCTCGATAAGAACGGTGATTGTATTGATGCGTTTTCAAGCATGGGCTTTGGCTTTGTAGAAATTGGTACAGTTACGCCGCGTCCGCAGCCGGGAAATCCTAAGCCTCGCTTGTTTAGAATCCCTGAAAAGCAAGCCATTATTAATCGCATGGGGTTCAATAACAAAGGTGTTGATCATCTTGTCGAGCAAGTAAAAAAAGCCCAGTTTAAAGGGCCCATAGGCATTAACATTGGCAAAAACAAAGACACCGAAGAAGCGAATGCACTCGACGATTATCTGATTTGCTTAAATAAGGTTTATCCTTACGCAAGCTATGTCACTATCAATATCTCATCACCTAACACACCAGGGCTTAGAAACCTGCAGTACGGTGAAGCGCTTGATAAATTGTTAGTAGGCTTAAAAGCCGCACAAGAAACACTCACGCAAACCCACGGAAAGTACGTGCCATTGTTCATTAAAATAGCGCCTGATTTAAGTGATGTTGAAATTGAAAGTATTGCTGCTTCGTTAATCAATAGCAAAATGGATGGCGTGATTGCTACCAATACCACGCTTTCACGAGATTCGGTTACTGGACTAGAGCACGCTGATGAAATGGGTGGCCTAAGCGGTTCTGTTATGACCGATATGAGTTTGGAAGTAACCCGTAAATTAAATAAGGCACTTGACCGCGCTATACCTATTATCGGCGTAGGGGGCATCGACTCTCCTGAAGCGGCGCAAGCGCGCTTAGATGCAGGCGCATCATTAGTGCAAGTCTACTCGGCCTTTATTTATCAAGGCCCATCTCTCGTTAAACGCATCGTAAACGCGTTATAATACAGTCGATATAAAGTACACCCGAAACCAATCTCTCGTGTACGCGCTTTACATTAAGCGCGTACATCAAAAACAGGTACATGAATGAATACTATCCTGGTTACGACCAGTCGCGGTCTTGACGAACTATTGAAACAAGAAGTACTAAGCCTTTGCCCTGATGCACAAATTAAACAGGGGCCTGGTACCATTCAGTTTGAAGGGTCAAAAGAAGACGCTTATAAACTTTGCCTATGGTCACGCTTGGCTAATCGCGTAATTTGGGTGCTAGCGTCCGGTAAAGCAGGCGATGCAGATGCGCTTTACAACACGGCGATGGGCATTGACTGGCAAATGCAGATGGATTCACGTCATACATTATCTGTACAGTTTATTGGAACTAACTTTGCTATCAAGAACACCCAGTTTGGCGCCGTTCGTGTTAAGGACGCCATAGTAGACTCATTCGTAGAACAAGGTTTACCTCGCCCGTCAGTAGAGCGAAAAAGCCCTGATATCTCTGTGTATGCCAGATTGCACCGCGACAATGTAATTTTGGGTATAGACCTAGCTGGAGCAAGTTTACACCAACGCGCATATCGGCAAGAAACCGGTGACGCACCGCTAAAAGAGCATATCGCCAGCGCAATGCTTATGCGCAGTGGTTGGGCAGAGAATACCGAAGCGCCTTTAGTAGATTTAATGTGTGGCTCAGGCACTATTGCAATAGAAGCTGCCTACATTGCTCGAAATATTGCGCCTGGTATAAAGCGTTCATACTGGGGCTTTACTAAATGGCTTGGCCATGAAGCTAAGGTTTGGGACGATTTGGTAGAGCATGCCATTTCTGTTCAAAAGCCAAGCTGTGGCGGTATTTATGCGGGCGACTTCAGTCGTAAAATGGTGGCGATTGCAAAAGCTAACGCTGATTTTGCTGGCGTGTTTAACGATATTTCGTTTTCTCAGCAAGATGCTACCAAGTCCTCGCCGCCAGTTAGTACTCCTGGCTACGTGGTTTCCAACCCGCCGTACGGAGAGCGTTTGGGTGAACTTACTTCGTTAATACCGCTATTTAGCGATTGGGGTAAGCGCTTTAAAGAAGCCTGGAAAGGCTGGCACGTGTCGCTTTTAAGTAGTAACCGTGACTTGCTACGTGTATTAAAGCTTCGCGCCACTAAAGACTACGCCATGAACAATGGTAAATTAGAGTGCCGTTTAGCTAACTACGTGCTTGATGAACAAAACACGGTTCAATTTAGTGAAGACGCCGGCAATCATGAGTTTGCTAATCGTTTGAAGAAAAACCTCAAGCGTATGAAAGGCTGGATCAAAAGTGCAAACACGAACTGCTACCGTATTTACGACGCTGATTTACCCGATTACAACGTAGCGGTAGATAGGTATGGCGATTGGCTGGTCGTTCAAGAGTACGCGCCACCAAAAACCGTGTCAGAAGATAAAGCCCGTAAACGCCTGCAAGAGGTATTGTTACACTTACCAGCAGTTACCGGAGTCTCACCTAAGCACATTGCGCTTAAAGTGCGTAGCCAGCAAAAAGGGACTAAGCAATACGAGAAAATTAATCAGTCTGGCGAAATGATGGAAGTGTTCGAAAACGACGCTCGCTTTTTGGTAAACCTGACAGATTACTTGGACACCGGTCTTTTCTTAGACCACCGTAATACCCGTCAAAAAGTAAAAACCTTGTCAAAAGACAAAGACGTGTTGAATTTGTTTTCTTACACGGGCAGCGTATCGGTATTTGCTGCTATGGGCGGCGCCAAGTCAGTTACCACGGTAGACATGTCGAATACCTATTTGGAATGGGCAAAGAAAAATATAGCGCTTAATAAATTAAGTGGTCCCCATGCCTTTATTCAAGCCGATTGCACCACATGGCTAGGTACGCACAAAGGTAAATATGACCTGATTTTTATCGACCCGCCGTCATTTTCAAATTCAAAGCGAATGCAGAACACGTGGGACGTTCAGCGCGATCATGTAAAAATGCTTACCGACGCCAAAGCCTGCTTAAAAGAGCAGGGGACCATCATTTTTTCTAACAATAAACGTGGTTTTAAGTTAGACGAGTCTGCCATCAGTGACCTTGGCTTGAACATTGAAAATATCACCCACGAAACCATACCCGAAGATTTTGCCCGTAAGGGCAAGATACACCAGTGCTGGATTCTACGTTCATGAAAATAATCTTCTACACGGGCCCGCAATGCAGCCTCTGTGATTTAGCCGATGTTGAACTGCAGCAAACGTCTATGTTTTCATCGCTTATTATTGAAAAAGTTAACATTCGTACAAGTAGCGAGCTTTATCACTTGTATGGCGCTCGTATTCCAGTGTTGAAGCGGGCCGATAATGAAAAAGAAATTGGATGGCCCTTTAGTGCCGCCGATTTAGAGGAGTTTCTTCAGTGAGCATTTTGCAGTTAAAAAACATCACTGTTATTTATGGAAATCCGCCGCTTTTAGACGGCGTTGAGCTGGTAGTTCAGCCTAAAGAACGCGTATGTTTAGTTGGGCGCAACGGAAGCGGTAAATCCACCCTTATGAAAGTTATCGCGGGCGATATTATTGCCGACGATGGCCAGCGTATCATTGAAAATAATACCGTAATTGCACGTTTAGAGCAGGACCCACCTCAAACGACAGACGTAACACTGTTCGATTACGTTGCCGAAGGCTTATCTGATGTGGGCGAAACGCTGAAAGCGTATTTTCATCAAACCCGTATTGTGGGTGAAGACCCTAGTGAAGCTAATTTAAATAAACTTCAACGACTACAAGAACAATTAGAGGCCAGAGACGCGTGGCAGTTCGAACAGCAGATTGAGCAAACGCTTACCATGCTTAAGCTTGACCCTGAGATATCGTTATCAACATTATCAGGGGGCTGGCGCAGAAAGGCCGCTTTAGCACGTGCGCTAGTGCGCCAACCAGATTTATTACTGTTAGACGAACCTACTAACCACCTTGATATTGAAATGATCCGCTGGCTTGAATCGAGCTTGAGCAATTATCAAGGCGCGATTGTGTTCGTAAGCCACGACCGTGCTTTCATTCGCGCCATGGCCACACGTATTATTGACCTAGATCGCGGTTCTGTTACCAGCTATCCCGGCAATTACGAAACCTATCTTGAGAAAAAACAGCACGATTTAGACGTTGAAGCGTCGCAAAACGCTGAATTCGATAAAAAGCTAGCGCAAGAAGAAGTGTGGATTCGACAGGGCATTAAAGCGCGTCGTACCCGTAATGAGGGCCGAGTAAGAGCACTCAAAAAGCTCCGCGAAGAGCGCAAAGCGCGCCGAGCGGTGCAGGGCAATGCCGTGGTTAACCGACACCAGGGCGCGCGCTCTGGAAAAATGGTGTTTGAGGTAAAAGACTTAAGCTATAGCATTGAAGGTAAGCCAATCGTGAAAGGCTTGAACCTAAATGTACTGCGCGGCGATAAACTAGCACTAATTGGGGCTAATGGGTGCGGTAAAAGTACACTTATTAAGTTGCTGTTAGGGCAATTACAGCCGGATACCGGTTATTGTAAGCAAGGTACGAATTTAGAAGTCGCCTATTTCGACCAGCATCGCCACGGTTTAGATTTAGAGCAAACTGTAATTGATGCCGTAGGCGATGGTAAGCGCGACCTTATGGTAAACGGACACCCGCGCCACGTGATAAGTTATTTGCAAGACTACTTATTTACGCCAGAGCGTGTAAATGCGCCGGTGAAGTCACTGTCAGGTGGTGAGAAAAACCGCCTGATGCTTGCCAAGCTCATGCTAAAACCAAGCAACGTTTTGGTTCTCGATGAGCCAACCAACGACTTAGACGTTGAAACCTTAGAAATGCTTGAAACCTTACTTAACGAGTATACTGGCACCGTGCTTTTAGTGAGCCACGACAGGGAATTCGTTGATAACGTTGCCAACAGTAGCGTAGTTTTTGAAGGTAACGGTCTGCTTCGCGAATTTATTGGGGGTTTCACTGACGTAGAAAACTGGTATAAAGAGCAACAGGAAAAACGTCAGCAAATCGAAAAGGAAGAGAAAGCCAAGGTAAAGAATGAAACTAATTCAGCTTCAGACAGTCCTAGTGCTAAGTCTTCTCCCCGTAAGACGAAAAAGCTATCATACAAAGACCAGCGTGAACTTGAGTCCTTACCGAAAGAACTAGAAACACTTGAGGAAGAACTTGAGGCTATGCAAGAAAAAGTCAACGACCCAGACTTTTTCAAACAAGACAGTGACGTTACTGCCAAGGCGTTAGCCGAACTGGCAGATAAAGAAGAATTACTTTCCCAGAAATATGCGCGCTGGGATGAACTAGAAAGTATGCTGGAAGATAATCAGCAGTAAATAGGATTTTAAATGAAACGAACTCAGCTTGCCGCCGCCGTTCTGTTGGCAACAGGAAGTGTTTCGGCATTTGCCGCGACCTATTCAGTGACGCCTCTTCCTTTACAGGATACCGCTAGAAACAATTTTGCTCGTTCAATTGATAATTCAGGCAAAATGCTGTCTGTAGTGCAACTTGAATATAACCCACCTGTAGATGTGGAGCAGTTAGAAGAAGATACCACTTTCTTCGATGTTAACGGTGAAGATTTAGAAAACGAAGATGATGCACGTCAAGGTGTATTCACTGATTCAGATTACACGACAATCGTTAACTATCTACTCTCGTCTAGTACTGCGACCACAGGTCAGAAATTAGCGCCTTACAGAACCTTCTTAACTGACACCCAAGATATTTCTTTGGTGCCAGGCTTAGACGAAGTCACTGAAAAATTTGATGATTACACCCGTTCGGTTGAAGCGATAGGCAGAGACAGCTTAAACGGCAACTTTGTAGTAGGTGATTCGTCAGGTTTAGTCGTTTTAGATCCATACGAAAATGAAGATGGCGATACCATCAACTACACTTATGCAGAATCGGCGCAGCAAGGTTTTATACAGGCGTCAGGTGAGTCTAAAGCACTACCAGCTGTAGACACCACAGCCGGCGGCTTCTCTTCGGCCCGTGCAATTAATGCAAATTTACAAGTAGCAGGCTTCAGTACGGTCAGTTTTCAAGACGAAGTAGATGAAGCTATTGAAACTTGTACTGACGACGAACTGCGTGGCGATCAGTCTGAAGGGCGTTGTCTTTTTACCATTTACAATGGTGACTTTGCAGTACCACGCATCTCTAGTTATTTCTTGAATACTTCTACGAACTATTTGCCTGGCTTCGTTTTATTGTCAGAAGTTAACGCCACCATATGGCAAGTTGACGTTAATGGAGACGTGATTAGCACTGACACTTACCCATTACTGTTCGAGCCGGATGAAGACGATACAGCACACTACTTTACCTACGCTTATGATATTAATGATCAAGGTATTGCGGTGGGTGAAGGCCTAACTGGCGATCGCGTTACGATCACCCGACCTAACCAATCTGGCTTAACTGAAAGTGAGCGCGTAGCAACTGTATTCAGAGATGGCGAGACTATTGAACTTCTTCCTCGCGAAGAAAACCTTATCAGCCAAGCAATTGCTATAAACGACGAAAACTGGGTAACTGGTGCTGTGCTTCGCTCACAAAGCGATATCGCTCGTTCTCGCCTTTTTGTTTACAACTTAGATACGCAAGAACAAAAATACCCTGATGGCTTTTTCGTAAGTGCCGGTGTTACTGCGAACGCGATTAACAATAACAATATCGTGGTGGGTAAGGCAGATGTCGATGCGACAAGCGACACGCTACGTGAAACCGCTGCATTTATGTATAACATTGATACTGAAGAGTTTTTGGATCTTAATGATTTGGTGTCGTGTGACAACACTTACGAATTAATCGAAGCGGTTGATATCAACGACGACAACGAAATTATTGCTAATGCGCGTATTAAAATAAACAGTAAATACGTAACCGGCGTCGACATCATAAACTCAAGCGGTGAAACAGACCTGGTTGATTCTGTCGTTGCGGTTAAGCTATCTCCGATAGCTAATGGTTCCATTGACGATTGTGAAGTACCAGAAGACGAACAACCGTTTGAGCGCAGTGGCGCATCTACTGGCTGGCTCGCGTTTTTTGGTTTGTTTGCCGCTGCTTTTGTGCGCAGACGTTTTAAAAAATAAATAACCTCGTCATGTAAATTTATAATGAGATTGAGAAAGCCACATTCATGTGGCTTTTTTTATGCCTAAAAAACGCAAAAATAGACATATTTATGCATAAAAAATGTAATATAAATTTCATCGAAACTTCATTTATTTAACGATTGTCAAGCGTTTTAATTTTATATTTTTCTTGAACCATTTTGTTAATTGCACTATCACAGTAATGTACGCAATCACTTTTCCGGCACTATCAACCGATATGATGTAGAGCGCTCGAGAAAATGATTTGTTGTACGTCCAACAAACAAAAGAGGCTAATCAATGAAAAGACAAAAAAGAGATAAAATGACTCGCGCTCATTCTAAAGGCTATCAAGCTGGTATTAGCGGTCGTTCAAAGGAAAATTGTCCATTTCAGCAAAACGATGCACGTTCACAGTGGTTAGGTGGATGGCGTGAGGCAGTAGAGGATAGACATTTAGGTTTAAGCGTTAAATAACACTTCTCTTTTATGAACTGATTATGCAAAAAGGAAAGCCCCTAGAAAGGGGCTTTTTTGTGTTTATCGATTTAGTATTTAGCGTCGATTAAACAGCGATTAAAAATTCGAAGTATCTTGGAACAAGCCCACTTTTAAATCTTTCGCGACATAAATTTCTCGCCCGTCCACTTCAACCGAACCATCAGCCATACCCATGAAAAGTTTACGTTTAATTACGCGCTTCATCGTAATTTTATAGGTAACTTTTTTTGCTGTTGGTAGAATTTGACCGGTAAACTTCACTTCACCAACACCTAGCGCACGCCCTTTACCAGGCCCGCCGCTCCAGCCAAGGAAAAAGCCAACAAGTTGCCACATTGCGTCAAGGCCAAGGCAGCCTGGCATGACTGGGTCACCTGGAAAGTGGCAGTCAAAAAACCATAAATCTGGGTTAATATCTAACTCAGCGATAATCTCGCCTTTGCCATGTTCACCGCCGTCTTCAGTAATAGAGACAACGCGGTCCATCATTAGCATATTTGGTGCAGGCAGTTGACTGTTACCCGGACCAAACATTTCACCACGGCTACACGCCAATAAATCTTCTTTGTTAAAGCTACTTTTCTTCTCTGACATTCCCAACTCATTGTTGTTATTTAAGTTACATTCTTAATTTAGCGAACACTTGTACGCTAAACAACTCTGAACAGTCATTTTTCTGAAGAAAAACGCGTGCTACTATACTAACTATAAATTTAATCCGTACAAATATCGCCCCATGCGTGCAATTTATAAACAGCGATTAAACTACGCTCCACAATATAGTATTTGTGTGTGAAAACTATGACAGAACAAACAACAAAAAAAACCAGTAGAAAAAGCCCTGCAGATAGAGCGAAAGCGAACGCTGATAAACAACGACGTTTTAGAGAAAGACAAAAGGACGCCGGCAAGAAGCTAGTGAGAGGGTACGTCAGCCCAGAAGCGAAAGCATGTTATGACGAAATTCGCGAAAAAACGGGTTGGACCGACAGCGAAGCCATGTCTAACGCTATGCGGCTAATGTATGCGGCTTATAAATGCGGTCAAATTAAGCTATTAAACGAGTGGCTTAGAAAGAACAACCGTTAGGCTGTTTTATTAATTTTCGCTTTAAGCCACGTTCTACTTGGACTATTTTGCATGGTATGGCGCCTGACAATACGTTGCGCTTCTTTTACCACATCATCTCGCTCGCGATAGTCCCATAAACGTTTCGCTGTTATACGGTTGTTCTCTGTAATATCGATAATGGGCAACACATAATCTTGTTTAACGTCAAAACCAAGCATTTGCGCTTCTAATGGCGGTAGGTCGTAGGGCGCATGAACGGCTTCATTAGGTAGTTTAGCTAGCTCTGGCACCCACTTCTTAATAAATACGCCATCAGGGTCTAACTTTTGTGACTGTGTTACCGGGTTGTACAGCCTTACGGTATGGATACCAGTCACACTTGCCTGCATTTGTATTTGGGGGTAGTGGATCCCCGGCTCAAAGTCTAAAAACTGTGTTGCAAGGTAATGTGCGGCTTTCAGCCAGTGCACGTTTAAATGGTGGCATAAAAAACTCGTTACCATTGCCCGCATCCGAAAGTTTATATATCCGGTCTGTCGTAGCGCTCGCATGCAGGCGTCTACCAAAGGGTAGCCTGTACGTCCAATGGTCCAGAAATAGAAACGTCGCTCAGCTTCCGGCCCGTCTATGAAAGGGAAGTGCTCATAAGCACGGTTCATTGGGCGCCACTCTATACTGGCCTCACTCTCAAATTTTTGAATAAAGTGGCAGTGCCAGTGCAGCCTCGATGTTAAAGCGGATAGGGCGCGACTCCACTGTTTGCGCTGTGATCTTGGCAAAGCTTTCTTAGCTTGTTTTTCCAACTGAACGCTTTGATACACCTGCTTGATAGAAATGTTGCCCCATGCGAGATAAGGGCTTAATCGTGAACATGCGCGTCGTGCATACTCAGGTTTTGAAATATGTTGGTGATAATACTGTCCACGAGAACTGAAAAAATCCTTCAAAACCTGCCAAGCACGCTTTTCACCGCCAGGTTGCATAGAAACTATATCGGGTGTGACTTCAATTTCACTCTGTTCAGCCTTTAATGCTTTATCATTAATACAATTCGTACACGCCATGGGCAAACTAAGCGGTGACGGTTTAAGTTCAGCTATCTCATCAATGGATTTCGACGCTTTTAAAATATCTGAAAACTCTCGCCAGTTAACCCATTTAGCTGTTTCTATATCAAAATCATAGGTCGCACTGGCAAAATGATGCTCCCAATTTTGCTGCCATCTAGCTCGGTGGGTCAACCCACGCATCACGGCTCCATACTGATACTCACTAAATGAAATAGCTTTACTTTTCAGATATCTATCAACCTCGAAATCTCGGTTATGCGTAACCGATAGACCTATTTCCTGGTAACTCCTAACCGCACCAATGTTGTAATTTTGAGCAATAAGTTCAAGTGCTTCTATTACTCCACAGTGCAAGGTCAAAACACGGGCATGAGCGGGCAATTGGCTGTTAATGTCATCGATACTTTGCTGCATAAATTGCCAATGGCGAATATCCATATGCGGGTCTGCAATAAGCGAGGGCTCCCAACAAAAAAGTGGGAGTATCTTTTCTCCTGCCTGAACCGCGCGATAAAAAGGCTCGTGGTCACGTAAGCGAAGGTCTCGCTTTAACCATATAACTGTGACTGTCTCTTTTGAGTTATTTGAGTTAGCTTTTTTTAAGTTATCTGACGCCATACAGTTAAATAACTACAGCCATTTATTACGAAATTCGCCTGCCGGATCGTAAATTTCAGTCTGTTTTTGAAGGTTAAATTGCCTATGTCCGCGAGGGTCGCTTCCCACGCCGGCAAGGTAAAGCCAATTTCCCCAGTTACTTCCCACATCATGATCAACTAACTGATGCTCAAACCACGCGGCACCGTAACGCCAGTCCTGCCGAAGTTCATGTACAAAGCAGCTTGCAACAAGCTGCCTACCGCGGTTCGACATATAGCCTGTCTTCGCAAGTTGTCGCATACACGCGTCTACAATAGGGTATCCGGTATTGCCTTCACACCACTTCGCAAAGGTCTCAGGGCAATGTGAAGTAGTAGGTGTTTTACCTTGAATGCCACTAAAGCGAAACCATTTAGCGCCATACTTACACTGCAGCCAGTGAAAAAATTCTCGCCACAAGAGTTCGAAATAAATCCAATAAGTGGAATCATTTTTTTCAACGGTCTCTTCAAAGTTATGTACTTGCCTCATCACTTCGCGCGCAGAAAGTGAACCATTCGCTAACCAGGCAGACAGTTTTGTACTGTCTTTCCATGTATCTAGTGCATTACGTGTTTCCTTATAGGATGCCGCAGCATGCCAGTCAAATAGATACCTGTTTAAATGCGAGAGCGCCGCAGTTTCACCACCGACAAAAGATAATTCAGACGGTTCCGGTAAATCGTGGGCGAGAGTTAATAGAAAAGATTCGTCTAGCGTTGGTTTAAAGGGCGGAGGTAAGCGCTCTGGGGTAGCGTGGACCGCTAGTGGTTTACAATGTTTCTCTACTTTCCTTCGAAACGGACTGAAAACGTCGGGCATCTCTTCTATGTCAAACGGTAGTGTTTGCTCATCAAATAAACCAAACGTCGAGCGCTCGACAATGGTTAGTGAGTCAAAGAAACGTTTTACTGTGTTTAGCGCTGCTGTTTCGTCATAACCACAGTACTGACTCACTCCAACGTGGGTGTACTGCCCCGACCTTAACAGCTCAACTAAACACTCTGCAGTGCTACCTTTTACAATAAGTAAATCGTGCCCAAGCTTTGCTAGCTGTTGCTTTAAATCTACTAATGTCTGCAGTAAGAAGGTGTGTCTGTGCTCGCCCATTGGATTAAGCCCAAACGCGTTGGGCGTAAAGTTCTTATCATCTAATATATAGACGAACGTAACTTGGTTGACCTTTTCGCACAACGCGGAAATAGCCGCATTATCGTGCAGCCGTAGGTCGTGCCTGAACCAGAATAGTCCTCTGTTATCACTAGATTGAGGTTTATCGTTGGAATGCTGATTTATCATACTAATTTTAAGCGTTATTTTTGATAATTTGACGGATCTTGAATCCGCTTTTCTACGTAAGACATTAGGTACGAATAATATTTAAATTTGGCGCAATGCCTGAGGAAAAAAAGTGACCGTTCCTGTTAGTATCATGTGGTTCAGACAAGACCTACGCGTAAAAGACAATCCGGCATTAAATGCAGCTTGTGATATGGGCAAAATAGTCCCCATCTATATTTATGATGATACAACCCCTGACGGAAGAGTCCCTGGGGGAGCCAGTAAATGGTGGCTTCATCATTCTTTGGCCTCTCTGAATCAGCGCCTTAATGGCCACCTACAAATTTTTAAAGGCAATCCAAAGGATATCATCCCGACGCTAATGAAATCCTTTGACGCAAAAGCTATCTTTTGGAACCGGTGCTATGAACCATGGCAGATAAACCGCGACAAAGAGATTAAGCAATTTCTCATTGATAGTGATTACGAAGCGCACAGCTGCAATGGAAGTCTTTTATGGGAGCCAATGAAAGTGCTCAAAAAGGACGGCACGCCTTATCGCGTATTTACTCCTTATTACAAGAAAGGTTGTTTACAAGTAGAAGAGCCGCGATATCCCAAAGCACCACCAGCACGGATAACTTATGCAGACGTAGAAAATGAGGGTATTGAACTAGCGTCGCTAAACTTACTGCCTACTATCAACTGGGACGAGACTATTTCGAAAGAATGGTCGCCAGGCGAAGACGGAGCTGCGGATAATCTTGCAGATTTTATTGAAAGTTCTGCGCGTAAATATAAAGACGGACGAGACATCCCTTCAGCTCGCGGCACATCGCGCTTATCACCCCACCTGCATTTTGGCGAGGTTTCACCCAACCAAGTGTGGTATGCGATAAAAGATAAATTTGGCAATAGTGAAGACAAAAGCATTGAAACCTATTTGAGCGAGTTAGGGTGGCGTGAATTTAGCTATTACTTGCTATTCCATTTTCCAACGCTTCCAAATAAAAACTTCAACGATAAATTTAATAAGTTTCCTTGGCGTTCTGATGCTAAAGCGCTTAAGGCTTGGCAAAAGGGAAAAACCGGCATCCCAATTGTCGATGCGGGTATGAGAGAACTATGGCAAACCGGATACATGCACAACCGTGTTCGCATGATTGTAGGTTCATTCCTGGTCAAAAACTTACTACTTACCTGGCATGAAGGTGAGCGGTGGTTTTGGGATACACTGTTAGATGCAGACCTTGCCAGTAACAGTGCCGGTTGGCAATGGGTTGCGGGTTCTGGTGCCGACGCTTCGCCATACTTTCGCATTTTTAACCCTATATTGCAGGGCGAAAAATTCGATAAAAAAGGCAGCTATGTTCGCAAGTATTGTCCAGAATTGAATAAGCTATCTAATAAGTACATACACAAGCCTTGGGAAGCACCTAGTGCAATACTAAAAGATGCAGGGATTGAACTTGGTAAAGAATATCCCAAGCCACTAGTTGATTTAAAAGCATCACGGCAGCGTGCTTTAGACGCATTCCAACAAATAAAAGAGTAGGGTATGGCAGCACTTATTTTAGTTTTAGGCGACCAGCTTACCGAAACCTTACCGGCTATTACCGATGCTGTAAAAAGCAAAGACACCATTTTAATGGCGGAGGTTCGTGAAGAAGCCACTTACGTAAAACATCATAAGAAAAAAATTGCGTTTCTATTTAGCGCTATGCGCCATTTTGCTAAACGTTTGCGTGATGAAAACTATAACGTTAACTACATTCACTATACCGATAGCGCTAACAAAGGCGACTTACTTGCCCAAGTTAAACACGCATTAAGCGAAAAGGATTTTGATGAAGTAAAAGTGACCATGCCTGGTGAGTACCGCTTGTTAAAGAGTATGGAACAATGGGAACACGTGCTTGGCATACCCGTTACTATCTACGATGACAATCGATTTCTATCCACGCCCCAAGAGTTTACTGACTGGGCGGAAGGTAAAAAACAGCTTCGAATGGAGTTTTTCTATCGTGAAATGCGCCGCAAGCATAACGTACTTATGGATGGGAAAAACCCTATAGGTGGTAAGTGGAATTACGATGCCCAAAATCGTGAATCTATGCCTGAAACTCACAAAGTGCCTAAGCATACCACATTCGACATTGACGACATTACATCAAATGTAATTGAACTAGTAAAAAACGAATTCAGCGATCATTTTGGCGATATTGATAACTTTCACTTCGCGGTCACGCGGGAAGACGCCCTTACCGTTTTGAATACCTTCATAGAAGAAAGGCTGCCAAATTTCGGTCAGTATCAAGACGCCATGGTCGAGGGAAAGCCTTGGCTTTACCATTCTCATATCGCGTTCTACCTAAACTGCGGGCTGTTAACCCCCAAAGAAGCCATTCAAGCCGCCGAGCAAGCGTACCATGCTGGCCAAGTACCTCTTAACTCTGCCGAAGGGTTCATTCGACAGATACTGGGCTGGCGTGAATATGTGAGAGGTTTTTATTGGCACTTCATGCCGAATTTGAAAACCGACAATTATTTCAATAACGCTCGCTCGTTGCCTTCGTTCTTTTGGGATGCGCAAACCAATATGAACTGTATGCGCCAATGTATAAAAGAGACCCAACAAAATGCCTATGCACACCACATACAGCGGCTAATGGTTATTGGCAACTTCAGCTTATTAACCGAGCTGAGCCCTGAAGAGGTGCAAGCGTGGTATTTGCTTGTTTACGCCGATGCTTATGAATGGGTTGAACTGCCCAATGTAGCGGGAATGATCTTGTACAGCGACGGCGGAAACTTAGCAAGTAAACCTTACGTCGCTAGCGGTAGCTATATCAATAAAATGAGTAACTACTGCAAAAATTGTGGCTACCAGGTTTCGAAGAAAACAGGACCAAAAGCTTGTCCCTTTAACTACCTATATTGGCATTTCATTGATAAGCACAAAGAAAAGTTAAGTAACAATCACCGTATGGCTATGATTTATAAAACCTATGGGCGGATGAAAGAAGAAAATATAGAAACCATGAAACAGGACGCCACGATATTTTTATCAAAGCTAACCAAAAATGAAGAAGTCTGACTTACCCACCAAGATGTGCCCGGTCTGTGATAGGCCGTTTACTTGGCGCAAGAAATGGGAGAAAAACTGGGAAAACGTGCGTTACTGCTCAAAGCGCTGTGCTTCAACCAAAAAGAAAGCCCAAACCAATTTGGGTTAACCTAACGGGAATAAACTGGCAAGCTAGAAATACTAGCGCTTCTTAATTTGCCATTGTAATCTCAGAGCACGAAATTATCCTCTACACCAGAAACCTAAGCGCAGCCGCATAGGTTTCAAGGCAATTATTCCAGCCGCCGCAGCTAATGCTCTTACTCGAAGGAGCATTAGCCGCCGATTTGGATAACAGGGCACTAATAGTTGAAGCAACTTACTTCTTAGTTTACGACCTTTCGGTAGTCGCCGCATTTTTTAGTAAAATGGGGTTAAAATGATAAATGTCATGGTAAACACGCAAATGACCTTTGTTTTTATATATGGTTTAAACATAGTTTTACGTACAGCTCCCATCTTATGAATGTAAGATAAATCAGAAATCTAATAACTTTCGTACTTATTAGTGAAAAGTTAACTAATAAGAGAGCAACGTGGAAGCCCCGATAACCGTAGATAGACTCAGATTCCTTATTTATAGCCTAAAAGAAAAGCTTTGGGTGAAACCTCTCGGGTTTTGCCTTCTTTCTATTTTTGCAGTGTTCCTCGCCAAATTGGCCGACGGCACTTCACTTGCCGAACATATCCCTGAAATTAAACCGGAATCTGTAGAAACACTGCTTTCAATAATGGCATCGAGCATGATGGTTATTGCCACATTCTCAGCAGGTACTATGGTTAATGCCTATGCATCAGCGAGTCGATCATCTACGCCTCGTTCATTAAGCCTTATTATCTCTGACGATGTATCGCAAAATGCATTATCCGTCTTTATTGGTGCATTTATTTATAGCGCCGTAGCACTTACTGCAATGACTCAGGCTTTCTTTAATGAAGCCGGACTTTTCATTTTATTTTGCTTAACGTGTCTGGCATTTGCGATAGTGATTTTAACTTTTATTCGATGGGTAGATAGCGTCGCTCGGTTAGGCCGTGTGGGATCTACACTTTTGAAAGTGGAAGCCGCTACTACACGGGCGATAAAAAATAGAATAGATAGCCCATGTTTGGGTGCTGTACCCCAAGAGCAAATAAAAGAGCAGGGGAGTTACGCTATTTTCACCGAAAAAGTAGGGTATATCCAGCTAATCGATATCGCAAAGCTTCAATCCCTTGCAAAAAGCGAAGACTGCTTTATCAATGTAACCTTACTCCCTGGTGAATTTGTTACGCCAGAGCGCCCGTTGGCGTATGCAAACAAAGATATCAAAAAAGATGAGATTGTCGGCGCTTTTACCATAGGCGAAGCGCGATCGTTTGAAGCTGACCCCAGATTTGGATTTATTGTTCTAGCTGAAATTGCATCTCGTGCATTGTCACCATCGGTTAATGACCACGGTACAGCGATAAATGCCATCAGTAGTATCACTAGGCTAATGTTACTGTGGCACACACCGGTGCAAAAGGAACATGGTGGTAAGAATAATAATGGCGAGCCTGGCGCTAACCATATTTCTCAGCAAGTTAGCAAAAACGACAATAAACAGAGCCATACTAAAAGCAACATCAAGTATGACCGGGTTTCTTTACCTAAAATAAGTGTGGACGATTTATTCGATGACGCTTATACAAGTATTGCTAGAGATGGTGCAGCTAATATTGAAGTAGCGATACGAATTCAAAAATCGCTTAACACTATAAAAGCCTGTTTCGATAACAGCGACTTAGAGCTGGATAAAGACTTCAAAAACGCAGCGAGTAAATTAGCTAAACAGAGTTATGAACGCGCGAAACTAGCATTAAATTACGGTGGAGATATTAAGCGAATTGAGCAAGCTTATAAGGAATGAGGCTAAACCCGCATTTAAGCTTGTAACTGAAAGCCAGTGCGGGTTTCTTTGAATTCATTATTGAGTATTACCTTTATTAAAACAACAAACTAGGTATTTGGAAAAGCACAGCAAAACGCTCAACCTTAAATGGAAATTGGTTTAAAGCTTGCTAATTACGTATTCATTTTATGTATTCAGAATTTCTATATTTGCAAACCTTGAGTAGAAACCAATTTAGCTCTCAATGTAATCATAATTGTTAAATTAATCGTAGTTCTTAGGCTAAATCGCTAAAAGTTTGAACGTAACGCTACGTGAATGAAATTATATTTTGCGAGGTGTAGTACATCAGATTTCACGTAGCGCACGATTTTATTTTACGACTCAATTTATCAGTCCCAAATCAAAGCATCTCTGTAAGTTCTAATTAAAAGCACCGAGATAAGTGCGATATTCACGAACAAGCCTAAAACCTAACACTGGGTCAACACAGCAGCCACGCAAAAAAGTCTGTAAGTAATCACAGCCAACAAAACGTCCGAATAGTACGACATCATCGCCCTAATCGTCCATATACCTAATTGCGCATAATGTATATTATGTTAAATACAATATTAAAATAGAAATAAGAAAGACGCTCGAAGCTTAACTCTGTCCCTGTGAGCTACCCTTTAACGAACAATCTATTTGTAACGTATTTAAGCAGAATAAATACTAGGCATTTTAACGATAGTAATCATCACATTTTTTAAAGGTATTAGTTTTAAAGGTGTTAGTTTTAAATGAGCGATTCTTTTATAAGTCTTATGAGACTGTCTTTTTAAATTTGCTTTCTTTTTATAAAACACCACCTTCACTATTTAACGCTGTTTAAAGCTATTCGCTTAACAGAACTCTTTCCAGATGATTAATATGCTCTATGCTTATTCAAACTCTTTACGGAAATACTAACGGTGATAATTAGTATCTGCGGTTTTTAAATAACTAGAGATTGCTGAGTCGCTGGAATACTTTTCCGTGCATTCATCGATATAGTTATTCGATAATTAAGGAGCTTATAAAAGTCGTTGCGAATAATAAAATTGGGCTAACCAAAGCGTATCTATTTAGGATTGTAACTAGTGTTATTTAATTAAAAATTCTAATTTAGTGGTTGCTGTTGCGTGCGACTGCAAATAACTTTCGTGGAGTTTCGATCTAATTAGTGCTTAAAATATAAAGCGCTTAGTTTAGCTGTCTCGTTTAACTTAAGCACAAAGGTAGAAGAACGACTTACAAAAACTATCGCCTATTCCTTTTCGAAAGAGTGAAAAATCAAATACCTTTGTTTTCACTAGTCGCCACCATCGTCCAGTACCACCACTTCGTCAGGCATAATTTCCCTGGGTGAAATATAGACTGGGAATACAGATTTAGAAGCTATATATTCAAGCGTTTTAGCGCTTAATATTTAGGCGATGCTACGTAAAATCTGAAGCAGAATTAGGGGGGTTGCCTTGCAGATTTCACGTAGCGCACGATTGATAAATGGGGATAAATCGAACAATATCGGCTTATAAATGCCGTTGAAGCCACTATAGCAACAGAGTTTTTTAGTTTTTGTGTTGCTTGCTTTTACATATTGCGGTTATAACTGTTCGTATATACAGTAGTGTGGTAGAGTGTCACACATTGATCGGCAAAGGTAGGGTTAAGCAAGTTATGCGTTTCAGTGAAATAGGCCCTTATGTTCACGCATGATAATTACAGTTATCATGCGTGAATTATTATAAATATCAGTACTTTACAGTCTTTCTTACAATCTAGCATAATACACACATATCGTGGCTATCGGGTTATTTAATGTCTTCTAAACCAAACAATTTGCACTTATCTGGGCGCAGAATGACCAAAGGCGTTACTAATAATTCTCCGATGAAAGTTAAAAGGAACACTGATAAAGCAAGTTATCCCTCAAACTCAACTGTAGTTGCTAATACTGGCGATAGTTATTTTACCGAGTCCGATCCTACCGTGCAGTTTTCAGCTAATGCTAATGAGACTCGAGAAACAACATCCCTTGAGGTAACGTCTAATGACAAGAGTTTTGAAAATTACTATCAGCAATATTATCAGGATATTTTTACCAAGCTTCCTTATAACACGCAGCGTGCTTATCTAAGTGACTATAATGAATTTGCAATTTTCTGCAGGCAGCACGGTTTCGATGGTTTCAAAAACGATTTTGAACACAATGAAACTTGTATAAAACATTATGTAGAAGAATTGTGTCGTTCTCCCCTAGCCTACAGAACCATCAAGCGTCGGCTATCCGCGCTTAGTAAATTTCTTGGCGTCGCCAAGTTGCCTAATCCCATTATTAGGTCAGCGTATTTAAGAGACTTTATTCGACTGTCGTTAATCGAAAATAGAAAGTTTAGGCTTTCACATAAACAAGCGGTTCCTCTCACTATCGATATGGTCGAAAAGATTAACAATGCAATTATTCCAGATTCATTATTGGAACTACGCGACCTCGCTATTATTAATTTGATGTTTGATGCCTTACTACGTGCCGATGAGCTAGTGCGAGTTTGTGTTGAGGATATATCTGCTCGAAATAACACGCTCCTCGTTGTTTCATCAAAAAGTGATCAAACTGGCCAGGGCCAATATCGTTACGTTTCTTCTAGTACTATTTCAATGGTGCAAGAATATATCAATGAAGCAAACATAGACCCAAAATCTAAAACACAAAGACTTCCTTCTGATTTACGCGGATTGCACAAAGGCATATTGTTTAGGCGACTAACGAACCATAAAACTGCACTTTTACCTTTTGACGAAAACATACCAAGCCATAAGGCTAACGTACTAAACTACTCGAGCGTATACAGAATTTGGCAACGCATCGCTCATCGTGCAGGTATAAGCGAAAACATTACACCACATAGTGGTCGTGTCGGTGGTGCAGTTTCTCTTGCGGAAGATGGTGCTTCTTTGCCTGAACTTCAATTAGCTGGCGGCTGGCAATCACCTGAAATGCCCGGCCATTATACAAAACAAGCCAACGTAAAACGTGGTGGAATGGCAAAGCTGTCAGCTAAAAGAAAAAGATAAACCATTGTAAAACAAAGCGATACATTCACCTAGGGTTACGTGTAACCTTATAGAGCTTTTGCACTCTCACTCACCTACTCTCTTTATCATTATACCAATCTGAATTTCCATACCGTGCGTATTAATAATGTACGGTCAAATTGTTTTTAAAGTTTGTAGTACTACTTGAACAAATAAATACTCGCAAAAAGTAGTAAAACGAACTAAATAAAGGAGTTATATATGAGTAGTGGTATTGATACTAAGCATGGAAAATTACTCGCGGAGTTGGTTGTCCCTTCTTCCTCATGGAAAGTCCAGCCGGAGAAACAAGACCCCTTTAAATCGCAAGAGGCTGCAATTGATTATTTAAAATCTAACAACGAGCCGTTATACCTTCATGTGCCCCTCGCACAGTCAGACGATTATGTACGTATTTGTGTTACTTCTCGCGATGATGATGTGGTATTTACAATCAAAGATATCAACAAAGGCGGCGAAACTTCACTGCACTATTCCCATATTAAGAATTTAGATAGCACCATTCGCACCTTAGTTTTGGAGTGTTGTGACCAAAAAATTAAAGCCCTTTAGAAGGGCTTTTTTCTTTGCCAATCGACAAGAATACGTGCTAGAAAAGAATACTTAGCCAAGTGAACACTGCCAATATAAGACTGATGAATACGGCTGCCGAGCCAATATCTTTGGCACGTCCTATTAATAAATGAATGTCAGTGCTCACATGATCACATAGTTTTTCAATAGCCGTGTTGAGTAGCTCTGTGATCAAAACAATGAGTAAAGACATGACCAGCAAAATCCTCTCAATACTGGTTACATCTACACAAAATGCTATGGGGATAAGGATTACAAGTACTAAAACCTCTTGCCTAAAGGCTGCTTCACTCAAAAAAGCTGCGCGAAGCCCTTTCATAGAAAAATAAGTGGCATAAACTACACGTAAGATTCCAGTACGCTTTGTTATCATATTAATTAATTACAAAATGACTTACTGCATGCTAGAACGCTAAACGAATTTCATTACATCTAAATGACGCCATGTATTTTGATTATTAAAGGGTTTCAAAGGTAACCAACCTTATTATTAATTTACACTTTTACGGCTAGTACGTCGGTTTTCACGCCATGTAAAACCGCATTAGCTGTGGAGCCTAGCAGCAACCTTAGTCCGCTTTGGCCATGGGTTCCTACAACAATAAGGTCTGCATTAATTTTCTCAGCCATGTGATGAATTTCATCTGCTGGCGAGCCTATTTCAACGTTTATGTGGCTGTAAGGAATATCGTGTTTAGCAGCGACATCCTTTAATTGCCTTTGTGCTTGCTCTCTTACTTCTTCGGAAAAATCTCGTTCCAAAAACAAACCATAAGGTTCTACATTAGTTTGTGGATAAGCCACATATAACAAATGAATTTTATGACTGTTACCGGCTATAGCAATCGCTTTTTCCACTACAAGTTCGTAATCAGAATATATATCAATGGGTACTAGTATGGTTTCATAGCTTTGCACTTTCACTCTCCTCAGCCTTGTATTATGAAGATCATCGCGGCATCTATCGTTTAGTGCTTCATATAATAGGGACTTACAAATTTATATTCTTTGCGCTAGGTCAATGTTTAGATGGCAAATTCGTTCATACTTATCTCAATGCACATAGCTTTTTTGAAACGTTAAACGTGTGAGGGGAACGATATGAAAACAACAATAACAGTTTTAGCAACGCTTTTACTTTTTGCTTGCGACCAAGGGCCAAAGTCGCCTCGCGGCTTTAGCCTACCTGAAGGTGACATGAAACAAGGTTATCAGGTATTTAAAAAGTATCAGTGCCAAGACTGCCATAGAATAGCTGGGGAAAAAGAACCAGAAGACGCGCAATATTTAGTGGCAAAGCCCATTCCACTAGGTGGAAGTAGCGGTCGAATTAAGACATATGCAGAGTTAGTTACCAGCATCATCAACCCTTCACACAAGCTTACACCTCGTCAACCTGCCAGCTTTACCAGTGAAGATGGGGTTTCATTAATGCGGGTTGTAAATGACGAGCTGACGGTATCTGAACTTATCGATTTGGTTGCATACCTTCAGCCTAAATATAAAGTAACGCCTTACAGAACAAGTGACTACCGCTTATACCAATTGCGTATTCCCGAAAAGTCCAACGAGTAGCAGTACCATAACTAGTTGGTAACAACCACTAAGCCAGGCTTACAAATTGCTATTGAGTTGTAAACCTGGCTTAGTGGAATTTTTTGTTGCGTGTTTTATGTTGCCCGGTTCACGTAGCGCTGTCTTATTGATTCACCAACAAGGTTACTAGCTTAGCAAAAAATTCCGAGCACAGGACTTCTATCCTGCAAACCGGTCATGTCCTTACACACAAGTAAACACTAAGACACGTCCTTCGTCTCTTTTTCTATTTCAGCTAACAGACTACACGGCATAAAGCTTTGAGCGTTTGCTTCTTTTAAATGAAGTTTAAACCTATCGGGTACATCGTCAGTGAGAAAGCTTCCGGTTTTAACCAGCGGGAAAATTTCGTCATAACGGGCAACATTGCATTGATCAACCCGTCTAAAAATATGGGTACGATTTAGTTCACTGGTTTTAATATGGCCGGTTGACGATAAGATATCCATCAACGCATGAATAGTCTTTTTATGAAAACGGTACACGCGTTCATACTTATCTTCAACGTTTAAACCTTTTGCTAACTTAGGGTCCTGAGTAGCCACACCGGTGGGGCATTTATTTGTATTGCAGGATAACGATTGTACACAACCCAGTGCCAGCATCATCCCCCTGGCGCTGTTACAGATGTCTGCTCCCAAGCTCAAATTTTTGGCTAACTGAAAGGCGGTAATGATCTTGCCTGAAGCAATTATTTTTATTTTGTCACGTAGACCAAAACCTGTAAGACAATCGTCTACAAAAGCGAGTGCTTCACGAAGTGGAAAGCCAATAGAATTGGTATATTCAAGGGGTGCAGCTCCCGTTCCGCCTTCGCCGCCATCAACCGTAATAAAGTCCGGTGTAACACCTTTTTCTACCATGGCCTTGCACATAGCGATGAACTCGCTTTTCCTGCCAAGGGCGAGTTTAATTCCCACCGGTTTGTACCCACTTAACTCTCTAAGCTGGCTAATAAAATCAACCATTTCTAACGGCGTCGAGAAAGCTTTGTGTCTAGGTGGAGAATCGACTTGAGTACCAGGTTCAACGCCTCTGATCTCGGCTATTTCTGGGGTATTTTTATATGCAGGAAGAATACCGCCATGCCCAGGCTTAGCGCCTTGGCTCAGCTTTATTTCTATCATTTTTACGTTTTCAAGATTGGCTTTTTCTTTGAATAAATCAGGTTCGAAACCGCCGTCCTTAGTTCGGCAGCCAAAGTAGCCCGTACCGATTTGCCAAACAATATCGCCCCCGTTTTCAAGATGATACGGGGTCAACCCGCCCTCGCCCGTGTTATGGTAGAACTTACCTTTCGCAGCACCTTTATTGAGCGCCAAAATAGCATTTTTCGATAAACTACCAAAGCTCATGGCGCTGATATTGAGCACACTAGCGCGATATGGTTTCTTACAATGGGGGCCTCCTACCAAAACGCGAGGGTCTTCATCCATATCCTCTACTTCTCTAGCAGATAGAGAGTGACCAATCCATTCATAACCATCTTTATAAGTATCTAGTTGAGTGCCGAAAGGTACCGTTTCTCTACTATTTTTTGCTCGTTGATAGACAATAGAGCGAAACATGCGGGAAATAGGCGTACCGCCAGTATCTGTCTCTATGATGTATTGCTGGATGTAAGGTCTTAAACCTTCTACTGTCCACCGTACTCTGCCTATGAGTGGGAAGTTTTTCAAAATGGCATGTTGTGTTTGGAAGGCGTCGTAAAGACCAAAAATTAATAAGGTGACAGATAGAAGTAAAAACCACCACACCGGCGCCCATAACAAGCCAATAATCACATTAAAGGCGACCAGTAAGGTGAGTATGGTTAAAATAGTTAAACGCATTAAGAGTCCTTCTTTAATTCGGCCATATTCAAGCTAGATAATATGCCTATAACCCTTTTCAATACACCTCAAACCAAAAACTAGATTCAATTTAAAGCTAAATGATTGATTTAAAGTTTTTATTTATACAACCAGTTCTAAAATAAGATAGGTTACGCGTTACCTTTTTATTACTATACGATCGTTTTTTAGCTGCGAAAACAAGTCATTACATGCTAGTCTACAAGCATCAATTTAGTGAGTTTACCTACTATCTGTAAATAGTGGGTTATAGATAATGTGACCTGTTAAGGGTAACGGATTTTACGTTCAACATTTCGAAAGGTAATTCATGGAGTATGCATTTCTTCTTTTCGCATTTATATGTGGCTTATCGGTAAAACTAATTGGCATTCCTCCTCTTGTCGGCTATTTGGTAGCAGGTTTTCTATTAAACTTTGCAGGTTATACACTCACTGAAGATTTAACCCAAATAGCCAATTTGGGTATTACTATTATGCTATTTACTATCGGCTTGAAACTTAATATCCGTGACTTGAGCCGTCGTGAAGTTTGGGCAGGTAGCATTTCCCATACGCTAATATGGGTAGGTGTAATAACTTGTTGCGTTTATGTCATTGGCGCAGTTGCCGCCAATTTCGTTGACGGTCTTACTTGGAAAAGCGCAGCGCTTATCGCATTTGCACTTAGCTTTAGCAGTACGGTCTGTGTTGTTAAAGTCTTAGAAGAAAGTGGCGAAAGTAAAACCCGCCACGGCCGTCTAGCCATAGGCATTTTAGTTATGCAGGACGTTTTCGCTGTCACCTTTCTTGTAGCAGCTACAGGAAAGCTTCCTTCGGTTTGGGCACTGGCGCTACTTGCGTTGTTCCCTGCAATGCCTATTATCAATAAAATGATTAATAAATCCGGGCACGGTGAATTGCTCCCGCTTACCGGTTTTATTCTCGCGCTCGGTGGCTATCACTTATTTGAACTGGTGAATATCAAAGGCGATTTAGGCGCACTTATCTTTGGTATTATGCTGGCGCAACACGAGAAAGCGTCTGAACTTGCTAAGTCACTACTTAGCTTTAAAGATCTTTTCCTAATTGGTTTCTTCCTTACTATCGGTCTTACCGCCCTTCCAGACCTTAGTATGATTGTACTTTCGCTCGTGTTCTGTCTGTTTATACCGTTAAAAGCTGCACTGTTTTTTGGCTTATTTACTTCCCTGCGCCTTCGGGGGCGAACTGCGTATTTAAGCAGTTTAGTGCTTTCAAATTATAGCGAGTTTGGGCTTATTGTCGGTGCACTGGCAGTTTCCCTAGGGCTGTTAGAAAACACCTGGCTAGTGGTTATTGCTTTGGCCGTTTCCATCTCATTTGTGATTACCAGCGTGCTTTATCGTAATTCACATTCTCGATATCACAAGCATAAGCACACCATTAAACGTTTCGAGAAAGAAGAACGTTTAAAAGAAGATATTTATCCGACACTTCATAATGCAGAATTCTTAGTGTTAGGCATGGGACGTGTTGGACGCGGTGCTTTTAATGCACTATCCAAATTAACCGGTGTTAACGTGTGGGGAATGGATGCCGATCGCGTAAAAGTAAAAGAAATGGCAGATGAAGGCTTTAATGTAATTTGCGGCGACGGTGAAGACGTAGATTTATGGGATAATCTAGATATCAAGCAAGTAGAGCTTGTCCTTCTTGCTTTACCTTCTATTCAAGATTCAATCAACATTACGCGACAACTCAAAAACGCAGGTTACACTGGCAAAGTTGCCGCTATAGCCCGCTATGAAGATGAAGTTTCTCATCTTTTAGAGAACGGCGTTGATAAAGTGTTTAACTTCTTTACTGAAGCAGGGCTTGGTTTCGCGGAAGAAAGTCTTGCTTACGCCCACGCGCAACGGTAATGCTGTTCTAAATGCGAACAATGGATAAATTGAGAAACGTTATCGTTTGTAAACAACTGTTTTAAAAAGACTTTTTTGACAAACTCACTCATCTAGACTAAACTTCACGCAAATACGTTAATAGGGTTTACACAATGCAAGGTGATAAACAAGTTGTTGCGAAATTGAACGAAGTACTGACAAGTGAACTTACTTCGATAAATCAATACTTTCTGCACGCTCGTATGTTCAAAAACTGGGGTTTTTCTGAACTTAACGAAAAGAATTATAAGAAGTCTATCAAAGACATGAAACAAGCGGACGATCTCATCGAGCGCATTTTATTTCTTGAAGGCCTTCCTAACCTCCAAGCATTAGGCAAGCTATATATCGGTGAAGATACCGTTGAAATGCTGTCATGTGATGCGCGTTTTCAAAAAGAACAGCTTCCACTACTTCGTGAAGCTATCGCGCTATGCGAAGAGAAACAAGATTATGTTTCTCGTGACCTCCTTGAAGATCTTCTTGAATATGAAGAAGAGCACCTGGATTGGATTGAAACGCAAGAATACCAAATTGATGCGATGGGTATAGAAAACTACCTACAAGCGCAAGTAATGGGAGATGACTAATGAAGGGTAACCAAGCAATAATCAATGGCTTAAACGAACTACTCTCTTATGAGTTAGCGGCCATGGATCAGTATTTCATTCACTCTCAGATGTATCTTGATTGGGGGTTGAACAAGCTATATGAACGTATCGATCATGAATTTGACGATGAACGCGGTCACGCCACTAAGCTAATTGAACGCATGCTGTTTCTAGAGGGTACGCCTGACATGACAAAGCGTACTGGCTTTAAAGTAGGTAAAGACGTACCTGAAATGCTCGAGAGCGATTTGCGTGTGGAATATGAAGTTGACGCAAAATTGCGTGAAGTTATCGCGCTTTGTGAAACTGAAAAGGACTATGTGACCCGTGATATGCTTATTGTGCTGTTAGACGATACAGAGATGGATCACGCACACTGGTTAGAACAGCAGCTAGGTCTTATTAAACGCCTAGGACTTCAAAACTATTTGCAGTCGCAGATGTAAGGTATATGCCTAACGCTTCGGCGTTCAGTTACTATTTAATAAATAGGCCGCCTAATCTTCGAATTAGGCGGCCTTTTTTACATATGTCTTGTAACACGCTATTAGCTTCACAGCTTTGGTTGCAGACTTTCGGTTTATATAAGTGACAATTTTTTAATTACTGTTGGGTGACAAAATACAGATAGCTAGGGCTATCCATACCTTCTACATTCAGTCGCAACTGCCACTTCATCACGGGTTCACTACAACTACCCAACATAAACCAGCCTGACCACTTTCCTTCACCGTCAGTATCTAACAGCACGGGAATTTTGCCCATATACATATTTACGCCTTCAATCCACGCGCTCTCAATATTCTTCCCTTCGGGAATTATCAGTTTAACTGTAACCGATTCTTCGGGTTCTGGCATGGTTGAAAAGGATGCTATCGCAAGCTTTTCATCAATTAAGAATTCGCAAGTTTCATTGACAAAGTTGCAGCTATTTCCTATTCCATTAACAACGCTCGTGTCTTTTAGCGCCGATGACTGGAATTTATGTGCAAGGTATACACACACAGCTACAACAATAATAGCCACTAACGGAAGCTGTGAATGTAAAATTTTTGATCGTTTATTGTTATCGTTATTTAGCATTTCTTAAATTTTGTGTATTTCTTCATTGATGGAGATCAAGCTTACGTAGTTTATGGTATCTTTTTGTAATTAAAAACCTTATCATCCGCGTACCAACTGGCTTGGAGACAATAATTATTACTCTTTCCGAGCTCGGTGTGAAGCGTTATTCCTTAGCTGATACACGTCTCGACCGTACTATTCCGGCAGTTGGAGACCATAGTTCATTTGAAGTGGAAGATTCATTAAAATGAGTGAAATAAGCCAAGCACAACCTGACTACAATTATAAAGTAGTTAGGCAATTTACCATCATGACCATAGTCTGGGGTATCATTGGTATGGGCCTAGGGGTATTTATTGCCGCGCAATTATTTGCACCTATGCTTAACTTTGACACACCATGGCTAACATTCTCACGTTTGCGTCCGTTGCACACTAATGCCGTTATTTTTGCCTTCGGCGGCTGTGCGCTATTTGCAACGTCGTACTACATCGTTCAGCGTACCTGCCAGGTAAGACTGTTCAGTGACAAACTTGCCGCATTTACCTTTTGGGGTTGGCAAGCCGTTATCGTTTTAGCTGTTATCACCCTGCCTATGGGTTTAACAAGCTCAAAAGAATACGCTGAACTAGAATGGCCAATTGATATCCTTTTGGCACTGGTTTGGGTCGCTTATATCATTAACTTCTTCGGAACCCTAGTAATCCGTAAAGTTTCGCACATTTATGTTGCAAACTGGTTCTTAGGCGCGTTCATGTTAACTGTTGCAATTCTTCATATTGGTAACAGCATGGCTATTCCGGTATCTTTCACTAAATCGTATTCATTGTATGCAGGCGCAGTCGACGCTATGATGCAGTGGTGGTACGGCCATAACGCGGTAGGCTTTTTCCTAACTGCGGGCTTCCTTGGTATGATGTACTACTTCGTACCTAAGCAAGCTGGTCGCCCGGTTTATTCATACAGACTTTCAATTGTTCACTTCTGGGCACTTATCTCTCTGTATATCTGGGCTGGTCCTCACCACCTTCACTACACTGCCCTACCAGACTGGACTCAGTCACTAGGTATGGTGATGTCTATTATCCTATTCGTTCCATCTTGGGGTGGTATGATTAACGGTATTATGACGCTATCTGGCGCGTGGCATAAACTTCGCACCGACCCAGTATTGCGTTTCCTTATTGTTTCATTGTCTTTCTACGGTATGTCTACCTTCGAAGGCCCAATGATGGCAATCAAGACCGTTAACGCACTTTCTCACTACACTGACTGGACAATTGGTCACGTACATTCTGGTGCTCTAGGTTGGGTTGCAATGGTTTCAATTGGTTCAATTTACCACTTAATTCCAGTGCTATTCGGTCAGCGCGCTATGTATAGCACTAAGCTAGTTAACGTACACTTCTGGTTCGCAACTATCGGTGTTGTTCTATACATCGTAGCAATGTGGATGTCTGGTGTATTACAGGGTCTAATGTGGCGTGCAGTAAATGCTGACGGTACGTTAACCTATAGCTTTGTTGAGTCATTAGAAGCGTCTAAACCTTTCTATGTGGTTCGTTTCATTGGTGGTTGTTTCGTGGTAGCAGGTATGCTTGTTATGGCATACAACACATGGAAAACCGTTCGTGCACCTAAAGGCAGTATCGCTGCAGATCCAGCGACTCAGCCAGCGTAGTAAAGGAGACGAATAATGAAAAACGCACATGAGTTAATTGAAAAAAACGTCGGTCTGTTAACGGTATTAATCCTTATCGCTATCAGCTTCGGTGCCATGGTTCAAATTACGCCGTTGATGTTTCAACAGCAAACCATGGAACCTGTAACAGGTCTACGTCCGTATACCGCGCTTGAGCTTGAAGGCCGTGATATCTACATCCGTGAAGGTTGTGTAGGTTGTCACAGCCAGATGATCCGTCCATTCCGCGCTGAAACAGAGCGTTATGGTCACTATAGCGTTGCTGGCGAATCAGTATGGGAGCACCCTTTCCTTTGGGGCTCTAAGCGTACTGGTCCTGACCTAGCACGAGTTGGTGGTCGTTACAGCGACGAATGGCACCGAGTTCACCTGCTTAATCCTCGTAACGTGGTACCAGAGTCGAATATGCCAGGTTTCCCTTGGCTTGCGGAAAACACGCTTAATGGCGAGTTAACAGCTGAAAAAATGGAAGTATTCCGTGGATTTGGCGTTCCGTATACCGACGAAGATATTGCGGGTGCGAAAGCGGCAGTACAGGGCAAAACGGAAATGCAGGCCCTTATTGCTTATCTACAATCTCTTGGCACACATTTGAAATAATATGGACCAGGGAATTGTAGGCAGCATTTTTACTGTCATCGTCTTTGTAAGCTTCATCGGTGTTGTGTGGTGGGCGTTTAGCAGCCGCAACAAGAAAAAATTCGATGAAGCTGCAAACCTAGTGTTTGCAGACGAAGAAAAAGAAAAATCAAAAGAAGATTAGCAGGAGTCTCGAACTCATGAGTATGTTTTGGACAATTTGGATTTCAGTGATAACCCTAGGGTTAATCATTGGTTGCTACTTCCTTCTTCGCTGGTGCCTTTCTAACAAGACTGGCGTAGCTGAAGGTGAGTCAATGGGCCACGAATTTGATGGTATTGAGGAGTTGAATAACCAACTTCCTCGCTGGTGGACAATTATGTTCTACATGACCATCGTTTGGGGCTTTTTATACCTAGCGCTTTATCCTGGCCTAGGTGCGTATGAAGGTATTTTGGGCTGGAAGAGCTCTAACCAAAATATTCAATCGCTAGAAGAGTCAGCTCAGGCGCGTATTGACGCTAAAGAGCAAGGCTACCTAGTAGAATATGACCGTGAACTAGATTTCGCTGCCGAGAAGTTCGATCCGATCTTTGAAGCGTATGCAAAAGTTCCTGTTGAAGAACTGGCTAAAGACCCAGAAGCAAATAAAGTAGGTCAGCGTTTATTCCTACAAAATTGTTCTCAGTGTCACGGTTCTGATGCACGTGGTCAAAATGGCGGCTTCCCTAACCTAACGGACAACGACTGGTTGTACGGTGGTTCAGGTGCGAAAATCGTTGAAACTCTTACGCTTGGTCGTAAAGCAGCAATGCCAGCATGGCTTGACGCTATGGGTGAAGACGGTATCGAGGAAGTCGTTAATTACGTACTTAGCCTAAGCGGTCGCGATGTTGACCCTCAGCTTGCAGAAGCAGGTAAAGCACGTTTCGCAGCGTGTGCGGCTTGTCACGGTATGGACGGTAAAGGTAACCAAGCACTTGGTGCACCAAACCTTACCGACAACATCTGGCTTTACGGCGGCAGCCACAGAGCAGTAACAGAAACGCTTACTTACGGTCGTAACGGTGTAATGCCTTCATTCAAGAAAACCTTGGGTGATGACAAAATTCACGTTGTTGCAGCGTATGTATACAGCCTTTCAAATGATTAATGATTTAAATCATTAAATATCTTAAAAAGCCTCGTTACTACGGGGCTTTTTTTATGAGAAAATACAGCAATATAGACAGTGTCATTACGTACAAATTTACAGCGCTGTCGATGCAAATTACCTACACTATATTTATTGTTATTATGCAGTTCGAATATATTTGTTCACGAGTAATAATAGATATGTTGTTAGCGACCTTGCTAGTGAAGTAAATACGAGAAAAGATTTCGATGAATAGACCCTGGTATAAAGAATTCTGGCCCTGGTTTTTAATTGCGGTTCCTATTATTACCCTGATCATGGGTGGCGTGTTGTTAAACCTTGCTATTTCTACCGAAGATAGCCTTGTGGTAGACGATTACTACAAAGAAGGTAAAGCAATTAATGCACGTCTAGACAAAGAGGCAATCGCCCGCCGTTTAAATATTACTACCGATTTAACCATTGAAGATGGCAGCATAGCGCTGCAATTTCACTCGGGCATTCCTCAAGAAGGTAATGCTGTTAAATTGAGCTTTTATCACGTAACGCTTGAAGAGCGTGATGTCAGCGTTTTACTAAGTCGAGATGCCAACGGTATTTATCGCGGTTTTATTGAAGAAAACCTAGACGGTAAATGGCGCTTATCGCTCACTCCTATTGATGATAGCTGGAAAATTCAAAACACCGTCTATCTACCCCATTCTGGAAAAATGAAGTTCAATCCATAATGGCCAATCACGATTGTTACCATTGTGGGCTTCCTGTGGCAGCCGCAGACGATGGGAAGTTCACTACTGTCATATTGGGGCAACAACGCGACATGTGTTGCCCTGGCTGCTTAGCCGTTGCAGAAGCTATTGTTAATAATGGTTTAGAAGACTATTACCAGTTTAGAACAGAACCTGCGCAAAAGTCTGACGATGGGATTTTGGAAACCTTAGATAAACTCAAGGTGTACGACGACCCTTCCCTTCAGGAAGAGTTCGTGTTTGAAGAAGGGCAAGATAAGCAAATTCAGCTAACCCTTGAGGGTATTACATGCGCTGCCTGTGGCTGGCTTATTGAAAAGCAATTATCGAAAGTTGAAGGCATCAAGCAAGTAGCTGTAAATGTTCAAGAGCGTCGGGCTTTAGTTACTTGGTCACCGTTTCAAATTAAACTTAGCCAAATTCTTTCTACGCTAAAACGTATTGGTTATGTTGGGTCGCCATTTCATCCTGATGAGCACGAAGCCAGTTATAAACGCGAGCAAAAAACTTTCCTCAAGAAGTTAGGGCTAGCAGGTATTATGACCATGCAGGTTATGATGCTGATGACGGGGCTGTATTTTGATTGGTTTGGCGCCATTGAGTTAGAGACCCGCCAATATTTTTATTGGGTCGCCCTTACACTCACTACCCCGGTTGTACTGTATTCTGGTAGCACCTTCTATGTCGGAGCCGCTAAAGCGCTAAGCGCTAAAACAGTTAATATGGATGTACCTGTTACGCTTGCCATATTCGGTACCTATATTGCCGGTATTCGTTCTACCGTATTAGAGCAAGGCGAAGTGTATTTCGAATCCATTTGTATGTTTATTTTTCTGCTGTTACTCAGCCGATTCTTAGAACATCGCAGTCGTCATCGCGCCGCACAGATCTCTGCCAATATGATGCAGTATGTTCCTGTGTCAGCGACTAAATTAATGCCAGATGGCAGCGTTACTGAATGTCTAGCAAAGCAGCTAAAGGTACACGATGTAGTGCTGGTTAAGCCTGGTGAAACCATCCCCATTGATGGGCTGGTTACAGAGGGTAACGCTGCGGTTGACGAATCTATGCTAACGGGTGAATTTAACCCAGTACGAAAGTCAGATAACAGCACTGTATATGGCGGTACCGTATGTCAGGACGGTAGCCTTACCATTACGGTTACGCAAACACTTAAAAATGCGCTGGTAAATCAAATTGTAAGGCTTCAAGCAAGTGCGATGGCGAGCAAGCCCAAGGCTGCACAGATAGCCGATAATTTCTCTAGATACTTTGTGACCGCTGTATTATTGATTTCAGCGTTAACTTACACCTTTTGGGCTTATAACGGCAGTGATGATGCGTTTTGGATCACCATTTCCGTGTTGGTAGCAACCTGTCCTTGCGCCCTAGGGTTAGCCACGCCATCAGCGCTCACTTGCGCTATGGCGAAATTAAACAGACAAGGTATTTTGCTAAAGCGTGCCGATGCTCTTGAGCAAATCACTGGCATTGACACTATCGCACTCGACAAAACCGGTACGCTGACACAAGGTAAGTTCACTATATCAAACGCCTGGTATGCTGACGGCGTAGACAGCCAAAGCGCGCTATCAATCGCCCGCGCCCTAGAATCTCGCTCTGAACACCCTATTGCTAAAGCCTTTAGCGACAAAAAAGCCTTTAGCGGTAATAAGGACTTTAGCGGTGATAAAACGTCAAGCGGCAACACCGTACACAAAGTGACAAATTTCACGGTCACGCCAGGTGGCGGAATTAGCGGTGAAATTAATGACACGCTTTTCTCCATGGGCTCAGCAGCGTTCAGTGTTCACGAATCACAGCAATCGTTTATCGAGCGCTATCCCTCGGCTAACGTATTTCTTACTGTCAAAGGCCGTATTATGGCGGCTTTTGAAGTTCGTGACTCACTGCGTGACGATACCCAAGAAACCCTCGATATATTGGCAAAAAGTCATACCCTCGCTGTACTAAGCGGCGATACACAGCAAAACGTTGATTCCCTCACCAAACCTTTACCAATTTCTACCGCTAAAGGGGGCCTTACCCCAGAGCATAAATATGAAGCGGTTCAAGCTATGCAGCAATCTGGCTCAAAGGTTATGATGATGGGCGATGGTATTAATGACGCCCCTGTTCTTGCAAGTGCTGATGTAGCGATAGCGGTAGGTAATGCTACAGATGTTGCGAAAACTGCAGCCGACGTGATTTTGCTTGGCGATCAGCTGCTTTCTGTGCCAGAACTCATTCGAACTGCGCATCAAGTGAAGCAAAAAATAAGACAAAATATTGGTTGGTCGGTAGGTTACAACGTTTTGATCTTACCTTTCGCCGTATCTGGCCTACTTTCGCCGTGGATGGCGGTTGTTGGCATGTCATTAAGCAGTATCATAGTAGTGACAAACTCTACGCGACTTCTGGGCAAATAGTATGAGCATTATTTACGTTTTAATTCCAATCGCCATCATTATAGTAGCCGTCGCTATCGTAATATTCTTTTGGGCGGTTAAAACTAATCAGTTTGAAGATTTAGACCGTCAAGGTTACAGCATACTGTTTGACGATGATCTTCCGCCCGAAGAAAAAAAGCTCGCTGAACAACGCAAGCAACTTCAGAATACTAAAGTAGAGAAAAACCAAGGGCAGCATGGAGGGGATTAATTACTTCTCAGCTTTTCTTATCGGCTTAGCGGGCGGTGTTCACTGCGTGGGCATGTGCGGCGGTATAGTGGCAGCGCTAAGAATGGTGTCACCAAAAGGTGCTTCAGCAGTGCCTTACGCCCTAGCCTATAACATGGGGCGCATAGCTAGCTACACCATTGCTGGCGCACTGACCGGCGCACTTGGCAAAATTGCAGCAGACTATATTCCTCTGGCCAATTATGCCCTGTCTTTACTCAGCGGTATTATGTTGCTGTTGTTGGCCTGTTATTTAGGCAAATGGTGGACAGGGTTAACGGTGTTAGAAAACGCAGGCAAAGGTTTATTTTCTAAACTGCAGCCGTTATCTAAGCGTTTTTTACCTTTCAAAACCCCTTTTAGTGCTATTCCTTATGGGTTTATTTGGGGCTGGTTGCCTTGTGGATTAGTGTATTCAACACTTACTTGGTCTTTAGCGGCGGGGAATGCATTGCAGGGCGCTGCCATCATGTTTTTCTTCGGTTTAGGTACTTTGCCAACGCTACTCGCAGCAAGTGCAGGCAGTCAGTATATTGTTAGCAGTTTTCAAAACAATAACGTTAGACAAATAATTGCCGTAATAATGGCCATTTATGCGGCTTATCTTATTCATGGCGCAATCGTTTAAAAATGGGTGTATCATTATTGGGTAATCTTCAAAAGAGCATGTATTATGAGCAAAGGAAGCCAATTTTCTATTCACTGTCAAAACTGTAGCTTCAGTCACTTGTGTTTACCGGTGGCGCTGAACAAAACAGAAATCGAGTCTCTTGACGATATAATTGAGCGCAAAAAGCCGCTTCACAAAGGTGATACGCTCATTCAAACTGGCGATAAATTTCGTTCGCTTTTCGCCGTTAGAACTGGCTCTTTCAAATCATTTGTAACCAACCAAGAAGGTGAAGAGCAAATCACCGGCTTCCACTTCCCTGGTGATATTATTGGTTTCGATGCCCTGCGGGAGAATAAACATCAAAGCTACACTTCTGCGCTAGAAACCGCCATGGTGTGTGAGTTGCCTTATGACACACTAGATGAGATGTCTGTGCAATTTCCCAAGCTTCGCCATCAGATCATGAGCTTTATGAGCGCAGAAATTAAACAAGATCACGACATGATCATGCTTTTAAACAAGCGTACGGCGGAAGAGCGTTTATTGTATTTCATCTCACACTTATCTCAGCGCTTTGAAGAGCGTGGCTTCTCGCACAGAGAATTTCACCTAACTATGACCCGAAACGAAATCGGCAACTACTTAGGCTTAACGATAGAAACCATTAGTCGCCTATTAAGCCGTTTTCAGAAAGAAAACATTATCAAAGTAGACGGTAAATTGATCTCTATTTTGGATTTTGATCGGTTAAATACCAAGTTGGAGGCGTTAAATGGCCCTAGCGTAGTCTGTAACGGTTAATTTATTCTTCTGTTATCTTTAGCGCGCTACATGCGCGCTTTTTAGTTTTAATCTTTAAAATTTCACTGTATTCCCTCACTGAGTAACACGATATCCATCCATTGGGCGTTAAAGCTCCCGTAACATTCGAATTGGCCCTTTTTTTATCAACGAATTATTTACGCCTTGATCCAAAACAACTCACGTTTTTCCAAATGTCGTTTATAGTTAATGTAAATGGTTTATATAAACTGTTTTGAAACAATATCGATGTCGACAGCCATACAAAGCTTTGTAGTTGAGGAGACGTTATGATTGAGTGTAAACGAATTCTTGCCGTGGTGGACGCGGAACGCGACAACCAGCCTGCCCTAAGCCGTGCCTATGAACTTGCGTCAAAAACCGGCGCCACGGTTACCGCTATGATGGTGGTATATGATTTGTCTTACGATATGACAACCATGCTTAGCCCCGACGAACGTGAATCAATGCGCGATGCCGTTACAAAAGAGCACGCCAAATGGTTATCTGCCCAGCTAAAAGAACAAGGCTTTTCAGAGACCGATATTGTGGTTGAGTGGAACAACCGTGCTTATGAGTCGATTATTTATTACGCCCTTAATAACCAAATCGACTTGGTGGTAAAAGCCACTAAAAAACATGACGACCTTGCCTCAGTAATCTTTACCCCTACAGACTGGCATCTAATGCGCAAGTGCCCACGCCCTGTACTGCTCGTTAAAGAACACGACTGGCCAGAAGGCGGTGAAATTATAGCTGCAGTAAACGTAGGCAGTGAAGATGATGAGCATGCTGCACTAAACGACAAGCTTACGATAATCGCTAACGATTATGCCTCTTTGCTAAAAGGTAACGTTAATTTAGTGAATAGCTACCCTACAACTCCACTTAACATTGCCATTGAAGTGCCAGAGTTTGACCCTGATACGTATCACGATGCGGTAAAAAATCATCATATGAAAGAAATGCGTAGTCACGCGCTGAAATATGGTATTCCAGAAAATAAATGTGTGGTGAAAGAAGGCTTGCCTGAAAAAGTTATCCCGCAAGTGGCTAAAACACTCGATGCCGAGTTAGTTGTAATAGGCACCGTGGGACGGGTTGGTATTTCGGCGGCGCTTATTGGCAATACTGCCGAGCACGTTATTGATGAACTAAATTGTGACGTACTTGCGATTAAGCCAGATGGGTTTGAATCACCGATAACCGTGTAGTTAACGACTTAATTTCGTTTAAATACCAAGTCACTTGGTGGCGACAAATGGCGAATCGGCGATGGGCGTTTTTCATGAAAAAAAACTGCGCATTTAGCAGTTAATGCTGAAAGTTGATCATACACGCTTAAATCAATACTTAACGCTTCTCGATAAATTTAACAACACAGCCATAGTCTCGAAAAGGCGCTTTAATGTATAATGGCGCCTTTATCACAAACCAAGCTAGTTAATTATGAGTTTAGGCACAAGCAGTGCTGATGCGCCGACGTTAAACGCCGCGCAAAGTAAGCAAAAGTACAACTTCAACAAACTTCAGAAACGACTTCGTCGCAACGTGGGTAAGGCCATTGGCGATTTCGGTATGATTGAAAACAACGACAAGGTTATGGTGTGTTTATCGGGAGGTAAAGACAGCTATACCATGCTTGATATTTTATTGTTTTTAAAGAAGATTGCGCCTATTCATTTTGATATTATTGCGGTAAATCTTGACCAGAAGCAACCTGGTTTTCCTGAACATATCTTGCCCGAGTATTTAGACAGCATAGGCGTCGATTACAAGATTGTAGAAGAAGACACCTACTCTATTGTTAAAGACAAGATTCCTGAAGGGAAAACGACTTGTTCGCTTTGCTCTCGTTTGCGCCGTGGTATTTTATACCGCACAGCGAAAGAACTAGGCGCGACGAAAATTGCATTAGGTCACCACCGTGACGACATGCTAGAAACGTTTTTCCTGAATATGTTTCACGGTGGTAAGCTGAAATCTATGCCACCAAAACTGGTTAGCGATAACGGCGAGCATATTGTCATTCGTCCACTGGCCTACTGCAGCGAAAAAGACATTGAAAAATATTCTCAAGCCGCTGAGTTCCCAATTATTCCTTGTAACCTGTGTGGTTCACAAGAAAATCTTCAGCGCCAGAACATAAAAGCAATGCTTCAAGACTGGAACCGCCGTTTCCCAGGTCGTATTGAATCAATGTTCCGTGCGCTTCAAAACGTGGCCCCTTCACATCTTGTAGATAGTAATCTTTATGATTTTAAATCTATCGTCACTCAAGATGGCCCCGTTGCAGATGGTGATATAGGATTTGATGAACCTTCTTTTGCTACAGAAAATAGCGCAGATCTCAGTGATGAAGACAATGCTATCGAAGTAGTAAATATTATGGAACCAAAGTAAATGAAAATTGGACTGGCGTTAGGTGCCGGTGCCGCAAGGGGCTGGACACACATTGGTATAATTGAAGCATTGGAAAAGCTTGGCGTTAAAATCGACGTTGTTGCTGGTTGCTCTATTGGCGCCTACGTTGGTGCTGCCTACGCAAGTGGTAAGCTAGAAGGTTTAAAAGAATGGGCCTGTTCACTTAGCGACTGGCAGGTACTTGCTCTTATGGGTGTTGGATTAAGACGTGGCGGTATTGCCAGCGGACAAAAAGTTTTCGACAAACTTGCTAGCGAGTTTTGTGAATCTACCTATGAAGATATGCTTAAACCTTTTGCGGCTGTGGCAACTGACCTATATACCGGACGTGAAGTGGTATTTAATTCAGGTCCTATCGGCGATACCATTCAAGCGTCATGCGCTATTCCAGCGCTCTTTGCCCCCGTTGCTCATGGCGATCGATGGCTAGTGGATGGCGCTGTTGTTAACCCTGTACCGGTGAACTTGTGTCGTCAATTAGGGGCTGATTTTGTGATTGCGGTTAATCTTAACGCTGATTTTCGCCCGCTTCGGTTGGAAAAGTTAAGGCAAGACCACGAAGAAAACCAACGTAAAACCGAAGACTTTTTTACTAAAAGCCAAAACGTATTGCGCCAATGGTTTTCGCCAGACAGTAAAGATGACAAAACGTCAGATGAAAATGAAGAGCAACTTCAAGTCAATGCTTCTGAAGATTTGAATACCGAAGAAAGCATAGCCTCTGATGTTATTGAAAAAGTAGAAGAAGAATTTACTGAAGTGCCTGCAAAGGTGAATAAGCGCAACCCGCCAGGAATTATGAGTGTAATGAGCAGCTCACTTGAAATACTTCAAGCTCGTGTTACTCGGTCTCGTTTAGCCGGCGACCCGCCAGATATACTAATAGAACCTCAGCTGACTGATGTAGGTATTATGGAGTTCCATAGGGCAGAAGAACTTTGCGCAAAAGGCGAAGAGACCATAGCGCGAATTGCAGAGCAAATTAGGTATCAGTTACTAACCTGATACCTAATTGTTCAAAAGGTAGATTAACTTGACGCCATAGCTGTTACACGCAGCGGCGCTTGTGGCAGCGTTAAGCCTTTCGCCTCATTTATCCACTCTTGCTCTAACTGCAGAACACCATTGTTAATTTGTACACCCTGCGGCGTAACGAAATCTAAATTTTTGTCTTCGAACTGAATCATCAAGCCCTTCACCGATGGCATCATAAAAGACAAAAAGCTTCCCATTTCATTGAAAAAGGCTTCATACTGTTCATACAAAAAAGTGAGTTCTTCTTTCTTGTAATACTGTTTAAGGTATTCTGGCTTGGTTTCAAGCTGCACCGACATATCACAAACGTTCGCACGTTCGTTCAAGTCGATGCGTAACAGTGCATTAGCCAGTTTCAGTGCTTTTTCAGTGGGTACGGTAAAACGTCCTTCATCTGTAACTTCTAGTGGCATTGTTTTCTTATCGGTAACGATAGATGCACCGTTAACCTCGCATAAACGCCCTTCACCTACTCGGACAAAACCAAACGCAAACTGAAGCGCTTGGGTATCTTCGTTATCTAGCTTTTTAACATGGCTGTAGAAACGGCTGTACTCTACATCTATCGTTTCAGCAGCTACTAATGTACTACCAAAACCGACAAACAGAGATGAAGCAAGAAATAATGCAGCGCGTATCATTCGGATAAAAACTCCTCGTTAAATAGGATCATTGTTTGAAGCTCTTCAACATAAGCGGCTCCTCGCTCGGAATAGTTCATTAGCCCTTCTGCCAATGCAACACCAGTAATAGGTAATTGGTTAGCTCGAAGTCGACTGCGGATCTCTCTTAAATCAGCGTAGGCATCGTGCCTATTGAGGTTACGCATATAGGTGTACGTCGCTCGCGACAGACTATCAAACTTTGCCACTTCGTGTGATGCGCCGGTATTTCGACGATTTGGGACAAAACCGCATCCTTTTGAAAAACACCACAGACCGAAAAAGTTGTAGCCCTTTCTTGCAAATCGGCTTGTCCCCCAAGCAGATTCATTCGCAGCCTGAACAAGCACCAACTCTTCAGGTAAAACATCAATTTTCTGCAATAAGGCCAATAGCTTAGTCCTTAAGGGCTGCGTAGACTTTACCCGATATTCTTCTTCAAGCCACTCAAGCCTCGCCATATCGTCTTCAGAAAGCGATTCGTTGGCTAATGCTTTTCTATACAAGGTTTGTACATAATGTCTTAAAGTAAGTAAGTAAGCGTTTTGCTTCTCTACCTCGGGGCGTAGATAGTTAAAAAACGCCTCTTTCTTCTCTTTTACGTCACTATAAATAGAGAAATCAGGTACCGGCTTTGTCGCCTCCACCGTTTGCGGTATATCTAAAATATCAGGTTCGTCCTTGGTAAAAATAATGGCATTAATGACGATAACCGCCAGAACACCAAGCGTTATAAGGACAATTTTAAAGGTTTCACGTTTATGCATCGAAGCTCGACTCATTCACATCATCTACAGATGCGTCCGTGCTTACTCCTTGCTCGCCAATCAATTCCTGATAGAGCAATCCCATCATACTAAAATAAAAAGGTAACACCCAAATAAGGGAAAACCCGAACGTCAGCGGTACCGACACAAACAGTAAGAAGAAAACGCCGAAGATACTGGCAATTTGGGCCCAGTACGCGTTGAATACTCGGCATGAGAGAATAATTGCGCTAATTGGAGTTAGTTTTCTGTCGGCCACTAACATTAGAGAAAAAGACGACGCTAGGTAGAAATACACGCCTGGTAAGATAAGCAGCATCATGCCTAACTGCACAAGAATACTGCTAACTAACTGGGTTAACGCAACCAGAAATATAAGGGGGAAAAACTGAAATACCGTAAATACCGATGTTTTTACGCCTCGCGCTATAAAAACACCCATCATGTATAAGCCCGTAAGTAACGGCGCCACAATGCAGATCGCCACAATCTGGATAATGGATTGGTGCTCGAATACATAGCTACCGTCGTCATTGATGGTAATATACTGTTGGGCAATTACACCAAGCACCACAAAGGTCAAGAATAAAACAAGGCTACCTTGAAACAATGATGAAAAATTAGCTTTTGTTAAACCGGCAGCGCGGCGCAAGAGACCTTTAGTATCGAATTGATACTGTTTAGACAACGTATTGTTCAGGCGGTCTGGGTTTACGTCTTTCACACAACTCTCTTATATTTTTAGAAAAATCGGCGCGATTATACCAATTCACAAAAATAAATGCCTGCTTGTGTAATAAACAAAAATTAACCCAACACTAACTTAGCGGCTAACCCAACTAAAAGCACGCCCATCGCCCTATCCAACCAATAGCCTTTTTTACCAATAAGCTCGGCAACTTTACTAGTACTTAAAAGGTAGGAAAGGAAACAAAACCAAAGCCCGGTGGCAAACGCTAAATAGATACCATAACCAAGCTTTACGCTAAATGGCGTATCAATGCTGATGATGGCGGTAAAAAGTGAAAGGAAAAACAGCGTTGCTTTTGGATTAAGCCCGTTTGTCAGAAACCCCATCCATACAGCACGTTTTGCCGAGATTTGTGATGTCTTCTTTTCGGTATTTATGTCTTGCTCCTGCTTTACAGGGCCGCTTCTGAGCGCACCGAATGCAAGGTAAAGCAAATAAGCAGCGGCAGCGTAGCTAAAAGTGGTAAATAGCCAGGGCGTAGTCGCAATTACAACACTTAGCCCTACTAGCGAGTAAGCAACATGCAATAAGATTGCGAGCCCAATACCGATACTGGTAAATATGGCGATACGTCTGCCATAAGCCACGCTGTTTCGAACCACCACTGCAAAGTCAGGGCCTGGGCTGGCAACAGCCACAAGATGTACCAGTGCAATGGTAAGAAATTCATTCATATACTGCATGTTTTGCGCCTCCTACAGCGCATATTTTGAAATCAATTCATCAACCCACTGCGGAACTATGCGCGAGGCAGGACCTGTAAGTGATTCGTCGAACAAGGCATTGGATACACCTGGCTCTAAATTCGCTTCTATTGTGTGAGCGCCATTTTCTTTAGCAATCTGAACAAAGCCAGCAGCGGGATAAACATTACCCGATGTACCAATAGCTATAAATACATCAGCCTGTGAAAGCGCATCGTAAATCTCTTCCATATACATGGGCATTTCACCAAACCAAACGATATCCGGTCGAAGGGTTACTCTTTTACAGCACGGACATTTAGTGGTGTGATCAAAACTCTCACGCCAATCAAAAGTTTGCTGGCTAATAGCACAGCGCGCAGACAATAGCTTACCATGCATATGATAAACCGATTCGCTGCCACCACGCTCATGTAAATCATCAACGTTTTGCGTCACCAACGTTAGTTTTTGACCGAAGGCTTTCTCTAGTTTAGCCAGCGCCGTATGTGCTGCGTTAGGCAAAACATCATTCTGTTGAAGCTGTGCCCGGCGCGCATTATAAAAGCGATAAACCAAACTAGGGTTTTGCTCGAACGCTTCGGGTGTAGCGACTTCTTCAACACTGTGATTTTCCCAAAGGCCGTTATTATCGCGAAACGTTTTTAACCCAGACTCAGCGGAAATGCCCGCACCGGTGAGAATAACAATATTGGGTAAGGATTGATTAGCTGACATTGGGTTGTACTTACTCTGTTACTATAAAGCGAGTTATTCGGTTTTTCTATGAATCTCGCGGTAATATCGTGCTTAAGCATACATCGCACATAAATGATTTTAGTATTTCACGGCTTTTATGCTTTTACACGCCTTTGACTACCGGATACTGGGTATTAGCGCCCCACTCAGACCATGACCCATCATATACCGAAACTTGCGTAGCACCACACATAAGAGCTGCAACACCAATGATACAAGCGGTAACGCCTGAACCACACGTGCAAATAATAGGTTTACGCAAATCGATTTTTGCTTGTGCAAAAACAGCATTTAGCTCATCTACAGGTAAGAAGTGACCATCTTTTAGTAATGTATCGAAGGGGACATTAAACGCGCCTGGCATATGCCCTGAGCGCACTCCCTCTCGGGGTTCTGAAACTTCGCCTTTAAATCGCGGACTACTTCTCGCATCAAGCAGTTGCGCTTCAGTATTTATAGCTTGAAGCACGGCGCTAGAGTTTGCAAACCACCCAGGTCGAGGTGTTGCTTGATAGGTTAATTTTCCATACTGCTGTTGTTCTGAAACGGGAAGCCCAGCCCCCTCCCACGCAGGTTGGCCACCATTTAATATATATACATCTTTATGCCCCAGTGCCTTTAGCATCCACCATACTCTAGGCGCAGAATACAAACCTCGAGTGTCGTAAACCGCTATGGGTGTATTTGCTGTAATACCCTGATTGCCAAGATAAATAGCAAGGTTATCAGCTGAGGGCATACTGTGAGGTAGACCAGTAGTGTGGTCGCTACCTTCGCTATCTAGATCAAAATCCACTGACGCAGGCAATACCATTGCCGTTCGTGTATCTGGTGTTTTTGAAACGGGATCATCCATCAACGCTCTTACAAGCGTAACCGGTTTTTGTTGCATTGCATTGGCTAACTCGCCGACTGACAGCAATACTGATGCCATTACATCCTCCTGGAAAGCGCTCACATGAGTGAGCGCCTTGTAATACCGCGATAAAAACGAATCGGTTGGTATTGATTCACATTAACTATGTACTATTTCACTTAGTGACTAAGTGGGCTTCTTAGCTTAATGCAGCAATCGCAGACTCGTAATTTGGTTCTTCAGTAGTTTCTGCTACTTGCTCTGTATAAACCACTTTACCTTCAGTATCGATAACAACAACCGAGCGCGATAGCAAACCCGTCAGCGGTGCTGATTCGAAGGTTACACCGTAATCATCGCCAAAGCTTGAACGGAAGGTAGAACCTGTAAGTACATTTTCGATGCCTTCTGCGCCACAGAAACGGCCCGCAGCAAATGGCAGGTCTGCTGACACACAAATAACAGTTGTATTATCTAATTTTGCAGCTTCTTCGTTAAATTTACGCACTGACATTGCGCAAGTGCCTGTGTCGATTGAAGGAAAGATATTCAATACAACGTTTTTACCTGCAAGTTCTGACAGCGTTACTTCGCCCAAATCCGCCTTTACTAAGGTAAAGTCTGGTGCCGCTGTACCTACTTCTGGTAACTGGCCCTTAGTTGTAACTGTGTTGCCTTGAAAAGTAACTGATGCCATTCGCTTTCTCCGTTTTTCATTAATATAAAATAGTGGATGTAAAACAATACTTTCGCAAATAAAAGTGACACTTTTTAGATGTTATCTTTAACCTGCGACTCTGCAAACGCGAGCTTATGCTGTAAATGGGGCTTACCTTTTAAGTATTCCCGCCTAAACACGCTAAAATAGTGCGCTAACGTTTGTGCCCCTTGCTGCTGCTCAGCTAGTGCCAAAACGCTAATACCTACTTCTGCGGTGCAATGTTGGAAATCATGGGTAGACTCCCTTAATAGATAGTCTGAAGCCACTTCCATGCTAACGCCCAGCACAGGGAAATTATGCAAATAAGGACTTTTTACAAACATCTTCTTTGCTTCACGCCAGGTTCCATCCAAGAAAATAAATAGTAACGTTTTGCCAGTATTCAATGGTGGAGCGCCAATACAGCGTTCAGCTGCAGCATATTCGTGTGGAAATACCACAATGGGAAAGTATTTGTCGTCGCTTAGCAGTTTCAGTAACGCTTCATCAGGTTCCGTTCGTTTCCATAAAAACGCATGGTTGTCTTTAACCACATCTGCTATCAGACGGCCTGTATTGGTAGGTTTATAGTATTCGCCTTTGTACATTAAAAACAAAACCGCCACATCTGTGCCAGCTTCAGGCTTAAATTCACAAATACAGTTTTGCGTTGGAAGCAAACACGCATCACAGCGAATTACCTTGCTACCACGCGCGTGAAATGGACGCTCAGCACGAGATAGCTCGTCTAAACGAAGTGACATAACAGAATTCAAGATAGTACGTCTTTGCCAAAGATTTTTACGGATTTTACCATAGTAAAACGCAGTAAAAGAGCGAGATTGACAAAATTTTGTATTGAATAAAAATGTGGAAGTAAATGGTGCCCGGGGCCGGACTTGAACCGGCACGCTGTTACCAGCGAGGGATTTTAAATCCCTTGTGTCTACCAATTTCACCACCCGGGCATCGGGTTGCTTTTCAGCAAAGGTGTCAGGCGTAGAACCTGATGCTGCGTTGCAGCGTTTGGAGGCGGAACCCGGAGTCGAACCGAGATAGACGGATTTGCAATCCGCTGCATAGCCATTCTGCCATTCCGCCAGATGCGTCTGGCGCGTGATTAAAACTTATCTCCAAGAGATTGGAGCGGGAAACGAGATTCGAACTCGCGACCCCGACCTTGGCAAGGTCGTGCTCTACCAACTGAGCTATTCCCGCATGTCTTAATCGACCATTTCGATTTGGTTGATGTCCTCTCGAAATGTGGGGTGCATTCTACCTACCCATTCAAAACTGTCAACACAAAAAAGCGTTTAAATTGAGATAAATGCGGTTTTTTATGATCGTTTGCTATTTTTTTATTCACTTTGATTAAACCGCGATCAATTCTACTTTACTGCGCCACTTCGAAGGTGTGGCCACGCCGCTTTTGTATAAACAAACATTGACCAAATTGACAGCACTGCAGAGAAATATAAAAGGATATAACCTAAAGAAACCCAATAAATTGTTACGCCCATAAAAGTTTCTAACCCTGAAAGTAATCCAATTAAGGCTAACATTTGAGCAGTGGTTTTAGCTTTACCTATAAAAGACACTTTAACTGCGTCTCTTACGCCATTTGAACCCATCCATTCTCGTAATGCCGATACATAAATTTCACGCACCAAAAGCGCAATGGATGGCAAAGTGATCCAAAGGTTTGCATAACTATGTGTGATCATAAGAAGCGCGGCACCTACGATAAGTTTATCTGCCACCGGGTCTAAAAAAGCGCCAAAGGGCGTAGATTGCTGAAGTTTTCGTGCTAAATACCCGTCAAACCAGTCTGTGATGGCCGCCAGCCAAAAGATAAAGGCCCCTGCTTCGTGCGCCCAGCGCCAATCAAGAAAATAAACAACCACAAAAACAGGTATAAGGATTACTCGAAATAAAGTAATACAGTTTGGAACAGTCCACATAAAAAGTACGTCTCGGTGTTATGCCTCTATGGGCGTTTTAGCGCAGTAGCTTTTAGCTAAGCTTCTTTCATTTTCACAACACATTACCTTAATTTGCAATGCATTGCTTGTTACTCAGTCATTTATTGATGAAGGTGGTCGTAAATAGTATCCGCCAGTTCTGGGCTAATGCCTGGTACACTTGCTATTTCATCTTTACTGGCCTTTTTAAGACCTTGTAAGCCGCCCATAAACTTTAACAACGTCTGTCTACGCTTAGCGCCAATACCAGGAATACTTTCAAGGCTCGAGGTCGTTTTTACTTTCTGACGGCGGTTGCGGTGCCCAGTAATAGCGAATCGGTGTGATTCATCGCGAATATGCTGAATAAGATGAAGACCAGGCGAATGGCTATCCATGGGAAGCACTTGATGACTGCCCGCCAGAATCAAAGTTTCTAAACCCGGCTTACGGGTAGTGCCCTTTGCTACACCTAAAAGCATGGGCTTTTTATCATGAGGCCAGTCTTCAAAAAACGCCTCAGCTTGGGCAAGTTGACCTTTACCGCCATCAATTAATAGAAGGTCTGGAATTTTCTGTACCTCTTTAACAGACTTATAGCGACGCTTTAATGCTTGCGCCATAGCCGCATAGTCATCTCCAGGTGTGATGCCTTCAATGTTGTAGCGACGGTAGTCACTTTTAAGTGGCCCTTCTCGATTGAATACCACGCAGGACGCCACTGTTTGTTGACCAGAGGTGTGAGAAATATCAAAGCATTCCATGCGCTGAATAGGCGTATCAACTTCCAGTGCCGCTTCTAGGTCTAGATAGCGTGCAAACACAGACTTTTGCTGGCTATATTGGGCATCTAATGCGGTTTGTGCATTTGATTGGGCCAGCTGTAGATACTTGCGCTTCTCTTCCCTCGCCCCTTTAAAGAAATGCACCTTGTGCCCTGCTTCACTGGCAAGTACGTCTGCAATAGCATCTTCGTCACTAAGTGTGTTACTTAACACAATTTGTTTAGGAATGACTTTGTTGCCCGCTAAATAAAATTGTAGGAAGAAAGATTCGAAAACTTCTTGCTCGTCTGCCGTATTGGGTACTTTAGGGAAATATGCTTTGCTGCCTAGCAGTTGCCCTTCGCGAATAAACATAACTTGAATACAGGCCATATTGCCTTTGAACGCAAACCCAAACACATCCATTTCGTCTTGGGTACCGGCAACCCATTGTCGCTCTTGTACTTTCCTTAAGGCGTTTATCTGATCGCGATAGCGCGCGGCGGCCTCAAAGTTTAATGCTTCGCTGGCTTTTTCCATTTTGTCCACCAGCCCGCCAATGACTTGCTGGTTTTTCCCTTTTAAGAACAGGCGAGCAAAGTTGACCTGCTCTTTATATTCTTCATCGCTCACATAGCCTTCAACGCAAGGCGCGCTGCACCGTTGCATCTGATACTGAAGGCAAGGTCTGCTGCGCGCACGGTAATAGCTGTCTTCGCATTGACGAACAGGAAATATACGCTGCATGGAGCGTAAGCTTTCTCGAACCGACCAAGCACTCGGATATGGCCCGAAATATTCACCCTTTTTCTTTTGAGGGCCGCGATGGAAAGAAAGCCGAGGATGTTCGTGATCTGATAAAAAGATAAAAGGGTAAGATTTGTCGTCACGCATTACCACGTTGTAACGCGGTTTATACTTCTTAATGAAGTTGTTCTCTAGTAGAAACGCTTCGGTCTCACTATTTACAACGGTGACGTCCATGTTCGCAATCTGGCTGACTAACGAACGAGTTTTAGCGTTATCAACGTTAGTACGAAAGTAACTTGATACTCGCTTTTTAAGGTTTTTGGCTTTTCCTACGTAAATAACCTCTTCCTGGCTGTTGTACATACGGTACACACCAGGTTGAGAGGTTAAATTCTTAAGAAATGCTGCTGAATCAAATGCAGACATAATCACTTTGACGTTATGCGTCTAGTGACGCTTAAAAGGTATTAGGACTGATTAGCTTATGACGATAGGCTAAGTGTGTTAACTCTACGTCAGACGTCACGCCTAATTTTTGGAACATACGATAACGGTAGGTATTAACCGTTTTTGAATTGATGCTAAGTTCTCGAGCAATATCTGGCACTTTATGACCTTCGGTTAATCTCATGGCTATTGTAAGTTCTCTACTCGATAGCTCATCAAATGGATTATCCGAACTTGGCAATAACTTACTTATCGCAATGCTATTGGCCATTTCATTGTCGAGATACATTTGCCCCGCCGCCACTTTATGAATGGCAAGAATAACCTCATCTGGCTTTGCGTCTTTGGTAAGAAATCCAAACGCACCCGCTTCCATTACCTGCATAGGTATCGGGCTTTCTTTGTGCATTGAAACACATATCACCCGCGTATTTTCTGACATGCGAACAATTCTCTTTGTCGCTTCTAGTCCGCCAATACCAGGCATGTTCACGTCCATGAGTACCACATCTGGCGCATTTTTTCGGCACATTTGTACCGCATCTTCACCGTTACTCGCTTCATCAATAACAGTAAAATCTTCTACGTCTTCCAGAATCCGGCGTATCCCTCTTCTGACCAAATCGTGGTCATCTGCTAGGATTATTTTTATCACTCTAGTATCTCACTGACTTCAGTTTTCTAAACAACTAGGTTTAAGACTGTCAATTTTCGTTAATGATAACTATTAACAGCCTAAAACCTTATCACAGCCATCATACCACGAGATAAAGATTCGTGAAGTAGAGATACACAAATTGAAACTAAATTATTGATCTAGATTACTTTTAGCTAATTAAATTGGTAAATCAAACCAAAGGGCAACCAAATCGTGAGATGCAATAAGCGAAATACTATCTTCCTCGTAAATTCCAATAGCATCGCCAGGTACCAATTCAACGGCTTCAGGTGCACTTTTCACCGACGCTTTGGCCTTACCTGAGATTATATGAAGATACCCTTTTTGCCCTTCAGCATTTCGTTGCCACGCTTCTTGAGCCTTCAAGGTCAAGCGACTTATTGACGCATTCTGCTTAATCTTTAACGATCCATCTCTGCCGTCGCCACTTACGAGCAACTCCAGCTTTTCATTACCACCAGCACTACTACCGAAAGTTTTCTGGGTATAACCTGGTGTTCCCCCTTTTTCATTTGGCACAATCCAAATTTGGAGAAAGTTCACAGGTTCTTCACTTGAGGGGTTAAACTCTGAGTGCATAATACCGCGTCCCGCACTCATCACTTGTATATCACCCGCAGGTACCACGTATTCATTACCCGTGTTGTCTTCGTGTTTCAAAGCACCGCTCACTACATATGAAATGATTTCCATATCTCTATGGCCGTGCGTCTCAAAACCTCTACCTGCCTGAACAATATCATCATTAATCACCCTTAACGCTGAAAAGCCCATGTGCTTCGCATCATAGTAGTGCCCAAATGAAAAACTGTGTCGGCTTTCTAGCCAACCAAAATTGACTTTTCCTCTTTCGTTCGCTTTTCGCAAGTACATCACTTTAACTCCTTAAACTTTTCTGCTCTTACAAAATCCCTTAATTAGCCACGAGCTATACTGCCGCTGAGATCTTGGTTGAGTTCATTTGCAATAAGGTTAGTTTAATTCTTTTTAGTAGGAATAAAATACGGGATAATAGGGTTAGTTATTCTAATATTTAGAATGCTGTCATCGGTCATGCAAAAGGTCGATTAGAAACTTATTGGCGTGTAATTCAAACTAAACGGTAGCGAACAGTTACCACGTGAAGCACAAACGTTGCAGCGCGGTCTCTATAACCGCAGGATGGCAGGCCAAATTAAGCCTTATATGATTCGGCGCGCCAAAGGGGGCTCCGTCGTTACCTACTACGCCCCGCTCTAGGCACTGTTCTACGTTTGCAACAGGTGAATAACGAAGAATCTGATCAGACTCCTTTCCCACCGAATCTTTTACCGTCGCCACAGAAGCCATGGGTTGTGAGATCTTCGAGGGAAATGAGGCGAGATCTAGCCATAGAAAGTAGCCAGCGCTTCCCATAGTATAGCTTACGTTGATGCCGTAGTGCTTGAAAAAGCGAACAACAAGCTTTCTGTTAAAGGCTAACGCACCTTTAACCGCGTCTAGCCAGGTGCTGCCATTCACGTAGGCGGCAATTAATGCAACTTTTCCTAAGTTAGTTGCATTAAGGTGTCGTTCATTGATGGCCTGGGCAAATCTTTCCCTTATCTTTTTGTCTTTTATAATCGCATACGACGCGCCGGGAATACTGGCTAAGTTGAAGGCTTTAGAGGCACTATTGAGGTGGATAATTCGCGGTGTGTGCCTAATGTTTTTACCTATTATTTTATTTTGCTCACTTATTTCAGCTTCATTTGCATCTTCGTAATCAAGTTCACTGCCAAAGATAGGGATAAGGGTCGGCTCGTTATATGAGTTAAAGGCAAATTCACTGTGTACTTCATCGGTGATCAACAAAATATTGTGATAAGCGCAAAAATCCACGATTTTACGCTGTGCTGAAGCGCTTAATACTGTGCCAGTAGGGTTGTTGGGGTGACAGATAACAAATGCTACTGCAGATTTGTCTAAAGCGTTGAGGTCTATTTCGTTTAACGAATTATCATTATTTTGATGATTACTAGTGTGTGACCAAGCTACATCCGTATATTTTTCTTTAATGGTACAGACTGGCTGCCCTACCGGTATATATACAGGTTCTAAATTGTTGTTTTTCACCGTTTCGGTTATGGGTGAATAGGTAGGTGTTAACACCATCACCTTCTGTCCAGCTTTACAAAATGTTCGAAGCGCTACGTCTATTGCGCCAATAATACTGGCCACATCAACTACATCAGTGCTGTTAACATTAAAACGGCTGTATTTCGGTGAACTGCGTTCAAAACGTTTAGCCACAGCCTCACCAATATCAAGAGACTGATATCCATATGTTGAACGAAGGTTTTTTGTAACTGCACTTATAATGTCATCGCAAGGCGGTATATCCATATCGGCTATCCACATAGCAATGGGTTCTTGTTGCGAATCTATGACCGATGTTTGTTGAGAAACTTTTCTATAAAAGCGACGCAATATTGCTGAATACTTAAGCCGAGTTTGATCGCGTTTTAGATGAGCTGGGGCCTGCCACACATCTTTGTGAGGCATAAACTCATGTTCAAATGCACTGAACACTGGGAGTTGATTTTGCTCTTCGTACACCCTCGACTTACTCTATACTTAATTTCTACTTACGATTCTAAGCAGTATTTTGCCGTTTTGCTTGCTCTACCTAATTTTGTTCTGTTGAGTTGCCCTGTTGACTCGAGCTACGGAGCTTCTTGGTACTGTAACAAGCACAACGCGTTCTCAGTTATTATTTATACAGGTGTTTATTTAAACAAAATGTCATCTCAGATATCAAGCCACGCTTTGTCTAGTGTACTAACTCAAAGCGTGGCCCCAAAACATGGCATAAGCGTCTTCTATCTCGCCTTTAATCGCTTACCTTTTCAAATACGTTGAACTCGGAAAGCGTGTGCTGATATTTACGTTTGGTTTCTCGAATGACAAACGGCAGCTCTGTGGGCTCGCCAACGCGCTTAAAGCCGCTACCTAGCGCATCTTCTAGTGCTTGCGTAGAGCTAAGTGTTTCACCATTTTCATCTTTATAGCCCCCTAACCACTCGCTTCTCTCAGTGTATTCTTCCAGCCAAGTAAAGGGGCTGGCTACAACCAGCAAACCGCCTTTATTTAAACGCTTTGCCATATCAGCCAGTACTTTTCTGGGGCTGTAGACCCTATCAATTAAATTCCCCATAAAAATAAGGTCGTAGCCCGTATACTGAGGCTTTAAGTTACACGCATCGCCCTGAGCAAAAGCGACCTTTTCGGCACTCTCTTCTAAACCTAAAGCAGAAAGTTTTCTTGCCTTAAATGACGTTAGTTCACCTTCTTCTATTAGGTTATAGCGGATCTCTCCACGCTCTTGCATATCAAATGCGGTTTTTATGAAGCGAGCAGAAAAATCAATGCCATCAACATGGTCGAAGTGCTTAGCAAGTTCAAATGTTGAACGGCCCACTGCACAGCCTAAGTCTAATGCTTTGCTGTGCTGACGCCCCTGCATATTGTCTATACAAAACTGAGCACTGGCTTTGGCGAAGTTAGGCACACCATAGTATTCGTCGCCATAGTGAAACTCGCTGTATTGCGACACTTGTGTATCGCTTTCGTAATCAAAATCGTTCACTGCTATAACTCGCTTTCCTTGAACATATCTGAACCCGGCATGCTGAAAGAAATGACGCCTAAATGCGTAGCGACTGTCTTTCATTGCCTCGTTGCCTGTAGATACCCAGCTACCGCCTTTAATGAGGTTATGCTTATTATCATACGTTGGCGTAGTGAAGTCATCGTACAGTGGATGCACTTTAAAACCTTCAAACGGATAGATTGGCGTTTCAGTCCACTGCCATACATTCCCTACTACATCGAAAAACTCGCCAGACTGATTAACATCAACTGGCTCACTCGAAGCATATTTTTGTAAAGCAATGTTGAAACCATCAGCATATACGGCTTGTGTTACACCAGCATGCTCGCGTAGCGCTTGCCATTCATTCTCAGTAGGCAGGCGAATAAGCGCGCCGTTCTTCTCACTTAAGTAATTACAAAAGGCTTTTGCTTCGTGATAGTTAACGTCTGCCGGCCAATCTAAAGGAAGTGGGTGTTCTTCAAGCATACTGCGATAGATATAGTCATCGCCCTTTTTAACCCAAAACACAGGGTGCTGGGCTTGGGTATATTCTCGCCATTTATTGCCTTCAGCTTCCCAGTACTTCGCATTGTGATAACCGCCGTCTTTAACGAAAGCTAAATACTCACCATTGCTTACCAGAAACTTAGATGCACTAAACTCGCTTACGGATTCTTGCTGAGTTCCATATTCATTGTCCCAGCCGTAATAGGCACTATCCCATGTCTTATCATTAGTTACCGTTTGCGCTGGAACCGTAATTAATACGTTGGCATCAAGTTTTTCAGACTGCGTGAGCATTGTAGGGCAAACAGGCCATTCTGAACTAGGTCGCACAGACGAAATAGGTAATTGCCTAATAAGTACAGACGAGGTTTCTAAATGAATGCGTTCGTGTTCTATTCCCATCACTAAAGGCCACATTGGGCTGTCCCAGTCGATAGGCATGCTAAACGGTATGGTATCTATAAGGTCGCATACCAAGGTGCGAACTTGATTTCGATATTGACGCACCTCTTCAACCTGCGGCCAATCGTAGTTTTCATCGTTGAGGTCATCCCAACTCATCTCATCAACACCAATAGCAAAGAGCGATTCAAACTTAGGGTTAATACGCTCGTTGATAGCCTTTGAAAGCACTAGCTTATTGATAAAAAACGTGGCGGTATGGCCGAAATAAAAAATTAACGGATGACGCAGCTTTTCAGGTCGCTCGTAAAAGACCTCATCATTCACTAGGCAAGAGAAAAGTGATTCATATGTGTTGAATGAGTCGAGGAAATACGCCTTTATTTCCTGTCTTTTTTGTTCAACCGTGCCTTCCCGAAGATTAAGTGTGGGCATTGCCTGCATAATGTCCTCTTGAATTTTTGTTATTACTACCAACTGCGAAGGACCAGCGATACACGTGCACCGCTTTTATATGCCGTAATGATTTCAGTTGATTGTAAACCTTTTTATATATATCAAGCTTTTGTGAATAAAGCGCGACATAACTTGGTTTTTATGAAATGTTTTGTAATTACAAGATACAGACAGGATGAGATCAGAAAATATTTCACCCATAAAAAAACCCGCAACAATGTGCGGGTTTTCGTAAATTGGCGGAGAGTGAGGGATTCGAACCCCCGGTGGGTTTGACCCCACGTCTGATTTCAAGTCAGGTGCATTAAACCGGGCTCTGCCAACTCTC
>NZ_JBSWXH010000004.1:0-623530 GCF_056160505.1 Alteromonas sp. ABM1_013
ACTTACTTCAGGAGGGTTGCTGTTTTGCTTTTCCCCCGAAGCGGATGCGCATTTTAGGGAAATGAGCGCTCACGTCAACACTTATTTTAAAAAAGATGAAAAAACTGAACCAACCGTCTATTTTTCATTCAAATGTGATAATTAGTAGACAATATGGACTAATTACTAATAGGATGGAGATTCAGATCCTATAAAGTAGTAGTTCTTAAAGTAGTATTTGATCCTGCCGTTATTATGAAAGTGCTTAGTATTAGTTACTGATATTGAAGCCAGCGTAAAGGAATACGTATAAGAATGTATATTAGCGTAAACGATGCACGCTTTGCGTTCTTTATAAATGTATTAATACTGGTGGTGTCATAAATTGACTACGCAATAATTATAAAGGTGGGTTTATGTTACGAACTCTTACATTGCTATCAGCGGCAATACTAGCTTCTCAAGTTAGTTATGTGGCAATGGCACAAGACACTTCTTCTGATGAAGTAATTCAGCCATCCACTTCAGCGAGTGTAGAAAAATCCGTTGATGAGTCTAATCGCTTTCAAACAGCCTTTTTAAAACGTCAAGTTGACCAAACCATGTCTGTAGGCAGAGCTATAAGCTCTATAGCAGGTCACTATCCTCAGGAAATCGTGTCTATCGTAGATATTGCGCTAGATACCTACCCTGACAAATATCGTGAGATTATCTTCGCTGCCATATCAGCGCAGCCTTCTTCTACCGAAGAAATTGTTCAGCTTGCTATAGAGAAAGAAGTGAGTAGCTGCCCTAACATCGTGCAGTTAGCTATTAAAGCAGAACCTACTTATGTAGATTTCGTTGTGCAAGCAGCTGCGGTTTCTACACCTGAAGAATTAGATGAGATTGTACGCGTTGCCGTATTAACGCAACCTGATGCTGCTGACAGCATAGTGCAGACATTGTCTCAGGAACACCCAAACAAGATTGTCGATATAATGACAAGTGCGTTAAACGCTGTACCTTTTGTTGGTGAATATGTAGTAGATGCACTTTTGGCAGTGTTTCCTAACGAAGCTGAAACTGTGGTCGAGACAGCAGTACGGGAATCAGCGCAGCAGCGTGAACAAGTGATGCGTATTTTGAACACCGCTCAACATGCTGGTGTGTCTGATGATAAGTTAAAAGAATACGCTATGTCGGCGGGTCTAAGTGAAGACGACGTAAATAGTGCGCTAAACAATTAGTCTTCCAGTTCCTAAACAGTGCTTGACTGAAAACGGCGTATTGAACGAATCAATACGCCGTTTTTGTTTGCGGCTTTGTAGTAACTTCATTTGCTACAAGGTTTGTCGTAACTAGAAGCAAGCCTTACTTATAGTCTTTTAGCACTTGCACATCGCCTACATTGCAATTGCGATGACTGGATTCTTCAAAAGCTAGTTGTCGAGGGAATATAGCATTGCCGCTTCTTTATATAACATAAGCTCCGATTTTAATAAGTCGACCTTGGCTTTAATCTCTTTGATCCTGGCTTTAATCTCATTTTGCGCTCGCGCATTTAATACGAACATATCACTGTCACCTGCATCGAATCGCGTTTTCTCTACCTTCGACAAAGTTTTCGCTAACGCAGCATTTTCACTTTGAAGCGACACAATATCCTTTGCTTGCGACCAATAAATAAAAGCTTGTTCGAATCGTTGAACGATAGCTTGCTGCGTTGATGTTAGCTTGTGTGCAAGCTCTCTTTGCTTAGACTGTAATTGTGCGCGCTCTGCTTTTGCCTTTCTATTGCCTAGTGGATAAGAAAACGATAGGCCCACTTTGGTTTCTGTACCTTCTAATGTTTCAGATCCTGCACCTACATCTCTGGCGATAGAGGCTGTAAGGTCAAGCTTGGGGAGTAGCGAGTTGTCAGCTAGGGCAACTTTATTTTCTACCACCTGCTGTTCTAACTTCATTACATCTAATTCTGGGTGACTTCGAAGCGCATTGCGAAGCGTCACCAACTGGCTGTTGCCAATCCAAAAGGGCCAACTTAAATCGGTAGGTGGCTGGTCACTGTTAATTGCCAACATGTCACCGGTTGGTGAACGCCAGTAAAAAGACAGCATTTGCGCGTGCGTATCTCGCTTTAGTTTAAGTTCGGCCAGAGTTAAACGCTGTTGAAGTAAGTTGGCTTTAAACTCGGTAAGCACAATACTGGCTAAGTCGCCCTTCTCTACCCGAGTAACCAAGGCTTTTTCACGTTCAGACGCCGTGTTAAGTAATTCGGTAACAGCTTGAATTTGTAACGCACTCTCGTACCACGCGATGTATTCACTTACACCTTTATAGACAAAGTCGTTTATAAGGCTCGTCGCTAGTGCCTGCCATTGCGATGTAGCCAGCCCCGCATTGCGCAATTCAGTTCTGCGTTTATCTATCTCGCGATTTTGCAAAAGAGACATGGCAACACCTACACTCGCCTCGCCAGCAGACAGCGTATCGTAGTACCCTTCATAGCTAGGAAAGTCACCCGCTGCAATTCGATACTCACCAAATACAGACGCGTTAAAATCTTCAATTGGGTTAGTGAAACGCTGAGTGAGATTTGTCCCATCGTAGTAACCTGACACTCGGCTTTTCGTTTTCTGTTCAATAAAGGGGTCGAAGCTGCTCCTTGCAATCTCAAGTTCAGCGGCAGCTTGATAGTTACCTTCGTTAATTGCCTTCACATAAGGATGATAGTTCACCATACTATCAACTAACGCCTCGATGGTTGGCGCTTGTCTCTCCTGTTGAGTTTGCACTTGATTCGTATTTTGTGTCTGCGCAAATGAACCAGATACACTTCCACCTATATATGTAGCTAATGCAATTGCAGTAAAAAACAACCTGCGCATTACCATATTGATGCTCCTGAGCCTTTCGCTCCACCTGTTGATGATTGCTGTGTAGGTAATGGCGGGAAGTTATTTAACTGTCTCCACATTTCATAACCTAACCGCACTTCTTCTAACAACACCCATGCTTTTACTCGGCTACCTAAACGGGCTGAACTTTCTGCTGGCCACGGGACATCTGACTCGTCGGGTCTGATCCACACATTAAAGTCACCCGTGGCGTTTGCCACTGGCTCTACATATACCACTTCACCACCGAAGGTTCCTATTGCACTTCCCGGCCACCCGCTAAACTGGAAAACAGGCCAACCCTCGAACTGCAATCGCGCTTTTGCACCAGGCTTTACCAATGGTGCGTCTAAACCTCTTACCGTTACCCGCACACTACGCTTGGCATCGGCAGGAATAAACTGACCCAAGATATCGCCAGATTTCACAAAAGTAGATACGCCACCTGACAGTAAACGCACCACGGTACCATCTACCGGCGCAAATTTGGTTTGGGTAGATTGGCGAGATAACGTCATACTTACTTCGTTTATTTCAGATACTGACGCTGCGGCTTTTGCCCTTAACTCTTGTACTTTGATTTCGGCTTGCTCAACTTCTTTACGAGACACCAAGCCTTGTTCCTGCAGTGACTTTTGGCGCGCCAAGTTATTTTCGGCATTTTTCACCGCCGTTTCGTTAGCTTGGTTTTTAAGATTTGCAGCAGAAAGTTGAGATTGAAGCTTTTCAAGACGCTGGGCGTCAATATCAATAAGCGTAACAATAGGCTCGCCCGCTTTAACTTGCTGACCTTCTCTCACATGCCATTTTTTGACCTGCCCATCGACAAGAGCGTTAATAGGCTGGGTTCTGTCTTTAGGGTCGAGCGAGTCAACCATACCCGTTCCATAGGCGGTTTGGATCCATGGAGTAAAGTACAGTATTAATCCGGCAGCTAGTACCAAGAAAATGATCACGCCTGTGATGACGCGGTGGAGCTTTGGTACTCTCAAAGAGGGCAATGAGGTAATGTTGTCTAAAAAGCGACGTTCTGCGTTATTCACTTACTCACCCTCCTTATCATTTGTTTGTAAGTTATTACTTTGTCCATTATTAGCATTAGTACTTTCATGCTCACCACTGACTGGCGATTCGCTAGCGCTATATGTGTTCAACATAGCCGTGGCATTATCGTGTAGATGAAGCACACCCTCGAAGCAGTCCGGTATTGGCATATTGGTAAAGTACATTACAGTGAAATCGTACTTGCTTAAGCGTCTTAGCAGTCTTGCTCTTAAATCGACAGGTATGGCATCAAAGTGCTGGTTCAACACGAGCAACTTAGGTTTGCCTACGATAGCAGCAGCCAGCTTAAGCAGTAAGAATTCTAACGGCTGTAAAGGCGCACCTAATACCGACACTTTGGTCTGCAGACCTTCCGGTAAGCTATCGACAACCTTCGTCATTTCAACTTCTTCAAGGGCGGCGCGAATATCGGCAATGCTCGCGTCGGGATGAGCCAGTTTCAAGTATCGCTCGATAGACACTTCAATAATTAAAGAACGATCTAAAATAGTTACCGCCTGCCTTAACTCATGGGTGTCATAATCGTTTAGGCTAAATTCACCTAATAATATATCGCCTGACTTCACGCGGTCATATTGCTTTACTAGCCCCAACAGTTGCTTTTGAACCCAGCTTTTATCAGTAGTCACGAAATACTTAGTACCTGGCTCGAACACAACGTTTAAATGGCAGGTATCATTTCCATGTTTAAGCTCTACATTGTTAAAAACCAACTTAGACGATGTAGGGATGTGCTCTGAGGCATTTAGCTCTTCCTGAGGCATAGCTAAAGCACCACCTAATTTTTCGGCTGCACCGTAGAGTTCATAATAAAGCTTTAAGTACTGAGTAAAGCGTGATAAGCCAAAGAATACGGCAGACATCACCAACTCAGCAGCAACGAGCTGGCCAATAGACAGCTCACCTTGTACAACAAGCACACCGCCAATACCAAGTAGTGACGCACTTGCCACCGCATACATTAATAGGAACATTACCACTTGCGCGAAAGTGTAATTAAAGTGGCTTTTGTGCTTTTTCACATAGTTACTAATATAGCCTTCGGTACTGCGCCCGGCATATTCCACGTGATCCGCCGATTTGAAAAACTCGTGTGCAATGGCAATGTCGTGCAGCCACTTCGCGGAATCATACTTAGCGTGAGAAAGTTCGATGGCCGTGCGTTTAGCGCCCCGCCCCCAAATCTTCCATACGGCATACATAGTAAGTAGAAGTACTACGTTAAACGCAAAAAGCGCAGGATGATAAAACGAGACAAGTGTGAAACCCACCAGCATCTGCAGTACCAGAGCAAAGCCGTCGATCATCAGCGAAGGCATGTTCTTTTGAAACGTCATAATATCGAAGTAACGCTGCGTAATACTTACGTTTTGACGACCTTCGAAAAAGCTATGCGGGGCAAGAATAGTTTTAAGCCCTAAATCTGCGGTAAGACGTGCATACACCTTGCGCTCGTAAAACTCCATTACGCGCATACGAAGTGCGCTGAACACACCTGATATAAACAAGGTAAGAAACAAAATAACGGCAAGGATGATAACCGCACGGGTTGAGCCAATATTGGCAATACTATTAATTAGCGTTTGTACCGCAATAGGTACTGCCAGTGTCATCAAACTGATTGCCACGCCATAAGCGATAGCAACCCAAAAAAAGCCAGCCTCAGGTTTCAATAACGAAAACAGTGTTTTTCGCGTTTTACGTAAGTTTATTGTTTTGGCCATAGTTATGTCTTTAATATACCGCTAGCTTGGAAAAATCAGTTACACGTTGTTCAGTTAACTTACGGAACAACACTTATAGTGTATTGCAATGTTTAGTTAGAACAAATCTGTTATATTCTTAATAGTTCATCGAAAATAATTGCGTTTATGAATGATGGGGTCAGAGTACATTTCTCTACCCGTTTAACAGGCTGCTAAAGTATGCACCACCTTAACTACCACCATCTCTATTATTTTTATCTAGTCGCCCGCGAAGGTAGCATTGCCAAAGCAGCTAAGTTACTCCACATTACCCCTCAAACAGTAAGCGGGCAACTGAGCACGTTTGAAAGTCAGCTTGGTTATTCACTATTTGACAGAATAAACAAGCGGCTGTACCTAAACGCACGGGGTAAAGTAAGTTATCAGTATGCCAGCGAAATATTTCATAAGGGTAACCAACTGGCTGAAATACTTAACAATAGCGATGAAGTAAATACGAAGGAATTCGTAATAGGTATTACAAATGGCATTCCAAAAGTGCTTTTTTATGATTTTGTGCACGACACCATGCGCAAGTTTTCGCAAGCAAAGTACGTCATTAAAGAAGATAGCTTTGATGGTTTACTAAAGGAGTTGGCTATAAATGCTATCGACTTTATTGTTGCTGACAGAGGCATAGCGCCCGGTACGCAAATTAGCGCTAACAGCTACTTCTTAGGGGAAAGCTCTTTGAGCTTTTTTGCTAAGTCGCCTCTTAGTGAAGGGCTACAGTTTCCAGACTGTTTAAACCAAATGCCATTGCTTATTCAAGGTAACACGTCGGGCATACGCCAAGCACTTACAAGCTGGCTTGAGACAGAACAGCTTTACCCCAAAATTGTGGCCGAATTCGATGATACAGCGTTGCTGAAGTTATTCGGCAGCGAGGACTTTGGCGTGTTCTGCGCCCCTTCAGCCATATCAAAACATGTAGAAGAACAGTACGGGGTGCATTGCATAGGTATCGCCAATACGCTTAACGAAAGATACTACGCCATTACCGGTAAAAGCCGTGCCGACTATACGATTAGTGAGGCTATTGTGGAAGCGGCACGTGGAATTTTAGCGTAAAGCTTTGAGTTATGGGGTCAGAGTTAAGGATCAGAGTCGGGACTCTGACCCCAATGCTTCATATAGTCGCGTTTTAAACTGTTCTGAGCCAAGCGCCTTACCTATTTGACTGTATGTTCGAATAAGCTCTATATCTTTATTTGAAAGTTCGTCATGAAAAAGTGCGCTGTAAGACTTTTGCCGCGCTTCAGGATCTGCGCCTAATGATGTGTATATTGGGTGCTCAGTGCATAATGAGGTGTGAACCCCACGTGCATTGCGATGATAGCTTGACCACTTATAATTAGCTGGGTGTTTCGCCAGGCCAGCTCTTACTGGGTTGAGCTCTATGTAGCGTGACACCGTCATTAGGTATTTCTCTGAATCCACTATACAGGAACGAAAACGTCCTTCCCATAATGTTCCGGTACGCTCATATTTTGCATTAAACCTCCTTACATACATTCGACCGATTGACTGCATCATTGCACTCACACCTCTATTATCTTCTTGAGGTGTGCAAAGTAAATGAACGTGATTTGTCATCATTACCCAGGCATGTATGTGTATATTAAACTTCTTCGCGTAGACATTGAGCCATTTTACGTAAGCAATAAAGTCCGTTTCACTTAGAAAGCAATTAGAACGATTATTGCCGCGTTGAATAACATGTACAGGGAAACCTGCTGGGGAAATCCTTCTCCTTCTTGCCATACTCTCGCTCAGACTAGTCGTTATTATTTATCGATGATAAGTGGACTTTTGCGGAGTACAATCCTGTACCTTGAAATTCAGGCTCAAAGTTCAGCAACGAAGTTTTTGGAATTAGTGAAGCACTTGGGGGGCAGAGTCATGACCCTGACCCCATGCTTACTGCATGTTACGCTGCAACGCCATCATCTATATTTTGTGAATAGAAACTTAGCGTAAGTATTTTTTCTAATGTGTAGCATAGCGCATCGTTTATAGGCATAAGCTTATCGCCTAACTCGTAGTCCAGTTGCGCCAGCCTTTGCCTACCTTCAGCAATCATTGGTGGTTTGCTGCTTGATATAGACATGGTAGACATGGGGTCAGAGTCGTGACTCTGACCCCATGCCGGCTGTATAGAAATTAGCGCGGCCGCATACTTTTCTGGTACTGCTTGCTTTATTAGTTTGCATACCGAAAGCGTGGCTTCGCCAGATTTGGTTTTATAGCCTGCTGCACCAAACATACGGCAAATTCCTGGGCGGTATTCGTAAATTCCGCAATAACCTTCTGTACCGTCTAAACTCAAGCGTTGATATTGCTTGCATGCAAAACCGCTATAGCTTTGAAGCTCATCGAATACTTGTTCGGATTGACCACTATCAAACAGATGCAGTGCATATGGCAGCATTTCTAAAGGCGACACTTCAATGTCGGGTTTATTGCAACATGCGCCGCATTTCTCAACACAGTTTAACGACTGACTTGATTGATATGCGCTGAATTCTTGAGAAAGAGATTGGTAAACATCCATCACTTGGCTGGAAAGCTCACGCAGCCTATTCATAACGACTCCGCTAATAAAAGCAAACTAAAACGAAACGAAGTTCACGCTGCGGTATATGGTAGGTAGCATGAACTCACTTTACTGCTTGTAAGCTTTGATAACTTATAAGCAGTTAGCAGTGGGGTCAGAGTCACGACTCTGACCCCACAATTTAAAGCATGCTTCTTCCCCGCCGGGTGTGAGTAAGCTTAAGGCTTGATGGCAGGGGTTGAATTGGTGTGGATTTTATTTTGAATTTTGAGGTTTGGGAAGTTTTTTGTGAGTTATCTTTGGTGATAAAGAATAAGCATTACCGACACGACAGATATTCTGTTTATTTCAGTATCAAATTTTTATGCCACTAGTGTTAAACACAAATGAGCTAAAGCCATCGTTGCAACTGCTGCTTTTTTAAACCACCATATTAGATAAGTTTAGCTAAGCCTATTAGAGGTTTTGTATGCAAGCCAATATGCACGAGGCAAAAAGTTAGTTATCCCAACTTGTGGAGCGGGCAGAGGCCGGTGAAGAAGTTGTTATCGCCAAATCGGGAAAGCCAGCAGTGAAGCTAGTGCCCTTTAAAACTGAAAACAAACGCATGTTTTGGCAATTCAAAGGCCAAGTTCATGCAACCGAAGACTTCGACTCGAAAGAGGTTAACGAAGATATAGCAAATATGTTCGGTTTGTAATGAAAAGAATCTTACTAGATACCCACGTTTTAATTTGGTGGATGAGTGGAGATGAGCAATTAGGCCTTAATGCTCAGAAGCATATTTCTAATACTGAAAATGGCATTTATATCAGCGCCGCGTCTGTTTGGGAAATGTCGATAAAGCAGCAACTGGGAAAACTTACGGTACCAGATGATATTGAGTCGCTAATCGAACAATTAGTTTGTAGCGCTTTACCTATCAGCTTATTCCACGGCCAGCAAGCAGGAAGACTGCCAATGCACCACCGCAATCCATTTGACCGAATGCTGATTGCTCAAGATCAAGGATTACAAATATTGACGAAGGACGAACACTTTCCCGCTTACGGGGTCAGATTGATTAACGCTTTAAAGTGAATTAGTGACTGGGAAACTATTTAATTGTAGGGTCAGAGTAATGACTCTGACCCTACAATTCGTAACTAGTCAGCATTGAACAGGTCGCGGCTGTATACCTTGTCTAGTACGTCTTCGATATCGCCCGTTACACGGTTTGCTACGATAACGTCAGAGATTTTCTTAAACTCTTCTAGGTCGTTTACTACGCGTGAATTAAAGAAATCTTCTTCATTAAGTACTGGTTCGTAAACTACAACTTCAATACCTTTCGCCTTAATACGCTTCATAATGCCTTGAATAGCACTTGCGCGGAAGTTATCAGAACCGGTCTTCATAATTAGGCGATAGATACCGACAATCTTCGGGCCACGGCTAACAATTGAATCAGCAATAAAATCTTTACGCGTACGGTTTGCATCTACTATAGCCTGAATCATATTGTTAGGCACTTCACTGTAGTTTGCTAAAAGCTGCTTAGTATCCTTAGGCAAACAATAACCACCGTAACCAAAGCTTGGATTATTGTAATGCTTACCAATGCGAGGGTCTAAGCCTACACCTTCAATGATTTGTTTGGTGTCTAAGCCGTTTCGTTCTGCATAGCTATCCAACTCATTGAAATAAGCAACGCGCATTGCTAAGTAAGTGTTCGCGAAGAGTTTGATAGCTTCTGCTTCGGTGCTGTCGGTGAATAACACATCAATTTCTTCTTTAATTGCACCTTGCTGAAGTAATTTTGCGAAAATTTCAGCGCGTTCACTTTGTTCACCCACAATGATACGACTTGGGTAAAGGTTATCGTAAAGCGCTTTGCCTTCGCGCAAGAACTCTGGAGAGAAAATAATATTTTCAGAACCAAAACGTGCTTTTGCGTCTTTAGTAAACCCTACTGGTACAGTCGATTTTACAATCATCACAGCATTAGGGTTAATTTCCATCACTGTTTTGATAACCGCCTCTACACTACCAGTATTGAAGTAGTTAGTTTGAGGGTCGTAATCCGTTGGTGTTGCAATAACAACATAATCCGCATCTTTATACGCAACTTGTGCATCTAACGTAGCTTCAAGGTTAAGCTCTTTTTTTGTTAGGTATTCTGAAATTTCTTTGTCTTCAATTGGAGACGTTTTGTTGTTAAGCATCTCAACTTTTTCGGGTACCAAGTCGACTGCTTTCACTTCATTGTGCTGTGCAAGTAGTACTGCATTTGAAAGCCCTACATAACCCGTACCTGCTACTGCTATTTTGTACTTAGCTAACGTACTTTCCATTTACTGTTTCTCCAATCCTATTGACTATCAGCGATAGAAATAATTACTAAAATATTCTCTTTATATATTGCCAGAGTTTTTTGAAAATCTCATGAACAATGCATCATAAAGGTGCTTAACTCACAGAAAACTCGGTAAGCCGGTGCGTTTCAGCCTGAAACCATCGTTTCAACATAAAGCGTAAGTGAGATATTGCTAGTGAAGCAACAATCACACCACCAAGAATACCGCATTTGAAAACAAAAAAGCCTCAGCAAACTAAGTAAGCTGAGGCTGCAAAACTAATAAGAGCTAACTAGCTTCCTGTACCTAAACGCTCGCCTTGGTAACTGCCGTCAAGAACCGCTTTCCACCAGCCTTCATTCGCTAAATACCACTCTACGGTTTTACGAATACCGCTTTCAAACGTTTCTTGCGGCTTCCAGCCAAGTTCACGTTCAATTTTGCTTGCATCAATCGCATAGCGCATATCGTGCCCTGGGCGGTCTTGTACGTAGGTAATTTGATCAGCGTATTTGCTATCTTTTGGCTTAACTTCATCCAAAATAGCGCAAATAGTTTGCACCACTTCAATGTTCTGCTTTTCGTTGTGTCCACCAATGTTGTAGGTTTCACCGATTTCGCCATTAAGCGCAACCACTACCAATGCACGTGCATGGTCTTCAACATACAACCAGTCACGAATTTGGTTACCTTTGCCATATACAGGCAGAGGCTTTCCAGCTAGTGCATTTAGAATAACCAACGGAATAAGCTTTTCCGGGAAGTGGTACGGGCCGTAATTATTTGAGCAGTTAGTTACAAGCGTTGGTAGCTTGTATGTGCGAAGCCATGAACGCACTAGCTGATCTGAACTTGCCTTACTTGCTGAGTAAGGCGAGCTTGGTGCATACGGGGTAGTTTCTGTAAAGAGTGGAAGCTCTGTGCCTGGCTCAACTTCATCTGGGTGAGGAAGGTCACCGTACACTTCGTCGGTTGAAATATGATGGAACTTGAACCCTGCTTTTTTATCGCCCTCAAGTGCAGACCAATATGCTCTTGCTTGTTCAAGCAATGTGTATGTACCTACAACATTGGTTTGAATAAACTCGCCTGGCCCGTCAATTGAACGGTCTACGTGTGACTCTGCAGCCAAGTGCATGATGATATCTGGCTGGTGTGTATTGAATACACGCTTTACTTCTTCAGCATCACAAATATCAACTTGTTCAAAGCTATAGCGGTCGCTGCCTGAAACAGGTGTTAATGACTCTAAGTTACCCGCGTAGGTCAGCTTATCTAAATTAATCACTGTGTGGTCAGTGTCATTTATAAGATGGCGAACTACTGCAGAACCAATAAAGCCCGCGCCACCTGTTACTAAAATCGTTTTACTCATTTTCTTTTTACCAAAAGTATAATCTTGTTCTTGTCACTTACGCTTTCAATTCGTCTAGCATGCTGGCTAACTGCTTACGCCAATGCGTGGGCTTACACGCCGCAAACGCTTCGCGCGCGGTTTGCTTATCTAATACGCTGTAATGCGGGCGCTTGGCAGGCGTTGGATACTGGCTTGACGGTATAGGTAACACTGGAATTGATTTATCTAGCAAACCTTTCTCGACACCTAGCTCTTGAATAGCTAAAGCAAAGTCATACCAGCTAGCTACACCTTCATCAGTCCAGTGATACACGCCACTGGTTTTATTCAAAGCGGCAGTAACACAAATTTCAGCTAAACCTTTAGCCCAAGTCGGGGTTCCAATTTGGTCATCTATTACGCCCAACTGAGGTTTATCAGCCATCAAACGCAGCATGGTTTTCACAAAGTTATTACCATGAGACGAATAAACCCAAGCAGTTCTAATTAGACAGCTAGCATCTGGCAGTATTTCAAGCAGCGCTTTTTCGCCTTCTGCTTTTGATTTGCCATAAGCACCTTGTGGTTCAATGGTGTCGTCAGTTAAATAAGGTGAACCTTTATGACCGTTAAACACATAGTCAGTAGACACATGCACCATGAAGGCGCCGTTAGCTTTGCAGAAGTTTGCTAAGTTTTTAACGGCAAGCGTATTAATAGCAATACACGCTTCGGTATCTTCTTCGGCTTTATCAACAGCTGTATAGGCCGATGCGTTTATTACAACTTCAGCCGATAAAGACGATAGCGTTTCTTCAATATTAGAGGCACTCGTAATATCAATATCATCACGCCCCAAAAACGAAACATGATGCACGCTGCTTTCTAATGCACGAGAAAGCTCAAATGCTAACTGCCCAGACTTACCTATAATTATAATATTCATTAATCGCTAATACCTAGTAAAACACCAATAAAAAGCCAGTGAAAAAAATTAATGACAATTAAAACGTGGGTGCGTCTACAAATGCCAAGCCCGCCTCATCTTTACCTGACAAGGAAGGCTTCTCGCCATTTACTAAAGGCCAGTCGATACTTAAGGTTGGGTCGTCGTACTTAACTGATATTTCTGATTCTGGGTGATAGTAGTCTGTGCACTTATACACAAACTCAGCAGAATCGCTGGTTACATAAAAGCCGTGAGCGAAGCCCGCAGGTACCCATAACTGACGTTTATTCTCAGCTGATAACGTCACCCCAACCCACTTACCGTAAGTAGATGAGTCTTTACGCATATCTACGGCTACATCGTACACTTCGCCACTAACTACACGCACTAATTTGCCTTGGGTTTGCTCCATTTGATAATGAAGGCCGCGAAGAATACCTTGGCTAGATTTAGAATGGTTATCCTGAACAAAATCTACGTCTGCACATTCTTTCTTAAACCAGTCGGTGCGAAAGGTTTCTAAGAAGAAGCCGCGCTCATCGCCAAATACTTTAGGCTCGATGATTTTTACATCAGGGATATCTGTTTTAATTACTTGCATTTACTTTCCGTACAAACTGGCAATTTAAAATAAGAAGAAAGGTGGCAATGCCACCTTTTAGAATTTGATATGAAGCTAGATCTTAACTCTATCGTTAATCACTTTAAGCAGGTAATCACCATAACCACTCTTCTTTAGTGGTGCCGCAAGCTTTTCAAGCTGCTCAGCGTTGATATAGCCCATTCTGTAGGCTACTTCTTCTGGGCAACATACTTTCAAGCCTTGGCGTTTTTCGATAGCCGCCACGAAGTTTGCTGCATCAAGAAGTGAGTCTAGTGTGCCCGTATCGAGCCAAGCAGAGCCTCGGCCCATTAGCTCTACTTTCAAACTTCCATCTTGAAGATATAAGTTGTTCAAGTCAGTAATTTCAAGTTCACCGCGGGGTGATGGCTTCACTTCTTTAGCAAAATCGACTACGCGGTTGTCGTAGTAATAAAGACCTGTTACGGCATAGTTTGACTTAGGAACAAACGGCTTTTCTTCAATAGATAGCGCTTTCCAGTCGTCATCAAACTCTACCACACCATAACGTTCAGGGTCGTTAACGTGGTAACCAAACACTGTTGCACCATGCTCTTGTTTAAACGCATTTTGCAAAGATAGCTTTAAGTCGTGACCGTAATAAATATTGTCACCCAGAACCAGTGAACAGCTACCATTGCCAATGAACTCTTCGCCTATCAGGAAGGCTTGTGCCAGGCCATCTGGCGAAGGCTGTACCGCGTATTGAATGTTCATTCCTAACGCGGAACCATCTCCAATAAGGTCGATAAACCTCTGCTGCTCTTCGGGCGTGGTGATAATGAGTACATCACGAATGCCAGACATCATTAACGTTGTTAATGGATAAAAAATCATTGGCTTGTCGTAAACAGGCATTAACTGCTTACTGACCACCTTAGTCAACGGGTGCAAACGTGTGCCAGATCCGCCAGCTAGTATTATTCCTTTTCTCATAAAATAAGAAACCTGCAAGTGTTATTTAAAGCGCAACGCGAACGCTATTTCAATCATTCTGAGTTCTAGCTCGATAGTAAATACATCAATATTCAAAAGTCACCATAATCCGGCTTTACTTTGCGGCCAAAGGGATGAGGGAGCATATTCGGTATAGATTGAAGAACTATTTTTTTTATCGCTGCGGCAGTTTTAGGAGCTATGGAGCTCAACGAATTAACAACATCTAACGCAACAAGCGGATACCCTAACATAACTAATATAAAAATTAAGTTACAAGACTTTCTTACGCTACTTTGCTCTGATAAAGAATCAGTGAGAAATTTTCTCTTTACTAATAAAAAATCTCCAAACGCAGCAACTCCGTCGTGGTATTTTGCATTACCTTTGTCAGAGGTATTCCAAGATACGACACCGGTATCAACAACCATAAAACCTAAGTCATTAAGATATTTGAGAACATCAAAGTAAAGTGGCGCTGAGGAATAAATATCTAAAAATGAAAGCTCAATTTGAACAGCAGTAACATTTAAAAGCGTTTTTTCACCACCTTTTACTACATCTAACTCAGCACCTTGAGTATCAATTTTCACAAAATCGATGTTATTTTCAATATCGATTAAATTATCAAGCATATCGGTATCGATCTGAAGAACCTCGTCGATATCAAAACGCTCTGGATGCCGATAATGCTTTATAGTATCAAAGTTAGGTTTGTAAAATGACGAACATTCTCTCTTTTTTGTTAAGAAGAAGTCTTTTGTACATTTACTTGCCCCAACTAATACTTTGTGATGATGATGCTCTCTGTAATCAGAAAAGTCATTTTCATCTAGATTGATATCGAAGGTGTGAAGCGAAACGGCTTTCTTCAATGATTGAGTTAAAAAAGATGTCCTATTGAAAGAACCCACATCAATTATCTCGACTGTGCTCACTAAGCCCTTTTTCAGCATAGCTTCGCATATTGCCCGACGATACTTTAAAGGTAAAAATTTAACGGCCCCCACAGCAAGTCCTCATTCTAGAATGCCTATGCTCGAGTTTTTGTGCGTTAGTTCGGGCCAATCTGAAATACATACAAAGCCACACTCGCTTGCCTTTTTCTCGAGCTCTTCTCGCACATTACTAAAAGGCAAATATCCAAGAAAATCTATACCATTACTAATTGCAGCATCAAGATCTGACAAGGCATCACCAACCATCAATGGCGTTTTAAAGTGGCCTGACTCAATAATTTTTCTAACATTGTCAGACTTTGATGTCGGAGAGCCATATATAGCATCAAATTGCTTAGATAAGCCTCGCTTCTCAAACACCCATCGAAGTTCACCCTCTTCCGAGCCACTGGCAATAAATTTAGGTACCTTTATATCATTAAGTAGATCTATGCAATGTGGAGTTATTGTCGAGCTCATATATAACTGTCTGGTTTTATTCGCATATAAATCCAAAATTTCCTGATAGAGCTCTTGTTCTTTACCCTGCTCAACATTAATTAGATTCTCGACAAAGAATTCCACATGATAGAAGCGGGACTTTCCAAAATTTTTTGCAAAAAACGAGCAGCATTGCTCAACAATATCTTGCGTAATAGAGAGAGAATCTAAAGATTCCCTCATTGCATCTATTTTAAGCTTGTTAGAGTCAAAGATTACACCATCGCAATCAAATATGATTACATCATATTTAGACAGTTGGTTCATAAATTGAGCCTTTCGCTATGGCATAAGAAGACGGGGTTAATGCTCTAACTGTAGTTGAGCTATATGTTGCATGCATTAATTTAAACAACTCATTCACTTCGGCTTGTCTTGGGTCAAACTTTTCGTAACCATCGAAACCAACAAGTGATATCGACTTAGGCTTCATTGCAAGTGCTGCCGCCAAAGCATAACAAGCAGTCAGATCATAAGGCACAACACAATTTTCGTCTTTCGACTCGAAAGTTCCATCTTCGACAACTACCCCATAGTCTAGTAAACGATTATTTGACTGAACAAAACTCAAGTCCTCTTCGCTAAACCTATGGATTGGTAAAATAACAGAAGTATTGAAGCTACTATATAATTGCTTTTGCGAAAGAAACTTACTGTTATGCGATATCACGTATGAATCTACATACTCGTTCAGTAAGGGTAATGCGTTTACTGCTAATACGTAAGGCTTATGCTCCTCAATATAGTTTTTAATACCCGTTTCGTATGTTTTAAGACTTGGTCCATTCGCGACAACTAAAATCTCCTTTCCTTCCGCAAGACCAATTAAATCTGAGCTTCCGGAGACTTTTTCATCGATACTATTAATGCTCAAAGCCTTACTATACAGCGACTCATCAAATGAAGCTGTATCATCAAACTCTTTCAAGAAATCGATGGCTCCGACGACCTCATCCACACCATAATGTGAGTCAGATAACAGCTTTTGTATGTATGTTGGGTGCACGTTGTTTTGCGCCCCGATGAAATAAAGCAAGTTACTGCCCCACCCATATTGCTTTTGCATTGGTTCAAAGTAGCGAATAACTAGTTCGTAAATTGGGTTACATTCATAATCTGCAACCCCTTTGAATTTCAACTCAGATATCAATCTTTCAGTTTGGGTATTACCAGCTCCCCGTCCCATTCCCGTTATTGTGGAATCGATCCACTCTACACCATTTTGAATTGATGTAATGCTGTTAGTTAGCCCCAAAGACATGTTGTCGTGAGTGTGTATTCCTAGATCGCCTTCCCACTCTTTTCGCAATGCAGTGATGATCCTAACAACTTCGTCTCCATCCATATTCCCAAGAGAATCTGCAAAATAGAGAGCGTCGACAGAATCCCAGGAACTAATCTCTGCTGCCAGCTCTGAAATTAACTCTGATGATTTCCCCCCAGATTGCATCAAGTTAAACCCGACAGTATATCCCATGGTCTTTAATTTCTGGGTTATTTCTTTGCATCCATATACTTCAGCAAAATGAGCAGCAACGCGGACTAAGCCGACCTTACTATCGCTTTTGGGTACGAATAATTTATCTATTGCTTGGTTAACACTCACCCCTGAACTAAGGATTGTTTTAGCGTCAACCATTACACCGTAAGTAGGTCCCGAAGGCAGCTCAATAGTATTCAAGAAGGATTCTGTTGTATACGCAAACGCACCAAAATAGCCGTTTTTCTTAAAATTACGTAAACCCAACTCAACATACTCAATACCTGATTCAGCAACAGCATGTAGATACGCATTCACGACTTCCGGTGAAAAGTCCCAAGAGTTGTAGTACCCGCCGTCTCTCAATGTACAATCTAAAATCTTCATAATTTACCAATTAATCTTTTCTAATATAAATCGCAGCAATTCCAGCTGAAATTTCTCTTTCGTCTACACTACCTAGTTCACTCATATTAGTAATCTCATCAAATTCTAAGCGAACGTCTAAAACTAACTCACTATTTTCAACTCTCGAGCCATCTAATTTCATTTCAATTTCTATGAAGTTTTCATCAAAAACAAAATCAACCTTACATATGTCATTAATAGTCGCGATTCCTCTGCGTTTTATTACTGGAGATGCTAATTGCATTACAACTCTTGTTGCATCTCCCGGCACCAAAAGTGAAAACTCACAGTTTTGAGTGTTTAACCAAATACCAAACTCTTCCGGAGGATAACAACTAAGGTTTCCCGAGATAACTTCAGCAACGGTCGAATCAAAACCAGTTGATTTCTTACCCCGTCTAAACTGTACTTCGTCTTTAACAAATGGGAGTGTCCCTTCATTAAACTGAACTTCTTGGTAGCTTGTATTATCTGAGATGAGTCCAAATGCGATGTCTTTTAAGCCAACGGATAAATTACGCCCCTTTTCATCTTTCGTTAATTTCTCACAATAGATATTAAGGTCTAATTTTACTTTCTTAGCAATGTAACTATTAGGAACAGGGAGTTCAAAAAAATACTCCGTACTACCTGACAACGTTACATTTAGAATTTCACGATCTTCCATCGTTAAAACCAGAGGGGCAGGAGGGTGCCCATCTGGCATTACAAATATTACTTTTAATATAGCATCCTTTTCGATTGGTTTTTCCAATTGAAAAGTAATAGTAGCTCTCCCTGCTTCACCAATCCATCGCCCCCATTTCTCCATTGGAAGCCAAGAATTACTGACACCAGAAAACTTATAACCTTTGTTCTGAGCGCACTTTTCCAGTGTCGGAGTCGGAACAAAGTACTTCTCAGCAACTGTTTGTTGCGAAGAGTAAAACTTAGTGCTGCCAGAGTAAGTGCGCTCTGAAAAACCACAACCTGAACAAACAGACAATAAGTTCCTGTCGAACTCAATGGTATTTAACTTAACTTTACCGCAGTTTAAACAACTATTCCGTTGCGAAGCAGAAAGACTCATATCTGATTCCTAAGTTTGAAAATTTGTTCTGCTAGAATAAAATCTTCCGGCCAATCAATATCGAAACCCGACATCTTATCAACTTCATACATATAAGGGTTTTCACCGATCCTATCGTTCATAGTGATCATCAAGTTCTTTTCAATAACGAACGCAGCACTATTTGCGAAGTATAAGGGGGGTAAATCTTGAGTTTGGGGCCATTTGTTTTGAGCGCGATCGTGAGAAATACACTGTCCTTTGCTATCCCAAGTAAAAGTTTGTTCCTTGGTTACCGTAAACAGGCTATCACAATCACCATTTACCACTTCTGAATTGTATTTTTCAATCATACGGTCCATTTGTTCCGAACCGAAGAATGGACTGGTTACATGCGTCCAAATACACACGCCTTGAGGCATAATCTGCGAAACATATTCAACAAACTCATCCAGTCTGTCGGAGGTTGCAAATTTCGCAGGGCGCTCCTCAATAATCATTTCTTTTGAGATGCTTGCTTTCACATCATTTGCAATTTCGAGTACGACTTCATCATCAGTAGAGACTATTATGGTGTCAATATACTCACTGTCTCCTAACTGTCTTAACTTTAAGGCTAACAATCCCCCTTCAACACCAGCAAAATCTTTCGTGTTTTTGCCCTTTATTCTTTGGCTTCCTCTTCTGCATGGAACCAATACGTTATAAGAAATGTTATTAAGCATCCGAATACCTATGCCAAAATGGGGTTAGTTAGAAACGAGGGGTTAGACTCGTCAAAAATATCAATGTTTGAAATTGCTCTGTACACAGGGTCAAGGCTAAGAAGGTTGTTCGTAAAGCAACTGACTAGACCTGGCCACTTGGGAGAGTTTATGTCAACTTGCGCAATTCCAGGGATAAAGGAAGTATTCAGTTTTGTGTATATATTTTCAAAAAACGCGAAATCGATCGCTTTTTCTATAACAGTTTCCGTTATCTCTGGTTCAAGGCATGCCTTCTCTAACTCACCAAAGTATTCTGCTGCGCTTGTGCAATGAGGTGTTATTCCAAGACGACTATATCTGGCTTCACCTGCTACTACTGTTTTAAGGCCTTGTAGCGGCATTTCATAGCCAGGAGTTCCCTGTACAGTACTCCCAACTTCACAAAACTTTGCAACTTCTCTATTGTTTATGTGTTTGGAAACTATACCGAAATTTGATACATCCTTGAACTTGTTATACAGATAGGTAATCCATGAATCTCGAACATACGTCAAATCTTTAGGATGGACCTTCACTAAAACATTAATGGATTCATGTTCCGCAAAATGGCTAATTGTCTCTTCAAGCCATGTTGAAAAGTCATCAAACAGCATAGGCCCATTAGCATGAACGGCATCGGTGAGAGCATGAGAAAGTAACACTATACTTTTCTCTCTGGGGCTCTTAACTCCTGTAGATCGGAAAAACTCTTCCTTACTCATTTCAATGTGAAACTGATTAAAGTCAGCGTAACTTCTTGACTTCGTCAACCTATCGATAAGACCTTGGCTGTATTCATCGATCGCACTTTTCAATTGACTTTTTTTATTTAAATAAAACTTTTGATAATCGGACTCGAAATCTTTTGACTTCACAACTCTTAAGTCATCGAGAGTCCTCAGTATACGAACAGAACCAAAGACTAAAGGCCAATGAAACAGGACACACCCACCATTTTTTAAAACTGCTTCAGCAATAAAATAGTACGGGTTGTATTCTACATGCCCTAAAACAGCTATCTTGATATTGTTTTTCTCTACTATTTTACGGGCAATTTTTCTAAAGGAATGACATTCACTAAATACTTGAATAAATTCTTCATTCAACTGAGTTTCTGTTGGCTTGAGAACAGATCGTAGATAATGATCATATGCAATTCTCAAGAGATCTCTGTCATCTTGCTCAAGGTGATTATGATCGCCGAAAATAAGTTGTCGTAATGATAACTCGTTCGCTGACAGCAGCGATTTGATCTTTAATAGATTCTCTTGAAAGCTATCATCATAAATATTGCTAAGCGTATCTAAATGATAAAACTCGTTAACACCAAACGCATTTGCTATCGCTTCATTAGCACTTGGCTGGTAAGAAATAAGAGGGGTTTCCCAGTTCTTAGTCGCTGAAACCAGGCTGCATTTATATTTCTCTTGTACAACCTTCGAAAGGTGGAAATTGAAAAATATATAGTCCATGTTATCGTGCATTGCATCAACAAAGAGGGACCAATCCTGTTCAGCTTTTGTCTTGTCCGACCAAAAAGCCTGAACCGAATCCAAACATTCCTCAAATTTAGTTGAACCATCAAGCTTCATTACTACCTCTCAGCAATTCAATTATCGAGCGCTGCGTATTTGCGTAGTGCGCGCTATCTTTATTCTTACTAGGTGTCTGTGACTCTCGGATATCAATTACTTCGCTAAACTTGCGCAAAGATTCATTTATGACTTCCCCATTTTCTTCATCTCGTAAATACAAACATGAATTTTGGCTTATAAGAATCTGATTAGGAATTGCAACAATCATCACAGAAAAGCGATCACCTCGATTCCATACAGTTCTTCTCTCTACAAGTTGGCCATCAATATAAAGGCCCACTTTTATTTTTCGGTTTACATCAGATTGGTCAAAAACCTTGAAAGCTAAACCACCACATTTGGCAGCATAAACCGTAGAAATCAACATCAGCTTTCTCCAACAATAATGCTTAACTCATGCATCGCGCGCTCAACAATGCGTTCCCATGTCTGACGTTCAGAAAACTCAGACATGCTCTCTAATAAGCGATTCACAGACTCTGATGACATAGATTCTAATTTACGAATCTGCTGAAAGAGCTCATCCGGGGAGAATGGGTCGAAATAAAAACCTAGTCCGCCTGAGGCCTCCACCAAACTGGAACTTGATGAACAGAGCACTGGAGTCCCCAAGGCTATAGATTCTAAAACGGGCATACCGAAGCCCTCATAGAATGATGGGTATATTGTTGCGCTTGCGTTCCGTATCAAGAGAGACTTTTCAGATTCAGTAATTTCATTTATGTAAGAAATCTTTCCTGCGAACTTGCTTATATCGATGCCTTTATCGTGCGCGATTTGAGTTATTGTTTTACCCCACCCGAACTTACCTGCTATAACAAAATCGTAGCTTTCGAGAACCTCTGGGTATTGCTTTATCATCTCGAATATTAATTGATGGTTTTTTCTTGGTTCCACTGTTCCTAGTATAAGCAAATAGGGCCTAAACGGTTCGTTAATGGTAGGCTCAGATACGTTGTCCAGGTAACTAGCACAACCAATTGTCACCGAATCCACATCCAGAGAATGAAAGTATGTGTCCACCTGATACTTAGTTGAATCAGAAACCGTAAAAATCAGATCATTTTGAGCCAGAGATTTGTGTATTATTGGTGATAGTTTCTTAACCATTCCTCGCTCATGAAATTCACTGCATAACAAAATGCCTAAATCATGAACTACTTCTACTTCAAACTTAAATTGTTTGTCTTTACTTCTTGGGGAGAAATAGATTGCCACTATATTATCATTCGCGATTTTTGCGTAATCTAAGTAATCACCGTTTTGGAGAGCTGTTTGAATAGCACCTTCATTCAAAGGTGTATCAGCCAAATCAAAATATCTGTCGTCAACAAATCCCATTAAAGAAACTGGCTGAAGCTTTAATTCTTCAACGAATGAAATAGTATAATTTTTCACGCCAGCAGATGTGGCATCTAAAATCGGTTCAAGGTTGATATAAATTTCAGAAATATTACCCATAAATTTTCACCAACCGTTTAGTTGAAAGCTCACCCACTGCGCGATCCGAATACAGATTGCCGATGATTTCCTGACAAACTTTCATTTTACACTTCAATTCGTCAGGTTCAGCTAATATTGAACTTTCCAAGGCTTGATATACATCAGACAGGCTAACTTCGTACCAAGTTAAATTCTCAATCTTATGAAAACAAACTTTATCTTCGATATTTATCGGAATTTCTCTTGATTTAATTTCAAAAGCAGAATTGATATTTACGCAATCACTCATCGCAGTATTCGATACAGAAACCGGGATGCATCCTCGAGCCATTGATTCTTGCAGTGGCAAATTCTGACCTTCACCATGAGATAAACAAAAATAAAAGTCAGCCAAGTCGTATAAGCGTTTTAGTTCTGACTCGTCAAGTCTTTCATTTATAATTATTATATTTTCGAGCAGTGTATCCACGCTCTTCCTGCACCTTTTCCAAATTAAGTTTAATAATGAGGTCAATAATTTTAAGTCAGTATTACATTTGATAATCAAATATGCGTCTTTATATTTTTCAGAAAAGCTAGAGAAAGACTCTATAAGCTTTGAAATATTTTTTCTGTGATCATGCGGGTTAAAAACCGTCAAATATATTTTTTTATTTTTTATATCTGGAATATTAAAGTACAGAGGCTTTATCTCTGCTAGCTTATTCGCTCCTGTGCTGAAATAATAAGCAATGGAGTTAAGAAACCCTAAACTATCAAAGCTCTTATCAAGTTTATTCTGGAGCGAAATATCTTCTTCCTCATCCCAATAAGGAAGCCCTATCGGGCAAGGAATAAAGTGAACATTTGAAAGGCCATAGCTTTCAAAAACTTCTTTCAAATGGCTACTAGCAACCCATATCTCATCTGCCATTTTAAGCATGTCAACTTGATTGTAAAAAATCCCGTCGAATTCATTAGAATCTTTCTGAAGTTGATTAAACTCCCAGGAAATTACCGCAATATTGTAAGCCCCGTTAACAGGCCTGAATGCGCGAAACTTCCTCATCATCAAATGTACTTCGACGTCTTTTAGTTTTGGAATGAATTCAGGGCGGGGGACAAATTTCATTTTGCAATTTGTCGCAGAGAGGCACCTTTCAAAACTCTTAGCAACTACACCGTAAGAAAAATCAATATGACCAATTTCCTTATCAGGTGATGTTTTCATTGTACTAAATAATACATCCATCTAGTTTGTCACTTATTGTTACTCATATAAGAAAGAGGATTATGGAATGAGGAGGCATTCCTTTCTATACTCCAATTAAATTATCTTCCTTGTGTAGATAAATACTACTTATAGAAGTTTCACATCGAAGTTAGGATAACAAATCTTCGATTAATATAGAACTACTCTTGAAAGTTTGAATTTATTTTCAAATGACAGAAGCTTATGTGCTCGAATCTACTTATGTTAATTTCCTTTTTGACTTCGCTAAAAGTCGAAGAGAGATTTAGCATGGGGGCAAGGGCAAAGCCTTATCGGGCCCCCTAGGGCCAATCAAACTTTGCCTTGGATAAGACTTCTAATGATGAAATATTAACCTCAACCGAACTGACTCACAGCTTATTTTTCAAAGATTCAATATACCGATAAACAGCAGTCTCACTCGACATCAAGTCGAGAAAGTAACTTAAATCATCTTTTTCCTTGGCTTCAGCAAATATCCTACCACTCATTACAGACATTTTACGACGCTGACGGAGCAACTCTACTCTCCAGAATGGTAAGTTAACCTTTTTAGGGTCAATTCTTTTACTTGGAAAGCTGCGTCCTTCCTGTTCATCATCTTGCGTTCTAACTACTAGTCCATGCCTTCTATGTGAAATACCACCGAACTGAGTCTGTACAATTTCATTTAACGATAAGTTCTCGGTAGTTAACTCTCCGCTCGCTCCACCATTTTCAAACAACTCTGTTAATTCAGGGTTCCTTGATACAACAATGTTAGTTCCTCTCCACTCGTCGTTAAACTTTGGCAGCCAAGCGTCTCCAAAAACGATATCTGCAGTCTCAGCGAAAATGTCGTCACAATAATTACACGCATTAGGTTGAAAGAATGCATGCCCCCAGTTTCCGCCTAACATGCTTGTCGGCTGCGCGGATTTCTCTTCATTATCTTTAGAAGTAACCGAAAAGTGATAGTTGCCTACTTTGGTATTTGGAATTTTTTTCCTAAAGTCTACTTTTTGTACCTCAGAAGGGGCAACCCCTAGCTGCCAAGCATTAGATTCTGCAAAAAAACGAGTCTTCATATGGCCACATACAATACCAATAAAGTATTTTAGCGAGTTTTTAAGCCCCTCATCGTTTTCACAAAGTAATCGTGCAGACCTTATGAAGCATGGTACTCCAACAATTGCATAGCGTTTATCACTGTTCGAACTAACTTTTTTGAGCACATTAGCTAATGTAGTTGGGTAATAGTTGCTTTTACGGTTACTATCAAGTTCGTTTTGCGTTTTTGATATGCGGTATTCAAATAAATCGCCGTCACAGGCAGCTTTGCCAACATGTACAACACCATCAATCAAACCTTTCTCTAAGAGCTTCTTAGTCAACCAAGATGTTAAACCTCCAGAACTACTCCCCATCAAACTTTCTTCGTCCGATTGTCGGCCCGCAAATAGCGCATTGTACCTTCCAACAACCTCATTGAATGGAAGTAAGTTGGCACCTTCAAAAGGAGCATCTAGCTGGTCTTCATTCAAAGATTTATCACTAAAGGGGCAAATAGCATTTATATTACCCTTTACGTCTGATGGTAACGCAGAAACATCGTTTAAAGATACTGTTGGTGCTCCAAGCTTGTTCTCTTTCAAACTCAAAGCACCATTACTGGCAAAGGCGCATCCTCCGCAACCTATACACATATCCGACTTTAAAACGTCCTCAATGTTAAATTCTGTTTTACTTTGCTTAGAAGGAAACTCTCTTACATCTATAGTAATTGGACTTTCTGAAACATACCTTTTTATATGCTGAGCTTCGCTTTCTTGTGCGACGTTAAGTTGCGATGAATTTTTTTTGTTTGTGTAAGTTAAATTGGTTATCAACTCCTTTGATATACCGAGCGCTTCAACTAGAAACGTTAAAGACTCAAGCCTCATTTCATTAAGTTTATGGTTAACACTACCCCATTTTATTGGAGCCAACATCGAACTTTTAGTTACTTGGGTGGAAGAAGTAACTAGCCTGTCTTGCAACCCAAACATATTTAGCAATGAGGTGAACCTTGCCATCCCCCTTGCCGGATTTGCATAAGCCAAGAATGGTTTGTTAAACAAAATAGAGAATGCAACACCGTGAAAAGAATCGGTAACGATGTACTGAGCCTTATAGAATGAGGCAAGCCAACCTTCAACAGACTGGTCACCATCTGAAGAATTAAGTGCATTTACCCTTTCAAAAAGCTTTCCATTTACGGAAAGCGCATCCAACCCCAATGTATTCGACAAGTTCTTTATAACAAGCTCTTTGTCATCGTTAATGTCTAATACATAATTAAGCAAGTAATCATTGCTAGTTCTGCGTTCGTCAAGATTGAATTTGTTAGCATAGTGCTGTGCATCTAGCAACATAGTGGGGTCTAAGACGTGGGTAGCATTAGTGCTTAGTTCTTTAGCACACATCGTAACAGCAGCGTCTTCACGTACTCCGACAGCATCGAACCGTTTCAAAAGCCTAGATGCCATAGCCTGCCGACTTTCGTCATATTCCCATTTATCTGAGCCAAAAGATGCAGCATAGCTAAGTCTTTTTATCTCGCTATTTTCAGGTAAAAACTCAAAGAAAAAATCATTAAGTATTTCTTTAGCATACTGAGGGCGCCATACCTGATCGCTGCCCACAATCAATGCATCAAAATCGTATTCATTGATATCACTTTCGAGTTCATGAGAATGAAAAAAAGGTTTTGTTATTAAGGGAAAATACGTGTCGAGGAATTTTTTATTCGCTACAGAAGGAGACAGCCCTACGGACTTAACGTATTTCTGCTTTGAAGGTTTTGCATGCGCGTGGTGAAACCGCCTATTTACAAATACCGCTTTCTGCCCCAACGTTTCTATTACTTCCATCAAAGCATAAGCTTGCAGATTTCCACCATAGTTCTTATTCATTGGCAGAGTCAAAATACCCACATTCAGAGGTTTTGTATTAGTTCTGTTCTTCTTTTCTTGTGAAGTATTAATGTTAGAAATAATAGAACCGATTACTTCTTGCATGTTTTTAAAGCAAACTACGAACTCTATGTTTTGGAAGAGTTTCTTGTGGTTATTGAATTCATCATTAAGTCTAAATTCTGTCGAGCTAGCTCGTTGAAGTAAATCCACGTGAACAGTGTCACTACCTGCTGCGTATATATTGAATGCAAAATGCACATTTTTATATTTAAAGTCTACAACGGCACATTTTTCTTGGTATATCCAAGCTTTTTTGAAAACTAAATGATTAAACTGCTCTTGTTTTGGTGAATTGCTAAAATACTCTTCAGCGCGCTGCTTAATTGTCTCCAACTTAATTGGAGTGCTACTTTCTTTCATAATTTTATGTGCCTTGAATATTAAACCTTGTAACCTGAAAACATTGATGCATCCCCTAACTCATCTGTGATATTTTTTCCGAAACTATATTTAGGTCACTTTCGGTTACTGAGGGATGCAGCTTTCGAGCAAAGCATGCACTTGAACTTAATATGGTTTTTATATCATCTCGAGCGATGCTGATAGGAGACCCTAATCCATATCGCAAGTTGTCTTTCGATAATTCCTTAATGAAAGGGTTCTGCTCTGAAAATAACACACTTGGATATAAGGTTTCATCTGGCTCGAAGGTTGTTTGTAAATGCTCAAAAATTTCATTGAATAAAGAGCTGTCTACTAACCATTCGACTTGTTTGCGATGCAGAATCATCCATGTCCGTCCAACTGTGTAAGTGTGCTTGGTCCAAAATGCTTTTCGGAAGTTTATTTCATCTTCGGTCAGACTTCGTATAAATAAACGTTTATTGCCTATTTCTTCGCAATACAGTGCACGTCTTTCCATTACCCGGCTAATTGGGTTTAAATTTCCGTTGTGCAGTTCTCTATCGACTTCACTGTCGCACACTATTTGTAATCTAGAGTATTTTCTTTCTATTCGAGAAAATTCTTCACTTTGTTTGAGCCAATAGTGTGGCTTGTTTGGCTTGAAGCCAAAGCAAAAAGAGGTTTTATTATTTTCTTTTTGTTCGAACTTCAAACGCTCAAAGAATTTGCGCTGTGAAATTAGAGGTATATCTACGCCACTCAGATTAACAAAGTAATCCCAACCAGAAACTGCTAGTGCCTTTTCTATACTTTTCTTCATTTGATAAATTTGAGAGGGGCCACACCAGGTAACAGGCAAACTTTTGGAAATACTAAAGCCACCACTATAGCTATCTAAGCTTTGGTTCAATAACTCTAGACTGCTAATGTCGCCATCGTACGTCACATTGATATGGTTGCCAAAATGAGAAAGGTGGCTGACTAGCCACCTCAAACGGTCAACACTACCGTGATGCTGGATGTCATAATAAATCAATGCAATTTCCCCTTCAGAAAAGAAAGTGAAGGTTTAAGGCTACGACAGAAATTACAGTTATACATTTAATGACATCTTATCTTCTATTGAGATTAATATTGATATGAAGTTTTCAGCTAAAACGCTATTGCAATTTGGAAGGAGGTAAACCTTTCTGCTATCGGAGGGTTTTGCGAAATACATTTCATCCTTATGGGCAAACTTATTTTCGAAAAAGTTAATTGTCCAAGACTCATCAAGCGTTTCTTCGGCAAGCCCATTTTTAACCACTTCAAACGCTTCGGTGACAGAATCATCTTTTTCACTTTTCAGCTTCAAATAGGCATCTCTAACCCTCGTCCGAGGATGTTGTCCAGTACGCTCTTTAAACCTATGATTTAGCAACCGAATAATTTCTATATCAGCGAGATTCATAGACCTGTTAACCGCAGCAGCTTTAACAGTTAGCTCGACATCTAGGAGCTTACTACACATAGTCTGAGCAATATCTAAGCCTTCTGAAAGCATAGCGTCATAATCAAAAACATGAATATGATTTGCTATTATGCTCCAATTATCTATAACACTTGAAGCATTTAGAATTTTAGATTGGAATGGCTTCAGAGCATGATTCAAGAAAAACTCAGACCATGTTTTACTTTCGCCTTGTTTAACCGATTCTTGCCAAGCTGAAACCAATAACTTCGAATACGCTCTCTTAAAGAAAATAACTTCGACGGTAAATTTTTCAGTAAATTTAGATAAGAAGCTAATATCTTCTTTCGTCAAGTCTTCAAAATTTTCACTTGATATAAACACTCTGTCTTCATCTGTTTCGAAAAAATTTGAAACGGAATCTGCATCTCTCTGCTTGATTTTTTCGACTAGCTTGTGGTGCCCCCATTGCGGGCCTATTAAGCTTTCCGAATACAGCACACCTTGTTCTTTAAGCGCATTGCTTTGCTCGAACAAATTTTTTTGTATATAGGTACTTCCCGTTTTGTGCGGACCTATATGAATAAATAGCTTTTTCATTTACTTCCTATAAATTTTTCTTCAACCCGCGCTAAACTGACGTGAATATGCCTACGGACTCAAATATCTTTTTAAATCTTGACACCCCACTAACAAACGAGTAATTCTCCTGTGCGAGAAGTTTGCTGTTTTCGCTAAAACGTTTCCACAGCTCCTCATCATCGTACAGTTTAATAATTGCTTGGATCCATGCTTCTGAATCGTTTGCGATAAGAGTATTTATACCATTCGTTAAGCCAGTTCCTTCCGCTGCAACATCCGTTAGAACCGTTGGCGTAGCATAGGCTAGTGCGTCTAACACTTTACCTTTTATTCCTGCCCCTGAGAGAAGCGGAGCAATGAAGATACGGTGGTCGTTGTATACGTTATCTAAAGTCTCGGCGAAACCAACTATATCAACATTCTCACAAGCAAATTTTTCAAATTCTTTTGGCATTTTGCTGCCATATACAGTAAACGTAATGTCAGGTCTAACCGCCTTTAGCTTAGGCATCACCTGTTCAACCATAAACTCTACAGCTTCAACATTTGGCTTGTGACCATAACCACCTAAAAAAGCAATTCCACTTCTATCTGAGAAATCTTTGCCTGAAGGCTTGGGGTCGACTACCCATGGGGTTATGTGCATGTTGCATGTTTTGGCTAAATGGCTCGAGATTACCGCTTGTTCGGTAGTGTTATAAGTTAAGATAGCATCAACCTCTTCACACACAGCCAATTCTTCATCACGAGTTAATAATGCTTCATCCATTGCCTCTTCATCGTTTTTAAGAAGAGCTGCTCTCATTTCTCTTAAGAAGTGAAGGTCGGCATTATTAAATAAAATAGGTTTGTCCTCCGCCTTTATACGTTCTATGTAATTCTTCGCCACTTCATAACGCGTAATGTAGACCGCATCCATTTCTTCTAATCTACGGTCTAGAACATCGTCCAATGAATAGTAAAAAGGAACGTAGAGCACCTCTACTCCCATATTCTGTAGTTTTTTGGTATGAAGTCCCATAATCGCAAGGTTTTGAGGCACAAAAGTAACCTTGAAACCAAGCGCCAGCATTATTTCAATTTCTTTTAATGCTGCATGACTTCCAGCATCCACGCCTTCCATTGGTGTTGCATAATCAATTACTAGAACTCTTTGTTCAATATTTCGGTCTTTTTCTAAATGTAAGTTTGATAAAGAAGGTTTTGTTCCGTGTTTGTAGGAGTTGAACCAAGCTCTGCGAAAAGTCGCTTCGTTAACTTTTTGATATTGCTTTAAACCTTTCGACACATCTGTACCATGTGACTGGCCTTCGAAGTGAATTACTTCAGAGTGCGGAACGTAAAGCACTTTGTATCCAGCTTCTCTCACTTTGAATGACAGATCAGTATCTTCATAGTAGCAAGGCGCATATTCTTCGCTAAATCGACCTACTTTTTCCCAAACATCACGAGAAATGCATAGTGCAGCTCCGGTAACGTAATCAACTTGTCGAACATAGTTCCATGAACAATCGTAGGAATTAGCATTTCTTCCAGCGTTCCAAGGTTCACCGTTAGACCAGACAATTCCTCCAGCTTCTTGGAGAGTACCGTCAAGGTTTAATAATTTTGAGCCCGTCATCCCTACGTTCGCATCAGCTTCGTGCTGGCTGATAAGTTCGTCTAACCACAAGCTTTTTACTTCGGTATCGTTGTTTAGGAATACAATATAATCGCCGGATGCAATCTCTGTAGCTTTGTTACAACTTCTAAGAAAACGTAAATTCTCGGTGTTTCTAGAAACTTTGAGGTTAGTTATGATTTCTTCAGCTCGGCTGGTTTCATCTGTAGAACAGTCATCAGCCAGAATGACTTCATAAGGCGTTTTGTTGAAGGCTAGTAATATTGAAGCAATGCAGTGATAAGTAAGTGAAAACTTATTATATGCTGGAACAATAATTGACACTTTAGGGTTTTCAAAGCTAGGCAAGGTTAGATTAGGAAAGTTTTTTCGCCCTTCATAGCCTTCCACTAACACACTGTGCGCCGTGCTTAAGCTCTCATTATCTATTGTTCTTTCTTTATCGCGCAACTGAAGCGTTAATGATTCGTATCTTGAGTCTGCGCTTGGTGGCTTGCTGATATAATGAGGAATACTTCTGCTATGATTCAAGTATTCCCATGGGGTGAGCACGGGGTCGCCCTGAATTTCTAGCTTGCCACAGAAGGCTGGCTCTCCATATATGAAAGCCACAACGGTATGCTTTACATTATCTAAAAACTTTGCGGGAACGTATATATAGCCATAACTTACACTCTTAGAACCATCGCATTCATAGTGAGCGACAACCTCATTTCCAACTCGGAAAGAGAGAGTGAATACTCCTCCCGATTCATGTTTATTCCTTACAATGAAAGATAACTTGTTGCCGACAAGACTTTCAAGCGAAACAGCCGCCCTACCAAGGATATTTGACACTTTGAATTTAGAGGTAGCTATTTTTTTATCACTGGCTTTATCTTTAATTACAATCGCACTTTCTTTTCGCAAAAGTTCATTATTAAGGACTAGACTAAAACCGTGCACACCTTTATTAATATTATTGACACTTAAGTCTTCTCGGAATTCATTGGCAACTCCAGTTCCGAGTAACTGACCAGCTTCATCGCATGCCACGATCTCTAGTGGGTGTTCATCACCTAAGTCCGCAGCCCAACCTCTTAAGATTCCACCTTCAAAACTATCTATGTGGCCCGCCAAATTTTTATTTGTCATCGTATTCCTTACAAATTATTTGTTCTGTACTGCAAGAGGTGCTGCGTAATAGAAAAACGGAGCTATTTATTATATAGCCAAGCACGAAAACACAATAGTGTATTCATATGTACTGTTTTCTTCAATAAATAACGTGAAACCGCACTTACAGTGGCTCTCGCTAATCTAAACTGAATATCAAAATAGCGAAATCAATTTGATTTACTGCTACTGACTCTACGGGTTAAGCTTTTTCGTAATTTTTGCTTTAAGTTTTTTAATTACAGGTCCATGAGGACGCTCTTTCAGCGCAGCGTTTACAAGACTCTCAGCCTCTGCATATTCGCCTCTACGATACATTAGGTCTGCAATATCGCGCAGGAACTCTGCTTTCTCGTAGTTTGGCATCCTCTCAATTTGCCCTTGGGAGAACCACTCTGAACTTTTTCCTTCAAATTCTAAATTAAAAAATTCAGCTAGTTTAAATATCTCAAAATGAACTGACCTTTCACTTAGTTTAATCGCGATCATCTTTTTTAACTCATCAAAGAGTTCTGGCTCTCTTTCTGACATCTTTTTAAGCAGCTGAAATATTTGGATATTCAATTGCATTGCGCTCAGAGGTGACGATTTACCTGTCTCTGATTTTGACAGGCTACGCACCTTGGAAAGTACAGCCTCAACTTGATATTTGAAATTTGATTCTGTTGTTTGTTCCAAACGATAGTACAAATCCTTTGGAACACGAGTTTCTATGTCATGCTGTTCAACATCCGTATCAGCTATACTCTGCAAGTAAATATCGACCTTGTCGTTAATATCTTCAAATTCATCTGTTAACACGAAATTCAACATCCGTTTTAGCTCTAATGCGCTTAAGGGATAACTTCGATTAACAAACTTATTTTCTATAATGAAATTTTTTTCGACATGTCTATGGTCAAGTCCTAGCGATATTAGAAATAGTTTTTGAATTGGTAACGTCTTTAAAGTAGCTTCGCAGTAGCTTATTAGTGCTATCTTATTGTGGCCATACTTTTCCAACCACTTAGCATGGGCTTCACTAGTTAGGAAACCGTTTGGTTTCTCTAATTGCGCTTTGCAGTAACTGGCTATATCCGTCGTTAAGAAATGCCTCTTTACTAACTGATTGTAATTCGAATATAAAGCCTCTAAAGGGGCTCGGTAGAATGCGACAAGTTTGAACTTTAAGTCACCGAGTAAAACCGTCAGCTTATCTGGAGAATAGAAAATCGACTCAGCAGAAAGTAGAAGTACGCAATTATTGTCTTTTGCCTCTTTGACATAATCATTCAGAATGGTGGTAGCGTCATCTAGCCTATTTTCGATTAAAGCCTGCCCTAATACAGAGTGGCCACCGGATATACCATTTTTATCCAAACCATGTTCAGGGTAGTAAAAGCCATGCTCTTTAAGCATTTCTTTGTTATACAGACAAAACTTTTGGATAGCGGTCGAGCCAGTTTTTGGAGCGCCAATGTGAAAAATAACATCTTCATTCGTTACAGAGGAGAATCTCGGTAACTCAATATTTGACTTGCGTTTGAAAATCGACTTCATGTTTTTAGGTACGATTTGAAACCTCGGCAGTATATTAAACCTTGATTAATACGTTTAGTAAGTGTATCAGTTTTGGGTTTCCTACACACGCCCCCTCAATGCGCTAAATAAAACGACAACCATTCACGCTCTTGAGAGTTAAGGCTGTTTTGCTGAGGCTGCCTAAACATCTCCGCATTCCAAGCCTCGTACATGCTTTTAAGCTCTTCTGCTTTTTCTGGCATTTCTGAAATTAGGTTATTGGCGTTTGACTCTTCTGAAGACATATCAAATAAGAACTCATACTCCGCGCCCATTTTAAGGTACTTATAGTTACCAAGACGCACTGCAGACTGATTCCAAAAGCGCCAAAAAAGCGGGCGACTCATAAGAGCACTGCTGTCAAAACCTTGAGTTGGAAAAATATCAACACCGTCGAGTTCTGATAAAACAGTTTCAGGCGCACCTGCACGTTTAATAGCAGAGTACAGTACATCTAGGCTGATGACCGGCTCTTCAACAACGGTATTGCTTTGCAGTTTGTCAGGCCAATGAACGATAAAAGGCACTTTTATCCCCCCATCAGTTAACATACCTTTTTCACCGAGTAAGGGAGTATTCAGTGAGCCATTCCAAGCCTCTTTTTCTGTTATGGGAGCATCAAGAAAGTCGAGCCCTATTGGAGCACCATTGTCACTGATAAAAGCGATAATAGTGTTTTCCAGTATTCCATGTTCTTCAAGCTTAGATACTATGCTGCCCACGCCTGCATCTACTGCGTACATCATTGCCAATGCGTATCTACGCCTATTAGATGACTGTTCAGGGAACAGTGATAAGTAATCTTCCGTTGCCTCTAAAGGCACATGCGGGGCGTAGTGAGCCACATGAAGATAAAACGGTTCATCGTGATTTATGTCTATAAATTGTGTTGCTGCATCTGAAACAACATCTAACCTGTAGTCAGAGTTACTTATCCAACCCAGCTGGGTTTGATTGCCCTGAAGATCATAGTTAGCCCAATAACGGTTTGCATAACCGAAATAATTGTATTTATAACCATTGGATGATGGGTAATATCGCTCCTTTAGCGATGAAGGTAACCTTCCTGGGTTAAACTCACTTATGGGTGTATTTGGAAAGTTTTCTTTGAACCATGGCTTTGAGTTTTGATCTATTTCTAGGTGCCACTTGCCAACCATTCCTGTTATATAACCAAGGTCAGAATAACGGTCTCCCATGGTAACCACATTTTCAGGTATTGGTGTATACTTATTGTCATCTACCCCAAAACGTTGCTGGTACACTCCCGTAACCATTCCTGCTCGCGACGGCGTGCATTGTGGTGCTGTTATGTAGCCATTGGTGAATAGCACACCATTAGCCGCTAGCTTGTCTATATTAGGCGTGTTGATGTCGTTAACAATGTTATGGGCACCGACGTCAGCATAACCTTGATCGTCGGTGAAAATAACAATTAGATTTGGCTTAGAAGGAAGTATTAAAGACTGCGCGCTGACATTAAATTTCGTTCCGGCTTCATTTACTAAGTTCGCTGTAATAGTAAATGATGTGCGTTTACGTACTTGGGGAGCGATGAAGCTATACGTACCACCGCTGGTATTCACTATATTTAGCGAAGTTTCCAATGATGTACTCCACGACTCTATCGTAACCTTTTGCGAATTGCCGTCATTAGAGTCGTTTAGAGTTAATGAAACTGTGTCATCAGAAGTAATTTCTTGTGACAGCGTTATTGAATAAGAGCGACTTAATTGCTCCTCTTCAGACACCGTTGGTGGGGACGATTGAGAGTCGCCGCCACATGAAACTACACATAATAAAACTAAAAAAAACAAGCCACGCAACTTTTCAGCATCCATACTTTTATTCCAAAATCGGCGAATTACACCTCACCAGTATTCTTGTATTATTGTTTGGCGAATTATCTAGCGTCAACAATAAAAATAGTAGTTACGAATAATTCGCTGTTTTATTGATCTTTAATAGATGCTATTTCTTCAAGAAACTCATTTTCTTCATCAGTGTTTACCCAAGGTTCACGCTTGTGAGTATCTTTACTTATTTTTTTCTTCAGCGCTCTGTTTTTTTCTAACTGCTCGGGATTTTTGAAAGTTGGTGCGTCATCAGAATTTAAGCCAGTGTTGATTGCAGGATACACCCAGTGTTTTTCCGTGCTGCCGTTGTACCCCTGCCGGATGAACCTCTCAGTCCACTCGACATGTCCGGCACCATAGCCACTAAACCTTGGATCCAAGTACCCTATATTATCCATTGCATCCTTGCTACAAGCTGTACATTGCCCTGTTACCAACCTGCAAAGATACGGTAAGGTACTCGATCCAGTACCAGAAACCACTGCATCTTCTTTTTTGATTATTCGCTTATGCGCATAATTAATGTGACCCCATAAAAGCGCAGCGATCACCCACTCTTTTTGCCAGTTTTCTTGATTTGGCCGACAGTCGTCCTCTAGCAAAATTAAAACATCAACTTTTTTGACTTCGTTGAGATAATACAAAGCTCTGTTTTTGTTTCGAACAACGCCTTTATTTGGGCAATTAGTATGAGGTACGTTATTTTGTTCACACCATTCTAATGTATCGTCTTTACTGCCGTCGTCAGCAACAACAAGTTGATAATCACCTGTTGTGAAGGCTTTGATGGCTTCGACAGTTTTTGCTAAATGGTCTTTTCTATTGTATGTGATAACTCCAATACCCACATTTAAAGTAGCTATGTATTCGTCTGTTATTGATTCAAACAATTCAGATATAACCGGCCCGTCTGGACGAAGCATTTTAGCTCTTGCGATTAACCAAAAGCTTGTACTCTTATTAACAGTTCTAAAAAGTATCGCTAAGTCTCTAAAAATCTCAGGGGCCAAATTTTCATGCATAATGAATTCATTAACTGGAAAATCTGCGTGATTCAATATTAATGTAACTAGTGAAGTGACATCTGTATATGATGCACAATGAGAAACTAGTGCTTTTGCTGTATCTAAGGACACTCTTACTTTAATGTGGTTTTCAAGATCAATGCTTTTTATGCCAAGGAGCCTAGTGAGTTCTTTATTACCTTTTTTTATTTCTTGCTTGATAAAGGCTAGTTCAGAGCCCTTTAGGGGGGAGACATCTTCTTTAACGAGGCTTCGAATACTTATACCCATACCAGCCTTTTTGTTATTGGTCTCTTTACTTTCGAATTTAAAGTAAGGCTTCGCCCGTTGTTTTCGTTTGCCGGCTTCTTTTAGGAGGCCTAATTTTTTCAAAAAGTTTTTCATTTCAAAGTAACTTTCATAACTGGTCGTAGCTAACCTATGTGCTTTAAAATTGGACTATCGAAGCTTGTTTAGATAAAAACTCTATGTTGCTTCCCTTCTAGCAGTCTATAAGCCTGATTAGTACAAAGGGAGACCATCAAATCACTCTTATAGACTCGCATAACAACACGTTTAGATTAAAGTTATCCAACCGTACCTTCAAACAGAACGACTTGAGCTTTCTGTTCAATTACTTTAACACTCTGCCCCGTTCTAAAACTGCTCGGGTATCTATACGCCTTCCCAATGAAACCACTCCGGTGAATATTCCGCTCCGCCGCAACAGGCCTATAGTCCGCGATTCTAATCTCATCTACAATGTCACCGTCTAGGAGTACATCAGCTGTAAGTGCTTCTTCATCCTCATAACAACATGCCCAGATGTTGAAAAGCTTCCCATTGTCTTTCGGTGCTATATGAAGCTCTCCGTAACGTACAATAGGCAACTCTTTTTTAAGGAGGCTTTGGTGCAAATCAAACCTCCTTAAGGCGTACTCGTACAGCTTAAAGTCCTGTGCATTCTCTTGTTTAATTAATGAGAGCTCATCTTCACTCAATATGTATTCACTTGAAGATTTGGAAGCGTTTTTGTTTATATCGAGTTCTTTAATGTCAGTGTCATAGTAAAAGTTGAAAATTTCTAATGACTCGCGATAGCGTTCGGTAATTCCGATAAAGCCAATTGCATCGTTCCAAATACCACTTAACGCCTTTGATTGCATGTTTGCAAATCGGCTCTCCTTGATAAAGCTTTCAAAACTTCCTTTATAACCGTGCAGTCTTGAAAAGTGTTCGTAGTGAGAGCGAACTTGTTGAGCTGGATTACGAACAAAAGTAACAACACTTTTAGTATTAAAAAACGGGGCGTATTTGGGATAGATGACATGCCCGGATAAAAACTTAGCGTTTCGCTTAAAGCTTTGCGCAGCTAAGTACCTATCTTTTAGTTCATACTCGTATTTTAGGATATCAGGATGAGTCTCTTGATTACCTTGGCCATAATCATAATAAGTAGCATCAGAGCCAAAATACTGCTCTGCAGCTACTCGGAAACTAGATCCAGCAGTTTTGGGGATATGGATAAAAAATAATGGAAAATTGTTTTTCATAATACTTCTAAAATTCAGTTACTATTTAAGCGAAAAGTTTTCATGTGTATTGGACAAATTAGGGTTATAAGCTGTGTCATTGCACAGTAGTTTTTTCCACTTATCCTTCATATACTCACTTTCTTTATTAAATCGCGCCACCTTCTCTGGCGTATCTTCTTCACCGCGGCTTATCGACTCGTGATGGTAAAGTTCAGCCCACGGGGTAAATAGGTTTCTGTAGCCTGCAGTATGTACCTTCAAGCAAAAATCTACATCATTAAAAGCTACTGTTAAATCTTGTTCGTTTAACCCGCCTACTTCCTCAAATACAGACTTTCGGACTAATAAGCATGCAGCTGTAACGGCAGACATATTTTGAACAAGATGCAAGCGCGTAAAGTAACCCGGTTCGCTCTTATGGAAATATTTATGAGAGTGACCGGCAACTCCCCCAATTCCCAGAATGACACCAGCGTGTTGGATAGTATCATTAGGATAATAGAGCTTCGCCCCTACACAGCCAATTTCTGGTCTTAGGGCATGCGATACCATTTCTGACAACCAGTCTTCGTTTATAACCTCGATATCGTTGTTAACTAGCCCAACTACTTCGCCTTCGGCCTGGGAGACTGCAAAGTTGTTAATTGCGGAATAGTTGAACGGTTTGTCCCACTTCAAGACTCTGAAATTAGTTTTGGTACTAGTGTACTCACTGAAGAGGCCCAAAGTTTTGGCACAGGTAGTTTGGTTATCTACAACAATAATTTCGAAGTTCTTGTATGACGTCTTGTCGTAAATAGACTCTAAACACTGCTTTAAAATGTCATAACCATCTCTTGTCGGAATGACTAAGCTAACCAACGGTTGCTCATCTGGCAACGCCCAATTAACTTTATACGTATTTGGATAATTGCCTTTATCAACTCTAGCATTTTGGCCCGAATTTTCGAGGAAATGTCTTATGGCTTCAATGCCAGCATCTGTCGTGTACGACTTAGCGGAAGCATTCGAGGCTGTCGAGTTCTCAATAACACGCCAGTGATAAAGAATGAAAGGTAGATGAACAACTTCATCATGCTTAAGGCCAGCGGTCGCTCGTAAAAGTAAATCGTGGTCTTGCGAACCTTCAACACCTACTCTAAAGCCACCTATCTTTTTGAGCACACTTGTTTTGTACACTACGGGGTGACATATGTAGTTTTGGCTTAGAAGTAAATCTTGGTTCCAATCAGGTTTAAAGTGCGGCTGATGGCGATTGCCCTGCTCGTCTATTTTATCTTCGTCGCCATAAAGGACTTTCGCGTTTGCGTTATCTGTTATAGCTTTCGCAAAGAAGGATAACGAGTGCTCGGGTAACGTATCGTCATGGTCAAGCAGTAGAACGTAGTCGCTGGTTACCATGCTTAAAGCGGCGTTACTTGATTTGGAGATATGCCCGTTTTCACTTAGCAGATTCAACTTTATGTTGGCGTGCTTTTGTGCGTACGACTTCAATGTGCTGATAGTCTCAGCGTTGGTCGACGCATCATCGGCAATACATAGCTCCCAATTTTTGTGAGTTTGCTGCAGAACAGAATCGATACACTCTTTTAAATAAATAGGGTCAGTATTGTAAGTAGGAAGGATAATGGAAAATTTCACCTCAGATTGCGCTTGAGTGAAAGTTTGCTTCATTTTCTCTAATGCACGCGGCTCGTCGAACTCAACCCAAAACGGATAGCTTTTTTCCATCACTCCTGTGGTAAAGGTTTTATTGTATTCTTCGTATACTGTCTCTATTAACGTTCCACCGTTAAGCTTACGTTTTGTATCAAGGTATTCTTCTACATCATCGACATGGCTGAGCAGCTTATATAATCGCTGTTTCATGTGTCGCATCGCAATGAAAGATGGCACTTTCGAAATCATGAACGTGTTCAGAGTAAACTCAGTTTCTGCTTCACAAGGATCAAAGCGAAGCATGCTATTGTTACTTTCAAGATAGAAAAGGCGGTTTACAAATTTGGTGCTGTGCCATGGTACGTCAACAGTGGTTAGCTCGCCTTTTTGTAAATTGGAATACAACTTTCCCACGTGCGACTGATGGTTTTTTTCAGTTATTTTTACGCGAAGAAGATACCATCCTTTCGCAAAGCTTCGTGAAGGTATGCGGCGAGCAGGATGAATAATAAACTGTGGATCATCACCGGTTGACAACCAGCTAGAACCATTACTTTCGGTCGTGGTTTCATTCAACTGGTGGTGAGGGACAATGATTAACTTTTTGGCTAGCCGATACGCTAATCGTTTTAGATTAGATGGCTTTAGTACTTTTGATAACAAAATGCGTAAACACCCTATTCCTATGCAATGCTAAACTGCTTTCCTTAATATTGCATGGTTCAGCTACTGAGCATGCAAACCAGCTATTACAGCTAATAATAACCTATTTCAAATAGTGGCAACACAGGATATTCGTCATTTTGTCTTCTTGAGAGTGTCCCTGATAAGAAAAAAGCACCTTTCGGTGCTTTTTAAAAATGTCATTATTAATTATTTGGCAACACGCCCATATCTATCAGAGAAGCGAACTATATCGTCTTCACCAAGATATGCACCTGACTGCACTTCAATAAGCTCTAGGGGGATCTTTCCTGGGTTTTCAAGTGCATGAACCGCACCGATAGGAATGTAAACAGACTCGTTTTCGGTAACTAGCTGTGTTTCTTCATCAATAGTTACGTTTGCACTGCCAGATACTACAATCCAATGCTCAGCGCGATGATGATGCATTTGAACAGATAGTTTTTCACCTGGCTTAACCGTAATGCGTTTTACTTGGAAACGGGCGCCGCTATCGATAGAGTCGTAGCTACCCCATGGGCGGAATACTTCACGGTGGAATTCAAACTCTGGGCGATGCTCTGCTTTAAGCTTGTTTACTACCGTTTTAATGCTTTGTGCATCGTCTTTGTGGGCCACCATAACGGCATCTTTTGTTTCTACTACAATAACGTCTTCTAGCCCGATTACAGAAACCAAGCGCTGCTCAGCATTTACGTAACTGTTTTTAGTATTTTCTAGGATAGTATCGCCTACAGTAACATTACCGTTTTCGTCTTTTTCTGCAGTTTCCCATAGTGACGACCAACTCCCCACATCGCTCCAACCTGCGTCTAATGGAACCATAGCTGCGCTATCGGTTTTTTCCATTACCGCGTAATCGATTGAATCGTCTGGGCAAGTCGCAAAAATGTCGTGGTCAACACGGATGAAATCTAGATCTGGTGTTTCTGTGTCGATAGCACGCTTACACACGTCTAGCATTTCAGGGTTATATTTCTCTAGCTCTTCCAAATAACGGCTTGCTTTAAACATAAACATGCCGCTATTCCAGTAATAACTACCCGAATCTACATACTCTTTTGCAGTTTCCAAAGCAGGCTTTTCTACAAACTGTGCTACTTCAAAACCATCGCCCGCTTGCTCACCAGCTTTGATATAACCATACCCAGTATGCGGCTGGTCAGGAACAATACCGAAAGTAACAAGTTTGCCCTGCTCTGCCAGCTTTTCGGCTTTAGCAATAGCAGTTTGAAATGCTTGGTTATCTTTAATAAGATGGTCAGCGGCCAACACTAGAAGAACAGGGTCTTCGCCATTAATTGTGGCGTGTAGTGCAGCTAATGCAATTGCCGGTGCCGTATTACGACCAACAGGCTCTAGAAGAATGCCACCATGCTGAATATCTTTTTGTCGAAGCTGCTCAGCTACTAGGAAGCGGTGTGCATCATTACAAATAAAGATTGGATTTTGAGCTGGTGTACCTTTTAAGCGTGTGATCGTGTCTTGCAGCATAGTGCTATCGGACGTAAGAGACAAAAACTGCTTTGGAAGCGCTGCACGAGACTTTGGCCACAAGCGACTACCTGAGCCGCCAGCTAATACTACTGGTTTCATTTGTAATATCCTTGATGTGTGGGTGCGTGGCCCACGTCCTGTTATTTATATATTCAGTGTTTAGTATACAAAGGTTTGTGTTGCGATTAAATGGCAAAAACTAGGTAGAAATAAAAATAGGGCGAAGTTCAGCACTTATGCCCTATCTTTATCGTAAAATTTAGCGTTCGGCGTTTACTTATTCAGCGCGTATAAGAGCTAACACCTCTTTAGTTTTTTCTTCCATTAGGGAAATATTGCCCTTACTTTCTACATTAAGACGAATTACCGGCTCAGTATTCGATTTACGTAAATTAAAGCGCCAATCGTCAAACTCTAAACCTAGACCATCGGTAGTATCGACAACGTCAGCTAAGGGTTGATACTTTTTTGTCACTCGGTCTAGCGCTGCGTCAGCATCTTTCAATTTACTGTTTATCTCGCCTGAAGAAGGAAAAGCTTTTATACGCTCTTTCACCATGCTGGCTAGAGTTTGCTGTTTTACGCACACAAGTTCTGCAATTAACAACCAAGGGATCATGCCTGAATCGCAGTAGGCGAAGTCGCGAAAGTAATGATGCGCACTCATTTCACCGCCATATACTGCATCTTCTTTACGCATTCTTTCTTTAATAAATGCATGGCCAGTTTTTGACTTAATTGGCGTGCCGCCTGCGTTCACTACTATGTCTTCGGTATTCCAATACACTCTTGGGTCATAAATTATTTTGCTGTCGGTATTTTTCTCAATAAAAGCCTCAGCAAGAAGGCCAACTATGTAGTATCCCTCAATAAATTCGCCGTCTGCATCGAATAAAAAACAACGGTCGAAATCGCCATCCCAGGCTATACCAAAATCGGCACCTGAGGCTTTGACTGCATTGGCTGTGTCGGCACGGTTTTCGGGTAAAAGAGGGTTAGGAATACCGTTTGGGAAAGTGCCGTCTGCGTTGTGGTGAACTTTAACAAATTCGACAGGCACGTTTTGTTTGTGCATCTCGAGCTCAATGGCATCGAGTGCTGGACCAGCCGCACCATTACCAGCGTTAACTACAATTTTAAGGGGGGTAAAGTTATAAAGTTCAACGTACGACAGCATGTGGGCAACATAATCTTTCAAACATGATTGTTTGAGGTATTGGTCAGTTTCTTCTAGCTTCTCTAGCTGCACATGCGCTTGACCGTTGAAAAAAGCATCTGCATCGATAAGCCCGCCCGAAGTATAATGAGAAAGACGTCCTAAAACGAACTCATCGCTTAACGCTTCTGCGCGTACTTTTATTGCGTTTAAGCCTGTATCGCCGCTTATTGGAACAGAACCAGCTTTCACGAGCTTCATACCATTGTAGTTTATCGGATTATGACTTGCGGTAACTTCTATACCACCGTCGAGACCAAGATGTTTGGTAGCAAAATATATTTCTTCTGTGCCAGCCATCCCAATATCAGTCACTTTAGCACCGGCATCGATCAGACCTGCACTTAGTGCTAGCTTTAAGGGGGTAGAGGTTAAACGAACGTCACTGCCAACCACTACCGTTTTTGCACTCAATTCTGCAGCGAATGCATAGCCAATTCTGTATGCCACTTCTTCAGTAAGCTGTGTATTTAGTTCACCTCGAATGTCATAGGCCTTAAAGCAGGTAATCTGGCTTCCCATCTCTCGTATTTTCCTTGGTTTTTGATTGTGGATAAATTTACAAAGCTTTTAAAGCGTTTTACGTCGAAAAGCATAGGTTGATATTACTATAAATCGCTATTGAAATGATAAAACACGCACTTCTAATTATCACCTATAGATCCCAACAACCCCAAAACCTGCTCATCACTGGACTGAGCCTGGGCCCGAACAGAAATGCTCGCTTGTTCAACTATTTGCGCCTTTGTGGATTTAGCAGTTTCTTCAGCAAAATCAGTATCGAGGATTTGAGAACGGGCCGCCATTAGGCCTTCGTGCATTCGGTCATTTATTTTGAGCGCTGACTCCATTTGATTCATTTTTGCGCCATAGAAAGCGCGACTCTCGCTAACATACTCCAATGCTTCATCAATTTGCTGTAACGCCACTTCTGCATTTTCAAAGGAAAGCACATCGCTTTCAACCATGTCTAGGTCAGATAAACCCACTGGCGTTTTAGTTAAGTTTATAAAATCTGTGCCATCGCTAAGCGAGTTAGTAGCAGTGATATCCACAGGGCCCGCTTCAAAGCTGTTTCCACCGCTCCCTGCAGCACCCAACGTATCCCAATCTACTGTGGCATCAAATACACCTCGCCCCACTACTGCAATAATGAGCGGCTCGCTAGTGTTATCAATGGTTAAACTTTCTGTTGTTACGCCTGGGTGTTGGTCACCTGAAAAGGTGAATGTTGTTCCGTTAATCGTACCAGAACCATTTGTAATCAATGAACTTCCATCGTAGCTTGCTGTTGGTGCATACCCTTCTTCAGGTAAGAATAAAAAACGTTTGATGTCGCTTGTTGAGTTTACGTTATTGGTACCCCACACATTATCAGACAGTGGGGTGCCAACTAGGTGCCTACCACTTGTTGTGAATACCTGCAGATCATCGTCTGCTGAAAAGCTATCAATATCTATAGATATATTTGTTGAACCAGCGGGAATATACGCTATCGAGCGTAAGCCACTGCTCAATCTCGTTGTATTTCCCTTTACGAAGGTATCGCCTATTGAAGGTACGTTATCAGATAATAAGTCGTTATCACCAAGCAAAGGCAATCGGTTAAATGCTTCGGTATTGTAGGCAATGCCATTGAGTGCGTTTTTTAACTGTTGGAATTCTCTATCTAGTGCGCGCCTATCTGAATCAGTATTAATGCCATTTTGTGACTGCATGGCTAATTGCCGCATACGCTGCAATATATCGGCAGATTCTTGCAGCCCGCCTTCCGCTATTTGTGCATAGCTAATGCCGTCGTTTAAGTTACGGCGAAGTTGATTTTTTGCAATTGACTCTGACGTGAGTCTATTTGATATCTGTAAACCTGCACTGTCATCTGCAGCACTATTTATTCTAAGCCCCGAACTCAGCCGTTCATATGCAGTAGACAGTGTTTTACTGAACACAGGATTTGATGATAGCGACTGTGTAAATGATGAAACGGTTAACATAAACTTCCTTGCAATGAAAAACAAAAGTAACCAAGTGCCAAAAGCCTAGCGTAGAACGGCGCTTTCAATGCATGGACTAAATACTTACCTATTTGTTAGCAAGCAACAAGCCAAAGTGATTATTAAGGTATGACAAAATACTTCGTAAGCTTGATGAGCAATTGTGAGATAAAAAACAATAATGGGGTCAGAGTTGCAACTCTGACCCCATTATTCTTTAGGTACAAAAAAAAGGGGCCTGAGTTTTCACTCAGGCCCCTTTTTCTAATCGAGTAATAATTACTCTTCAGTTGCTTCTACTGCTTCTTCTTCAGCTTCTACAACTGGACGGTCAACTAGCTCAACATATGCCATTGGGGCATTGTCGCCAGCACGGAAACCGCATTTAAGAATGCGAGTGTAACCGCCTGGGCGAGCTTCGTAACGAGGACCAAGCTCGTTGAATAGTTTACCTACAACCTCTTTGTCACCAGTGCGGGCAAAAGCTAGACGGCGGTTTGCAACGCTGTCTTCTTTAGCCATAGTGATTAGAGGCTCGATTACGCGACGTAATTCTTTCGCTTTTGGTAACGTAGTTTTGATCACTTCGTGCTTGACCAAAGAACCGGCCATGTTTTTGAACATAGCTTGACGATGGCTGCTGTTGCGATTCAACTGACGACCACTCTTACGATGGCGCATAGTTTTATCCTTCTCTACAAATCAGTTTGATAAAAACCTGATTAATCTTTTTCAGCGATGCTCTCTGGCGGCCAGTTTTCTAGGCGCATACCTAGAGAAAGACCACGAGATGCTAGAACATCTTTGATTTCAGTTAGCGATTTCTTACCAAGGTTTGGCGTTTTAAGTAGCTCAACCTCAGTGCGCTGTACCAGGTCACCAATGTACTGGATAGCTTCTGCTTTCAAACAGTTTGCAGAACGTACTGTTAGCTCTAGGTCATCTACTGGGCGAAGCAGAATCGGATCGAATTCTGGCTTCTCTTCTTTCGCTTCTGGCTCAGATACATCACGTAGGTCTACGAATGCATCTAGCTGTTCAGCTAGGATAGTAGCAGAACGGCGGATCGCTTCTTCAGGATCCAAAGTACCGTTCGTCTCCATGTCGATGATTAGTTTGTCTAGGTCTGTGCGTTGTTCAACACGTGCAGACTCTACACTGTAAGCAATACGTTCAACTGGGCTGTATGAAGCGTCAACTAACAAACGACCAATTGGACGATCATCTTCTTCAGAGGAGCGACGGGTAGAAGCTGGTACATAACCACGGCCCATTTCTACTTTAATGCGCATGCTGATTTCAGCTTCGCCAGTTAAAGTACAAATAACATGCTCAGGGTTTGCAATTTCTACGTCGCCATCATGCTGAATATCACCAGCAACAACAGGGCCAGCGCCAGATTTCACTAGAGTTAGGGTTGCCTCAGTTTTACCTTCAAGGCGAACCGCTAAACCTTTAAGGTTTAGCAAAATCTCAATTACGTCTTCCTGAACACCTTCTTTGGTGCTGTACTCGTGAAGAACGCCGTCAATTTCTACCTCGGTAACTGCACATCCTGGCATAGATGACAGTAAAATACGACGTAGGGCGTTACCTAGAGTGTGGCCAAAGCCGCGCTCTAGTGGTTCCAAAGTTACTTTGGCACGAGTAGGAGAAACGTTTTCGATCTCAACTAATCTCGGTTTTAGGAATTCAGTCACAGAACCCACAATGCTTCCTCTTTAGTTAGCTTTACTTAGAGTAAAGTTCGACGATCAACTGTTCGTTAATTTCCGCAGACAGGTCAGTTCTTTCAGGAACGCGCTTGAAAGTGCCTTCCATTTTGCTGCTGTCTACTTCAATCCAGGTTGGCTTCTCACGTTGGTCAGCCAGTTCCAAAGCAGCTACGATACGCGCTTGCTTTTTAGCCTTTTCACGAACAGAAACCACGTCTTCGGCAGAAACGTTAAACGATGGGATGTTCACAACTTGACCATTTACCATGATCGCCTTGTGGCTAACTAGCTGACGTGCTTCAGCACGAGTGCTAGCGAAACCCATACGGTAAACTACGTTATCAAGACGCTGTTCTAAAAGCTGTAGCAAGTTTTCACCTGTGTTGCCTTTTAGACGTGCAGCTTCTTTATAGTAGTTGCGGAATTGTTTTTCCAGAACGCCGTACATACGACGAACTTTTTGTTTTTCACGCAGCTGAACACCGTAGTCAGACAGACGGCCACGACGGGCACCGTGCTGACCAGGCGCTGTATCGATTTTACATTTAGAATCGATTGCGCGAACGCCGCTTTTTAGGAACAGGTCAGTTCCTTCGCGACGGCTAAGTTTGAGTTTAGGACCCAAATATCTTGCCATGATCTTTCTCCAACTGTCCGTCGATTAAACGCGACGTTTTTTCGGTGGACGACAACCGTTGTGAGGAATAGGGGTCACATCGGTAATGTTTGTGATCTTATAACCTGTAGCGTTAAGAGCACGGATCGCAGACTCACGGCCTGGACCTGGACCTTTAACGAATACTTCAAGGTTCTTAAGACCGTATTCTTGTGCAGCAACACCTGCACGCTCAGCAGCTACCTGTGCAGCAAATGGGGTAGATTTACGTGAACCACGGAAACCAGAACCACCAGATGTCGCCCATGCTAGTGCATTGCCTGAACGGTCTGTAATAGTCACAATTGTGTTGTTGAAAGACGCATGGATATGAGCCATTCCGTCTGCAACCTGACGTTTAGCGCGCTTACGCGTGCTACGAGCTGGTGCTTTAGCCATAACTTACTCCCCGTTTACTTCTTAATTGGCTTACGAGGACCTTTACGGGTACGCGCATTAGTTTTAGTGCGCTGACCACGTAGAGGCAAGCTACGACGGTGGCGAATACCACGGAAGCAACCCAGGTCCATCAAACGTTTGATGCTCATAGAGACTTCACGGCGTAGATCACCTTCAACGGTGAATTTAGCCACTTCGTCACGAAGCTTATCAATAGTAGCTTCGTCTAGCTCTTTGATTTTTGTATTTTCTGCAACACCAGCACCCGCACAAATGCTTTTCGCACGTGTGGGACCAACGCCATAGATCGCTTGGATAGCGATTACAGCATGCTTGTGCTCAGGAATGTTAATGCCAGCGATACGGGCCATTAACAGCACTCCTCTTGTTTATTTGTCGACGACCTAAAAAGCCCGATAGGATACTTACCCGTCGACTAAATTGCAAATTAAGGTTCAAAATACTTTTAAACAAAACTAGCAGAACCTGACAAGTATAATTCAGGTTCTGCTCACTTAGTCTTGCAAATATTCTGTTCCGCTTTGATTAGCCTTGACGCTGCTTATGCTTTGGGTCAGAACTGCAAATTACACGCACAACACCGTTGCGCTTGATAACTTTACAGTTACGGCAAATCTTTTTTACTGATGCACGAACTTTCATTACATCTTTCCCCTTTCTATCAATATTAAGGGGCTAACTTATCGGCCGTAGCCTTTAAGGTTAGCTTTCTTCAGCACAGACTCATATTGACTAGACATCAAATGTGTCTGTACTTGTGCCATAAAGTCCATGATAACCACTACAATAATTAGAAGCGACGTACCACCGAAGTAGAACGGAACATTCCAAGCGATTAGCATGAATTCAGGCACTAAACAAATAAAGGTTATGTACAGTGCGCCAGCCAGTGTAAGGCGAGTCATTACCTTGTCAATGTATCGTGACGTTTGCTCACCCGGGCGGATGCCTGGGATGAACGCGCCAGACTTCTTCAAGTTATCTGCTGTATCACGCGGGTTAAATACCAACGCCGTGTAGAAGAAGCAGAAGAAGATAATCGCAGCTGCGTATAACATCACGTACAGCGGTTGACCAGGAGATAGCATAAGCGCTACATCTTGCAACCACGCTGTTGATTCATTCTGTCCGAACCATCCTGCGATGGTACCCGGGAACAGAATAATGCTAGAAGCAAAGATTGGTGGAATTACACCAGCAATGTTGACTTTTAGCGGTAAATGGGTGCTTTGCGCAGCAAAAACCTGACGGCCTTGCTGACGTTTTGCATAGTTTACCACAATTCTGCGCTGTCCGCGCTCTACAAATACAACTAGATATGTAAGAGCAATAACAATTGCGCCAATCAACAGTAGGAACAACAAGTTAATGTCGCCCTGCCTTGCTTGTTCCGCAGTCTGACCTATCGCTGTTGGCAGACCGGCAACAATACCAGCAAAAATCAATATAGAGATACCGTTACCAATACCTCGTTCGGTAATTTGCTCACCTAACCACATAAGGAACATAGTTCCTGTGACTAGACTCACCACTGCCGTAAAGTAGAATCCGAAGCCAGGGTTTATCACCAATCCATTAATCAGGTTAGGCAAACCAGTCGAAATTCCAATAGATTGGAAGATAGCCAATACAAGCGTTAGATAACGCGTGTACTGACTAATTTTACGACGGCCTGCTTCGCCTTCTTTTTTAAGCTCCACCATCGGTGGGTGAACCACCGAGAGCAACTGCATGATAATGGATGCAGTAATGTATGGCATAATGCCCAAAGCCAGAACGGATGCACGCTCAAGCGCACCACCAGAGAACATGTTAAACATTTCTACAATGGTGCCTTTTTGTTGCTCGAACAAGTCAGCAAGTACCGCTGGATCGATGCCAGGGATAGGAACATAAGAACCTAGTCTGAATACAACAATCGCACCAAGTACGAACAACAATCTTGCCTTAAGCTCACTCAAGCCGCTTTTAGCGCCTGAATCCAATCCTGGTTTAGCCATCTAGCTTATTCCTCTACTTTACCGCCAGCAGCTTCAATCGCTTCTTTAGCGCCTTTAGTAACCTTTAACCCGCTTACTGTAACAGCGCGTGAAACTTCACCGCTCTTAACAACTTTAACGAACTGGATTTCTTTCTTAACAAGTCCAGCTGCTTTTAAAGTCTCAAGAGACGCAGTATCACCATCAACCTTCGCGATTTCAGCAAGAGTTACTTGATCAGTAACAAAGCTCTTGCGTGAAGTGAAACCGAACTTAGGAAGACGACGCTGGATAGGCATCTGACCACCTTCGAATCCTGGCTTAACACGGCCACCTGAACGGCTTTTTTGACCTTTGTGACCTACGCCACCTGTTTTACCAAGACCTGAGCCGATACCACGACCAGAACGCTTACCAGTAGGCTTTGAACCTTCGGCTGGAGAAATTGTATTTAAACGCATGTCTTACTCCTCCACTATCTCAACCATGTAATGTACACGGTTGATCATGCCACGAACGGCTGGGGTATCTTCCAGTTCACGAACATGGTTGATTTTACGAAGGCCTAAACCTTTAAGCGTAGCTTTGTGCTTTGGCAGACGGCCAATTGCACTTTTAGTTTGCTTTACTTTAATCGTTGCCATGTCTGATTACCCCAAAATTTCTTCTACAGACAATCCACGCTTCGCAGCAACTTTCGCCGGGCTATTCATTTCTGTTAGCGCGTTGATTGTTGCACGTACAACGTTGATTGGGTTTGTAGAGCCGTAACATTTTGAAAGTACGTTTTGTACACCAGCTACTTCAAGTACTGCACGCATCGCACCACCGGCAATAATACCGGTACCTTCAGATGCTGGCTGCATGTAAACTTTAGAGCCAGAGTGACGACCTTTAATCGGGTGCTGTAACGTGTGACCGTTAAGGTCTACGTCAACCATGTTGCGACGTGCCTTTTCCATTGCTTTTTGGATTGCAGCAGGTACTTCACGTGCCTTACCGTAACCAAAACCAACGCGACCGTTACCGTCACCCACTACTGTCAATGCAGTGAAACTAAAGATACGACCACCTTTAACCACTTTAGAAACGCGGTTTACAGCGATCAATTTCTCTAGAAATTCACCATTTTGAACGTCTTGTTTAGCCATTATAAACTCCTAGAACTGAAGACCAGCTTCGCGAGCTGCATCAGCTAATGCTTTAACGCGACCGTGGTATTGGAAACCACTACGATCGAAAGCCACTGTTTTAATGCCTTTCTCAAGCGCGCGCTCTGCGATTGCTTTACCGACTACCGTCGCTGCTTCAGCGTTACCTGTAGACTTAAGATCTTTCGCAAGATCTTTCTCAACAGTTGAAGCCGCTGCCAACACTTCAGAACCGCAAGGAGCGATTAACTGAGCGTAGATGTGGCGAGGTGTACGGTTAACTACCAAGCGATGCGCGGCCAGTTCACGAATTTTTGCTCGTGCGCGAGTAGCGCGACGAATGCGAGCTGTTTTCTTATCCATCGTATCACCCACCTACTTTTTCTTAGCTTCTTTACGACGTACGTGTTCGTCAGCGTAACGTACACCTTTACCTTTGTAAGGCTCTGGTGGACGGTAACCACGAATGTTCGCCGCAACCTGACCAACCACCTGCTTATCGGCGCCTTTAACGACGATTTCAGTTTGGCTAGGAGTTTCAACCGTAATGCCTTCAGGCATTTCGTATACTACAGGGTGAGAGAAACCTAGTGTAAGGTTTAGCTTGGCACCTTGTGCTTGTGCACGGTAACCAACACCTAACAATGTAAGTTTTTTCTCGAAACCTTCTGAAACACCTTGAACCATTGCGTTTAGGATAGAGCGAGCAGTACCTGCTTGTGCCCAGCTGTCAGCGAAACCTTCACGTGGAAGTGCTTTAAGTTGGTTCTCTTCCTGTGCAACTTCTACAGCGTCGTTGAAAACGCGGGTCAAAGTGCCTTTACTACCTTTAACAGTAACTTCTTGACCAGAGATAGAAACTTCTACACCTGATACAACGTCTACTGGGGCTTTTGCTATACGTGACATTTCAACTCCTCCGTTATGCTACATAACCGATGATCTCACCGCCCATGCCAGCGTTACGCGCTGCACGGTCAGTCATCACACCTTTAGAAGTCGACACGATAGCTACGCCTAAACCACCCATAACCTTTGGAAGCTCATCTTTTTTCTTATAGATGCGCAGACCAGGACGGCTTACACGTTCGATAGTGTCAATTACTTGCTTGCCTTCGAAGTACTTAAGCGTAACTTCTAAAACAGGCTTAACGTCACCAGAAGCAGCGAAGTCAGTGATATAACCTTCAGCTTTCAATACTTCACAGATTGCAACGCGAAGTTTTGAAGAAGGCATAGTCACAGAAACTTTCTGTGCCATCTGGCCGTTACGGATGCGGGTAAACATATCCGCGATAGGATCTTGCATGCTCATTATCAGCTACTCCTTACCAGCTGGCTTTCTTAAGGCCAGGGACTTCACCGCGCATCGCTGCTTCGCGAAGCTTAATACGGCTAAGACCGAATTTGCGTAGGTAACCATGTGGACGACCAGTTACACGGCAACGGTTACGTTGACGTGAAGAACTAGAGTCACGTGGCAGTTGTTGTAGCTTCAGAACAGCGTCCCAACGCTCTTCTTCAGAAACGTTAACATCGCTGATAATCGCTTTAAGTGCGGCGCGCTTCTCAGCATACTTAGCTACTAGCTTAGTACGCTTAGCTTCGCGTGCCTTCATTGATTCTTTTGCCATAACCCTACACCCCTACTTTTTGAATGGGAAGTTAAACGCGTCCAGCAGAGCACGTGCTTCGTCATTAGTATTCGCACTGGTAGTGATAGTAATATCCATACCGCGAACCTTATCCACTTTATCGAAATCGATTTCAGGGAAAATGATTTGCTCACGCACGCCCATGCTGTAGTTACCACGTCCGTCGAATGATTTAGGATTCAAACCACGGAAATCGCGAACACGTGGAATAGCGATTGAAATCAAACGCTCTAGGAATTCCCACATACGCTCGCCGCGTAGGGTTACTTTACAGCCAATCGGATAACCTTCACGGATTTTAAAACCCGCTACTGATTTTCTAGCAACTGTAACAACAGGCTTCTGACCGGCGATAGCCGTCATGTCAGCTTGAGCATTCTCAAGTACCTTTTTGTCAGCAACTGCTTCACCTAAACCCATGTTTAGAGTGATTTTTTCAATCCGAGGGACTTGCATGACGCTTTTGTATCCGAACTGCTTAGCAAGTTCAGCTACTACTGTTTCTTTATAGAAATCATGCAGTTTCGCCATCGTACTCTCCAATATAATTAAACAAGTTCGCCGTTAGACTTGAAGAAACGTACTTTCTTCTCATCTTCGAAACGGAAACCAACGCGATCTGCTTTGCCCGTTGCCGGGTTAACAATCGCAACATTAGAAACGTGAATAGAAGCTTCTTTCTCAACGATGCCACCAGCTACGCCCAGTTGTGGGTTTGGCTTAGTGTGCTTCTTGACAAGATTAACGCCTTCTACAATTACACGGTTATCAGCAATAAGCACTTTAAGGACTTTGCCTTGTTTGCCTTTGTCTTTACCCGCTAATACGACTACTTCATCATCACGACGAATTTTATTAGCCATTATCGTGACTCCTTATAGTACCTCTGGGGCCAATGAGATGATTTTCATGAAGTTTTCACTTCTCAACTCACGGGTAACCGGGCCAAAGATACGCGTACCAATTGGTTGCTTGTTAGCATTAAGCATAACAGCCGCGTTACCGTCAAAACGAATGGTAGAACCATCTGCACGACGAACGCCTTTTCTAGTACGCACCACCACTGCATTCAGTACGTCACCTTTTTTAACTTTACCGCGAGGAATTGCTTCCTTAACAGTAACTTTGATGATGTCACCGATACCTGCATAACGGCGATGCGAGCCACCAAGAACCTTAATACACTGAACCCTGCGAGCGCCGCTGTTGTCTGCAACGTCCAGGTTAGTTTGCATTTGGATCATGTTAGTGCTCCGCTCTTAAATTAAGACTCTCCCGAGTCGTTAGTGCTGCTAAAAACAACTGGATATCGTTGCTTTTATGTACATACCCCCATAAAAAGGGCGCGAAATAATAACAGAAAACTTTAGGAAGTGATAGCGGTAAATTGAATTATTTTTAAACTATGTGAGCAATAAAAAAGCCCCGACTAAAAGTCGGGGCCGATAACCACGTCATAGGTTATCAAGCAGGATCTTTTAACGCTGAAACAGTGTTTACAAACTGCTTACTCATATGTCGAAAAACGCATTCTTTCAAGCGACTTACACCAACAGGTTTTGATATGAAGTCGTCCATGCCAGATTTCAAGCATTTTTCTTTTTCTCCTGTCGAAACATTTGCCGTTAAGGCGATTATAGGAACTTCGGCGGTCTGTTGATTTATTAGCCTAATTTGTTTGGTTGCCTCTAAACCGTCCATAACGGGCATATGGCAGTCCATAAATATTAGCGCGTAGGGTGACTTTTCAGCCATTGAACGCTTAACCTTTTCTAGGGCATCCTCACCGTTTACCGCTAAATCACTAACAAGACCTATCTCTCTTAGTTGCTCTTTTATTACAACTTGGTTTATCTCATTATCTTCTACAACAAGCGCTTTAAACGCCCTCAGCTCCTCTTTACTTGGTATGTAAGTATCGTTCTGAGCAACTGTTTTACTTGCAATAGCGCCTGCATTTGCATCATCTAATGTGAGAGTAACGGTAAAGCGAGCGCCAATACCCAACTCACTACTCACTTCAATTTTTCCGTTATAGTGTTCTACTATTCGTTTAACGATTGATAAGCCTAAACCTGTTCCGCCAAAAAGTTGTTGTGTAGAACTGTCTGCTTGCATGAACGGGGTGAAGATTATTTTCTGCTGCTGAGCGCTGATACCAATACCTGTGTCAGTCACAATTAATTTAACCCGATAGCGCCCTTTACCGTAACGCACACACCTTGTCTCGACGGTTACTTCACCTTCTTTGGTAAACTTAAAAGCGTTGTTTACCAAGTTGATGAGTACCTGCCCTAACCGCAACTTATCAGCGATAAAAGTTTGGCCTTTGAGCGCTGATGTATTTACGCTAAACGTTATCCCTTTTTCCTGTGCAAGACTTGTGAACATGGGTATCTGTTCTTCAATCGTTTCTTCAAAGTTAGTAGGCGCGTCTTCAAAGACTAGTTCCCCTTCGTCAATTTTTGAAAAGTCCAAGATGTCGTTCACTATGTTGAGGAGGGAGTCTGCGCTTTGCGCAGCAAGAGAGGCTAATTCCATTTGTTTCGAATTTAATGGCGACGCCATTAGCGCTTCTAGCATCCCCTGAACGCCATGAATTGGCGTACGTATTTCCTGGCTCACATTAGCCAAAAAATCACCTCTCGCTTTGAGGGCGCTCTGCGCTAAGTCGCTTTTATGCTGTAGAACAGCCTTGTCTATCTGCATTTGCGTAATATCGACAGTAGCACCTACTACTTTTACGCACCTGCCGTTGTCCATTATGGGATGGGCTCTGCTTTCAATCCAACGCTTTTCACCTGCATCGGTTCGAATCTCTACTTTGTATAAGAAATCTTCCCCTGTTTGCATTGTTTGCTTAAATTTTTCGGCGTATTTTTTACGATGCTCCTCATCGACGATAAATTTCAGTATATCCTCGGCTACCATCACGCGATCACTGTGAACGTGAAGCATGCGCTTTAGTGCACCCGACCAGATTATCGAGCCGCTTTCTACATCCAGTTCCCATGTTCCAACCCCAGCCAAATTTGTTACTTGTTTTAACAGGGAGTTTCGCTCCTCAAACATGACCTTTTGGGCATTCAGATTACTCATAGACTGCTGCCGTTCAAGTTCATTGCCAATCCAGGTGGCAAGCAGTAACAAGTAGTCGGTTTCTAGTTCATTAAACGGTTCATCTCTTGAAGACAGCGAGGAAAAGTTTACCGTACCGTAGAACTCACCGAATACGCGAATAGGAGAAGCGAGGTAACTTTTTAGCGTGTATTTATCGAAACAAGGATGTGAAGCTCCAGGTTGAACATCGATATTATGGTACGCAATGACTGAGTCGGCTCTTGCAGCGTCGGCACAATACGTATCGCAAAGGGAAAATTCAGCGCCTTTTGGTATGTCACCGTTGGGAGTGACAACGCTTAGCACGCTATACCGCTCTCCCTGAATATTACTCACAATCCCTGTTTCTAAACGAAGCGCTTCTGTACCGATACGCAGCAAACTTTCTAACTTTTCATCTAATGACATAGCCTTATCATCAGATATAACTTGAAGATCTCGAATAATACTCATGAGGATTTTAGCCCTCCCAGACTGCAAATAAAAAAGGCCAATGTACTAACATTGACCTTTTAAACTTATGGGATATTTCACAAGATGAAAGTTTTCCGCATTATCAATTAGTATAATAAATAGACTAACTAATTAATAAAGCACGTTAATTTCATATCCTGTTGCGGTATCTGCTGGCTCTACAGTTACGATGTAGTTTTCCTCTTCAGTAAAACCATACAGAGACGTTCTATCTAGAAGCACTTGCTCTTCATTATCGTCCTCGTAAACCGCAATTACTTCGTAGTAATCTGACGGCAGCACTTCGCTGGTGCTTTCAGCAAACTCTAGGTTCTGTATATCATATTCCGCGGTATCAATGGTTTCGTCGTTTCTTACTAAGTAAAAGTCCACATCATCGAAGTCACTGACTAGGTTGATAAAGTTAACGGTCTTGTCATAAGCCTGTGGTAAACCGCTTTCAACAAAGGTGGCAGCACCTAGTTGGTTGTTAGTGTTGTAGATAAGAATAGCTTTACTCTCACCTTGGTTAAGGGTAATTAGCTTATTGCTAAGCGATGTAACTGTACCTGATGGGTCAGTTACGGTTACGCGATAATCGCCATAGCGGATAGCACTAAATTCAGACATTTCACCCGCTGCCAGCGTAAAGCTCACGTCTTCTTCGTCTGTATTACCGCCAAAGGTAACATTTAGCTCGGCATCTAGATTGGTAGAGTTGTATATACGATACTGCGAATCAGCTTCAACATCGGTCAAGGCTGTTACTGTTGAAGAGTTTAATACCGTGTCGACCACAAGCCCTTCTTGGATAGCGCCGCTTACATCACGAAGGGTCATTAAATACTCAGTTTCATAAACGAAGTCTATCGTTTGAGATTCAAATACCACCTCATCGCTACCTGGCTCGGTAAGGTAAATTGTATACTCGTCTTCATCGAAGTATTCGCTGTCGTCGTCAGCATCCCAATAGTCGAACTCTATCATGTCACCAGTGGTCACGGTGCCAAGAAAATTAGCCGCTTCAAACGGATCGCCCGATTCACTCATGTAGAAATCATATGATGAGTCATCTATAGCCACAGAAAGCGCAAACAAACGGAAATGGTCTTCTAGTGTTTCGCGCTCATACGAATACGTAGTGAAAGTCGGGTTGCTAAAATCACCGCTCATCACAACAATGGTTTTATAGCCATTTTTTAAATCTACGGTAATTTCGTCAATGTAAACTTCTTGGTCATCTGAGTCAGTACGAATGAACTCAATTTCGTATTCGCCATCATCCATCGAGTACATTGAGGTAGCATCACCAAATTGAGCTGAACCAAAGCTATCCCCATCAACCTCTCGCATTTCAACATTCGCGCCATTAGGTGATGCGTTATAAAACTGTATGTAAGCATAAGAGTAATCTGAGCTACTGCTGTCTGAGCCACCACATGCGGTAAGCCCTAGTAGCGCTACAAGCCCCATTGCTGCTGCACGGAACCAAGTTCCCCTAAGCAAAAAGTGAGAGGTCAATTGCATAAATTGAATGTCCTTTGAAGTTGTTCTTTATTGGTTTAAGACTGCGTTAACGCAAGCAGGCACACGTAAAAAGTGCTTATATTGGCTCGCACAATACAGCGATATGGCTATCTGAGAAGGTCTTAGTTCAGAGCTTTACGCTATCTTTGCAAAGCTTACTTTTCTTTGTATAACTTGACAGTTCGCAACCAGCAGCAACTTTTTGCAGAAGCTCTCTCGACGGGGGATGTATTGATAAAATGCTGGTAGAAAAGAAACAAAAAAGCCTGCAAATGCAGGCTTTGAAAGTATCGTTTGTTTACGGCGTTAGTTATTCATACGAGTATGAAAGCGTCACACCGCTATATGATGAGTATGCGCGGATACCTATGTGCCAAGTACCCGATGCTGGTGCGTCAAATGTACATACTTCGCTATTACCGTTTTGATAAGGGCGACAATCGTAGCTATTGGTTTCTGGCTGTGAGCCAAACTTCACATAAAGGTCAGCATCACCTGAGCCACCAGAGGTACGAATGGTCATTTGCGATACACCTTCTGGGATAGTCCAAGTGTAGCGATCCCAGTTTCTGCGAGTGCCTGAAAGGCCTGTTAATTGACCTGATACTGGCTCTACGCCTGGCTCAGAGCCGCCACCACCACCCGTGCCGCTTCCATCACAGCCATTAGTGTTCAAGTAGTTATACGCATCAGCTAACTGCATCAAACCATAGCCATAAAAGTTATCGCGTCCAGCACTGCCTTTGTCTTCGGCTGTTGCATTTAGCGCATTACGTATTTGATTGTTTGAACACTGCGGGAAGTAGCTCCACACCAATGCTGCACCACCTGCGACGTGTGGCGTAGCCATTGATGTGCCGCTTAAAGACGCGTAGGTATTAGTTGGGTAAGTAGACTGCACGGCACTTCCTGGCGCAGCAATTTCAACTTGGTCGTTATACTGGCTGTAGCTTGCACGGTTTTCGTTTGAGTCTACCGCTGCAACCGACATTACTGCATCGTAAGAAGCAGGGTAAGACTTTGCACTGTTACCATCGTTACCCGCAGCCGCTACCAATAACATGCCGGCATCAGTGAAGCTCTGCATAGCATTTCGTTCGGTAGTAGATGAGCTGCCGCCCCCTAAGCTCATGTTAACTACGTTTGAGCCCGCGTCTTGACACTGAGTAATCGCATCAATTAGGTCAGACGCATAAGTCCATTGGCCATTATCGTTAAAGATTTTAACGATATGCATATCCACGCCAGGGTAAACGCCAACAACACCTTCATTGTTATCATATGCCGCAATGGTACCCGCTACGTGAGTACCGTGTCCGTTACCGTCGTTATACCAGTTACCAACAGCACTGTTGTTAGCTTGACCTGTAACTCCATCGTTGGTTCCAGGCAGATCTGGGTGACCTAGGTTATAACCCGTATCGATGATACATACCTTGCGAGCTGTAGTATCTGACTGACCAAACTGATTTGCTTGTACCATGGTGTAGCCGTAAGGGGTAGTTTGCGCCATAGGCTTACGGCGAACATCTACTTCAATACTTTCTACATTAGGGTTTTTACGAAGCTTGTTTAGCGCAGACTTACTCATAGTAGCCGCCACCATTTTATGCTTCTTAAGCTCTTTCTTAATTGAACCTCCGGCTTTTCTAACTTCGGATTTAGCTGAAGCAATGCTGAAAGGCTTCTTGTTTTTCAGTTTAGTCTTAACCTTTGACTTGGCTTTGCTGCTGGTAAGCGTATCACTTGAACTGGCTACCTCTACCGTTTCACTTATCATTTCGTCTTTAAACTTAATGATGTAGCGTTCTTGGTCTACTGTAACAAGGCGGTCAACAGTTAGCCTTTTGCCTAGCGCTTGTTTAAGGGTTTGCGGTTTTTCTTTGACTTTTACCAGACCTTCGCCTGCTGCCATTGCAGAATTAGTCATTAAACCAAATGATACAGCTAGTGCAGCTGCTGTTAGACATGTGTGTTTCTTATTTAATTTTGAGTTCAAAACTTATTTCCTGTTTTATCTGTCTTTATTAACTTCAGCACTGTTTTAGTTCATGCTTTTGAAGCTATTTGTTATTAAATGACATACAGGTATAACCATTACCTCATACGAAAAGCTCATCCATGACAACCGACGCAACAGCGTTGCAACGACCTACCCGTTTGTCAGGTTAATAGCTAACCAGCGATAAGCAGGTTAGCTACAGAGCTCATATTAGGCGGCTAATCAAACAGTTGAGTATGTTGCCTTAACCCTGGTGAGTATTTTTTATACCTTTAAAAATACTAAAAAAAACACCACACTTGATGAAAAGCGCGCCAAATGCGTTCTACGAGCAAATTCATGTTAGGAATAAAATTTCATAATTAACATTTATTTTACAATACAAAATGTAACAAAATATTAAAACTCTTATTATTTTTACTTAAAAGCAAAAAGCGCGTGACCCTCTCGGATCACGCGCTTTTTTCATAAGTATTATTATATTAGTTGCAATAAGCCAGCTAATACAGGCCGCTAGTCTTTACATACTGCGCTGCCTTACGATTTCGTATAAACACACGCCAGTTGCTACCGACACGTTCAAACTTGTTACGCTACCAGCCATGGGTAACTTAACCAATTCGTCACAGGTTTCTTTTGTTAGTCGACGCATGCCCTTACCTTCTGCACCCATCACTAGTGCAGTTGGGCCTTTCAGGTCTACATCATAAAGGGTTTTATCGGTTTCACCGGCGGTACCCACAATCCAAAGCCCTTTGTCTTGAAGGTGTTTTAAGGTTCTAGCAAGGTTTGTAATTTGGATTAGTGGCATAACTTCAGCTGCCCCACAGGCCACTTTTCGCACTGTACCGTTTAAACTTGCCGACTTGTCTTTAGGTACAACCACAGCGTGTACGCCCGCACCATCAGCTGTACGTAGGCACGCCCCTAGGTTATGAGGGTCGGTAATACCGTCTAACACCAAAATTAGTGGCTGCGACTCTCGCTCAAGTATTTTATCAAGGTCAGCCTCATCCAATACGCGAGCAGGCTTTGCTTTGGCAACAACGCCTTGATGCTGTTCGCCGTTTACTTTCTCGTCTAACGCTTTACGCTGGCTGAACTGAACTGAAATTCCGAAACGGCGGGCTTGGTTAACAATGTTGGTCAAGCGTTCATCGTTACGCCCTTTTAAAACCCACACTTCCATTACACGCTCGGGCTCTTTTTCAAGTACCGACTGCATGGCATGTAAACCGTATAACCATTCTTGCTGCGCCATTTAACGCTTACCTCTTTTATTCAATGACAATGTTTTTCCGCTGCTACCGCCTTTTGCGCTGCCGCGACTTGACGATTTTCCACCGCTTCGACTAGACGAGTTTGTGCCGCCTTTACCTTTGCTCCCCTTCTTGTCCGAACGGGAGTCTTTACCAGAGCGGGATTTGTTATCAAAGCGAGTAGGTTTGTCTGAAGCCTTTTTAGCTGTCTTCACTTTTACCTTCTTGCCTTTAGTGCTGCGCAGCATAGACTTATCGAGTAATAAATCAATCTTTCTTTCATCAAGATTTACCGCCGCAACGGTTACTTCAACCGTATCACCAAGTCTAAACTGACGATGGCCCGACTCACCCACTAGCGCTTGTTTAACATCATCATAGTGATAATAGTCATCATCTAGTGAGGTTATATGTACTAAGCCGTCAATATGGTATTCAGTAAGACGCACAAATAAGCCAAAGTTTGTAACCGAGCTCACTACCCCTTCAAAAGTGTCGCCTACGTGATCAAGCATGAACTCGCATTTAAGCCAGTCAGCCACATCGCGAGTCGCATTATCAGCGCGGCGCTCTGTCATTGAACACTGTTCACCAAGCTGCTCAATTTCTTCAACAGAGTAGTTTTTAGCACCGCTTACCGCCTTTTTACCCTGCTGTTTAGCAATAATGCCTTTCAGCGCACGGTGTACCACTAAATCAGGGTAACGACGGATAGGTGATGTAAAGTGGGCGTAAGCTTCTAGTGCCAAACCAAAGTGCCCTACGTTTTCGCCATCGTAAACCGCTTGCTTCATTGAGCGTAGCAGCATGGTTTGAATAAGCTCTTCGTCTACTCGACCGCGGGTTTTAAGCACTACATCGGTAAACGCGGCTGGCTCAGCATCTTCTACAATGGCATGAGGGATACCAATTTCACTTAAGTAGCTGGTAAAAGCAGTAAGTCTGTCGGCGTCTGGCTTATCGTGTACACGATATAGCGCTGGCGCTTCATGCTTTTCTAACATCAACGCCGCACTTACGTTCGCCATAATCATGCATTCTTCAATAAGCTTATGCGCATCGTTACGCACTAAAGGCACGATATTTTCAATTTTGCGCTGGGCGTTGAATACAAACTTCACTTCCTGGGTTTCAAACTCAATAGCACCACGCTTGGCACGGGCTTTTTTGAGCGCGCGGTACAAGTCGTGAAGATTACGTAAATGAGGTACATGAGGCTCGTAACGCTGATGTAGTTCTTTGTCGCCTTGAAGAATATTCCACACTTTGGTGTAGGTTAAACGGGCATGTGAATTCATTACCGCTTCGTAAAACTGGAATTCTTCCAGCTTGCCATTCGCGCTGATGGTCATTTCACACACCATGCAAAGTCGGTCTACTTCAGGGTTTAGTGAACACAAACCGTTAGACAATACTTCTGGTAGCATTGGAATAACTTGGTCAGGGAAATACACTGAGTTACCGCGCTGCTGCGCTTCATCATCAAGGGCAGAGCCTGTTCTTACATAATGACTTACATCGGCTATGGCTACCCATAGTTGCCAGCCACCATCGTCTAGCGGTTCGCAATATACTGCGTCATCAAAGTCGCGAGCATCTTCACCATCAATGGTAACAAGGGGAAGCTGGCGCAAGTCGATGCGACCTTCTTTGGCTTCATCTGGCACCTGGTCGGTAAGCTTTTCGACCTGTTTAGTCACGCCTTTCGGCCACTGGTGTGGAATATCGAAAGTGCGAAGCGCCATTTCTATTTCCATACCTGGTGCCATATGCTCACCAAGTACTTCAACAATTTTACCCACCGGGTTCATCTTACGGCGAGGGCGCTGAGTAAGTTCTACCACTACTACCTGCCCCATGCGGGCGCCGTTGGTGCTTTCTGGAGGAATTACAATTTCATGCTGCAAACGGCTGTCGTCTGGCACTACCATGCCAAAGCCCTGCTCAACAAAATAACGACCAACAATAGGCTCGCTGCGCGGCTCAATAACTTGCGTTACAAACGCTTCTTTTCTGCCGCGACGATCGGTACCGCTAATTCGCGCTTCTACCACGTCATCGTGAAGGAACAAGTTCATTTGCCCTGCACTTATAAATAAGTCACCGCTTTTGTCTTCAGGACGCAAGAAGCCGTAACCATCTCGGTGACCAATAATTCTGCCTTTTATGAGCTCATCACGGTTTTGAAGTATGTACTTTTTCTGCTTAGTGAATTGCACCTGCCCTTCGCGCTCCATGGCACGTAGTCGGCGTTGAATACCAATTCGCGCTTCTTCATCGAACGCGTTCACCAAATTACAGATATCAAGAAACGACAACGGCTTGTCGTGTTCTTTTAATAAACTCATTAAATATTCGCGGCTGGCTACCGGATTTTCGTACTTTTCTTTCTCGCGCTGATAATGCGGATCATCACTCATGTATTTTTAAATTACCTTTAATTACTTTGTTCACAATGTCTTCGATAGAGGCTTTGTTCTACAAAGCACTATGGAAAACATTGAAATATATTTTTTAGACATATAAACCATTTTTGGTTCATGTGGTTATTTGCTGCACAGTATAACAGTATTTGCACTAAAAGATTGTGCGTTATTGTGGAATCACAACCTGACATCTCTATGTCACAAACACTCAGTATAAAAATGAGTTTTGGTTTTTGTTGCATGAGCGTTCAACAAAACAATGACATCACCAGTTACCTTACAAACCTATAAAGAGCAGGCATATGGATAGAAGAACGTTTATAAAGCTGTCGTCATTCGCAGGTGCGAGCGTGGCAGTGTCTACAGGGCTAGCGGGCTGCACAGTGAGCAATTCAGCAAATAGCCAACCGCAAACTAACGCTACCTTTACCCATGGTGTGGCTAGTGGCGACCCGTTAAAAGACGCCGTTATTATCTGGACGCGCGCCGTGCCAAATCCAGGTTCGGGTTTAGCGAAAGCCGATATTTTATGGGAAATGGCAAGCGATGCTGATTTTGCCAACGTGGTAAGTAGCGGTATTGTTGAAGCGAAAGCAACGCATGACTTTACCGTAAAGGTAGACGTGGCAGGTCTTAGTCCTGCTAACCGTTATTTTTACCGGTTTAAAAGCGCTGATAATACAAGCCCTGTGGGTGAAACCCGTACACTGCCTGAAGCTGATGTGTCTGATGTCACGTTCGGCATATTTTCTTGCTCCAACTACCCTGCTGGCTTTTTCACGCCTTATATGGAAGCAGCGAAAAACGACAACATCGACTATGTATTGCACCTTGGCGACTACATTTATGAGTACGATGGCAAAGGTTATGCGACAGAGCATGCAAAAGAGATTGGCCGAACCTATGCGCCTGATAACGATACCGAGCTTTATACGCTAACCGACTATCGCAATCGCTATGCGCTATACCGCACGGATGAAGGCTTGCTGTCGTTGCATCAAAACAAGCCATTTATTGTTGTGTGGGATGACCATGAAATCACTAACGACACCTATAAAGACGGGGCGGAAAATCATCAAGCCGATGAAGGCGACTTTTATGAACGTCGTGCTGCGGCCGTTCAAGCTTATTATGAGTGGTTACCTATACGCCCGCCGTTTGGTACTGAGCGTTTAGAGATTTATCGCCAGTTTACCTTTGGTAAGCTTCTTGATTTATACATGCTCGACACCCGCGTTCTCGCCCGCGACAAGCAGCTTGAGTACGGCAACTACCGTGATGCTGAAACAAAAGCGTTTGACCAAGCACGCTTTATGAAAGACATCGGTGACCCGAACCGCGGTTTACTCGGTGAAACCCAACGCAACTGGCTGCACTCTTCTATGCAGCAAAGCCAGGCTAAATGGCAGGTATTAGGCCAGCAGCTATTGATAGGTCGCATGCTATTCCCTGTATCTATTTTTAATGGCGTTGAACGTAAAGAAATACCTGCTCATGTACATAGGCTCGCGAATATCAAACGCAAACAAAAGCAAGGTGGCGCACTTAGCGAACAAGAACTTGCGCTTATCAATACGGTAATGCCCTACAACTTAGACGCATGGGATGGATACCCTGTTGAACGTGAACAGGTTCTGATGCAGCTAAAATCCATCGGCAAACCCGTTATTGCCCTTGCAGGTGATACTCATAATGCATGGCATAATAAGTTAACCCTGAAAGATGGCACAGAAGTGGGTGTTGAACTTGCCACCCCAGGGGTGACATCACCCGGCATGGAACATTATTTAAGTATGGATGATGAAATGGCAGAAACCCTTGCCGACGATCTTCCCCTTCTTATTGAAGACTTACAGTACTGCAATCTTCACCAGCGCGGCTTTATGACATTGACCGTCAGCGAAGACAGCGCAAAAGCCACTTGGCACTATGTGGATGCAATTTTAACCAAGGCAGGAAAAGTGGTTAACACGCATAGCTTTGAGATTAAGGCATAGCTTTCTACTATTTTATAAGCGTGTATAGGCTTGAGTCTATACACGTTATTTATACAAGAAGAAACCACAGACGCTACCTTACAAGTCTCACAACGAGCTTAGTGCTTTCCACAAATAGTGTGTTTTTAATCTGCGTTGGGCCATTGCTGAGCATCATGAAGAACACGTAGTATTTCGATGCAATTTGTAATGATGTTTTCTCGATATATTACGATAAAAGGCAGGCTATTTATCACAAGCTCCCGCGTATTTTTCAATCGACCTAGGCGACCCGCTCTAGGGTATTCTGATAAGATTAGGTGCGAACTATTAATAATGTTCATGACAACGTCGATAGCAACAGAGGGGCTATTTTCTTTAGCAATATGAACTTCAATTTTCTCTAAATCGGTATCTGCAAGATCAGTCCATTTGAGCTGCACGCTTAGCCTCCCACTTAGCTTTAACGTCAGTATGGTCGGTCAAGCGTCCCTCATCAGCGGACTTCACTCCTTTTTCCACCTCTCGGATAAACCATTCTTCGCGAGCAACATACTGCTTGATAGCTTCGGCCATCAGCCACGCCCTAGGCCTGTCCATCGCTTTAGCCATTTCGCCTACACGTGCAAGTGTTTCGTCATCTAATCTTACTGAGGTAGCTTTTAAAGGCATAAAGATTCTCCGAGGTTCTTTGAGAATCTTTATTGTAACTGCACTAGCATTAAATGTCTTCTTTTGCTTTTCATCAACAAAGACAGTTTGCATGACATTATAGTTAAATTGCACCAACTAAAATCAGAGTCTCTAATAGTCCTTCTTATAAGCCATATAATTTAAATTACGTCCTATTCCCATCAAAGCAAGGGCATGTTGACGGGAATAGGTAATCTCTCATTCTTTATTTTTTAGAACTCGTAATAAACGCGCACACCAGCAATGCGTGGCATACCGCGAACGAAGGTAGGAATGCCTAAACCACCGCCGGTGTTACCTGCATCAATCAAGAACTCTTTATCAAACAGGTTGTTTACGTAAAACTCGTAGGCAAACTTGCTATTGTCTTGAAGCAGCTTCACCGAAACATCGGTAAGCGAATAAGTATCTTGAGAAAGACCTGGGTAATTACTGCTTTCAAAGAACACTTCAGACTGGAAGCTGGTGAGCCAGTTAACATCAATGTCGAAGTTATTCATGTTGAATACTTTGTTGATGTTGATGGCACCGCTGACCTCTGGCGCAAGGCGGAATTTGTTACCGCCGTACTGGAACTCAGAACCATCAGCAGTACTGTCAGCAAATTCAGCGTCAAGGAAACCTAGGCTTGCTGTTAACGTGAGTGTTTCGCTGTAGTTATAGGTCGCCATGCCTTCAATGCCCGACATGGTCGAATCGCCTACCGTTACAGTAATAGACTGCAAGGTTTCCGCATCGGTAAAGCTTTGCTGATAGTCGCTGTATTCGTAGGTAAAAATGGCGCCCGAGAACAGGAAGTTGGCGCTTTGATACTTAACACCCAAATCGTAGCTATCTACAATTTCAGCTTTTGTCACGTTAACGCCACCCGCGTTTGCATCCACAACCGGTGAACGACGACCTTTGGCGTAGTTCGCATACAAGTTCCAGTTGTTGTTCACGTCATAGCTTACCGCGAAGCGTGGCAGAGTATCGTCAAAGTCGCGCTCGGCATCAAAAGTAAATGCACCATCTGCAGTGGTAAAGGTATTGCGGGTATAACGGGTTTCATCAATGTAGCGTACACCAGCCGTTACGTTAATATTGTCGGTAACAAAATACGACACTTCAGCAACATAAGATGCAATGTCTAACTCAGCTTCAAAGATAAACGGCCCTTGTGTCAATATAGACGGCAGCGCAGGGTTAGAAATAGGCGAACCATCTGCATTAAATAGCTGCGACACCAACATAGCACGTAGCGTTTCAATGTCTTCTAACGATGCGTCGGTAGCGATATTTTGGTTAAGTGGAATGTTCGAGGTGGACTCAAGCTGTGCTTTTACCGCATCGAAGGTACCACGTATAAATGGGTCTACCATCACATAGTAAGGCAAAATCGATTCATCTTGAGTAATAGACGCGCCAACAAACGCTGCAAGCTTGTCACCTGAGTCATACACCAAACGCATTGACGCACCTTGAAGTGTGGCATCGTTATCGAAATAAGCATCTTGAATACGCAGTGCAGAACCGTCTGCATCAAAACCTTCGCTTACTTCTACATCTTTATAGTAGGCATCGGCGTGTAGGCTAAGCATTTGGTTGAAATCGTAGTTTACAGTTAAGTCGTAGGCTTGAAGCGTACGCTCAATACCTAACTCACTGCCCAAGCTGAACTCAGCATCGGTAAAAGGGCTAGTATCTCCATCATTTGGTGCAATAGAACCTGACTTGAAAGCAATGCCCGGCTGGTCATTATACTCCATGGCCGCACGAGCAATAATTTCTAGCTTCTCATAGCTTGCAAGCCAAGTTGCGCGAAGTGCTTGCACCGACACCCCCTGAAGATCTTCGCTATTGCACGGTACTTCTTCACCTAAATGATTATACATGTTGGCATTACCGTAGTATGAATCAGCGCTACAGGCATTGTTTTCTACAATGCCGTCCATTTCTCGGTAAAGTCCGGCAATTCGGAAACTGTGGTTGTCGTTAATAGGCTGGTTGTACATAAACTCAACTTCTTGACCTTGCTCTGAGTTATAGCCAACCTGCACTTTACCTTCCTGTTCCAAGGTAGGAAGATTAGAGTGAATGCTTACCGCGCCGTTGGCTGCAGCCACACCAAATAGGGTCGGCTGCGGGCCTTTTAAAACCTCTACGCGGGCAATATCGTAAAGCGCCACACTGGCTACGGTTTTTTTACTGATATCAAAGCCATCTTGGTATACCGATATACGAGGCGTTGCCGCCACTGACGAAACATCATCGGTGACACCGCGAATATTAAAAGATGGTAGGCTTACGGCTTGTTCCTGAATTTGAACGTTTGGCAATATTCGAGAAAGCTCGTCAAGCTCCATAATGTTGGTGCGCTCTAAGAACTCACTTCCGATTACATCCATAGTAACAGGCACATCCATTACGGACTGCTCACGCATTTGGGCAGTTACTGTAATCTCTTCTATATAGTCAGTTTCGTTTTCTGTGTCGGGCGCTACTTCTTGTGCAATTGCTGCGCTTGATAGAGCAAACGCAATCGTTGTAGCAAGTAAAGAGCGTGAATAAACGGATCTAGGGTACAGAGGACGCATCAAATCATTCCTTTCGTGTGCTTAGTGGGTGTTTTATGTGTTTTTATAAGCAGTTCACCGGTAGATTGGCGACATTGCCTACTTTTTAGAATTATCGAAGCACAAGAATGTAGAACGCTTTTGCGAAGGTTCGATGAAGCATAGGTGACAAGTCAAAGGCACTTTTGTGACAGATATATACCATTCGAAAAATCTAAGCCGCGATAAATGGCTATTGCAATATGCCCCTTTGAATCATAGAGCAAACTAAGTACACTCATTCCACGTAGGACAGAATTAACGTTTAACTAAAAAGCGAAATGGAGACTGCAATGAAAAAATTAATGATGGCTACGGCTATTGGCGCTGCGACCCTATTAAGTGCTTGTAGTGCAGAGCATGGCACTACGCAGTGTACTACTGCACCTGAAGCTGAATGGCAAAACCAAGATGCGTTTCAGGCTCAGCTGTTAGCGCAAGGTTATAAAATTAACGAGTTTAAAGTAACAGGTGGTAACTGCTACGAAATCTACGGCTTCGACAAAGAAGAAAATAAAGTAGAAATTTACTTCAACCCAGTTGATGGCAGCATTGTTAAGAAAGAAATGCACTAAGTGTGTTTTAGCAAACGGCTCATAGCTCGTTTGCTTTGAGACTTGATAAAAACGCTGCAAACTATTGCAGCGTTTTTGTTTTACCTTAAGAAAGTGATGTAATGTACAGACCTAAAGATACGCCTTCGGATATTTATATTTGGGATTGGGTAGTGCGCCTGTGCCACTGGGGCCTTGTCGCTACCTTTGTGACCAACTATTTTATTGTGGAGCCAGGTCGCCTTTATCACGAAATAGCTGGTTACACAGCGGTAGCGCTTATATCCATACGGGTTAGTTGGGGCTTTTTATCAACCAAATTCGAAGCTAGTAAAAAGGTTGCCACTAAATACGCAAGCTTTTCTAACGTGTCATTGCATCAACAAGCCTTCGCTGAACATATACAACACGTAAAACAAAAGAAAGTTCCCACTCATCATGGCCATAACCCTTTCGGCTGGCTAATGATAATGGCCGTTATCACGCTACTGCTGGGCTTGGGTATTACCGGTTTTATGATGGAAGAAATAGATGCCATGTTCGGTAATAGTACGCTGGAATGGATACACAGCATTATCGCCGATGTGCTTTACACATGTGTGCTAGTGCATGTTGCTGCAGTGTTTGCTGTGCAATATATGGGAAATATTCAGTTAGTTCGCCCTATACTCACAGGCTGGCGAAGGCGTTAAGCCCCTTTTTGAGTGAAAATGCACTGAAGCCATAAATGCACAAAGGCTATCGCTATTGCAGAAGCCAGCTCATGCTAACTGCTAGCTTTTTCCTGTTGCTCGGATTGCCTGCTGCCCGTTGTGTTTAAATCTACTCTCGTAATCAATTAGGCGTTTGATACCAATTAGGTACTAATGTCATTTAGCTATCTAAAGGACGCTTTGCTTCACGCACAGCTTTCGGATGCATTAATTTTTCTAAGCGAGCGAGGTAAGACGATATTTGCTGATGCTGTTTTTTATCGTTGGTCACAGAGTTATAAAGCCAGTGGTAGGCATCTTCATAATCGTAAGGGCTGCCGTGACCGTCTAAAAACAACTCGACCAAACGAATCTGCGCTTTTAGGTTTTTAAGTGCCGCGGCTTCTCGTAAGTACACCACCGCGCGTGCTTTATCCTGCTGTACCAGCGTGCCCTTTGCATAGTAACGTCCAAGCTGCTCAAGTGCCGCTGGCAAACCTTGATTCGCTGCGTCTTCCATATAACCAATTCCACGAGCGGGTTCAGCATCTACGCATACCCCCCACGCCAGCATATCGCCCCATAAAAATTGGTAGGCTGGAATTTTTAGCACATCGGCGCGAGCTTCGATGTCTTGAACAAGCTGACATCTGTCTTCTACCACTTTATCTAGGTGAGTATTCGCGTTAATCATGTCGATGAGCGCGTCTTGACTGTAAAGCTGAACTGCACGCAGTTCTTCTATCGTCTCACCTTCAAGCGCATGAGCAGAAAACCCCGCTACGGAGGCACAGATTAATAAAGCGGTAGATATAATTCGTTTCATAGCTAAGCAATAAATGTTGATAACGCAAACTTAGTTTAGTTATCGACCTATTATAGATTAACTTAACCAAGAGACGCTTTTCTTTACGTAAATAATCGCGAGCGGCCAAAGCCTATTTCACTTTGGCCTATCTGCTAAAAGATATAGCAAAAAACGTTTAGGCTAATGACTACTTTTTCGCGGGCACATGGCGGATTGGATATGACGGGCGTGGTCGGCTAAATCAATACCTAAATCAGTTAGGTAACCACCGTCTGGCTGGGTAATTAAGCCTTTCGAGTACAGCCTGGATGCTGCGTTCACCATGCTTTGACTGGCATCGTGATGAATTTTCAGCCCCTGAAGTAGACTGTCTGCAGGAAACTTCAGTAGCAAATTTAACTCGTCTAGCATGTCCTGATCGAATGAACTCATGTAACCACCTTAGGCAAAAAAAGGGTTATTAGGGTTTTAATGCACGCGCATTACTGCGGCGTGTTATCGCAAAGCACTAAAATAGAAGGGCTAAGTAAGAATACGCACGCCGTGCGCTATTGGCCCGTAATTGTTAAATTTCATAACATATTGCTATATCACACTTAAATGGCGCCACTGTAAAGGTTAATTTGTCTGTAGAACGTTTAATGTTGGTTTCACACCGCTTACTGATCGGACTTTGCACTAAAATGGTATATTCTTGCCATAAATAACGTGTGTGGATACGCCAAACAGATGAAGTACAAAGATTTACGCGACTTTATTCGCCAGCTTGAAGCAAAAGGCGAGTTAGTGCGCATTAGCCAGCCCATTGATACCGACCTTGAAATGACAGAAATTGCCGATAGGACTTTGCGTGCTGGCGGCCCTGCGCTGTTGTTTGAAAACCCTAAAAACCACGATATGCCGGTACTGGCAAATTTATTTGGTACGCCAGAACGCGTAGCGATGGGCATGGGGCAAGACTCTGTGGAAGCGCTACGCGAAGTGGGCAAACTGCTGGCGTACCTAAAAGAACCAGAACCGCCCAAGGGGCTTAAAGATCTTTGGGAAAAGTTGCCTGTGTTTAAGCAGGTGCTGAACATGCCCGCTAAAGTGCTAAAAAAAGCACCTTGTCAGGAGGTGGTACTTACTGGTGACGATGTAGACTTATCAAAAATTCCGGTTCAGCGCTGTTGGCCGGGTGACGCTGCACCCTTGGTAACCTGGGGTTTGAGTGTTACTAAAGGACCACACAAAAAGCGCCAGAATTTGGGGATTTACCGTCAGCAAGTTATTGGCAAAAACAAACTCATTATGCGCTGGCTATCACACCGTGGTGGTGCGCTAGATTTTCGTGAGTGGTGTCAAACTCATCCGGGTGAACCCTACCCTGTATCTGTTGCGCTCGGTGCAGATCCCGCCACTATTTTGGGCGCGGTTACTCCTGTACCAGATACCCTTTCAGAATATGCTTTTGCAGGCCTACTGCGCGGTGATAAAACCGAAGTGGTTAAATCTATCAGTAATGATTTGCAAGTTCCTGCTAGCGCTGAGATTGTACTTGAAGGCTATATTGCTCAGGATGAAACTGCGCCTGAAGGCCCTTATGGCGATCACACTGGGTATTACAACGAAGTCGACGACTTCCCTGTGTTTACCGTTACCCATATTACGCACCGTAAAGATCCTATTTATCATTCAACCTATACAGGCCGTCCACCCGATGAACCAGCCATTTTAGGTGTTGCGCTAAACGAAGTGTTTGTACCAATTTTGCAAAAGCAGTTCCCTGAAATTGTTGATTTCTATTTGCCACCGGAAGGCTGCTCTTATCGAATGGCGGTGGTAACGATGAAGAAACAGTACCCAGGCCACGCTAAGCGTGTGATGATGGGCGTGTGGTCTTTTCTAAGACAGTTCATGTACACGAAATTTGTGATAGTGTGCGATGACGACGTTAACGCGCGCGACTGGAATGATGTTATCTGGGCTATCACTACCCGTATGGACCCAGCCCGCGACACGGTGATGATAGAAAATACGCCTATCGATTACTTGGACTTTGCGTCCCCGGTATCAGGGCTAGGTTCGAAAATGGGCATGGACGCCACAAATAAAATGCCCGGCGAGACCGACCGTGAATGGGGCGTGCCCATTGTGATGGACGAAGACGTTAAAAAACGCGTTGATGATATTTGGGACAGTCTTGGTATTATGTAGCGACTCGATGTAGCGCTATTAACGATTATTAAAGCATGCGCTTGTCTTAAAGCGCATAAAAAGGCGACACGCTAAGCAAGAAGGTTTAAAGAAAATACATGTCAGAGATTAAGTGCAAGGTTGCAAGCATCACGCCTTTAACCGAAGTGGTACAAAAAGTTGAATTAACGCCAGAAAGCCCTGTTGAATTTAAGGCGGGTCAGTACGCTATGGTGGTAATGGGCGAAAAAGATATGCGCCCATTTTCTATTGCTAATGCCGCCTTCGATAATAGCCGCATTGAATTACACATTGGTGCAGAGCCTGGCAACAGTTACGCTGGTGAAGTGCTAGAGCGCATGCGTGCAGATGGCGAAATTACTGTAAACGTAGGTAATGGTAATGCCTTTTTGCAAAGCAATGGCTTGCCTATGGTGCTAATTGCTGGTGGTACTGGCTTTTCGTATACCTACTCAATTCTGCAAGAGCATCTTAATAGTGGTGACAAAACACCCCTTACCCTATATTGGGGTGGAAAACACGCGGCTGATTTATATTTAGCTGACAAGCTAACTGAACTCGCTGAAGCTAACGATCACTTCACTTTTGTGCCGGTTGTTGAGTTTGCATGTGATGAGTGGAAAGGCAGAACGGGCTGGGTACACCATGCGGTAATGGCAGACCATGCTGACTTTGCCAATATTCAGGTTTATGTTGCAGGTCGTTTTGAAATGGCTAAAGTCGTGCGCGACGACTTTACACAGCGCGGCTTAAAAGTTGAGAACCTGTTTGGCGACGCGTTTGCCTTTATTTAGGCGCTAGCGTAAACCTCATATTGTGAAAGCCGGCGAATGCCGGTTTTTTCGTTCTTTGTTACAGATCGTTTTTTATACTCAGCGCCTTACTCCGCTTTTCAATCGCAATAACTTGCGATGACCAACCATTAAACAGGTTTACTCCAATTGTAGACAAGCCACGTATTGGTTATGGTGAAAAGATAAACACTGGAGAAAACAATGATAAAAAACCTATCCGTACTTGCTAACTTAAGCGCAAAAATAAGTAAAAACAGTCTGCTGGCATCTGCTGTATTATTGAGCGGCACCGTTTCTTTCGCTGCTCACGCACAAAGCGAACAGCAGCAAGCACTTTACGATATTGCTAAAAATGTCTCTGCCGAAAACATTGAAAAAGATATTACTACGCTGGTGAACTTTGGTACTCGCCATACCCTTTCTGAAACCGAGTCTGATACCCGTGGTATAGGCGCTGCGCGTCGCTGGATTAAATCTGAATTTGATAAAATTTCAGCTGAGTGCGGTGGTTGCTTAGAAGTGTACTACCAATCAGAAGTGATTAGTGGTGAGAAACGTATTCCAGACCCAGTGGAAGTGGTTAGCGTAATTGCGATTCAGCGTGGTAGTACTGATCCGGACCGCTATGTGATTATGTCTGGCGACATTGACTCACGAGTATCTGATGTCATGGATTTCACGTCTGACTCACCGGGTGCAAACGACAACGCCTCGGGTGTTGCCGGTACTCTTGAAGCGGCACGAGTACTATCAAAGTACAAGTTTAACGGCAGTATCGTGTATGCTGCACTATCTGGCGAAGAGCAAGGGCTTTTCGGCGGGCGTATTATGGCAAACCAAGCCAAAAAAGACGGCTGGAGAATTAAAGCCGTGCTCAATAATGACATGATAGGCAACATCGAAGGGGTTAACGGTGTGATTAATAACACCACCGCTCGCTTATTTGCCGAAGGTACACGCGTAACCGAAACGGAAAAAGAAGCGCGAATGCGCCGTTTCACCGGGGGTGAAGTTGACTCACCAAGCCGGAACCTTGCCCGCTATATTGATAAAATCGCGGATAAATACATAGAGAATTTAGACACTATGGTGATTTATCGCCTAGACCGCTTTGGTCGTGGTGGCCACCATCGCCCATTTAATGATTTGGGCTACCCGGGTATTCGTATTATGGAAACTAACGAAAACTACACCCGCCAGCACCAAGACCTTCGCGTAGTAGACGGTATTGCCTATGGTGATACCTTAGATGGCGTTAACTTTGACTACGCCGCTAAGCTTACCGGTTTAAACGCTGTTTCTCTTGCAGCAATGGCGTGGGCACCGAACCCACCTGCAAACGTAGAAATTGCCGGTGCAGTTCAGCCTTCAACCTTTTTAAAATGGGATGCACTAGATGCAAAACAAAACCCGCAGCTTAGAGGTTACAAAGTATATTGGCGTCATACTGATGCACCGCAATGGGAATACAGTAAATTTGTGGGTAACGTTACCGAAGCAATGCTTGAGAACGTGGTTATCGACAACTACTTTTTTGGCGTTGCCAGCGTGAACAAAGACGGTGTTGAAAGCGTTGTGGTTTATCCAGGTCCTGCGGGAAGCTTCGGCGAATAAACGTTTAAATTGAGCGTTTATATTACGCGTACTTACACGCATTCAATTACGCCCTCAATTACGCACCCAATCAAATTCGTGGCGTTAAGCTGGTAATGAAACTAGCTTATCGTCACGAATGACTTTACTCAACAAAAGCCTGCCTAGACGTCAGCATTGCGCACAATCTATTGATGCCGCTTACATTTTGTTAATTTAAACCAATGCGGGTTTATTGGAATTAAGTGACTAACTACATTACAGTGTAATAAATGCATGACGGCAGTTCGGAGTTCACCTTTGGTAAGATTTAGCGCATTTTCGCTCTCTTTTTTTGCTCGACGCCTTTCCTTGTTAGGCATCATCCTTGCCCTTTGTTTAGTCAACATTTCGCCTTTACAAGCCGCCCCCACGACTTTAGGTGCCGCTTCCTTTGAAACTTATATAAGCGATGATGGTGAGCCTGCTCGAGTTAATGCTTTGCTTGAAAAGGTGTTTGAAAAGGCAGAGTTGGATATTCAACTCCAGGTTATGCGACAAGCTTTTTTAGGTAGTTCCGTACTAACTGGGAAGCTAAACGGTGAATTTGCCTATATCAACTTGGGTGAAGACAGCAGCAATTATTTTCTATCCGACATTTACTTACCTGTTTATCTTTACGCAGTAAGTAAGAAGGCAAACGTAGAAGACATAAAACTTTTCCCTCACTTAAAAGGCAATCGCGTCGCCATAGAAAATCGCTTTGCCAATACCCCCTCGTTCAGACTACTTAAAGATATAAAGTGGTCGCGCAACCCCACAACGTTTGATGCCTTTCGCCAACTTGCCGATGATAGAGCACCTTACTTAATTACCACTCAGCTTCTCGCACAAGAACTAAATATACTGCTTGCCAACGATAACGAAGAAACTTTGCACTTTTCAGCAAAGCCTTTAGCCAAAACGGGGTTTCAAATAGCTATCAGTAAAAATGTTGCCAGTGCTGAAAGCATTATTGCGAAATTTAACCAAGCCCTATCGGCGTTACAGAATAACGGTGAACTTAATCAGCCTCTTGCATTGGCATGGCTAACGAAAGATGTGAATGGAGATGGCGTAGCCGACTATATTGGACATAGCAGCATAACTACAACTGCGGACTTATTAGACACAGTTTACTCGCTAGATGGTAAGCCTACCTCTGAAAGCAGCATGTTTTATGTTGATGGTAAGCAATATGTATCGTTAGAAGAGGCACGCGCAGTACTCTCAGCTAAAGAAAGCTTATCGGCCCGCGAGTCACTTTTAGATAAAAGTGTCTATGAACAGCTGCTTCGCCGCTGGTAGATGAATTTTGAAAGCCTAACAGATCCTAACTCGCTGTTGGGCATCAACGGAGCCTGATTTAAGACTCTGTATTCAGGTTGTAGTCAATACAATGCCACGCAGTATGCACTTATCCGCGCGCTGAAGGCTGTCTAGACCTACAGGCGCGGTTTTCAGCTATTAGAGTGACGTTTCTGGCATGTACATTTCCAAAATAGTCAGCAACTCTTCTCCGTCAACGGGTTTAGATACGTAATTATTGAAGCCGGCTTTAAGGGCTTTAACGCGGTCTGATGTATAGGCGTATGCAGTAAGTGCCACAGCGTTGAGCTTCGCAATCTCGGGGATTTCGCTAGCTCTTATTTTTAACACTAGACCTAACCCATCCATTTCCGGCATGCCAATATCCGACAGTAATAGATCGAAAGCTTCGGGCATATCGTTTAGCTCTTTCCATGCGAGCAGCCCGTTTTTAACTACGTTGACGCGGGCACCGTTAGACTCTAAAAACAGCTTTATAAAGTCACGGGCGTCTTGCTCGTCTTCTGCTACCAAGATTCGTAAACCGCTTAAACGCAAAGACTCGGTTAAATCACTGATTTCGCTATTCTTGGTTTCGATAATGTCATCGTGCAAACTAAGAGGAGCAATAGGCAAAGATACAAAGAAAGTAGTCCCGGAATTTAGTCCATCGCTTTCGGCGCGAATTTCCCCGCCGTGCATTTCAACTAGGCTCTTTACAATAGATAAACCCAGCCCCAAGCCAAGTTTGTTATGAGAGTCTTTACCTTGGTAAAAGCGTTCAAAAACCCGGGCTATCTGATCTTGGGTCATTCCTTTACCGTTGTCTTTTACACGAAACAAGTAGTTAGAATGTTCCCTTCGCCCCCGCACATGTACGGTTCCACCTTTTGCTGTAAATTTAAGAGCGTTACTGAGCAGATTATTTATCACCTGCTTAATACGCAAATTATCACCCAGAATTTGAGTATGCTCATCTTCGCAATTGATCGACAAATGGATATTTTTACTGGCAAAGCCCGCTTCAAATGATTTAGCCACCTCAGAAATAGATGAAGCAATATTAAGTGAATGCGTGCTGAGCTTCATGGTGCCGGAGATAATGCGCGATAAATCTAAGATATCGTTAATTAACGCGGCCTGTGTAGACGCAGCGCGTTTGATAACGCCTAATGCATCGGACATTCTATCGACATTCGTCACATCCATCAGTGCTAAGTCCGTCCAACCTACGATAGAATTAAGGGGCGAACGAAGTTCATGGGAAATACTCGCCAAAAACTGATCTTTAGCTTTATCTAACTCTTCTAATTTACTAATTTGCTTATCGAGCGACGCTTTTAAGCTTAGCGCGTAAGGTATAAATAGGTGATCAAAACCTTCTATTATAAGCTGATCATCCTCGCTCCACTCTACCGACTCATCAGCAACACTTTGTAAGTACATATCAAAGGAATTACGAGGCGTTAGTACCTTACCAATATCTTTGTTTGCGGCCTCGCGGCCCGCCCATCGTATAGTTTTGTCTTTTTGCTCTCTAAACCAAACCGTGTAGTAACCAAGCTTGGCGGATACACAGGAAATATACATGCCGCGAATGCCATTAAGGTCACATTGTTCCGACACTTCTTCCGCCAACTTGCTAATAGCAATTGACTCTTCAGAGTTTGGAATGACGAATTTGTCAAGAAGGCGAGTTAATGTTTGTTCAGAGGGCGTTTTTCCTACTAAATACTTATCTACAGGGGTAATAACCGCCATACCACATGCATTGGCAACATCCAAAAGGCCTTTTTCTTTTTGGGTTATCGCCTCAAGCGGGTTAGCAAAGCCAGTAAGCTGGTGAATAATAGTGTTTAGCTTACGTTGGCGAATTTGAAACTGCTCTTTCTTTTCATGCAAGGCTTTAGTGTGTAGCTGCCACGCATAGAGATGACCGAGGGATTCGCATACCAAACGCTTTTTTTGGTCGATATATTTAGGCTCGTTATTGTGACAAGCAAGTAACCCCCAAAGTTTACCTTCAAACACAAGGGACACTGAAAACGATGAACGTATACCCATGTTTTTAAGATAAGTAATATGAACCGGCGACACTGAACGAACCATAGACATGGATAAATCCAGTGGCGGTCGCTCTGCTTCTTGCACTGTTGGCTTTAAAGCAATAGGGTTTTGTTCTACGTCAAATACGCAACGTACGCGATTTTTTAAGTACAGAGCTCGGGCTTGGCTAGGAATATCAGATGCCGGAAATTTCAAACCTTTGAAAGAGCGTGAAGCTGGTAATTTTGCTTCGCCAATTACTTCTCCGCTATAGGTTTTATCGAACTGATAAACCATCACCGAATCAAACCCTATGTAGCGCTTGAATACGCCCGCAATGGCGTCTGCGACATCACCGATAGACTCGCACCCATCCACATCAGGAAGCAATGTGCGAATATCTACGTCCATCGGTACCCATTGTTGGGCAGCTTCATAGCTAAGCTGCGGGGTAGGCTCTAATTCAATAACAAGTAAACCGTTTGAATCGAACGCGACACCGCTCCCCTCTTTTTCCCAGTTGTCTAAATGAAGCGCGTTGTCGGCAAATTTCCATTGATACGCTCGGCGCGTGTCTCCGCCTTTTACGCTTTGATAAATACTTTGAAAAGTGGGAGCATCTTCGGAAGGGGTATCTATGAGCTCAGTGATGAGAGTTTCACCCGCAATGATACTGACTTTAAATAGCTCATTAATGTTTTCACTGAACACCTGAATTTTTTTAGTTTCAGGGTCTACCGCTATAACGTAACCAAAGCTTTGAACACTTTCGATTAGGTGAATAGCTTCATCTTCGCAGTTCTGAAGCGTCTTTATCTTTTTATCTGTAACGTGCTGCATTGCCTTGGCCGAGAAATTTTGAAAGCGAACTTTCATGAGGGTTTTAATTACACAACCACGATAACAACTTATTGCAACCAAAGCATGCAATATCGTTGAAACTTTCCTAATTAACTTTTATTAAATTATCAATAAAATTTAGCTTACAAAGCACTTTATTGTTGCCTTTTTTGATCCTACACAATAAACTTTCAATAATTTCTGAAACTTCTGGAAAATAAGAATGAAAATGACGCCTTTAATTACATCTGCAGTCATGCACTTCGGCGAAATGGGAAGCCGCTGGGGTTTTAATCGTACAGTAGGGCAAATTCTTGCGCTTATTGTATTAAACGAAGAGCCCATTTCGGCACAAGAGGTTGCCGATGCGCTCAATATCTCCAGAGGCAATACCAGTATGGGTTTAAAAGAGCTTCAATCATGGCGCCTAGTAAAACAACATCACGTTCCCGGCGAGAGAAAAGAATTCTTTATTCCCGCTGGCGATATCTGGACATTAGCAAACCGGGTTTTTGAAGAGCGCAGGAAGCGCGAAATAGACCCAACAATGAGCCTGCTTCGGGATCTGCTTCTTGACGCACCTGCTAATGAAAAGGAGGCAAACGCCCAACATAAACTGAACGAAATTCATGATTTACTCGAATCAATTACTGCATGGTCTGAAGAGCTTCAAAATCTTGGACCTGAAAAGCTAAACACCTTGATGAAGTTGGGTTCTGGCGTGGGCCGTATGCTTGAGCTTAAAGACAAGCTACTTCCGGGGAAAAACAGCGTTAACTAAGGGGGCTCTCTGTGGATGCATTCTTGCTGTCTCGTTTACAATTTGCGTTAAATATTAGTTTCCATATTTTATTTCCAACCATCACCATGGCGATGGGTTGGTTTCTTTTTTATTTTAAGCTGCGCTCTAACACCTCAGGTCACCCTGTTTGGATGCGCATGTATCGTTTTTGGGTCCGTGTATTTGCCCTAAGCTTTGCATTAGGCGTGGTTAGCGGCGTCACCATGTCATTTCAGTTCGGCACTAATTGGCCTGGATTCATGGAGAAAGTGGGTAACGTGGCCGGTCCGCTCTTAGGTTACGAGGTACTGACCGCTTTTTTCTTAGAAGCCACGTTCTTGGGGATCATGCTATTTGGGATACGCCGTGTTCCTAACTGGCTACATACAGCGTCCACCCTCATTGTCGCTCTTGGCACCACAACGTCTGCATTTTGGATATTAGCGCTTAATAGCTGGATGCAAACGCCACAAGGTTTTGAAGTAATTGATGGTGTGGTTTATGCCACGAATTGGAAAGAAATCATCTTTAACCCATCTTTCCCCTATCGCTTTGCTCATATGATGTTGGCGTCTGGATTAACCGCTAGCTTCCTTATTGCCGGTCTTTCAGCATACCGTATGCTAAAAGGTGACGATAAACTTGCCCCCAAACTAGCGCTTAAAACAGCTACCTACACGGCGGCCGTGCTAATTCCTTTGCAAATTTTTGCGGGTGACATGCACGGTTTAAATACCCTTGAGCATCAACCTCAAAAAGTGGCGGCGATGGAGGGTTTATGGGAAACCACTGAAGGTGCACCTTTATTGCTTTTTGCTATTCCAGATGAAGAAAGCAAAGAGAACCACTTTGAAATTCCCATTCCCTACGGTGCAAGTTTAATTCTTACCCATGAGCTCAAAGGAGAGATAAAAGGGCTTAATGAGTTTGAGGGAGAGCACCCACCTGTAGCCCCTGTTTTCTTCGGCTTCAGAGTCATGGTAGGTATGGGCATGCTAATGCTGGCTGTTTCATGGCTTGGTAGTCTTTACCTTATTCGCAAGAAAGAATTTCCTGTGTGGCTGAAACGCACGTTTGCAGGTATGGCATTTAGCGGCTGGATAGCAACGTTAGCAGGCTGGTACGTTACAGAAATAGGTCGACAGCCTTATTTAGTGAGTGGCGTATTGAGAACCGCTGATGCTGTTACCCAATTGCCACCGGCCAATATTGCTCTGTCGTTCACGCTTTACCTCGTCATTTACACGGTGCTCTTAATCGCATACATGGGAACGCTTATGTTGATGTGTAGAAAAGCAGTGGAAATCGAGGAAATAACGACGGAAGAGCGCGAAGTAGCGAAGGCTAAGATGCAACCCTCTGAACCTGACCCAAGCACGGTATAAGGAGAGCGAACATGTTTGAAAATGTATCAGCAGAAATGCTTGGAAACATCTACGTCGGCTTACTTGGTTTATCTGTATTACTGTACGCTATTTTAGATGGCTATGACTTAGGTGTTGGCGTATTAATACCGCCAAGAAAAGAGGCTTTTCGCGACGATATGATAGCCTCTATTGGGCCTTACTGGGATGCCAATGAAACCTGGCTTGTGCTTGCCATAGGCTTGCTGCTTATCGCTTTCCCTGAAGCCCATAGCGAGTTTCTGCAAACTCTGTACTTACCTGCAACTTTCATGTTGTTAGGGCTTATTTTGCGCGGCGTGGCGTTCGATTTTCGCGCTAAAGTTGTGCAAGTGAAAAAGCGGAAATGGGATTTGGTATTTAAATACGGTTCGCTTTTAACTACGCTCGCGCAAGGTTACATGTTGGGCATTTACGTGACGGGCCTTCGCACTGATATTTGGGCTCAAGGCTTTGCTCTACTTGCGGCATTTGGAGTAACAGCGGCCTATGCATTTATTGGCTCATGCTGGTTAATACTCAAAGGCGAAGGAGAGCTTCAAGAAAAAGCATATTATTGGGCACGCCGAGGGTTGGTTGTACTGGCTGTGGGAATTACTGCAGTAAGTATCGCAAACTTAACCTTACACGATGATGTGCGAGACTTATGGCTATCAGCGCCCTGGGGCTATGTGCTATTCGCAATACCCGTAGCATGTTTTGCGCTTTTAGCCTTATGTGGCGTGTTGCTTAAAAAGCTGCCTGACGCTCAAGGTAAAGGTGAATGGCTTCCGTTCTTTATAGCCTTGCTTGTATTTTTACTTTGCTTTTGCGCATTTGGCATTAGCTACTACCCGTTTATTATACCTGGGCAGATGACGGTGATGGATGCGCTCAGTGACGCTAACTCCCTGCGCTTCTTGCTAGTCGGTGTAGTTATTGTTGTGCCTATCATTCTTGCTTATACGGCCATGGTATATAAAATTTTCTCCGGCAAGTCAGAGAAGCTTTCTTACTACTAGTATTCATTAATGGGATCCCAGCGGATCCTAATTACTCAAAACAATAGTGAACATCATTGAAAGTCAGTGGTGTTCACTTTCTATTCAGCGCTATTATGAGCGCTTATACGTTGTTAGTTTTTGCTGCCTCCAACGCTCTCCTGCCCTGTAGCGTTTTCGGCGACGACTATAACCTGCTCGGAAACTCAATCTGAAAACCTTCAGATCAAAATATGATCCTTTCTCTCGAACAATGTATACCAATGAATAGAGGGTGCTCAGTTGTACTTAGTCTATCCTTATCATGTGAACGAGATATCTAAATTGTTTAATGACAATTATTTTGTTGACATCAAACTGTAATATTACTATATTTTATTTGGGGCAATTTTTACTAGAAGGAGCCAATACTATGGAAAATGTATTCCATTCGTTCTCACGGTTCTTCAAACGCGCGCACCCCTATACAGTCGCTCATTACATCGGCCGTAAAAATGCGCAGCGTATCTTAGGATGTAAAATTAAAAAGAAATCCAAGATATTTGCCGACCAGCACGTTGAAGACCAAAATCATTAATTTATATGGGGCCCGTAAAACCGGCCCCATTTTTTTTGGCGTATTAAATGTGGTTTAAAGGGACTGAGGTTGTGTACTTAATCTGTTCCATGGCAAAGCTAGACGTAACGTCTGAAAACTCTATACCGTTAACCAATCGCTTATAAAAGTGGTCGAAGCAATCCATATCGGTGACGAGGACTTTTAGCAGATAATCGTACTCGCCAGACATACGATAACATTCAACAACTTCATCAAATGACGCAGCGTGCTTAGCGAAACTTGCTAGCCATTTTCCATCGTGCCTTCCTGCTTTCACTTGAACGAAAACCGTCATTGCAAGGCCTAACTGCTTTGCTTGCAACAGCGCCACTCGCCTAGAAATTACACCCTTATCTTCTAGCTTTTGAATGCGTCGCCAGCAGGGCGTGACCGTTAGCCCGACTTGCTCGGCGATTTCTGCAACAGGCGTATCAGCATTATTCTGAAGCATGGCCAAAATGGCTTTATCTATTGCGTCTATAACGCTCATTTTATCATTAGCCATAGTTGAATCTGGCCCTTAATCCCCAACACTTTCAGTTGTACATTTGTTTTGTTGCTCATGCTTTATTTAAAGCCACCAAGGCTTTGAAAAATCAACGTTTTCATTAGCAATTTCATACTGATAGGGGGGTTTGAATAAATCCCAAAACGCTTCGCCTAGGTCTTCATCCGCTATGTTAAGTTTACCCACATCACGATAGCGAGAGAGCAATTCGTTGTAAGCATCAATAGGCATTTGCGGGTTAGACTGACGAAAAACGACACGACCGCCAAACTCTTCGAACATAGCTTTTTCAGCTTGGAATTGCATTACCTGCTTAACCGCTATTTCTTCGATAGATTTAGATGAAGTTTCGCTAGATACCTGACTCTTAAACTTATCGATAAACTTATTTACTAGCGCCTGGTCAAGCGTAATACCTTTTTCCTTAACGTAATCCTCTAACACTAGTTCGAAAATTTTGTTAGACGCGTTTACATGAGCGACATATTCGAGCATTTCGGCGTAGTTATCTTTCGCCTGCTCTTTCATGTTTTGACGCTTTTCTTCACTGGGCATTACATCTACTACTCGAATTTCGGTGTTGAGCACTGTTGCCAAAACATTCTCGCCAACGATTAGCCCATCTGCTTGGGCGGCATAAGTAGAGTTTGAACAAAGAAGAAGTAGTAAAGCAGCTAGTGTGGTTCGAATTATTGATGTGATGCGCATAAAGCACTCCCTGAAGGCGTATTCATCGTTATATCGAGTAAAGCATTAAACACCATGACTACGCAATACTGTGGCGTACTGATATTAGGAATATGCTGCGAGCATCAAATTTATTGGGGTGAACGTGTGCTTTTGTGATCTGGTGCGGTGTAAACAAGAAACGGTAACGATAGTTACGCTGAAGACTGGCAATTGAAGAAAGCGCTATTCGTTAAAAGTGAGTTATACCAAAAGCGTTATAGACTAAAAGTGTTATGCACTAAAAGCCTAGTCAAGCATTTAGCGTGAGCGTGGGAAATGCAGACAATAGAAAGAAAAACGGCGGTCAGATGACCGCCGTTTTTGAATTCTTAGATAGCTTGCACGTTAGCAGCTTGAAGACCTTTTTGACCTTCTTCAACTTCAAATTCTACTCGCTGACCTTCTGGAAGCGTTTTGTAACCGTCAGAGATGATCGCACGGAAATGAACGAAAACGTCCTTGCCGCCGTTATCTTGAGTTAGGAAACCGTAACCTTTATCAGCGTTGAACCACTTAACTGTGCCTGTAACTTTAGACATGTCGTATAGACCTCAAATATCGTATTAAATTGCGCATAAGCGCGTGTAACAAAGTTCTTTAGAGTCTTTAAATTGGCGGAGTATTGGGTCTTACTTACGAATGGACAAACAACTTACAACAAATTACCGGGTAACTCGAGTGGTTTTACATATAGCAAATAATACAAAATCGCGTCTATTTAAAGACTTTGGCTTAGAGCCGTATCCACTATAACACTCTTCGGGACGATTACTATACAAATTAATTAATTAACTACGGATTTCATAAATATTTCACCCCAACGTAACAATAATCACAGTCCTTTTCGCCACGCTAAATACCAACAAATTGCGCCAATTACACCTGTACTTGCAGGGAAATACCAGGATAAGTCATAAATTGGCAATATTGCTGACATCAGTACAAAGGTTGCACCTACTAGGCTCAAGTGAGTGGTCTGAGTTGTTTTCTTTTGCTCTTGAATCAGTGCCAAATGTGCCCTTTGCTGTTGCAATGGCAAGCGCTTCATTTGCTGTAAACTGTCGTACAGCAGGTCTGGCATTTCAGGTAGTTTTTCAGACCAGAAAGGTAAATTGTCTTTTACTTTCCCCATCATAGCCGTAAAGCCAATCTGCTCTTTCATCCAGTTTTCAAGAAATGGCTTGGCGGTTTTCCATAAGTCGAGCTGGGGGTAAAGCTGACGTCCTAGCCCTTCGATATACAGCAAGGTTTTTTGCAGTAACACCAATTGCGGCTGTACCACCATATTGAAACGTCGCGCCGTGTTAAATAGCTGTAGCAGCACATTACCAAAGGATATTTCTGCCAAAGGCTTTTGAAATATCGGTTCACAAACCGTGCGAATGGCCATTTCGAACTCGTCAATATTGGTATCTTGCGGCACCCAACCTGAGTCGGCGTGAAGTTGCGCCACTTTGCGATAGTCGCGGTTAAAAAAGGCGATAAAGTTTTCGGCCAAATAGCGCTTATCTTCGCGATTAAGCGTACCAACAATGCCAAAATCGATTGCGATGTATTTTGGGTTTTCAGGATGTTCCGTAGATACAAAAATGTTGCCCGGATGCATATCAGCATGGAAAAAGCTATCCCGGAATACTTGGGTAAAGAAAACTTCAACCCCGCGTTCTGCTAACTTTTTCATGTTGGTGTTTTGGGTTAACAAAGCATCAATATTGGAAATAGGTAAGCCGTAAATACGCTCCATAACCAATACATTACTGCGACAATAATCGCTGTAGATCTTAGGTACGTATAAGGCGTCTGAGCCCTCAAAATTACGTCCTAGCTGGATACCGTTAGCTGACTCACGGAGCAGATCAAGCTCATCTACAATGGTTTTGCGGTATTCCACTACCACTTCTACAGGGCGTAAACGCTTGCCGTCTGGCAACCAACGCTGTAGGACATTTGCTAGGCTAAATAAAAGCTCCATATCCGCCACTATGGTATCGCGAATATCCGGCCTTAATACCTTTACTACAACATCTTCGTTATTGTGCTTTAACTTTGCCGCGTGAACTTGGGCGATAGAGGCCGACGCGAGTGGCGCGGTTTCAAATTCGCTAAACAACTCGTTCAGATCAGAGAGCCCTAGTGCCTGCCTGATGATGTCTTGCGCTACGTCTGACGAGAAAGGTGGTACTTTGTCTTGTAAGCGGGCCAGCTCATTAGCAATAGCTGGGGGAAGCAGGTCGCGGCGTGTAGAAAGCATTTGACCAAACTTGATAAAGACTGGACCAAGGTTTTGCAATGCAAGAGTAATGCGCTCGCCAGGAGATTTCCCTTTATGCTTATTGCGCACCCAAAAAATGGCATGGCGCATAATTCGCGCGTACCAGGGTAACCACTTTGCTGGAATAAGTTCATCTAAGCCGTGTTCCAACAATACCTTGTTAATTCGGTATAACCTAACAATACGCATTTATGAGCCTGTTTCTCTCAATCTTACTTAAATTTTTCTTCTAAACGGCGCAGTCGCGCATCGGCACTTTCTGCCCTGTCGCGAAGCGCATTCACTTCATCACTAAAGTGCATTACCGCAAGCTTATGTGCAGCTAGCTGTTTTTCTTCTACTACGGCATTGCCGAAGACTTTCGCCACAGACGCTAGCGCCGTCATCGATTTTTCATGCACTGTTTTTACCGTTTTCACGGTTTGGTGTGCGATAACGTCATTGGTCTTTTGAGCAATCAACTCTTCAATATCGATGTCGAGCTGCTGAAACAAAGCACTGACTTGCTGGGCAACGTTAAGCTCCCCTTCTAAAAAGAGTGCTTTTTGTTGAATAAGGCGGGTCAGCTGGCTGGTTTCTTTTAACTCAGGCAAGGTCTGTAGCGACGTTTTAATACAACAGTCTTTCGGCCCAAGGGACGCGACGGCGTCTTCAAACGAGCCTTGCTCGCTGAGTACGTCGACTCGGTCAGAAAAAGACAAGGTGATACCGTAAGGCAGCGGCGAAATAAACGCAGTGAGTCTGGCGCCGTTAAGGGCTTTTAACCTTTTTTCGCTGTCTTCATCTAAAGACAGCAGTTTGTTTAGAGCCGATTCAACCGTAGCGGTAACAAGCGCTGAAGTAGGCATTAAAACTTGTAGCCTCTATGCAGAGCCACAATACCGCCGGTAAGGTTCTGGTAATCACATTGTTCAAAGCCAGCCTGTTCAAACATGCCTTTTAATGTTTCTTGATCAGGGTGCATGCGAATACTTTCAGCAAGATATTGGTAGCTTTCTGCATCATTCGCCACCAGCTGCCCCATTTTCGGCAAGATGTGGAAAGAATACATGTCGTAAAGCTTACTTAGCTGCTCTGACGTAGGCTTAGAAAACTCTAAAACCAGTAAGCGACCACCGGGTTTTAACACACGAAAAATAGAATTCAGTGCATTTTGCTTTTCCGTCACGTTTCGAAGACCAAATGCCATGGTCACCACATCGAAATGGTTGTCAGGAAACGGCAGCGCTTCTGCGTCTGCTTGTACATAATCAATATTGCTAACCAAACCGCGGTCACGCAATTTATCACGCCCAACCTTAAGCATAGACAAGTTAATATCAGCTAACGTGACGCGGCCTGTAGGGCCCACCAAACGCGAAAACTTAGCGGTTAAATCGCCAGTACCACCTGCAATATCCAGTACTTTATTACCCGCACGCACACCGCTGCAATCAATGGTAAATCGCTTCCATAAACGATGTACTCCCATTGACATAAAGTCGTTCATTACGTCGTACTTCGCAGCAACGGAATCAAAAACATTAGCAACCAAAGAGGCTTTTTGCCCTTTATCTACCTGCTTAAAACCGAAGTGTGTCGTATGCTCGTTAGCATTGTCGATTGCAGAGTCTGCTTGCGTAGCGGGAGTTTGATTGTCGCTCATGACAGTCCTGTAATTTGAATATTTTTATTAATGCCGAAGTGTATAGGATTGTGTGCTGAAGCAAAAGCTTTATGCCTGTCTGCCTTAGCTTGAAAAGCAAACCGTTGGCTTGCTCTTTGCGTGAACCTGCGAGGCACATACCTGTTTACTAAATACATTAGAGGGCCCCATTCAACGCTAACCTGTATTAAGCAGTAAGATTATTCGTGCCCCAGCTAAATGCCACAATGGCACTGATTTCTTGTAGCGAACGGCCACTTTCTTTATGCCATTGGGCAAACGCTGAATTTGCTGCAGACAGCGACTTTTTCGATGTTAACCCGCCATCAATAACTTCGTTTTTTCGCAAGTAATCTTCAACGTCACGAGAGAACAAGAAAGTATCAATGCCTATTGCCCGAAGCATGTACGGGCCTGTATTTCCACCTAATCGCGCGCCGCGCTTTTTCAAAAACGCCCATAGTTCGGTGATGTTGTCTTTATCAAAGCTGGCGACAAACTTGCCAAAGCTACCGTGCTCCATAGCCACGTCTTTAATCATCATGGCGTTATCTCGCACAGTCATCACTTTTTTATAGTTGCGAACAATGCGCTTATCCGACGCTTTTTGTTCTAGCATCTCATCTGGCATCAGCAACACTTTATCCACGTTGAAACCGAAAAATACGGTTTCAAAATCTGGCCATTTTTGCTCGATGACTCGCCATACAAAGCCAGATTTGAAAACTTGCTTAGTCATAGCTGCTAAAAAGCGATCATCACTAATGGCTTCAGTTTGCGCTTTAGAAAGCGGAGCTTGAAGCATTGCCTCAAGCTCCCTCTCACCGCCTTTGCGCTCGCACGCACGGCGGTATATAGATTGGAAAGACTCTAACTTCGACTCTTTCATGTATGCCTAGCCCTTTATACCGCTATGACGAAGCAAAGCGTCAACCTTCGGCTCGCGCCCTCTGAAGGCAACAAATAAATCCATAGGAGGCTTGCTGCCGCCCATTTCTAGAATGTTTTCTAAAAAGGCTTTGCCTGTGTCGCGATTGAAGATGCCATCTTCTTCAAACTTACTGTAGGCATCGGCAGAAAGAACCTCAGCCCACTTATAGCTGTAGTAACCCGCTGCGTAGCCACCAGCAAATATGTGACCAAAGCCGTTTTGGAAACGGTTAAACGATGGAGGAATAACTACGGCAACTTCTTCACGCACTTTATCCAATGTGCCCTGTACGTCTACCTCGCTGCCCTTTTCGCTATGCAGTAAGAAATCAAAAAGACTAAATTCAAGCTGACGTACCATCTGCATAGCAGACTGGTAATCCCGAGCGGCAAGCATGCGATCGAGTAAATCAGCTGGAAGCGGCTCTCCAGTCTCATAATGACCAGAAATAAAGTTTAGAGCGTCTTCTTCCCAACACCAGTTCTCTAAGAACTGACTTGGTAGTTCAACAGCATCCCAAGGCACACCGTTAATGCCAGATACGCCAGCCACACTCATTTTTGTAAGCATGTGATGGATGCCATGACCAAACTCATGGAAAAGGGTGACGACTTCATCGTGAGTAAACAGCGCAGGCTTATCGCCAACAGGGGCATTGAAGTTACAGGTCAGGTACGCCACTGGTAGCTGTAGCTCGCCGTCTATCATTTCACGTCGTACTCGGCATTCATCCATCCATGCCCCGCCACGTTTTTTAGCACGGGCGTACAGATCTAAGTAAAAGCTGCCACGCAATGCGTCAGCATCGTCGGTTATAGTGAAATAACGTACATCTTTATGCCAGGTATCGATGCCAGGCTGCTCAATGATTTTCAAGCCATATAAGCGATGCACTACTTCAAAAAGACCTGATAGCACTTTGTCTTCAGGGAAATAAGGGCGCAGCATTTCATCAGAAATGGTGTACTTTTCTTGCTTCAACTTTTCGCTGTAATACGGTAAATCCCATGCTGCTAATTCGGTAACACCATGTTTGTCTTTGGCGTACGTTCTTACTTCTTCAAGCTCTTTTTCCGCCTGAGGTTTAGACTTAGCCGCCAAGTCGCGTAAGAAACCTATTACCTGATCGGTAGAGTCTGCCATCTTGGTAGCCAGTGAACGCTCTGCATAGCTAGCAAACCCTAACAATTCAGCGAGCTCTGTGCGCAGCGTTAAGGTCTCTTTAATAATGTCGGTGTTATCCCACTTACCCGCATTCGGACCTTGGTCAGACGCTTTTGTGGCATACGCACGATACATTTCTTCGCGTAGCTCACGATTATCCGCGTACAGCATAACAGGCAAATAAGACGGAATGTCTAGGGTAAATAACCATCCCTGCAAGTCTTTTTGATGCGCAGCTTGCGCTGCCGCTTCAAGTGCTGACTCTGGCATACCTGCAAGCTCAGTTTCATCGGTAATGTGTTTGGTCCAGCCCATGGTGGCGTCCATCACATTGTTTGAGAAGGTTGACGATAACTCACTAAGCTTTGCCTGAATTTCTGCAAAACGTTTCTTTTGTTGTGCAGGCAAGGCAACACCTGAGAGCGTAAAGTCGCGTACCGCGTTCTCAATGACTTTCTGTTGTTCTTCGCTTAGGGTGTCAAACTCGTCAGACGCTTTTAGTGAAGCATAAGCATTATAAAGGCCTTCGTGCTGGCCTACCCAAGTACCGTATTCAGATAAAAGCGGCAAACACGCATCATGCGCCTCTCGCAATTCATCGCTGCTTACTACGCTGTTCATATGAGACACAGGTGAGAACATTTTACTTAAGCGGTCGTCTACCTCTTCAAGGCGTAATACTAAATTCTTGTAAGAGTAATCATTCGACGCTACCACTTCTTCTATTTCACTTTTACAAGCTTCAATGGCTTTTTCGATAGCTGGCTTAATAGAGGCAGGTTCAATAGCAGAAAAAATTGGTAGGCCGTCTACCATCTCGATTGCAGGGGTTGTCATAATCTTTTTCACTCTTAACACGTTGATAGAATAATGATGGGGTTTCGTTGACTAAAAGCAAGCTATTGTTTAAGCCGCAGTTGACCTATCTTGAAGTTACTTCTAGTTTGAAAGTAAGGATCACGAAGATTTGTTGAGGTTAGTGTGCTTGAAGCGTACCTTAAATAAATATAAATAAGGTGGTTAGCCACTTGTGACCTCACGAAGCCCTCTGTCACAAATGTCACATTTCATCCTTTTGTCTACTTTGTCTCCATGTAGTACAACAGCTATAATTCTGATTAATAAATCTACAAGGCTTAGATATGAAAACCTTAACCTCTGGCGAAATAGCGTCGTATTGCGATGTGAACCTTCGCACTGTAATTCGATGGATTGAAAGCGGGAAGCTTAAAGGCTTTAAGCTTCCAGGGCGTGGTAACAACCGTATTCTAGTTGAAGACTTTATCGAGTTCCTTGAACGCCACGATATGCCTATTCCTGACGCACTCAAAGGCGTTGCTTCGCCATCTGTTCTTATTGTTGATGACGAGATGCCGGTAGCGAAATCAATACAGCGTGTGGCTAGACGTGCAGGGTTCGATTCATACATTGCGACCGGCGGATTCCAAGCCGGGATCATGTTAAGTCAGTACGAACCTAAAGTGATGACCCTCGACCTGAGTATGCCAGGCATGGATGGCTACAGTGTTATTGAATTCACTCGAGATCAGAGCAAGCACAAAGATTTAAAAATTATTGTTATCTCTGCCTTGGACGATATCAGTCTTGAGCGTGCGCTAGAAATAGGCGCTGACGCAACGCTTCAAAAGCCTTTCTCAAACCATGATCTAACGAATGTCTTAGAACAATTCATGTCGATGTAATTTTGATGAGAGGGTGTGCACTATGTCGCGGCTAGCAATGTTCATTTTAACAGCTCTATGTCTTACTGTTGTTACGCTCTCTTCTAACGCAAAAACGCTTACTTTCGCCGTCGTTCCACAGCAGTCAGCCAAAACTTTGGCTGAACGGTGGCAACCGCTTATTGATTATGTGAGTAATTATACTGGGCTTGCCATCGAGTTTAAGACAGCTAAAGATATACCCACTTTCGAAGCAAACTTGACTGCTGGGCTTTACGACATTGCCTACATGAACCCCTATCACTTTGTAGTTTTTAACGAATCTGCAGGCTATCGTTCTCTCGCGAGACAACGTGACAAGAAAATTCGCGGATTAATCGTGGTTCATCAGGACAGTACTATTCAATCAATTGAAGATCTAAATGGTGCCGAAATAGCCTTCCCAGCGCCCGCGGCATTTGCGGCCACTATTATTACCAGCGCCCACCTGCGAAACAACAATGTTGCATTCATTCCGCGTTATGTAAATTCGCACGATTCAGTGTACTTATCGGTTCAGCGCGATTTCTTTAAAGCAGGTGGAGGCATTCTTCGAACGCTAAACATCTCACCCGAGGCAGTGAAAAGTGATTTACGAGTACTTTGGGAAAGCAAAGGTTACACGCCACACGCTATAGCCACCCACCCCAAAATGGCGTTAGCAGATAGACAAGCTATTCTTAATGCATTGATTGCATTATCTAATGACACTAGCAAGTCATCAATTCTTCGCAAAATTGGGTTGAGTGAATTTGTTGAATCTAACGACAGCGATTGGAATGACGTTAGAGAGCTGGGTATTGCATCGCTTTCTAGACCACATCTATGAGAAACGAGCAGATGAAGCTGTCGTTACGATTTAAAACAATAACTGGCATCGCTAGCATCGCAGCACTCTTGCTGCTAGTGCTAATTGTGACCATATTCCAATTATTAAATGATCTTGTTGATAGCAACATTAAAAAGTCTGCCGATACCACTGTAGCGCTTTTCGTTTCTACAACAAAAAATGCTTTTTTAAGTTATGACCTAGCTTCACTCGACGCAGATGTGTCTGAAATTCTAACTAACCCGAATATTTCCTACGTGAAGGTAAAAGATAAACTTGGCAATGTGTTTGTAGAGAAAGGCAACGAGGTCGCGCTTAGCCGCCCTTTTGAGGCGGACTCGTCGGTGGCGGCAGCTGACGATGGGGTATACGATACCCGCGCTCCAATTATGGTCAACGATACTGTTTACGGCTATGTAGAAATTGGTTTAAACATCGCTTCTGTAACAGAGTCGGTCTCAAGAGTGAGAAACTGGACCGTAACGCTTGCTTTGATGGAGTTCGTTCTAGTTGGATTGTGTTCGTATTTGCTTGGTTCATTTTTAATGTCTCAGCTTCAGCAGCTTTTGAAGGGTGCTAAACACCTTGGTGAAGCAGTTCAACACAATAATTACAGGGAAGTCTTTGTTCCAGTTAGAGGCAACGATGAGTTAAGCGAGCTCGCCGAAGCTTTTAATCAACTTGTAGAGCGGTTAAAAGAGGAACACGAACAACGTCAGCGTGCGCAGGATGAACTCAAAGAGTTGAATACGCTGCTTGAAGAAAAAGTGCAAGACAGAACGGCTTTACTTAATCAGAAAAACTATCAGTTAGAAGAAACGAACAAAGATTTAAAAGAAACACAAGTGCAACTTCTTCAGGCAGAAAAGATGGCATCAGTAGGCCAGCTTGCCGCTGGCGTTGCCCATGAAATTAATAACCCCGTCGGTTTTGTAAGCAGTAATATTTCAACACTTAGTGAATACGTTGCTACTTATCAAATGATCTTTTCTCAAATTCAAGTTGTTATAGGCGAGAAAGATGAAAACAAACGGGCAGCATCACTGATTGAACTAGAGAAATTGCTAGATAAACAAGATATGGCCTTTATAAACGAAGACATTTCAGATTTACTGAGTGACTCTCGTGAAGGCTTGCAGCGCGTGGCTGAAATAGTTAAAGGACTTAAATTGTTTTCACGGGTTGATAGCGATCAAATGCAAAAACACAATATTAATGATTGTGTACGTACTACTTTGGCGATGGTTAACAATCAACTGAAATATATCTGTACGGTAGAAACCCATTTAGGAAGGATCCCGGATGTAGAAATGAACGTTGGTAAAATATCTCAAGTGATTACCAACCTGCTCATTAACGCCGGACAAGCTATAGAAGCCACCGGCAAAAACGGAAAGATAATTATCACAACGTGCACGGTTGGCGAGTTTGTAGAATTGCGGGTAGAGGATTCAGGCTGCGGTATTCCGCCTAGTCACCTTGATAAACTGTTTAATCCTTTCTTCACGACCAAGCCAGAAGGGCAAGGGACGGGGTTAGGTCTTTCAATTTCATTTGGTATCGCGCAAGAACACGGTGGGTCATTATCTGCCACCAGCACGGAAGGAGACGGCAGTACCTTTACGCTAGCGCTCCCTATCAACCCCGTATCCAAAGACTTACAAAGTAATGGTAACGCTGATAATGCATAAAGTAATAGTGTTAAAACATGCCATTGCGTGTGATAGTTGTTACGTCGCGTATAAGGATAATTTTTATGACAGAGCCTACTGAACAAGCTACAACCTATACCGTCCTATTTGTCGACGACGAACCTAATATTCTTCGTGCAATTAAACGTGCGCTCTTCACTATGGATATTACACTGCTGCTTGCTGATAGCGGTGCTAAGGCACTGGAGTTGATGAGCAACAACGAAGTCCACGTTGTGATCTCAGATATGAAGATGCCTCAAATGTCTGGCGCTGAGCTTCTTGAACAGGTGGCTATTAATTATCCCGATACATTTAGAGTAGTACTTACCGGCTATGCTGATATCGAATCCACGATTAAAGCAGTCAACCAGGGAAAAATTCATCGCTACCTTCAAAAGCCATGGGATAACGAAGAATTAAAAGCAGTAGTTGAGGAAGGGTTAGAGCGAGTTAAATTAAAAGCTGAAAATACGCGTCTTCAAAAACTTACACGCCTTCAGAATAGAAAGCTCAGAGATGTGAATGCATCGCTAGAACAAGTGGTCCAAAAGCGTACTCGTCAAATTAAAGCTGCACTTAACAAAATTGAAAAGCACAATATTGCCATGGAGCAAGTGCTGTTCAACGTGATTAGTATTAACCCGAACATTAACGGGAAATTTGCCATAGAGGTAAGTGATTTGTCTTCAAAGCTTGCGCGTATTGCACGTTTGGAGAAAGACGAAATAAAACAAGTTCGCTACGCAGGTCTCATATGTGAGCTTGGGCTATTAGGGCTTGAAACCGAAGATTTTAAAGCGCCGTTTTCAAAGCTTAAATATCAGCAGCAACAAAATTATTTATCGCAAACCAAACAGGCTGCGTTAATACTTGCTCCAGCTCACGAGCTGCATCAAGTTTCAGATATCATCGAGTTTCAATTCGAGCATTACAATGGCTCAGGTTTGTATAACAAAGTTGCTAAAGAAATTCCCGCAGGCGCGCGTATTTTAGCTATAGCCCGAGATTATTGGCGCTTAGTAACCGGCAGAATGAGCGGCGTTGAAATGAGCCCCCGCGATGCCAAATTAGAAATGAAAAAGCACCGAAATACCCGCTATGATGGCGAGTTTTTGGACCTTTTACTCGAAGCAGAAGATGTGACTACGTCAAAGCTACTTTCGACATCATTGAAAGCTTCACAGCTTAAAGCAGGCATGGTGCTTGCTCAAAATTTGTATAACGATAGTCACATCCTTATCCTTCCCGAGGGACATGTATTTAGTGACGCTACCATTCAAAAACTCGTGCAATTTGAAGAAGAGCGTGGAAAAGCGTTTAGTATTCAAATAGAACCAGAAGAGCTTTCTGCTACTATAAGTGAGTAAGTTCTGAAGGCATTGAGCTTAAATGGGGCTGGCGCAACATAAATTAAGGCGGGTTGCGCCACGCCCTTTTATTTAATCTGCATTGTCCCCATTGACTAACTAATTGAAACACTATTAGGCAAACCTCGGTCTTTTAATTAATCTTACAAACAGAACCGTTTAAAAATGATTTGCTGTGCGAACGTGTTTAAGCATTTGTGCTTAAGGTCACGATCGTAAAACCGATAAAGAAGGCTTTTTGAATGACACATTTTGATTATATTTGTATTGGCGGTGGCAGCGGTGGTATCGCATCTGCAAACCGTGCAGCTAAACACGGAAAGAAAGCCGCCATCATTGAAGCTAAAGATATTGGCGGCACTTGCGTAAACGTAGGCTGCGTACCTAAAAAAGCCATGTGGTACGGAGCCCAAATTGCTGAAGCTGTTCACCGCTACGCGCCTGAATACGGGTTCGATTTGTCGGTAAATCACTTTAGTTGGGATAGCCTTATTGCCAGCCGCCAAGCCTACATTGAGCGTATCCATGCCTCTTATGACCGCGTGCTCACTGCAAACGACGTTACCTTAATCCGCGGTTTCGCGAAATTTATCGACAACAACACGGTAGAAGTAAACGGCGAAAAGTATACGGCTGACCATATTACGATTGCCGTTGGCGGTCACCCAGTAATTCCGGATATCGAAGGCGCCGAGTACGGCATTGATTCTGATGGTTTCTTTGCATTAAAAGAGCAACCTAAACGCGCTGTTGTGGTTGGTGCTGGATACATTGGCGTCGAGTTAGCTGGTGTACTTCATGCGCTAGGAACAGAGTCACATTTGGTGGTTCGCAAACACGCTCCGCTTAGAAATTTTGATCCCATCATTCATGAGACCTTGGTGGATATGATCCACGCTGAAGGCTGCAAACTGCACGACCATGCCAGCGTAGAGAAGGTGGAAAAGGCTGACGATGGCGAACTATCAGTACATTTAACCAACGGTGAAGTGCTAAAAGCTGACTGCTTAATTTGGGCAATTGGCCGTAAGCCGTCTACCGACAAAATTGATATCGAAAATACTGATGTTGCATTGAGTGAAGACGGTACAGTTAAAGTAGATAAGTACCAAAACACCACAGCTAAAAACGTGTACGCGGTAGGTGATATTACTGGCGAGGCTGAACTTACTCCAGTAGCAGTAAAAGCGGGCCGCTTGCTAAGCGAACGCTTATTCAACGGCCAAAAAGACGCTCACATGGATTATTCAATGATTCCAACCGTAGTCTTTAGCCACCCACCTATTGGCACAATCGGCCTAACTGAACCAGAAGCTATTGAAGAATACGGCGAAGACAATATTAAAGTGTACACCTCTAGCTTTGCGTCTATGTACACCGCGGTAACCCGCCACCGTCAAATGACCAAGATGAAGCTAGTGTGTGCAGGTAAAGACGAAAAAGTGGTAGGTCTACACGGTATTGGCCACGGCATGGATGAAATTTTACAAGGCTTTGCCGTTGCCATAAAGATGGGCGCTACTAAAGCTGATTTTGATGCGTGTGTGGCAATTCACCCTACCAGCGGTGAAGAGTTTGTTACTATGACTTAAGTGTGTGCTCTTCACTGTTTGATTTAGTGTAGAAAAGCTTTTTTAGCGTTACTCTTTCAGGATAGCTACATAAAAGTTCACAGGTGAACGCACAATGAGTAGAAGACCTACTTGTTGAGCATACCACTGAAAAACGGCATTTACTTTTAAGTAGATGCCGTTTTTTTATATGTTTAACTTACTTTTTCTAGCTCAACGGGCACACCATTTAACACTGCATTACCAGACAGTTCATCAACCTGCATGTCGTCAGTAAGTATGTTGGTGTTAACCCCTGGGTGCTGACTTGCCACAGACAACTTTATGCCGTTTTTGTTGTGTCCCCATCCATGGGGAATAGATACCACGCCGGGCATAATTGCATCGGTTATCTCAGCCTCTATGGTTAGTTGGCCAACTCGCGATTTCACGCGTACCTCATCGCCATCTGCAATGCCGTATTTTGCCCCGTCATCAGGATGAAGCTGCAGCGTACAGCGGTTGTTGCCTTTCACCATGCGGGGGCTGTTATGCAACCAAGAATTATTGGTTTTAATATGCCGGCGCCCTATCAAAACGACGGACTGATTTTGCGGCGCAACACGGTTCGCTTTTCCAAAGAAATGCGTGTTAACCCTGTCTAAATCAGCCATGAAGTAATCAAAATCTAAGTGAATCTTCTTATCTTCATGGAACAAGGCGTGAGGCAAAGACGGCTGTAGCGGCCCTAAGTCTATACCATGAGGGTGTGCTTTAAGCACATCAATCGACAATCCATTTGTGGGACTAGCCTTTGAAATTTCGCTTGAGTTAGCCTCCGCGCCTTGGTTTTTATTTGCGCTTCGACCATAAAGACCTGCTTGCAACAAATCATCAACCACACCTTTAGGTTGCTTGTCCCAAAGTGCAGCATAGTGTGCGGTGCTTTTTCCATTTAACGCATCGAGCCTTTCTGCTAACGAAAGGTATATTTGCCAGTCGCTAAGCTGGTCTTCGTCAATGTCCACCACCGCTTCCGAATACTTAGCGAAATTTCGCACGGCAAAGTTGTGAAAAACAATGTCGTAGTGGTCGCGTTCTAGCGCGGTTACTGGAGGAAGAATGATATCAGCATGACGGGAAGTTTCGGTAACATAAAAGTCTACGGCAACCATGAAGTCGAGTTCTTCAAATGCTTTATCAAGCTGCTCTGCGTTGGGCGTAGTAACCACGGGATTACCTGCACCAATTACCATAGCTTTAATTTGCCCATCTCCGGGGGTTAAGATTTCCTCGGCTAAACACGCCACCGGATACTCACCAGCAAACGCCGGAAGCCCTCTTACGCGAGAGGTAAATCCGCCCATGCTCCCCCTACCCGAAACTGGCAGTACGTCAGCCGCTGGCTGAGTAAACATCATGCCACCCCGCTTATCTAGGTTTCCGGTGAGCATATTAAACAGCATGATGAGATACTGAGTGAGCGTACCAAATGCTTGTACGCTAGCCCCCATCCTTCCATAACAAACTGCAGACTCAGCATTGCAGAAGTCCAAAACAAGCTGAGTGATTTGTGAAGCTGTAATACCGGTAAGCTCACTCACCTTTTGTGGTGAATAATCGCGAACGTATTTTTCGACCGCTTTTATATCCTCGGCATAAGGTAAAATTTCATCCGCCTTGTATAACTGCTTTTCAAACAATACATGCAGCATAGCTAGCAGTAACAGCGCGTCACTGCCTGGTCGAATAAAGTAATGTTCACAGCTAATATCGGCAGTTTCGCTGCGTTTAGGGTCGATAGCGACGACCTTCCCCCCACGTTTTTGAATGCCCTTTAAACGCTTTTTCACGTTTGGTACGGTCATAATGCTGCCATTAGAGGCCAGTGGATTTCCGCCGATGATCATAAAGTGCTGCGTGTGATCAATGTCAGGAATGGGAATTTGGGAGATATGACCAAAAAGTCGTCGACTAACAATATGATGTGGCAACTGGTCAACGGAGGTAGCGGAGTAGCGGTTGTGCGACTTGAGGGCACGATAGAAATACGGTCCGAATAATATTGAGCCCATATTGTGCGCATTAGGATTTCCTAAATACACACCTACCGCATTATTACCGTGCGTCTGCTGGATGTGGTGTAACTTGCTTGCGACCAAATCAAAGGCTTCATCCCACCCGATCTCTTCCCAGGTGCAGTCTTCCGAGGTGCTGTCTTCCCAAGCACTCTCTTTTCCGTCGAGTCGTACCCTTTTTACCGGGCGCTTCAAGCGGTCGGGGTCCTCGTACAAATCTTTTAGCGCACTGGCTTTCGGGCAAACATGGCCTTGGCTAAAGGGGTTATCTTTATCCCCTTTTATTGACAGTATTTGACGGCCTTTCGTCGCTACCTCAATACCACACATTGCTTCACAAAGCGTACAAGTAGAATAATGCAATTGTTGTTCAGCGTTGCTCACGGTAATTCCTACACAATTCATTGTTAATGACTTGTTACGAAATTAGCGATTATTGCTGTAATAGACAAGCATCACTGAAAGTGATGGTGCATTCGTTGAACGTTAAATTTATACCCACGATCGCATTAGGTGAGTGAATCTATCCTACTTTGCAGTAAGATTAACCTTAGTTTTACAATTCAAGAGTACGTATCTTCATGTTAAGTCATGTACTCTGATGTAGACAGAAAATAAATAACAAGCGGTTGGAAACACCATTATGATAACGACAAAGAAAAGTTTACTGGCCATCACGCTAGTAAGCGCCCTGGGCTTGGGCGTGGCACCTACTTTATACGCCCAAACCGACAGTGAAGAAAAAACAGAATCCGAAGTCGAAAAGTGGGAAGTCAGCAACCCACCTTATGCATTAAACGAAGTCACTATCAAAACAAACGAAACCACCTGGTCTAGCTTAGACGTTGCACCAAACGGCGAGTTTATGGTTTTTGACATGCTGGGCGACTTGTACAAAGTGAGCATGAGTGGTGGCGATGCGACCCCGCTTACCCAAGACTTCGCATGGAATATTCACCCTTCAATTTCTCCTGACGGCAAACACATCGCATTTATCTCGGATAAAGATGGGTTAAGCAACGTATGGGTTATGGATATTGACGGCAGTAATCTTCGTCAGGTAACCAAAGAGAAAAGTAATCTTATCCACTCTCCCAAATGGAGCCCAGACGGCGAATACCTAGTGGTAACCAAAGGCATTATGTCTAGCCGTAGTATTCCGGCAGGCGAGATTTGGATGTATCACAAGTCAGGTGGTGACGGTCTACAGATTAAAGCTCGTAACAGCGGAAAGCGCGACCAACAAAACATTGCCGACCCTGTATTCTCTCATGACGGCAAGTATATTTACTTTACCGAGAATACAGTGCCGGGCGCCCGCTTTGAATATAACCGCGACCCGTTAGAAGGCATTTTCGCTATCACTCGCTACGACCGCGAAACCGGCGAAGAAAGCCGCTATATAAGCGGGACAGGCGGTGCGGTAGTGCCCACCCCTTCACCAGACGGTAAGTACATCGCTTTTGTGCGTCGCGTTAAAGATAGAACCGCGCTTTTCATCAAAGACATCAAAACAGGTGTAGAAACACCGCTGACGTTGGAATTAGAGCGAGATATGCAGGAAGGCTTTGGTTCGGAAGGTTACTTTGCCTACTTCGACTGGATGCCAGACAGCAGCAAAATCGTATATTGGACAGGCGGTAAGTTCCACACCATCAACGTGAAAGATAAAACCACCAGCACAATGAACGTGACCGTTGAAGGTACCGTGAAATTTGCTGATGCGCTTCGCTTTGACGTTGATGTAGCCCCTGAAGAATTTGACGTTCGTATGATCCGCTGGTCTCAAATGTCGCCCAACGGTAAATCCGTGCTTTTCCAAGCGTTAGGTAAACTATATGTGCGCGATGTGAAGTCGGGCAAAATTAAGCGTTTAACAAAACAAAACGATCACGACGAATACTATCCGCGTTTTTCTAACGATGGAAAGTCGATTGTTTATACGACGTGGAATGACCAAGATTTAGGCACCGTTCGCGTGGTTTCTGCTCGCGGCGGTAAAGGAAAAGTCATTACCCAGCAGCCAGGCCACTACATCGAACCGTCGTTCTCTGCCGATGGCGAGAAAGTAGTTTTCCGCAAGTTTACAGGCGGCTACCTGCTAGACCCGAAATATTCGGTTGAGCCAGGTATCTATGTGGCTGACCTTGAAGACGACACGGTAGAAAAAGTATCCGAAGGCGGCTACAACGCGCATTTCGCGGGTAACGACGACCGAGTGTATTTCACCGAATCAGCGGGCGGCGAAGCTTACTACGAAACCCAGCTTTCAAGCGTAAATCTTAAAGGTAACGACAAGCGAACTCATCTTTACGGCGCAGATAAGGTAAGTGAGTACAAACTTTCACATGATAAGAAATGGGTTGCGTTTGTTTACCAGTTCAAAACCTACGTGGCGCCTTTCGTCGAAAATGGCAAGCGCATTACCATAGGCCCGAACATGACCTCACTGCCGGTAACGCAGCTTTCAAGCCGCGCAGGTGAATACTTAACGTGGTCGCCTGATAACAAAACCCTAAGCTGGTTTAACGGCCCTACGCTATTTAGCCGTTCACTTGATGAAGCCTTTGCCTTTGTAGATGGCGCAGCGGAAACCTTACCTGAGCCGGTAGCTGAAGGTATGGATTTGTCGTTTACCACTAAAGCTGACAAGCCATCTGGTTACAAAGCTTTGGTTGGCGGTAAAGTGGTAACCATGCGCGATGCCGACAACACCCAAGAGGTGATTGAAGATGGTGTTGTGCTGATTAAAGACAACCGCATTGAAGCAGTGGGTAAACGTGGTGATGTGACCATTCCTGATGATGCAATGCAAATAGATACAACGGGTAAAACCATTATCCCAGGGCTTGTTGATGCGCACGCTCACGGCTCACAGGGCCGCAATGAGATTATTCCTCAGCAAAACTGGAGTCAGTACTCGAACGTGTCATTCGGTGTCACTACCATTCATGACCCATCAAACGACACGACAGAAATTTTTGCTGCGGCAGAATTACAGCGTAGAGGCGATATTGTTGCGCCGCGTATCTACTCCACCGGCACGATTTTATACGGTGCAGAAGGCCTAGGTTACAAAGCGATTATCAACAATTATGAAGATGCCTATTTCCACGTAGAGCGCTTAAAAGAAGCCGGTGCTATTTCAGTAAAAAGCTACAACCAGCCCCGTCGTGACCAGCGCCAGCAAGTGCTGTGGGCGGCAAAAAATCAAGAGATGATGGTAGTGCCTGAGGGTGGCGGTAAGTTACAACAAAACCTGACTATGCTAGTAGATGGCCATACGGGTCTTGAGCACAGCATTCCTGTGGAAAAAGGTTACAGCGACATCACTCAACTATGGAAAGCGACAGAGTTTGGCTACACGCCGACCTTCGTTGTGTCGTACGGCGGCATGATGGGTGAAGAGTATTGGTACGATAAAACAGAAGTGTGGAAGAACCCGCGCCTTCTTCGCTATACCCCGTCGACTATTCTAGACAGCCGTGCGATCCGCAGACCTACTGCGCCAGAAAATCAGTACAACCACCAAAACGTTGCAAGCTACGCCAAAGAGCTTCGAGATAATGGGGTCAGTGTACATATTGGCGCTCACGGCCAGCGTGAAGGCTTAGCAGCGCACTGGGAGCTGTGGATCATGGAACAAGGCGGCTTCACGCCTTGGGAAGCACTACGCGGCGGTACTATTGATGGCGCGAAACACCTAGGTATGGGCAAAGATCTGGGCAGTATCGAAAAAGGTAAACTTGCCGACCTAGTGGTGATTGATGGCGATGTACTAAGCGACATTAGAAAGAGTGAATTCGTAGAATACACTGTACTAAATGGACGCGTATATGAGTCGGCCACCATGAACGAAGTAGGCAGTAAGAAAAAACGTAAACCGTTCTTCTTTGAACAAGACAATGCGACCTTTATGCCGCAACAAACGGCTGATGAAGTGGAAGCGAAAGCGCACCACTATCATTGGGAGCATTAGTAAATGAACCGCTAAACAAAAGGGGCTTCACATAATGTGAAGCCCCTTTTTACTTTCCGTTAGTTAAATTTACTTGCTACCGGTTACGCCCATACTGTTCGTGTGACGACACCCAGTCTGACGAACTAATGGCTGACGCTAGCGATATCTCACCGGCCAGCACAACCGACGCCACGATTTCTGCAAATTTATACACGCGATCTCGCCCGTAGCAGTCTAACAGTTCCAAGCACTCTCGCTGGGTACCAATACCAGTACCACCGCCATAGGTAGCCACAATAAGCGATGGTATGGTGATAGACACATATAAGTCGCCATCGTCGGTAAGTTCGGAATACATCATGGCCGCTGACGATTCAGATACGTTGGCTACGTCTTGCCCTGTTGCTATAAACATAGCGGTAATACCGTTTGGCGAATGAAGACCGGTGTTATTTACACCAGATAAGAAAGACCCTACTCCAGCCACACGGCCGTGATAATCTATTTGTTTAGGGTCGACGCGCATTACCTCTAACAAATGCTCTCGTTTAATAGTGGCTTCAGCTGTCACCCGTTTACCACGGGTACGCATTATGTTTATTTGAGAGGCTTTTTTGTCGGTAGCAAAGTTAGATTCAAGATAGAAGTTTTCTATCCCCTCGTAATGGTCGAGTATCCATCCGCAGGCAGCAAAAGTTGCGCGCCCCACCATGTTCTGACCTGCAGCATCACCGGTTTTAAAGTTAAACCGTAAAAACGCAAATTTGTTAGACAGAAAGTGGTCGATATAGGTTAGCTTAGCCACGCTTGAGGTCGCTTCAGCTTCTTCTTTAATCTTTTCGAAGTTTGCTTTAATCCATTTAACGAAGTCTCTGGCACCTCGCGCATTTTCAAAGATAAATACCGGCGCGCGCTGCATGGCATCATCAACTACTGTTGCCGTTACGCCACCACTCATGTTAAGTAGCTTCATACCGCGGTTGTACGACGCTACCAATGTGCCTTCAGTAGTCGCTAGTGGTACTACAAAATCACCTTGAGCGTGTTCGCCGTTTATAGTCAACGGCCCAGCAATACCGATAGGAACCTGCGCCACGCCAATGAAATGCTCGATATTGCCTTTAAGCGCTTGCGGGTCGATTGAGTACTTACCTACGTGGTCAATTTTCTTGCCTGTAGCGCTTTCAAAATATTCTTGGCGTGTTTTTATAATGCTTTCGCCATAGTCGTCCATATCGTCACGGGGAATAAAAGCACTGCGTTGACCTGGCGCCGTAATATTATCTTCTACTTCAAATTTAAGCTTTCCAAAAGGTGATGCCGAAAAGCAAATACCCAATTTTCGTTTTTCAGGGCAAGGTGCTTCATCAATATCCAAGTGCACGGTAATAGTTTGACGCAATCCAAACGGCTCTCCGTCCGACTTATTTAACGCTTCAACAGAAATACAGGAATCGGGGGTAAGCTGGAGTGAAATTTTTTCTTCAGGGATTTTCTCTCCATCAAGGGAAATCCATTTTACTTCCTTGATTGTCGCGTCTTTTAATCTGTTTTTAAGAGAAAAAGATAAGCCTTTATTAGTTTTTGTAAGGCTTGCACGTGTGTAAAGTTGTTTTAAAAGTATGCTGGGTACAAACATCTTGCTTCCTTTTACGTATTCTTACCGTGTTATTTTCATATTTCCTTGTTTTTTATAGCACATTCTTTAGACACTTCTATGACTTCTTTGCATCTCTTCGCCGTTTTCTTGTGCAATATCAACTTTCAAATTTAGGCCAAGCGCTTTCAAAAATGCGCCAAGCCCAATGAGGCTGCATGCTACAGAAAAATAGACCTTAAGCACCATTCATCAAGTTCTCACTCCGCCTAAAGTAAATACCGTCACTGCAGTAACGTTGACCACAAGGTATCTGGTAGTAACAAAACGGAGGCGTCACGGATTACGATGCCAAGGATTAATCGCCGATATGGAAGCGGCAGCCAGATACTCTTTATGTGCAAACTAGCACCTAGAAAAAGGGTTGCTTTAACAGGACCCCAAGCGCAAGTAGCGAATTATATAGGGATGAAGATGAGAACAGGGTTGTTTAGAAAAGAAGTTATTGATGAGCAATCAAATGCCGTTGAGGGGAGCTTTTTAATGACCCCTAAACCAGCCTATTCAGCAATAGCAGGGCTGCTTGTCGTGTGGATTGTGGCGGTTGCTGCTTACCTGAACATGGAAAGTTATGCGCGAAAAGCTTCGGTAACTGGATGGCTAGAACCCAGCCATGGTGTTTTCAAGCTTTATTCAGACGCAAGGCGAGGAAAAGTGCTCGACGTTATAGTCAGTGAAGGTCAATTAGTCGAAAAGGGCGCACCGCTAATAAAAATTAGCTACAGCAGCGAGGATGCATTAGGCCATAGAGTCAGTATCCAGTTACTTGCCGAACTAGAATCGAAACAAAATCGCACTCACCAAAGTATTAAGCGCCTGCGCACTTTGCACCTAGCCCAGCAGCAGCGCTTGGAAGAGCAGCTTTCCCAGGCTAAACATACCTCAGAAACGTTGAAAGACATTATTGCTCTAACCCAATCACAGTGGCTTCTAGCATCTAAACAATGGGAAAAAGCACAAACCTTACTTAAGCAGGGACATATTAGCCGTGCCGACTTTGAAACCCATTCGCTTAATCGCTTAAATGCAGAGCAGAAACTAGCTTTAGCAAAAAAGGATTGGAATAGCGAGCAAGCCAACATAGCAGCAATAAATCATGAACTCGCTACCTTGCCTGAGCAACAAGCCAACGAGCTGGCAAATATAGAGAATACTTATAGCGATCTCACCCAACAAATTGTGAGTCACAAAAGTAATGCTGAAGAGATAATTTATGCCCCTCGCAGTGGCGTGATATCAGGCCTTAATGTTAAGACGGGATATACCGTTGACAGCGCTCGCCCTCTACTCACTCTACTCCCTCAAAATGCTGACATTCAAGCGCGAATCGCAGTACCCGTGCGCTCAGCAGGATTTTTACAAGAAGGCCAAGCCCTACATATACGATATGACGCCTTCCCTTATCAAAAGTTTGGTGTGCAGTTTGGCGAGATAGTCAATATTTCTTCGTCGCTTGTCTTACCGGGAGAACTTACCGATGTACCTATTTCAATTAGCGAGCCAGCCTACTTGGTTACTGCCACCTTAGATACAAACGAAGTATTGGCTTACGGCAGCAGTATTTCATTGAAAGCAGGCATGACATTTTCGGCAGATGTTCAATTAAGTCAACGCACGCTTATGGAATGGTTAATGGAACCGCTTTATAGCATTAAAGGGAAGCTGTAATCATGATGAGTTTAACACCCCCTCTTTCGGCACAGCTGTTTCATACAACAAGCAGGGTACCGGTTATTCTGCAAAGCGAAGCGGCTGAATGCGGACTTGCTTGTATGGCAATGATTGCACAGTACTACTCCGATAAGCGCGACCTTAACACTTTGCGTCAAAGCATATCCGTGTCATTACGAGGAACGACCTTAAAAGACGTAATGCGAATTGCCAGTGACCTGGGCTTTCAAACCCGAGCAGTTAAGATAGAAATGGAGCATCTTGCGCAGTTATCTTGCCCAGCCATTTTGCATTGGGATATGAACCACTTTGTTGTTTTGACAAAAGTGAGAGGGAAGCATATTTTCGTTCATGACCCCGCCCTAGGTAAAAGAAAGCTCAATTTTGAAGAAGCCTCAAAGTACGTTACGGGGATTGCGCTTGAGGTCTCACCAAGTGACACATTTAGCCCCAAAAAGTCTGCGCCTCAACTTGGGCTTACTCAGTTTTTCTCCCGTGCCATCGGCTTCAAACGTAACCTACTAACGCTTTTCGCATTATCAATAGTGCTGCAACTTTTTGCCCTTGCTGCACCTTACTACATGCAAACAGTGGTTGATGATGTATTAATTTACAATAACGAGGCCTTGCTCAAAGCTCTTGCTATTGGCTTTGCCCTATTACTGGTTATAGAAACCTTTACAAGCGGTATAAGAAAGTTCGTTATCTTGTCCGTTTCATCCCGCCTACAGCTACAGATGTCTGCATCTGTATTCAAGCATCTTTTAGCTCTTCCCTTAGACTATTTTGACAAACGTCATATTGGTGATGTGGTATCGCGCTTTGGTTCCCTGGCTAGCATTCGGGAATTTTTAACCACTGGGGTCGTTACCGCCATGCTAGATGGAATAATGGCAATCGTCACCTTGGCCGTGATGAGTTTATATTCCTTCAAGCTTACTTTAGTGGTCGTGGTGATAATGCTTATCTATCTGGCCATTCGTCTGGGACTTCTACCATTCATTAAAAGGCATACCACTGAGCGCATTGCCCTGGCCGCTACTGAACAGAGCCACTTTATGGAAAGTGTGCGGGCAATTTTACCTATTCGCGTGTATGGGCAAGAGATACAGCGCCATGGCCTATGGCAGAACAAGCTAGTTGCAACACTCAATAAAGACATCATCTTAGGGAAATTTAACATAGGTAGCACACTGGCAAACCAATTTCTGTTTGGCGTTGAAAACCTAGTCGTTGTTTATATTGGCGCGAACCTTGTCATGCAAGGTACCCTTTCAATAGGCATGTTGCTGGCCTTTATGGCATATAAGACAAGGTTTGTAGGTGCTATCGACGGTATAGTTAATAAGCTTATTGAGCTTAATATGCTAGGCGTTCATTTCAACCGCTTAAGCGATATTTTACTTACACCAGTAGAGCAAAAAACTAAAGTTCAGCCGCTATATAACACTGAGCGTTCGCTCGGCGTTCAAAGTACACAAACGCGTAACCGCTCGGCCTCTACCTCAGGTTCACCTAACTCTCGTCTATTCAACCTGTCCAATGCTGACTCGCCGGAAAGTAGCACATTCGATGGTAGCGCTTTTTCAGGAACTACCGCGCTTAGGGTGAAGTCACTTAGCTACCGCTATGGGGAAAATAGCGAGTGGGTATTTAAAAATCTGACACTTTCAGTAAAAACCGGTGAAATCGTGGCCATTATCGGCGGCAGCGGCTGTGGGAAAAGCACTTTGCTTAAGTGCTTAATGGGCCTTTATCCAGCTTCACAAGGCAGCATAGAGCACCCTAGTACTGTAAATCCTGTCATCGCTTCTGTGCTTCAAGAGGACGCCTGCTTAAGCGGCACTATAGGCCAAAATATCTGTTGTTTTGAAGAAGCCCCAAACCTCAAGAAAATGGTTTATGTAGCACAACTTGCCTGTATCCATCACGACATTATGCATATGCCTATGCAATATCACTCGCTAGTAGGCGATATGGGTAGCAGTTTGAGCGGTGGGCAAAAGCAGCGCCTGCTTTTAGCAAGAGCGCTATATCAAGAGCCTGACATTTTGTTCTTAGACGAAGCGAGCAGCCATCTAGATATGGCCAATGAAGCTCAGATAAATCATCACCTCAAATCCCTGAATATGACCCGAATTATTGTGGCACATCGCCCCCAATCTATCGCCATGGCAGACAAAGTTTATCGTCTGGAACAAGGCACATTACAACCATGCTCTCCCTCTGAAGTAACAGGAAGCGCAACATCTGGTAAACACGGAGAAACATTATGAAAAACCATGAAGTAAGAGAACCCGCAGTATTGATGACAACTGCTGAGCGCATGCAAATAGATGCAAGTGGCATAACCGCTCGTGGCGCCGTTATTCCCATGGACTGTTTGTCGAAACGTGAGCTACAGGTAGTACACAAAATAATGGAAGGCCGCTCTAACAAAGTGATCGCTTCGGAGCTATTTATCAGCGAGCGAACCGTTAAGTTTCACTGCGCCAACATTTATAAAAAACTCAATATCAGCAGCCGTTCAGCACTTATCGCCTGCTGTTTTCGAACCCTTTACCGAGAAGTGGTTTCGCTTTAAGCGCACCCACTTCTTCACTCAACACGCCACTACAAGGAGCGTACTTTATGAAACACCATCAACTAAATCACAACCAACCAAATCTAAGCCCACCAGCAAGCACCGAGCCCGTTGCTTTAGCGGAAGCGCAACTGTTTGAGGTATCCGGCGGTCTACGCGTTCGTTTAAGCGATACCTCACCGGTAGTTGGCCCTGCCCCCAAAGAACCGGTTTATATCACCATGGCCATTGGTGAAGGCGGCGGCAAACTACCAGATATTTTGTCATAGCTTTAACCCCCTTAGCGTCAGCATATGGATAGCCGGTGTTTACGAACTGTCTATATGTTGCGCTTTTTAAAAACAATACTCTTCACCCATAACCCGCTAGCAAGGAATGCGAATGCACGTTGCACTTTTAGGAAGTGAGCAAGACCCACAAATTCAACACGTAGCGAAGGCGCTTAGTCAAACAGCTACCCCTTTTTATATCGCTAATACGCAACAGTTCGGTTCAGCTTGGAGTATTAGCTATGACCCTGATTTTGATGACGGATTAGTCCATTTCAATTCACCGACACTCTGCGACCAACCTAGAGTGACTTTTTCGAACACCAAAGCAGCCTACTGGCACGAATATTTGCCGGGAGCTTCGTGGACAGCATCAGGTGAGAATAGTCGTCCCAAACGCGCCGTGAATAACAACATTAAGACCGAAAAGCCGAATGATAATCCATCTAAACTGCTAGCTGATGCAACTTGGACCGAGCAAGAACGGGCGAGCACATTACTTTGTTGGTTTAGCTATAGCGACATCAAGTGGGTCAATTCTATCGATGCCGTGAGAAGCCACCAATGTAAGCCTTATCAATCACGCATTGCTGGCAAGTTAGGTGCACATATACCCTACACCTTTGTTGGCAATGCCCCCGAAGTCGCCTCTCAGTTTTGCAACAACATGCGTGATGTTGTTTATAAGCCCGTGCGCGGCGGTCGCACGGTACAATTTGTAAATAAACTACCTAATATGCGCCCGCTCCTAAATTCACTTTTAAATGAGCGCCCTGTGACCTTCCAAAAATACATTGTGGGCGAAAATGTACGTAGCTATGTACTAGGCGATGATGTGCTAAGCGTACAAATCGACTCAAGCGAACTAGATTATAGAAACGACGACAATGCCAGTGTGTCTGTGACTATTATCCCAAACGAGGTGCAGCGTATGGCTATTAAAATTTGCCAAGCGTTAGGCATGCATTGGTGCGCAATCGACTGGCGCAGAAGTGCGAAGGGAAAGTACTTTTTTCTAGAGGCGAACCCGAGTCCCTACTTTTTAAAGGTAGAAAACGATACCGGTCTAGATATAACAGGCAAATTGGTGGCACTGCTTGTGGAGGTTTAGTTTTTATAACACTTTAATAAAGCCATTTGCTTCTAGGCGCTTTTGTAAACTGCCCTAGATGTTATCCACATCACTTTTGAAGATGCATATTGACAATACCCACCAAACCTATCAATATGATAGGTAATGGATTAATAATTATGGCCCTAAAGCCCCCCAAAGGCGTTAAGGAATTCCCTCTTAGCGCGGAAACTGCAAGGAAGAAAATGAGCGACCTTGCAGAAAACCATACTCATAGGATTCGATGGAGTAAACATGTTAAACAGCGTATGCATGAGCGAGGAGTAACTACAGGTCAGGTGATGACTTTACTCAAGAGTAAATACTCAGTTTTTAGGGAAGGACCATATCTTGAAATTACCGGAGATTGGAAATTTAATCTGAAAGGTTTGGCAGCGGGGAAAGTTATCGAACTAACCGTAGCACTAAAGAACCATCATGATAATCCAACTTCAGTTCTAGTTACTGTTTGGATAGTTTGAGAGGTTTATATGTACCATTACACTGAAAGTGGGTTATCAAATGTGTTTTTGAAAAATGGTGTTACTGTTGAGATTGTCGACGGCGAAGAATACACAAGTATTGACGACATGAACGGCCTCCATAGCGCGATCGCTCAAGCGATTGTAGACACCAGCAGACCTCTTGCACACGATGAGTTTAAATTCTTACGTATTGAATTGAATCTTTCTCAAAAAATACTCGCGACTCGGTTTGGTGTAGATGAACAGACCATTGCACGTTACGAGAAAGGTCAAACGAAAATTCCAAGGACGACAGATGCGGCTTTGAGAGCCCTTTACATGGAAAGCCAAGAGAAGAATAACCCTGTGAGTTACTTTCTTGATCTACTTGCCGATACTCAAGCTGAAGAAGCTGCGAGTATAATTCGCCTTGAAGAAATTGAAGCTCAATGGGAAAAAGTGAAAGACTAAATCTTATTTTTTCACATAAAAAAGCCGACTACATTCATAGAGTCGGCTTTTTACTATCTGTTTGTGTAGAAGTGAGCATTCACAACCGAACTACAGGAAGAGGCCTCTACTTAGCATTTATTTAAAGGATGAAACGCGACAGGTCTTCGTTATCTACCAAGGTTTCTAGGTGGCTATTAACGTAGTCTGCATCAATCACGAACGACTCACCACTTTTCTCTGAAGCATCAAACGAGATATCTTCCATAAGGCGCTCAAGCACTGTATGCAAGCGACGCGCGCCAATATTTTCAGTGCGCTCATTCACCTGCCACGCTGCCTCGGCTATACGCTGAATGCCAGAATCGTCGAAACTGATATCAACTCCTTCCGTTTTCATTAACGCAACATACTGCTGAGTTAATGATGCGTTTGGCTCGGTAAGAATACGTTTAAAGTCGCCCACTTTCAGCGCAGCAAGCTCAACACGAATTGGTAGTCGACCCTGAAGCTCTGGGATAAGATCCGACGGCTTGCTCATTTGGAATGCACCTGAAGCAATAAACAAGATATGGTCGGTTTTAACCATGCCGTGTTTTGTCGACACCGTAGAACCTTCTACAAGTGGAAGCAGGTCACGCTGCACGCCTTCACGAGAGACATCGCCTGAGGTATTGCCTTCACGCTTACAAATTTTGTCAATTTCGTCTACAAACACAATACCGTGCTGTTCTACTGACTCAATGGCTTTTTCTTTCAAATCTTCTTGATTTACAAGGCGTGCCGCCTCTTCTTCAATAAGCAGTTTGAACGCTTCTTTAATTTTCAGCTTCTTCTTTTTCTTTTGCGAACCCGACAAATTCTGAAACATGCCTTGAAGCTGATTAGTCATTTCTTCCATACCAGGAGGCGCCATAATTTCTACGCCCATCTGTGGAAGTGCCACATCAATTTCAATTTCTTTGTCGTCTAAGTCGCCTTGACGAAGCTTTTTGCGAAATGCTTGGCGGGTCCCGCGATCTTCAACGTCTTCTTTGTTGCCCCATGCGTCTTCTGGAGGAGGAAGTAAAACGTCTAAAATGCGCTCTTCCGCTGCTTCTTCAGCGCGGAATTTCACTTTCTTCATTTCGTTTTCTTTCGTCATTTTTACCGCGATGTCGGCAAGATCACGAATGATGGTTTCAACTTCTTTACCCACATAGCCCACTTCGGTGAACTTTGTCGCTTCAACTTTAATGAAGGGCGCGTTAGCAAGTTTAGCTAAACGGCGAGCGATTTCGGTTTTACCCACCCCCGTTGGACCAATCATCAAAATATTTTTTGGGGTAACTTCTTGGCGCAGCTCAGGCTCAAGCTGCATACGACGCCAGCGGTTTCTAAGTGCAATAGATACAGCGCGCTTGGCATCTTGTTGACCGATAATGTGTCGGTCTAACTCGTGAACAATTTCTCTTGGTGTCATCTCAGACATGAATAAACCCTTTTCTAACAATACTTGTTGTACTTGCTACGCAAACGAGCGACAACAAGCCAATAACAGCGTTCGCTATTACTTAGTAATCTAGTACATCAACCGTTTGGCTATGGTTAGTGAATACGCAAATATCACCGGCAATGGTCAGCGATTTTTCAGCAATTTCCTTAGCGCTTAGCTCGGTATTGTCTAAAAGTGCAGTAGCTGCCGCTTGTGCATAGTTACCACCAGAGCCAATCGCGATAAGATCTTGCTCTGGCTGCACTACGTCCCCGTTACCGGTAATGATAAATGACGCGGTTTCGTCGGCTACGGCAAGTAGGGCTTCGAGTTTGCGTAACGCCCTGTCGGTCCGCCAGTCTTTGGCAAGTTCAACCGCCGCCTTGGTTAAATGGCCTTGGTGCGCTTCAAGCTTGGCTTCAAAGCGCTCAAATAGCGTAAATGCGTCGGCCGTGCCGCCGGCAAAGCCCGCTAAAATTTTGTCGTGGTATAAGCGGCGCACCTTGCGCGCATTCCCTTTCATTACGGTGTTGCCCAGTGATACCTGTCCGTCACCGGCCATTACCACTTGATTCCCACGTCGTACAGATACAATCGTTGTCACGTTAATTCCCCGTTTAGCTGGGCGCTGCTGCGTTTTATATGTACCTTTTTCGCGGAACTAAGGCAGCAGCGTAATAATTCAATAACAAATAAGTGGGGGAAGGCTTTTTAATTTCAAGGGTAATACAAAAGAATGTGCCTTCAGAGGGGCCTACTATATGGGCTTTACACATACGTTGTTTATTGAATACGCTGTTTATAGAGTGCATACTCGCGGCAACACACCCTAAGGCCAATTGAGATAATGCCTAGGTGATAAAATGCAGATAAAGTAGCAATACTGAAGTCACTACATAAATGCAGCTCGCCTAGAAGCGAGCTCGTTCTTTGCTGTCTGATAGCGCTCTGGAAAGAACTGCTACAAATTCCAGTACCAAATTTGGCATGTGGCAATGTTTACTTTACGCAGACTATGCTTGGCTTTTTCCGCATCGCGCTTAGATTCATATGGGCCAAGAATAACGCGGAACCAATCGCCGTTGCTGCCGGTGCTGTGTCTGATAAGCGCTTCTAAACCCTGAAATGCAATTTTAGCTTTCATCTCTTCAGCCTGGGCGCGGGTTCTAAATGAGGCGCACTGCATAAGATAGCGTTTGTCAGACTTTTCCTGCTCTCTTACTTCAACTTCTACTTCATACCCTGGCAGGGTCTTAATGTACTCCCACTCTTCTTCAGGCAGCTCAGGTAAAGACTCTTCTGTTGGCGCAACAGGTCGTGAAGCTTGAGTATCTACGTCATCCTCTACATTGTCTTTTATCGACCATAAAAATACACCGAAGCCAATCACTAAAGCGAAAATGCCTATAAGGCGCACGATAGGAAGCTTCCCAGAAACTGGGGCGTTAGCTTGTGCGTTTGATCGCGTATTTGTGGCTGGCTTTCTACCTTTACCAGCGGGCTTCTTTTTTTGAGGAGAGCGTCCACGAGAGACATAATCGCGTTGAGCCATAGTCGGCAATATTCCTACTTGTTATCGTTGTTTGTATGCGTAAGAAAACGTCATATACCAAGTCTATTAGAAGGACTGGTGTTTCAGCCTCTTCAATCTTGTTAAAATTTTAACGTATTGCTACCTAACAAGCTAACTGAAATCGGTAGGATCGATATCAATCGACCACCTTACCTTCATAGCCTGTGGCAACGCCTGTAAAAATGGCAGCGCCAAACGCAGCGCATTGTGAAGCGGCGCACGCTTTTCATGGCTGCATACCAGCATAAACCGAAACCTGCCTTGCCGCTTTTCAATTAAACAAGGAAACGGACCGTTTATATCAATGGCGTGTTGTTGATTAAACACCTGCTTACTTTCCTGTAGGAAGCGATAAACTAAACTACTATCGGTAGCCTCTGCGCGAATAACAAACTGGCTAATAAAAGGGGGCAACCCTGCTGCCTTACGCTCCATTAAAGCGTGTCGTGCGAAATGCCCATAGCCATTGTGCACTAAATCTTGTAGCAAAGGGTGGTGAGGATTGTGGGTTTGAAGCCACATTTCACCAGGTTTGCTGGCGCGCCCCGCTCTTCCAGCAAGCTGAGTAACAAGCTGAGCGAGCTTTTCTGGCGCTCTAAAATCGGCACTAAAAAGGGCACCATCACAATCTAGCACTGCTACTAGAGTGACATGAGGAAAGTGATGACCCTTTGATAGTATCTGGGTTCCTACCAGCAACTGGAACTCCTGGCGATTAATAGCATCAAGGGTTTGGTGAAGCTTGTCTTTACCTCGCACAGTATCGCTGTCTATTCTTACCTGTTTAACGCCGGGAAATAAGCTTGCTAGCCCTTGCTCAACTTGCTCTGTCCCCGTACCTGCGGTAACTAATTCATTGTGATGGCACGCTTCGCAGTTTGATGGCATTGAACGCATGCCACCGCAGTGGTGGCACTGTAACCGGTTTTGGGCTTTGTGCACGGTATAAGGGCGATCACAACGCTTACACATTGCGGTCTCACCGCAGTGATGACAGAGTAGCGCTGGCGCATAACCTCTTCGGTTTACAAACACCAATACCTGATTCCCCGCGTTAATATGCTGACGCATTATCGTTAGCAGGCCTTGTGAAATCCCGTAATGAATAGGTTGGTCGCGTGCGTCCAGCACATGCTGATGTGTGCTTTTCGCCCCCCCTGCTCGCTTAGTTAGCTGTAAATGAGCATAGCGGCCGTTTAGTGCATTATTGAGTGTTTCAAGCGCGGGCGTGGCACTGCCTAGTAAAAGAGGAATATTGTGCTGCTTGGCACGCATGGCTGCTAAGTCACGAGCGTGATAGCGCAACCCATCCTGCTGTTTAAAAGACTCGTCATGCTCTTCATCCACAATTAACATGCCGGGGTTGTGTAGCGGCGTGAAAATAGCCGAACGAGTACCAATGATAATACCGAGCTCACCGGCTTTAGCACGCTGCCAAACATGTAAACGTTCTTTATCAGAGATCTGAGAGTGTAAAACACCCACCGCAATGCCAAAGCGCTTCTCAAAACGAGATACCGTCTGGGGCGTAAGCCCAATTTCAGGCACAAGGATTAGCACCTGTTTACCTTCACGCAGTAAGGGTTCGATAGCCTGAAGATAGACTTCCGTTTTACCGCTACCGGTAACCCCTTCAAGCAAACTTACGCCAAAGCTGCCTTGCTGGCGATTAAGTGCAGCAATGGCAACCGACTGCTCAGTGTCTGGAATTGGCTTTTCAGAAAGCGATAACGAGGCAAGCCAGCTGCCTGGCTTAAATTCAGGTGTTATTTCTTCGATACGTACCAAAGACTTTTCAACAAGCGCTTTAGCTGCAGGTGCACCATACTGTTTTCGCGCTTGCGACGCTAATAACGCTCCACCAGCCAGTGCAGCAAAGCAAGCTTGTTGCTTAGGCGCTCGCGATAGCGTTTCTGCAGCCGTTTGCATACCTTCTTCGGTAAGCATTAACATGTCTTGTGGCGTGGGCGCCGCCGACTCGCCTTTGCGTAATAAAACAGGCAACATGGCGTGCAGTACTTCACCCGGCGCATGGTGATAATACTGCCACAGCCACTGTGCCATTTTCAGCAACACATCATCTATAATGGGGCTATCGTCAAGTACCGACTCGATAGCTTTTAACTTGTCGACGTTGTCAATTTCACTTTCTGGTTTTTGGAGGGTTTCAACGACCACACCCACCAGTTTGCGGGGGCCAAAAGGCACAACCACTCTTACACCCGCACGGAGTGCGTTGTTGTGGGTATATGTGAAAAGTTGGCGCAGTGGCACTGGCACGGCAACTTGGATAAAGGCCATTGCGAACGTTCTACCTTACTTGATGGCTGTTACAGCGCGTAATGCGCTTACTAAGCTTCTTATATTGAAACTAATAATACTGAAGCTACTTGTAGACCTATATATTACAGCAGTTTGCGCTGCTAACAGTTAGCTACACATTTTGCTATAGCGCACAATTTTACTATTGACGCTAATGGGCCTAGCCTTGAAAGACAAATATTTAAACATACTTTACGATAAAGCATAAAAGGAATGTTTTTTGTTTAGCTCTCTTGGGTAGCCTTCTTGCCAAGCTGCTTTGTTTAACAATTGGGCAAAAACCACTTGATCATGCCACATCCATCCTATATTATGCGCCGCTCTTTTTGCGATGGGTTGTTCGTTGAACGACTCATCATTTGAATTATGTAACGTATGGTGTGCGACTTCGGGTTGTATAGCGATACGGCCTTATTATTTGAGGTAACCCAATGAAACAAGATATCCACCCTAAATACGAAGAAATCACAGCAACTTGCTCATGTGGTAACGAAATGAAGATTCGCTCTACGCTTGGTAAAGACATTAACCTAGACGTATGTTCTTCATGTCACCCATTCTACACTGGTAAGCAACGTAACGTTGATACTGGTGGTCGTGTTGATCGCTTCAAGAAGCGTTTCGGTGCATTGGGCAAAAAGTAAGCCTGATATCGAGTTCGAAAAAAGCGCCTTCTTGGCGCTTTTTTATTGTCCAGAGAAAACTATTCACGTTAGTAAACTAACATTGAATAGCTCTCACTTATGCAAGCACCTCTAATCAAAGCTAATTGATCATATCAATAACGCTTACACTTAAGATCAAAACACTCATTATAATTAATGAAGTTTTTCGACTCCTGACAAGTGTTTATCCCAGTCCCCTCTACTTTGTTTTTCACACGCTTCCTCACTGTCGAAATAAATTCCAGCTGGAATAGACTTTATCGATTCTAGGGCTATATTCACCTGGTTTATGAAGTCCATATCCCAACCGTTAATCAATGCTTGCTGCTTCTCTTGCTCCGTATTAAATACGGCAATAACTTTCGGCGCTTTCCAAGATCCTAAATGCGTAAGCCATACGAATCCATTATCGTCAGATTTTACGTTTTCACACACATCTGTTAGCACTGCGATTAGTTTTTTCTCTGTCATATTATTTATCTTCAAAACGGGTTTGAGAGGCCATTTATCGTATTTTATCAGAAAAACAATAGTGAAAATAAAGAGGTCTATCTTTGTGAAATATTATCCAAAGCTGTTTTTTCGAATATAAATCGATAAGCATCTTAGCATCCGCGCCTACATTTTAGCACCCGCGCCTATAATACACCTTCAAAATGAAATGAGACTTCAAAATAAATTTTATGAATGACAATTATAGACTTATTTTACTGGTCTAATTAGTATGCCTAACCTACATTGGTAATTGAGAATTCTGATCAGATATGTACACAGTGATTGGCTGTGTTAGAGTTGCGATCGGCACCTTAATAGTGAGCATTAACTTTATGAATAGTGCTTTACTGCTAAGGCTTGTGGCGCTTTTGGATATAAATTCAGGTCTAAATGTTAGACCTAGTATCAACAGCGATATGTGAGGGAAATCAGGAAGAGTTAACGCTAGGTCTGCAGTTTCCAACGTACCACACTGGTGCTAACAACTATTTATAATCACTTTTGTCATTAGTTAGTTGTAACGCGCTTATGTTTATCTATCTATAACTACAACGATAATAAAATAGCTACAGAGCGTGAACAAAAATACCGATGAACCCTACATCTAAGGATACCTTTTTACATGTCAGATTTTAGACAACGCGCACTCGACTATCACGCCAAACCCACACCTGGAAAAATTCGCGTAGAGCTATCTAAGCCAGCCGATAGCGTCGACGACCTTGCTCTTGCCTACAGCCCGGGCGTTGCCGAGCCGGTGAGAGAAATCGCCGAGGATGCAGATAACGCTTACAAGTATACGGGCAAAGGTAACTTGGTCGCTGTTATCAGTAACGGAACTGCGATTTTAGGCTTAGGTAATTTAGGCCCATTAGCTTCAAAGCCAGTAATGGAAGGTAAAGCACTTCTGTTTAAACGCTTTGCTGGTTTAGATGCCATTGATATTGAAGTGAAACATCGTACGACCGAAGAATTCATCAATACTGTAGCCAATATTGCTGATACGTTTGGTGGTATTAACCTAGAAGATATCAAAGCGCCAGAGTGCTTTGAAATTGAGCAAGAACTCATTAAGCGCTGTAAAATCCCAGTATTCCATGATGATCAACACGGTACCGCTATTGTAACCGCCGCAGGTATGCTTAACGCTTTAGAAATTCAGGGCAAAAATATAGAGAACGCTAAAATTGTTTGCATGGGCGCTGGAGCAGCAGCGGTTGCCTGTATGGAGCTACTGATTAAGTGTGGTGCCCAGCGTGAGCGTATCTACATGTTAGATAGAAAAGGCGTTATCCACACTCGTCGCGAAGATTTAACTGAGCACAAGAAGCTGTTTGCTAACAATACTGATAAGCGCACCCTTGAAGATGTAATGGAAGGCGCAGATATCTTTGTCGGTGTATCAGGCCCTGATGTTTTACCGCCAGAAGCGCTTTCCTTGATGGCTGAAAACCCAATTGTATTTGCATGTTCTAACCCAGATCCTGAGATAAAGCCTGAGCTTGCTCACGAAGTGCGTAAAGACCTAATTATGGCTACTGGCCGCTCAGACTATCCTAATCAGGTAAACAATGTGCTGTGCTTTCCGTTTATTTTCCGCGGTGCTTTAGATGTTCGCGCAACAGCCATTAATGATGAGATGAAAGTGGCGGCGGTTGAAGCTCTTCGTGCTATTACGAAAGAACCTGTACCACAGGAAGTATTGGCAGCGAGTAAAAGCGATAGTCTGACATTTGGTAAGGAGTATATTATTCCTAAACCTATGGACCCACGTCTGTGCGAGCGTATAGCTACCGCCGTATCTAAGGCGGCTATTGAGTCGGGTGTTGCACGAGTACCTGAAAGACCAGAAGAATAAAGTTCTGGCGCACAAGGCTAAAAAAGGTTGTGTTAACGCTCAACCAATATTTGCTAAAAAGTGCGCTTAAAGAATACAAGTACATAAAAAACGGCGCTGTGTTGTAGGCTATAAACTAGTAAAGTCTTACAACACAGCGCCGTTTCTCTTTAATACTAAATATCAGTCGTCTTCAGACACATCATTTTCGAAGCTTGGATCAATGCCCATTTCTTCCATAATGCGCCTAGCTTCAGCCGGCACGCGATTAGGATTGTCTTTACGCAGGTCATCGTCGTTAGGCAATGGCTGGCCAGTAAACGCGTGTAAAAACGCTTCACACAATAGTTCCGAATTAGTGGCGTGGCGCAAATTATTGATTTGGCGGCGGGTACGCTCATCAGTAAGTGCTTTAAGCACATTAATAGGTATAGAGACAGTGACTTTCTTTACCTGCTCGCTCTTTTTCCCATGCTCTGCGTAGGGGTGAATATATTTACCGTTCCATTCTGCCATTGTACTAACTCGGTCTACTCTTTTTATATTATGAAGAGAAATTCTAAACAAGTTCACGAAAAGGTCAATTGAGCAGTGTAAACCTCTTGACGTCTAGACATATATTCTTTAATTTAGACGTCTAAACGTCTATAAGATAACATTTTTGAGAGTATAAACCATGGTTTCTTACGCACAAGGTATCGATGCATTAAACCAGTCCCTGTCGGAACTGCGTGATATTGATGTATCTTTTGAATTCTTTCCGCCTAAAACGGAAGCCATGGAGCAAACCCTGTGGAAGTCGGTTGAACGCCTAGCACCGTTAAAGCCCAGCTACATGTCGGTTACTTACGGCGCCAATAGCGGTGAGCGTGACAGAACCCACGACGTGGTAAAACGGATTCAACAGCAAACTGGTGTGGCGGCAGTTCCTCACTTAACCTGTGTTGACGCTAGCCGTGATGAATTAAAGCAAATTGCAAAAGACTACTGGGATTCTGGTATTCGCCGTATTGTCGCCCTACGTGGCGACCTACCCAAAGGGGTAGACAAAACAGAGATGTATGCCTCTGACTTAGTTGCCTTACTAAAAGACGTTGCCGATTTTGACATTTCAGTTGCCGCCTACCCGGAAAAACACCCTGAAGCGCCAAATGCGCAGTTCGACTTGCTAAACCTTAAACGCAAAGCTGAAGCTGGCGCTACCGAAGCGATAACCCAGTTCTTCTTCGACACCAGTGTTTACCTGCGATTTAGAGACCGTGCAGCCGCCGCAGGTGTAGACTTAGACATAGTTCCAGGCATTTTACCTGTGACTAACTACCAAACGTTAGTAAGGTTTGCAGGCTTTACAGATGTTCACGTACCGGGATGGTTACACAAGATGTTCGACGGTCTTGATGCAGACGATCAAGCCACTCGTAACCTAATAGGCGCTAATATTGCTATGGATCAAGTGAAGGTATTGGCAAAAGAAGGGGTGAAGCACTTTCACTTTTATACCTTAAATCGCAGTGAGTTAAGCTATGCTATCTGCCACATGCTGGGTGTGCGCTCCGGCGACTGATTTCGTATAGCGGTAACAAAGCTATACAGTTAGATAATTAAAGGCGCATTCATGCGCCTTTGTTGTATAAAGATTGCATTAACCTTTTGCCACTGACGCCTTCGCCAGTTACCATTTGCTGCAATATGAATTGAACTATTGATACCGTAAGGTCTCCCATCAAAAGATCACGCTGTTTATCTGCCAGAGGGTATCGCCAGGAGAAGTCGAGTGGATTTAGACAAGGTTAAAACCTTATATAACAATGTTACCCCTCAACTAAGAGAGCTCTTCAGCATCTTTATAAAGCGCTGTAGAGAAGATAATATTACTATTTCTGCTGGGCACTTGGCTTATGTAACTTTGTTATCTTTAGTCCCCTTTATTATGGTGACCTTTACCATAATGTCGGCCTTTCCTGCCTTCGCTTCAGTAAGAAGTAAACTTGAGCATTTTGTTTTCAGTAACTTTGTACCTACCGCCAGCGATGTGGTGCATAAATACATGAGCGATTTTGTTGGCAACGCCTCGCAAATGAGCGCTATTGGTATTTTGTCACTGCTGGTCGTAGCGCTAATGCTCATATCAAACGTAGATAAAACCCTGAATAGAATTTGGCGCACGCAAAGTGACAGACCCATAGTGTACACTTTTGCTATCTATTGGATGGTGATCACTTTAGGGCCTATGCTTATTGGCTCTAGCGTAGTAGTAAGTTCCTATTTAACTGGCCTTGCTGCTTTTACCGAAGAGTACACGCCTGGATTGGGAACCTTCTTACTCAGCCTTGTGCCAAGCGGTGCTGCCATGCTCGCATTCACTATTTTGTACATGGTAGTGCCAAATAGAAGAGTGTTTGCCCGCCATGCATTTATAGGCGCGATTGTTGCCACTATAGCTTTTGAAATTACTAAATCAGGCTTTGCATTGTATGTAACAAACTTTCCTTCATACGAGTTAATTTATGGCGCGCTTGCGGTGGTACCTATTCTGTTTTTATGGGTGTATTTGTCGTGGATAATTGTGCTGTTCGGTGCAGAATTCACGTGCAGTTTAGGCGAGGCTTTTGAAAACCGTAAAGCAGAGAACGAGCCGCGCAAAGTTCCAAAAGAGTAGCCGACCTAAAGTATAGACGGGCGTAATTATGATTAACCTTACGCCTCGGCTTTCAAAAAAATGCATAAAACGAAAGAAGGGAGCTACAAGCTCCCTTCTTTATAATTAATGCCTAACTAACGGCTAGTTTTTCATCGAAGATATAAAAGCGTCAGACTCAGCGATAGCTGAATTCATTTGTCTGATAAGCTGAGCAACATTGTTTTCAATAGTAGAAAGTTCGCCCTGCAGTGCGCCAATGGCGCTAGCATTTAAGTTGTGCTTCAGGTACAACACATTATCTTGAAGTGCACTTAACACTGGCGGCATTTTGCTTTCAGCTTTGCGCATTGCTGTCATTAATGAAGAATAGCGACGCTTGGTTTCGCGAAGCTTCGCTGCGCTATCCCGTTTCAACGATGCGTTCTCATATTTTTCAAGCTCTTCAGCCCACTCATCAAATAAAGCTTCAGCAACGCTTTCCACTTTATCGATGCGTGAACTCACTTCTTCTGAAGCGGCAACGCTGTCTTCGTACTGACCGTTCAAGCGGTTGTAAACGTCTTCTAGCTCTCCCCCGTCAAACACAACTGCAGCACTGAATGCTTCTAATGCAGAGTTAAACTGCTCCTGTGCATCTTCCTGTGATTCTTTTGCGTTTTCAACGCGGTCAACTAAGATATCGCGCTTTTCAACGCCGACCTTTTCCCATGCTGCGTAATATGCAGACTGGCACCCACTAAGGGCAAGCATAGCAACAAATGCTGATGCGATTAACTTCATGCGGTTACTCCACCTCTAAAACGTGCTGCGCTTATAATACAAATTAAATGCAGAAGAGCCCCTAACGGCCAAAAGACAATGGCAAGCACCACAGTTGCAGCTAAGGCATAACACACGCCTACCGTGATAAAAAAGAACAATGCGCCTAAAATTCTTCCTTGGACTAGGTGTCCTAACCCAGGAATAAAGAAGTTACAAATTGCGGCGATTACGTTACCGCCCGATCCTTGACCTGCCATATAAACATCCTCGCATTTATGACTATAATATGATTAGCTAGCACGTAATGACACTTGTTCTATAGTATAGACTTAACGTTTATTACTTAATTTAAAAGCAAAAACGGCGTTGAAGCAGTCAGCACGCAAACGTTTGTATAACAATAAACTAAACTAAAACAGGCACTCACACAACGCGCAGAAACAAAATGAAACGACTTTACCCCGATGTTACCTACTATGAAAACGGATTTATCGAAGTGGGAAGTGGGCATTCGCTTTACTTCGAGCAAAGTGGCAATCCAAACGGTATCCCCGTGCTTTTTATTCACGGCGGGCCTGGCGCAGGCTTACCCCCTAACTACAAATGCTTTTTTGATAGCAACAAGTATCGCATTATAGGTTATGAGCAACGTGGTTGCGGCCGCTCTACCCCACTCGCCGATACATTAAACAACGACACTTGGTCTAACGTTGAAGATATAGAAGCACTACGAACTCACCTTTCTATACCAAAATTTTTACTATTCGGCGGCTCATGGGGCTCTACGCTCGCCTTACTTTATGCGCTCAAGTATACCCCGCGAGTAACAGGTCTCATTCTTCGCGGCGTATTTTTAGCCCGGCAAGAAGACAGAGATTGGTTTTTATCGCCAGATGGATGCGCTGCTCAGTTATTTCCTGAGTACTACCGCAAATTCACCAAGGATGTGCCTACACCGGTGACCTCAAGCGCAGTCTGCAGTTTTTATAGCGCTATGGTACGCTCTAGCAATGATGTACTGCGACACGCAGCCTTAAAGCGCTGGTATCAGTGGGAAGAGCGATTGTCGCGCATTACTTTACCCCCCGGCGTAGGTGATTCCACTGACAATTACCCCATGCAACTGGTCACTTGCCTTGCAACGTTGGAGTGCCACTTCCTTTCTAACAAATGCTTTTTAGATGAAAACTACATTCTTGAAAACATTGACAAAATAAGTCATATTCCGGGCACTATTGTTCATGGTCGCTACGATATGATTTGTAAAACCGAAGCCGCTGAAGCACTTCACAAAGCATGGCCTCAGAGCCAGTTACAAATCATCCCAGATGCGGGGCACAGCACATCCGAACCCAGTATAGGTTATGCCCTTTGCCGCGCTACTCGCGACATGTCACGTTTTATTCAGGAGTCATCTAAGTGATAGGACTTATCCAACGGGTATCAGAAGCTAATGTAACTGTAGACGGTAACGTTATTGGTGAGATTGGCAAAGGCATGTTGGTGCTGTTAGGTGTTGAAAAGGAAGACAGCGAAGCGCAAATAGAGAAGCTTGCGAATAAACTCTGTCGGTATCGCATGTTTAGCGACGAAGATGGCAAAATGAATTTAAATATTGAGCAAGTCGATGGCGAAATACTGGTGGTATCTCAGTTCACGCTCGTTGCAGATACTCAAAAAGGAAATCGTCCAGGCTTCTCTCGCGGAGCATCCCCAGAGCATGGCCAAGCTATCTATGAACAATTTGTGCAGGCCCTTAAAAATAAAGGCATGAAAGTAGCCACAGGCGAGTTCGGCGCAGACATGCAGGTTGGCCTTATTAATGACGGGCCTGTTACTTTTCAGTTTAGTGTCTAAGAGCTCAAAGGGGCGCGTCTCGCTGCACTAGGCGGCTAAACCTTTCTTTTTCCAGCTATGCGAAAGCAATTCGGGCATTCCTTGCTGTTTAGTCCGTAACTATTGGGCCCTTCGATTTACTGGTGACTGTGTACTTCTTCGGCATTCCAAGTTTGCTTACATAATTAAACTTGTACCTCATGGGTTCTTACGTTTAAATACTCCTTCATTCATTTAAGAAGGTCGGTTTATTGTGTACAAGGTAGTTACGCCTAAAAGCGACGCCGAATTTGAAGCCTATTTTCATTTTCGATGGGAGCACTTGCGCCAACCATGGAATTTCCCTCCTGGCTCTGAAAAAGACGAATATGAACAGGTCGCCGAGCATCGGATTATTACCAACCGTAAGAACGAAATCGTAGCCTGTGGCCGTGTTCATTTGAACACTGCTGAGGAAGCACAAATTCGACATATCGCAGTACACCAAGACCATCAACGTAAAGGCTTAGGTCAGATGATAATGGCAGCGCTGGAAAACGTTGCCAAAGACTTGGGTGCTGAGCGCGCAGTGACAAATAGCCGCGAAATATCTATCGACTTTTTTAGTGCCTGCGGTTTTGAGATTGAGCGTGAAGCCCCTAATGAACTAGGCATGCTTAAACGCCAGCAAATGGTTAAGAAATTCACCGAAAACAATTCCTTAATACTACACCCTAAATGGTGTAAATCGCTGCAGGAAACGTGGTCAGAGACCATACCTATTACTGAGCACATGGGTATAAAACTATACCAGTATACTGGGCGTACTCTGGAAACCCGCGCCTCACTGAATAAAAATATTAATATTCACGGCACCATGTTTGCGGGCAGTATTTTTTCTTTAGCTACACTGACCGGCTGGGGTATGATTTACTTGCAGCTTAAAGAGCGTGGTTTAGACGGTGATATTGTATTGGGCGATGGTGATATCCACTACCATAAACCTATCACTATGAAGCCAAGGGCCATCTGTAATATTGAAACCCTATCGGGTAAGTTCAAGCCCCTTGAAAGCGACAACAAAGCACGTTTTGAATTGAGCGTGGCTATTTTAGACGGCGATACACCGGTAGCGGAATTTGAGGGTGTCTTCTACGTTCTTCCCCCTTCAAAAAACGAAGAAGAGTAGCATTAGGGTTTAACGCCTAGTTGCTTACATGTAATTCCCAACATATCGATACATATATGACAGCTTCAACTGTGAATTGAGAGGTACTCTCCATTCTTTGCAAAGTGCTTTCATTACAATGAAAATCTACACATAAAAAAAGCGCCTTTAAGGCGCTTTTACGTAACTAAGCTGTTTGTAAGCTATGTACTGAGTCTACTACGCGACCATTGCAGCTTGAAGCTTTTTCATCGCGTTCTTTTCAATTTGACGAACACGCTCTGCAGAAACTTGATACTTATCAGCTAAGTCCTGCAGGGTGATTTTGTTGTCTGCCAACCAACGGGTTTCAATGATGTCTTGGCTTCGCTCATCTAGCGTTTTAATGGCTGAATACAAACGCTTGCTCGCTGCTGTATCCCAGTCATTGTTAATCACGTCAGTTTCAACATCTGAAGATTTATCTTCTAAATATTGGACTGGTGCGAAATTGCCTGTTTCATCTTCATCCGCAGTTAAGTCGAACGCTTGGTCTTGAGAACTCATACGCGCTTCCATCTGAAGCACCTCTTTTGTACTCACGCCCAATTCGTCCGCCACCGTTTGCACTTCAGCATGGGTAAACCAACCAAGACGCTTTTTCGCCTTACGAAGGTTAAAAAACAGTTTACGCTGCGCTTTAGTTGTCGCAACTTTAACTATTCTCCAGTTTTTAAGTACAAACTCGTGAATTTCTGCTTTGATCCAATGTACCGCGAAAGAAACCAAACGTACGCCCACTGTAGGGTCGAAACGCTTAACGGCTTTCATCAGACCAATGTTACCTTCTTGAATTAAGTCGGCTTGTGGTAAGCCATAGCCTGAGTAAGATTTTGCAATGTGCACTACAAAACGAAGGTGTGACATTACTAGCTTACGAGCGGCTTGTAAGTCTTCGTCTTCGCGAAGGCGCACTGCCAACTCGCGCTCTTCCTCAGCGCTAAGCATATCAATGCTGCTTACAGCTTGAATGTAGCCTTCAATGCTACCGCTGTGTGGCACTGACAGGGCCATAGATTGCAAATTGTTGCTCATTGTTCACCTCATTTATTGCCGCTTCATATTAGCAAAGTAACTGAAGCTGCGCGAGACCTAATTAAGATATGAAGTCTAACCGATATGTAGGTATAGTGACTATTTCTACAATATCAAGACCTAGAATAAGAAAAAAAGTTCAACTTCAAGAAAGAACTATGCATTTAGCGCTCTTTCAGTCAAAACCTCTCGCCATTCCTTATGAGCGCTAGCTCTTTTGACTTCATACTCCACTAACTCCACACCCGTTTAATGACTGGCCTGCACTTAGTGGTAGTTGGGTAGGTCATTTAACTACAAGACTATTATACTTTAATTACATAGCAAGAGTTAAAAGCTAATCTCACCGGTATGAATTCTAACGTTTATACGCTACCTACATTAGCGAAAGCATAAACATTAGCAACCTGCACTCTTAGCGCTTTTCAAGTTCTTGCAGTACCACCATACCCTTGCGATATTAGTATTTTAAACCTTGCTTTTCTGTTCGGAAATTGAAAATATTAGATTGTATTAATCGATTTTGCACTACGACCGCTGCATGGCATTTTCCAGACAACAATAATAAAAAACTGGAAGGGAAATACTTAAGGAAGGAGTAAGGCAAGTAAAGCAAAGAGGAACTCGATGTTTGCTTACGTCGCTAGACAACCCATATTTGATGTAAATCGAGAGGTTTATGCTTACGAACTGCTTTTTCGCGTGGGCGAGGAAAATTGCTTTCCGGATATCCCCCCCGATGAGGCCACCTCGAAAATTCTCACCTCTACTCACTTAAGCTTGGGCATTGAAGAAATTACCGGAGACAAAAAAGCGTTCATCAATTTTCATCGAGATACGCTAATGTTTCGCTTTCCCACGTCGTTAGATGCTGACAAAGTTGTGATTGAAATCGTCGAAACAGTAGAGGTGGATGACGCATTAGTTGCAGCGTGTAAACATATTCGAGGATTGGGTTACCCAATTGCTCTAGACGATTATGACATGAAAGGTAAATGGGAAGCCTTCATTCCATTTACCAGTGTGGTAAAAATTGATATCACAGAAATTTCTCACGATAAAATACCCGCCCTGGTAGCGCGTTTTAAATCAAACAACATTAAGCTTGTAGCTGAAAAGATTGAAACCTATGAAGAATTTCATAAATTCAAAGACATGGGCTTTGATTACTTCCAAGGCTATTTCCTAGCTAAACCAGAAATTGTTAGGCACAGGAAGTTGGGGCCAAGCAGCTTAACTATGATGGAGCTGCTCACCTTAAGCAGCCAACCCAAGCTTAATTTCGATGATGTGAATAAGATTATTGAAAGAGATCCATCGCTTACCTACCTGCTGCTGCGCTTTATCAATAACCCGATGGTAAATAAGCGCCATAAGATAACGTCACTTAAGCATGCGCTAACCTTTATGGGTGAAGTAGAAGTGAAGAAATTTATATCTTTACTTGCTCTTGCAAACTTAAGCGATGGTCAACCCACCGAATTGATGCAGATGGCACTGGTTCGTGCGAAATTTTGTGAGTTAGTGTTTACCCAACTTGAGACGTCTGACAATTCGCTGAAAGGCTTCCTTACTGGACTATTGTCTTTACTTGACGCCATGATGGAGCAACGTATTGATGATTTGGTAAGCAAGGTACCAATCAGTGATGATGTTAAGGACGCGCTTTGCGGTACTCCCGGTATGCTGCGTAACTGCTTGACGCTTATACAATATTTTGAGCGAGCTAAATGGGCTGGTGTTAAACAATTTGCGGCAAAATATGAAATGAAACAAAGCCTATTACACAGCTACTACAATGAAGCAATAAAGTGGGCAAAACACATTCATAACTCAGCATTGAAAGATGACTAACGAGCTCAATAAAAGAATAGGTTTTCAAAATAATCATTGATTTGTTGTTAGATTATACCTACATATCATAGACTAGGGTGTGGGCTTAATTTTTTCTAAGCCCATTTGATACCAATAAAAACCTCGTCAAACCATGTTGCCTCAGGATTAGTTTATGTTTGCGTTCATAGCTCGCCAGCCTATTTTAGACAAAAGCAAAAACGTATTTGCCTATGAACTCTTGTTCAGGGATGGTAAATCAGGCGCATACCCAGAACATAGCGACCAAAAAGCTAAGTATATTTCAGAGCACTTTCATCCACTAGGGCTTGACGATATAAGCGGTGAGAAAACATCCTTTATCACTTTCTCATCTGATACCATTATTTCACGCTTTCCAACTTCGCTTAACCCTGAGTCGGTTGTTGTTGAGCTGGCCGACCCTACCGATAACGCCAACGGCCTGTTCGAAGCATGTCAGCACATCAAGCAGCTTGGTTTCAAGCTCGCTATTGACGACCCTATGATGGTAGGCGCGACACATGATATCTTCCCGCTAATTGATATAGTAAAAGTAGATGTCACTAAGACCCGTTTTGAAACCATCGAAAAGCATATCCCCCGCTATCATGACGCGAATGTGAAACTTGTTGCTGAGCAGGTCGATACCCAAGATAACTTCTCTACGTGTGTAGACTTAGGCTTTGACTTCTTCCAAGGCTATTTCTTTTCACAGCCTGAAGCGCGCATACTTAAGCAGCTTCCAGCCTCTAAAATGAATATCGTAGATTTGATGGGAGAGAGCTCAAGTACTAGCTTTGATGTTGAGCGCATTAGCCAAATTATTGAACGCGACGCCACGCTTAGTTTCTTATTGCTAAAGTTTATTAATAACCCAACCATCAATAAGCGTTACAAAATTACATCGTTGAGGCATGCCCTGAATTACATGGGTGAAGTTGAAATTAAGAAATTTATCGCGTTATTAAGTCTGACTAATTTAGGCGATGAAAAGCCCCTAGAAATCATTCATATGTCGCTTGTACGCGCCAAGTTTTTTGATTTACTGGCCGAGCGCAGGGGCATTAAGAATAACCCGCCCATATCTTTCTTAGTTGGGCTATTTTCGTTACTTGAAGGTTTACTCGACCAGTCTATGACAGACATTGTGAAACAGCTTCCGCTGTCTGAAGAGGTGAATGACGCCTTGTTGGGCAAAAACCTAGAAATGAACAACTACATGACGTTAGTTCGCGCCTTCGAAAGTGCACTTTGGATGAACGTCATCAAGCAAGCAAAGTTGCTGAACATTGACCAAAAGCAACTACATATGCTGTACAACCAAGCTATTACATGGGGCAACGGTGTACGCAGTGCAATTTCTGCACACTACCCGCGCGCTACTGCTTAATTATTTAGGCTCGATCTCTTTTACGTGACGTTGCACTGAGATTAGAGATCCAAGCAAGCCTAATAGTACTGAAAGCCCTAGCATGGTTAGCAATGCTGAACCAGTCAGCCCAGTAATATTAAAATCTTTCTGATACATAGCAGCAAATGTGGTTATGCTGCTATCCATCCACCACAAAATAATAATTACGGCAAACCACGCCATTAATCCGCCTAGTAAGCCATACCAAAAACCTGTGTATAAAAAAGGACGGTGAATAAACGCATCGGTAGCTCCCACCAGCTTCATTACTACAATTTCATCGTATTTGTTGAGTATATTCAGTCGGATAGTGTTACCAATAATAAGCACTACAGCAATAAACAAGAGCAGGCCAATTAAGGTAACTAAGTCTCTTGCAATATCAATAACCGCGTACAAACGTTCTAACCACTCGATATCAAGCTTTCCGATGTCTACCTCGCGCTGCTGACGAAGCTTGTCTAACAGCGCTTTAGCAGCGGTAGGTGATGCGTGTTTTTCACCAGGCGTCACCAGTACGACATCCGGCAGCGGATTTTTCTCCAAGTATGCGATAGCATCGCCCAACCCAGATAGGTGCTGAAACTCTTTAAGTGCGTCATCGGCAGGAATGTAAACTACACTGTCTATTTCAGACCAAGTATTCAGTCTTGCGACCAGCTGTTGTGAGCTTGCAGCGTTAATACTAGGCTTTAGAAAAAGGGATATTTCTGATGCCTGATCCCAGCCTGCGGTAATTTTCTCTGTGTTTTTTACCATGATGTATAGCGTACTTGGCAAAGTTATACTTAAACCCAATACGCCAATTGTCATTAACGAGGCTAGGGGCTGCCGCCAAAGCTCACCAAGGCTAGACAAAGCTTGTCGCACATGGCTAACAAAGAACATGATAATAGTTTGTACCATGCCTACTTTTGCTGAAGATGCGCCTTGGGCGCGCCCTTTAAATAAAATGCTCACGACCACTCTCCTTCGCCATTACCTGAGCTCGCACCATCTATATCGTCGGTTAAACCATCAGTAATCATTTGTCCGTTTTTAAGAGTGAGCGTACGATAGCGCATACGAGCGATTAACCCTAAGTCGTGAGTTGCTATAAGCACGGATACTCCCGCTTGGTTAAAATCTTCGAACAAGCGGATAATTTCCATTGAAAGTTTAGGGTCGAGGTTACCGGTTGGCTCATCGGCTAGCAGTAAGGGAGGTTTATTTACCACTGCTCGCGCAATACCCACCCGTTGTTGCTCACCACCAGATAACGTAATGGGTAAGCAACGGGCTTTGTCTCTAAGCCCCACCATTTCAAGTGCGGCTTCTACACGCTTGCGAGTTTCTTTATGGGTGTACCCTTCAATGACAAGAGGTAACGCTACGTTGTCAAAAACCGATTTATCCATTAACAGCTGGTGACTTTGGAAGATCATCCCGATATCGCGGCGAATGTAAGCAATATCTCGACGGGAAATGGCGTTGAGGTCGTGGCCATTAATAAGAACGCGCCCTACTGTAGGGCGCTCCATTAGGCTGATAAGTTTAAGTAGCGTACTTTTTCCTGCACCCGAGTGCCCTGTTAAAAAGGCCATTTCACCCGGGGCGATATGAAAATTAACCTTACTAAGCGCGCGTTGCCCGCCCGGATAGGTTTTGCTTACCTGCTCAAACTTTATCATTATTTTTCCCTACCGCTTTGCTGGTTTTAGCTTTCAGGTGTGTCCATTTCGCTAAACAACGCATCAATAAATTCTTGTCCGTCGAACTGGCGTAAATCATCGATACTTTCGCCAACACCTATATACCTTATAGGAATTTTAAACTTATCGGCAATAGAGAATATAACACCGCCTTTTGCTGTACCGTCTAATTTGGTAAGGGTGATACCCGTTAAGCCCACGGCTTCATTAAACAACTTGGCTTGGCTAATGGCGTTTTGCCCGGTACCAGCGTCTAGTGTAAGCATAACTTCGTGAGGCGCGTTCGGGTTGATCTTTTTCATTACGCGAACCACTTTCTTAAGCTCTTCCATCAAGTTGTTCTTGTTCTGCAAACGCCCTGCGGTGTCAGCAATAAGAATATCTGTGCCCCGAGATTTTGCCGCTTCTAGCGCATCGTAAAGTACCGAGGCACTGTCCGCGCCTGTGTGCTGTGCGATAACGGGAATGTCATTGCGTTCGCCCCATACTTGAAGCTGTTCAACGGCAGCAGCTCTAAACGTATCACCCGCAGCAAGCATCACTTTCTTACCTTCTTGCTGGAACTGCTTAGCCAACTTACCAATAGTGGTGGTTTTACCTACACCATTTACGCCAACCATTAAGATAACAAACGGACCTTCACTTGAATCGTGCGCTTTCATGACTTCAGAAAGCGGTTGGTTAACTTCAGACAGCATACCCGACATTTGCTGCTTCATGATCTCCAGCAAGGCTTCCGCGTCTTTAAGATCTTTACGAGACGCACTATCAGTCAAGTGGTCAATAATTTTCTGAGTGGTATCCATGCCCACGTCGGCCACTAAAAGCTGTGTTTCAAGATCCTCGTACAGCTCATCATCAATGGTTTTGCCTTTAAATAAGCTAACGATACCACTGCCTAAATTCTCTTTTGTGCGAGATAGGCTTGCTTTTAAGCGTGCGAATAGTGACTTTTTCTCTTTTGGCTTTTCTTCCGCTTGCGCTTTAGCCTGTACTTCGGCTTCTGCCTTTACGCGAGCCTCTTCTTCCGCTTGCGCTTTCGCCTGTGCTTCGGCTTCTGCCTTTGCGCGAGCCTCTTCTTCCGCTTGGGCTTTGGCCTGTGCTTCAGCTTCTGCCTTTGCGCGAGCCTCTTCTTCCGCTTGGGCCTTAGCCTGTGCTTCAGCTTCTGCCTTTGCGCGCGCCTCTTCTTCCGCTTGGGCTTTCGCCTGTGCTTCAGCTTCTGCCTTTGCGCGCGCCTCTTCTTCCGCTTGGGCTTTGGCCTGTGCTTCAGCTTCTGCCTTTGCGCGCGCCTCTTCTTCCGCTTGGGCTTTAGCCTGTGCTTCAGCTTCTGCCTTTGCGCGCGCCTCTTCTTCCGCTTGGGCTTTCGCCTGTGCTTCGGCTTCTGCTTTCGCGCGAGCTTCTTCTTCCGCTTGGGCTTTAGCCTGTGCCTCAGATTCTGCCTTTAAGCGAGCTTCTTCTTCCGCTTGGGCTTTCGCCTGTGCTTCGGCTTCTGCCTTTGCGCGAGTCTCTTCTTGCGCTTTCGCCTGTGCTTCAGCTTCTGCCTTTACGCGAGCCTCTTCTTCAGCTTGCGCTTTAGCCTGTGCTTCAGCTTCTGCCTTTGCGCGAGCCTCTTCTTCCGCTTGGGCTTTCGCCTGTGCTTCGGCTTCCGACTTTAAGCGAGCTTCTTCTTCCGCTTGTGCCTTTTGTTTCTCTGCTTTCTTGTTCTTACTGAACCAGCCAAAAAGTTTCGACATCGTTAGGACAAATCCTTATAAATTCTTAGCAATTTCGGCTACACTTGCCGCCTAATGTATGAACGCATGATACCACTGTCGGCCACTATGAAGCGAGTTTCTCGCCCTACTCGGGCACCATCTTCTGCAAAAAAACCTCATTCACCAAAAAATGGTAGAGCCCAACGTGCAAATAGCACCGGTCAAATACGTATTATTGGTGGTCAATGGCGCGGTAGAAAGCTACCTGTATTGAATGCAGAAGGGTTAAGGCCCACTACCGACAGGAATAAAGAGACCTTATTTAACTGGCTAATGCCTTATGTTAACGACGCACGCTGTCTAGATGTATTTGCGGGTTCGGGTGGACTGGGCTTAGAAGCATTATCGCGCTATGCAGCGCATTGCGATTTTATTGAATTAGATAATCAGGCTGCTTCGCAGCTAGAAAGTAACCTTTCTTTACTTAAAGCAAATGAAGTAGCGTCAGCCAATGTCCATAAAGGTAATGCGCTAAACATCTTGAAGGGGCTCAACGGATCACCCTACGATGTAGTATTCGTTGATCCGCCGTTCGGCAAAGATTTAGTAGCACCTTCGCTTATATCGCTTGCAGAAAATAACCTAGTGCAAAGCGGCAGCGTAGTTTACTTAGAGCATGAGAGTACACTCACAACACCCACATTACCTACCCACTGGCAAGTGATTAAAGAAAAACACACCAGCGCACTGCGCTATATGTTAATAGAAGTGGGCGAATAAAACGTACCTACGTTTAGCGTAGCGCGAAGCCGTGAACTTACCTAGAGTGCACGGCCTAGCTCCTTTAAAGTTCAAGGCCTATGTTTGAGATACCCGCTTCCAGCGCGAGGGCTTTCATTTCGTCTGCTGCTTTTGCAGGATACTTACCCTGCTCAACGTAATCGAGCAGTTCGTTTTGTACCTCTACTTCAAATTCCATAAGCGGATGACCTTTCACTGTCTCATCATCAGCTTCTTCGCTTTCTAATAAATAAGCTTCAACGCTACCTTGAGATAGTTTGCTGATTACCACAGCACCTTGGGGGTCGTCACCTGCTATTAGGTTGAGTAGGCCAGCTAATCCGATGGCTGCATCAATAGCAGGGTACACGCCATAGTTATCGTGTTCGCTGGTATCCGGGGTGGCAACTTCTACTTTTTCAAGCTGTACCGCAATATTAAATTTACTTTTAGGAGACTTAAGTGTTTCCCAGACCAAGTTTAAGCAGTTGCGTAAGGCATTCGCATCACCACTTTCTGTAAGCTCACAAAACAGCGTGTAGTTAGGCAACATACGTTCAAGTAACGCAGCGCCGAATGCAACGGCTTTCCAGCCTTCCAAGGCGCGGACACGCCCAAAGGTATTAAGTTTTTGCTTTGCCATTTAAAGGGCTCCAGTGGCATGCATGAAATATTTGGTAACGCCATCTAACAACATTTGGATAGCGATCATAACGAGGATCATACCCATTAATCGCTCCATCGCAACTAGGCCACGTTCCCCTAAAATCTTATGAAATACGTTTGAAAATAATAAGATCACTGCGCTAATCGACCAAGAAGCGGCAAGCGCTAGTGACCAATCCACCATTCTATCCGGTGCTTGATTAGCAAGTAGAATTAACGCAGCTAACGTTGATGGACCTGCGATCATAGGAATAGCAAGAGGCACCAAGAAAGGTTCTTCACCCACAGCAAGTCCGCTAGGGTTACCAGACGACGGAAATATCATCTTAAGCGCGATAAGAAATAGAATAATGCCACCGGCAATACTTACAGTTTCTTGCTCTACATTTAAAAAATTGAGTACCGACTGACCGCTGAACAGAAATAAGAATAAAATACCAAGCGCAAACAATAACTCTCGAATAAGAATGAATTGTCGTCTTTTAGGCTCAATGGATTTAAGCACCGACATAAAAACCGGCAGATTACCGAGCGGATCCATGATCAAAAAAAGCATGACGGCAGCGGACCAGGTATCCATTTTTTTATTGTCTCCGATTGAGAGCGTAAGCCCAATTTATAGCGTGAATCGTAAAGTATAACTCAAGATTCATGCAGATAGGTGGTTATGGCGCGCAATGGTAAACCAAGCAGAGTGAGTAAAAAACACCTTTTAACACTCGACTGCTGCACTTTATATCTATCTAACGCCGATTTTTTAAATAATAAGCACGTGCCCATCATTGGCGAACATTAAAAGAATCGGGAAAAAAGACTCGAAAAATGACAAAAATGGGCTTAACTAAAACAATAGGAAGCAGTATGTAACAGGCGTAGCAACGATGACCTTATCTAACCTTTGGTTTATGCAATGCGTAAATAGGACCGCTTACCATAGCTGGAGGTTTAGTTTTTTATTCGCCTTTTAGGTAATGTCTTGTACACAGCGCTTCTGATGTAATGACAAGACCACACAGCCTTGACCAAAGTAGAGGCCTGGTTAAAACCTAACAAAAACAACCACAATAGGAAAAATTGTAATGAGTTTGATGACGGTAAAAGAAGTGGCGGCATTTCTGGGTGTGCAAGAAGTACGCGTTGAGCGTCTAGAGCGCGAAAGCCTTTTAGTATCAAAAGACAAAGATACCGACGGTAACCCACTTTTTGATAGCGGTGACGTTGAACGTTATAAGAAACTAGCTGAACGCTTAGGCGGGATCTAGCTAAATAAAAGGGGCGACACCCTGTGAAGCCCCCCTGTTTTTTTATTTATGCAGTGAAATCTTTCAGCATTCTGGCTATTGAACGAATGCCTTTTGCTGTAGCACCTACCGGCATTTCAGCGGTTGCACCACCGTGATAGGCCGCAGCCAAATCTAAATGCACCCAGCCTTCAGGCTTAACAAAGCGCGATAAGAAGCCCGCAGCGTTTGACGCACCGCCGCCACCACCACCTTTCATCGGTCGGCTATTTGCCGTGTCAGCAAACGCTGAAGGGCAACGGTCTGCGTGAAAGCCTTCAAGGGGTAATGGCCAAAAGCGTTCATTTTCTGCTTTTGCGGCTTTAAGCATTTGCTCGCGTGCATTATCATCGAGCGAGAATACGCCGTGATAATCAGAACCCAGTGCAACCACTGCTGCACCCGTTAACGTTGCTGCATCGATAATAAGCGGTGCGCCAGTTTCCGTGGCGGCCATCAAACCATCAGCCAATACTAAACGTCCTTCAGCATCGGTATTAACAACTTCAACGGTTACCCCATTTTTGTAGGTAAGTACATCACCCAACTTATAAGCGTGACCGCTAATTAGGTTTTCTGCACAGCACAAAATAAGCTGAATACGCTTTTCGCTGCCTTGAGAAATAGATAGCCCTAATGCCCCTGTAACAGTCGCTGCGCCACCCATGTCACATTTCATGTCTAGCATGCCTTCGCTAGATTTAATGCTGTAACCGCCGCTGTCGAACGTGATGCCTTTCCCTACTAGCACGGCATCGACGGGAGCATCTGCGTTGCCTGTGGGGTTGTAATCAAGAACTAACATTGCAGGCGGGCGTTCACTACCACGACCTACGTTATAAATACCTATCCAGCCTTGCTCTTTAAGGTCTTCACCTACAGTCATTGAGTAAGAGACTTTGTCCCCACCCAGTGATTTAAGCCACTGGGCAGCACGTGTCGCTAATGTCTCAGGGCTAAGGTCTTCCGGCGTTTCGTTTACCAGCTGTCGGGTAAATAATAATGCCGCATACTCCTGCTCTAAGGCGGCTTTGTCAGCCGTATCCGCCCATTGGATAGAGGCAGGCTTAAGTGCACGTGTAAAGCTAAGTGCAAAAGCCCACTGTTGCTCTTTATGCCAACTACCCTTAAGCGCAACGGCAGGCAACCCTAGACCATCTAACTTTCTCGCTGCTTGCTGAATTAATCGCTCGTTAAGCTTGTCATCTGGCAGGTGAATAACTGCGCCTGATTCAGTGAAAGAAAGCTTAGCGCTTTCGCCCCATACAGCTTCAGCACTATTGGTTGAAAGGCTTACGGTAAATTCTGCCATCGCGTTTTATTCCTTATACATCGTTATATTTTCGATAAGCGCTTTTTGCGCTTGCTCAAATCTTTGTTACTCTCTTTTGCCTGCATACCGCGAACATGTTGTGCGTTCCCTATAAACCCTATGCCATAGCACACGAGTATTGGCAGGGAGCGTCTACGCGGTGAACCTAATTTTCATAAAAAAGGCGATACATGAAGTTTTCACCTTCGTTACAACGTGGCACCTTGATTAAAAGGTACAAGCGGTTTCTTGCCGACGTCGAGCTAGACGACGGTTCAATCGTTACTGCTCATTGTCCAAATACAGGTGCAATGACCGGCTGCGCTGAACCGGGGTACACGGTTTTCTTAAGTGAGTCGACAAACCCAAAGCGAAAGCTTAAGTATACATGGGAACTAGCCCAAACGTTTGATGGTCACTTCATCGGCATTAACACACACAATGCTAATAAGTTGGTGGCAGAAGCACTAGATAACAAGGTGCTAGGTGAATTTTCCGATATCGGCGGTTGGAAAGCAGAAGTAACACCGCCAACTGCCAACAGCCGATTCGACTTCGCGTTAACAAGGGAAAACGCGCAGCGTCAAGAACTTACAGAATACATGGAAGTAAAATCCGTCACTTTAGCGGATAATAGTAAAGGCTACTTTCCCGATGCGGTAACCCAGCGAGGTGCAAAACACTGCTTGGAACTGGCTAGCCTAGCACAAGGCGGTATAAAGACCAGCTTGTTATTCTGCGTGCAACATACCGCTATTGAAAGTGTTCAAGTTGCCAAGCATATTGATCCAACTTATGCCGAAAGCGTACAGATTGCCGCTAATGCAGGCGTAACTGTACTTGCCGCAGGCTGTATAATTGATGAACAAAAAATCCTATTAAATCAATCACTCCCTGTGATTTTATAAAAAATAGGTTGATTTTTTTCATTTCGTCTTCATATTTGCGCCTTGTTTTAGTGGTAGAACGCACTAATGCGTTTGCTGGTAGCCAGTCGTATAAATGATTAAACATCTGGCAAATGTTAGAAACAACACACCAGCATAATAATTACATAGACACGATCGATTGCCTGAAGCTGTCGAGTCTGATATAGATATCGGTCCAATCAGGACAAGATGGATGTCGTAGTGTAGGAGATGTGGCAGATGCCAACAGGAAAAGAAACAAAATCCCTAGGACTATTAGCGCTGGCAGGTTTGCAGCCGTACGAGCCAAAAGCTGACGAAGAGTATATGGGCGAGCCCCAACTTGAGCATTTTCGTCTATTGCTTAAAGCGTGGCGCAATCAACTTCGTGAAGAGGTTGACCGTACGGTAACGCACATGAAGGATGAAGCAGCAAACTTCCCTGATCCTGTAGACCGTGCAGCTCAAGAAGAAGAGTTCAGCCTTGAGTTACGTACACGTGACCGTGAGCGTAAGCTAATAAAGAAAATTGAAAAAACGCTTAAGCGCATTGAAGAAGACGATTTCGGCTTCTGCGATTCTTGTGGTATCGAAATTGGTATCCGTCGCTTAGAAGCACGTCCTACAGCTGATTTGTGTATCGACTGTAAGACCATGGCTGAAATCAAAGAAAAACAACTTCAAGGTTAAGCTAATAACCGCGAGTATGTTGATATAGAAAGCCTCATCCCAAAAAGATGGGGCTTTTTGTTAAACCTTAATTATGCATAACCACTATGTAGGGCGCTTTGCTCCCTCACCCTCCGGCCAATTACATTTCGGTTCACTCGTTACTGCTGTTGCCAGCTACCTAGACGCGAAAAGCCATAACGGCAAGTGGTTGCTTCGCATGGAAGACATCGACGAACCACGCTGCATAGCGGGCGTCGACAAGGACATTCTTACCACGCTAGAAGCCCATGGTTTGTATTGGGATGGCGATGTCATTTACCAAAGTCAGCAACATCCTCGTTATCAAGCGATACTAGATGATTTACTTGCTCAAGAGCGAGCTTATCGTTGTACCTGTACACGTAAGCAAATTAAAGCTATGGGCGGTATCTATAACGGTAATTGCCGAGACAAGTTGTTGAGCATAGATACACAGGACTGTGCACTACGGTTAAAAGTAGATACACCACTTGAAGCTTTTGAAGATGTGCTCATTGGTAAGGTTACGCCTTCTAGTTCAAACGCCGAAGATGTAGTACTTAAGCGACGTGACGGTTTGTTTTCTTACAATCTTGTGGTCATTTTGGATGATGTATTTCAGCAAGTTAACTGTGTAATCAGAGGGTGCGACCTAATTGATGTAACGCCATTGCAACGCGCGGTGTATAAAACACTTGGTTACACCGCCCCTCAATACGGGCATGTGCCGGTAGCGGCTGTCGTGCCAGGCAGAAAACTCAGTAAACAAAACCGAGCAGCCCCCGTTAACAACAATACCGCGCTAAATAATGTTGTGCGTGTGATGGACTTTTTAGGCTTTTCCTTTCCAATTGCATCAGAATTTGATGATATTGATTCAGCGCTTAAAGCGGCTATTTCGATGTGGGATAGGAAAAAAGTAGTGAAAACACCCGAAATTATTGTTCCACAGCATGAATCCACTTATTATAGCGAACCTTTATAGTCTGCGGAGATACCATCATCATTCATCGTGTTTTTAAATCTGTTAAGCGCGCTTTTTCAAAAGAGAGCTCGTCCTCTGACGCTTTGAAGCCAAGGACAATGACCCGTGGAGAACACGGCATTTCTCGTGAAGATGTAAGCGCAAATGCATTGAAAGTAATGTATCGCCTTAATGGAGCTGGCTTCGAATCCTATTTGGTCGGAGGCTGTGTACGCGATATTTTGATGGGTCACGAACCAAAAGACTTCGATGTAGTGACTAATGCTACACCTGAACAGATTAAAGGTTTATTCAGAAACTGCCGCCTTATAGGCAGGCGCTTTCGCTTAGCTCATATTGTTTTTGGTCGAGAAATTATTGAAGTTGCCACATTCCGTGGTCACCACCAAGAGTCCGACGAAGACGAAAATCTGCCTAAGGGCAAAGCTATTGCTAAGCGTGACGCACATGGTCAACTAGTACGCGATAACGTTTTTGGCTCTATCGAAGAAGATGCTGAGCGCCGTGACTTTACCTTTAATGCCATGTATTACAGTGTGGCTGACTTTACGGTGAAAGACTTTGCAAATGGTCTAGCCGCCATAGAAAAGCGTGAAGTTGAGCTAATTGGCGACCCAGAAACACGCTACCGTGAAGACCCAGTGCGAATGCTACGCGCGGTACGTTTTGCCGTTAAACTTGGCATGAGCATCGAAGAAAAAACCGCGGCACCGATGAAATCTCTGGCGAATCTTCTTCAGAACATACCACCAGCACGTTTGTTTGAAGAAACTCTTAAACTGTTTTTATCGGGTAAGGGGGAAGAAACCTTCTTAATGCTGCACGAATACGGTTTAATTGAGCCTTTATTCCCTCAGCTTACGCCTTTTTTAAAAGATGAAAACAGCCGTGAGATGCAGTTTGTGCGCCGTGTGCTTGCCAATACCGATGAACGCATTAACAACGATCAGCGTGTTACGCCCGCTTTCCTTTATGCGGCACTATTGTGGTATCCGGTTGAAGAGCAGTCACAGCGCTTGCAAAGTGAGTCTGGCTTAAACGCACACGACGCATTTAACATTGCATCAGGCGAAGTTATTGCCCGTCAGACGCAACGCATTATGATACCTAAGCGCTTCTCTACCGTGGTACGTGACATCTGGATTTTACAGCAGCGTCTTCCTAAACGCTTTGGTCGTCGCGCGTTTCAATTGCTTACTCACCCTAAGTTCAGAGCTGGCTATGACTTCTTATTGGCTCGAGGTCAAATAGAAGGCGGCGATCTGCTTGAGCTAGCTCAGTGGTGGACGCACTTCCAGCACGCTGACAATGGTAAACAAAAAGGCATGCTTAACGCACTTCGCAAAAGCGAGGGTGGCGGAAAAGGTGCACCGCGTAAACGCAAGCGTAAACCAGCAGCGAAACGAGGTCCAGATGCATAAAGAGCACGTTTACATTGGCGTAGGTAGCAACCTTGGCAATAGCCAAGAAAAAGCGCAGCGTGCGTTTGATGCCATTAACCAATTAGAAGATACTCGCGTACTTAAAACCTCTTCACTTTATTCCAGTAAGCCGATGGGGCCGCAAGACCAACCTGACTATATTAATGCAGTATGCTTAATAGAAACGTCGCTTAAACCTCACGGACTATTAAAACAACTTCAGCGCATCGAGCTAGAAGAAGGCCGCGAGCGTAAGGGTGAACGCTGGGGCCCGCGCACGCTGGACCTAGATATACTGCTATACGGCAGTGAAACTATCGATACTGCAGATTTGATTATCCCTCACTACGGTATGGCAGAGCGTGAGTTCGTTATGGTCCCCTTGTTTGAAATTGCCCCTAATATGGTAATGCACGACGGTAAGCCTATTTCAGCGTGGGTTGCTAACTGCTCGCTAGACGGACTTAGTCGTCTGCGAGACTTCCAATTAGCAACAAAATCCGTATAGTTCGCCACACGATATCAACAAATATCAATCTGAGACATGTCATGAAGAAAGTAACAGTATCTGGCTTGCTTAAGAAAAAGCAGGCTGGGGAAAAGATCACCTCTTTAACCGCTTACGACGCCAGCTTCGCCAAAATGTTTGATGAACAAGGCGTAGACGCCCTTCTTATCGGCGACTCTTTAGGCATGGTTCTTCAAGGAGAGGACGATACCCTTCCGGTAACTATCGACGATATTGCCTACCACACAAAAAGTGTACGACGTGGTACCGAGCGCGCTTTCGTTTTAGCTGATATGCCATTCATGTCTTACGCTACACCAGAGCAGACCTACACTAATGCAGCAAAGCTAATGGCTGCCGGTGCTAGCATGGTAAAGATGGAAGGCGGAAGCTGGTTATGCGACACCATTAAAGGCTTAAACCTTCGCGGCGTGCCCGTGTGCGGACACCTAGGCTTAACACCGCAGTCAGTTCACGTATTCGGTGGGTTTAAAGTACAAGGCCGTGAAGCAAGCCAAGCGGAAAAGCTGCTTAGTGAAGCAAAAGCATTAGAAGAAGCCGGTATTCAGCTACTGGTACTTGAATGCGTACCTTCATCACTTGGAAAAGCAGTAAGCGAAGCCTTAACCATACCTGTAATAGGCATAGGCGCAGGTAAAGATACCGACGGCCAAATTCTAGTGATGCACGATATGTTTGGTATCAGCGCCAACTACATGCCTAAGTTTTCCAAGAACTATCTTGTAGAAACCGGTGATATGCGTAAAGCAGTGTCAAAATACATTGAAGATGTGCAAAGCGGTGCGTTTCCTTCTGCTGAACACAGCTTCGAATAACGGGGTAAAATATGAAGGTGCTTGATAGTATTTCAGCATTGCGCGACACCGTAAATACGTGGCGTCGACATGGTGAAACCGTAGGTTTTGTTCCCACGATGGGCAACCTGCACGACGGTCATCTTAAACTAGTCAAAAAAGCAAAAGCACACAACGACAAAGTGGTGGTAAGCATTTTTGTTAACCCCATGCAGTTTGGTGCGAACGAAGATTTAGACGCCTATCCACGCACTATTGAAGAAGATAAAGCTAAGCTTATTTCGGTGGGCGCAGATGCCGTATTTTTACCAAGTGTTGCTGAGATGTACCCGGCAGGTCTAGACGCGCAAACCTTTGTTGAAGTGCCTGGTATATCAGACTCTCACTGTGGGGCAAGTCGTCCAGGACATTTTCGCGGCGTGGCAACCGTGGTTACTAAACTGTTTAACATGGTACAGCCAGACGATGCCTTCTTTGGCGAGAAAGATTTCCAACAACTACAAGTTATTCGCGCTCTAGCGCGCGACTTGTCGATGGCGGTAACAGTTCATGGCGTACCTACCGAGCGCGAGACGTCAGGTCTGGCAATGAGCTCTAGAAATGGCTACCTGACAGAGGCAGAAAAAGCCACAGCAAGCGCTATTTTTGAAGAGATGCAGCGTATTAAAGCGAGCATCGAAAATGGTAATACTCACTTTGCTGAGCTTGAAAATATTATGGTTGCTAACCTTGAAGCGAAAGGCTTTAAGAAGGACTACTGTCAGGTAGTTAACGCCGCCACCTTTGAAGCGGCTAGCGATAGCGACAAAGAGTTAGTATTGCTAGTTGCTATGTTTATGGGTAAGACGCGCTTAATTGATAACATGCAAATTACTCGACGTTAAGCGAAAGTCAGTTATAAACGAAAAAACGCCCGATGCAACACTCTTAAACAGAGCCAGCACCGGGCGTTTTTGTTTGTTCGCTTTGAAACATTAGCTTTTTCGTTAGCCTAGAAACTACTCGAATTTAAAAAGCTAACACCTTAGAGGCTAGCATTTAAGATGCTTCACCTATGAAGCTAGAGTTTCTGTTTCACTAACAAAATCCATTAGCTCTTTCCAAGCCTGTGTCTCTTTCGCAATTAAGTGTTGCTCAGCCAAAATTGCTGCCAAGTCGTTATGGCTAGTAAGCGGATTCGCTAACACTACGCGAAATACGGTAATACACTGAGATGGGTAATCTGGCGCTTCTAAACGAGTACGAGATACGAATGACTTACCAGCTTCACGCTGCTGCTTTTGAACTGCGACAACGAGCGCGTCAACTTTTTGGTTAATTGCGTTACGCGTTTGGGCGTTAGCGTGCTTTAACTTTTCCTGTACCTCTTCAGGGCACACTCGATAGGTCAATAGCGATAACGTTGGCGTAGTAGTTAATTCAAAGTCACTCGCCTTATCTATCATTTGTGAAAAGTCTTTGGCTTTATCGATGCTGCGATCAATAAGGAGTTCGTAACCTTTGCGACCAAATATATGCAGCGCCGAGTAAACCATCATAGCCATACCGTTACGGGAGCCCTCTAGCGTGGTAGCACCTAAATCTTTAGAGCCTGCACGCAGAATATACTGAGCATGATGTCTTACCGCGTTGGCATGTTGTGGGTCTTTAAAAAGGGCCATGCCCGCGCCCATAGGCACATACATTTGCTTGTGAGCATCAATGGTGACTGAGTCTGCTCGCTCAATACCCTTTAATCGGTCGCGATAACGCGCAGAAAATAAGGTAGCGCCGCCCCAAGCTGCGTCTACGTGGAACCAGCAGCCAAGCTCTTTTGCAACGTCAGCAAGCTCATCCAGTGGGTCGACGTGACCGGTCTCAGTGGTACCGCCCACGCCAACGATAGCAAGAAGCTTATTCCCTTCCTCTTGATAACGTTTACCAATGCGAAGGGCTTTCGCTGGATCTAGGGTTTGTTTCGGCGCAGCGACCGTTAGTAACTGCTCACGACCTAAGCCTAGTACGTCTACTGCTTTTGATAATGAGTAGTGGCCGCGTTTGCTGCACATCACCCCTAAGTTATTAATATCGTAGTGACGATAAGCAGCGGCAAGACCCGCTTTAGCCACGCCTGAAAAGCCTTTTTGCGGGCCGAGTAATTTATTACGAGCTACCCACAAAGCAGTGATATTAGCGATAGTACCGCCTGAACAAAATGCGCCTAATGAGTGTGCTGCACTGTGCAAGTGCTCATCATAAAAACCTTGAGGCTGGTCATACACAAGGTTGTGCATCATCCCCAGCACTTGACGTTCTAGTGGCGTGAAGGCTTTAGAGGTCTCTATTTTAACCAGGTTCTGATTAAGCCCTACCATTAGCTTAGAAAGCGGTAGGTGAAAATAAGGTAGCGCAGAGGTCATGTGACCAATAAAAGTAGGCGAGTAAGTATTTACAGAGTGTGCAACGAGCTTATCAAGTAAGCTTTCAGCATGAGTAGACACAAACTCAGGCGACTCAGGCACTTTGGAGTCTGAAAAATCTTTTTCAATTTCTTCTAACGACGTTTTTTTTGTCACTACATGCTGCGACAAAAAATCTAAGATATTGTCAGATAAATGCTGCTCTATTTGAGCCAGCTTTGAGTCTTTGTGTTCAGGTTTGGTAAAGACCCTAAACAGGTGCTCTAAACTAACTTGCGCTTCACCCACTCAACACACCTCATACTTTAAACAATCACACATTTCGCTTACATTTATTGGGCGAAATAAACAGGCGGTTTTGTAGGATACCGGCCTGACACTTACTTTTCCTTTCAGCCATTTAGCATGCTTCTTAAACAGCAGCTATTTAACCCCTATACCTCGTTGCTATAAAAACTAGATATCGGCTAGGCTAATGCGCGTTGACGCGGTCCATTCGTTGCCAAACCTGAAACTTATCACAATACTTTCAGGGTGTGGCACTTTACATCAGATTGCAATGCTCGCCAAGAGGCAGAAACCGCCAATTCACTGTCTTATGTGAAACATTCAGACTAGTTAGTCAATTTTCATGGACATGACGGACACACTATACCTTTAGCTGTCTAGTGATGTGACCTGCAAGGATAAACAATACTTCTTTCAAATTAGTACCGCAAAATTTTGCACTCTCAACTATATTTAATTTATGAATAGTGCGAATGCGCAGTCTGCTATAGCTGTTAAGTACAGGTGTCAGCGACGTATCAGTCACTATTAGATACATTATTGCAAGGAGGTCGGTTTATGCCCATACGCGAAATATCCGAGGATTTCTCCATAGAAGATATTGTCCCCTACTTTCAACCCATCGTTGATTTAAATAGCCAAGGGGTATGGCGATACGAATGCTTGGCGCGCCTGATTACACGAGGGGATAAAACCTTTCTGCCCAGCGAATTTCTTTATCTTATTGAACGAGAGCAACATGTAAATTCACTTGCAGCAAGTATGTTCGTTCAGTGTGCCAGTTACTTTCACGATGTGAATATTCCTTGGAATATTAATATAAGTGCCAAAGATTTATATAACCAGGAACTTACCAACACACTTATAACCCACTTAGCGAGTTACCCTGCGCCAGAGCGAGTGAGCATTGAAGTCAGCGCATCTACCGCACTGTCTAACCCTAAAAGTTTAACCGCGTTTATAGAAAAAAGTATGCATGCCGGGCTTGGCGTGTTCATTGACAATGTCGGCTCTTGCCCAGGAAATATACGGGCGTTGATGAACCTGCCAGTTCGAGGCATAAAGCTAGCCGGTGGACTCATTAAACATTACGACGAACAAGAGGCAGTAAGAGAGTATGTGGACTATTTATTGTCGCTGTGTGAACGACATAGCGTAAGCACCATAGCTGAACACGTTGAAGATGAAGCGCATTTAGAACGCGTAAAGCGCCTGCCCATTCGCTATGCACAGGGCTATGTGTTTAGTCCGCCCATGGCGAATGTGCGAAGTGCCACAGCACGGCATTAATAGGCTAGTCGTTTAGCGATATAGACGAAAAAAGGGCGAGGTATTGAAGTAAGCTCCCCGCCCTTTTATCCAAAGTAAGCTGCCGCTCAAATATTGAGAGCCTTATTAACTTTCTTCGCTGCGACAATTTAGCTGCCAGCACGACTGCCCACTACCTCGGTACTTTCGTTCAAACGGCGTCATGTGATTGTCGCCGGTGACTTCAGATAAGTCTGACACCATGCCGTAGTGTTTAGCCGCTTGCGCAAATTCCATCAGGTAGATAAGCCAATTGCTTCGCACCTCTATGTTAGGGGTGATCGCCATCAAATCCACCATGGCCGCACTGCCGTGCCAACGCTTTTGAACCTGGGTCTTTTTGGGGTACGGGTTAGGGTACAGTAAAAAGTGCTGCGTCACCTTCCAGTTAGACTGTTTTACCAAGCGCCAAAAGTCATTTACATCAGCACGGATCACCCGATAGTTATCCTGCTGCGCGCTGTAATGCTCATGCTTATCTACCCGTAAAGCTGACTTATCAATGCCGATAACACGGGCATCGGGGTTAGCTCTTGCTATGTTTGCCGTACTTTCGCCAACACCACAGCAAGAGTCTAGAATAACCTCGCCGTTGAAGCCGTCGCCAGCATCAAGCCACACACTTACCTCGTCAAAGGCGGCTTGTGTATGCTCGCTAATGGGCCTCTTGTTTTCACTGACTTGGTACTTTTTTACTAAGTCGTCTAACTTATCGTGAATACCCACCTGCGATGTAGTGATTTCTCTAGAGTTACCGCTTGCCATTAGCTACGAATACCTTTACCGGTTTTAAGTAAATAGTACGCTACGCTAAATAGCAACGCGTTGAAGCCCACTAACAAAGTAAGCGATAGTGTCACGTTCACGTCAGATACACCTAAAAAGCCATAGCGAAACCCGTTTACCATGTATACAACAGGGTTCGCTTTGCTCACCCATTGCCAGAATTCAGGCAATAGAGTAAGAGAATAAAACACGCCGCCTAAATAAGTTAACGGCGTTAAAACAAACGTTGGCACCACGCTGATATCATCAAAAGTTTTGGCAAACACCGCATTAATCAGGCCCGCAGTGGCAAACAAGGTAGAAGTAAGTAATAACGTCAGCGCTATAATGCCTAAATGATGTATTTGTACATCAACGAAAAATAGCGATACCAAGGTAACAATAATGCCAATAAGAATAGCGCGAGCCACGCCCCCGCCAACATATCCAAGAATAATGACTGAGGTAGGTACCGGTGATACCAATAGCTCTTCAATATTGCGCTGGAACTTTGCGCTAAAAAATGAAGATGACACATTGGCGTAAGAGTTTGTGATCACCGACATCATAATAAGACCTGGCACAATAAACTCCATGTAGGTAAAGCCCCCCATTTCGCCAATACGGTTACCGATAAGGCTACCGAATATAACGAAATACAGGCTCATAGTAATAGCCGGTGGCACCAGGGTTTGTACCCATATGCGCAAAAAGCGCGTGCATTCTTTTATCCAAATAGTGGTTAGCGCCACATAGTTTTGCTTAAACCAACCCACGTTTTCTTCTGTGTTCATTTGTGTACTTTCAGTTTTCATGTTCTTCACCTTTTCCTGCTGTGGGCTTAGCTAGCTTGTTTAGCTGATTCAACTAAACGCACAAACAATTCTTCAAGGCGATTAGATTTGTTGCGCATGCTCATTACTTGAACGCCCTTTTCACTTAGCTGGGTGAAAACAGGGTTTAGTCCTTCGGTCTTCTCTACGTCAACTTCAAGGGTATGGTCGTCAATCAAACGGTGTTCAAAGCCTGTTAATAGGTCATCTGTTGTCGTCATGCCATCTGGGATTTTGATATCTAACACAAAGGTTTCTACATTAAGCTTAGACAGCAGCGCCTTCATACTGGTGTTCTCCACAATGGTGCCCTTATTTATAATGGCGATATTGCGGCACAGCATCTCTGCTTCTTCAAGGTAGTGAGTAGTGAGGATAATGGTAATCCCCTGACGGTTTATCTCTTCTAAGAAGCCCCACATAGAGCGCCGAATTTCAATATCTACGCCTGCAGTTGGTTCATCTAGAATAAGCAGCTTTGGTTCATGCATTAACGCACGAGCAATCATTAAGCGGCGTTTCATACCACCTGATAACTCACGGGCGCGGGCATCGCGTTTTTCCCATAGATCGAGCTGAGCAAGGTATTTTTTAGCGCGCTCTTTCGCAACACTGCGCGGTACGCCATAGTACCCAGCTTGGTTAAGCACAATTTGCAGCACGGTCTCAAACTGATTGAAGTTGAACTCTTGTGGTACCAGACCAATGCAGGCTTTAGCTTGTTCTTTTTGCGTGGTGAGATCATAACCAAACACCGAAACGCTGCCGTTAGTTTGATTAACAAGTGAGCTTATAATGCCAATGGTGGTCGATTTTCCTGCCCCATTTGGGCCAAGTAATGCAAAGAAGTCTCCTTCTTGTACTGTAAGGTCGACGCCTTTTAGTGCCTGTACGCCACCTTTGTAGGTTTTGGTTAACCCTTTAATGTCCAACGCTTTCATGATTTGCCCGTAGTGAGAGTGTGACTACTAAGACATACTGACCTTTGATAAAAGCCAAAGGTCAGTACGCCCTAACCAACTTTAGTGAGATGTCGTTATCTGTCGCTAACAATATATAGTCAACGAAGTGTAACCTAGTTCATGCTATTAAATGAATACACTCGCGTTTAGTGGTTGCTTTAAACAGTTAGAAAATGAGTGCGAAAAGACCTTTTTCAACCCTAATAAAAAAGCGCTGCGTACCGTTGGGGGAGCACGCAGCGCAAAGGGTAGCTTTATACCAGTCTGCATGGAAGTTCAGCCTTACCGCTTCCACGGTGCTGTTTGTCACTCTCTTGAGAATAAAAGAGACGTCAACAGCACAGTCTGCTTTAACCACATTGCACTTGCTAAAACAGACTAGGTATAGAAGCCTGTTTTGAAGCGATGCGCACTGTGTTCGACAGACAATATTTATTTAACACGGTACAAATGGCAGAAAAGGCGCCTAATTGTGGAAATGTAATGACGGTTTAATACCAGTCCACACAGACAGTACAATAGAACGCTAAGCCAGATAGAAGCTCGCGTTGCAGAATGCTCTATTTATAAAAATTTCGCTCAACGCTTCTCAAATATGGCGCAAATGAGGCAAGTTTGAGGATTTTATGTCGAACTTAGGCAATAGCTTTTGTTCATAGGTATAGTGTGCGTTCTATTAGAATTATAATTGTGGGTTAATGTATGCCAAAGACAATTGCATTAGTGGAAGATGACGCGGCCATTCGCGAAAACTACATTATGGCGCTTAAAGCGCAGGGATATAGCGTAAATGCCTATGAAGACAGACCATCTGCGGCCGAAGCGTTTAACCACACCCTACCCGACTTAGCCATTATCGATATTGGTTTGAAAGATGAAATTGAAGGTGGCTTTATGCTGTGCCAGCAACTGCGAGGCCTTTCTCAAACCCTTCCCATTATCTTTTTTACTGCGCGGGATAACGATGTCGATACTATTAGTGGCCTTAGAATGGGCGCTGATGATTATCTAACTAAAGATATCAGCATGGCCCACCTGCTAGCCCGAATTGCCGCACTGTTTAGACGTACAGATTTGCTTGCTGCTCCCACAGAGCAAAAAGATGAGCTAAAAGTAGGTGACTTAAAAGTAGATGTATCGAGAATGACGGTAAGCTGGCAAAATCAACCTGTTTTACTGACGGTAACAGAATTTTGGATGCTGCACGCACTCATCAAACGGCCAGGTCACGTGAAAAGCCGTCAACAGCTTATGGATGAGTCGAGAATGGTAGTCGACGACACCACCATTACGTCTCACATAAAACGTATGCGCAAGAAATTTGTGCAGCTTGACGCAAACTTTGATCATATCGATACCGTGTACGGTATGGGGTATCGCTGGCAGCTTTAAAGTACGTGGGTTTAACGCTGTGTATCATCAGTAAAAAATAGAGGCAACCGACTACACACATGGGATTTCGCTTTTCTATCCGCCTTCAGCTTATGGTGCTGTCGTTGTTCCTATTTACCATTCCCTACTTGGGCTATAACTACGTGTGGGAGCTTGAGCAGTACCTTAGAAATGGTCAAGAGCAAACCATGATAGGTACGGCGCGAGCCGTTGCCACTGCTCTTCACGAACGACCCGCTTTATTTGATAGTCAATCAGCTTATCTTCAAGACGTACGCCCCGGTACAGACCTTTACGCGCCGCCTATTCCTTATCCTATTCAGCTAGATGGCGAACTTAATGACTGGCAGCAAGTTAGCGAATTAATGAGCGAGTATGGCAGTAATGAAGTCATTGAGTATTACAACGGCTTTGCTGGCGAACCCACTAGCTTGTCATTTAAACATATGGTGGGACGCTACGGACAATTTCTGTATGCCATGTTTGAAGTGAGCGATGACGCGCTGTTATGGCGGCAACCCAATAGCTTAAGCGTAGAAACGGGCGACCATTTACTTATCGGCATGGAAACCCCAGAGGGCGAACTAGCAAGATACGTTGTTGCGCCTTATGAAAGTGGCTGGGTAAACGCGTACAAACTTGCGAGCAACACGTCTACAACGCGGGCAATAGAGAACGCCCTCTCAATTCAAGGTCGCTGGCAGGAAACCGCCAATGGCTACAATGTTGAACTGCGCTTCCCGCTGTCTATGACGACAGGCGGCTTAGCATTTTCACTCGTCGATGTTGATGATGAGAACAGCAGGTTGAAGCAATACGCGCTTGGCACGGCAAATACAAAAGTACTCGCCGAACTGGGTACTGTCATAACACCCTCCCCTGAAATTGAGCGTATTTTGGCAGGCTTGAAATATGCCGACTCAAGGGTGTGGGTTGTGGACAAGCACAAACGCGTGCTCGCTCGCGCTGGTGATATTCAATCGGCTACAGGCATTAAAGTCGATGAAAAAGAAGCCCCATCTAATGCGGTTTGGCATTGGATAGAAAGTGAGTGGTTACTTCCACTTTACTACCAAATTCTCACGCGCCCACCTGCCGACTTTATCGATGAGTTAGACGATGCCTATGCACTGGTGGGGCAGGATTTAGGTACGGCGTTAAATGGTCAGCCTGAATCATTGTGGCGCTTGTCACCCGATAACAAAGCCATTGTACTTTCTGCTGCCTACCCTATTTTTATTGAAGGCAATGTGATGGGGGCGGTAATTGTAGAACAAACTACTAATGGCATTCGCACATTGCGAAACCGAGCCCTAGAGCAACTTTTCCACGTTATTTTAGCAGTAATGACCATAGGTACATTAGGGCTACTGCTATTTGCTACGCGAATTTCAAATCGTATTCGGTCCCTTCGTGATAACACCGAAGCTGTTATTGATGACAATGGTAAAATTATTGGCACACTGCCGGTATCTAACCAACGTGATGAAATTGGCGATTTATCCCGTTCATTTGCTGACGTCCTTTCACGCTTACAGCAATACAACTCTTATCTAGAGAACATGGCCTCTCGTTTGTCACATGAGCTAAGAACACCTATCGCTGTGGTGAAGTCATCGTTAGATATGCTTTCTCACGTTAATGATGCTGACCAACAAGCGGTGTTTGTAGAAAGAGCTCAATCGGGCGTAAATCGTCTAAGTACCATATTAAACAGTATGAGCGAGGCTACGCGATTAGAGCAAGCGATTGAGCAGGAAGACTTAGAAACCTTTAATATTATCAAGGTGATTGACGGATGTGTTCAGGGCTATCAGCACGCTTATGCGCAAAGAAAATGGACCTTTATTTCCACTGACAATAGTTTGCTTATTAAGGGGTCACCCGAACTTATTGCCCAGCTTTTCGATAAAATCGTGTCAAACGCTGTGGACTTCAGCAAAGACAATGATGAAATCATCGTCAAACTAGAAAAGCAGGACAAATCCGTGCGGTTGTCGGTGAGTAACCCTGGGCCTTTACTTCCCAAAGGAATGAAGAGTCAGCTTACCCAATCCATGGTATCGGTAAGAAAAGAAAATGACGTGCAAAACGCTACTCACTCTCCTCATTTAGGGCTAGGACTTTATATCGCAAACATGATAGCCATTTTTCATAAAGGTCAGCTCTTATTAAATGACAGAGGAGATGGCACGGGTGTCATCGTTACCGTTACTCTGCCGCTTTAATTCTGATATAAGCCATTTTTGGCAAAGTTACTTGTTATAAATAGTCGGAGAATCTAATAGCAAAGCAAAAGTCTCTCCTCATGAGACGTCCTTTTTGTTAAGTGGCAAGCTATCTCACAAAAACAACTAACAGAAACATAAGGAATATTTAAATTAAGCGTTACTAAAAACTCTTTTAAATATATCAAATGAGAATGTTTATCATTTATATTTACATTGCTTTACATATTTCATAGACTTCGTCCTCCTTACACACACTCAAGGGAAACAGGATGAAAAACACTAAGTTAACTATGGGCGCACAGACTATTGCCGCTGCACTGGCATTTGGTAGTGGTGCAGTAATGGCGCAGGAAGAAGTAGAAACCTGTAATGGCACTACTTCAGCAGAATGTGAGGCTATAACTGACGAAGCAATAGAACTGATTAAAATCCACGGCGTACAGCAATCTATCTACCGCTACAATAAATCTGGCGATCCTCGTCGCTTAGCAGACCTTGTTGATACACCACAAACCATTAGCGTTCTTACTCAAGACCAAATTCAAGAAAGCGGAAGAACAGATCTTAGAGATATCTTGCAAGCACAGGCAGGTGTAACTTTAGGTACGGGTGAGAATGGTAATGCTTTTGGTGACCGCTATATAATTCGTGGTCATGAAGCACGTAGCGACGTATTCGTTGATGGGCTTCGCGACCCAGGTATGACAACCCGTGAAAGCTTCGCTACCGAACGCGTTGAAATTACCAAAGGTCCTAGCTCTACCTTTGCAGGCCGTGGCTCTTCAGGTGGTGCGGTTAACTCTATCACCAAAAAAGCGTCTACCGCTTATAACTTCGGCCGTATTGATGCCGCAGTAGGTACCGACGAGCACAAGCGAGTAACCGTTGATTTAAACAAAACGCTGACTGAAACCAGCGCTGTGCGCTTAAATGGCCTTTATTCTTCTGAAGATAAACCTGGACGTGAGGGTATTGAGCGCGATCGTGAAGGTGTGCAGCTTTCTTATGTGAATCAGCCTACTGACCGCTTGTCGTTCACTGGCGACTTGTATTACCTCAATGCAGAAGACATTCCTGACTTAGGTAGCTATTACGATCGTGATGCAGGCTACCCGCTTGAAGATATTCCTGTGTACGCACAAGATGAAGACTTCCAAGACTCGGAAGTAACCACATTCACCTTGCGTACTGAGTATGATATTAGCGATAACGTGCGTTTTTATAACGCTACCCGTGTAGGTAAAACGGAAAACGAATATATTACCACAGGGATGCGAGGCACAAACCGTGACGCAACCGACCCTACTGCGCCAGGTGCTTACACCCTATCGCTAAGCAACCACCAAGGTTGGCAGGAAGTTGACTATGTAACTACCCAGTTTAACTTATTCTGGGATACGGCTTTCGCAGGCGTTGATCACCGCTTTGTATTCGGTTTTGAATATACAGATGAGTCGGTAGACAACGGCGTGTTCAATATGGACTACACTAATCCATCAAACTGTTTAACCAGCGGTCGTCGCGGTGTATCTGAAAGCTATTGCTTACTAGATGGTGAAGGTAACATGGTCGATAACATTAACTCGCTAATGGGTAAAGCTTATACCCGTGGAGATGCTGATGCCCTATTCGACATTGAAACATACTCACTATACGTTATGGACACCTTTGAGCTGACCGATAACTTTAATGTTTTCGCCGGTCTTCGTGTAGACAGCTATGACTATAGCAACCAAACCTCTAGCGACCTTTACGAGTTCTCGGATGAACTATACAACGGTCATTTAGGGCTAGTTTATGATGTGACCGAGAACGGTAACATCTACGCTTCGTATAGCACGGCAACCAACATAAACGGCGGTGAATCAGATCTAGGTGCTAACTGTGGTTATGGCGGTATTTGTGGTACGCCAGAGCAAGCGTCTCAAGCTAACCCAGAGCAGGTTGAAAACATTGAGTTAGGTACTAAGTGGTCACTATTCAATGAAAAGCTTGTAGCAAATGCCGCGCTATTCCGTATCACTAAGAGCGACGTACACGAGAGTGTAGGCGACGCTTACTCAACACTAGGTACATTAAACACAGGTGAAAACCGTGTAGAAGGTATTGAGTTCGGCTTAAGCGGTGATATCACTGATAAGCTTAGCATTCAGGCGTCTGCTGCATTTATGGATTCAGAAATTCTTGAGTCTTACAGCGAAGATAATATCGGCCTTGCGCTAAGTAACTTCGCAGACGAAAGCTTCTACATTCAAATGCGCTACCAGCCTAATGAGAAGTTTGCCTTTGGTGGAGACTACAGCTACCAGTCAGAAATGTATGGCGGTCAACCAGATACTGCAGCGGGCTATAGCGCCGAAACCGGTGAGTACTCTATCGTAGTTCCTGACTATCAGGTGGTTAACCTATTCGCTAATTACTATCACTCAGAGTCACTGACTTTCCGTGTTAACATAGGTAACTTGTTTGACGAAGAATACTGGACGGCAGCCTACCGTTCTGGCGCCTTCATGTATATCGGTGATGGTCGCAACATTACAGGTACCGTTAGCTACGAATTTTAATGCTAGCATGACCTAGGCGGGCAACTGCCTAGGTCTTTTTATATTAAAAACACTCTCAAAAGCGTTGAAAACATGATTATTATTGATGACTTATTGACGAAAAATGAAGTTGCGCAGTTTCGTCAGCAGCTTAACGATGTGCCCTTTGTTGACGGTAAAAATACGGCGATGGGCATGGCTGCAGGCGTCAAAAATAATGGTCAGGCAGATGCACAGGACAAACGTGTTCAGCAGCTTGCTAACCAATTGCTGGGCAAATTAGGTAACCACCCCAAAGTTATCTCTGCTGCCCTACCCCAACGTATTTTTCCACCTTGCTTTAATCGCTACAGCGAATCGCAAACCTATGGCTATCACGTAGACGCCGCCATCATGCGTATCCCTAATACGCCCGATGTCTTACGCAGCGATATGTCGATGACGATTTTTCTTACAGATAAAGGTGACTACGAAGGCGGTGAACTTGTTATTCAGACAGGATTTGGCGAGCAAAAAGTTAAATGCGATGCCGGAAGCGCCATACTCTATCCATCTTCAAGTCTACACAAGGTGACGCCTGTCACTAAAGGCGAGCGCATTGCCGCTATCACCTGGCTGCAAAGTATGGTGAGTGACCAGCAAATGCGTGAAACCCTTTTCCAGCTTGACCAAAGTATACAGTCACTGGTTAACGCGGGCACCGCAGAGCGAGAGCAGCTTGATGGACTTCATCATGTTTACCATAACTTGGTAAGAAAGTTTTCTCAGCTTTAATTGCGATTAAACTCAAGCATAATCTGACACAAGTACAATTTGTCACAAGCATTAGCGCGAAGCTTTCTTGAAAACGAAATAAAGTCTCAGTCGATAGGGTCCTATACTAAAGGTGTAACGCAGTTGTATATTACTGGGTTTATTCTATGACTAATACCAATCCGCATAGATAAGTGCCCACTCAGAAGGCGCTGGCAAGTTTCCTAGCGAAGCGTGGGAATGCAGGAATGGCTGCTCCCTTTCAAATTCCCAGAATGAAGCTAGGAAGCTTGCCAGACCTTCCCGAAGGGCGAGTTTAAAATGTCCGTACTCTTTGTTGTGTCACCTTGATGTAGAGCCACTATACCTGCGGTAACACGCCGCGATTACGAACATTTTAACTCTCGCTGAGTGGGTAATTATCTATACGGACTGGTATATTCAACTGACGCTTTCTTTTTATGCTTTGTGCTGTGGTACTTGAATGAAATATAAAACACTTTTTACCGCCCTTCTTTTTATGGCTTGTTCAAGTATGGCCTTAGGACAAAACGGCGAAACCGCTAGCTTTTCTATCACACTGAATGATAGCGATGGTGAGCCTGTCGTTAACGGCGTATTTCTATTTGAGCCCCAGTTTGAGGTGGATGAGCATCAAATGCCACACCAAAAACCAGCCGTAATGAATCAAATAGATAAACAGTTTGAACCTCACGTGCTTGTGGTAAAAGCGGGTACTGAAGTGACTTTCCCTAATGCGGATAATTTGTTTCACCACGTCTATTCATTTTCACCTACGAAACAATTCGAACTAAAGCTCTATAAAGAGTTTACGGCAGAGCCTTTACGCTTTGAAAATGCAGGTATTGTGGATATTGGCTGTAATATTCATGATTGGATGCTGGGCTACATTGTAGTCTCAGACTCTCCTTATTTTGGTAAAACTGATAATGAGGGGCAGTCTTCAATTTCACTTCCTCATGGTGAGTACACCGTCCGTTTTTGGCACCCGCAAGTGGAAGGTGAAAAAGCGCTCCCTGCACAGTCCATTTCTTTGTCTGCCGATACTCAAGTAACATGGGCACTTAATACAAACATAATTAAGGATGACGGATTCGATTCTGGTTTCGGCGACTATTGATGCGGTTTGTCACTCAATCATTAGCCTTATTGTCGTTAGTTTTCTCTATCGCAAGCTACGCAGAAACAGACTTTTTGTTGCGCGGAACCTGGGCGCTGAAAGAAAACACACAAAGTTTTCAAGACTTTGGCCAAAACCACCAGCGATTCGAAGGTGATGGCTTACACCTTTCTCAAGCAGTTATCTCAACCAACCAGCGTCTGTTTGACGATTGGACATTATCTGGTGTTTTAAACGCTTACAGTGACGGTGAGGAACGACTCAACTTTTCTCAGCTCTATTTAAAATATCGGCCACTTAGCGCCTCATCTATAAAACCAGAAGTAAAAGTAGGTGCATTTTATCCTGCTATTTCAGCTGAAAATACAGACATTGCTTGGCTATCACCTCACTTCCTCACTAACTCAGCCATAAACAGCTGGATAGGTGAAGAACTAAGAACAGGTGGGCTTGAGATGAGTTTTCGGCAAAATGGCAGACAAGTACGAAGCAACTGGTCGTGGAAAGTATTGGGCAGCGTTTTTAAAGGTAACGATAGCACTGGAACACTACTCTCTTGGCGCGGCTTTGCACTTCACGATAGACAGTCACTTTACAACGATAGGGTGAATTTCCTGCCCATTCCGGGTGTAATCGATGAAGATAAACTAAATGCCCCTGCATGGACCGAACCTTTTAGGGAAATAGACAATCGCTTTGGCTATTACTTCGGAGCGCATTTGGCGTACAAGCGCAGCGCTGAAATGCGCTATTACTATTACGATAATAACGCAGACGCAAATGCAGTCGACCCCGACCGCATCTACGCATGGCATACACGCTTTCATTCGTTAACACTGCGCTATCTACCCCGCCCCGAATTAACGCTGTTTTCTCAATTTTTGTATGGCGACACCTTAATGGGCGAAAATATTGTCGATAATGGCTTTGCGAGCGCTTATGTTGCCGCTGCCTTAGATTTGAATGCGGTGGGACTAAAAAACTTAACCGCGGCAGCACGCATAGACTGGTATCGCGTGAGTGATAATGACAACACAATGTACGACCCAAATGGTAGTCGAGGTAACGCCTATACAATTAGCGTAAAGTACGACATTACCTCTCGCTTTTCAGTAACGACAGAATGGCAATTAAACTCAGGTGAGCAAGAAAATTTGCGCTTTTTTCGGCCTAGTGAGAATTTCACAGAACACCTTTTTCAAGTGGCGTTAACCGCAACACTCTGAACTATAGCTTTTTAAAGCTCAGTCTGGCGAAATCTAACTTTCGGCAACCTCGATTAAGTCAAATTTCGTCTCACTGTCTCCTTTAACCATAACCTGACATTGCCCCCAGCTTTGTGGGATGTGCCAAACATGAGCTTCGGCTACGGTGAACTTTTCTCGGTGGGAGTCACAGCGAACTTCCACAGTATCAAGTTCGCCTTGTATGTTATTAAAAGCAAACTTGTTTCTCACCAGCGTGTGGAACCAACGTCCGTTATCTCCCATGTCCACAGGTACCTGAAGATTCTTTTCAGACGCAATGAATGTTTCAATCTGATTTATTACGGCGGCAGTTTCTTCGATACGCTTTTGTTGTTCATCCATTTCTTGAAGCCTGCTATAAGACTTTAAGGCATCTGCAAAATACCCCCGCTGCGTATCTAGAAGGATTTTTCTTTGAAGCACGTAAGCCACGTAGTCGTCATCGAACACCGCATTGTCAAGGCGCTTTTGTCCATTGCTAGCAAGCAACCGCGTTAAGCTTGTCGCTTCTCTTTCGATGTCACCTTTAGCACCTGCAATCTGTGACTCCAAGTTGAGTAACCACGCATTCTCGTACCGATTTAACGTATCCCAGCTTAATAGCTCTTTAAGAGCTTCATCTGCCGCCTCTACGTCTCCGGCGTTAAATATTTCATCTACGTTTTTATAAGCTTTAATAAATTTACGAGTTGCGCCCGTTTTTCCGACTAATGCGAAATCCATTTGAACAGCTTGATGACACTGTTGTGTAGGTTCGCCGTCTTTTATTGCTGGATCATACTGCCACTTCTTAACGGCTGATAGTGCACTGCGCTTGAAAGAGGGGCTTCCGAAGAAATCTTCTACTACAGGGTCTTTCACCCTGCCTTCTTCATCAATAACATAGCTCAGCCTAACCCAGCCTTCACGGCCTTTTCTCGCTGCAGAAGAAGGATATCTAGGGTCAACGCGCTCTAACGGGGTCGCGGGTTTAAATGCACTTATCCGCTCCACTTCGTTAGTCTTGGCTTTTGCTAATGCTTTCTCTTCAACTTCATCACAGGGAATGCTCAACTCTTGTGCAGTTGCGCCAGCCATATAACCAGAAGTGAGTAAAACAGCTACCATAAAGGCGAGCGGTTTTTGCTCAGTCCTATACTTGTACATGGGTAGGAGCAATGGTGGGGCTTCACGTCGTTTAGCTTTTTTCAATATCGCTTTAAACATCACTATCATCCTTAATAACGGTTCAGGCCTTTGTTGCAATATAGGTTATTTTTTCCTCGATGATTTTTCAAGTGACGCATCGGGAACATTTTTAATCATCATCTGCTCCTTACGCTTTGTCATCATCTTCGCTAACCGACGCATACTCACTGTTGTATCTTTTTCGTCTACAATATCTACGCCCAATAAGCGTTCAAGCAAATCTTCTAAGGTTAAAACGCCTTCTAAGCCACCGTACTCATCTACTACCAACAACATGTGTACATGCTTATTAATGAAGTGCTCAAAAGTTACCGATAAAGGCATGGTGTTTAATACTGTGACCAAGTCTTTGGCGTATTCAGAAAGCGGCTTATCAGTGTTACCTCTCGCCTGCGCGACCAACAAGTCAGAGCGCATTACGTAGCCAGTAATGTTCTCTGAGTCACTATCTTCAAATACAGGTATACGTGAAAACTCAATATTGGCGTGTTTATGGAAAAACGCTTCCACCGTCATCGACTCTGATACTTTAAATAGCGCCGTTCGGTGGGTAATAGCATCTTTAACTCTAAGCTCGTGCAAGCTTAATAAGCTCTGCAGAAACGCCGCTTCATGATTAGCTAACTGCCCTTCCTGCCCTGACAGTTCAGCCATAGCGTGAAGCTCGCTGCGGCTCAATCCGCGAAGTGGGCTGTCTTCCTTAAACCCTTTAGTCATGAGCTCAGACATTTTAACGAACGGCATAAGCACAATTGAAAGGTATTTGAGAAAGTACGCTGTTACGGGCGCAAGTGTTCGCCAATAAGTAGCGCCAAGTGTCTTTGGAATTATTTCTGAAAAAATTAGAATAAGCAGAGTAAGGACAGCTGAAATAACACCTAAATAGGCGTCGCCGAATACGGCCGCTGCTTGCGCACCTGCGCCGGCAGCCCCCATGGTATGGGCAATGGTGTTCAGCGTTAAAATAGCAGATAGCGGAGTATTAATATTATCGGTTTGTTTACGAAGTAATGCACCGCTGGCTTTGCCGTCTTTTTCCAATACCGAGATATACGCTGACGAAACGCTCAGAATTACAGCCTCTGCGATTGAGCACAAAAAAGAAAAGCCCAGTGCAATGAAGACGTACACAATAAGTAAAAGCATGTAATTATTCCAAGCGTCCCTGTAGGTTTAAACGCGTTTTAATTTAAAGAAGTTGAGCGACTATTATGGATAATAGAGCGGGATATACAAGCGCTCTGTAAATAACATTCGAGCGCTTGAATGAGGAGAAGCAACTGCAGCGTTAAACCTAACCACAGCATGCCGAGTGCTGTTCGTGATTATGGCGATATTGCTGAAGCTTTTTCACACCCAGCCTTAACATCAATCCCGCCAGCAAAATTGCACATAAACCATAGATTATTTGAACATCTGCGCCGTGCTCATGAACGTGGCTGGCTGTTTTGATCATCGAAGATAGAGAAAACGAGGACACTAGGTAGTTTAGTGCGTAACCAAAGCCTATGCTTGCCGAGATAACGCTGAACAAATAAAGCGCAAGAGTTCGCGTACCCATTTCTTGTTTAATCATGCCCATAGTAGACACGTTAGTGGCAGGGCCTGCCATCAAAAACACAAGCACGGCACCAGGAGATAACCCTGCAGCCAAAAAGCCAACCGCAAGCGGTGTAGACGCGGTAGCGCATATGTACATAGGAATACCAATAAGTGCCATAACAAGCATAGCGACCACACCATCTCCCCACTGGGTAAGAAAATCGGTGGGCACCCAAGTTTTAATGGCGGCGGCGAGGGCTAAACCAATAAGTAGCCACACCACAATATCTTCTAGCAGCTTGCCACTTGCATAAGACAATACCTTAGCCACCTGAGATGATTTGCGCGGTAGATTATGATCATGCTGGCCAGCACGGTGATCGTGCTGATGGACAGACTCGCTGTCACAGCATTGGGTCTTATTTTCTGGTTTCTTAGCAGGCTCTGCTTTAGTGCTGCAACACGATGAAGTGGCTGAAGCAGGTACAGGTTCACTCTGCACTGCTAGCTCGCTGCGCTCCGCAAAAAAGCGTACCATCAAACCTGCGTAGATTGCACTCACCACCGCTGAAACAGGCCTAACTATAGCGTACAAAGGCCCCAACAATGCGTAAGAAACTGACACACTATCCACCCCCGTCTCCGGTGTAGACACTAGAAAAGATATCGTTGAAGACTTGGATGCGCCGCTTCGGCGCAAACCAAGTGCTGCCGGAATAACGCCACATGAACAAAGTGGTAAAGGCGCGCCGATAATAGCAGCTTTGCTAATAGAGCCAAATGATGCGCTACCCATATGCTTTTCTAAAAAAGATACAGGCACTAGCTCATGCATCACTCCTGCGACCAGTAAACCCAATAGCAGCCATGGCGCTGATTCCATGAATAGCGCTATAAAGTTTTGCCCTAGTAAAATGATATCTGACACATAGCCTCTCTTGTAACCTTGCCTTAAGCTTCAATGCTCATAGGCATACACTGCTTGCAGACAAAGTCACGTTGTCTTGAACACTATAGATAGTAACAGATATAAGGTGTGACAGAAAATCAACAAAACTGATTAGGTTGATTGTAGAGGCATAAAAATGGCCAGTACAAATGTACTGGCCGAATGTTGACTGTCTCGTGAGTGTGCTTTTTAAACTCAGAGGTCAACCATGAAAAATCGGATAATTGTTCAGTTAATCATTAAGCTGCTTATTCTTGTGTAACCTTATGTTGCTTCTCTTTTTTAAGCTTAGACACCACAGAGAAAGCTTCGAGCATTACGAGTACTGAAACCACCAGCACTACTGCGTCTAAGAAGACCAACAGATAGTTTCCTTCTACGTAGTACTCTTTAAGCTTTATCAGGCCAGCAAAGAAAGCCATGATAAGTACAAACACCATTGGAATGAGCGTATATTTCGCTGGTCGGCCTAATTTAATCAGCATCACCGAGATTACTAACAGGGTTAAACTAGCTAGTATCTGGTTAGTAGAGCCAAATAAAGGCCAAATAATCATACCGCCACTGCCTGACGCACCACCTGCGCCGAAGGCCAGCAATAGGCAACATCCAACGGCTACAAACGTCGCAACTACGCCATTTTTCAGTGCACCAATAGAATAAATATCACCCCATTCTTGTATGATGTACCGCTGTAAGCGTACACCTGAATCCATAGTAGTGCCTGCAAATAGAACAACCATTACAGCAAGGATCGTTGAAGAAAAGTCTACTGGCAGCCCCCAGCCCTGCTGAATTAAGTTCGCACCACCTGTGATAAATGCACCGACACTTCCAGCGCCTAAGTGGCTATAGACTTCGTGCCATTCTTCAGGTGACGCAGCGAACGCTACACCGCTAACCGCGACAATAGTAATAAGCGCAAGTGAACCTTCGCCCACGGCGCCAAGGTAACCTACGAAGCGTGCGTCTGTTTCTTTATCAAGCTGCTTGGAACTAGTACCTGATGACACTATGCCGTGGAAGCCAGAAACCGCACCACATGCAATGGTAACGAACAGCAATGGAATCAGGCTTGGTGAATCTACCGCCGTTTGCGTGTTAAACGCTGGCGCAGTGATGTCTGGCATAGCAAAGAATACCGCACCGTAAAGCAAAAATAGGCCCACTAATAGCTGCATGCCGTTGATGAAGTCACGCGGCTGAAGCAACATCCAAACTGGCAGTAGGGAAGCAATAGCGGCGTAAACAAAGAGAATAATGATCCAATTAGCTTTATCGGCTAAACCAAACATGGTTTCCGGTAGACTCAGAGGAATATAACTGCCTGCATATACCGATGCGTAAAGCACGATAATGCCGACAAGACACAAAGGAATAAGGCTGAAGTTACGCTTTAGTAGCTGACCAATAACTAATGCAACGGCAATCGCCATCCACGCAGGGAAAACCGCATTAGGTTGGGAAACAAAGGAATTAGCGATAACCACGCCGAAAACGGCATTAACCATTAAGAGTACAAGGAAGATCACTATCATGAAAAGAGAGCGAGACCGTTTACCTATAACGCTCTCAGAGAGCGCGCCCATGGATTTCCCTTTGTGACGTGCGCTGGCCCACAAGGCGCCCATATCGTGCACACCAGCAAACAAAATTGTTCCAAATACAACCCACAGAACAGCGGGAACCCAGCCCCAATAGACAGCAATAGCTGGACCTACTATGGGCGCTGCACCTGCTACCGAGGTAAAATGGTGACCCCATAACACTACTTTATTGGTGGGTACAAAATCCACTCCATCTTGCATGGTATGGGCTGGTGTTACAAAACTATCATCCAACTTAAAAATGCGGCTCGCAATAAACTTCGAATATACGAACCAACCGAGCAACATTCCGATGATGCCCAGTATAACAATGGCAATAGACTGCATACTGTCGTCCTAATTTTTTATCAATGAGCACCTAGCCGATTGATTTTCTTATTTTCAGTTCAAACATTACACCAATTACCGGTGCCGAAAGGTCATACCTGAATAAGAAAACACCTATTTAAGGTATGCCCAGTGTACTGCTGTGCATATTTAAACATGCGACAAGGCAAGGGCCTGGCACATTAGACTAAAGTCTAACTCAAAGTTTGAGATTTAGCTGTAAGGCTTTTGAGGTTTATTAGCGATGGTTCAGCGGTGAAACAGGAAAGCGTAAGGCAGACATTAATTACTGGTTGTTCTACACATTAGTAAAGGTCGCGGTGATAACGTCCTTCGTCAGCTAACGCATTGTAGGCTTGCGCTTCGAGTATGGATTGCAAAGCCATGTCTACGCCTTGACCCATTCCTTCAAAATGCCCACATACATATACTTGTCCCGTGTCGCCTAAGAAGGATTTGACTTCATCTCGCTGCTCAACGAGGCGCTGTTGAACATAGCCACCGTTTTCAAGTCGGGAGAAAATAACTGACTTTTTAAAAATACAGTCACTATTGTGGAAAGGCGATAGCGTTTTATCTAGCACGTCATCTTGCGTGGGATGACGCTCACCATAAAATATCCAAACTGGCCCAGCGTTCTCAAGCAATGCGCGTTTTGCAAGCTGAGCGCGTACCCCCGCAATGCCGCTACCCGCAGCAATTAATAACAATGGGCACTGAGTACTAGTAATAATTGCGCTGGTATTTTTACGAATGTAGGCCTGTACTGACCGAGATAAAGGTAAAGAACGGGTAAGTAATCCAGAACCTAGCCCAAGTTGGCCGTTGTCTTTAACCAGCTGTCGAACTACAAGCTTTACATCGTGCTCTTGTGGTACCGACGCAATGGTGTAGCTTCGGCTTACGATCGGTGACTGCCCTTGCTGAGGAATGAGTACTTCCAACACGTCACCCGCTTCCCATTGTTCATGTAATTCTTGTGTATGATTTAAATGGTCAACGCTCAAAGACAAGCCGAACAAGCCTGGCGACGCTGGGTTTGAAGGTTTGCTCTCAGAGTGGTTGGCGGGTTCGTTTGAAGTCTCGCCAGAAGCTAGACTTACTTCATTTAATTGAACCCGATTTTTCAGTGTGAAAGCATGGGTGGGATGCTGCTCATCCTGTGGCAATGAACCAAGCAAAGACAAATGCTCACCTTTCCCTGAATCTAATGTCGTTAGCGGAGAAAGCGCACGTGCACCTAGTGCACTGATATTATCGAACAGAGTGACTGCGAATTGGCAAAACGCGGCGTATTGCTTATCGCCTAACCCCACCACTTCAAAAGACAAATGGGACAGGTAGTCAGATTGATTCGACGACGCCTTTTTAAGCGCTTTACTAAAGGCTCTACCCGCATCAGGAGGCTCTCCTTCACCGTAGGTACTCACAACAAAAATGACTTTCGACACACTACTTAACGTGTTGAGTTTCAAAGATGCCATAGACACTACCGACGTTTGCTCTTGCTGTGATAGCGCCGCGGCCTTCGCGCGGGCAATTTTTTCAGCCGTACCGGTTTGACTTGCGTATACGACAAGGGTCTCCTCGCCTGATACCGCATAGTTGTTTTGCTTTCTATGTTTAAAAAATAACACCGCTACCCACAGCATATACAGGCCAATGCTTACTATTGCTATGAGTAGACGGTGTGTTTCTGTCATGTGCTTAACTTTTATGCCGTTGTATTGAAATGGCTAGAGACTTAAGAAGCTGTTGCTCTTTTAGTATTCAAAGAACGTTTACCGCCCCTAGCTGCGCAATAACACACGGTTATTACAGCGGAAGTACTTCAAATGTACCTGAGTAGCTACCGTTACGAGACGTTGCAGGCTTTTTCGCTTTATCGTCTTCATAGCCTATTTCTACAAAGTACATTCCGGCTTGTGGCCATGTAATTTCAATCTGGCCATTTTTGTCTGACGTAACTTTAATCGTTTCCTGATCATTTCTATAACGCATACCACCACGCACAACTTCCACCTCGGCGCCAACCGCAGGCTCACCGTCAATAAGTAGCTTGAACGTTGCAGTTTCGGTGGCGAATAAATCATTAGGGTGAGTCACTGGCACTAGCTCTAAACCCACGTTGTCAGGCGTAAACACCTTATTTGATGGCGCACCAAGAGTAACAAACGTCTCTACACGGCGAGAGCTTTGCGTTACACGAAGATCTTTTGCTTTCTTAGGCACGGCTGCTGCGAACTCTTCCAGCTTATATTCTTCACCACGGCCGGGCCACATCTTGCGCTTGCCTTCTTCATCTCGCCAAAAAGCGCGAATACCGTTGCTGGCAGACGTCAGTTTGTATGTACCTTCTTTATTTAACTTCAAATCAAAGGTAGTTCGATACTTACCGCGTGCCATATTTTCTACGTCTACGGCTTCACCTTCTGGCGATTGAACCACTAAGTTACTGGCATTCATTGCGAAGTGGTCAGGGTGAAAAATAGTATTTGAAATAGCAGCATCAAACGTCACGTAAGCTTCTTCACCTGATAGTACGGTAGAGCTTGGAAGTAACCACGCCCGATGCGCACTGGCTGAAAATGACACGGCAAGCGTTGCTGCTAGTGCAATGGCTGAAGCTTTTACTGATAGTTTTTTCATAATGTCCTCTTATTGTTACTCTACTGAGTGAGCGTTGAATTAGCGTCTCAGCAGATTAATCTTCCAGACGCAGTACTACACGCCCAAGTTCTGAATTTCCTTTCACTTCTACCGGTAGTGACGCAGCAGATAGCGGTAATGAAACTGGCAGTGACAGTACTTCTCTTCCGCCTACTTCTCGTGATGCCTCAACGCGAAGCGTGTAATCGCCCTCTGGCAGTTCTGCTAACGCTTTATTTAACTGCGAATCAAGGCTGTAATCACCTGGGCCTTTTGTTGCACTGGTAAGTCCATCGTACGGCAAATCAAGGCTGCGCCCACCACGACGCCACCATTGGCGTAAATCTTTAAGCCACTCTTTACCTTTGTCTTCACGCATTTCAACGTCGTACCATACTGCGACCTGAGTCGCCTTACGTTTACTGTCTTCAATCCACACCGCTAGATAAGGTTTGTGATATTCAGCCACATCAAGTTGAGGCAAGGTCACGTCTAATTTAGCTTGGCTCGCCGCGTGAATAGCACCAGAGGCAAATGTCATACTTAATAAAGTCGATGCGATAACTGCGCCTATTCGCACTTTCATGTAAACACTCCTTAAAATTGTGTAGGTAAGTGCACTAGCGTCGCGCTAGTGCACAAACAGTAAAATAATGACAAACGGGATGAGCACACCGAGCATAGTAATGGGCCAGGTAGACGCGCGCGTTTTCGAGTGGCGCATTAATAATTGCAGCCCAGTTACACTAAAAATAATGCAGGCAACAGCAAAGATATCGATAAACCAGCGCCAGGCATTTCCTGTATTCCGCCCTTTGTGCAGGTCATTGAAATAAGATACCCATCCTCTATCAACGTTTTCATAAGTCACGGTGCCAAGTTCAGCATCTAAGGCAATCCAACTGTCGGCACCGGGTCCAGGCCAAGCGGCATAAAATTCAATACCATCCCACTCTCCCGTCACCGATGAAGGTAGTAAAATGCCCTCTTGCGACTGCATAAACGCGACGAGTTCGCTAGGAATGGCTATTTCACCTGTGTCCAGAGAAACCAACTGTTCAACAACCAATGATGGTACACTTGATTCTGCTGACGTTACGGTTCTGTTGGCTGAAATATCTGCAGCGTGATTTAGCGTAATTCCCGTTATCGAGAATAAAATCATCCCGACCAGACAGACTGCGCCACTCATCCAGTGCCATTGGCGGATGCCGCCTAAAGAAAAACTCATAATTTCGTTGCTAACTCTCTGTATTACTCGGTGATATTGATTTATTTCAACGGGCTAAATAATACAGATATTTCCACCCTTTTCAATGTAAATGAGATTAATTCTCATTATTGTGTTTTTTGCTCAACGACCTTTAAGGATTACTTCACTTTTCGCGGAAACGAGGGCCCTCAAAAAAGCCGCGAGCAACAGATAATTACACAGCGCTTCATATTGTGTTCTTGACTAGGTTTTCCAGTGACTGGATGTTGCCAAGCAAATCAGAACGGGATGGGTACGATTTATAAACCTGTCGTAGAAGCGTAAGTGCATCTTGGTACTGACTCTGATCTATGGCAATTTGCGCACGCCCGAGCATGGCGCGTTGTTTAACGTCGGCGAGCGACTCAGCTCGCAGATAGGTCATTTTGGCACGTTCGACGTTATTCTGTTGCCGATAGAGTGAAGCAAGAGACAACAGCGCCTCACCATTGTCAGGGGCGTCAGCAACGGCTTTGGTTAACAGGGAAATTGCCGTTTTACTCTGCCCTTTGCCCATAGCCAACTGAGCTTTAAGTACATTAAGCGTAGCTGCTTGAGAGGTCGTGAGTTTTTTCACATTGTTGTCGGCAGCTTGTGTTAATTTACTTAAATCAGACCATTGCTCGTTGGCCGCTAAGTAAGCCGCTATTTTAGAATAAGCCTCAAAGCCTTCCCCTTCTTTGTCGGTGATGAAAGTCTTCGCGTGGGTAGCCAGTATGGCTGCGGCGCGGCGCGGACTGCCGTCAGATACGTGTAATTTCGCCACTGAAATTAAGTTCGACAGCGAGCGGTCGCCCAAAGAAAGCGCCGTCTCTAAACTGCTCAGAGCCTTGACCATGTCACCCTGCTTTAACGCTATTTGCCCCCGTTGGAGCCAAAGCTGCTGATTGCTTTCATCATCGACCAACATTTCGCTTAATAAGCTTTCAGCCTGTGCAAGTGCATTACTTTCAATAAGCGCGAACAGCAAACCTTGATACCATTGCTTGTTATCAGGTTCGAGCATCAACGCATTTTGATAAGCACTAATGGCAGTGACAGGTTTGCCAAGCTGAACATTGGTATAGGCTAGCTGCCCGAAAAGTTGGGCATCTTGAATACCGAGCTCAACGCTTTTAGTTAAATGAGTGCGTGCTTTGGCTAATTTATCTGTCATTAAATACGCCATGCTCAAACTTCTGTGCGCCGATGGAAGGTTTGGCATAGCGTCTATAACGTCTAACAGCACTTTTTCGGCAAGTGCGTAGCTTTTCTCATTCAATAGCACTTGTCCGTAAAGCTCACGTAAGCGTGGACTAAATTGAGAAATATCCTGCTTCGCAAATGCGCTGGCAACGTTTGAATAATTACCAGCTTGCAAGTCGGCCTGAATAAGCCCAATGAACTTACCTTCTTCGCGGGAAATACGTTCACGATGGTCATCTCTATGGTGATGACGCAGAACAAACTGCCAATCGGGTTCTTCCAATTCCATCGATATTTTTGCACTTACCGGCTTAATAAAAGCCAGCGCGCTCACTATACAGCTGAGGACAGTTACGGCTGTAATTTTTTTTAACATTGTCACAATCAACCTCTAAATTCTTTAGCTTCTATTTCGCTCTGTTACGCCAGACTAGGCCTCAATAACTACAGGCCAAATAAATCGGGCCTTCACCGCTTCATCTTCTTTGTAGGGCGACGTAAATTTGCTGGCTTTAACAAAGCGCATTATTTCCCTATTGAGCTCGTGATGCGGATTCTCGACAATATCCATCAGCTTTACGTTGCCATTTTCATCAATAATGACGTCGAGCTTTACAATCACCTGCTTGACCCCTTGCTTTTTAAGTCGCTTGGGGAAACGTATTTTGACCGGTGTAAGCAAAGTAGGCTTTGAGTCCAGTTCGCTTAGCCCAAAGGCATCTAACTCAATGTCAGGCATATCCCATTGGGTGTCGGTCACTTTGACAGTTGGCATATCGGGCTTTGGCACTTGAATATCCGGCTCAACACTTAAATCAGCCATTGTCATAGCTGCGCCACTGCCTTCTACCTGCATAACGAGTTCAGTTTCTTCTACTACGTTTTGCGTTTTAGGAGGCGGTGGTGGTGGAGGCGTTACCGCAATGTCTAATTTGCGCACTACCATAGTGTCGGGCTGCAGGTTAGACAAAAAGTGTCCTAGCCACATAACGCCAAGTGCACTAACGAGCACCGCACCGCTAAGTAGAGAAGGTTGAAGATTGTATTTCATTGAATTTTGCCTCGTTCGCTATGGCTTCAAAGTGGCGATATTTACCGTGTCGGCACCCGCCAGTTTGGCTTCATCTATGACTTCTACCAGTAATTCAGAGCGAACGGCTTTATCTACCTGAATGACTACTGGGCGCTTTTCTTTCATCAACAATTGCTCAACGGTAGAGCGCACACCGCTCACGCCGATATTGGCACTGTCATACACCACTTCACCGGTTCGGGTAATTGCCAGCATAATGGCCATTTGATCGAGCTTTTGTGCTGATATTGCCTGTGGTTTATCTACCTCTACCCCAGTCTCTTTTACAAACACTGTCGAAACGATAAAGAAAATTAAAAGTATAAAAACCACGTCTAGTAGCGGAGACATATCAATGCCTTGCGCTTGCTGGTTTTCAAGGCGTCGCTGTAATCGACTTGCCATGTTTACGCCTCCCTTGCTACGGCGCGCTTTACCGCACCATTAACAAACATCAACAAAAGCCAGCCAGGAATAGCCAAGGTTAAGCCAAGCTGAGTGGTAAAAAGTGCATCGGCAATGCCACCAGTGACGACTTGACTATCGACACCTAACGACATCATTCCGGTAAAACTCACTTGTAAGCCTGAAATCGTGCCTAATAGCCCCATCAAAGGAAGGGCACTGACCAATACGGCAGGTACCATTTCTCGCTTTTCTAGCTCTTTCTCTCCATCACGAAGCTTTTCATTACCACCACATTGAGCTATCTCTTTGCGCGAAGTAAACAACACAAAGATTTGCTGGTAAGCAAACCATGCCACCAGCAGCATCAACCAACACAGTGCGTTCCCCGCTAGCTGTTCAATCATTAGCTTGCGCTCGCTTGCTGTTGACCATCACTCTTTTGGTCGGTGTTCTTGCCAACGTCAGGCTCGTCATTGCTAAGTACAAGCGCGAAACTTTCGAGCTCTTCGTAGTAATGTCGCGCTTTGCGAGAGAGTACAGCATTTAAAATTAATGCCGGTATGGCCACAACTAAGCCTAACTCTGTCGTAACCAAGGCTTTAGCGATCCCGCCAGAAATAACTTCAGGATCGCTCGAACCAAACGCCGTCATCATTCTAAAGGTTTCAATCATCCCGCTTACCGTACCTAGAAGACCTAGCAAGGGGGCAACGGCAGCAGTTACAGCAATGGTGCCGTTGTATTTTTCTAGCTTGATTTTGTCTTGCTGGAGTGCAGAAAACAGTTCATCGTCGCGTTCAGTTGGCGTGCTTGCACGCTTAGTTATGTCATACAGCTCGCGCTGCATGCCATCAAAGAAGCCCACACCTGAACTGCCCACCATGTTTACCAGAGCTTTGCCTGATGCTACTTGCTTAACCATCGGTAGGCGCCATAGCTGAATAACTTTAAACAGTGCGATAAGCGTAGCGAGAAGGGCAAACAACACGATAGGGATCACCCACACTCCGCCTTTCACAACATGTTCAATTACCCCTTCTGACGCTTGCTCGCGTGTTGCTGCGCGGCCAAGGGTAGGATCTATTTTAATGCTTCCATTGCCGCTGCTTGCCAAGCTTGCAAGGCTTTCGATATCCGTATCTGAAAACGTGGACGTAGAGGTAAACAGATCTTGCTTACGCTCTGCCGTACCCGCAACGTTTTGTGCTTGCGCCAGATACCACGTCACCGGGCCAAGAGTAAGCACTTTTGCTTGGGTCACTTCGCCATTCGCCAGTACAACCTTTCCTGCACTGAAATTAGGGGTTTGTTGATCCGCAAACGCTTTCGCTTTTTCACCCACTTTCTGGACTTTGTCAGACAAGCTCATTTCGCTTAATGACAGACTGTCTACACCGGTTTGAAGCAGAAAACGGCTCAACAAATTTTGTTGGAACTCTTGTTGCTCGCTCCAGCTCGATAGGCGATTTTCTAACTGTGAAAGACTAAGGGTTCTTTCGTCCATTTTACGGCGGGCGACCGTGGTTTCATTGCGCAGTTTCATTACCTGCTGTTCAAGCGCACGCAATTCGTTAGCCAGCGCTACCCGCTCTTTGCTAATTTTGTTTTCTGTGCGATCCAGACGCGCTTTCGCGTCTTTAATATTGGCCAGCATACTATCTTCAGGCGCTGCAACTGCCGGTACACAAACCACAGCTGCACACAAAGCAACACATGCTGCGATGAGAGAGGATTTCAACATTAGATTAAATGGTGTGAGAACGTGAGATAAGCATTTCATTCGCCTTCTCCTTTAGCCAGTGTAAGTGGTAAAGAAACAAAATCAGGTTCATGCTTTTTCTCAAAAATAGCGACGGCAAGCGCTACCGCTTCACTATCGACATTGTCACTAAATTGCCACTGCCACTGCCCATTTTGAACGCGGCCCACTCCCTGATATTGACCATCGGCGTTGGTAAACCACGCATAGCTGCTGCCAACAAAGAACTGCTTAACTAATACATCTTTGTCATCGGGAGCACGCATTACGGTTTCGTTAACCAGAAGCTTGCTATTAAATTGTTGAAGGGATGAAAGTTTTGCAAGGGTAACCTGAAGCTTATTTGACGTGTCGGCGTCAGCCGCTAATTCGGCTTGCTCTTTATCCCACGTCTGGCGAATAATTTCAGGCAGCGACGAGTAAAGGCTGTCTACTTGCCCTATTACTCCAGTCAATGCACGCTCTACCCCACCCTGTTGTGCTTCAAGCTCACTTTGCTCAGAAAGCAGTGCTTCTCGCTGGGCTTCTACGTCGGTGGTTGCAGCCTTACTTTCGCCAATCATACTCTGCAGCTGAGTACGTTCAGCTTTAAGCAGTTGAATACGCTGACGCAATGCAGGCTCTGATTCACGCCACTCGTTTTCTAGCTTTTGCGTCTGGCGCTCAATGTTTATCCACTTTTCAGTGAGTCCATCAATATCGCTGGCTTTTGTTGCTGCCATCACAATACCTGATGAAGGCACTACAAGTGATACCAATACAAAAGAAAACGCTACGCTTCTTTTAACTTTCATTCAAATCCCTTACATCTCTTAGCTGAATTAATGAGATTGCCGGCACGTCGATATCGCTATCGAGGCCGGCATTTTCAATGTCGTGTTACTGCTTGCTAAGTATTAGAACTGGTAAGTAGCAGACAACAAGAAGCTTCTCTCTGGTTCATTAAAGGTATTCGCTCCTGCGCTAGATGCTTGTGTACCTTCGCGCTTAATGCTTTCCATAAACAGGTTCTTGACTGACACGTTGAAGCTTAAGTTTTCGTCAAACGCGTAAATGGCGTTGAAATTTGTGATGGTATAGGCTTCGCGATCATCAGCTTCGATAACGGCGCCCGAATTTACGCTAGCCGTTGGGCTTTCTGTTTTACCGTAATGCTGAGCACTAATTACAAGTTCAAGCGCATCAGTGGCTTGCCAGCTTATTAGCGAGTTTACTGTGTAGTCGGGAACGATTGATAATGGCTGGCCAGTAGATTTATCTTCTGATTCAAGCATCACGGTAAAGTTGGTCGACCACTCAATAGCGCTGGTTATAGGGAACAACAAGTTACCTTCAAGGCCAGAAATAACCGCTTCAGGAACGTTAAACCACTGGAATACCTGAACGTTTGCCTCGCCACCTTCCTCGCCAGGTAACACATACTCTGGCGGTACATTACCGGTACCAATTTTGTCTTTGTAGTCGTTGTGGAAGTAAGTAATACCTGCGTTCAAGCCCTCTTCGTTGGTGTAGTTAACACCAATTTCTTTATTTACTGAGGTTTCGTGCTCTAGGTCAGGATTTCCTAAAATGTGACATCCACCGCCCAGGTTAGAGAAGTCAACCGGGCATCCATTACCGCGGGTGTAGTACACGTAGTTAGGGTTTAATTGATAAAGGTTTGGCGCTTTAAAGGCACGACTAATACCACCTTGAACCACAATGTTAGGCGATGCCTGCCATGACGCGTTCAAGCTCGGGCTAAGGTTTGTACCCGCTTTGCTGTGATCATCAAAACGTAGCCCAGGCGTTAACGTAATTGAATCAGTTAGCATGATATTATCTTCAACATACACACCTACAAGCGTGGCGTCGGTTTCAGATGGACGATTTGCCGGGTCAGTCTCTACGCCCGGAATAGTGCCATCACTAACCACGTTCAGAGAGAGCTGGTTGCTCACTGAATCGTCTAGGGTTTCTTTGCGGTACTCCGCACCAAACGTTGCGGTTTGATTGAACCCACCTAATGTTAACGGCACATTCCACTCGGTCTTTGCCGTAATGTTCTCTAATTTAATGGTGGTCATTTCAAGGCTATTTATGCGTCCTTCGCCGCCACCTGCAGAGCCTTCACCTAAACGGCTGTTAGACGTACTTTCGTATTGGATGTAGCTAAACGAATCACCGAAGTCATAGTCACCATTGTGTGTTACACCAAGCGTACGACGGTGCATCACCAGTGTTTCTTCACCTATCAGGTTTTGGGCGTCAGTATCATCCAGCGCATCGTAATCAATGTCGACAAGATTTCCTTCGTCATCAACTGGAAAACTTACACCTTGAAAGGCATTGTCACCAGCGTAGCGGTTACCTTGGCGACTATAGGCCGCTTCAAAATCCCACCGATGAACATCATCTTGGTCAAATCTAACCAATGTTCGCACATCAATGTTTTCAACGCCTTCTCGGCCAGCGCCAACCGCGTAAGCAGTGCCGCGGCTATTTAGTCCGGAATCATCTAAGTTGATTTGCGGATCGTCAGCGTCTTGTTCGTTATAGTTAACAATAGTGCGGTGAGAGAAACGCTCAGATAAAGGCGCACTTGTTACTAGGTTAAAACGACGATTATCTCCTTCGTATTTATTTGAAGAAAGCTCAGTCTGAGCAGTGATAGAAGTAGAAGCTTCATCTGGAGATTTAGTTATGATATTGATGACACCACCAGATGCACCTGAGCCGTATCGAGCAGCGGCAGGACCACGAATAACTTCAATACTCTCAATCGCTTCTGCTGGTACCCAGTTGCTGTCGCCACGAGTGTTTCTCTCGCCTGAGCGGCCCATTTTTACAGAGTTGCGCGACAACACCGGCTTACCGTCAATTAAAATAAGCGTATTTTCTGGACCCATTCCGCGAATGTCTATTTGACGTTTGTTGCCGTACTGTCCGGAGCTTGAGTTACCTGTAAGGTTGATACCCGGCATGGTTCTTACAATTTCAGCGATATCGTTAGTGACAGGACGACGTTTGAAATCTTCTTCAGTGATGATAGACACGCCTTGGGCTTGCTTCAGCTCTTCAGACGCAGATTGCACCACGGTGGTGTCAAGCGTTTCTATCTCTTCGCTTTGCGCCAGCACACCCGCTGACAACATGGGAAACAGAGTTCCTAACAAAATAATGCGCTTACCATTTACAGGCATTTAATAATCCTTAATAAGTTGAGTGTTGGCCAGCCAGTGGCTCGCCATGTCAAAATGTTGTGTCTTGTTGCGCGCGGCTTATCTTAATGACTGGCGATTACGCCAAGCATGAGCAAACCACTTGAAATTTGAGCTAGGACACTTGGTGTGGTTATTGTTATTCCAAAAAAGAATGCCCAAAAGAGAGGTTATCCTTAGAAACGTGCATTCCCTGTCTGTCATCGAGAGTTTTCATTACACTATTTCTATTCTTTTAGCGAGAAGTGACTAACCATGCTCAAACCTTGCAATATACTAATGACAATGATTATCATTAGCAACTTAATTAATATTTAAAGGCTTTTTAATTTCTTTACATAAAACCGACAAATATGCTCAAAACACTGCTAAATAAAATTTTAGAAAACCTCCCAGCACCGCCCTACTACAAGAATCTGGCTTGGGACGACTAACTTCAGAAATCTTGGCTTGTATAGCTTTAAAGCTTGTTAATAAGAATTAGATAGTTGGATTTGTTTAGTTATAAGAGCAAGCTCATATGGCATTCTTTGTCGTTGAATAAAGGTGGCTTGTAGACTCTGAATCGTGGTAATTTTAGCGCGCATACATAGCGTTATGCGCGCTAAGCTGATTAAATAGCAGAGAGAAAAAAGGATTTCATCGACCTGTAAGTGGTCTCCGACTCTGGGGTTTTATAAAAAATCAAATATTCGGCGTGGGATAGCCCTTCAAAGATTTCTATCTGCGCAACACCTCCGCTATCGCGTATTGCACGACTGACTCGTGCGGTGTCGCTTAAAAACATGTCTCGCGTCCCTGTCACCAGTAGAGTTGGTGGGAATGCTTCAAATGATCCGTAAAGTGGCGATATTGCAGGGTCTGTTAGTGCTCTTTTGCCAGCATATAGTTTGGCGGCTGCTTCAAGTGTCCCATCGTAGGTCACCAACACACCGTCTATACTCTCATTTGTAGAAAGGCTGTCGCTGGTTTTGGTAAGGTCGGCCCAAGGCGTGCCTGCATACACCGCTTTGGGTAGAGGGCTTTTGCTGCTGATGAGAGACTGGACTAGTGAAAGCACTAGACCACCTCCTGCCGATGTCCCTCCCACAAATACCCTTCCCTCCCCTACTTGGTCGAGTAAAGCATTGTAAACTGCAACTACGTCATTCAGTGCAGCGGGAAAAGGAAACGTTGGCGGCATCCTATAGTCAACGCTATATACTACAATACCTAACCTTTCAGCAACGAGCAGCCCTTCTTCGATACTCGGCAAACCGCCAAAAAGCACAAACGCCCCACCATGAATATCAAGATAAACCTTGTCTTTAAATTCAGGAGTAATCGTTCTAGGTGTCAGCTTGCGCACTACCACATCATTTAATTTAATAAGCTCAACATCCACGTTAAGCTCTTTCTTCATTTTTTTTAATCTTTTTCTTTTGCTCGCTATTTCTAGCGTGAACATAGTCTCTCCACGCTTCAATGGTACGAGGCGTACTCGCTATTACTTCTTCTTTGGTGAAGTGGGGAAATGCTGAAATGCTTTCTATCAGCGCCTCACTGGTTGCTTGGGGTAATGGTGGCTTATTATTTTGCATAGGGCTTGTAGTAGCTAATGTAGTAGGAGTAAATAACAACGCAAGTACGTACATCAATAGGTATGTAAATTTCATAATGAATAAACGCCTTACGTAAATGTGTAGCTTTCTATAAGAGTTAAGGTACGTGAACAAAGCTGTAATACCAATCCGCGTAAATGTAAAGCTTAGTCTGATTTGCGGCTTCAATTGTTAGCATTCGCCTAAATATAGATGGGTCTTTGCTAGGTAGTTTGAAAAAATAGCTCTAAGTACAGGTTATATCTAGATTGCATTTTGCTACGCTAGCTTATAATTTACTCACTACCGTTAAAATGATTACGAATTTTTTAAAAGCGAAGGGATACTAAATCGCACGCTTTAGCTAATAATAAGTACATATATTAGGGATGAAGATGAAAAGCTTTTCTATACACAAACTACTGTTCTCACTAGGACTCGCTGTATCTACAGTAACAACCGCTATTGCCAACGATGATAGCCAAACGTCAGTTTGGAAAGTATCAAATGGGGAAGATGCCGTATATGTAGGTGGCACTATCCATATTTTACCTATCTCTGAATTCCCTCTGCCAAGTGAATTTACCGACGTCTATGAGCAAGCAGACACACTAGTATTCGAAGTCAAAATGCCGGACCCCACAGACATTGAAGGCCAACAGAAAATGATGGCAGGGCTCGCGTATGCAGAAGGCAAGTCGCTTAAAGATGATGTGTCAGAAGAAACCTATCAAGCCCTTAATGCTTATTTAGCTAAATTCGGCGCTACTGCCGATCAGTTAGCTCAATTTAAGCCGGGTATGGTTGCATCAATGCTAGTTGCTATGGAAGCACAGCGCTCTCAGATGGCCGGGCAAGGGGTAGATGCCTATTTTATGCAGTTGGCGGCACGTGACGGTAAAACAAGTGAATACTTAGAATCACTCGATTTTCAAATCAATATGCTTGCGAACATGGGCGCGGGTGAAGAAGATCGCCTTATTTCTGAAACGTTAGAAACCTTACCAGAGCTAAAAGACATGCTAAAAAGCACTATTAAAGCATGGAGAAACGGTGACACTGATCAAATTGATGAGTTGGTGGTAGACACATTCAAACGTGAATCTCCTACCTCTTATGATGATGTGTTTACCAAGCGTAATCAAAACTGGCTACCTCAAATCGAAGCTATGTTCGGCGATGAAGACCAAGAGTTTGTTTTAGTTGGTGCAGGACATTTAGTGGGTGATGACAGCGTGATTGCCCTATTGGAAGCTAAAGGTTACAAGATAGAACAAATGTAATTCGCCTTTGGCACAGGGTTAACAAAGCTAAAGCTAGGCAAATGCCTAGCTTTTTTATGCTGATTGAGTAGGGAGTGAGTGTATGCCCTCTGAAACCCTACACCGCAGGGATGCGGTGTCGGAGCCCCCATGGATGGGTTTACGGCGTGTTTCTTCCTCTCCGCACAGTCTAAATAGATGTAAAGGGGGAGCTTGTTCAATCTAGAACTCTCAGCTGCATGGAAGCAGCTGCGAAGCCCCCATGGATGGGTTCACGGCGTGTTCTAGATTGAACAAGCGCCGCCTGATGTTTAGGCATAAAAAAAGCGCACCTAAGTGCGCTTTTTTTTGGCTTGTGTTGCTAAGTCTAGATTAGTCTAGGATCTTAGATACAACACCAGCACCTACTGTACGACCACCTTCACGGATTGCGAAACGAAGACCTTCTTCCATCGCGATCGGAGCAATTAGCTCAACTTTGAATTTAAGGTTGTCACCAGGCATTACCATTTCTACGCCTTCTGGAAGCTCTACAGCACCAGTTACGTCAGTTGTACGGAAGTAGAACTGTGGACGGTAGCCTTTGAAGAATGGAGTATGACGGCCACCTTCATCTTTAGACAGTACGTATACTTCTGCTTCGAAGTTAACGTGTGGAGTGATTGAACCAGGCTTAGCTAGTACTTGACCACGTTCAACTTCATCACGCTTAGTACCACGTAGAAGAACACCAACGTTCTCACCTGCACGGCCTTCGTCAAGAAGCTTACGGAACATCTCAACACCAGTACAAGTAGTCTTAGTAGTGTCTTTGATACCTACGATTTCTACTTCTTCACCAACCTTGATGATACCTTGCTCAACACGACCTGTTACAACAGTACCACGGCCTGAGATTGAGAATACGTCTTCGATTGGAAGGATGAACGGCTTGTCGATTGCACGCTCTGGCTCTGGGATGTATGAATCAAGCGCTTCACCAAGCTCGATGATTTTCTTTTCCCACTCTGCGTCGCCTTCAAGCGCTTTAAGAGCTGAACCTTGGATAACTGGTAGGTCATCACCTGGGAATTCGTATTCGTTAAGAAGTTCACGAACTTCCATTTCTACTAGCTCTAGAAGCTCTTCATCATCAACCATGTCACACTTGTTCATGAATACGATGATGTAAGGGATACCAACCTGACGACCAAGTAGGATGTGCTCACGAGTCTGAGGCATAGGGCCATCAGTCGCAGCTACTACTAGGATACCACCGTCCATCTGAGCAGCACCAGTGATCATGTTTTTAACGTAATCAGCGTGTCCTGGGCAGTCTACGTGTGCGTAGTGACGAGTAGGAGTGTCATACTCTACGTGTGAAGTAGAGATGGTGATACCACGAGCTTTCTCTTCAGGCGCGTTATCGATTTGATCGAAAGCCTGAGCAGAACCACCGTAAGTCTTTGAAAGAACTGTAGTGATAGCTGCAGTAAGGGTAGTTTTACCGTGGTCAACGTGGCCGATTGTACCCACGTTTACGTGGGGTTTCGTACGTTCAAACTTTTCTTTTGCCATTTTTCTCGTTTCCTAAGTTAAAAGTCCGACCCACCAATAGACCGGACCGAACCTTCATTTAGATTAAATTCTAGATTCAATAATAGCCTGCGCCACATTGTTAGGCGCCTCAGAATAATTGAAGAACTCCATTGAGTATGAAGCACGACCTTGTGTTTGTGAACGCAAATCAGTTGCGTAGCCAAACATTTCTGAAAGCGGCACTTTTGCACGTATTATTTTAACACCTGCTACGCCATCTTCCATACCTTCGATCATGCCGCGGCGACGGTTAATGTCACCAACTACATCACCCATCCAGTCTTCTGGAGTAGTCACTTCAACTTTCATTGTGGGTTCAAGCAACACCGGATTTGCTTCTGCGGCGCCTTTTTTGAAACCCATAGAGCCGGCGATCTTAAACGCCATTTCAGAAGAGTCAACATCGTGGTAAGAACCATCAAACAAAGTAACCTTTACATCTAGTACCGGAAACCCTGCAAGAACACCACTTCGCATCTGCTCCTGAATTCCTTTATCGACCGCTGGAATGAACTCTTTTGGTACAACACCACCGACGATTTCGTTCACAAATTCGTAGCCTGAACCTTCTTCCTGAGGCTCAATGCGTAACCATACATGACCAAACTGGCCACGACCGCCTGACTGACGAACGAACTTCCCTTCCACTTCAACAGATTTACGAAGGGTTTCGCGATAAGCAACCTGTGGGTTACCTACGTTACATTCAACTTTAAATTCGCGCTTCATGCGGTCGACAATGATGTCAAGGTGAAGTTCACCCATACCTGAGATAATTGTCTGACCCGTCTCGTCATCAGTTTTAACTTTAAACGATGGATCTTCTGCCGCAAGTTTGCCTAAGGCAATACCCATTTTTTCTTGGTCTGCCTGAGATTTAGGCTCTACTGCTATTGAAATAACAGGGTCTGGGAACTCCATACGCTCTAACGTGATAACGTTATTAGGATCGCAAAGCGTATCACCAGTGGTAACATCTTTAAGGCCGATAGCGGCGGCAATGTCACCTGCGCGTACTTCTTTAAGCTCTTCGCGGTCTTTTGCGTGCATTTGCACGATACGCCCGAAGCGCTCACGTTTACCTTTTACTGGGTTATACACAGTATCGCCCGTGTTAACTACACCTGAGTAACAGCGGAAAAAGGTCAACGTACCCACAAATGGGTCTGTTGCTATTTTAAATGCTAGCGCTGAGAAAGGCTCATCGTCGCTTGAATGACGCTCTGCTTCAGTCTCGTCTTTATCGTCAAGCACACCTGTAATGGCTTTAACTTCAGTTGGAGACGGTAGATAGTGAATTACAGAGTCTAGTACTGCCTGAACACCTTTGTTTTTGAAGGCACTGCCACAAGTGGCAAGAACAATTTCGTTGTTCAGTGTACGCGTACGAAGGCCTAAACGGATTTCTTCTTCAGTCAGCTCTTCGCCTTCTAAATACTTATCCATCAGTTCATCAGACGCTTCTGCAGCCGCTTCGATCATCTCGGTACGGTACTGCTCAGCGGTATCAAGATATTCAGCCGGAATGTCTTCATAGGTAAATGTCATACCCATGTCGTCTTCATTCCAGTTGATGGCTTTCATCTTCACAAGGTCGATGACGCCATGGAAATTCTCTTCAGCGCCCATGTTGATTTGAATCGGAACACAGTTTGCGCCTAAACGCTTGCGGATTTGCCCCACAACGCGCTCAAAATCAGCGCCAGCCCGGTCCATTTTATTAACGAACACTAGGCGTGGCACTTCATATTTGTCAGCCTGTCGCCAGACTGTCTCTGATTGAGGTTCTACCCCAGAAGACCCACAGAAAACAACTACTGCACCGTCTAGTACACGTAATGAACGCTCTACTTCAATAGTAAAGTCTACGTGTCCAGGGGTGTCGATGATGTTAATTCTGTGCTGATCGAACTGTTGCTCCATACCAGACCAGAAACAAGTCGTTGCAGCAGACGTGATAGTAATACCACGCTCCTGCTCTTGCTCCATCCAGTCCATGGTAGCAGCACCATCGTGCACTTCACCGATTTTGTGAGACAGCCCTGTATAAAACAGGACTCGCTCTGTGGTCGTGGTTTTACCCGCGTCCACGTGAGCCACAATACCAATATTGCGATAACGCTCAATCGAGGTCTTACGAGGCATAAATCTCTCTCAGTTAAATAACGTTGATTACCAACGGTAGTGAGCAAACGCTTTGTTTGCTTCGGCCATACGGTGAACGTCTTCACGTTTCTTAACCGCTGAACCTTTATTATCTGCTGCGTCTAGCATTTCAGCCGCTAGGCGTTGTGCCATAGACTTTTCGCCACGTTTACGTGCAGCTTCTACCATCCAACGCATACCTAGCGCGTTACGACGAACTGGACGTACTTCAACTGGAACCTGATAAGTTGAACCACCAACACGACGAGACTTAACCTCTACTGTTGGGCGGATGTTATCAAGCGCTTCCTCGAAGATATCTAGGTGTGCTTTGCCGGTTTTTTCAGCAACAATATCAAGCGCACCGTAAACGATTCTTTCAGCGACTGACTTTTTGCCGTCGAGCATTACGACATTCATGAATTTCGCAAGCAGTTGTGAACCAAATTTTGGCTCTGGTAGGATTTTACGTTGACCTACGACTCTTCTTCTTGGCATTTTCTATTCTCCGTATGAATTCAGGGAAAACCCAAAACTCTTAAACTTCAGTTTGGCCTTACTAACGGAGAACCGTTAAGACTTAGGCTTCTTCGCGCCGTACTTAGAACGGGCTTGTCTACGATCGTTTACACCTGCGCAGTCAAGAGTACCGCGAACTGTGTGATAACGAACACCTGGTAGATCTTTAACACGACCACCACGGATAAGTACTACACTGTGCTCTTGTAGGTTGTGACCTTCACCACCGATGTATGAAGAAACTTCAAAACCGTTAGTTAGACGTACACGACATACTTTACGTAGTGCAGAGTTTGGTTTCTTAGGCGTAGTAGTATATACACGAGTACATACACCACGTCTTTGTGGACAAGCTTGTAGAGCAGCTACGTTGCTTTTTTCAACGGGCTTTCTACGCGGCTTGCGCACTAACTGGTTAACTGTTGCCATTAACTAGCTCCTGATTAAAAACTACGAAAACCCAATCACTGCGATTGGGTCCATATTAATGCGATTAATCTATTAATCGCGCTTGTTTGTGAACATTGTGCTCGTCAATATTCACTGAGCGCTGATACGAAAAACCGCGACCGTTTATCGAGCCATTTGATGGCTATCCAAAATCGGGTCGCGGAATATTAAAGATCATCGCTCTGACTGTCAAGGTGTACAAAGCTTAAGCAGTTAATTTATCTGCAATCTGTACAACTTCACTGCCAAATTGTTAGGAGTACGTTAACGTACTCCTATGATCTTGCCTTATTCGGCAGTATCTTCGTCTGCACCTGCATTAAGCGCTTCGGTTAGTGCCTGTTCTGCTTCAGCAGCAGAAACTGACATTTCTTCGATTTGCTCTTTGCGACGTTGTGCACGGCGTTCGTGGTAAGCGAAACCGGTACCCGCTGGAATAAGTCGACCAACGATTACGTTTTCTTTCAGACCGCGTAGGTCATCTTCTTTACCTTGAACCGCAGCTTCAGTTAGAACACGTGTTGTTTCTTGGAACGATGCCGCCGAGATAAATGACTCAGTAGACAGTGACGCTTTAGTGATACCAAGCAGCTGTGTTTCGTACTGCGCAGGGATCTTGCCGTGTTTTTCAATTTCACGGTTAGCCACTTTAACGTTCGATACTTCAACCTGTTCGCCTTCAAGGAACTGCGTATCGCCTGGGTGAGTGATAATACACTTACGTAGCATCTGACGAATAACTACTTCGATGTGCTTATCGTTAATCTTAACACCCTGTAGACGGTATACTTCCTGAACTTCGTTCACGATGTAGTTTGCTACTGCTGAGATACCACGTAGACGTAGGATATCGTGTGGAGACTCTGGACCATCGGCGATAACTTCACCTTTTTCCACTTTCTCACCTTCGAACACGTTAAGCTGACGCCACTTAGGAATCATCTCTTCGTATGCGTCACCTTCAGCAGGTGTGATTACAAGACGCTTCTTACCTTTGGTCTCTTTACCGAAGCCGATAGTACCTGAGATTTCTGCAAGGATTGCAGGCTCTTTAGGCTTACGTGCTTCAAATAGGTCCGCAACGCGCGGTAGACCACCGGTGATATCACGAGTCTTCGAGCTTTCTTGAGGAATACGTGCTAGCACGTCACCTTCGTTAGCCACTTTGCCTTCTGACGCTTCAATCGTGGTAAAGCTTGGAAGACGAATTTCCTGAAGACCGAACTCATCGCTCTCAAGAATTAGCTTAGGCTCTTTAGCGTTAACTTTCGCAAGGTCTTTAACAACGATACGGGTTAGACCAGTAAGCTCGTCTTGCTGCATTTCGGTGTTAGAGTCATCAATGTCTGCAAAGCTAATCTTAGCTGCACGTTCAGTGATGATTGGGTGACTATGCGGATCCCAGTTAGCAACAACGTCGCCAGCTGCAATAGATGCACCGTCATCCACGCTAAGTACAGCACCGTAAGGTACTTTATAGCGCTCTTTCTCACGGCCTTGCTCGTCGATAACAGTAAGCTCTGTTGAACGCGAAACAATAACCACTTTACCTTCAGAGTTACGTACGAACTTCGCGTTGTGTAGCTTAAGGCTACCCGCTGTCTTAACTTGTACGCTGTTCTCAGCAGATGCTCTTGATGCCGCACCACCGATGTGGAACGTACGCATGGTAAGCTGCGTACCTGGTTCACCGATTGACTGTGCTGCAATAACACCAACCGATTCACCGCTACCCACCATGTGACCACGTGCAAGGTCACGACCGTAACACTTAGCACAAACACCGAAGTCGTTGTCACAAGTGATTACCGAGCGAACCATGATTTGGTCAACTGAGTTAGCTTCAAGCATGTCTACTAACGCTTCGTCTAGAAGAACATTACGCTCAACTAGTACTTCGTCAGTACCAGGCTTAAGTACGTCTTCTGCTACCACACGACCTAGTACACGCTCGCGTAGCGGCTCAACAACGTCACCACCTTCGATTAGTGGTGTCATTTGAACACCTTCGAATGTGCCACAGTCGTCGTTTGTAATTACCAAGTCTTGTGCAACGTCTACTAGACGACGTGTCAGGTAACCCGAGTTAGCTGTCTTAAGTGCGGTATCCGCTAGACCCTTACGAGCACCGTGAGTTGAGATGAAGTACTGTAGTACGTTCAGACCTTCACGGAAGTTCGCCGTAATTGGGGTTTCGATGATTGAGCCATCTGGCTTAGCCATCAAACCACGCATACCTGCAAGCTGACGAATCTGAGCGGCACTACCACGAGCACCCGAGTCGGCCATCATGTAAACAGAGTTAAATGATGATTGCTCTTCTTCTTCGCCATCGCGGTTAATTACGATGTCAGTCTTAAGGTTATCCATCATGGCCTTAGCAACTTTTTCGTTTGCATTTGACCAGATATCGATAACTTTGTTGTAACGCTCACCCGCGGTAACAAGACCGTTTTGGAACTGTTCCTGAATTTCAATAACTTCTGCTTCCGCCGCGTCGATAATTTCTTTCTTAGCAGCAGGGATAACCATATCGTCGATACCAACAGACGCACCCGCGATCATCGCGTAGTGGAAACCGGTATACATGATTTGGTCAGCAGCAATTACTGTGTCTTTCAGACCTAGCGTACGGTAACAAGCATTCAATAGTTTTGAAATTTGCTTCTTGCCCATCGCTTGGTTGATGATTTCAAATGGCAGACCCTTTGGAAGGATCAATGAGAAAATCGCACGACCAACAGTAGTGTCAGTTAGGGTTACTTTCTCAGTTTTGTTGCCATCTTCATCGATGTCATATTCAGTAATACGTACTTTAACGCGAGAGTGAAGCTCAGCATTACCTGTACGGTACGCTTTTTCTGCTTCATTCGGGCTGGTGAATACCATGCCTTCGCCTAAGCCGTTTACTTTGTCACGCGTTAGGTAATAAAGACCTAATACAACGTCCTGTGAAGGTACGATGATTGGCTCACCGTTCGCTGGTGACAGGATGTTGTTCGTTGACATCATAAGTGCACGTGCTTCTAGCTGTGCTTCGATTGTCAACGGTACGTGTACCGCCATTTGGTCACCATCGAAGTCGGCGTTGTACGCCGCACACACTAGCGGGTGAAGCTGAATCGCTTTACCTTCGATTAGTGTAGGTTCGAATGCTTGGATACCCAAACGGTGAAGTGTAGGTGCACGGTTAAGTAGTACCGGGTGTTCGCGGATAACGTCGTCTAGTACGTCCCAAACCTCTGGTGCTTCGCGCTCTACTAGCTTCTTAGCTGCTTTGATTGTTGTCGCAAGACCACGACCTTCAAGCTTACCGTAGATAAACGGCTTGAATAGCTCAAGTGCCATCTTCTTAGGAAGACCACACTGGTGAAGACGTAGCGTAGGACCAACGGTAATTACAGAACGGCCTGAGTAGTCAACACGCTTACCAAGAAGGTTTTGACGGAAACGACCTTGCTTACCTTTGATCATGTCTGCAAGCGACTTAAGTGGACGCTTGTTAGAACCGGTTATCGCACGACCACGACGTCCGTTATCTAGAAGCGCATCTACAGACTCTTGAAGCATACGCTTTTCGTTGCGTACGATAATGTCTGGAGCAGCTAGGTCTAGAAGACGCTTAAGACGGTTGTTACGGTTGATTACACGACGGTATAGGTCGTTAAGGTCAGACGTTGCAAAACGGCCGCCATCTAGTGGTACTAGAGGACGTAAATCTGGTGGAAGTACCGGAAGAACCGTCATGATCATCCACTCTGGTTTGTTGCCAGATTGTTGGAATGACTCAAGCAGTTTAAGACGCTTAGTAATCTTCTTACGCTTGGTTTCAGAGTTGATTGAAGGCAGCTCTTCACGCATAGCCGCAACATCCGCGTCTACATCAAGTACTGTTAAAAGATCGAATACTGCTTCAGCACCCATCTTCGCTTCAAACTCGTCACCGTGCTCTTCAAGTGCATCCAAGTACTCTTCTTCGTTAAGAAGTTGGCTGCGCTCAAGTGTAGTCATACCTGGCTCTGTAACCACGTATGATTCAAAGTAAAGTACACGTTCAATATCACGAAGTGTCATATCAAGCATAAGGCCGATACGAGACGGTAGTGATTTAAGGAACCAAATGTGTGCAACCGGGCTAGCTAGCTCGATGTGACCCATACGCTCACGACGTACTTTAGTCAGTGTAACTTCAACGCCACACTTCTCACAGATTACACCACGGTGCTTGAGGCGCTTGTACTTACCGCAAAGACACTCATAGTCTTTAACCGGACCAAAGATACGCGCACAGAACAGACCGTCACGCTCAGGCTTGAACGTACGGTAGTTAATTGTTTCAGGCTTTTTAACTTCACCGAATGACCATGAACGAATCATGTCAGGTGAAGACAGACCGATTCGAATATTATCGAATTCTTCGGTCTTGTTTTGTTGCTTTAGAAACTTTAATAAGTCTTTCACATTACTCTCCCAGCGGAGTCAGTCTCTAGAACCCGGCGCAAGCGCCGGGCCATCTCATAACATTACGCGGCGATTGCCGTATTACTTTTCTTCAAGCTCGATGTTGATACCCAACGAGCGAATTTCTTTAAGTAGTACGTTGAATGATTCTGGCATGCCAGGTTCCATTCTGTGGTCGCCATCGACGATGTTCTTGTACATCTTGGTACGGCCGTTAACGTCATCTGACTTAACAGTAAGCATTTCCTGAAGGGTATATGCTGCACCGTATGCTTCAAGTGCCCACACTTCCATCTCACCGAAGCGCTGACCACCAAACTGTGCTTTACCACCAAGAGGCTGCTGTGTAACAAGGCTGTAAGAACCAGTAGAACGCGCGTGCATCTTGTCGTCTACTAAGTGGTTCAGTTTCAGCATGTACATGTAACCAACCGTAACTGGACGCTCAAATTCGCGACCGGTACGACCGTCGAACAATGAAATCTGACCGCTTTCTGGAATATCAGCAAGCTTCAGCATTTCTTTAATTTCCGATTCACGAGCACCGTCGAATACAGGCGTTGCAATCGGAACACCCTTACGAAGGTTTTCTGCTAAGCGACGTACTTCGTGGTCTGTGAAGTTATCGATGTCAACTTCTTGGTGATTTTCACCAAGCTCGTACACCTTCTTCAAGAACTCACGCATTTCAGCCAGCTCACGCTGCTCTTTAATCATGCGGTCAATCTTCACACCAAGACCGTGTGCAGCCATACCCAAGTGAGTTTCTAGGATCTGACCGATGTTCATACGAGACGGTACACCTAGTGGGTTAAGAACGATATCTACCGGCGTACCGTTAGCATCGTATGGCATGTCTTCTACAGGCTGGATAGTCGAGATAACACCTTTGTTACCGTGACGTCCGGCCATCTTGTCACCCGGTTGGATGTGACGCTTAACTGCAAGGTAAACCTTAACAATCTTAAGTACGCCAGGCGCTAGGTCATCACCTTGTGTGATCTTACGACGCTTAGTTTCAAACTTCTTATCGAAGTCAGCTTTAATTTCAGCGTGTTGATCAGCGATTTGGTCTAGCTCTAGCTGTGCATCTTCGCTGTTAAGTGCAATTTCAAACCACTTTTCACGCGGTAGGCTGTCAAGCTTAGCTTGGTCAACACCAGCACGTAGAAGCGCAGTTTGCGCACGGGCAAAGATACCGTCAGCAAGAATTTCGAACTCATCAGTAAGGTCTTTCTTAACCTGACGTAACTGCATGTCTTCGATTTCTAGCGCGCGCTTGTCTTTCTCTACACCATCACGGGTAAATACTTGAACGTCAATTACCGTACCGTGAACAGAGTTAGGTACACGTAGCGACGTATCTTTAACGTCAGACGCTTTTTCACCGAAGATTGCACGTAGTAGTTTCTCTTCTGGCGTAAGCTGCGTTTCACCTTTAGGCGTTACTTTACCTACAAGGATGTCACCGCCTTTTACTTCCGCACCAATGTAAACAACACCTGATTCATCAAGCTTGCTTAGTGCAGATTCACCCACGTTCGGGATATCAGAAGAAATCTCTTCTGGCCCAAGCTTAGTATCACGAGCGATACAGCTAAGCTCTTGAATGTGGATTGTAGTGAAACGGTCTTCCTGTGCTACACGCTCAGAAATAAGGATCGAATCCTCAAAGTTGTAACCATTCCACGGCATGAACGCGATACGCATGTTCTGACCAAGTGCAAGGTCACCTAAGTCTGTTGAAGGACCGTCAGCTAGCACGTCACCAGCAACAATCGGGTCACCAACACTACAGGTAGGCTTCTGATTGATACAAGTATTCTGGTTAGAACGCGTGTATTTAGTCAGGTTGTAGATATCGATACCCGCTTCACCTGGAAGCATTTCATCTTCGTCTACTTTAATTACGATACGGCTGGCATCAACATAATCAACCACACCACCGCGCTTAGCAACTACAGTAACACCTGAGTCAACCGCGATAGTTCTTTCCATACCGGTACCAACTAGCGGCTTATCAGCGCGCAATGTAGGTACTGCCTGACGTTGCATGTTCGCCCCCATAAGTGCACGGTTTGCGTCATCGTGCTCTAGGAATGGAATAATGCTCGCAGCAATTGAAACGATTTGCTGTGGTGAAACGTCCATGTATTTGATGTCTTCAGTTGGCATCAAAGTAGTTTCACCGCGGTGACGACATGGAATTAGGTCGTCTACCAACTCGCCATTCTCAGTCAGCGCAATGTTAGCCTGAGCGATTGCGAATTGACCTTCTTCAATTGCAGATAAGTAATCGATTTCGTCTGTTACCACACCGTCAACAATGCGACGGAAAGGTGTTTCAAGGAAACCGAAGTCATTGGTGCGCGCGAAGCTCGCCAATGAGTTGATAAGACCGATGTTCGGGCCTTCCGGCGTTTCGATTGGACATAGACGACCATAGTGAGTCGGGTGTACGTCTCGAACCTCGAAGCCTGCACGTTCACGTGTAAGACCACCCGGGCCTAATGCAGAAATACGACGCTTGTGCGTTACTTCTGATAGCGGGTTGTTTTGGTCCATGAACTGAGAAAGCTGAGATGAACCGAAGAACTCTTTAACCGCAGCCGAGATAGGCTTAGCATTAATTAGGTCCTGTGGCATTACGTTGTCTAGATCGCCTAAGCTTAGGCGCTCTTTAACTGCACGTTCTACACGTACAAGACCAACGCGGAATTGGTTCTCTGCCATTTCACCAACAGAACGGATACGACGGTTACCTAGGTGATCGATATCATCTACTTCATCTTTACCGTCACGAATCATTATTAGCTGCTTCATTACAGAAATAATGTCTTCTTTATCTAGCGTGCCTGAACCAATAAGTTCTTCACGACCTAGACGGCGGTTGAACTTCATGCGGCCAACAGAAGATAGGTCGTAACGTTCGTCAGAGAAGAACAAGTTATCGAACAAGGTTTCAGCTGCGTCTTTTGTTGGTGGCTCACCAGGGCGCATCATACGGTAAATTTCAACGAGCGCTTCTAGGCGGTTAGTTGAAGAGTCGATACGAAGTGTATCTGAAATATATGAACCGTGGTCAAGTTCGTTGATGTAAAGCGTTTCGAACTCTTTGATACCCGCTTGGCTTAGCGCCGCTAGGTTCTCAAGGGTAAGTTCTTCGTTCGCGCTTACAATAACTTCGCCAGTATCTTCATTTACATAAGTAGCAGCGTATACGCGGCCAATTAGGTAATCAGCTGGAACTTCTAGCTCAGTAAGACCTGCTTTCTCTAGTGCACGAGTATGACGTGCTGAGATACGACGACCCGTTTCAACAACAACGTTGCCTTCACCGTCAATGATGTCAAATGCAGCAGTTTCACCACGAAGGCGATCTGGAACCACTTCCATCATCAACTTGTCTTTGTTGATACGTATGCCAACTTTGTCGAAGAAAGTATCAAGGATTTCTTCAGACGTCATTTCAAGTGCGCGCAAGATAATGGTTGCAGGCAATTTACGACGACGGTCTATACGTACAAATAGGTTATCTTTCGGGTCAAACTCGAAGTCTAACCACGAACCACGGTAAGGAATTACACGTGCGTTATAAAGCACTTTACCTGACGAGTGGGTTTTACCTTTGTCGTGATCAAAGAATACACCAGGTGAACGGTGTAGCTGTGACACGATAACACGCTCAGTACCATTGATAACGAACGTACCGTTCTCAGTCATCAATGGGATCTCGCCCATGTACACTTCTTGTTCTTTAATATCTTTTACGGTACCTGGGGCAGCGTCTTTATCGAACAACACTAACCGTAGTTTTACTCTTAACGGAGCAGAGAAAGTTACGCCACGAATTTGACATTCTTTAACGTCGAAAACTGGCTCTCCCAGGCGGTAGCTTACATATTGAAGCTCTGAACTACCTGAGTAGCTTTTAATTGGAAAAACGGAACGAAATGCTGCTTCCAAACCGTATTGAGCTTCCGGATCGGTCTCAATAAACTTTTTGAAAGAATCAAGCTGAATTGAAAGAAGGTATGGAATTTCCAGTACCTGTGGGCGTTTGCCAAAATCCTTACGGATACGTTTCTTTTCGCTATAAGAGTAAACCATGGGTTCCTCAGCCTGCTGATTTATGACCCAACCTGCTGCAAAATGCTTTAAAACGCGTGCTATGGGCTAAAAGCTGCGTTTCAAATGGCGCACTAAGCAACAAACTTCCACAACCCTTTTTCGGGCAGATACACCAGCATACAACAAAATTTAACCAATTATTAGTTAACTTGTTGGATTTTTATGCTTTTTATGGGTATTTCCGAATGGCGCTTTAAGTAGTGTAACCAAGGGTTAGTTTCTACACACTATACAGCGCAAAAAGGCTGGTGGTTCAAAAAACCACCAGCCTTGCCGTCTCAGGCAATAATCTGACTAGGTCAGATTACTTGATTTCTACTTCTGCACCAGCTTCTTCAAGCTCTTTCTTAAGTGCTTCAGCTTCATCTTTGCTTACGCCTTCTTTGATAGCTTTAGGAGCAGACTCAACTACTTCTTTAGCTTCTTTAAGACCTAGGCCAGTCGCGCCGCGAACTGCTTTGATAACTGCAACTTTGTTGCCACCGAATGAAGTCATTACAACGTCGAATTCAGTCTTTTCTTCTGCAGCAGCAGCGTCGCCGCCAGCAGCTGGACCAGCAACAGCAACAGCAGCTGCAGCAGATACGTTGAATTTCTCTTCAGCCGCTTCAATTAGTTCTACCAGTTCCATTACCGGCATTTCAGCGATTGCGTTTAAGATATCTTCTTTAGTTAGAGCCATGTTCTCTAAACTCCTGGGTATAAAATGTTAAAAAAATCAATATGCCAAAAACGCCAATTACTTGGTGTCTTTGACCGCCGCCAATACGCGCACAAACTTGCCAGGAACTTCGTTGATTGTTTGAACGAATTTCCCAACTGGTGCTTTGAAGGTTGCAAGTAGTTTTGCAAGCGCTTCGTCGCGGGTAGGTAGTGCTGCAACTGCGTCCAATTTCTCTGGACCAAGAAGACCGCTACCAATAGATAGTGCTGTAACTTTAAGCTTATCGTTAGTCTTACCGAAGTCTTTGAAAAGACGTGCCGCACCGCCTGGTGCGTCGATAGAGAAACCATAGATAAGCGGGCCAGTTAGGGCGCTGTCTAAGTCTGCAAATTGACTGTCTGCTAGAGCACGCTTTGCAAGAGTGTTACGTACAACCTTTAGGTATACGCCTTGCTCACGAGCTTTAACACGTAGGTCAGTCAGTTCTGCAACTTCCATCCCACGGTATTCAGCAACGGCTACGGATAGAGCGCGAGACGCAACTTCAGAAACTTCTGCTACGATCTCTTTTTTTGCTGCTAAACCTAGTGCCACTGAGTTCACCTCTTTGTATCTGACTTTGTTTGCGGTTACCCGCTTACGCCGTCAGGGTTCACAGATTGATACCAACCCTCATGGTTGATACCGCTCTACGGTGTTTGTTACCCCAGAGAGTCTGAGTCAAACCACCGTCTGCGCAGGTTGTTGTATTAAGCAGTGTGTTGACTGTGAAAGTTCTCTTACCTCTTTCACCACACCGCACCTGCGGTCTAGGACGGGAGCTGCTTATTAGCACTGCTAATTGTCACAGCTCCAACCCATAACCTTTAAGAGATTTCGATGAGCCTAAGCTCAGCGAAATTAAAGACCTACAGAAGCCTTATCAAGAGCAACACCAGCACCCATTGTAGTGCTTAGGCTGATCTTCTTGATATATGTACCTTTAGCAGAAGAAGGCTTAGCTTTCTTCAGTGCTTCAAGTAGCGCTTCAAGGTTTTCTTGAATTTGGTTCGCTTCGAACGCAATCTTACCGATGCTAGCGTGGATGATACCGTTCTTATCGTTACGGTAGCGTACCTGACCAGCTTTAGCGTTCTTAACTGCCGTTGCAACGTCAGGCGTTACAGTGCCAGTTTTTGGGTTAGGCATAAGGCCGCGTGGACCTAAGATTTGACCTAGTTGACCAACAACACGCATCGCGTCTGGGCTAGCAACTACTACGTCAAAGTTCATTTCGCCTTTCTTAACTTGCTCAGCTAAGTCATCCATACCAACGATGTCTGCACCAGCTTCTTTCGCTGCTTCAGCATTTGCACCTTGAGTGAATACTGCAACGCGAACGTCTTTACCAGTACCGTTAGGTAGTACAGTTGCACCACGAACGTTTTGGTCAGATTTCTTCGCATCGATACCAAGGTTAACAGATACGTCTACGCTTTCTGCGAACTTAGCTGTTGCTAGTTCTTTAAGAAGCGCTACTGCTTCGTTGATTTCGTACTCTTTAGTAGAGTCAACTTTGTCGCGGATTACGCGAGCGCGTTTAGTTAATTTAGCCATTCGATTAGTCCTCTACGTTCAAGCCCATTGAGCGAGCAGAACCCGCGATAGTGCGTACCGCTGCATCTAGATCAGCTGCAGTAAGGTCTGGCTCTTTAGTTTTAGCAATCTCTTCCAACTGAGCGCGAGTAACTTTACCCACTTTTTCAGTATTAGGACGGCCAGAACCACTCTTGATGCCCGCTGCTTTCTTAAGCAGGTAAGACGCAGGAGGAGTCTTTGTTTCGAATGTGAAAGAGCGATCTTCGTATACAGTAATTTCTACTGGTACTGGAGCGCCTTTCTCAAGACTTTCAGTTTTCGCGTTGAAAGCCTTACAGAATTCCATGATGTTAACACCGTGCTGACCTAGTGCAGGACCAACCGGTGGACTTGGGTTAGCAGCGCCAGCTGCAACCTGAAGCTTGATAATACCGCTTACTTTTTTAGCCATTTTACATGCTCTCTTGTTTGGGTCTAACGCCTCGCAAATACAGAGATTATTTGCTCAATCGGCTTCCCGTTTCCGTTTAAAAGGGCGCGCATTATATAAGGTGATTAATTACTATGCAAGGGCTAATTAGAATAAAAAACCATCGAAAGGACAGTATTTTTAAGCCTACGCCGTTTAACCAGTTATCACCTACAAAAAAGCCCCGTTGAACGGGGCTTTTTTAAATGTGCTTAGCAGAGAAGGCTTAACCTTTTTCTACTTGACCAAATTCTAGGTCTACCGGTGTAGAACGACCGAAGATAAGTACCGATACTTTTACGCGGCTCTTTTCGTAGTCGACTTCTTCTACCACACCGTTGAAGTCTGCAAATGGACCGTCGGTAACACGAATAACTTCGCCTGGCTCGAACAAGGTCTTTGGTCTTGGCTTATCAACGTTTTCTTCAAGACGATTTAAGATAGCATCAGCTTCTTTTTGCGTGATAGGCATAGGACGGTCAGATGTACCACCGATGAAACCAAGTACGCGAGGAACGCTTTTCACCAAGTGCCATGACTCTTCGGTCATCGCCATTTCTACCAATACATAACCCGGGTAGAACTTACGCTCAGATTTACGCTTCTGACCCGCACGCATCTCAACAACTTCTTCTGTTGGTACTAGTACCTGACCGAAGTAGTCTTCCATGTTGTGCATTTTGATGTATTCAAGCAGGGTCTTCTTTACACGAGACTCATATTGCGAATAGGCTTGTACTACGTACCATCTTTTCTTTACTGCTTCTTCTTCAGACATACGTTTATGCTCCTATTCCAGTAATAAAGCCAACTACACGAACGATGATGCCGTCTAGTCCCCATAAAATTAGTGCCATGATTAACGTCGCTGCAAGCACGATAAGGGTAGTCTGGTTCGCCTCTTGGCGAGTAGGCCACACAACCTTGCGAACTTCTGTGCGAGACTCTTTAGCAAAGCTCAAGAAGGTGCTACCTTTTTCGGTAGTTGCCGCGATAAAACCAGCTATACCAACTACTACAACAATAGCGATAGCACGGTATAGTACCGAGATCTCACCGTACATTGTATTAGCGGTTACTAAACCGGCAAGTAGTGCAAAAACCACTACCCATTTAAACATGTCCAATGCATTGGACTGATTTTCCGTCTTTTCGCTCATGTTACGATCCTAGCACTACAGCGTCGTTGTTTTACGCACTCATTTAATGCGCAATTTAAAAATTCTTAGTTTAAGTAAATTTGGCAGGGGTGGAGGGACTCGAACCCCCAACCATCGGTTTTGGAGACCGCTGTTCTACCAATTCGAACTACACCCCTGTGGTGTCTAAAAGACAAAATTTACTTACACTGCCCTTGTGAGTTGTGCGTCTTTTCTAAGGAAAGTGCGGTATCGCAAGGGAGGGACGCGTATTATACTTAACCACTTTCAAGATACAAGCGGTTTATCCATCCCTTCTGCGATTGAACACTATTTCGCGAGTTTCCTATTCAACACCAATAAATCCGCCGGTTTGGTGAGCCCAAAGCTTCGCATAAATACCATTTTGAGCGATAAGCTCAGCATGTGTGCCCTGCTCTACAATGTTACCTTTATCCAAAACAAGCAACCTGTCCATTTGTGCAATGGTAGATAGGCGATGTGCAATGGCTAGCACGGTTTTACCTTCCATCACTTTATCCAGACAGGCTTGAATGGCCGCTTCAACTTCTGAATCTAGTGCCGATGTCGCCTCGTCCAGTACCAGTACAGGTGCGTCTTTTAGCAATACACGGGCGATAGCGATACGCTGACGCTGCCCTCCTGAAAGCTTCACACCGCGCTCACCTACATGCGCGTCGTAGCCTGTTCTACCGTAACTATCGGTAAGTGTAAGGATAAAATCGTGAGCTTCGGCTTGCTTAGCTGCTCGCACCATATCCTCTTCTGTCGCGTCCGTACGCCCGTATAAAATATTGTCGCGTACAGAGCGATGCATCAACGAGGTATCCTGCGTTACCATACTGATTTTAGCTCGTAGGGTTTCCTGCCCCACTTGGGTAATATCTTGCCCATCAATGATAATTCGGCCACTTTGGGTATCGTAAAAGCGCATTAATAGGTTCACTAAAGTTGATTTACCTGCACCAGAGCGCCCCACTAACCCTACTTTTTCACCAGGCTTGATGTCTAAATCCAAATTTTTAAACACATCAATAGGTTTTTCATCGGCCCCAGCATAAGAAAAGTTCACGTTGTCGAAGTTAATCCCGCCGCCATTTACTTTAAGTGCATTAGCCTTAGGTTTATCTTTTACTGAAATTGGCTGCGCTAGCGTATTCATGCCGTCTTGCACAGTACCTAAGTTCTCAAACAAGCCTGATACTTCCCACATTACCCAGTGCGACATACCGTTTAGTCGCAAACACAGACTAATAGCAATGGCGATATCACCGGGGCTCGCAATGTTTTCCATCCACAAATACACAGACAGCGCGCCAATGGTAAAAATAAGAATGGCATTAGCCATTTCCACACAAAATTCCAATACGGTAACCAAACGCATTTGCGGGTAAACCGTTTTAAGAAAACCATCCATGCTTTCTTTTGCGTAATCAGCTTCACGGCGACTATGCGAAAACAGCTTCACTGTGGTGATATTGGTGTAACTATCCACAATACGCCCTGTCATTAATGAGCGCGCGTCGGCTTGCTTTTGAGAGACTTCTTTTAGTTTTGGTACTAGCACCTTCAAGATACCGATATACACAAAAAACCACACGATAAGCGGCATGGCTAAGCGCCAGTCAGTACTGAAGATAAGCACAACCATGGAGATAAAGTAAACGCTGATGTACACCAGCAAATCGAGCACTTTAGTTACCGTTTCTCGCACAGATAATGCGGTTTGCATTACCTTGGTGGCCACACGTCCGGCAAATTCATCGTGGAAAAAGGTTAAACTTTGCCCAAGTAAGTAGCGGTGTGCCTGCCATCTAATGCGCATGGGGTAATTACCCATCAAGGACTGGCGAGAAAACAGCGAGCGCAACAAAATAAACAAAGGAATGAAAACAAGAACCGTTAAACCCATGCCAATAAGCGTGAATTTTTGGTCCTCTAAAAAGGTTTCTCGGCTTTGCTCTGAGAACCAGTCAACCAACTGGCCTAGAAATCCAAACAGCGCTACTTCTAACATGGCCACAATCGCACTAAGCACCGAAACTGTAAGGATGACGCCCCACATGCCTTTGGTGTAGTACTTACAAAATGCAATGATACCTGTTGGCGGTTGAGTAGGCGGTGTATCGGGGAAAGGCTGGGTCAGCTTTTCAAAAAATGAAAACATGTAGAACTCGTTAATTATTCGGTGACAGAGCACGTTTACGTATGCCCAAAATGCTTAGGTCACAATTCTACACGATAACTGAAAGTGTGTTGAACTTTGCGGTACTTTTTTACCGCAAAGCTCACTTAACATTAGTTAATATTTGGACAAGCTAATTGCTTAATGAAGGGCTTAGTGAATAGCTCATCGAACACCTGTCAAAATATGGCTCATTTTCTGCAGAGCTTTACTCTGCAAAGCCTAATTTAGCGAGTATGCTTTCTACTTTTTCAGCGTGTTCAGCCTGCCACTGTTCTAACGACATAGAACCGTCTTTTTGTGCGCGCTTTTGGGCAATGTCATAGGCTGCTAGCGCCTCATCCTTTGGAATTACTGCAATGCCCTCCTCGTCCGCCACAATGATGTCTCCCGCGTGAACAGTTACACCAGCACATGTGATAGGCTCATTTAACGGCGATATGCACTTTTTCGCTCCAGGCTTGGGTATAACGCCTCTGGCAAACACTGGAAACTTGTTGTCACGGGTTTCAGCAATATCTCGGATAACACCATCAATTACGAAGCCTTTAATCCCTCGAGATTGGGCGATTGCGCAGACGTTACCGCCCGCAACGGCAAAGTTATCGTCAGCTTCAACCACAATGATATCACCGGGGCTTGCACGATATATCGCCGCATGCACCATAAGATGGTCACCCGGCTCACACTTAACGGTGAATGCTGGACCCGCAATACGAGGCATACCGTACCACAATGGTTTAATCCCGTAGTGCATGAACTGCTCTCTTGGCAGGGCGTCTGCGTACTCGCACGGTGATACGCTTTCAAAAGGAGTTTTATGTAAGTCCATTGCCGTTCCTTGAATATTGTGATGAGGTCAATACAGAACACTATAGCGAACTTAGTCTGCCAAGTTGTTACAAGCTGTGTATTTTCACTATAAACACTTTTTCTATCCCTACCATCATGCTAAAACGTTAGAAAAACCGTGCGTGTTGCGCCCCGATATTCTTGTGGATGCAAAGGTCATTCTTTTGGATGTAAAGGGCCTAACAACGCGCTAAAAACTATAAGCGGCAAGTCCAAACATTGCCCAGTCAGAATGAAAAGGAAAACTCTAAATGTTACGTAGCGTTTTAAGCTTAAGCGTGGCACTGGCCTTAACGGCCTGTAGCCCACAAAATTCATCGACAGAACAACAAAACCAAAGCGCTGCCACTGAAGAAGCTCAGCAGCAGCTTTCTTCAGGCGTCATTAAAGAGAATATGGACCTGTCTGTAGACCCCGGTGATGACTTCTTCCGCTACGTAAACGGTAAGTGGTTTGATAATTTTGAAATACCAGCTGATAAGTCTAGTTACGGTTCTTTCGTTATTCTACGTGATGAAGCGCAAGACCACGTAATGGATATTATTAAGTCTTCTGCCGAAGGTGATTTTAAAGCGGGCAGTGACGAACAAAAAGTGGGTGATTTTTACCGTGCCTATATGGATATGGAAACCCGCAACGAACTTGGTACGACGCCGCTAAAGCCTGAGTTAACTAAGATTGAAGCCATTGAAGACTACACTGACCTTGCTGAGTATTTTGCTTATGCTGCTCGCTATGGCTACGGTACGCCATTCAGCCTAACTCAGTACCCAGATCTTAAGTCGCCGAAAGAATATCTGATGTACACGTGGCAAGCCGGCCTTGGACTTCCTGAGCGCGAGTACTATTTTAAAGACGACGAAACATCACAAACCATTCGTGACGCATACGTTAAGCATATTCAAACTATGTTTGAACTTGCGGGTTTCGAAGCACCAAAAGAAAGTGCCGATATGCTTTTCGAGCTTGAGACTAAAATTGCTCAACTGCACATGAAGAAAGAGCAAGCCCGTAACTTTGCCGCAAACTATAACAAGCTTTCGATTGAAGAACTTAAAGCATTGATGCCTAAGTTTAACTGGGATGCTTACCTTGCCGAAGCTGATATTAGCGACATTCCTTCGCTAGGTATTCTGCAAAAAGACTACATGCAAAACATTGATGGCGTCATAGCCGAAACCTCGCTAGAAGACTGGAAAACGTTTCTTAAATGGGGCGTGTTAAATGCTTCAGCTAGTCAATTAAATGCTGAGCTTGATGAAGCAAACTTCAATTTCTACAGCAAGGTGCTTCGCGGTGTAGAAGAACAGCAGCCTCAATGGCGTCGTGCAGTGAGTCTTTCAAACGCTCATGTTGGCGAGCTTATCGGAAAGGTTTATGTAAAACAGCATTTCCCGCCTGAAGCGAAAGACCGCATGATGGAAATGGTTAACAACCTACTGCTGGCTTACAAAGAAAGTATTGAAAACCTAGACTGGATGACAGATGAAACCCGCGCGCAAGCGCTGGACAAACTGTCTAAATTTACCGTGAAAATTGGTTACCCAGATCAGTGGAGAGACTATTCAGCACTGACGGTTAATGCCGGAGACTTATTTGGAAACCTAAAGCGTTCTTCGGACGTGCTGTACGAAGAAATGCTTAAGAAACAAGGCGGCCCAGTGTGGACTCACGAGTGGGGTATGACACCTCAAACCGTTAACGCTTACTACAATCCACCGCTTAACGAAATTGTATTCCCTGCAGCTATCCTACAGCCTCCGTTTTTTGATATGAACGCAGAGGACGCGGTTAACTACGGCGGCATTGGCGCGGTAATTGGTCACGAAATTGGTCATGGCTTTGATGATTCAGGGTCAACCTTCGACGGTGATGGCGTGCTTAGAAACTGGTGGACCGATGAAGATCGCAGCGAGTTTGAAGCACGTACGGCAAACTTGATTGAGCAATACAATCAATTCGAGGTCTTACCTGATTTGCACGTAAACGGTGAATATACCTTAGGTGAAAACATCGGCGACCTTGGCGGCATCAGCATCGCTCTTAAAGCTTACCACCTGTCTCTTGATGGTGAAAAAGCCCCAGCGCTAGATGGCTTTACTGGCGACCAGCGCGTATTCATCGGTTATGGTCAGGTATGGGCCAGCAAATACCGTGAAGAAGCCTTGCGCAGTCAGGTACAGACAGACACCCACTCCCCTACTAAATTCCGTACCAACGGCGCTGTGCGCAACGTACCAGAATTCTACGAAGCGTTTAACGTTACCGAAGAAGATGCGTTGTATTTACCACCAGAAGAACGCGTGAAAATTTGGTAATTTGCGTACTCTAAACACAGTACATAGAAAGTAGCGTACACAAAATTCGATAGCTAAAGCCCCATGTTTACTTCACCAAACTGGGGCTTTTTTTGTCGTGTTGAAGTGTATGACTGAGCAGGCTCAAAAAGGCTAAATATGAATGTGAGAACAACTATTGTCTTTAGCAGCTTAGCGTTGCTTTACTTGGCGACGCTGCCGCTTACCCCCTATATGGCTCAATTCTTACCCAAAGCTCTACCTATTGGGGTACTGGCAGTTTTCGCCTATATAAAACTTAGCGCCATGCCGCGATATATGGTGTTGATGGCGCTACTTTTTAGTTTTGCTGGAGATATTAGTCTGGCCTTGCCCTTTGCAGAAAGTTTTATATCAGGCCTGTCTTGCTTTTTTCTCGCGCACTTATCTTATACCGCGTGTTTTGCCAATCTAAATCGCCACAAACTCAAAGCGCTCTCAAGCGATATTATTTCACACAATGTGAAATGGCTAATTAGCCTTACCATTGTTAGTTTTACGGCAGTGATGGCCGGTCATATTCTGCCTGCATCAGGTTCGTTGTTTTACCCTGTAGTGGCATACATTAGCGTAATCACGCTGATGGGCTTAACCGCGGTGTGGTTAGCTCAAACCAAGCTAATCGTAACCGGTGCGTTACTGTTTGTGGCATCAGATGCCATTCTCGCCCAGTCGGTTTTCAAAACCCCGCTTCCACTGTCTACCTTTTGGGTAATGACAACTTACTATGGAGCACAATATTGCTTAACCATGGGGCTGGTTAATACGTTCTCGGGAAAAGAAAAAAAGCAGGAAGAGAATGGGAGGGCCTAGTGAGACAGCGAAGTTAAAACTTCTATCGCCAAGTCGACTTTTTCAGCTGGCACAAAAATGTGGTCGTGATAATAAGCGGCCACCACGTTGGCGCTAATTCCTGCCTTACCCAACGCGGTGGACATAGCTGCCGTCATGCCTACCGCTTCCAAACTAGAATGCACTTCACAGGTTATACAGCGGTAATAACCCTCAAATTGCAGGTTAGCTTTCTCGGCTGCGGCAACTGGAAGAATAAGCGTAGTGCCCTCGCGTTCCTGAAACATGCCCTTAGCTGCTGAAACCAATGTGCTTGTTAACCCGTCAGCAGGCAAAGTTGTGAAAACGTAATTTTCGCTACTTGCCACAGGATTCAGATTTTTCAGTAACACGCTCAAGTCAGTTTCAGCGACCACACTCAACCTTCCTTTGTATAACGTCAATACTTATTTATTGAAGCTCTTATTAAAGTTTTTATTAAAGCTTTCGGGCTCTAATACGTTTTCCTTTGATCTTTCCTTCTCTAAAGTGCGCCATGGCTTTTTTGACGCTTCGCGTTTTCACTGCGACAAAACTCATGCTGTTTTGCACTTTAATTTTGCCTAAGTCGTCGCCAGGAATGCCCGCATCTTTGGTAAGTGCACCTACCAAGTCACCAGGGCGAAGCTTTTCCTTTTTACCCGCGCTTAGTGAAATACAGGTAAAGTCAGGCTGGGTAATTTTATTTTTATGAAAACGTAAGCTTTGCGCACCTTTAAGCGGAATATCACTTTCTTGCAATACTTCGATCTTTCGTAAAAAGTGTTCTTCTTCCTCGCTTACTAGCGTTATCGCCATACCTTGAGCGCCCGCACGTGCCGTTCTGCCAATGCGGTGAATGTGGGTTTCCGGCTCTTCGCTTACTGTGTAGTTAATAACACAGGCAATATCATCGATGTCTAATCCGCGGGCAGCAACGTCGGTAGCAACAAGCACTTGTAGCGCGTCGCTTGCAAACTGCATAAGCACTGAAGTTCTTTGGTGCTGTTCCATATCTCCCTGAAGCCCTTTAGCGCTGAATCCATCTTCTATAAGCTCTTCAACAACTTCATTTACCTGCGTTTTACGGTTACAGAAAACAATGGCATTTTTAGGCTGATATTCGGTTAATACGGCTTTTAGCGCCTGCGTTCTGGTATGAGGCAACACGTTATAGCCTAACTGAGTAATTGCCGGCTTGCTCTCTTGCGCTTCTACTTTACAGGTTACTGGGTCATGCAAGTACTGCTTCGCCACACGCTCAATTTGCTCGGTGAAAGTTGCGGAAAACAATAGTGTTTGCACTTGCGTTGGCGTCTGTCCGAAGATAATGCGTAGATCATCTTCAAATCCCATGTCCAACATACGGTCGGCTTCATCAAGCACACGCAGCTTTACATTACTCAAATCAATACGGCGCTTTTCCACATGATCCATCACACGACCAGGCGTACCTACAATAATGTGCGGACTGTGCTTTAACGACTGAATTTGCGGCCCCATAGGCTGCCCGCCACATAAGGTGGTTACTTTAATATTACCGATATTTTTAGCCGCACTACGGCACTGCTGCGCTACTTGGTCGGCAAGCTCACGGGTTGGGCAAAGCATAATGGCTTGTGTAGTAAAATCGTTAACTTCAATGTGCTGCAAGGCTGGGATCACGAAGCATAAGGTTTTACCGCTACCTGTTTGCGCCTGACCAATCACATCTTTTCCCTGAAGCGCTTCGGGAAGCGACTGCGCCTGGATTGGAGAAAGTTGGTGAATGCCTTGAGAGTCTAGTGCTTTAACGATAGCAGGGTTTATATCTAAATGCTTAACTGTTTCAACGGTCATTAATTTGGGTTCCAAAAGTTAACTACACCATGTTCTATATGATGAGCTACGCCATATTCTTGGTTCATCATGCCACCTTTCGAAGAAAGTGAGATGATGGAAAAGTGTAAGTAAAATCGTTTGAATGGGTGTAGAAGAGCGTTTGTGCCCTTAAGGAAACGTTCCTCAGGGCACGCGTACAAACTGTATAGAATAAGCTTACGCTTGAAATGCTTTTTCTAATTTCCACTGTAGTGTTTGCCCCGCAAAAAATGGAACCATGTCGGTACCATCAGCTAGGGTTACCTGTTCTGGCACCGTCCAAGACTCTTTCACTAACGTCATTGTAGTTGTATTTCGCGGTAAACCATAAAAGTCTGCACCGTAATGGCTAGCAAAACCTTCAAGCTTGTCTATTGCACCTAGCTGCTCGAACACTTCTGCATAAAGCTCTATTGCAGACCATGCGCTGTAACAGCCTGCACACCCACAAGCATTCTCTTTTTTATGCTTAGCATGAGGTGCAGAATCAGTACCTAAAAAGAACTTCTTATTACCACTTGCCACCATATCGCGTAAGGCTTTTTGATGGGTATTTCGCTTAAGCACCGGCAGGCAATAGTTGTGAGGGCGTACACCACCAACTAGTAAATCGTTGCGATTAAGCAATAAGTGCTGAGGCGTGATAGTTGCGCCCACAAATTCGCTCGCGCCCGCTACGAAGCTAGCAGCATCTGCTGTGGTAATGTGTTCAAACACCACTTTCAGCTTAGGAAATGCTTCAACAATGGGACCTAAATGTGTGTCTATGAACACTTTTTCACGGTCAAAAATATCAATGTGATGCTCGGTAACTTCACCATGAATTAGCAAAAGCAAACCTTGCTCTTGCATGGCTTGGAATACCGGATATAAAGCCTGAATACCTTTTACCGCCGCGTCTGAATTAGTCGTCGCGCCTGCTGGATAAAGCTTACATGCGGTTACGCCTGCTTGCTTTGCATCGATAATATCCTGCGGCGTAGTTTGGTTGGTAAGAAATAAAGTCATTAACGGCTCAAAGTTACTGCCTTCAGGTCGCGCAGCCTCAATTCGCCCTTTATATGCCATCGCCATTTCAGCATTAACTACGGGTGGTACTAGGTTCGGCATAACGATAGCGCGTTGGAAACAACGCGCAGTTGCAGGCACTGTTTCAGCCAGCATTTCGTTGTCGCGAAAATGAAGATGCCAATCGTCTGGCGTAGTAATGTTGAGCGTTTGCATGCCTTGTCTCTCTTAATACTTATTCAAACAGAGGGGAATTGCGCGCAATAATAGCACAATTCCCAATTTGCGCGCAGAACAACTCGCTTGATAGCAGCTATGATTTCACTTGGCCGTGCTCTACCCAAATAAGCTTACTAACATCGTACCCAGCCGCGGTCGCTTTTTCTAATAAACGCATGCGAACTTCGTCTGAAATTGAAGGTGTCCGCGCTAATATCCAAAGGTAATCTTTATCCGGGCCTGTTATCAGTGCATATTGATAACCTTCTTTGTCTAGTTCCATAATGACATAGCTCGCGTAAAACGGGCCAAAGAAGGACACCTTTAAATGTCCTGTGGTTTCGTTCTCTACAAAATACGCTTTGCCTTCGGCTTCATCCCACTTACCTTCTTCTTTTGAATAGCCGCGATTAATCACTTTCACGCCACCATCATCGCGCATACTGTAAGTTGCTGTAACTTCAGTTAACCCTTCTTCGAAGCTATGATCAAAGCGCGCGATCTCGTACCACTCCCCTAAATACCTAGGAAGTTCGAAACCTTTAACTGGCTTTACGTTTTCCGGTACTCCGGTGCAGCCAGCTAACCCAACAAGTAGTGCAATTGCCAATAAAAACCATTTTTTCAACATAAACCCTCTTCTCTTGTGATGAGTTTGTAGCGATGAATATTCACTACGATATTAAAACGCCTACACCAGCAGTTGTGATCTTTATTGCTAATTCACACCATAAATATCCTAAGCGTTAACTGTCGCTAGTTAAAAGACACTCGACTAATCAAGCTTTTATTATTCAACACGTCATACTAGAGTACAGCCCAGTTGATAATAAGAATAAGCGCCAAAGCTTCTATGAGTGCAAAGGCAATTTTGTTCACTCACACCTTTAAAGGGAGAAAACTATATGAATGCACACTTTCCACATGCAAGCCGCCTAATTTATGGATGTATGGGCTTAGGTGGTGGTTGGAATAATGACCCCGTCACTAAAGCCGATGTTACCCAAGCAAGATCAATCATCGACGCTGTACTAGACTTAGATATTAACGTTTTTGACCATGCCGATATTTACACATTCGGTAAAGCAGAAACTGCCTTTGGTGAAGCCCTGAAGCAAGCGCCAGAGCTTAAAGATCAAATGATTATTCAATCTAAATGTGCAATACGCTTTGAGGACGATTTAGGACCAAAGCGCTATGATTTCTCGGCAAATCATATTCACACCTCGGTCGAAGGTATACTTTCTCGTTTAGGTATCGAGCAACTCGATATACTGTTGCTCCACCGCCCCGACCCGCTTATGGAGCTAGAAGAAGTGGCTGGCACCTTACTACTGCTGCAGCAACAGGGAAAGATTAAGCACGTAGGTGTGTCTAATATGCATGGGCACCAAATAAACTACCTTCAATCAGCACTGTCGACACCTATTGTAGCTAACCAACTTGAAATGAGTCTTGGCTTTAGAGACTGGTTAGAAGACGGAATAACCAGCAACAGCGCGGCTAATCGCAATATAGGTTATGCCCCCGGCACGCTTGAATACTGCATGATGAATAATGTTCAGCTTCAGGCTTGGGGAAGCTTGGCTCAAGGAAAATATACAGGGGCGAAAACCGAGACTAGTGCAGATGCAGCTACCGCAGATTTAGTGGCACAGCTTGCAAGCGAATATCAAACAACGCCTGAAGCCATTGTTCTAGCATGGTTAATGCGACACCCTGCCAATATCGCGCCGGTGTTAGGCAGCACTAATATTGAACGAATCAAATCTAGCCAGAAAGCGATGGACGTTCATCTTTCTCGCGAACACTGGTACAAGTTGTTTGAAGTCGCTCGTGGCCAAGAAATGCCATAAGCACTAGTAAGGAAATAGCATGCTAAAAGGCTTTCACCATGTTGCTATTATTTGTAGTGACTATCCCCGTTCAAAAGCGTTTTATACCGAGGTGTTAGGGTTCTCCATCATTGACGAAAATTACAGAGAAGCCAGGGACTCATATAAATGCGACCTTGGCCTGCCTGACGGTAGTCAAATTGAGTTATTTTCGTTTCCAGGGGCACCGCAAAGACCTTCGCGCCCGGAAGCACAAGGGCTTAGACATTTGGCATTTAAAGTAGACAACCTTGATGAAATGATTGATCACTTAACTAACAAGCGTGTGGAATGTGAGCCGGTTAGGACCGACGAATATACCGGTAAGCGCTTTACGTTTTTTCAAGACCCTGACGGGTTACCGCTAGAACTTTACGAATTATAAAAAAATGCCGAACGGCTGAGTGGCTGTTCGGCATTTATCTAACAATAGGTCTGCTAAAATAACCTTATCCTAGTCCAGCATTCTGACTTCTCGTTGCGGGAATGGAATATCAATATTGTGCTGTTGAAGCGCGTTAAAAACGGCTTGATTAAGCGCATAGCGCACTTCGAAATGCCTTGTCGCAGGAGCCCAAACTCGAACTCCAAAATTAATACTGCTGTCACCAAAATTATCGACACCAATAGCAGGTGCTTTTTCTGCACTAACACCGTCAACAGATGCAACCGCATGCCGAATCACTTCAATGACATTATCTACATTACTGGAGTAAGCAACGCCTATCTCGAGTTCTATAAGCATGTTTTCAGCAGAGTTATGCAAGATTTCCCCAACAATTAGCTTATTGGGAATCTGTATGTGCACGTTATCTTCATCAATAAGAATGGTATAAGGCAGCATAACCTGATCAACAACGCCAGCTACGCCACGAACGCGAATAGTATCCCCAACGACAAACGGGCGGGTAATGATTATCGTAAAACCTGCGGCGTAATTTGCCAGCATGCCCTGAATAGCAAGACCGGCACCTAGCCCCACTGCACCAAGTGCCGCTATTAACGGGGTAACGCTTATCCCCACGTTACCAAGCGCGATAATGATGACTATACCAAGTACCACCAGCTTGCATATACCGCCGGTAAATCGGCTAAGCGTGATATCAATCTTCTTGCTCACCATGAGGTTTTCAACTACATGGCCTATTTTATTTGCCACCCACCAGCCAAGTAAGAAAATGATAATGGCACCTACAATTTGGAAACTGTAGGTCACAGCAAATTCAACCAGCGTGTCGTAAAGGGCTTGGGCTTGTTTTAATTCATCCATGGGACGTTATTACAGATTGATAAATGAGGGAATATTGGGAAGCTTAAACAACAACGCTACGAAAAACCAGTGCCGAACATAAGTCCGGCACGTTTAGGTTAACTAACACCGCGAGCGACTAGCCTCGCGGTTATTTTAACTTAGTTAGCGTACTCACTCGCTTCAATTTCTGCTAAACGCTCTTTGGTGGGGTTCTTAACGAAGTTAAATACTAAGCCGATAAACAGCAACGCGGCAAAACCCGTGGCGACCATGAAGCCGTATTTTGCATCACCGCCGTTAGCGTCACTTACAAGCCCCATGATAAAAGGGCCAGCCGCTGCGCCAGCAGCAGTAAAGAACAATATAACTCCTGCCACACTACCGTGTTGATGTTTAGGGAAGCAGCTTATTCCCTTTGAATTGAACGTAGGGTAAATGACCGACATGAAAATACCTGTGAGTGGGAACAAATAAAGCGCGAGCTGCTTTCCACCCCATAACCCCAAGCCGAAGCACAGTACTATAGCGCCTGTAAACAACATCAACACCAACGCCCAGTTGAAGCGAGACATCATCCAAATTCCCAAGAAACGGCCTGCGGCACGCAAAATAAAAAATGCGGTTACCGAATAAATAGCCAAAGTTTGAGAAAACCCCTCACTGTAACAGTCGTAGGTCGCTTTAAGCGTAGTTGCGTCGCATACTAGGTAACTAGGCATCCACACGTAGATAGCACTCTCTGCCGCAACATATAAAAATGCGCCAATTGAAAAGCCTAACGCGTAAGGGTTTTTTACCAGTTTTAAGCTTTGCGCAATGGATACTTTATTTTCACCAGAAGACGTGTCACGAGAATAAGCCGGGTATTTGACCAGCAGCGCACCGACAATAAGAACAGTACAAACGCCGCCCGCAATAACGTAAAGCCATTGCCATGCTACTCCTTGATGGATAAGGTAGGCTACAATTAAAGGGCCTATAATCGCGCCAACACCAAAGAAAGCTTCTGCACCGTTCATCGTTGCAGTATGTTGTTTTGTTGAAGTTGAAATGTCACCAATAAGGGCCAGCGCACCTGTTTTGAAAATACCAACGGCCACCCCTGACAAGCTCATCAAACTAACAATCAACATAAAGTCATTAGCAATAAGGAAGCTGTAACAAGCTAACCCAAACAATGCTAACCCTATAATAATGGTTGGCTTACGACCTAACTTATCGGCTAGAAACCCCAAGAACAAACCAGAAAGGGCGATACCCAGCATAGGCAGAGAATGCATTAAACTTGCTTGCGCATTCGTGACGGAAAACGCCACCTTCACTTCTTTGATAATCTCGCCTACTGAATCTGATGTCATCGCAAACATCATAAACATTAGGTAGGTTAACCACCGGATAATTCTGCTACTACGGTCTTGGTTAGGCATAGTCAGTCTCACAACAGCGGCATGACGAAAATTTATATCCGTATGCACGTATAAAAAAACATGTCAGTTTTGACAAACAATAGATGTTTGAAGCACTGACTTATTTCACATATTTAGTAATCAAAAACGACGATGTAATAAATTTGATAACAAATTTAACATCTCATTTGGAAAAATTAACTTAATCGTTTAAGATGAAAGTTAACAGAATTTAAAAAGCCTGTAAACCTGTTAATTAGAATAGGTTCGCTAGCCCTTCAACCGCGTCATACTATGGAGTTTTCTATGAGCTACGCTGCCGATAGCAGTATGTGTTTAGAGCGCATCTTGGCATCTACCGATTTATCTGGACTTACCAAGAAAGATGCAACGACGTTTACCCAGCGATTAAAAGCGCATTTCCCTCGACTTTTTAAACATTATACCTGCGTCTATGGACATCAGTATGACTGCTATTTTCATTTACAAAAACTCATTGAAATATTAAGAGATGGGTTAAAAAGTCGAAAGCCAGCGCTTAAAAAGCTTGATAATGAAAGGCTAAAAGCTCCCTTGTGGTATCGCGACGAGCGACAGGTAGGCATGGCCTGCTATGTAGATTTAATGGGGCCAACGCTAAAAGACTTACACGATAAAATTCCTTATTTTAAAGCGCTAGGTGTAACCTATGTACATTTAATGCCGCTATATGACGCGCCGCAAGGTGACAGTGACGGCGGCTATGCTGTTTCGGACTACCGCAAGGTAAATCCCTCTTTAGGTACTGTGAAAGATTTGGAAAAGCTTTCGTCGGCCCTGCAAAAGGAAGGAATTAACCTGGTGCTAGATTTTGTGTTTAATCACACCTCTGATGAACATGCGTGGGCAAAAGCGGCATTAAATGGCGACAAGCAATATCAAAATTACTACTACTTATTTGATGACAGAACTATTCCCGATCAATATGAACAAACGTTAAGAGAGATTTTTCCTCAAGTTAGAAGAGGCAGCTTTACTTTTAACGAACAGATTGAAAAATGGGTTTGGACGACCTTCAACAGCTTTCAGTGGGATTTAAACTACAGCAACCCTGAAGTTTTTAATGCCATTACCTCTGAAATGCTATTTCTAGCTAACATTGGTAGCGCAGCGTTACGTTTAGACGCACTTGCGTTTATTTGGAAAGAAGTGGGGACCGACTGCGAAAATCAGGAGAAAGCACACGTACTGATTCAAGCGTTCAACTGCTGTTTGCAAATTGTTGCGCCAGCGGTGGTATTTAAGTCAGAAGCTATTGTTCATCCAGATGAGGTGCTGAAGTATATCGATAAAGATGAATGCCAGCTTTCTTATAACCCGTTATTAATGGCATTACTGTGGAACTCTTTAGCTACACGTAAAACACGCCTGCTCACACACTCTATGAAAAAGAGCTTCGCTATTTCAAACGAGTGTACTTGGGTTAACTACGTACGCTGTCACGACGACATAGGCTGGACGTTCGATGATGCTGTCGCTAATCAATTGGGTATAAACCCCTTCGATCATCGCTATTTCCTCAACCAATTTTACACTGGTCGCTTTGAAGGAAGTTTTGCTAACGGCGTGCCATTTGCAGAAAACCCAAGTAATGGCGATTGCCGTGTATGTGGTTCACTGGCATCGTTATGCGGCTTAGAAGGGGCACTTAAAAACGATGATGCACAAGGTATCGACGAAGCCGTGAAACGCATGCTGTTATTATACGGAATAACCTTCAGTATAGGCGGTATTCCATTGCTTTATTCAAGCGACGAAATTGGAAAGCTAAACGACTACAGCTACCGTCAAGACGAAAGTAAAAAACATGACGACAGATGGGTTAATCGCATCGCAGTCAATGAAGAAGATACCGCATTGGCTCTAGGCCAGACAGCACCTTCTGGTAAAGCGGAAGTCGCGAGCCTTCGCGTATTTAAAGGCTTGCAAAAAATGATCGAAACGAGAAAACAGTATTCGGTTTTTGGCCAAGCTCAAACACATATATTAGATTCTGACAATCAACACTGTTTTGTTTTTATGCGCGAGAATGATGCAGGTGAAAAGCTCCTTGTTATCTGTAATTTCAGTGAACATGAGCAACAGCTTCAGCGTTCTCTATTGGCGACAGTCAACTGTACATCGACCACAGACCTGCTGTCAGGTGAAACTGTGACTATGGAAGCTGCACCTTTATTACTCGCCCCCTATCAGCAGCTATGGCTTTTAGCCAACTAACGCGACCTTTCATACATTGTGACCCACTCGTTGTACCCATCGCGGCGGGTGGGTTACCGCCAATAAAATTAATTAGCTTCGAAGCCAACGACTTACGAAATAACCTTAAATTACACAGGCAGTAAAAGAATTACGGACTATACTTTAGTCGTGGATAAGGGTTATCCAAAATCTTTGTGAGATAATCCCGCAAGGCGGCTATTCAGCTTATTTACAGGCTAGTTAACGCGAAAGTAGCGCTTAACCGATGTGTGTGGTTTGTATCTTGCAGATTTTTAGCTTTTCTCTTTTAAAAGCTAAAACGTCGAGGTAATACAAATTACTTTTTCACACACTGGTTTTCGACTTACGTCATATGGATATGTAAAACATGGTAACGGATAAAGCTATGCAAAGTGTTAAAGCATTGGAATACATGTGCCCCTATTGCGGCGCAATTAATGATTTTCAACTAAACGCATCTCGAGACATGTACCTCGAACAACATGAGTCTTGTGGTTGTTGTAACAAAGTACTCAGTCTTATTCCCGCCGATGGTATTGGTGGCCGAATTAATCTTGTTGTTGACGCTTTAGATAGCGAACACCTTTTCAAGTAAGAAATCATGCTAGGTATCTACGAAAAAGCCGCTTTAAAAAGCGGCTTTTCTAGTTTATCAGTGAAGCCTTTCCCGACTTGCTTAACGGAAAAACTCTCGTTTCAATTCGCTGTCTGTTAAGAAACGGCCACCTAACGCTGACGTCTTCGTGTAGGAATTAGTATCTCGAATTCCTCTCGCTTTTACGCAATAGTGCGTAGCGTTGATACTTACAGCAACATCTTCTGTATTCGTCAAGGTTTGCAGTGCAACTAACACCTGCTGCGTTAAACGCTCTTGTACCTGAGGACGTTGAGCAAAGAAGCCTACAAGACGGTTTATTTTTGAAAGACCTATCACCGTATCTTTAGGTATGTAAGATACTGTGGCTGTGCCATCAATGGTTACAAAGTGATGCTCACAGGTACTTGTTAAGCTAATGTCAGATACTTGAACAGGCTGGTCTATCTGCATTTTGTTTTCAATAGCAGTAATCTTAGGGAACTTGCGGTAATCCAAGCCTCCAAAAATCTCATTGACGTACATTTTGGCAATACGGCTAGGCGTGTCGCACAAGCTGTCATCAGTAAGGTCAAGTCCAAGCGTGTCCATTACGTCACGCATAGCACTTTCAATTCGTTGGCGCTTTTGTTCGTCAGAAAGACCATTAGCCACCATAGGCGTTTCTAAACCCTTGGATTCTAATGCTTCACGTACACGTTGTGCCGGCTCTGATATAGAGGGGTCTAGTGCATCACGCACAATTACCGCTTCTTTTGCTAACATTGCTTTATCCGTTGTTACTGCTTTTTTTGAACTGATACGCCTTTCAACTCGTAAAAGTTCGGTTATACGACAACATGACTTTTATTTAATGTTGTTGCTACCACACGTGCATTTAGCACGGAATAATAAAACTGTTACCTCTTAGAAAAGAAGGACACTATCTTGAACTCACCTGTACTGATAACAGGCGCCAGCCAACGATTGGGCTTAGCGATGGCCGAAAGTTTACTCGAACAAGGTCATCGCGTTGTTGTGACTTATCGAACGCATCGCTCAAGTATTGCAATGCTTGAAGAAAAAGGTGCAACAGTCTTACAGGCGGATTTTAGCACTGAGGCGGCTATTGATCGAGCAATTGATGAGATTAAGGCAATCAGTAAAACCTATCGAGGGATCATTCACAATGCATCAGATTGGGCTCAAGAGAAAGATAATGGTAATAAGCAACACTTAATTGAACGCATGATGATGATTCATGCGGTTGTTCCCTATCGCATTAATTTAGCATTAGAAGAAGCGCTGTGCGGTTGTGAAGAACAAGCTGACATTATTCACATGACTGATTATGTGCAAGATACCGGCAGTGAAAAGCATATGGCTTACGCGGCGAGTAAAGCTGCGTTGCATAATCTCACTTTGTCTTTTGCAAAAAAGCTGGCCCCAAAGGTGAAAGTGAATAGTATTGCACCGGCTCTACTCATGTTTAATGAAGGTGACGATGAAGCTTATAAACAAAAAGCAGTGAAGAAGTCGCTACTCGAAATAGTACCGGGTGCCCAAGAGGCTGTTAAAGCCATGCGTTATCTATTTGACAGCGACTACGTGACAGGCCAAACACTTCACCTTAATGGTGGGCGACATTTAAAGTGAAATTATAGCCTTTAAGCTAGGCTTACGTTTTAGGTGGTTTAAATTAATCGTCACCGCCAATTAATTTCATCGCCATTAGCCTTGGTCTGGTACTGCGGCATGGCTATAATCCACTCCCTATTTTAAAGCGACTTGGATTTCTACTATGAACGGCAACCGTATTATGGCGCCTGAATGGCACGACATTGATGCTGTTATGTTGGCATGGCCACATGCACAAACCGATTGGGCTCCATGGTTGGAAGAAGCAAGAGCAACCTACCTGAATGTGATTGCAGCAGTGAACCGCAATAACGCGGGTGTCATTTTATTATGCGCGCCAAGTGACGTTGCTGATCTTAAGCCCCGTTTACCCGAAAATGCCCGAGTGCTTATTGTTCCTGCATCCTTTAATGATACTTGGATGCGCGACTACAGCTTTATCACGTGTAAAGACAGTGAAGGTAACGGCTCGCCCGTAGAATTTCGTTTCAACGGTTGGGGTAACAAGTTCAACGCTTCAGAAGATAACCTTGTCAATCAGCGTTACCTCGCCGCCATGTGCAATTCTGCGCTGCGCAGCAGCCCTATTGTGGCAGAAGGCGGTGCGTTAGAGATTGATGAAAACGGGCACCTATTAAGTACTGCTCAGTGCCTACTAAACCCTGAACGCAACGGAGATATGTCGCTAAGCGCTTACGAAGATACCTTTAAAGATATGCTGGGCTGCAGTAAGGTCACCATATTGCAGCATGGGCATTTAGAAGGCGATGATACAGATGGCCATATTGACACCCTAGTGCGCTTTACCCCGAATAAAGGCTTAGTAGTTCAGGCGTGTAACAACCGCCCTAATGATAATCACTTCGAAGGTTTGAAGGCGTTATGTGACGAGTGCGCCCTTGAATTGCCTGAACATAAACAATTTCATTTACCGCTGCCTCATATAGTAAACGATGAAGGAGATCGCTTGCCGGCATCGTACGCAAATTACTTGATTTGTAATAACGCGATTTTGTTGCCTGTGTATGGTGAAAAAGAAGATGCTGAAGCCATCGAGACTGTGCAAAAAGCACACCCCAATCATATTGTTGAACCAATTGATTGTAGTGTACTCGTAAGACAATACGGCAGCTTGCATTGTATTTCTATGCAAGTACCCACAGATACGTTAAAAGATTCGATTATCACCACCTTAAAGAAAGGAGTGTCATTACATGCGCCCAGCTAAGCTAAAAGTGGGTCTGGTACAACAGGCCGTTGCCGATAACGATAAAGCAACGAACTGGAATAAAAGTGCCGAGCAAATTGCGAAATTAGCGGCTGAGGGCTGCGAGTGTATTCTGCTACAAGAACTGCACAGTACCCTGTATTTTTGCCAACAAGAAGATACTGACGCCTTTGATTTGGCTGAACCAATACCAGGTCCAGCGACAGACTTTTTTGGTGAGCTAGCCGAAAAACACAATATCGTTTTAGTGACGTCGCTTTTTGAAAAACGCGGCTCAGGTTTGTATCACAACACCGCAGTCGTGTTTGACCGCAGTAAAGAAATTGCGGGCAAATACCGTAAAATGCATATTCCTGACGACCCTGGTTTTTACGAAAAGTTTTACTTTACGCCGGGCGATATGGGCTTCACACCAATTGAGACCAGTGTAGGCAAACTTGGCGTCTTGGTATGTTGGGATCAATGGTACCCAGAAGCAGCTCGCCTGATGGCAATGGCAGGTGCAGACTTGCTGTTCTACCCAACGGCTATCGGCTGGGATTTAACTGACACAGCAGAAGAGCGTAGCCGCCAACACGGTGCATGGGAAACCATTCAGCGTTCTCACGCTGTGGCAAACTCGGTACCGGTTATCGTGGCAAACCGTACTGGCTTTGAAGCGTCACCTGTTGAAGGTGACCCAGGCATTCAGTTTTGGGGACAAAGCTTTGTAGCAGGCCCGCAAGGTGAGATTTTGGCAAAAGCCGAAGCTGATGGTGAAACTACGCTAACAGTAGAGCTTGATATGGAACGTACCGAACAAGTTAAGCGCATTTGGCCTTATTTCCGCGACCGCCGCATAGACGCCTACGACGAACTAACCAAGCGCTGGCGCGACTAACCCAAACAAAGGGGTCAGAGTCAGCTCTCTGACCCCCTCACTGTTTACTTCGGCTTTTATAAGAAAGGCCAAAGTCCAAATGTCCTGCTGACTCTGACCCCATTTTTACACCATTTCTTTTTCACCGCCGTTTTTCGCTGAGCGATAAATAGCGTTTAGTAGCGCAATCGATCTACGCCCTTCAAATCCATCCACAAGCGGCTTGGTGCCGTTATCAAGGGCATTTAATACATCTTCGAAGTTTCTCTGATGCCACACGAAATCGATAGCGGATGGATCAGCCGCTCCAGCTCCCGCTTCATTTTCAGAAAGCCCATACTTGCATCTGATCTCTTCGTCTTCCTCACTTTCATCAGCAAACTCCCAGACTCGAAATTTGTCGTCACTCATAAAAACAGAGCCCTGAGAGCCAGTGATTTGTATCTCTGCCGGATGACCGCTTTTAGACCAGCAAGCTGTTGAACCTTGAATAACGCCTAATGCTCCGTTTTCAAACTCTAGCATCGCAATTCCAACATCCTCCACTTCTATACCATCATGGGCCACCAGCCTGGTTTCTGCTCGCACAGACTTTACATCACCCATTACATAAAGGAGTAAATCAATTGTATGAATTGACTGGTTCATCAACGCGCCACCGCCATCAAGCTTCCAAGTACCACGCCAGGCACCGCTTTCATAATACTCTTGGGTTCGCCACCATTTAATATAGGCATCTGCCATGGCAATGTTGCCGAAGCGCCCTGTTTCTAAAGCTTGCTTAAGTAACTGTGATGATGCATTAAACCGACGAGGGAAAATGCCCGCAAGCATCACTTCGTTTTCAGCACACACCGCAATCATTTCATCGACTCTGTCAGCTGTAACTTCCAGCGGCTTTTCACAAATGATGTGCTTGCCCGCTTTTGCGGCGGCGGATATAGGCTCTAAATGAAAGCCTGATGGCGTGCATATAGTAATGATGTCAATATCAGGAGACGTTATAAACGACGTATAGTCGTCGTAAGGTTTACAGCTATGCTTTTTAGAGAACGCATTCGCTTTATCAATTGAACGTGAATAAATCCCTGTTAGTTCTGCATTGGGAATAGTGTGGATGGCCTTAGCGTGAAAATCCGCAATCATGCCTGCGCCGACAATTCCGAATCGATACATTTTCTTGTTCCTTTTTTGTTCAGTTGAAAAAGTATATGGGAACTCAGCGCACTAAACTAGGCTTAAAAAATGAGGGGGTCAGAGTCAGGACTCTGACCCCCTCACTGTTTACTTCGGCTTTTATAAGAGAGGTCAAAGTCCAAATGCCCCGCTGACTCTGACCCCATTTTTGGTGTGCTATATTTTGAAGATAATGCCGTCACAGAGCATGAAAACATGACGGGTAGTCTTGGGAAGAAGCGTTAGCATTACGTCTTCGTCTATGTCTAATCCGCCGGTGAACTGCCCGAAGGCTGGCATCACAAATACGTTTTCGTTGTTAGTAAAGCACTTGCCTGAGTATCGGCGTCGAGAAATAGTCGTGCGCTTTTTAGGGTGATAGTGACCGATAACTTGCGCTCGCTTTTCGTTTAATTCCGGCTCATGCCTGAATACCATATTATCTAGCACTACTTCAAAACATGGCGTGCCTGGAATGCCTTCAGGTAAATCTGGGTCATGGTTGCCTTCAACCCACATCCACTCTTTCACTTTATCGACAAGCCTGCATAAGTGCTGACGGTCATCATTGGTCATTCGGGACATGCTATGCTTGTCGTGAAAGCTATCCCCTAGGCTGATTACTCGTTTAGGCTGGTAATCATCAATAATGCTTTTTAAGCGTTTAAGTGTGGCGGTGGAGTCTAAGCTAGGTATGGGGTTCGCATAGCTGCGTAAATAGCTGCCTTTTTCTAAGTGAAGATCAGACACAATCAGCCAGTCGCATGCGGGTAAATATGCCACACCACGTGCGTCTAATAACCACAAGTAGTCTGCATATTTCGTAATAGTGATATGGCGCTGACTGACTTTTTCAGTCAGCCACGCGTCGGTTATTGCCAAATTATCCTCTTGCTCTTTTCATTTGTGAGTTTTAGTACCTCGGTAACGCTGCACGTTTATTTAGCGAAATACTATTAAGCTTTCCTATTCAACGGACTTACCGCAAATGTTTGTTAAGTAAAGCATCTGGCGTGAGGTATATCATTAATATAAAAAAGCGAAGTTTGAATATTCTGTTTAACCCCACCCTATTCAATGCTAGTCCCTGAGAGTAGTGCGCGTACTTCATCTAACATAGTTTCAGCTTCGGCGTATAAGTTAGCTTGCTCGATAATGGCCTGTGCGCCAGCGCCTTTTACTTGTTCACTACGCACATCAAGCACTATAGGAATAGCCATGGGCGACGGTTTTTCAAGGTTCACTAATGTCGCTGAATCTACATACCGAATAAGTAAGTTAGCGAGTCGCCGTAAGTCGAGAAGCTCACGCTCAGCATCAGCCCGAGCTACTTTAAGTAATATGTGGTCACGGTCGTGCTCACGCAATGTATCGTAAATAAGGTCGGTAGAAAACGTTACTTGCTTCATGGTTTTTTGACTGGCGTGATAACGCTGTTCGGTCAACCCGCTAACTACCGCTACTTGCCTGAACGAACGCTTTAGCATAGGCGCTTGTAGCATCCAATCTTCTAGCTCGTCGCCTAGAATATCAGGCTGAAACAGCTGTTGTAACTGCCCTTGTGTGATGGCGTTCACTGATGCTACCGATAACCCGTAATCAGTCACACTAAAGCTCAGTGGCTTTATGCCCATTTTTTCCATTCGCCGCGTTAACAACATACCTAAGGTTTGGTTCGCTTTGCGACCGTCGAATGTGTAGTACAAGGTGTAGTGCGCCTGCCTAAATGGAAACTGCTCCACCAACACCTTTTCAGGGCTAGGTAACTGAGAAAACGCCTGCTGAAGCTTGAGCCATTCTTGTACCTGTGCGGGCAGTGCTTTCCATGATTTCTGAGTAGCCAGAATTGCTCGAACGCCTTCCGCCAAATAAGTAGATAGCGGCATTTGCCCACCCGCGTAGCTGGGTATTTTAGGCTCTTTTGCTTTTGCTGGCTTGGCGTGAAGCTGCATGTCGCGGATTGCTTCAAAGCGCAGTACTTCTCCGCCAAAATAAAAGGTATCTCCGGGCGTTAACTGCTGGGCGAAATATTCTTCTACTTCACCGATAATTTTGCCCTGATTCCCTCTTCTAATGCGCTTTACTTTGAGTCGTCCTGCCTCAACAATTGTGCCTATGTTTTGCCTGTGTCTTTGTATAACTCGCCGATTTGCAGGCGCAAAAGTGCCATCGTCATTTCGTGTTAAACGCTGGTATCGTTCATAAGCATTAAGGGCACTGCCTCCGTCTTGGGTAAAGCGCCACAGCTTATCGAAATCGTCTCTATCTAACCCTTGATAAGGCGTGGCGGTAAGTATCTCTTGATACAAGGCATCTGGGCTATCAGCTTTGCTACATAAACAGTTCAAGATGAACTGTGGAATGATATCTAGGGCGCCCGGCAGAGGGCTTTCGCCATCAAGCTCACCTTTTTCTATAGCAGTAATGGCCGCTTGGCATTCCAGCGCTTCAAAACGATTTGCCGGAACAAGCAGCGCTTCGCTAGGTTCATCTAACCTGTGGTTCGCTCGCCCTATACGCTGCAGCAATCGGCTCACACCTTTCGGTGCGCCAACTTGAATAACCTTATCCACGTCACCCCAGTCGATACCTAACTCTAACGCAGAAGTACACACAATGGCTCTTAGCATGCCGCTTGCCATCATGGCTTCGGTTTTGCGCCTTTGCTCTTTGCTCAAACTGCCGTGATAAAGCGCTATGGGAAGCGCAGCTTTATTTGCTTCCCACAACATTTGAAATAGAAGCTCGGACTGGGCTCGTGTATTGACAAAAACCAGCGTGGTCTGTGCATTTTCTATGGCCTCATAGATATCATCAATGGCGTAACGGGCCATAAAACCGCCAAAAGGCATACGCGCTTTAGAATGCAGCATCTCAACTTTTGGCTTCTCCCCCGCTTTTACTTTAATGATATTGGCAAAGCTGTCACTGCCTGCCAGCCACGCGCCCAAAGTTTCAGGAAATGCCACGGTCGCTGACAGGCCTATGCGTTTGCAGCTTGGAGAAAGAACGCTTAATCGCGCTAAGGCAAGAGATAAAAAGTCGCCGCGTTTATTAGCCATTAAGCTGTGGGTTTCATCGATTATCACGCGTTTTAGCTTGCCGAAAAGCTTATCGGCATCGGCGTAGCTCAACATCAGCATAAGGGATTCGGGGGTAGTAAGTAGAATATTAGGCGGCTTTTTACGCTGCCGCTGACGCTTATGAGAGGGTGTATCGCCGGTGCGGGTTTCCGCGGTGATAGGCAACGACATTTCTTCAATAGGCTGTAACAGATTGCGATGAATATCTTGGGTTAACGCTTTAAGTGGTGAAATGTACAGGGTATGCAAACCATTAAACCCACTCTGATTACCCTTGTTTTCAGCTGATTCATTTAACTCACTAAGCTCTACCAAACTTGGCAGAAAACCTGACAAGGTTTTACCCGCCCCTGTCGGTGCTATCAGTAACGTACAGTCATGTTTATCTTTTTCCACCAACATGGTCTGTTGATAATCACGTAGTTGCCAGCCTTTTTGCTTAAACCACTTAGAGAAAGCGCAGGGAAGTAATGTCATTTACAGTATCTGTTATGCCTTTTCCGCTTTATACGCCAATTCTTTAGTTAAGTTTATATACGCCAACACCTTACTATTACCTTTGCAATAATCGTCAAAGCTCAACGCCAAAACTCAGCGCCAAAACTCAGCGCAATATGGCTTTCTTGAAAAAATAAGTACCTCCTGTACTTTTTATTTATTAGTGGATTAAGGTTATTAGCAATAGTTAATATTCGGATACACTTTAATTATCGACACTTCGAAAACGAGTACACTACACTCGTTAAACTACAAAATATGATTACAGGGAACGTAAATGCGAATTCAATCCATAGATGCCATTAGAGGTTTAGCAATCCTTGGCATTTTGTTTTTAAACATTGCATACCATCAAAACTTTCACACCGGCTACGCGTTTTTTGAAGAGCCACTTTTATCAGATGAGATTATCTCGACACTTAGCGCGCTTTTCTTAGATGGCAGATTTCGCACCTTATTTTGCCTGTTGTTTGGAGCAGGTTTAGCTATTCAATTCGACGCTTGCCAAAAGCGTGGGCACAACTTTTTAGACTTTTCTAAATCTCGGCTTAAATGGCTATTTTTATTTGGGTTAATACATGGTGTGTTCGTATTTGGCGGAGACATACTGCTTTATTACAGTTTTTGCGCCTACTTTGTACTAAAACACTTAACGTTAGACCAAGAAGCGCTTCGCACAAAAAGCGTTAAATATTTAGTCGTGGGAAGCATCATTATGCTTGTTTTTGGCATAGTGCTTACGCTTGGATACGACTACGGTGGCGCACTTCCATTTAGGTCTAGCGAAGCTTACGCCGAAGAGGTTACACAATGGCAAAGTAGTTATTTGTTCCAAATTGGGGTTCAAGCTTCTTTTGTTCTTGCTACCGTTATTGCAGCACCTTTTACCATGCTATGGCAGTCGATGGGGCTTATGATGTTTGGTGCCTATCTTTATAGAAGTGGTTTCTTTAGCGTTGGGTTTTCATCTACTGTATTTTTGAAAGTGTCTATAATTGCCATAGCCACATCTGTCGTTACGGTTATACCTCAGTTGATATTTGAGCAAGTAACGTCGGATGTTATTCCCATGTTTACCAGTATCCCAGCAATTTTCTGTGCTTTTGCCTACGCACACCTGTTAATCAAGGTGAAAAATACAACCACTTGGTGGTATCAGTCACTTATTAACTGCGGCAAGGTAGCGTTTACCCTCTACCTAACGCAATCTATTGTTCTAGCTGTGTTGTTTCGTGTGATTATGCCCGCTTACTATCCCGACTTTGCCTATACCGTGACGCTGCTCGATTTGATGTTAATTACCCTTGCGCTCACAGCAATTCAATTGTTGCTGGCGAATTTTATAACTAAGCATTTTGAACAAGGGCCATTTGAAGCGGCATGGAGAACACTGTATCTGCGCAGTTTTTATAAGAAGCAACAAAGCAAGCAAGATGACGGTTTGGTAGAAGAGCAAGAGTTGGCGACAGAGGCAAATAAAACCTTATAGCTAACATCTTTACTAAAAGAAGTTATATAAATCCGATTAAAGCAAAAGGACCAGGTAGAGCCTGGTCCTATAGCATATTGGCGCAACTGTCTAGAACCTGAAAGCACCTTGCAAAGTAGCCGAGCTTAATTGGCTTTTGTCAGTATCATAGCCCAAGCCAAATTTGATAGATGAATGTGGGTTGAACCAATAGTGAGTGCGACCCAAGTGGTCGATTCAGGGGGTTAAATACGTAGTAAAAAGCATTCTCTGATTTGGCAGGACTATGAGTAGTGCACCCATCAACCTGGTTAAAAGCTGACGATACTGGCCTTTATTGCGAGCCCGGTGAGTTCTACATCGACCCAATGAATGAAGTCGCCACCGCGCTTGTCACACACGGCCACGCTGACCATGCACGGGCAGGTCATAACAGTGTGTTCGCAAGCTTAGAAACACTAGCTATTATGCAAACCCGTTACGGTGAAGATATGGCTATTCATCAGCACGCTATAGCAATGGGTGAAAGCATTAATTTTAACGATGTAAAAGCCACGTTCTATCCTGCTGGCCATATTCTGGGCTCTACACAAATTCTTATTGAATATGCAGGCTACCGCGTTGTGGTGTCCGGTGATTATAAGCGCCGTCACGATCCTACTTGCCCGCCCTTTAAAGTTGTCCCCTGCGATGTATTAATAACCGAAGCCACCTTTGGGCTTCCCATCTTTAAGCACCCGCCTATTGAACATGAAATTGAAAAGCTCCTTCACTCATTACGCGTGTTTCCCGAGCGATGCCATCTTGTAGGCGCGTATGCATTGGGTAAATGTCAACGGGTTATACTAGCGCTGCGAGAAGCAGGCTACACCAAACCCATCTACTTACATGGTGCGCAGCTAAAACTGTGTGACCTATACAAGCAATTAGGAATAGACTTAGGTGAGTTGATTCCAGTGTCTGAGGTTGCAGATAAAAAGTCCTTAGCCGGTGAGATAGTCATTGCGCCCCCTTCGGCACTTGCCGATAGGTGGTCGCGAAGCTTGCCTAACGTACGCCCTGTTGTGGCATCTGGATGGATGCAGATTCGCGCTCGCGCTAAGCAAAAAAATGCCGAGCTACCGCTTATTATCTCTGATCATTGCGACTGGCCTGAATTGCTGCAAACCATTGAAGAAGTCAATCCGAAAGAAGTGTGGGTAACCCACGGCAGAGAAGATGCGCTAATGTATCAGGCAGAAAAAATGGGGTTTAAAGCCAGAGCGCTATCGCTAGTCGGTTATGATGAAGAAGAGCAAGGAGGCGATTAGTGGAAGCATTCAGTCACTTACTTGAACAGCTGTATTTCACGGCTGGAAACAAAGCCAAAGCGCAGCTTATAGCTAACTACATAGCCAATACACCAGACCCTGACCGAGGCTGGGCAATTGCTGCTATGGCAGGTACATTGCGGTTCGACTTTTTTAAGCGCAATACGGTAAAAAAGCTCATTACTGAACATACCGACCCTGAGCTTTTTGCCATGAGCTATGATTATGTGGGTGAGGTTAGTGAAACCGTAGCCCATTTATGGCCCTATAGCGAGCCAACAGATTCGCTACCCACGCTAACCGAAGTGGTAGAAACGTTCGCTTCGGTCAGTAAACAGAAAGTTTCTGAGACGCTAGCCCATTACCTAACAATAATGACACCTGTGCAGCGCTGGGCGTTGCTAAAGTTGGGCACTCGGGGGTTACGTATAGGTGTGTCGGCTCGCTCCATAAAACAAATATTGGCCGACTATGGCAATAAAGACATCAAAGAAATAGAAACACTGTGGCATGCGGTTACTCCTCCTTACGTTGATATGCTTAGCTGGCTAGAAGGAAAAGCTGACAAGCCTGATATTGAAAATGCCGTCACATTTCATCCAGTTATGCTTTCTCACCCCATTGAAGATGGCGATATCGACGCTTTCACCAAAGACGCTTGGCAAATTGAGAACAAGTATGATGGCATTCGCGTGCAGCTTGTTGTTAAGTCGAATAAAACTGTTGATGATAAGACTCAGAAAGATAGTAAGGTCGATGGCGATGAACCTGAAAAAGCTCTTTTTTCTCGTACTGGCGATGATATCAGCCACTCATTTCCTGATCTGCTTGAGTCTGTAAGCGGTAATATGGTGCTAGATGGAGAGCTACTGGTTATCCATAATGCAGAACATGGCTTTCATCAATCTGAAGAATCGACTGCCCAAAGTGCGGCTAGTCAACGCACCAGTAGTGATAAAAGCGGTAAACAGGCTTCATCCGCCACAAAGCCAGACGTGGATACCTTTAATGCCCTTCAGCAGCGCCTTAATAAAAAGAAACCGAGTAAAGCGCTACAGTCTTCCTCCCCGGTTGGACTAATCGTTTACGATGCTTTAGTGCTTAATGGTGAAGATCTAACCGATAAAACACTAAAAGCAAGGCGCGATGCCCTTGAAGAATGGTTTAGCAAAACGAATAACAGCCGCTTGTTTCTTTCTGAAACACTTAATGCCACTTCCCCTGAAACTTTGCGCCAGCTTCACGCCCAAGTATGCCAGAATCGTGCGGTAGAAGGGCTGATGATAAAGCGCTTAGATAGTAAATATGTACCTGGCAGGCCTAAGGGCCAGTGGTTTAAATGGAAGCGCGATCCGCTGGTTGTGGATGCGGTAATGATGTATGCACAGCGAGGGCACGGCAAGCGTTCCAGCTTTTACTCTGACTACACGTTCGGCGCTTGGGAAGACAGTCAGCTTCTGCCTATCGGAAAAGCCTATTCCGGGTTCACCGATGAAGAACTCAAAAAACTAGATAACTGGGTAAGACGCAACGCCGTGGGGCGGTTTGGCCCGGTAAGAGAAGTGAAAAAAGAGCTGGTACTTGAAGTGGCTTTTGACGCTGTACACCCTTCGTCAAGGCACAAATCAGGGGTCGCGCTGCGCTTTCCCCGTATCCATCGAATTCGTTGGGACAAGCCCGCTAATGAAGCAGATACCTTAGCGAACGTTAAAGCACTAATAGAAGGCTGAGCCAGCAAAAACACTTTCTTAGTCGTCTAAAATCGCAGAGAATGGGCTGAGATAGAAACAAGGCTTGCACCTTAAGAAAATAAAACAATAGGAAATCGCCATGCCTAAGGCTAGTGAAATTAAAAAGAATAACACTGTGGTATTTGACGGAAAAACTTGCATCGTGCGAGACATTGAACGCTCTGTCCCTCAAGGTCGTGCTGGTGGCAGCATCTATCGCATGCGCATGTACGATGTAGTAACAGGCGCCAAATACGATGAAACCTTTAAAGACTCAGACACCCTAGATATGGCTGACTTAATTCGTCGTCCTGCTATGTTTTCGTATATTGATGGCGAAGAATATGTATTCATGGATAAGGAAGACTACACCCCTTATCACTTGAACAAAGAGAGCATTGAGAACGAAGCTCTGTTTATTAACGAAGAAACCGATGGCATTCAAGTTGTCATTGTTAGCGAAGTACCCGTTGCCTTGGACTTGCCAATGAGCGTAGAGCTAGAAGTAGTTGAGACCGACCCGTCTATCAAAGGTGCGTCTGCTACTTCTCGTACCAAACCAGCAACGCTTTCGACCGGTCTAGTAGTTCAAGTGCCAGAATACATCAGCACGGGTGAATGGATTAAGGTCAATACCGAAGAGCGTAAGTTCCAAAGCAGAGCCGATAAGCACTAGTCAATTTAACGTATTGAATTAGGCTGCCATCGACACTTGAAATATTTGCTCAGCTTAAAAAAACAAAAAAGGGTTCAATCGAACCCTTTTTTATTGCCTGCTTCACAGCTTTGAAAGCGTTTTTTTAGCGTTTCCTACTTAGCGATATTTTCCTGCGTAGGCAGTGCGCTGAATGCACCGTACTGGGTTACTGTGTAAGCACCACATCGAATAGCAAATTCAGTCGCTTCGCTAACATTTTCAAAGTTTTCAGCCCACGCATCGAACTCATCCGCGTTCTTAACTTTGGTCGAAAGGAAATACAGGAACCCACCGATAAACGAATCACCGGCTGCGGTGGTATCTTTTACATCCATTTTTGGCGATGCCAGCGTGCCGCTAAACGACTTGGTAATATAGTGAATTGGCTCGCCACCGTCTGTTACCAATACAACCTTCACACCGCTATCTAGCCACTGCTGTACTTTTGCATCGGCATTTTCTTCGCCATAAAGCTCTGCAAGTTCTTCGCGGCTTGCCTTTAACACAGAAACTTTTTTAGCAGCCTCATCAATACGTGCTGGAGCATTGGCTGTGTCATCCCAAAACGCTGGGCGATAATTAATGTCTAAACACACCATCATGCCGTTTTCCTTCGCCTTGTTTAAAATAAACTCGGTGCCAGGAATAAGTTCAGGGCCTGAAATTGAACCTGAACAGAAGTGAAGCACGGTATTTTTGTCGCAATCAATTGTCGACAAGTCTTGCTCTGAAATATGTTTATGTGCAGCGTTATCGACATAAAAATCAAACGAACGCTCGCCGTCTGCATCCAAGTTCACAAACGCCAGTGCCGTATTGCCTTCCTGCGTGGTCCACACAAAGTCCGTATTTACTTTGTAGTGTTCAAGCATTTCTTTAAGAAAGGCGCCAAAAGTATCGTCACCCACCTTCGATACCATCGCACTTTCGCCACCCAGTTGGGCAACAGCAACCGCCACGTTAGCAGGCGCGCCACCAGCATAAGGCTGGAAAGGCTTCATGGCTGGTATGTTGCCATCTTTGGGCGCTGCACCTTGGCTTAACATATCAATAAGCACTTCACCTAAACACAAGATTTTCATACCAGCCTCACTCAAAAAATGTCAATAAGGGACGTTAACCTAGTGCGCACAATACGTAAGGTTAACGAATCGTTAATTAATTGCGGCATAGTATTGACGAACAAAACCATTAAATCAACCCAATTGATTTACTTTTTTTAAAAGGATTGTAGGATGTGTACCTATTGTATTAAAAAGATTAAAATTTTTATTTGAAAGGTCTGGTAGGATTCATAGCTTCATTCTGGGAGTTTGAAAGGGGACACATTCCTGCATTCCCACGCTTCGCTAGGAAACTTGCCAGCGTCTTCTGAATGGGCAATTATCTATGCGCATTGGTATTATTAAACTCTTTCATTTTTTAACGGTAGATAGTAATTACTTTGAATATTGAATCGGCTTTTCACCTGCCACAACAAAACGCACCAGAATTACTTGATGATCGCTCTGCGAATGAGCGCGCGATCTTAACCTTAATACGGCAACGCATTGCCTTACCTAAAGCTGAAATTGCACAATTGACTGGGCTGTCGGCGCAGTCTGCAACGGTAATTATCAAGAAGTTAGAAACCGATGGATTGGTCAAACGCCTAAAGCCTATAAAAGGCGGTGTAGGGCAGCCTAAGGTACCTTTCGGATTGAATGCTAACGGTGCGTTCAGTATCGGCCTCAAAGTTGGTCGCCGTAGTTTCGACATAACCTTGCTCGACTTAAAAGGCAATGTTAAAGCCACCCTTCACGAAAAGTTCGCCTATCCAACGGTAAGCAACCTACTGAACTTTGCAGAGCGTGCATTCAATGTTTTAATCAAAAACCTAGATGCAGCACAGCAAAAGATGGTTAGAGGCTTAGGCGTAGCTATGCCTTTTGAAATTTGGAGTTGGGCAGAGGAAGCAGGCGCGCCGAAAAAAGAGTTAGAAGAATGGAAAGAGTTTGACCCACAAACCGAACTTGAAAGCTTATTAAACCTACCTGTTTTCATTAAAAATGATGCAGGAGCAGCGTGTAGCGCGGAGATGTCGTTCGGCAATCCAAAGCGTTACGATAGCTTTTTATACATATTTGTTGGTACGTTTTTAGGCGGTGGACTGGTACTTAACAATCAGCTTATCAATGGCAAAACAGGTAATGCCGGCGCTATTGGCTCGTTGCCCTTTTTTAGTCAAAATCAGCAGCGTCAGTTAATAACGCAATCTTCACTTTATCTATTGGAAAGCGAGTTAGAAAAAGCGGGGGAAAACGCTAAGCACATTTATGAGTCACCCTCTTACTGGCAGTGCAATGATTCACTTGTAAAAAATTGGGTGCGCGAGACAGCCAAAGGGCTGGCATTCGCTTCACAGTGCGCGATGAGCCTTTTGGATTTAGATGGCGTAATCATTGACGGCGCCATACCCAGCAACATAAAAGAATTATTAGTTGAAGCAACCCAAAGTGCGCTGAAAGACTTGGATATGCGAGGAATTACTCCCGCGCAAATTAGCCCCGGTCACGTGGGCGTAAAGGCCCAATCGATTGGAAGCGCAAACTTAGCGCTTCAGGCTAATTATTTCTAACTATTCAGATGTGCAGCTAAGGTTTTCATGACAGTAAGTAGCAAAGTGATTCATATTCTAGATGGTGGTATGGGTCGTGAACTTGAAAAGATTGGTGCACCTTTTAGGCAGCCGGAATGGTCCGCACTGGCATTAATGCAGACCCCTGAGCTAGTGCGTGAGGTTCATACCCACTTTCTAAATGCTGGTGCCACTGTCATCACTACAAATGCCTATGCCCTCGTTCCATTTCATATTGGTGAAACCGCGTTTAACGAGCAAGCATTTTCGCTGGCCGAGTCTGCGGCTAAGCTAGCAAAGGAAGCCGTTACTTTTCAGCAGGATAAAAGCAACAAGTTATCAGTCGCGGGCTGTGTGCCACCTGCTTTTGGTTCGTACCGCCCAGACTTATTCGATGCAGAACGAGTGGCAGAGATTTTAACGCCTCTTATCAAAGCGCAAGCGCCTTTTGTGGATGTTTGGCTTATTGAAACGGCTTGCTCTATTGAAGAAGCTGATGCTGTAGTTTCACTAATAAAAACACTGTCTTCTCGTCCCATTTGGCTGTCGTTTTCTTTGCATAATAGAGCGTCGTCAAACGAGCCGGTAACTCTTCGTTCAGGCGAGCCGCTAGAAAAAATCGCGCCTCTACTGGAGCGTGTTGAAAGCGTACTTTTTAATTGTTCACAGCCTGAAGAAATGGAAAATGCACTAACAATTACCCGACAGTTGAATGAAAACATTGCTACTGGTGCATACGCCAATAGCTTTTCAGAAAGGAAGCGTCAGCATGAAGCTAACGCCCTTTTGTCAGAGCTGCGTGACGACATAACGCCACAGCGCTATGCAGATTACGCTCAATCATGGATAGCGGCAGGTGCCAGTATCATTGGAGGCTGTTGCGGCATAGGCCCTGAACATATCAAAGCCATAAGTGATAGCGTAAAATCTTAAAACTGAAATCACGCTAGTGCAGATCAGCGGCGTCAGTGCGCAAAATCCTGTGTTTCGAAGTACACTAGAAAAGGCGATTCGCAGTGGGAAAAAACCTCTTTAATTTGGGCTTTGCTCGGCACACTTTCGCCCAGCATGTTTCCTAGGTTTTCCTGACAATCGTCAACGATAAACAGTGCATCAAAAGATGGGCGTTCGCCAATGAGGTGAATGTATAAATACTTGTCACCGAGGCTGATGCTAGCCCACTTTTCATCAGGCTGATATGTAACGCTATCGTCGTCAGAATGTGGCGGTTTGTATTGTTTTACCAAGCGACGTTTAAACAATAGCTTTTCAAATGTCAGTTCCGATTTACCCAACCACTTAGTGCCACCTCGCTCAAAATGACCTTTATAAAACTGTGCTGGAATGGAAAACCTTTCACCATCAACAAGTTTATTTAAATCAAAATTTTCTGGTAACAGGGTCACCATGTTGCTGTGAGAGGTTGAGCCTGCTTGTAGATACGCAATTAGCGTAGCTTTATGCGGACTTCCTACTGCATAAATAATTTGGTAATCATGTGGCGAATAATAAAGGGGTAAGTGACTCGCATAGAGTTCAGCGCCATCTGTAAATAGCACCATACCGTGAGAACCAACTCTTTTGTGGTTTTTATGACCGGCGTGTATAGAAGAACTAGCATTGGATGCTTTACTAATGCCATCTGCACTTAGTCCTTTTGTGGTTGTCGCCGTTGCTCCCGTGCACACCATATATAAACACAAGACAGTCAAATAAAGACGCTTCATAAATCTTTTACGCTTAATAACAATTTTATTATGGCGATACTGGCACAGGAACCACCTACAATTAAGCTACAATAAATACATGTACAATTCCCAACCGGAAACAATGAGGCGGCAAACCCGTGGATATTGAAGACTTAAGAAAATTTATTGTTGTTGCACAACATGAGAACTTGAATAAAGCGTCTGTGCACTTATCGGTTACCACAGGCGCACTGTCTAAAGTGGTGAAACGCATAGAACAACAGTTAGAAAGCCAACTGTTTGACCGCGTAGGTAAACATATTCGACTCAACCAACGGGGAAACAAATTCCTTATTTATGCCACTCATCTTGTGCACGAAGCCGATCAGGCACTCAGTGAGTTTAGGGGTAATACTGCTTTATACAACATTACCGTTTCTGGCCCATCACTCTTGCTTCAATATTACTTGCCAGCTTTGCTTGCTAAACCTTCCTCTTCACAAGATCGCTTTCACGTCAATATCCACGCTTGCTGGGAAGGGAAAGCGCTGGATAGCGTTTCTAAAGGGGGTAGCGACGTGGCTATCGCCACCTCTTTTGCAATGGAAGAACGAGAGAAAGACCCGTCTCTGCATAGCATATTATTAGGGTCGTCTACCTATGTGGTTGCGGCCGCAAAAAACCACCCTGCGTTAGCTGAAGCAAAGAACGGTATATTAACAAGTCAAAGTTTGTTCGCTTTCGCTTTTGCTTGCCCTGACGTTTCACCTTTTTGTGGAATAAAACGGGGCATAGGCTCTGATGGGTGGAGAGACGACAAAGTCCCCCGCTCTATACACTATCGATGTAATGATTTTGGCACACTGCTGTCTATTGTCAGGCAAGGACTGGCTTTGGCCTACGTACCTGACTTCATAGCGAAAAGTCATGATCTTACTTGCGTCTCCGTATCAGATTATGACTTTTGCCATGAAGAGCATTTTGAGTTGATTTACAAACCGAGTATGGCATCAGGCTGGCTCAATCGGTTTGTCGATTCAGTTAAAAGCATTATTTAGTAACCACATTTTTGGCGCCTTTAAGCAGCGCCTCTTTATCAATTTTATTGGGCACTTCTACGCCGCGCCTTGCTGCTGGTCTCGCTTCAATACTGTTCTTCCAGCGTATTAGGTTGTCTAAGCCTTCAATGCTAACACCAGACCATTCGTAAGTGCGCACCCAGCACCAGTTAGCCATGTCAGCAATACTATAGTCGTCTACCAGATATTCACGATCCTCTAGCCTGCCATTGAGCACGGTGAACAGACGTCTAACTTCGTTTTGGTATCGATCAATAGCAATAGGGATTTTTTCTTCTAGATAACGATGGAACACGTTAGCTTGCCCCATCATAGGGCCTATTCCACCCATCTGAAACATTAGCCACTGGATAACTTGGCTCTTTCCCTTAGCATCGCGGGGTAAGAACATTCCGGTCTTTTCAGCGAGATAAATCATAATGGCGCCGGATTCGAAAACAAGGTGGCCATCGGCTTCTCTGTCAATAATAACCGGTATGCGTCCGTTCGGGTTCATCGCCAAAAACTCTGGTGTTTTCTGCTCGCCCTTCATTAAGTTTACAGCATGAGCTGTATATTCAAGTCCCATTTCTTCAAGCGCTACTGACGCTTTCCAACCATTAGGGGTGGCTGCGGTATATAAATCTATCATTAGGCTTTTGCACTCGCTCTGTTGCTTACGGCCTCATACCAGCGCGCTAAATTAACGTGGTCGTCAGTCATACGAATTTTTACCACTCGGGCGAAATCCATAGCACATAACGCGGTTATGTCGGCGATAGAAAAGGTATCGCCAGCGATATATTCTTTTACACCAAGTCGGCGTTCTAGAATATTGAGATATTTAGACGCGTTGATACCCGCTTCTTTGCCATATTCAGGTACAGGTGTCATACGATCTTTAAAGTAACCTGTGGTATGTTGAAAGCACATGCCAATTTGCATCATGAAGGCTAACTCTACTTGGCGCTGCCACATAGATATCGTTGCTTTTTCAACGGGCGTTGTTCCCATTAAAGGGGGCTCTGGTTGCAATGCTTCAAAGTAAGTACAGATGGCATCGGTTTCTGCAATACAGGTACCGTCATCTAACTCTAGGATGGGTATTTTCCCTAATGGGTTTTTAGCGCGCATTTCTGCACTTAGGTTTTCACCTTTTTGAATATCGACTTGCACGTAATCAACACCAATGCCTTTTTCGGCTAAAAACATGCGTACTCGACGTGGGTTGGGCGCGGTTTTCGTTTCGTAGATTTTCATATTGATTGCCACAAACCTTATGACAGAATGTTAAATATAGGGTTCGTTCTAGATTAGTAACTGCACAATCCGCTTTCAAATCACTCTGCCTATGTATAGAACTATTCAGTACTTTTATGGTTATACCTCTGCATTACCATTTGCAGGGGAAAAGGCTAACGTCTAGTCTTTCACAACTATATTGCGCTACTGTCAGTTTACGACCCTGTAATAACTTTTAGACGCTTTATCTCATTGTCGGTGAAATGTGCAATCTGGTATTCCTGTAGCGCGCTTTCTAACTCGCTAACCGTAATTGACTGCTTCGATAAGTTGTCGCGATATTTTTCATAGTCAGCAATTTTGTTTTTCCAGTTAGCCTGCTTTTCCCAGGTTTTCGCAAAGCGGTCTGCTACCGTACTTCCAAACTCTGCCGCCACTGCGTTATACCGATCATTAATATTGCTATAACTGCGTTTTATCTCGTTGATGCGATGTATATTCAGCGTTGGCTGGAAAACATCGCGTTCGGCTTGATTTCCCGTTTTCAGTGACTCAACAATAAGCGCTTTTCTTTCATCCCTAGACAGCGTGCTTTCCTGAGCAAGTTGTAAACGCGCTAGCGCCGCCTCGTCCACCTGCGCTTCTTGCCTAAATAAATAATGGTATTCGGTGTCGTTGAAGTAGGTGCGTCTTATCCCCTCGCGCTCATCAAGTTTGTAAGACACATCCTGTAAACTATGAGTAGCCAAGTCGACCTCCGTCTCGATGGAAGAAAGCGCCACTTTATAATCTACATATCGGGTAAATAAGTCAGACGCTACCGCTTGGGTAGTTGGCGTAAACACGTTGCTAACGTAGGTGGTATAGGCAAACTTAACGGTTTGCGGGTCGTCTGTTGTACGCGTAAATATAAAGCGGTCGAAAGCGTCTTTGGTTGAATAGTTAAGCTTAAAAGGAGTAAGGCTTTTATTTGCGCTTTCTGCTTCGCTCTTTAGATGGAGGCGCGCATCTGTCTCCTTACGCGTTGTTCCACTCTCGCCCAGCTTTTCACTGGTTTCTTTTTGCCTGCTAACTTCCAAGCGTTCGGTGGAAGGCCCAGCACCATTTTTTTTGGTGTCAGGTGCAAATAGGATATAAACAATAGTACCCAATACTAACAGAGCAACTAACCCTGTGAGTATTGGGTACGCATGGCGTACTTTACCTTTTGTCACTACAAGCCCAATCTCTTAAGACGATTAGCTTGACGTACAAACACATCTACCGGATCGGTTTCAAACCAGTGCGTAATTCCAAAACTCTGGTTTACTTCATCGAGGTGATTCATTTTGTAGTTATCTTTTAGCACCTTGCCCAAGTGCGAGCTACACGTTGAGACTAAGCCATCGTTTGGCTCTTTAAACGCAGTGCCAGTAATAGCTAGGAAAGGGTCGACAATGTCTAAAGCATTGGTATAAGTTCTTCCGCCGCTCCATGAGAAATAATACACGCCATTTTCAGCCAACATCTTACCGTCGTTGCGACAGTAGGCGGTAGGCATGCCTTCAGGGTATTTTTGATTGAACGCTACTGAGCCTGCAGTTGATAGAGAATCAAGTGCAGCGATTGAGTCGGTGGGTTTATCACGGGGATCTGACCCAGACGCAATTTCAATAATGTTGGCAAATGCATTAACAACGACGCCAGCGGCGCCTTCTCCCACTGAGCCCTCAGCGAAAGCATCCCGTAATTCATCTGCGACTTTACTGCCCCAATTAACACCGGCGACAGAGCTTACCGAAGCAACTTTTTCTGGCGCCACGCTTGCGGCGTAACGTGCCGTTGGGCCGCCGTGGCTATGCCCAATTAGATTCACTTTGTCGGCGCCTGATAGGGCGAGTACTTCGTCTATATACTCAAGCAACTGCTCGCCGCGCACTTCTGTGGAATTTGCTGGTGAAACTTCGGCAATGTATACCACAGCGCCGTTGCGGCTGAGTTTATGCGGAACTTTATAAAAGTAATCTACAAAGAGTATGTCTTCAAAGCCGAACAGGCCGTGGACCAATACTATGGGGTTTTCAGTTTTTGCGTATGTTCCTGCGAAGGCTTGTCCTGCCCCTCCAAATAGTGAACTGACAGCGCCTGTTATGGCAAGCAAAGTAACAATGAGAGCATTCCTTGCTCTATTATTTTTGGATATTCTCATCGTGTGTGTGCCTCATAATTATAACGTTGTGGTCTGTGGTCAGACCTTTGTTATAATTATGTAAACACACTGTAAAGATCAACCTTCATGTTGAAACTTTAAGAAGGAGGATAAACATCAAGTTGTGATATTTATCGTCATCTAACTATCAATATCTATTAAATTCAGCAAGATAGTACTCACGCGAGAGTATACTCGCCCATACCATTTTCACTCGAAATACAAACCATAAACACAATTAATAAACCGTTATCAACTTCTGGAATAGGATTGGATAAAGTTTACCGCAAGGCTAGAAGTGGTTAGCCACTCTCTCTTGAAAGGGTCGAGTTTCATACCTATCTGATGTTTCAGTGTGAAGTCTTCACCGACCCATTTTTCTAATTCACTAGGTTTTACAAACTTTTGCCAATCATGGGTTCCCACAGGCAAATACCGCATTACGTATTCAGCCCCCACAATAGCAATTACAAAGCTTTTAAGTGTTCGGTTTAAAGTGGCAAGAATAAGCAACCCGCCCGGTTTTACCAAGCTAGCGCATTCATCAATTAACTGCTGCTGATCTGGCACATGCTCTACCACTTCAGCGTTTATAACAATGTCATATTGCTGTGCTTCTTTAACTAGTTCACTGGACAACATGTGTTTATAAGTTACCGATACACCATTTTTTTCCGCATGGCGTTTTGCCACTTCCACACTTACTGCACTTGCATCAATGCCAGTTACCTTTGCACCAAGCTTGGCCAGAGGCTCGCTAATTAGCCCGCCGCCGCTACCTATATCAACAATAGACAAAGACGAATAATCCGGTGGGAGGTTACCTTTACCGAAATGACTCTCTATTTGCGCTTTAATGATATCCAATCGCGCTCGATTGAACTCAAGGGCTGTCTTATATTTGCCGTTGGGGTCCCACCATGACTCTGCCAGTGAGTCAAAGCGCGAAATTTCTTCTTCAGAAAAGTTAACTTCCCCAGTTTTTTTACTTTTATCGAGCACGATTTTTTACCTTTAAACGTAAGTACACGAGTGCTTTTCTATTGACCCCTACCATTCAGGGTCATAAGGTGAATACATTAGGGTGAGCATTTAAGACGTACACCTTTATATTTCTAAATAGGCACCTAGATAAAAACACATTATAAGAATATACGTTGTGAAAGAGGGTTCTGATTTTGGCAAACGCAAAAAATGTATATGGTCGACCGCTCCAGCTTTGCTGTGGAAATACGGGGTTTACCCGGGAAGGTTTTTGCTATGTACCCGATGCTGATGTGGGCAATCACAGTGTATGCGCTGTGGTTAGCGATGAGTTTCTACAGTTTTCCTTACGACAGGGTAACGATTTGATAACCCCTTGGCCTAGCATGTCTTTTCCCGGTCTACTCGACGGTGACAGGTGGTGCCTGTGCGCTGCTCGTTGGTTAGAAGCTTATGAAGCCGGTGTTGCGCCCAAGGTGCGACTGGAAGCTACCCATGAAAAAGCCCTAGATATTATTCCGCTATCTTTGTTGGAAGAATATGCGGCTGACAAAAACTAGGGGATTGGACAAGATATTTTCCACTGATGAGCTTCAACGTGAGCCTTTCAAACCAAATATTGGTTGATGAAACTAATCATAAAAAAGAGCATGTTTGCCTAAACATGCTCTTTTTATTTATTAATAAAAAGCTTTCTTAGCTTACTGGGGCGTTCGAATAACCATAAGACGCGTCTCAGACATATCCTCTATCGCGTAGCGAATACCCTCTCGACCTAGTCCTGAATCTTTAACGCCGCCATAAGGCATGTTATCCACCCGCCAGCTAGGCACATCACCAATAACAACGCCGCCCACTTCTAGTTCATCCCAAGCTTTATGTGCTTTATAAATATCGCGAGTAAACACACCAGCTTGAAGTCCGTAACGACTGTTATTTACTTCTTTAAGCGCGTCGTCGTAGTTGTCGAAAGGCTCTAGAATAGATAGCGGACCAAACGCCTCTTCGGCACTGGCATCACAGTCTTTGGGCACGTTTTCCATAACCGTAGCTTCAAGCATTGCGCCTTCGCGAGTACCGCCACATAAGATAGATGCGCCCTTTTCTTTGGCCTCTGTAATCCAACCGTGCAAACGTTCAGCTTCGCCGTCAGAAATCATGGGGCCGATGAAAGTATCTTCATTTGAAGGGTCACCAGACACCAATGCTTTTACCTTTTCTACGTAGCGCGACTTAAATTCATCGTATATTTTACTATGTACTAAAAGGCGCTGAACACTGATACAGCTTTGACCAGACTGATAGTAAGCCCCAACAATCACGCGCTCGATAGCGTCTTCAATGTCAGCATCTTCATCAATAACGCAAGCGGCATTACCACCTAACTCTAGCACAACTGGCTTTTTACCGGCTTTTGCTTTAAGTGCCCAACCCACATCCGGAGAGCCCGTGAAGCTTAGCAGTTTTAGTCTTTCGTCTGTGGTAAACAAGTCAGCGCCATCACGGCTACACGGCAGAATTGAAAACGCCCCTTTGGGCAAATCTGTTTCTGCCAATACTTCGCCAATAATAAGTGCCCCAATAGGTGTACGCGAGGCCGGTTTAAGCACAAATGTGCAACCTGCGGCAATGGCAGGAGCCACTTTATGTGCAGCTAAATTTAGCGGAAAATTAAAGGGTGATATAAACGAGCATGGGCCAATGGGGACTTTTTTGGTCATGCCTTGATAACCTTTTGCCCGCGCTGATATTTCTAAGTTTACCGTTTCACCATTGATACGAACCGATTCTTCGGCGGCAATTTTAAAGGTGTCTATTAATCGGGTCACTTCGCCCTTGGCGTCTTTAATAGGTTTACCTGCTTCAATACACAAAGCTTGCGCCAGTTCGTCTGCGCGCTCAGTAAAGCGTTTAACACAGTGCTCTAACACTGCCTGTCTTTCATAAGGCGCCATTGCGGCCATGGCCGGCTGCGCTTTCTCTGCCGCAGCTATTGCTTTATCAATGGTATCAGTACCAGCCATAGCAACTTTAGTCGCTACTTCTCCGGTATATTTATTGGTTACCTCTAGGTCGGTGTTCGCGTATTCGGGTTCACTGGCTAAATAGTATGGGTAGCTTTCCTTCAACATTTTTTAACTCCTTACCTTTTCAATACTGTGTTTAAAGCTTGGCGCTCAGCTCTTTAATGGTGTGGTTTAATGTTTCGTCATTCATGCTGTAATCAACAGGGCAATCGATAATGTGCACACCTTTTGTGTTTAAACACTTATCTACCATGTGAATAAGCACGTCTGTATCGTCCACACGCCAACCTTGAGCACCATAGCTTTGCGCATACTTAACAAAATTTGGGTTGCCATAGTCCAAACCAAATTCGTCAAACTCCATATTTGCTTGCTTCCACTTAATCATTCCGTACGCATCGTCGCGCAAGATGATCACCACCAAGTCTAGGTTGAGCCTTACAGCTGTCTCAATTTCTTGGCTATTCATCATAAAACCACCATCGCCACATACGCTGAGTACTGGCGCCTCCGGTTTTACTAATTTAGCCGCAATGGCAGATGGTAAGCCCGCTCCCATTGAGGCAAGAGCGTTATCTAAAAGCAGGGTGTTGGGATGAAAAGCAGGATAATTACGCGCAAACCAAATTTTGTAAATACCGTTATCTAAGGTGACAATGCCGTTATCTGGCATGACCTTTCGAATATCTCTAACAAATCTTTCGGGTAAAATAGGAAAACGATTGTCATCTTCTGCTTCAGCGCGGTGTTCTACATAGGCTTGATGCACATCTTTGTAGAAGTCGAGTTTCCAACTGTCTTGGGGAGTAATGCCTTCCTTTATTTGCCAGATGCTGTTAGCGATGTCGCCAACGACTTCCAATTGAGGAAAGTAGACGGGGTCAACGGCTGCTGAGTCGAAGTTAACGTGAATAACTTTTTTGTCGTTGTGATGCATGAAAAACGGCGGCTTCTCTACCACATCATGACCCACATTAATGATAAGATCAGCCCGTTCTATCGCTCGGTGCACGAAGTCGCCATCAGATAATGCCGTATTCCCTGCGAAACGCGGATCGCTTTCGTTTAGTACCCCTTTACCCATTTGGGTGGTAACAAATGGAATGCAGGTTTTATCAACAAACTCCCTGAGCATTTTCGCTGTTAGCTTTCTGTTTGCTCCGGCGCCTATAAGCAAGAGCGGAGACTGCGCTTCTTCTATCATCGTAATTGCCGAAGTAATCGCTTTATATTCAGCTATCGGTCTTCGCGTACTGCTTGGCGTTAATATCTGCGCGCTAGTTTGCTCTGCTGCTATATCTTCGGGTAGCTCAATATGTACCGCGCCGGGCCGTTCTTCAGAAGCAAGACGGAACGCTTCTCGAACCGTTGAAGGAATTCTGTCTCCACTAACAACCTGATTGGTAAATTTGGTGATAGGTCGCATCATGTCCACTATGTCGATAACTTGAAAGCGACCTTGTTTGCTGGTTTTGATTGGCTTTTGCCCAGTAATCATTAACATTGGCATGGCGCCTAACTGAGCATAGGCAGCGGGCGTGACTAAATTAGTGGCCCCAGGCCCTAAGGTCGAAAGGCACACGCCCACTTTTCCGGTAAGCCTGCCATATGTAGCAGCCATAAAACCAGCGCCTTGCTCGTGACGAGTCAGCACCAGTTTAATAGAGGACTCGCGCAACGACTCAAGTAAGTCGAGGTTTTCTTCACCTGGGATACCAAAGACGTATTCCACGCCTTCTGCTTCTAACGCTTTAACAAATAAATCGGACGCTTTCATGTGCTGCACGCTCCTTGTAATTTGAGCAGAAAATAAAGTTCTTATGAGATGTGCTACGAAACAATGCTGCGAATGGGTTTACTGTGCGTAATAAAATGCCCGTTGCTAACGGGCATGTTAAAAAATAGTGTATAAGAGAGAAAATGGAAGTCTAATCACTGATTATTATGCGCTTGTATGCGAGCAAAGAACCATCTTCGTTTTGTGACACACTAAATGTATATTCATTGTAGTCACTGCCAAACACTGTATCTTGCCCCAGCAACGTGTCTGGCTCACCCCGGTGACTATAGTCGGGATGATTGGTACAAATATCTTGGCAAAAGCTATCGGAAAAGCCAAATTGAGAAACCAATTGATCAGTGTTGTTGCGACGTATACGAAAATGAATGTGGATAGCTCGGCTGCTATACCAGCCGGGAAAACAGCTTTTTAGGTTTATTCTTCCGCTAGTATCTGTCACCGCAATACCTCTGAACCACTTCGCACTTAGTGCATCCACTTCATTTCCCGTGCAAAATGCCGAATTGAATCCGCTGGCATCAGCACTATCACTGGTATCTCCTGAATAAACGCCGTCTACATCGCAATGCCATACTTCAATTTCATAACCCGATAGGGGATTACACGCTTCATCAATTAACTGAAGACACAACATCATCGGCAAACCTGTTTGCTCATATGATATGTCGTCGAGATAGTCACTTTGAAAATAGCACGGGCCTTCCGTTTGAGAACCTGTGAGAGCCACACTGCATACAGAAGCAGTGTCAAATAAACTATCGTCTGGAAAGTCTGACGTCATAGCTGACGTGCCACCGCTTGCCCAACCGTCAAAATCTTCTTCAGGTTCGGCATTTGAATCGGTGTCGTTATTGGAAGATGAGGAGGTAGATGCTGTGGAACTTGCAGAGGTGGAATTAGAACCTCCACAACCCCACAACCCGATCGCAATAGGAGCCAATGTAAGTCCCACCGCTGCTTTCATAAAGCGGCGTCGTTTGAGCGGCTCTTCCGTTAATTTGTTTGATGTCATCGTACGTTGCCCTTGGTTGTCTTTGCAAAAAAGACATTTAGCTAAAGGACAAGGTTCTCTTATTTACTCAAGCTTTACGTAGCTTTACACAGTAAATAAGCAAAGTGAAAAAAGCGCAGGTATTTGGGTAACTAAACCTAGGTTATTCAGCACTCCATTCGGATAGCGCCTTCTGTGTTACTTTATCTACCTCATGTTTATTTTCGCTTATCCACCAGCGCTCCATGATACGAACATTTTTCTGATTGGCTTTATAGAATATATCCACGATGTCGCCAACAAATGGTATAAAACCTAAGCCAAAGTCGATTGCTGAGTTTTTTACCATTTGAGCTATTAACGCTTTGGGCATACCCAATGATTTTCCCAGCCAAACTATTCGAAGTGAAACGAAGAGCATCAGCGCGTCACCGGCTCCAGGGATAAGGCCCACGATTGAATCCAAGCCTATTTTTATCGGAATAAAAGGGAGCTTTACGGCAGTGTCCAGCAAGTTCGCCAGTTTTTGCGCTTTAAGTAATTCCTTTGGTGCTTTGCCTTCCACGACCTTATCTCCCTTTTAATTTAATCACTGCGCCACCAAGAGTGATTTCCCTATTGGTTTTTCTCGAAACGTTTGCTGTCAGCTTTTCAAACGCTACTTTTCAGCGCCCAGCGCTCTCGCTAAGCCCGCACGTAAACCGTTGTCTGATTCTACCGCCCAGCCATGTAGATTTTCTTTCACTATGTCAAAAAGCACATCTATGTGCTCTTTATCACTGTTAAGTGCCGCGATATATTCATAGCGCTCACCGCCGGCTTCCATAAAGTATTCGCGATTCTCCTCACCAATTTCTTCAATGGTTTCTAAACAGTCGGCTGAAAAACCGGGGCACATAACCTGAATCGATTTAACCCCTTTTTCAGGTAATGATTTCAATGTTTCATCTGTATACGGTGTTAACCACTCTTCACGACCAAAACGAGACTGAAAAGTTGTCATATACTCGTCGTGCGAAAGCCCGAGCTTTTCGGCAAGCAAACGCGATGTTTTATGGCATTCACAGTGATAAGGGTCGCCGTTCATCAAGTAACGCTTCGGAATGCCGTGATAAGACAAGATGAGTTTATCTGCGCGGCCATGCACTTCCCAGTGTGCTTTTACTTTATTGGCAAGTGCAGTAATGAAGTTATCGCGGTCGTGGTAGTGGTTAACGAAACGAAGCTCTGGGAGCCAGCGGCGCGACGTAAAATCTTTTGCAATAGCATCAAAGGTAGAGCCCGTCGTCGACGCACTGTACTGTGGATAGAGCGGAAGCACTACAAGCTTGCGTACGCCTTTTGCCAGCATAGCATCGATAGTGTCGCTTATAGCAGGTTTACCGTAGCGCATAGCAAAGTCGACAATAACATTATCGCCGTATTGTGCTTTACAACGTTCTGCTATCGCTGATGCTTGCGCTTTCGTAATAGCCATTAGCGGTGAACCTTCTTCGGTCCACACAGTAGAGTAGGCCTCTGCCGAACGCTTGGGGCGAAAGTTTAAGATGATGCCATTTAATACAAACCACCAAATCGCTTTAGGTACTTCGACCACGCGAGGGTCTGATAGAAATTCTTTCAAATATGGGCGTAGAGCCTGTTTAGTTGGCGCTTCTGGCGTCCCCAGATTCGTTACAAGAACACCAATTTTATCTGATTGCCCGTGGGTAAAGCCTTTGTTTGATTTGTATTTCATGTATTCATAGTCCGAGAAGTACTGCGATATATCCGTATTATACTGAATTACCTTAGATTATGATCTGCTATAACGCCAAAAAACTACGATTGCACTAATAGATTTTAGGCATTAAAAAAGCGGCATATGTTTAAAAATAATATTTAAAAACACATACCGCTGTTTAACTGCCACCTAATAAATATTGTGGCAATAAAGCTAATTATTTACTTAGGGCTGATAGTAAGTGGCTGCGCCCGGACCTACCGGCATGCCAAGTAAAAATACCCAGATGTAAAATAAGATAGTCCAACCTACTATGAAGACCATAGAGTAAGGCAACATCATGGCAATAAGCGTGCCCATACCTAAGTCTTTTTTGTATCTAGCGGCCATGGCAAGGATAAGTCCAAAGTAGCTCATCATAGGTGCTATAACGTTAGTTACTGAATCACCAATACGATAAGCCGCCTGAATAACTTCTGGCGCGTACCCAATTAACATAAGCATAGGTACGAAAATAGGCGCCGTTACTGCCCACTGCGCAGATGCACTACCTAACGATAAGTTAACCACACCACACATCAATATGAATAGGATAAATACGGCTGGGCCATCTAACCCTGCCGCTTGCAATAGTGCAGCACCTTTAACGGCTAATACTGTGCCTAAGTTCGTCCATTTAAAGAACGCAACAAATTGCGCAGCGAAAAATACTAACGTTATGTAAAGACCCATAGCGCCCATGCTTTTAGACATGGCATCAATAACGTCTTTGTCATTTTTCATCGACTTAGTCACTTTACCGTAAACAAAACCTGGAATGGCAAAAGTAATGAAGATGAAGGCAACAATGCCTTTAAGGAACGGAGAGCCCGCCACTTCACCCGTTTCAGGGTGACGCAAAATACCGTTTTCAGGTACTACTGTTAACGCCAGTATTGCGCAAACCACAACAAAAGATATTCCCGCCCAACGCAGACCTTTCTTTTCTAAGTCTGTAGGCGCATCCATTGATTGCTTACCTAAATCGATTGATGCCTCAGATGGGTCAAACTTTCCCAGTCTTGGCTCTACCACTTTTTCAGTAACTAGCGCCCCCATAGTGGCCACTACAAAAGTACTGATAAACATAAAGTACCAGTTTACTTCTGGCCCAACCATGTAATCAGGGTCAATCATATGCGCTGCCGCTTCTGTTATGCCGGACAATAGTGGGTCGACCGTCCCTAACAATAGGTTTGCACTGTAACCTGCAGAAACACCTGCAAAGGCCGCCGCAAGACCGGCTAGCGGGTGACGTCCTAGGGAGTGGAAAATCATGGCTGCAAGCGGAATGAGTACCACGTAACCGAGCTCAGAGGCAGTGTTTGAAATAATGCCGGCGAAAACAATAGCAAAGGTTACAGCGCGTTTTGAAGCATTCATAACTAATGCGCGCATTGCTGCCGACAAAAGGCCCGAATGTTCAGCTACCGATACACCAAGAAGGGCAACAAGCACGGTGCCAAGTGGCGCAAACCCGGTGAAGTTAGTGACAAGGCCAGTCACTATTCGCTGCAAACCTTCTGCGCTCATTAACGATATGACTTCAATCATGCCGTCTTCTTCACGTCCCTTCGCACCAACAGGGCGAGGGTCGGCAACCGCAATGTCGAAGTAACCTAATATGCCGCTTAGTACCACTATGAAAAGTGAAAGCAGCGCAAATAATGTTACTGGGTGTGGAAGTAGATTTCCTAACCATTCCACCGTAGCGAGAAATCGCGAGAATAACCCACCTTGTCCGCCGTTATTATCGGCAGACGCTGTATTCTTGTTTTCCGTTGTCAAAATCTTCCCTCTGTCGTTTATTTACGCCTACTGCATCAAAGTTATCGCTGGGACGGCGCTAACTTCGTACTTAATGAGTGACGTGTTTTAATAATATTCAGGCGGTATTTTACCCGATTTAGTGAAAATTTGGCAGTGGATAGGGAAAATGAGAGGTAAACTCACTGTACACTTTGCCAAATTGGCCTCGTGAAATAAAAAAATAACTTCTTTGAATCAGCAAGTTACCTTTCGAGTGGATATAAAAAAGCCAGTCTAAAAGACTGGCCTTTATATTTATAAAAACATTTGGTTTTTAGTTGCCGTTAGACTGATTCATATACTTAAAGAAGTCACTATCAGGGGCAATTACCATAACGTCTTGTTTGCTGTTAAAGCTCTCTTTATATGCATCCATACTACGCAAGAAGCTGTAGAAATCTGCATTCTTAGAATAAGCGTCAGCGTAAATTTGAGCTGCAATCGCATCACCTTCACCACGCAATTGACGAGCATTACGCTCAGCATCTGCTAGCATTACTGTTACTTTTGCATCAATGTTAGCTTTAATTACTTCAGCTTGTTCCTGACCTTCTGAACGGTGCTCACGAGCAACAGCAGCACGCTCTGCGCGCATACGTTGGAAGATAGAGTTACTCACTTCAGTAGGTAGGTTGATTTGCTTAACGCGTACGTCAACAATTTCAATGCCTAGCTCGTCTGATGATGTAGACGCCTGTTCCATTGCTTGGTTCATTAATGCTGAACGCTCGCCAGAAACGATTTGCGCGATAGTACGTGTACCAAACTCTGAACGTAGACCATTGTTCACTTTTTGCTTAAGTAATGCTTCGGCTTGAAGCTTATTACCGCCTGTTGATAGGTAGTAACGGGCAAAGTCTTCAATACGCCATTTAACGTAAGAATCAACGATAAGGTCTTTTTTCTCGCTTGTTACAAAGCGGTCTGGTGAACCATCTAACGTTTGAATACGCGCATCAAGCACACGTACTGAATCGATAAACGGAAGTTTAAAATGAAGACCTGGTTCGAACACTTTTGTGTCGCCAGTCGCGTCGTCTCTTTGAACTTTACCAAACTGAATAACAATGGCGCGTTCGCCCTCTTTAACTGCAAACAGAGAACCTGATGCAAGCAAAACAAGAAGAACGAATGCTGCAATAAAAATATTCTTCATTATGCTTATCTCCCTTCTCTGTAGCTATCGCCGCGCAAGCCTGAACTTGGCGAGCTGTTGCGGCTGCGGCCATTAGCATCGGTTACTGGTGCTTGTAAGCCTTCCAGCGTGTTGCGCGTATTTTTGTTACTTGTAGATTGCTGGCGTTCCATAATTTTATCTAGCGGTAGATACATCATGTTATTGCCACCTTTGCTATCAACCATGATTTTGCTGGTATTGCTAAGTACTTCTTCCATGGTTTCAAGGTAAATACGCTCGCGAGTAACCTTAGGGGCGCGTTCGTATTGAGGAAGCAGCTCTTCAAAGCGAGCCACTTCACCTTGTGCCTCTAGCGTAACGCGCTCTTTATAGGCTTGAGCTTCTTCATTCATGCGATTGACTTGACCGCGTGCACGAGGCTCAATTTCTCTAGCATAAGCTTCTGCTTCACGAATGAAACGCTGTTCGTCTTCCTGGGCAGCGATGGCATCATCGAATGCATCTTTAACTTGCTCAGGTGGACGAGCATCACGGAAGTTCATATCAATGATAGAAACACCCATATTATATGGTTCGATGATAGCTTGTAGTTCTTCCCATACACGCTGACGGGTTACTTCACGTCCGTCAGTCAAAACGTCATCCATTGTAGAATGACCAACCACATAACGGATAGCGCTATCAAGAGATTGACTTAAGCTTTGCTCAGGGCTTTCAACGGCAAACGTCCAACGGTATGGATCAACAACGCGAAATTGCATTTCCATTTGAACGCTCACTACGTTTTCATCTTCAGTAAGCATAGAGCCTGATGACGACTGATCGCGTATTGATTGAACATCAACAGGAATAACAGAGTCGATGAACGTAGGCGCCCAGCGAAGACCCGGCTCAACTTGTTGGTGATACTCACCAAAGCGAAGGACTACGCCGCGCTCAGCTTCACGAATGGTATAAAAACCACTAATGAACCAGATCACGACAAGTAAACCTACTAGAATACCAGCACCGATGCCGCCTAGGCTTTTGCCCGAACCACCACCGTTGCCACCTGACTTTCCAAACTTACCAAATAAGTTTTTAAAAACATCGTCCAAATCTGGGGGACCTTGCTCTTTCCCACCGCGATTCTTCCACGGGTCGTTATTATTGCCACCCGGCTCATTCCAAGCCATGCTGATACTCCATAGATTACTGTTATATTTTTGAATTTTGCATGCTCAATACAGTGTTTAGCACTGCTTAATGTCGCACAACATACTCTGATATTCCGTTTTCCAGACGTTTTTCAAGCCTGTTCCAATCGGCAGTGGGCATTCTTACATCAACTACCCAGTCTCCCTGACTGTCGTATTCTTCGCTTGCAATACAGTTTAGCTCGAACAACACGCCACGCAATTGACTTTGTGCGGGTGGAATCTTCAACGTATAGTTCACCATGCTTTTAGCTAAACATTCAGTCAAAGCTTGGCTTAACAATTCCGTCCCTTCACCCGTCTGTGCAGACAACCACACTCTAACGGGAACGCCTTCGTCATTTCTTTCTATACGTGGCTGAACGTCGTCTAGTTTATCAATCTTATTACAGATTAGTAATTGTTGAATGTCACCTGCTTCAATTTCTTCAAGTACGTCGTTCACCTCGTCCATGGTTTCACGATATTTTGCATCGGCAATATCGACAACATGAAGCAGTAAATCAGCTTCTTGTGTTTCTTGAAGCGTTGCTTTAAACGCAGCAACTAGGTCGTGGGGAAGATGACGAATAAAACCAACCGTATCGGCCAAAATTGCGGGGCCAACATCTTTTAACTCGATTTTACGTAACGTAGGATCTAGCGTTGCGAACAACTGGTCAGCAGCGTAAACGTGTGAGTCGGTAATGGTGTTAAATAGCGTCGACTTTCCCGCATTCGTATAGCCAACTAAGGATACCGTTGGAATTTCAGCGCGTTTGCGCGAGCGACGACCTTGCTCACGCTGCTTTTGCACTTTTTCCAAGCGACGAAGAATGGCTTTGATACGACCACGAAGCAATCGACGGTCAGTTTCTAGCTGTGTCTCACCCGGACCGCGAAGACCAATACCACCTTTTTGACGTTCAAGGTGAGTCCATCCTCTGATGAGACGGGTTGAGATATGTCTCAACTGGGCTAGTTCAACCTGAAGCTTACCCTCGTGAGTTCGCGCGCGCTGCGCGAAAATATCGAGAATAAGCCCTGTTCTATCTAACACCCGGCATTTACACACCGCTTCTAAATTACGCTCCTGAGAAGGAGAAAGCGCGTGGTTAAAAATAACAACGTTGGCATCGTGTGCTTTTACCGCTGCTGCTATTTCCTCTGCCTTACCTGATCCGACAAAAAACTTAGCATGAGGCGCACTGCGTGACGTCGTGATGACTTCGACCGCATTTACCCCTGCTGAAGACACAAGTAATTCAAGCTCACTTAAGTCTTCTTTACTGTTCTCGTCGGAAAAATTAACATGAACAAGTACAGCCTGTTCACCGGCTTCATAACGGTCAAACAAGCGCGTTACCTTTTAAATTATTCACCTTTAGTATTTTCAGAATCTCCTGCGCTAGGCATAGTAATAGCGCGTGCTGGAACAACAGTAGAAATCGCGTGCTTATACACCATTTGGCTTACTGTGTTCTTCAGTAAAATAACGAACTGGTCGAATGATTCAACCTGCCCCTGAAGTTTAATACCGTTTACCAGATAAATTGATACTGGAATACGTTCCTTACGCAAAGCGTTCAAGAATGGGTCTTGTAAAGATTGCCCTTTAGCCATTTGATATCCTTAGTTTTTATTATTCATGATAGAAATTTCACTATCACTGCACGTCTAATATATACCACACTCAAACATTTAAAGTGTGACTTTCGCTGTAATTTTAATCAAATTATCGTTAGCAAATGTGTCAAGCCATGTAACCTGCTCCCAGCCCCGTAACCACGTAAGCTGGCGCTTGGCAAGCTGCCTTGTAGCGATAATACCTCTTTCACGCATTTCTGCGTAACTCAATTGGCCGTCTAGGTACTGCCACATTTGTCGATACCCTACTGAACGTATAGAAGGTAGATCTTCATGTAGATCACTGCGTTCATAGAGTTTCGATACTTCTTTTTCGAACCCTTGCTCTAACATCATATCGAACCGGGTCGCGATCCGTTCGTGCAACACTGCCCTGTCTGCGGGCGCTATGGCAAATTGTGCAATGTTATAAGGGCACTTTTCACCCTCTTGTTGTTGCCAATATGTCAACGTCTTGCCGGTACTTCTATACACTTCCAGTGCACGAGTAATACGCTGTGGGTCATTGGGGTGGATTCTCTCACCACTGATTGGGTCTACACCACGTAATTCATCGTGTAATTTAGACCAACCCAAGCGTTGTGCCTGCTGTGTTATATCATCTCGTATCTTTTCATCTGACTTAGGTAGTGGCGAAATTCCATTTATCAAGGCATTAAAGTACATCATTGTACCTCCAGCCAGAATTGGCACCTTGCCTCGCGCTAAAATATCGCCGATAAGCCCATTCGTATCGTTTACAAATTGCGACACCGAATAGCTATCTGCCGGGTCGATAATATCAATTAAGTGGTGCACTACCCCCGCTTGCTCTTCCTGCGTCGGCTTCGCTGTTCCAATATCCATGCCTTTGTATACAAGGGCTGAATCTACACTAATTACTTCACTATCGACCTGAGCTGCTATATCTAACGCCAACCCCGTCTTGCCTGACGCTGTGGGGCCCATAATTGCTATTACAGGTAATGCAGAATTTATGCCATTGGACACGTTATTCTCCCCACACATCTAGCACTAAATTTAAGGGGCGCACTTTAGCAAATTGCTCAATAATTTCCCATTGTTTCGCTTCGCTTTGCTGATCCAACCAGTACCAGAGCATATTTGATACATCGTCGTCGAACACTTGCTCTTTTAAAACGAGCGATGACATCGCACCTTCAAGAGAATCTAATTCACCGCTACCCTTGATGGATAAAAAGGATTCAAACCATTTTAGCCAAGGTAAATGCCTTGTTCCGGCAGGCACCTGCTGCAAGCGGTACTTTCCAGCTACCTTGTTAATTTCAAAATGCGATGCGTTTAATAATTCGACAAGCTTTTCATCCACATTTTCAAGTGAAACGGCGACAGGCATCAATAGCGGCTGCCCATGCTTCGCTTTTAAAAATAGTTCGCTTAACCAGATACTTGCAACTTTAGTTGCAAAAAGAAGGTAAATTTTTTCTGATTTTGGGTAAATTCTACACAAGGGAGAAAGATTAACGTGAGCATGAGCCCGCTGTTCGCCGTTATCACTATCGGCGATGTTACTATTTGGCGTCATTAAGGCGTTATAACTAGATTGATAAGCCGCGCCTGGCCCTCGACTTTGCCCTCTGCCTTGCAAAAGCTTAGCGCCGCCGCCCCCACTAAAGCTTCCCGCTGACGAAGGTTTCGCACTGCCGGGATATTGACCGTTACTCTGCGTAGCATTTTGCGAATACGCCCCCGCAGGATAATGAGAGGTTTCATTAAAAGCGCGTGCGTTATCAGGCGTTTGTTCTTGTAGGGGCCTAATGTAGTCGTGTTCTACCTGTGTAGCCATGAAATCAGAGCCCGAAGCGCGATTTGTATCTATTCCTGTCAGTGGCTGCTCGTCGGTCATGGCGTGTAGTGCATCACTCACCGTTTTACAGATAAAGTCATGCACCAGCCTGCCTTGATGAAACCTAACTTCGTGCTTAGCAGGATGAACATTCACATCAACATCTTTAGGATTAACATCTAAATACACCACAAAGCTCGGTTGCTCAATAACGCCCCAGACGCTTTCATACGCTTGCCGGATAGCATGCATAATAAGCTTGTCGCGCATGCCCCTACCGTTCACAAAACTAAACTGGCAATCATTGCTGCTGCGCAACATAGCTTCGTTGCCAAGCCATGCGTCTATGTGAAGACCTTCATATTCCGTATTTATGTGCACAGCATTTTGAACAAACTTCTGCCCAACTACGGCGCCTATCCGTGTTTGTAAGCTGCCTTCTTTGTCGGCGATAAAGCGCTTAATCACTTTATCGTTGTGCTTTAAAACAAAAGAAACCTTGGGGTAACTTAACGCAATACGCTTAATAACGTCTTCGATATGCTGAAATTCGGTTTTTTCAGTGCGTAAGAACTTACGTCTTGCTGGCGTGTTGTAAAACAGATCTGCCACGTCAATTGTGGTGCCAACAGGGTGGGCCGCTGGCTGAATATTTACCGCCATTTCCCTGCCCTCACAATACGCCTGCCACGCCTCAGCTTGAGACTCAGTGCGCGATGTCAGCGTTAATCGGCTTACCGAGCTAATACTTGCCAGCGCTTCGCCACGAAAACCAAGAGATAGAATTTGTTCTAAGTCATCCAGAGTGGTGATTTTGCTGGTTGCATGGCGACTCAATGCCAACTGCAGTTCACTTTTTACAATGCCTGATCCATTGTCTTTTATTCGAATGCGCTTGTGGCCGCCTTTTTCAATATCGATCTCTATTTTGGTAGCGCCGGCATCGAGGCTGTTTTCCAGCAGCTCTTTCACGACAGATGCAGGTCGCTCAACCACTTCACCAGCGGCAATTTGGTTAGCGAGTTGGGGAGATAAAAGCTGTATAGGCAAAGGGCTACCCTATGATAATAACTGTATGGATTGGTGGCGATACAACATGTAAGTGCAACGAGCGCTGAAAAAGCCGATGAAACAAAACCCGGGTTTATGTTCTCGGAATATTTAGTACCTGCCCAACGCGTACAACATCACTTGAGAGATCATTAGCTGCTTTGATGCTGCTTACTTTCACGTTATAGCGCTGTGCCAATAGTGAAAGCGACTCGCCGCTTCTTACTTTGTGCGTACGGTTGTTCGCCCTTTCTTGTGCCCATAGTGTACCATCAGGGGGAACTTGCTTGAAGTAACGCTTAGTCGCATTAAACATTGCATTCGCTAAGCGTTCGCGATGTTTAGACCAGTTTAGGTTTTTCTCTTCTTGCGGGTTCGATATAAAACCAACTTCAACCAAAATTGAAGGGATATCGGGCGCAGTTAACACGGCAAAGCTTGCAGCTTGTGGCTTTCTTTTATGAAGACTGGTCACTTGCTTTAGTTCTTCTACCACTTTATTGCCTAAGTCATGGCTGGTGGCCATGCTGTGATCCATAGATAAGCCCAGAATAGTTTCCGTAAGGTATCTTTCGCTAGATTTATCATTAATGACTTCAGCGGCACCGCCTAACAGCTCAGAGTGACGCTCTGATTTTTCTAACCAACGGCCTAGTTCGGTGTCAGCTCTGCGCGTTGAGAGTACCCATACCGAGCCGCCTCGCGGTTGTGGCTGACTAAACGCATCGGCGTGGATAGAGATAAGTAAGTCGGCTTTTTTCTCTCTGGCAATTTCAGGGCGACGGTTAGGTGATACATAATAGTCACTGCCGCGTGTCATTATGGCACGCATACCGGGTTCCCGGTTTATCTTGCTTTCAAGCTTTTTGGCTATGCTCAACGTGATATGCTTTTCATATGTTCCTGCGGGCCCAACTGAGCCTGGGTCATGTCCACCGTGCCCAGCATCAATGGCGACAATAATATCTCTATCACGTGCGCTACTTTTATCGTCAATCACCACTGAGCCCGTTGATGTCGATGCCGACAGTGTTGCGGATGTTTTAGGTGCACTGTCGGGCAAATCAACCACAAGCCTGTGCCCAAGAGAGCCGTCGGGCGTTACAGCAAACAACGAGGGCTTTGTATTTCTGTTAAGTTCGACAACTATCCTAGCCGATGACTTATTTTTAGGCGTTGAATAGCGCAGCTTTTTGATTAAATCTCCGCTATTTTCTAAGCCTGAAAGCTTTACTGAATCGCTGGTATTTTTAAGGTCGATAACCAGTCTAAGGGGATTTTTGAGGGTAAAGTAGGTGAACTCTGGCGCGGCTTTCATATCGAAAACGACACGCGTATTGTCCGGCGACGGCCATATTCTTACTCCGTCGATGTTATTTTGTGCGCCGTATGCGAACTGCACCACGAAACACAAGAATAATACCGAAACTATACTGCGCACCATAATTAGCCTTTATGTTATTGTCATGCCGCTCTCGTAAACATCGGAGCCGCTAATTGTTCAATGTTTCTTTCAGTTCAAATGTTCGCTACACGCGTTTACATTGCTGAAGCAATTTAGCACCGTGAGCACTTTTCGCTTCCAAATTGAACTGCCTACCCGCTGGTGTAATATTTATACTAATCACTAAGTCTGGGGATGCCAAGTATTCGCCGCCTTTTTCCGACCATTCAATAAGCGCGATAGCTCCGGAGCCGAAGTAATCTCGAATTCCCATGAACTCTAGTTCTTCCGGATCGGCCAAGCGATACAAATCGAAGTGATAAATATTGACGCTATCCAACTCATAAGGTTCAACCAATGTATAGGTTGGACTTTTAACGCTACCTGAATGACCTAGGGACTGAATAAAATAACGGCTAAATGTTGTTTTCCCTGCCCCTAAGTCGCCGTCAAGATAAATAACAGCATCGGTAGGGAGTTGACTCGAAACCGCTTGCGCTAAATCCTTGGCAAGCTGAGCGGTATCATCTACTTCATTAGCAAAAAAAGAGGTATGCGGGTAAGACATCAACAATATTCCACAGTAGTATAAAGAAACACAGTAGATGCCTGCCCGTTTAAGACAAAACCAACCTATTTAGTGGTTGATAAGCGCACGTACTGCGTCGAACAAATCACTCGCTATCATACCACGTTGACCATACAGTTGGGCAATATCATCACCAGCCTTAGCATGAAGCACTACGCCATATTTTGCTGCAATATCTGTTTCAACGCCTTGCGCAAGCAGTGCGCCTAAAATTCCGCTTAGCACATCACCACTTCCTGCCGTTGCCATGCCGGGGTTACCGTGACGGCAAACCCAGGTTTTCTTTTCATTGTCGATAAGTGTGCCTGCCCCTTTCAGTACACAAACGGCGTGATATCGCAGTGAACACTGTCTTGCATAGTTGAAACGATCGCTCTCTACATCGTCAATAGAAACACCCAGTAAGCGCGCAGCTTCACCCGCGTGAGGCGTTAATATACTGTCTGACAAGGTGTACGCTGTGGACTGTTGGCACAAGAGGTTGAGCGCGTCAGCATCGACAACTACAGGCTTATTCTGATTTTGGCAATGTTTCATTGTGGTTTCGAATGCTTCTTTGGCCCACTCATCTTGACCAAGACCCGGGCCAATTACCACACAGGTTGCCCAAGCTAATGCATCTTCCAAATTGAAGTCGGTCACCATAAGTTCAGGTCTGCCTGCACTTACCTGAACTACCGACGATTCATGGGTATACACTCTCACCATACCCGCGCCACTTCGGAGGGCCGCTTCGCTGGCAAGTCGAATTGCCCCTGCAGTACCTCGGTTTCCGCCAATGCATAACAGTCGCCCGTAAGTGCCTTTGTGGCTGTTGATCTCCCGAGGACCCATTCCCTTGAAGTGATCGATATTCAGCATGGTCGCGCTAGCTTTGGCTAATGCTTGGAAGGCTTTACCTATACCTAAATCAGCGTAAACCAATTTGCCGCATGATTGTTTGCCCGCACCTGTGACAAGCCCAGGCTTTATACCCACAAAGGTCACCGTTATATCAGCCTGAACACAGCGCCCTAGACTTTGACCTGTGTTAGCATCTAGTCCTGAGGGCACATCCACGCTCACCACGGGCGTTGATGACGAGTTAACGGCATCGATAACATCAGCAAATTCATTGCGTATATAACTGTTGATACCTGTACCAAGAAGCGCATCAATAACTACATCTGATTTGTCTAACAACGCCGCGTCAAACCCATTAATGCTGCCGCCAGCATCGAGCCAGCGCTGCTGTGCTTTACCCGCATCGCCGTCGAGAGTACGTTCAGGCTCTACCGCACATAGATGCACTTGCTTACCTGCGAGTTTTGCGTTAATGGCTGCAATGTAGCCATCGCCCGCATTGTTACCTTGGCCCACCAATACTAAATAAACGTCTGAATTAGGCATTAGCTCTAAACATTGCTTAAATACCACGTCACCGGCTCTTTGCATTAAGGTGAACATATCACAGCCAGAGTCGGCGGCGGCTTGCCCTTCATTTTCCCTAACCTGATCGGCCCGAAATAGTTTGTATGATAAACTTGACGTTAATTGAGTATCTAGCATAAGCAAATGTCCGAAATTAGTTCTATCGACCTTGTTGAATTGACCAACAATATCAAGGCTTGGGGTACAGCGCTAGGCTTTCAACAGGTTGGCATCAGCGATATTGATCTACATCAGCACGAGTCACACCTACAGGAATGGTTAGACAATGGCTACCACGGTGATATGGCCTTTATGGAAAGCCATGGGATGAAGCGTGCCCGGCCAGATGAACTGGTTCCAGGTACATTGCGTGTAATCAGTGTTCGCATGAATTACTTACCTCCTGACGCCTCGTTTGCTAAGCATTTAAAAAAGCCAGAAATAGGCTATATCAGTCGCTATGCGCTAGGCCGTGACTATCACAAGGTGTTACGTAAGCGCTTAAAGCAGCTCGGCGAAAAAATAACCGCCTCCCTTACGCATACCCAATACCGTCCGTTCGTGGATTCAGCACCAGTTCTGGAACATGCTATTGCGGAAAAAGCGGGTATTGGGTGGACCGGTAAGCACAGCCTGACACTTAATAAAGAAGCGGGCTCTTGGTTCTTCCTAGGTGAGCTTTTTATTAATTTACCGCTGCCAGTGGATGCCCCTATCGAAGAAGGCTGTGGAAGCTGCACAGCGTGTTTGACTATATGCCCCACGAACGCGATTGTAGCCCCCTATAAAGTGGACGGTCGACGCTGTATATCATACCTCACCATTGAGTCGGATAAGGACATACCCGAAGACTTACGACCAAAAATGGGCAATCGTATTTACGGCTGTGATGATTGTCAGCTTGTCTGTCCTTGGAATCGTTTCGCCGATATCACTAGCGAAGAAGACTTTCATCCTAGGCAGGTATTGCATGGTCAAAGTCTTAACGATTTGTTTGGTTGGTCTGAAGAAACCTTTTTACGCAATACCGAAGGCTCGCCTATCAGGCGTATCGGCTTTGAGAAATGGCAGAGAAATATCGCCGTGGCGTTAGGCAATGCCCCCTATAATGAAGATAGTATTCAACTTTTAGAAGAAAGAAGGGGCTGTGTAAGCGACTTAGTAGATAGGCACATTGATTGGGCTATTGCGCAACAGCAAAGCAAACAACAGGCCTTCAGCGCCGACAGTAGACAGCAAGCTCGACTTATTCGCGTTGTTGAAAAAGGCTTACCCAGAGACGCATAGGATTTGAATGTAAATTCAAGCAATAAACCTAAGGTTAAAGGCTATCCCGCAGATGTTATTTGGGCTGATGCAATTTGGTTGTCCGAGTCAGACTGAACACTATTTTGATTTTGCTCTTGGGCACGGCTTCGATTTTGCACGCGAGCGCTTGGCAACTGTGAAGCAACAAAAGAAACATTGAGTCTTAGGCCGCGCTGTGCAACCTCAGTAGTAATTGTCGGTGAGCCAAATTGCCACCATGGTTCTCTCTCTAACGCTTCTATAACCAAAGATAATTCGGTTTCAGAGCCATCGTACTCTCCGGTTATTTCGCAAAGCCCATTTCCACATTTTACCGTTTCCAACACAAAGCGTTCTTTGTTAGGAGGTAAAGCAAAAAAGGTATTGAGTGACCCCTCTGTTTTCATATAAAACGGGTCAAGAGTCCCAGGTTGAACACTATCAGCTGCCTGTACGCTAGCTTGCTCTTCATCAACAACACTTATTCCAGAGTTAGTTGTTGCGACTTCGTTCTTTACTAACTTAGCGGCAGGCTTAATGACTTTAAGTTCACTGGTTTCCGTGGCGCGAGAGCGCGCTAACACACTGGTTAGTCGCTCTTTCTCTGCATTGGATTCACTGAGTTGGTGTTGATAGCCAGAGAATTTATACCCCGCTACCAATGCAAACGCTATCAGCAACAACACAAGCCACGCTTTCATTCCACTTCCTTTATTGAAGTCGCTTACTTGTGATATTGCTTACTAAGGTCGTGCACCGCGTTAACAAACACGCCGGCGTTTTCAGGTGGTACGTCTAAATGAATTCCGTGGCCTAAATTAAATACGTGACCGCTCCCTTCGCCGTAGCCTTCTAAAATAGACGCCACTTCCTGCTCGATTCTTTGCGGCTGAGCGTAAAGCATAGAAGGATCCATATTGCCTTGAAGCGCAACTTTATCGCCAATACGTGCACGCGCCTCTTTGATATCGATAGTCCAATCTAAACCTACTGCATCACAGCCTGTTGCTGCAATTGATTCTAACCACATACCACCGTTTTTCGTGAACAACGTAACCGGCACTTTACGGCCTTCATTTTCACGCGTTAAACCACTTACAATACGCTCCATGTACTGAAGCGAGAACTCTTTGTAATCACGAGGAGATAACACGCCGCCCCAGGTATCAAATACCATGACTGACTGCGCGCCCGCTGCGATTTGAGCATTGAGGTACTCAGTTACCGAGTCGGCTAGTTTGGCTAACAATGCGTGCAGCGTGGCTGGCTCCGCGAATGCCATTTTTTTAATTTTGGTAAAGGCCTTACTTGAACCACCTTCGATCATATAGGTGGCTAGTGTCCAAGGGCTTCCAGAAAAGCCAATTAGTGGTACTTCACCTTTTAGCTCTCGGCGAATGGTGCGAACAGCATTCATTACATACTGCAGCTCACCTTCTGGATCCGGCAGACCAATTTTATCTACATCCGCTTTACATGTAATTGGATTTTTAAAACGTGGACCTTCACCGGTCTCGAAGTAAAGACCAAGCCCCATTGCATCTGGGATAGTCAAAATATCAGAGAAAAGAATAGCAGCATCAAGAGGAAAGCGGCGTAAAGGCTGCAGCGTTACTTCACAGGCAAGCTCTGCATTTTTGCATAACGACATAAAGTCGCCTGCTACTGCACGGGTCGCTTTATACTCTGGAAGGTAACGTCCTGCTTGTCGCATCATCCATACAGGTGTCATATCAACCGGCTGCTTAAGTAATGCACGTAAGTAACGATCATTCTTCAACGCGGGCTTATCAACACTGGGGAAATTTTGCGACATATAACTCACCTAAATAACTGTATATATTTGAACCGCGGAGTATACCAGCATTCTGAACAAGGTGTGCTAAAACCTGAATTAAAAAGTCGATGTTTTAATGACAAATCGACGTAGTGTCGATAATTAAAGACGAACATTCCTTGCACATTGTTTAAAAAGTAACTTGCACTTAAAGTGAGTGTTTGCTATTACTATAACCGTTAAACAAAAGAAGCCCTCTATGGGACCGTGCTAAACGTATTGAAACCCTGCTTCGGCAGGGTTTTTTATTTGTCTCCGATGAGAGACACTGTTTTCTCGATTAGCTGCCCAGCGATAGACACTTTAGGCGGAATAGTCGGCAGTGCATCCACTTCGAACCACTGTGCGTCATCTATCTCGTTTTCTTGGCAACGAATTTCTCCGCCATCATACTCAGCAATAAAACCTACCATAAGAGAGTGAGGAAACGGCCAAGGCTGGCTGTTGTAGTAACGCAAGTTTTTAACTTTTACACCAACCTCTTCAAATACTTCTCGATGGACGGCTTGCTCTAAACTCTCCCCGCTTTCAACAAAGCCGGCAAGGGTCGAATACATATTAGACTCCTTGTGGCGAACCCCTTTTGCTAATAGTATTTTTTCATTGTTGTGAATAGAAACGATAATACATGGGGACACCCTTGGATAGGTGCGATGCTGACAGCGGTAACACTGCATAGCCATCTCCCAATCTACACGCTCGGTTTTCGCACCGCACTGGCCACAAAACTGGTGTGTCCGCAAAAAGTGAATGTATTGCCAAGCTCTACCAATAACAGAAAAAGCAATGTCGTATTCTGCAAACAAAAGTTGTCTAAGAGATACTTTTTCCCAACCGGGTTCATCTATGTGTTCAGCGCCTAAATCTACAACAAAGACAGGTAATTCTCTGTGTGCTGTTTCGTTTAGCGGCGGGAGTTGATGTATTTCGTTAACATATGACGCTAGGAAAGGAATTTCACTCAGATAAGCAACGGGAATAGACTCAGATGATTCTTGTACTAGAACTTTTCCACGACTAAAAACCACCCACATCGCCTGCTGGGAGGACAACTTACCTTCATCTAACTTTATCATCATCTTGTGTTACTCCTACGCTTCTGTACTTCATAATACACTAGGGCTGATAAAGGTTACTGTACATTCTGACCAAAATTTGTAAATTCAGGACAAATAACTCGTCCACTGCGTGTTAGTCTGCCTTAGCACCATGTTTTTACTGCAAACTTTTTCGTGCAAAATTTGTGTCGCTAGTGCACGGTGTTATACTGAAACTTATTGTCGCTAAACGGGTAGCACATACAATGTTGCAACAGTTGGAAAGCGTAAAATCTAAATGGGGTGGCAAAAGCCAAGTCGTAGACCGTTGGCTGTTAGACAGGCAAGCCCTATTAGTCTCGTACTGTGAACTTGCTGGCATTAACAACCATAGCGAATGCTTGCCCGATGCCGATGATATAGCGAGCTTTTGTAGTGCTTTACTTGATTACCTTTCTGCAGGCCATTTCGAAGTTTTTGATATTTTAGTTGAAAGCGACATCGAAGGTATAAAACTGCGTGATAAACTTTACCCCAGATTGACAAAAACCACTGACGCTGCACTGGAATTCAATGATACGTTTGCGCAAGCAGTGACGCCCGAGCAGGCTGCAGGCTTCGATTCTGCCTTAGCCAAGCTTGGAGAAACATTAGAAGAGCGTTTTGCCTTGGAAGATGAGTTAATTGCTCACGTTCACACAAACAAACGTGATCCAGAAGTGACGCTTTAATATAACAATGAAAGTCGAGTTTACGGTTATCATAAATGAACAAAACCACACTTATCCATAAGGCACGCGCGTATTGTGAACAGCGCGGCGCTAGATTTACACCGCTTAGAGAAAAGGTGTACGAGATTCTTGTATCAAAGCACGGCCCCATGGGTGCTTATGAACTACTCGACTCATTAAAAGAAACGGAATCCAGTGCAAAACCTGCCACCGTGTATCGCGCTTTAGATTTTCTTCTCGATTTTGGTTTCATTCATCGCTTAGAGTCTACCAATGCGTTCGTAGCTTGTTACCATTTCGGATGTAACCACCCCGTTCAGTTCTTAATTTGTGACAGCTGTGGTGATGTTGCTGAAATTCAATCTGAAGGTCTTCAAGATACTCTCGATAATCAGGCCAAACAGCACGGTTTTAAAGTCTCAAAACAAACGATCGAGGCCCATGGATTATGTGCCGACTGCCAACAAACCGAAGAGCACACTGACCAGGAGAGTGTACATGAATGCTGATTTTGTGAACCCTTTTATTGCCGGCCTGCTAAACGTGCTAGAAACGATGGCACAAACAAAGTTGACACCGGGCAAGCCCAAACGCAAACAGAGTGATATCGCGAAAGGTGACGTTTCTGGTTTGATAGGCATGGTAGGTCCAGACGTTCGCGGTTCTATGTCTATCACGTTTGATGAATCACTAGCCCTTACTATTATGGAGCGAATGGTTGGAGAGCGCCCTGAGAAACTCGATGCTGAAGTGGGTGATATGGTTGGTGAAGTTACCAATATGATTTGCGGAAACGCAAAACGAGATCTTGCAGAACGCGGGTTCGAGTTTGGAATGGCGACACCTATCGTTGTATCGGGAAAGCAACACACTATCAGCCATCAGGTTGATGGTGCTAAAATCATTCTCCCCTTTATGTGCGATGAAGGGTTAGCGCATTTGGAAATCTGCTTTGACAAATAATTTCTGGCACTCTGAAAAAATTACACTCGACAGTTACCCCAGAGGATTTCACCTAATAACCGACCAGGTGGAATCTGCACTACCGAATATTCGCCATGTTGAAGTTGGGCTGCTACACCTATGGCTTCAGCATACCAGCGCAAGCTTAACGATAAACGAAAATGCCGACCCTACAGTAAGGCATGATATGGAAGCTTTCTTCAACCATAGTGTAAAAGAAGAACTTTCTTTCTTCAGGCATACTTATGAAGGTAAAGATGATATGCCTGCTCACTTAAAATCGAGTATACTAGGCTGTCAACTTACCATTCCTGTCCAACAAGGCAAACTTGCACTTGGCACGTGGCAGGGTATCATGCTCGGTGAACACCGAGATCATGGTGGAAGACGAACAATTATTGCCACATTACAAGGGATCGCAGCCTAACCCATATTATAAATGGCACAATTTGTGCTAGCGTATTTCGCTAAGCACAACACAAAATTATCTAAAATCGATAATCACTCAACGTTAAACAGGATGTGACTATGAAACAACACTTTAAAATGGCAGCGCTATCTCTAGCTGTACTTTCATCTACCAGTGCATTTGCTCAAGACTCTTCTGAGCCAGAGTACAAAAGCTGGTTTGGTATCTCGGGCATGCACTACAATACTGACGAGTCGCGCCCTCTTTCTCTTACCGAAGGTGAAGTATACGACGACGGTTTAGGTGCAACGTTCGAATACGGTTTCCGTTTCACCCAAAGCTGGGCTGCCCGTGTAGAATTCACGAAATTGTCTGTAGATTTCCGTGACGGCGGCGACGACAGTGGCGAAATGACTGGTGTTGACGCGCTATACTTCATGCCGGATGACGCATGGTTTGTTTTTGGTGGTGTTAAGCGCCAATCAGTTGGTGACTCTACAACACTTGGTAACATTGGTATTGGTAAACACTGGAAAGTGGGTGAAACAGCTCGCTTAATTACAGAAATTGCTACATATCATGATTTTGGTGAAAGCTATAACGACTTCAGTGTAAAAGTCGGTCTTGCGATTCCATTTGGTAAAGCAACTCCTTCTGCACCTAAAGACAGCGACAACGATGGCGTTGTAGATGGCAAAGATCAGTGTCCAATGACTCCAGCTGGCGTTCGCGTTGATGCGACTGGCTGTAGCGTTGATAACGACAACGACGGCGTTCTAAACAGTGTTGACCAGTGTCCTAACACTCCAGCTGGCACTAAAGTAGATGCTAAAGGTTGTGCGCTTAAAGATGCTGACAACGATGGCGTTGTAGACAGCAAAGACATGTGCCCTGATACACCAGCTGGCGTAAAAGTAGACGCTAAAGGTTGTACAGTATTTGACGAAGAGACAGTAGAAATCACACTACGCGTTCTATTCGACAACGAAAGCGCTGTTGTTAAAATGCCTAAAGATCCAGAAATCTCTGAATTTGCTGAGTTCATGAAGCAGTATCCTTCAACAACTGCAGTAGTAGAAGGTCACACTTCTGCACCAGGTTCTGAAGCGTACAACATGGACCTTTCTAAGCGTCGTGCTGCTAACTTCAAAGAAGTAATGGTAGACATGTACGGTATCGACAGCTCTCGCCTAGAGACTATCGGTTACGGCGAAACTCAGCTTCTAGACAATGGTAAGAATGCTGAAGCACACCGTGTTAACCGTCGCATTTCAGTGACAGTTAAAGACACAGTGAAAGTAGCTGAAGAAAAGTAATTCATACTATATGAATTGAAGAAGGCGCCGAAAGGCGCCTTTTTTGTATCAATTGACCCGTCCTAAATAGCGTTTTGCAGAAACGAATGCAGCACGCTATTCAACCACAGCTTGGAAATTAGTTAGACAATTAACTCGACCAAAGATAGGGCGTTAATACTCATCTGCGATGGCAGGGCCTGCGTAGTTATCAAAACGAGAAAACTGGCCTTGGAAGGTAAGTCGACAGGTACCGATCGGACCGTTACGTTGTTTACCAATAATGATCTCAGCAATGCCTTTATATTCACTGTTTTCGTGATAAACCTCATCACGATAGATAAACATGATAAGGTCGGCATCCTGCTCGATTGAACCAGATTCACGAAGGTCAGAGTTAACTGGGCGTTTATCGGCACGTTGTTCTAGCGTACGGTTAAGCTGCGATAGTGCGACTACGGGCACTTCCAGTTCTTTAGCCAGCGCTTTCAATGACCGTGATATTTCGGCAATTTCTAATGTACGGTTATCGCTTAGCGAAGGTACACGCATTAGCTGAAGGTAATCCACCATGATAAGGCTAATCCCGCCGCGCTCCCGTGCAAGCTTACGGGCTCGGCTTCGCACGTCCATTGGTGTTAGACCGGAAGAGTCATCAACAAATAAGCTGTCTTTGTCTTTGAGCATAGCCATGGTGTTGGATATACGTGCCCAGTCCTCATCATCTAGCTGTGCAGTACGGATTTTAGTTTGGTCTACGCGACTTAACGATGCCAACATACGCATCATGATTTGTTCAGACGGCATCTCAAGACTGAAAACCAGTACTGGCTTTTCTTCTGCCATCATGGCGTTTTCAATCAAGTTCATGGCAAAAGTGGTTTTACCCATTGATGGACGCGCCGCAACAATGATAAGGTCCGACGGCTGCATACCGCTGGTCATTTTATCTAGATCGGTAAAGCCCGTTGTAACACCCGTTACTTCTTTATTGGTTTTTACCAACTCTTCAAGACGGTCGATGGTCTTACCTAAGATAGACTCGACATCGCGAGGGCCTTCGTTTTCACCGGTTCTTCGCTCTGCTATTTCGAAAACTTTACTTTCAGCAAGGTCGAGGATATCTGCGCTGTCACGGCCTTCAGGGTTATAGCCTACTTCAGCAATTTCGTGTGCGACACCGATAAGTTCACGGGTAATAGCACGCTCGCTAATAATTTGCGCATAAGAGACAACGTTTGCAGAACTTGGGGTGTTTTTTGCTAGCTCGCCGAGATAAGCAAAACCACCCGCATCTTCCAGTTCATCGTGCTTTTCAAGCTCTTCTGATACGGTAATAAGATCTATCGGCTGACTGCTATTGAGCAATCGTGTGATAGCACGGAAGATTATTTGATGTGAACGATTGTAAAAGTCGTTATCGGTAACGAGTTCCGCGACCTTATCCCAGCTTTCAGGGTCGATAAGCATGCTGCCTAAAACAGACTGCTCGGCCTCAATGCTATGAGGGGGAACCTTCAATTTATCAACATTTTTATCGTTGTTAGACGCAGACGCCACAAGTAAAGCCTATTCCAATGCACAAAAGTCAGTTGGATATTATGCGCTTTTAACGCACATCTCTCAACAAAGGAAGCAGGTCTTTTATCACGATAGCCTAAAAAGGCAGCTTAGGCTAAAGCGTTTTTTCTAGCTTCAAAAAAGTGCCATCTACCAAGGTATAAGTGTTGATATTTTCTTGAAAAATTAGTGTCGACCCTATAGTGGCGCCGTTATCTGAACAAGCCAAACTCACTTGGGTGATTGTGTCATCACTGAAGTCTAGTGAAGACGGAGACGTGCCAAAAATAGCGTAAAAGTCACTACCACTCATCTCTTCGGATGTATACACAGGCGACTCGCAAAAGGTTTGATCAAGTTTCGCCGTATCTTTCTCGTAGGTTACAGAGCGCCCAAGAAACTGCTCTGATTCAGCTGTTGAGTGAGCGGTAATGCCTACGTTGTAAGCTTTAGTAACAACCCAGGTTCCTTCGTAATAAGCGGGCTCTTGAACAGCACAACCTAAGGTTAGCGCACATATCCCAAACGCACCGATAATTAGGCTATGAAATCGCCAAAACCTTTTGACGTGTCCAATAATACTCAATTTACTCTCCGCACATAAAATTTATTAAAATCAGGTAGTTTAACGTAAAAGCCATATGAAAAGTTCACTTGAAGCCAGTTGAGTATAGAGCTTTAAACTTTCCCTATAGTTCTAACTAAGCGTCCAAATATCAACATTTAGCGACTAAACAAAAAAAGCTGCGTTTATACGCAGCTTTTTTATCACTACCACATACTCTGATTAATAAATGTGGTCTAAATTACTTTTTTCAAGCTAAAGTCCCTATCAAGCTTACTATAGCTTATTCATTTTCGATCTATTTCTATACGCCCGTGTACCGTTGAAATATCGACGCTCGCAGCACCGCCATTGTGTATAAAGCGCAACCAGCTTCCAGGCCCATACTTGGGCTTTTGTGCTTTTTCGCCGCTAATATTATTCACAATATTTCCACCTGCATGTGTCTCTATATCAAACTGGGCTGATACATCATCTTGAAAAATAAATTCCATCGCACCACCAACCGAATTAGCTTTAATACTGCCATTCGCATTCAGCCCCAACTTAGCAAAAGTACGACCGTTAACTGTATTTATCTGCAAGCTATCAATATTTTGCAACGATAGATCAATACGTCCATTCACTGTCTCAATTGACAAGTCAGGGCTGCTTGATGCTATATCGAGCTTTCCATTTACCGCCGTAAAACTTACAGGCGTGCTGCCTTCGTGAGTAGCTTCTATATCACCGTTAACCGTGCCTGCTTCTAACCTGCCTTTAACGTTCTTTAATAAAATATCGCCATTCACAGATTCAACCTCTACGCGCTCGCCAATGTTTTCCAGCGTCACATTGCCGTTAACGACCTCTACATCTACCGCTTTTGTTATTCCTTCAGCTTTAACGTCTGCGTTGACTGCGGTGTAATGAAGATCGCTTGCCGATGGCACGTAAATAGTTAGGTCATCACCATCTCGACTCTTCTGATACCAACTCTTTGAGTGGTGCTCCACCTCTACGTGAATAACAACAACATCGCCGCGCTTTTCGAAAATAAATTCTTCGGTTTGATCACCAAGCTCTCCTGTTACCCGAACCTGAGCTTTATCCCACACTCGGATATCAGCCTTTCCATCAATATGTTCAATATCAATTTTAGGAGAGGATGAGGTATCGATGGTTTTATCAACTTTTTCGCCCGCAAAGGCGGCAGTCGCGATGCTTAGTAATGCCGTAGTTAGCACAGCTTTAACCCCGTTAGATGTGCTGAACGTGTGCGTTAACTTATCCGATATTGTGTTTTTCATATTAATATTCATTTTGAAGCCCTTATTAAATTTGCTGCCACTTTGGCGCGTGCACTCGCTCAATTAAGGCAATTTGCTGTTGATATACGTGATGCAGCATTTTTATTAATGCTGAGTTGTCTGGATCGTCTTTTAACGCCGCTTTAATAACATCCGCGGCATCATCTAATTCTTTCAGCTGTTCCTGCCAGTCTTGGGTTAGCGCAGGTGTACTTTCATAACTTGCTAGTAGGCTGCTAACCTGCTGCTGCTGTTGGCTGCTCATTGCGTCAATTAACGCGTATCCACTGCTTCGATTTTCATCGCTTTTGAACGCAAAGGGAGCAGCAAACCACAAGACAGTGACCAAACAAACACTGGCAGCTATAGCCATCCATTGTCTTGAAGTTACCGTAGAACGTGAGCTCTCTTCATTTGAAGCATCGCTCTGTTGAGACGCTATCCCTAGCTCAATTCCACGCCATAGATCCCGTTCTGGATATTTCTCTTTCGATAACCCAGACACATGCTGAGCAAGCTTGTCATCAAAATCACTCATCATCGACTCCCATAAAATCTTTCAATAATTGCTTAGCACGAAAAAATTGCGCTTTGCTTGAGCCCACAGCCATGTTCAACATGTTGGCAATATCTTCGTGGCGGTATCCTTCAAGTGCATGGAGTACAAAAACCATTCTGGCACGCTCTGGTAGGCGAATAATCAATGCTTCTAAATCCACATCGGTGCTATTCTCTTGAGCCGGCATCTCATTAATGCCGCTATTTTCCAAGTTAAACATACGCTGTACCCAGCCTTTCTGCTTGCGCATGTAGGAAATGGTAATGTTTGCCGTTACGCTATGTAGCCACGTAGAAAACTGGCTTTGCCCGTCGAAATTATCGAGCTTTTTCCACAGCTGAATAAAGACTTCCTGAGACGCATCTTCGGCCATTCCTTTTTCACCAGTAAGCCGATAACACAGTGCGTAGACTCGGCCAACATATTCGTCGTAAAGAGCTCTAAACGCTTGTTTGTCGCCCTCTTTCGCCTTACATATAAGCTCGTGTTCGCCTTTGTTACCAAACACCACATTGGCGTGTACAACACGTTGTTGTGTGTGTTCCATTTTTTTCTCTTTGTTATTTGTGATGCTGATTAGCATTAGCACTTGTTAGTGTTATAAGGTTAGTCGTACCCTATAGTAGAAAGGTTTAAATACACAAAAATATTTTTTGGAGTTGCCATGTCTGCCACCTTTACTGTTAACGCTTTGTTTGCTGGAAAACCTCAGCCACTTGGGCCTCGTGGGGCACCAAGTAGCATTGTTAAAACCTCCGTCGAAAAGTTAACGGTACATACGGACAGAACCGATGAAGACGAGCAGGTCAACAAACGCCTTCACGGTGGACCGGAAAAAGTGCTACATCAGTTCAATCCGACCAACTACCTGACGTTAAGAAAGCACTTTCCTGAAGGCGAATTTTCGCTAGGCAGTATTGGCGAAAACATCAGTGTAGAGGGCATGGACGATGCCACCGTTTATATCGGAGATATCTGGAAGTTCGGCGATGTAGAGCTGCAAGTAAGCGCACCGCGTGCCCCTTGCAATAAAATATCTCAACGCTTTGGCATTCCCAACTTAGATAGATTTGTTGGAGAGCGAGGCATTACTGGCTGGTATTACCGGGTGATTAAAACCGGTACCATAAACGTTGGCGACGAAGTAACACTACTGCACCGTGAGGACGATACCGTCAATGTCCACACCTTAATGCAGTGTGCCCATACGAAAGCCGACAAAGCATTGGCTCAAAAGCTAGCTAAGCTAAAACCGCTTGATGATGAGTGGCGCGGAAAATGCCAAAAGATTGCGGATAGAGTTGCGGATAAATAGAATAGTTTGAGTAGATAGCCTTGCCATCTCCGTCTTGAAAAAGAGGTAATTCATTGTAAAAAAACGGAGAAACTTCATTTTCTAGGCGGCGAAGTATGGGAGGCAATTTTGATGGCGTATTTACATAAACCCAAAGTGCACAGCGTTTTGAGTTACAGGAAATGTAATAGCCCACCTCTTCTTTAGCGTACGGCTCGAAAATTTGATTGAGTGCGTTATGCATTGAAGCGTACTGATAATTCTCGGAATTAGAAAGCAGGTACTCCATATTAACCCTGCAGTTGTCTATGCAGCTTTTATAAGGCGCTGAGAGTTGAGCAGGCCGCTCGTTTATCAGATATGTCCAAATTCCGAGATAACTGCAAAGTACAATAGATAAAGTAATAAAAGCACTACTTCTTAATCCAGACACCTTCAATCCTTGAAAATAAAACCAGTTCTTATTTGATTAAAGAATAACCACAATAGTAAACTTGGGCAAGTCTATTAGTAATAATACCTGTATAACAGATAGCTATTAAAAAGACACTTTCTCACCTTCATTCAAAATAATCCATGGCATTGAAGGATTGAGCTGCTTTTTCATTTTCATCAGTCGAAACAGCGCAGAATGTGAGGTTTTGTCGCCCATCATCCATGTGGCGTTTCCAAAGCCCCAAGGCACTACGACTCTACAGCCTAGGTCTTGGGCCGCAATAATGGCATCTTCTGGCGTAGTATGTACCTTGCGATACCATTTAGGTGAGGTTTCGCTGAAATAAGACGCTATGGGTAACAGGCAAACATCAATATCACCAAAGCGAGCTTTAATATCTTTGAAGTGAGGTGAGTACCCTGTATCCCCCGCAAAAAATAAGGTGTTACCTTCATGTTCAAAGACCCAGCCGCCCCATAATGTTGCATTGTCGTCCTCATATAAATACGGCACCCAAATTCGGTTACTGAAGTGATGAGCCGGCACAAAATGTATTGTAGTTTCGCCAATTTGTTTACTCGTATACCACGCCATCTCGTTAATGGTATAGCCTTTGGCAGGAAAATGCGCTGCGAAACCTAAAGGGACAAGGTATTCGGGCTTTGTGCCTAAATTGGCAATATCGGCTTTATTAAAATGATCGTAATGAATATGGGAATAGACCACTGCACCGGTTTGAGCGAGTTTGTCTTCATCTACCTTAGCGGGTTCGTTGCGGCTGAACCCTTCTGCCAGTCGAAAAGCCCAATTAACGGGCCAATCAAACTGCCCAAACACAGGGTCAATAAGTATTTGCTCACCACTTGCGGTGTTTAGTAAAAAACTTGCGTGCCCTAACCATGTGACATTAAAGCCGGTGTGTAAGTTCACTGGCGGGTTGTTGCCAACAAACTGACAATTTTGCATGTCACTTTCACATTCAATATCTGTAGACGCTGGATAGCAATCATCAGTACAGGTGACGGGGTAAGTCTTAAAACGGCCGTAAATATTGCTAAATCTATCCTCGAAGCCCGGTGTATCTGAGTACTTAATTACCGCTTCGTCACTATCAACCTGAGTAACCTTATTCGGCATTGCGCACCCTGTCACAATAATTGAAATTAAAACAGTGGCTGCAACAGTCGCTAAAAACGTCCTCTGCTTTGTTAGCTTATCTAAACAGCTCATCATTTTTAGTATTCCGTCCTTGTAATTCAATTCTTGCAGATAAAGGCTTAAATCTGTCGCTATATCTATATTCCATTAACTCCCTTATAAGAAAGCCGCTTTTGAAAAGCTTGCGCTAGAACACAGCATCACGATAGCCACCATTGTAAGACAAGAAAACAATCGCTTAACAGTAAATTTGTAACAAGATAAAAAGTTGAATAGAGCAAAACCGAGAAGTTGCAAATGATAATTATTATTAATAATATAAACTAAAATTTATTTCTTAAGCCGTTATGTGTAAAACCCGAATACTCATTATTGAAGATGACGCCACGTTAAGTGAACAAATTACTCAGCTACTACAGGCTCGAGGATTTGACACTCGCCATGAAAACGATGGTCATGCCGGATTGCACGCTGCGCTCGAGGAAAACTTTGATCTTGTGTTACTCGACATTCGCCTTCCGTCGTTAAATGGTCTCTCATTGCTGCATCAACTCAGGCAAATTAAACAAACACCTGTAATGATGATTACGGCATCTGGTGCCGAGCAAGAGCGAATTGAAGGCTACCGCAAAGGCGCAGATGACTACTTACCTAAGCCCTTCAATTTTACAGAAATGATGCTTCGCATCGACGCAATACTAAGGCGTAGCAAAGCGATGAATAGTTCGGGTACGCAAAAGTCAGAAATATTAGTTGATGTGCTTTACCTAAATCGCATTCAACAAGTAACTAAGTATCACGCTAAATTGCTCGAATTCACCCCCATACAATTTAAGCTTCTATGGATGCTTGTAGAAAACAAGGGCGAAACCTTGAGCAAAGCATTTCTTTACCACAGTGTGCTCAATAAACCCTTTTCTCGATATGACCGAAGCCTAGATATGCACCTTTCTAGAGTACGCAAAAAGTTAGTTGAAACGGGTATGCCCCCTGAGCGCCTTGCCACGGTTCATGGACAAGGATACCGCTTTTCGTGAAAAATAAATTGCTTTGGCGGCTATGTGCATTCATCGCGGTTGGCACTGTTTTGCTATTTTGGGCCATTGCTTGGCTTACTAATCACACCGAAACTAGCATGAGCTTTCTAGATAAGACTCATCAAGAAACCCTTTACGCCTACGGGAAGGAAGCCGAAAAAATCTATCTGGAAAAGGGAGAAGAAGCGCTAGCCGTTTTCTTAAAAGAGATAAGGACGAAAGAGAACACCTGGCTTGCTGTGCTTAACTCTGAAATGACAACATTCGCTGATACCAAGATGTTAGATGAGTTTGCTGATAGGTTTCAAATTGGGCGGAGCCCTGAATGGAAAATACATTTGTATTTCTCTGAAAACCCTGTAATGGAAGTGCCTTTTGTAGACAACAACACGCACTTTTTGATTCAGCTTCCACAGCGGATGCGCCCAGGCTCGTTATTACTCGCCACCCGTCTATCATTACAAATTGCATTACCTTTAGTCATACTAAGTCTATTGAGTTTTATGCTTTATCGACATGTTATGACACCGCTTAAGCAGCTAGAAAGGGCAACAAAAGACTTTGCTAACGGTAACTTAGAAGCTCGGGCAATGGCTACGATGCCCGAGCGAAATGATGAACTGACTACACTTGCTCAAACCTTCGATAAAATGGCGCAGAGAACAAGCAGTCTCATTTATAACCAAAGAAGTTTGCTTGCAGACCTTTCTCACGAGCTTCGCACGCCTCTTGCCCGCATTGATATGGCGATAGACTTTGTAGAGCAAGACATTAATCGTGAACAAGCCCTTTCACGCCTGCGCTATGAAGCAAGTACGATGAGAGAGCTTGTTGAAGATACCCTAACTTTTGCATGGCTAAATACAGAATCTCCACAATTAAATAGCGATGACTTTGACTTGGTAGAGCTCATTAATGTTATTTGTGAAGATGCCCGCTTTGAATACCCTGATAGAACCTTATGCGTAAGCACGCCGGAATGTGCGAGTATAGAAAAAAGCAGTCAGCTTGCTTTGGGGCAGGCATTAGAGAATATTGTCCGCAATGCTTTGCGCCATACCCCGCAACAAAGCAAAGTAAGCGTGACCTTGGTCAGCGATAACAATAACTACGTTATCACTGTTACAGACGAAGGCACTGGTGTCCCTGAATCAATGCTTGACGCCATATTTGAACCTTTTTTCAGGGTAGACAAGGCGCGTGCAACGAAAAACTATGTTCATGCTGCAAAGCGCTCTGGGTTTGGCCTTGGGCTTGCGTTGGCGAAACGCCAAATTGCCGCTGTAGGCGGTGACATATCTGCGTGCAATCGCGTCAACAAAGGAGATGAGCAAAGCAATAACTCTTATCTAAATGGCGCAACAAAGCAGACAGGACTGATGGTCACCATCACCCTGCCTAAGTTTTCTGATGCGGCTTTCGCAAATTGAGAAGCCTTTTCATACCAAGTAGTGTGCCAGTATAAACTAAGATACAGCAAAGCAAGCTAACCAGTCCTGCTATAGTCTGGCCTGCAAAGCCGAAGTATTCTCCGGTATGTAGAAATCGAGAAGTGCCCCAAGCCTGACTTCCTTTTGGCCAATCTGTTTTGTGTAGAACTTTAGCGATTTCACCAGTACCTGTGTCGAAATACAGAGAATATGCTAGCTCTTGACGGTGCCCGATACTCTTATCAATATAAAATCGTGCAACACCCTTACTTTTACCAATTTCCATCCACATGGAGTACCAATCCTGATAGCCATGCTCATTGGCGTGTTGCTGTGCTTTATTAAATAACATGTGGTAACTGACAACGTCGGCGTCTAGCGTTTCGGGCATTGCCTTCTTTTCGCGTGCAGGAACTTGTTCACCATACATGCCATACAGTGCCTTGTTAGCCCATTCAAAATAAAACAGCGTAGCCGTCGTTCCAATCACAAGTAAAAAAGGCAGTGACCACATACCAAAAACAAAATGCCAATGTCGGCGTCGATGTTGTTTGTTTGTGTATTTTTGTCGCAGCCACATTTGCTGCTTTAAGGACTTTTTCGATATGTGTTTTGGCAACCAAATGATGACACCCGATAACAGCAAAAAAATAAAAATAAGATTGCTATAAGCCGTTATGGTTTTGCCAATTAATTTGTAATCGCCTTCCATTAAGAGGTATCGATGGAGGTCAGTGATGAAATGAAATACTTCTTCAACAACCCCTTCTCCCTCTCTTAATATGTCTCCGGTATAGGGGTGAATAAGATAACTATGCTCGCCCGCCCACGCCGGAATGGCCGCTCCTTCGCTATTTACCCATCGAACGAAGATATGCGCTTCGTCAGGGTGCTTTTCGCGAAGTATTGATACAACTTGGTCAGTCGAGATCACCGGCTTTTCAATATCAATGGTTTGCGCATAAGCCATTTCACTTAGTTCTTTAAACTGGCGCTCGTAAGTTAGCAATACCCCAGTAAAAGCCATGATAAAAACGACAATGCTGGCCAACAAGCCAGCAAATAGGTGGGCCCAAAAGACCCACCTTTTAAACGTGGAAAAGTTCATTTAATAGCGTTACTTAGAAATCGTAAGTCACTGATAAACGGATATCTCGCCCAGCTTCTTGCGGACCAACAACGCTTGGGAATACTTCGCTGTAATCACCCACACTTGAATGGTCGATATAGGCTTCATCAAACAGGTTAGTAACAGCAAGGTTGACGCTAAGATCATTCGTTACTTCCCATTCGCCATAAATATCCACTAGGGTGTAGTCTGCTTTGTTAAGTGAATAAAGCGAATCAGTCCAGCCATTTTCTAGGGCCTGATGAAGGGTATCTATATTGATATCATCAACCATAGTAATGTTGAAGCCAATGCTGATGTCACCCGTAACAGTATAATCTGCACCAAGCACCCAGGTATCGCCGCGGCTATTACCTAAGCCCACAAACTCGTACCCGTTAATATCGATGCTGTTATACGGTACGCTGTACAGATCTTCACGAGGCATCAACTCAACGTCTACGCTTGAAAACCCAAAGTACAGGTCAACAGAATCCCAACGGTACGCAAGGTTAAACTCTACGCCAGATGATTCTAGGTCGCCGATATTATTAAATACCGAGTTACCTTGATAACCGCTAAATAGCACATCATCAATGGTAGATTCATAAGCGCTAAGACGCGCGTTTAGATTATTGGCACTGTATTCAATTGACGCTTCGATATTGGTAACAGTTTCAGGCACAACGTCGCTAGCAACAACAGGAACGTCTTCGCCATCGTATAAGTACTCATCTAGGGTGAAGCCATCACCAATTTGCTTGCCGCGAGCCGCTTCTGCGTAGCCAAGACCAAGGGTCCAAGCTTCGGTAAGCTGATATTCAAGACCCACGTTAAAACTAAGTTCATTGTCGTCTAGTCCAGATGGCTCATCGGTAACGGGTGTGCCGTAATAGTCATCAATAAGAATTTCTTGCTGGAAGTCAAAATTGTCATAACGTACGCCATAACTTAGCAACAACTCTGGCGTAATATTGCTATGAGCCTGAGCATAGATACCTAGTACGCTACCTTCTTCTGCATTTTGAACAGGGCCTGTTCCTGGGCCACTCTCTACTTCGTCTTTGCGATAATCGATACCATAGGTAAATACGTGGTTAGTAACGTCGCTCGTATTTCTAATATCAAACCCATAGGTATCGATATCAGATAAGAAGTCAAAGCGACCGCCACGGAATGACGATGAAGTTTGATATGCTGTAGCTTCTAAAAACACCATCGCACTGTGGTCAAAGCGGTAGTTCGCAACATAGGTATCACGCTCTGCTTCGCTAGGATAAAGCGGGGCACCTTCTAGTACTACCCAGTTAGGTCTTGCCGAAAACTCACCTTCTTCATCGCGCTGCTCTGCGCTTATTGAAAGGTATTGATTATCCGCAATGTAGCCACTGGCTTTAAAAAACATGAGATCTTGATCTGCGACAGTACCTAGTACTTCATTGCCGTCACCGTCTTCAAAGTTATCTCTGTCAACCGTGCTGTAATAACCTAGTAAGCCCCAAGTGTCGCTTAGCTTTCCATAAAGGCTACCACTATATCGGGTACCATCGTTTGAGAAATAACTCGCTTTTACTCGACCACCAAATTGTTCGTCTTCTTTTAATAAATCCTGTGCATCTTTGGTCTTGAAGCGAATTGAACCGCCTATAGCACCTGGGCCGCTGGTTGCTTCACCGGCACCAGCCTGCACATCAATTTGCTTTAAAAGATCAGGGTCTAAAGTAACGCGACCAATGTGGTGAAACAGCGTTGAGGTTTGCTGCGCGCCATCTACGGTTACATTCAAGTACGCGTCTTCTAGCCCGCGAATAAAGATTTTTTGTGCTACACCCACTGAACCGCCAACGCTGACCGACGGCGACTCTCTAAAAATATCCGCTAAGTCATTTGCCTGAAACTGGTCAATATCTTCCGCAGTAATGCTTAAGTTAGTTGCTGCGCCTACCACAGCAACTCGCTCTATAGACTTGGCTTCTTCGTTTTGGTTTTCTAAGGACTGCGCGAATATTACTGGGCTGGATAGTGTGCACACTGCACCAGCTAAGACTAACTTTTTCAAGGGTAACTCCATTTGACAATCAACAACTACAAATAAGAAACATTCTCATTAAGTTTTACCTAAATGGATAGCATTTTTACAATTGTTACACTTCCTCAATTTTTCGCCGTCAAAGACTTCCGCTCATTGTTGTAACGTACTTTCTGGCCTGCACGCAGGCGTTCAGCTCCTCTCACCACAACCGAGCGCTTCGGGTTCACATCGCCAAACACTTCAATTCTATCGCCCATGCCCACTCCTGTTGTCACCTTTACTTGCTCAGCTTCGTTATTTTCATTTAGCTGATAAATAAAAGTACCTGATTTTCTTAGTACCAAAGCGTCGCGGGGTATGGTGACACCATCATGAGTATCGCTGCTAGGCAACGCCACGCGTACTGCACTGCCTATAGGAAAGTCACCGGGGTTGATGGCAATTCGTAACTCCATCATACGCGATGTACTGTTGCCTACCGGGACAATGGCGCGAATAGATTCTTCTACTTGGTTCACGTTATTGTGAACACTTACGCTCATGCCATTAGCAATATAGGGTAATACGTTAAGCGGTGCGCGTACCTGAACTTCAACGCTATAAGGGTTTACCACACGAAGTAGGGTTTGCCCTACTCCTGTGTATTCACCCGGCGACTGCAGCCTTTCAACCACCAAGGCTGTAAAGGGAGCACGAATACTGCTTTGTGCTATCCGATATTCGGTGAATTCTAAATCCAATTTGGCTTGCGCTAACTCCTGCTTAGCATTCTCTAAGTCTGCTTCCACTTCCTCCAACTCACCTCTTGAGGTGTTTTGACTGGCCTGAAGGTTTTTGTACCTTGTAAGACGTTTGGTAAACAGTTCAACCTGCGACTGCCATCTGGCAATATTTGAGGCATTTTGATTGCGGGTAATACTTAAGCGAGTATCGTCGACTTTAACTAAAGGCTCCCCCGCTTTTACCACATCACCTACCTCTGCCATCCAAGTAATGCGACCGTCTACCTCTGAAGCCAGGTTTGCATCAATAACGCTTAGTACCGTTCCAGGAACCCAGGTTAGTTGTGAAATCGCTTGCTCTCTGGCTTCATCTATTTGAACCAGCACCGGCGGTTGTTGATTGCTATCCTGTGCTTTTACGCTCAACGACACACTGCCTGTAAGCAAGGCAAACAAACTAAGGGCGAGAGTAGAAGTCATTGCTTTCATGGTTGTCTTTTCCTTACACATGGTCGTTGTATTTGTTTTGTTTTACGGTGGATGAGGTAGTCGGCGAAGCGCCAGATCTCTCTATGCGCTCGGCCAAGGGTCTGAGTATATTTACAGATGACTTTGAAGCCGTCATACGCAGTAAGGTAGGCAGTAATAGCAAGGTAAATACGGTACTCACCGTCATTCCTCCCACAATAACAGCCGCAAGACCTCGGTAAATAACGCTGCCTGCACCAGGTAGTAACAGCAGCGGCAGCATGCCAAAGATTGAAGTCAGCGTGCTCATAAAGATAGGTCGTAAACGTAGTTTGATGGCTTGTTCTACAGCGTCGTCACGGGTCAGCCCTTTTTGCTCTCCTAGGCGAGTCTGATGCACAAGCAAAATGGCGTTGTTTACTACGAGCCCGAGCAAAATAATGAAGCCAATCATGGTCAGCAAGTCCATGGGCTGAAAGGTAAACATGTTCATGATACGAATAGCGATCACCCCGCCCACCGTGGCTAGCGGAATAGAAAGTACTACCAGTACGCTGTCTTTTAACGACTTAAACAGCCCCGCCATTAATAGCAGTAGTAACACCATGGCAAAAAGAAAGTTGTCAGCCATCGAGGCAATAGCGCCTTTTAAGCTATCCGCGCTCCCTCCATAATTAATAGCGCCATCGATAGGCATCATGGCCATAATGGCGGGCTCAACCTCAGAGGTAATCACTTTCATGGCTTCTTCTAAACTCATACCCTCTGGCGGATTTACGTTTAGCGTAAGGGTTCTTCGACCATCAATGCGCTGAATACGGCTTGGTCCTACCGCTCTTTCAATACCTACCAGTTCGCCTAATTGCACCACCTCTCCTGACGGCGTCATGACTGGCGTGCTATTTAAGTCTTCGGGTGTAAACCAAGGTGCTGAGCGGAAGATAATATTCATGCGTTTGGTGCCATCGAAATACTCCCCCACATACATACCATCACCCATGGCACGTACTAGGTTCCCCATACTGCCCCGATTTAACCCGACTTCCATCATTCGGCTATCATTAGGGTAAAAGCGTAGCTCGGGTTCGGCTTGCTCTAGTGGGGGATTCGAACGCGCATTAGCGTTAGGGAAAACTTCTCTCAATTTGTCTAAACCTGCCTGAGCAGCAATGCCGAGCATGGCCTGATCGGTGCCTTGTAGATGAATGTCGATTGACCGACCGTTTCCAAAGCCACCAAACAAATTGCCTTGTTGTGAAAAGGTTTGAGTATCCGGCAAATCCTTTAAAATTTCATCGCGAACAATGGCTTCTAACTCTTTGACCTTAGACTGATCTTTAGCGCGCACGCCTAAATTTCCGCCATTTGGCCACGTAATAATGTAGTAGTTCTTAAGCGCTGGCTGCTTTTCTCCGTCCATATAGGGCTGCAGTCGCTCAACGATAATTGGCATCACTTCTTCACTAATAAAGTTTTCACTGGCACCTGCAGGCAAACTTAAGAAGGCGTCAACGGCATCGCGTTTTACGGGCGGCAAATAATCCATGGAAGGCATAAGCAAAACACTACCTGTAATAGGCACGCCCATGAGCGTTATGACTAATACAAGGCGGCGAAGCGGCGTGCTTGATAGCGACATAATAGCGTGGGTTATCTTAGCCCATACCCGCTGTAAGCTATCAGCTGGCATGTTGCCATTAAGGTATCTAGCGGCAACGACAGGCAATACCGTTACCGCAACCACTAGCGACATACACACTGCAATGGCAATGGTAAGAGCGAGGTCAGCAAACAATTGCCCTTCAACATCTTCCAAAAACATGACGGGAATAAAAATGGCAACGGTGGTGGCTGTTGACGCCATGAGGGCACCAAAAACTTCCCTCGTTCCCCGATGGGCACAATCCTCCATGTGCGTTTGTGAATTTGGGTTGTTATTGTCGACTACGGTTTCGGCGCTCTTGCGCGTTCTTACAATGTTTTCCAGCACGACAATCGCGGCATCTAGCACCATACCTACCGCAAAGGCGAGTCCTGCTAACGAAATGATATTGAGCGAGCGACCAGTAATCTGAAGCACCACAAAAGTGCTAAGTAGTGAGATAGGAATGGCCAATGCCACAATGAGCGTTGCCCGCAGCTGGCGCATAAAGAGCCAAAGCACGGCAATAGCAAGCAGCACGCCTATAAACAAATTGCTGGTAACTAGCTGCACCGCTCTATAGATAAATACTGAGGCATCGAAGCTTTGCGCCATCACCAACTGTTCAGGGGCCAAGTCCTGCTCGTTTATTTGCGCTACTTTTGCTTTTACGGCTTCTAAGGTAGCAAGAACATTGGCGTTGTTTTGTCTGTCTACGCGAATAGAGATAGCCGGATTGCCGTTTTGCACACTGTAGTTTGCACCGTCAGCGCGGGTGATTTTAATTTCGGCGATGTCATTTAGAGTAATTGGGCTACCATCTCGCCATTCAAGGATCATTTCACCCATTTGCTTAGGCTCGTAACGACCTTCAAAACGCAGGGTATAGCGTCTTCTACCCACATCGACAAAGCCGCCTGAAATATCATTCGCACGACCCAACTCGTTAGCGACTGCCGTTAGGTCAATGCCTAACTGCGCCGCTTTAAACGGGTCGAAAACAATTTGAAACTCCTCGACGCCGCCAACCCCGCTTTCCATACGCGCTCTTGCAACACCCGGGATAGATTCAAGCTGAGGTTTAATGACATCAGTAAAAAAGGTGACATAGGTATTAATTTCGTTTGGATTGCCCGGTAGGCGCTGAAGAAAAAAGTAGGTCAAAGCGGGCGCGTCTCCCCCACTTCCAGCAAGCATAATATTCGGCGATAGTGCATCGCGAGGTAGTGGCGGCACACGGTTCATGCGGCTAATCACTTCAATAAGCGTTTTCTGCATGTCCGTATCTAAACCAAACTCTAGGTTTATCCACGCGTTGCCTTGGTTTGCCCATGCATTCATCGACTCAAGGCCTGGAATTCCCTGCAGCACTTCCTCTTGAGGCTCAATAATTTCCGACTCAATCTCTTGGGGCGACGCAGCGCGCCAAGAGGTCTGGATGTTAATATTGGGGCGTTCGATGTCAGGAAATAGCTGTACCGGTAAATTAAACAGGCTATATAGACCTAAAAATACCAGTAGCGTTATTCCGATACCTACCCCAGTCGCGTTTTTTATTGCTTGCTTAGTGATGTCCATAAGATGGCACTTATGCTTTTTATTGTTTGGTTTACTATAGGTCGCAGGAATGACAGAAAAAGTTTAAAGCCATGACACTAAGAATTTCAGCGATTATTAACATTTTGTTTAAATACCGTTTAAAAAACGTTATTTATCGCAGATGAGTGGACCTCAAAAATACGCCATTTGTCGGCACTGGACATATTTGCTTACACCCACCGTTAATTAGGCGTCGCGACGTGGAGTGAGGGTAGGGATATTTTAAACTTGCCAGCACCTTCTGGGTGGGCAATTATCTATACGGATTGGTATTGTTCTTAAGTATCGAACAAAAATTTAGAGCAAAAAAAAGCCGCTCTAGGAGCGGCTTTCTTAAAATACGTCAGCGATTACGCTTCAGCAATGATGATCACTTTGATTGAAGTGATAACGTCAGAGTGAAGTTGTAAGTCGATGTCATACTCACCAGTCTCACGAAGAGTACCAGTAGGTAGTTTAACTTCTGCTTTTTGTACTTCAACGCCAGCTGCAGTGATTGCATCAGCGATGTCACGAGTACCAACAGAGCCAAATAGTTTACCTTCGTCACCAGCAGGAGCTGCGATTGTAACTTCAGCAAGCTCAGCAACTTTTTCAGCGCGTGCGTTAGCAGCAGCTAGTTGCTCAGCAATTTTCGCTTCAAGTTCAGCACGACGTGCTTCAAACTTTTCAACGTTGTCTTTAGTTGCAGGAACCGCTTTACCCTGTGGGAAAAGGAAGTTACGAGCGTAACCAGACTTAACAGTCACTTGGTCGCCCAGGCCGCCAAGGTTGGCGATTTTATCTAGTAGGATGATATTCATCTTAGCTAACCCTTATATTCGCCAAATTACTTGTGTGAATCAGTGTACGGAAGCAACGCAAGGAAACGTGCGCGCTTGATCGCAGAAGACAGCTGACGCTGATATTTTGCGCTTGTACCAGTAATACGGCTAGGGACAATTTTACCGCTCTCAGTGATGTAGTTCTTAAGAGTAGCGATATCTTTGTAATCAATCTCAGTCACACCTTCTGCAGTGAAACGGCAGAACTTACGACGTCTGAAAAAACGAGCCATGGGTGATCTCCTTAAGCGTTGTCTTCAGTGGTTTCAGTTTTCTTTTCCGCGCGATCTTGGCGAGGAGCAGAATCGTCACGACGCTCACGACGAGGCTCTTCTTTCATCATTGGAGAAGGCTCAGTCACAGCAGTCTTAGTGCGCATAACCATGTTACGTAGGATCACGTCGTTGAAACGGAAAGCATTTTCCAATTCATCAACAGCTTCTGCAGACGCTTCAGCATTGATTAGTACGTAGTGGGCTTTGTGCAGCTTTTCAATTGGGTAAGCCAGTTGACGACGGCCCCAATCTTCTAAACGATGAATCTGACCACCGTCTTGCTTTAGGATAGTAGTATAACGCTCGATCATACCAGGTACTTGTTCACTCTGATCAGGGTGAACCATAAATACGATTTCGTAATGACGCATTATAGCTCCTTACGGTTGTAGCCTCGACAGTACAGCCGACTGTATGGAGACAAGGAACGAATTGGGATGGCTGTAAGGGCGCGCATTATACGCACACAAACATCGTTGCACAAGCATTAATCAACTTTGGCGATTATTTTTGCGCTAACTATTATTGACAGAGCTCGTATTGACAGTGCTTGTATCAATCGCGCTTCGCGGTTATTGCGAAACGCTTTCAAATGGAAGAGAAGAAACACGGGTTAAAGGAAAGCAAAGGGTAAATTCTGTGCCGTTAAAATCAGAAGTCACGCTCAACGAACCTTGGTGCGCCCTTGCAATTTCTGATGCGATAAATAACCCCAACCCTAGCCCGTCGTTTTTTGCACTGCTTTCTTTACGCCAGAAAGGCTGAAAAAGACGCGCCTTAGCATCATCAGATATTGGTGTACCGCTATTTTGCACGCTGAGAATGAAATCGTTTCGGTTGGTGATGACTTTCACATATACCGGATGCGCTTGGTCGCCGTGAACCAGAGCGTTTTTCAATAAGTTAGATAAAAGCTGACACACCCGTTTTTCGTCACAGACCAACTGCTCGGTAATATCGATATGTGTTCTGATAGTACAATTAGGGTAAGCAGAAGCTAGCTCTTCAGCCGTGTAATTCAATTGTTGCGCTAAACTGGTTGCCTCTGCCATTTTCACAGGTAGCCCCTCGCCCATACGGCTATAAGTAAAGTCCATAGCATCTTCAATTAAACGCGTCATCCTCTGCACACTATTCTTCATTCTCGATACAGCTTTGAATACAGGTACTTGAACCGTACTGGCTATTTGACTGTCTTTTATTATGTCGTCAAGAAAGCTGATACCAATTTGAATGGAAGATAAAGGGGTCCGAATATCGTGACCTAAAATAGCAATATACTGCTCTTGAAGGCGGGCAATATTTCTTGCATCGGTTAGCTGAGCCTGTGAACGCTCCATCTGGTCTTTTAATAAAATTTGACTAGATATAAGTTTAGCGAAAGCGCTAATTTGCCCGTGAACAAGCTCGTTACGTAACTCTCTAGGTTCTGGGTCTAGGCCGCAAAGCGTTCCAAAAAAGTCACCATTTGCATCGTAGATAGGGTAGGAGAAATAACTTTCAAAACCATACATAATAGGAATGGGATTATCACAATATTCACTATCAGCAGAAGCATGATTAATCACTATCTGTTTTTTGCTGGCTCTTACGGTTCTACAAAAGGTAGTTTCAATCTCCAAATGATCGCCAGGCGTTAGACCAAATTCTGCATTATCTAATACGGCACACATTGTCCATGCTTCTTCGGTGACTCTCGCAACACAGATGAAACGCAAATCTAAGCTACTGGCCAATATTTGCATTATATGAGGGACTGCTTCGATTGCATCGATAGCCTGAATATCTTGTTGAACAGCTTCACTCACTACCATAACTTTAGAGTTCCTTTTTCGAGAGCGCGCTTACGAACGCTACATTTCTACTGTTCCAGGTGTGTCGGACGCCGAAATAAATTACTAATTTACGGTTTTCGAGGACTTTGAATCCAAGCGTACATGAAGCTGCCAAACTACACTAAAGTATAATCAGCGGCAATGTTACCGATAATGACAAGAATATTTTCGGATAACTGTTTATTTATACAGTATTTTACTGTACAGTTTTTGTGTCTTTAATAAACAGGGGACCTACCATGGCCATTACCACACAGTATGTTGTTACGCACAAAGGGGTAGAAAAATTGGTAACTACCGACAAAAAAGAAGCGGATCAGTACGATAAGATGCTTGATGCAGCAGATAACCTCGCCGACTATATTCATGCTAAGGGCATTAAGCTAGACGATAGCGTGATTGAAGAACTCACAATCATGCTGGCGAAAAACAAAGATAAAGTCGGCAAAATATTCAAAGGCGCTACAGCAGAAAGCGTATTAGAAGATGAAAGCGCAGAAGTAGTAAAGCTGCAGGCCAACGGCTGATAATGTAGCTCAACTCGCCCTCTATGTCGTTATGATGAACAATAAGTGAGAGCAACTGCCGCTTTAAATGCGTAAGTTCTGATAACATGTCTTTGCAAAGTGATGTTATTTGATAACATCACTTTTAAGCGGTGCTATGTTCTTTACTTGCTTTGGGTACCTGAAGTAAGTAGGAAAACAAATAAGAAACAAGGTACCGCCTTTGCTAATGTGAATATAAGACGTAAATACAGGTCGGGCTTAGCGTGAATACCATCAATAAAAACAATAGCACTCATTCCCAGCGCAACGCAGTGTCTGAAAAGCACAACGCATCAATAGAAGAGTGCAACCCAGCAATTGAAGTAAACAATTTACAGTTTTCGTACAGTAAAGAAAGCCCGCCCATCATTGATATAAAAGCATGGCAGGTGCCACAAGGTGAACATGTTTTTCTATCAGGCCCTTCGGGTAGCGGAAAGAGTACTTTGCTTAATTTGTTATGCGGTACTTTGACACCCTCTCAAGGCGGCATAACCTTGTTGTCGCAGCCTTTCTCTTCCTTATCGAATCGTCAGCGAGACAAATTTAGAGCACGCAATATTGGCGTTGTCTTTCAGCAGTTCAACCTTATTCCGTATCTTTCTGTGGCGCAAAATATTAACGCTGCGGTGTACTTCGCAAGTAGTAAAACAACTAAAACGGCGGGAGAAGATAAACTTCTCCATTTACTCGACAAGCTACAGCTACCTTCACAGGTACTACATGCGAAGGCAGATGCTTTGAGTATTGGCCAACAGCAGCGGGTAGCTATAGCCCGAGCGCTCATTAATGACCCACAGTTATTAATTGTCGATGAACCTACTTCGGCGTTAGATAGCGATGCGCGAGATAGCTTTATGTCGCTGTTAAAAGAGGTTGCAGGTAAGAGCACAATGATTTTCGTTAGCCATGATAAAGCCATGGAGAGCTATTTTGACCGTCATTGCAGTATTAGTGAATTGAGCCCAAGCTCGAACCATGCAATATCCTCATTCGGTGGCATTGAGCAAGCACAGGAGCGTGCGTAATGCTAAGTACTATTGCTATTGAAAGTCTAAAGCGCAGAAAAACAACGGCAATACTTACGCTGGTAAGCATTACCATCAGCATTAGTTTGCTTTTATGCGTTGATATAATTCGCAGCCAAGTGAAAACCAGCTTTACGCGTACAGTGTCAGGTGTTGACCTTATTGTCGGCGCACCGAGCGGCCAGCTTAACCTGCTATTGTCGTCGGTGTTTAATATAGGAACACCCACTAAGGGCATTGAATATACGAGTGTTGCATCGCTTAAATCCAACAAACAGGTCTCGTGGCTCATTCCACTTTCTTTAGGTGATACTCACCGAGGCTTTAGAGTGGTAGGTACGACCAACAGCTTTTTTGAACACTTTAAATACGGTGACATGCAGTCACTAAAGCTATCTGATGGAGCGACATTTACACAGCCGCTATCTACGGTAGTTGGTGCTGATATAGCGGAATCATTGGGATATGAAGTGGGTGATGAGATTATTATTTCTCACGGCTTAGGCAGTGTCTCATTCAATAATCACGACGATCACCCTTTTACTATTTCCGGCATTTTAGATAAAACGGGCACCCCGGTGGATAAGGCTGTGTATGTCACCTTGCAGGGACTTGAAGAGGCCCACACAGGGCCTAAGCATTCGCCCACCTCAATGTTAGGCCGTAAATCGAGTAATAAAACCATCGAAGACGAGCACGAGCACGAGCACGAGCACGAGCACGAGCACGGCGAGCATACCGGTGAACATGAGACGTACAACAGCGAAGCCTTTGCCCCAGAGTCAGTATCAGTTGTGATGCTTGGGCTAAAACATCGCGTTACAGCGCTACAGCTGCAGTATCAAATCAACCAAAGTAAAAAAGAGCCGCTTATGGCGATACTACCGGGTATGGCGCTCGCTGAGCTTTGGCAAATTATGGGAAATGTAGAGTCGCTATTGCTTGGTCTTTCCGGTCTTATCGTCATTTGCGCGCTAATTGGGTTAGCGACTATGCTACTTGCAACTATGCGTGAGCGTTATCAAGAAATCGCTGTTTTACGTACCATAGGCGCAGGGCCTTTCACCCTACTGCTACTTATTCAAATTGAAGCTATGCTGCTTACTATATTGAGTGCCGTACTAAGCTTAGGCTTGGTGGCTGGGCTTATGAGCGTATTAAAACCCTGGTTAAGCAGTACATATGGTTTGTTTTTGAGTAGTCCGCTGTTTGGGCAAAGCAGCGTTATTATCATTTTACTTATATTGGGGTGCACCTACTTGGTTTCGCTGTTCCCAGCCGTTGCCGCCTATAAACGCGGCTTACATGCTGGGCTCAATACGAACTAGACGAAGCACACACGGGGGGAGAGGGCTACTCTCCTACCCGCTTGTCTGTACTGAAGCGCAAAATAAGCTCGTGAACTTGATTTACCGTAGCACGTAAATCATGGCTCGCTGCTAGCGATGCCTCAGAGGAGCGCTGAGTTTCAGACGCGCCATCAGCCACTTCAACCAACTGTTGATTAATATGTTCTGCCACCGTACTTTGTTCTTCTACAGCAGAAGACATCTCTACCGTAGCATCAGCAATACCTTTCACCGCGTTATTTATTTCAAATAATGCACCTCGGGTTTCTTCCACAATTATGCTGCCGTGCTCTGCTGAAGCTAGCCCTTCTGTGGATACCCGCACAGCGCGATCAGAACGCTCAGCCAATTCACTGATGATATTATGAATTTTATCGGTTGATTCACGGGTTTTAGAAGCCAATGTACGTACTTCATCGGCAACAACTGCAAACCCCCTTCCCTGCTCACCTGCCCGAGCTGCTTCAATGGCAGCATTAAGCGCAAGTAGGTTAGTTTGCTCGGCAATGGTGGATATAATATTGGCCGCTTCACCTATATCACTGGTTGACTGAGCGAGCTCAGTTACCGTTGTTGAAATTGACTCTACCGCCTCGCGCAAAGCAACAATTGCCTGCATGGCTTGTTCAGCTTTTTGGTTACCTGTTTCTACATTAGCTGCGGCTGTTTTTGCGCTTTTCGCATTTCCTTCAACTCGCTCAGCCACTTCTTGGATAGCCTGACTCATTTGCGTCACGGCAGACGCTATTTGCTGAGTAGCTTGGTTTTGCTGTACAACGGCGGCGCTAGTACTTTCTGCCTGATGGTGGGTTGTATTAGCTATGTTCTCAAGACCTGTTGATGCATCTTTAATTCGGGTTAATGCCGTGCGATTTCTAGCAAGTTCACAGCCTAGCGCGAGTTTAGCTTGGCTTATATGTGGTGGATCTGGGAAGTAGGTTTGTGACACCGTTTCATTTGCGTAGCTTTCAGGGCTAAGCGCAAGTAGTCCGTGCCAATCTTTTTTGGCTTTAGTTTGTTGAGCCAACATTAAAATAATAGCGCCGAGTAGCGCTATGCCAGCAGCAACAGCGCCGTGTGTAAACGCCAAGATCAAAACCATTAGCGTACTGAATATTAATGATGGTGCTAAATGCGAAAACATTTGTATAAGACGAACCGCTGGCGATACTGGCGATTTGCCTTCTCTTATTCTTTCATAAACCTTTGTAGCTCTGGCAATTTCATCATTTAACGCAGGAACTCGAACAGATTCATATCCCACGATTGTTTTACCGTCATAAACGGGAGTCACGAATGCCGAAACCCAGTAGTGATCGCCATTCTTCCTTCTGTTTTTAACTAATCCCAGCCAGCTTTGTCCAGACTCTAACGTACGCCACATTTCCTTAAACACGGGGGCTGGCATATCGGGGTGACGAATTAAGTTATGGTTTTTGCCTATTAATTCTTCGCGGGTAAAGCCACTTGCTTCCACAAACTCACCATTACAATGTTGAATAACGCCACGTGTGTCGGTTGATGAAATAAGGCGGTGGTGAGGGGGGAATTTATACTCTTTTTGGGTAACAGGCTGGTTATTTCTCATTGAATTCTTTCTCCATTTTGCAAAGCGTTCGTCCTTAAAGCAGAGAATCTTTGCTTTCTCATAAGACTAGAACATAAACAGCCGCTGTCTAGCTTAAGCCAAAAATTAGAGAAATTTTACATTTTATCAGTGAGTTAAAAAAGCACTCTATACTTTAGACCAATGGCAATACAACAGACACTTTTGTGCCTCTGCCTTCAGCACTTACAATATCAATCCTGCCATTATGCTCCTCGACAATGGTCATAGAAATTGACATACCCAGCCCGGTGCCCTCGCCTGGTGGTTTAGTTGTGAAGAAAGGTGTAAAAACCTTGCTGAGCGTTTCTTTTGACATGCCTCTACCCTCGTCTTCAACGATAAGACAGGCACTGCCACCCTCCTTCTGTACTTTTAGCGTTATGCCTTTCCCTTCAGGTGTGGCATATATCGCATTGGTTAAAAAGTTGACAAGCACCTGCTGAATTTGTCCTGAGTTGCCGTTAAAGAAAGCATCTTCCTCTGGTACTTCAAAGCGCACTGTATTGCGATAACGATGCAAATTGTTGGTAAGCTTAATCGCTGTATTCATGGCTTCGATAGCGCTAATTTCGGAATGCTTGCCCGAGCCTGGATAAGAAAAGCTTCTTAACGCTTTCACGATTTCGATAATACGCTCTATACCTTCATGAGACTCATCAAACATTTCCGCAATTTCGGTTGCACTGTCTTTAAGCGAAAAACGCTTTTCAAGCGCCATAAAATGCGCTGCAACGTCACCACCAGCTTCTTTACAAAGGTTACCTATTTCCTCAAGCGCACGCTGATAGTCGTTAAAGATATCTTTTGCAACGACAGTATTACTTCGCACATAACCAATAGGGTTGTTAATTTCATGGGCGATACCTGCGGCTAGCTGACCTAGCATGGCCATCTTATCTGCACTGACCAATCTTTCTTCAAGGAAGTCCCGATCCTTTTTCACGTTACTCAGTTCTCGTTGCCTAGTATTTAGTTCACTTTTCTTATTTTGGTATCGAGAGGTGATGTTGAGGTAGTGCTTTGTGGTATCTAAAACGTAAAGCGTTTCTTCTTCCAGGTTATCGTCTTTGGTCAACAATACTAACCACGTATATTCCCCTTTCGACATTTCATGCATAAAGTGAAGTAAGCGAGACTCTTTATCTGTTTCAGGCTGTATTACTGCACTAACACACCAGTGGGAATAGCTTTCTCGTAAATCTAATGGTGTTTCCTGCTTGATAAATTGCGCTAACGTGGGTGACGTAATCCAGCCCTGCCCCTGAACCAGCACGCTGTCATCGTTACCAATAATGAGTTCGCCATCTCTTACGGTAAAAGCTTTGCCGCAAAACGCACCGCTAAACTCTACGGCAGATTCAAGGGCCGAAAATATGTAACTTTCTCCGGATGTTGCTTGAGTAAGTTGGGATGCTGTTCGATTAAGGTAAAGAAGCTCTCGCTCCCTCTGTTTAGAGTCTTTGAGTGCTTTGCGTAATGCCTGATTGGCTAAATAGGCATCTTGCGAATAAGTTTCTAAGAAAGATTCAGCGTTTTTACGTGCAATCTTTTGACGCTTAAGCTGTCGCTCTAGCGAATTAACACGGGCTTCAAGCGCACGAATGCGTTCGTTTTCGGTGGAATACGATGTTTCACTCACCTAAAAGCCCTCCATTGTGCGTGCCCTTTAATAATAAAAGCACGCTAATTCACGTGTGCTTTAGCGTTTGTTAGTTTTATCCGGCTAAGCGATCAAGAAGCATCATTACACGCTCGCTCGCCTGTTCCATTTCTATCAGTTTTGCATCTGCCTCTGCAATATTACCCGCTTGTTTTGCTTTTATTGCTGCAACACCACTACTATGCACTTTTGCATGCGGCGCTTCAATCTCTCTAAAGGCTGTCGTCTGACCGATAGGATTAGTTGAATTTTCATTATACCATTGTCCTAAACGACAACTTACGTGATCGCTAAAGTCAGCTGCTGATTTGTTACTGAAGCCACAGAGCACCTCATAAACCCCTGCTTTCCACACCACGTGATCTAATTTTACAGTTTGAATGAACGTAGCCATTGCGCCTTCGCTAATGGTGGTCTTCATGCTGTCGCAATGTTGAACCATAGTCTCGTAACTGCTATTAAGCTGGTTAATGCCTGTTTCTAACTCTTCATTGTTACCACGCAGTTCATTAACACCTGACACCGCTTTCGATGTTGATTGGATAATACCGTTTACAAGCTCTGATACTTCTGTAGCAGACTTATTTGTCTCAGTTGCCAGTGCTCTTACCTCGTCAGCTACAACACTAAAGCCTCGTCCAGCATCACCTGCACGGGCCGCTTCAATCGCTGCATTTAAGGCAAGTAAATTAGTCTGATCAGAAATGCTGGTGATAGTGGTTACAAACTTATTGATATTGTCAGCTGTAGTAGACAGACCAGAAATACGCTCGCTCATACTTCCCATCTGAACATTCAGGCCGCTCATGTCAGATACAATCTTGCTCAATGTAGAGGCCGATTCACTAAATAAATCATTTATATCAACAATAGACTGACTCTCGGCATTAATGCGTTCGTAAGAATGTAAAACCGTTTCGCGAACGCCCTCAACCTGTGACAGTGAATCTACTAGACATTTAACTACTGTGGCATTGGCAGATGAAACATCTTCGTGCTTAGCAATCTCTAAAGCGGCAGTCAGCTCTGCATTTTCGGCTTCAAGCAAAGACACCCTGTCTAACGTTTCTTGAAGTCGCTTTTCTAGTAGCTGAACTTGCGCTTCTTTTTCTTCGAATTTGCTGCGTGATACAAACATGTTTAGTTACCAATAATTTTTATAGAGTTATTTTGTTCAGACTAACAGAGGTTATATCGTCTTAGCCATTAGTCTGAAGTAGCGTTATTGTTTGATTATCGGCAGAAAATTATAAAACTGAGGGGATAAATTAAACTATTAGCTCTGCTTTTAGTTTGCAGGCAGTAAATGAGGTGGTAGAGGCGCACGACGAGCGCTTTTTTTAGGGCCATACCAGGTTGATAGATAATCTAATATCGTTGGTTCTGCCTCACCCAGTGACCACAGCTTCTGTGTGTTTTGCATCCAGCGGATAGTCTCAAGCCACCTTTCACGGCTCATGGCATTCTGAGTAATAAGAGAAGTCGAGTGACAGGCACTGCAATGGGCTAACACTAAGTTAAATCCTTCTGCTTTTACGAGGCCTGACTGGGGATCCACAGCAGGCTGCACGTGCTCTTTTGGTGAATTTGTCATGCTTTTCGTATTATTCGTCTCAATATCGGCCGCTGCAACGGGTAGATGAAGGACTCCTACTAGGGCAATAAATCGAACCATTATGCTAGCCATATCAATTGCCCCACTTAACATACATAAAATCTCGTACTCATATACCTACACCACACGCACAGCGATACGATGACAGGCATTGTTTAAATACCCTTTTGGATTCCATCCAGGTAACACCATAGGCTGTGATTTTCCATGCTCATCTTGTGCTTTAGCCCATACTTCGTAATAGCCCTGCTGGGGGAAGTTTATCTGCGTGCTGAACTGCTGCCATGCGTGTCTGTTTGCCGGTGCGTTCAGCTGAGCAAGCTGCCAGGTTTGGCCAAAATCAATAGAGGTAAACACCTTGGCAATTTTGCCTTCACCACTCCATGCATGTCCCCGAACGGTTAGCTTTTCTTTAAGAGAGTGGTCGCTGCCAGACTTTGGAAAGGTAATAAGCGACTTAACTGGCATAGCTTCAATAATACACATGTCTTCGTCGGCAACTTTCGCGCCAGGCGCTACAGGTTTACACGGCATCCTATAGGCTTTACCCAGCATTTTTGCACCGTCGTGCACGCGGTCTCGAATTACAATTTTCTTAAGCCACTTACCTGACGTTGATGCAGGCCAGCCACCAAATACAAGCCGCAGCGGGAAGCCGTTCATTAAGGGAAGCGGTTCATCATTCATTGCCCACGCGATTAACGACTCGTCCTCCATCGCTTTGTCGATGGGCACGCCTCGCGAAATAGCCGCTTTGCCCGGTGTTCGGCTTAAATGCTGATCGTCACCGTAATAACCAATGTAAACCGCATCATCTTTAACACCCACGGCCTTTAAAACATCGTTTAGCCTTACCCCCGTCCAGCGTGGGCAGCCTACCGCTCCCGTTGTCCACTGGTTACCGGTAGCGGCCGGTGAGAACTCGGCACGCCCATTTCCGCCACACTCAAGCGTTAGCTGATAGGTGTAATGCTTAAATTGAGCTTTTAGTTCTTCAAGGGTAAAGGTTTTTGACTGTGCTGCAGACTCCCCTTCAATAGTAAGCGTCCAGCTGCTTGCATCTGGCGCTTGCGGGGGAATACCGTTATTTCTTACAAAAAAGCGCGAAGCGGGAGTAACTGCATCATCCAGTAGGTGTGCTGGTGTTTCTGCGTTTAATGGTCTGTCATTGAGTATGGTTAACCCATCTTTACCTTTTATTGAAAAAGGTGTGTCAGCTTGGGCAAATGCAGCGGGAATAAGACCCGCTGGCATAAATTGTCCGTACACCACTTCGGCACCGAGTAGCAAAGACAGTGATTTCAAACCTTTGATAAAGCCTCGTCGGGTTAGCTTATCACTGGTTCTTTGAAAGACCTGCTCATCGGCTTTTACAGGGTCTTTGGCATAAAGTTCGTGAAGACCGTGTTTTTTCACTGAGACCACCTTATTAGTACAATCGACTTATGTTTAAAATGTGCTGCCGTAAAATGATGAAATGCCTTTACATGGTGTATAGAAAACCAAGAATGAGCAGTGCAATCCAAAGGGTTTCAACCACTATCATGACTATTGGAAGCATGCCGACTTCGGCAAGCTTGCCTAAGTTTGATTTCATACCGATTGCCGTAATGGAAACAACTAAAAAGAAACGAGAAACCTGCGTACCTGCTTCAATCAAAAATTCAGGTAACGTTACAAAACTATTGAGCAGCATTAGTGCAATAAAACCGATGAGGAAAAGCGGCATTTTAGGTACTTCACCGCCCTCTGCTTGAGTACTGGCTTTATAGAATCTTTTTATCACAAGCATCATAATCAGTACCACAGGCATGAGCATGGCAACGCGAACCAACTTGGTAAGGGTCGCCATATCACCCGCACTTTCTGACACTGAGTAACCAGCCCCTACTACCTGCGCTACATCGTGAATTGTACCGCCTAGAAAGATTCCAGCTTCGGTATCTGTCATACCTAACTGCCCCGCGATTATGGGATAAAGCACCATGGCGATAGTAGACATAGCCGTTACACCAATAACGGTAAGTAATGTATCTCGCTCGTGGTTTTCGCCCTTTGGCAGTATTGTAGAGATGGCTAGCGCAGCAGACGCACCGCAAATAGCGACGGAGCCGCCGGTTAGTGCACCAAAGCGTTTTTGAAGTCCTAGCGCTTTTGCCAAGCCTACGCCCAAAACAATGGTAGTAAAAATGGCGCCAGCGAGCATGAGCGCTGTTTGCCAACCTAGCACTGCCAGGTCACCTAGGGCTATTCTTAAGCCCAGTAAAACCACACCCGCGCGAAGCAAGGTACTTGCGGTAAAATCGATACCGCAAGCGCATGGCGTATCGTTTTGGTATAAAAACGAAACCGCCATGCCTAACAATAATGCGAATAACATAGCAGGGGCATTGTAGTGCTCACTTAAAAACAAGGCCGCCATGCCCGTGATGGTGGCAATACCCAGCCCAGGCCAAATGTTTTTACATTTTACTGCTATGTCATTCATGGTATTAACGCTCTGAAGCAACCAATGCCACAAGCACTACACGCTTGCGATCGCCAGAGTAGGGACGACGGCCGTGCATCGCACGATAGTTATCGACAATTGCCACGTCCCCGTCTTGCCACTCCAAATCAAACGTGAAGTCTTCAGAAAGCTCAGCAATACGCTCTAGCCCTTCTTTCGGGATAGCGCTGCCGTCACCAAACGTAATGGCTGAAGATGGGTTCTCGCGAACGCCTTTCCAGCCCATGTAAGCTGCAATAAGCTGGTTGTAGAACACTTCAGAACCGTCAGCTAACTCAATGACTGCTGGAAGTACAGGCGTAATAGCTTTTAAGCTACCGTCTTCCATCCACTCCCAGCTGTAACCTAGTTCTTTAAGCTTAGCTTCACCCTCTTCTACGGTTTCAACACTCAATGTACTTTTCCAGCTACGCCCTTGACCTGAATTGATGTCATTTGCTGCAGGCATGGTAGTGGTGTACTTCAGACCTTTTTCTTTAAAGTCCCTTGCCAGTTCGGGGCTTTCCGCTTTCAATGCTTCAAACAGTTTGTCTGAACGACACAACGGCGTAGCACCGCCCTCATCTGCTGCAGTTTTACAAAAGAAGAAAAGCTTACTTGGAGAAATAGGTGTTTGAGCCATTTCGTGATGAAGAAAAATCTCTACATCTTTAGGTGCTTCGTTAGCGGTAAATACTCGTTCGGTGTAGTTAATACGCACCGCGTTGGACAGCGACTCTTGATAAGTAAAGTTAGGATAGCCGAAGCCTGCTGAAAAAACGTCAAAGGTCTCTGCTGAATCTAGAGGAAACCCTCTAAACAGCAGCGCACCAGATTTAGCAAGTTTTGCTTCAAGTTCTGCCTGATTCGCTTTAACAAAAGCAACCGTTTCCTCTACAGTGGAACAGCTTTCATTGTTCACGACTATTTCAGGGAACACGCCGCCGTTGTAGTTGTGCTGAGTAGGTACGCTTGCATACGCTACCGCAGAGCTGTCATTGACGTTTTTCATAGTTTACTCCTAGTCGTAAATGGGGTGGAAACGATTAAAGGCTGCTTCGCAGAAGTGACCCGGATCGTTAAATCGACGATTCATGTTTAATGCAGAAATAGCCTGCATTTCACTTTCACTTAATGAGAAATCGAAAAGCGCCAAGTTCTCTTTCATGCGTTCTACTTTTGACGTTTTCGGAATAATCGCGTTGCCGCGCTGAATGCCCCAACGCAATACAATTTGCGCTGGCGTTTTACCGTGGGCTTTTGCAGCAGCTTTCACTACGTCCTGCTGAAGTACTGATTCAGTCTGGTCAGCCATTTCAAGCTCTAGGTAAGAAAGCGCACCTAAAGGGGAGAACGCGGTAACATATAAGCCATAGTCTTTTGCTAAACGAATTAAACGTTCTTGGGTAAGGTACGGATGAGATTCAATCTGTAGCATAGCTGGCTTAATGCGCGCATAGCTCATTAGGTCGTTAAGCAGGCCCGTGTTGTAGTTACACACACCAATTTGTTTTGCTCTACCACTATCTGCTAGCGCTTCCATGGCTTCCCATGTTTTGTAAAGCGGCACAGGAGCAAGCTCCATCTTTGGTTCAGCTGCATCAGGATCGTAAAACCACTCTGGCGGATACCGTGTTTCGATTGGCACGAACTTTTGCGCGATAGGGAAGTGGATAAGATACAAGTCTAGGTAGTCTAGCTGTAAATCAGATAGCGTTTTTTCAAGCGCTAGCTCTACGTGTTCTGGGGCGTGAAACGTATTCCAAAGTTTCGAGGTTACCCACAACTCTTCTCTGGTACACAGACCTTCATCAATAGCACGCTTTATGCCTTCGCCCACTTCTTTCTCGTTGCCATAGTCAGCTGCGCAGTCTAAATGGCGATAGCCAGCTTTGATTGCTTGGTATGTTGTTTCAGCACAAATGGCAGTATCTACTTTCCAAAAGCCAAAACCTACCTCAGGTATCTTATTCATTGCTTCATTCACCTTAGAATTTGTTGCATTAAGCTAATTAGTTTTACTTTAACAGTATGCTCTTGTATAACTTCAGCTTCAAACTTTAGTCTTGTATAAGACATAAGTTATTACACAGGCACTCTTATGTCAACAAAGTGTTAACAAACTAAATTAAAAGATCGAGTTTTGCTTTTAATGTTGGGATTGGATAACGCTTGTACCCCGGTTTCGGGGGGCGGGTATGTTGAGCGGACGTTTATTTACGTCCGCTTTTTAGGAAGCGGTCAGCAGTGTGGACGATAGAAATGGCCTAGAGCCGACTAGAAATGAAGCAAGTTAGTCAAGTTCAACTTGATAATGATAGTGGTCGGTTCTGCATTTACTCTCGCGATACTCTATTAATTTGCCATCAATAGATTCTGTGACACGAGTGACCAAAAGTAAGGGCGCTCCCTTTTCAATACCTAAGCTTTTCGCATCACTTTTTGACGCTAGAACGGCTTTAATGCTGTCACGGGTTTTAAACACGGTTTGGTTATAATCCGTTTGATAAAAGTGATACAAAGTATGTGGAATATCTTCGCGTTGGTGAATGTCGGGAAACATTTTGAAGGGCAAAAATATCGTTTCTAGCATACAAAATTCGTTTTCGAGTATGCGTCTGCGTTTAAGCTTTATCGTTTTGTCTTTTGCCGTTAAAGCAAGGGCTGCTTGGACCGTTTCATTCGGCTCAACCAGTTCTTTACTGATGAGTTCTGCTTTAGGTAAATCGGCGCCTTTTCCGTCAGCTTGTAACGGGAAAAAGCGAAATAATGCATCTTGAGCGGTATGTTCAGAAACGAATGTGCCCACCCCTTGCCTACGGGTTACTATTTTAGTGTCGGTAAGCAGTGTTAACGCTTTGCGAACGGTTCCCTGACTCACTTTGAACTCGTCTGCAAGTTTAAACTCACTAGGCAGCATCTCACCGGGTTGCCATCGACGCTCCACAATAAGTTGCTTAATGTATTCAGCTACCTGTTGATACAGAGGCTGAAAAGCGAGACTTGGACCGCTGAGTTTGTGATCGAATTGAGATGAAGACATGAACCCTAACCTAAACGCTTAATTATTGTTTTTATATCATACACAAGAGTTATAGCGCATTTTTGACTTAAATCACATACATCGTAGGAATAACATACATGCTCTTGGAAACACTGCTCCCCATGTTCGCCCTTTTAGGTCTTGCGACGCTCTTGCAAACATTAAGCGGGTTTGGCTTTGGGTTAATGGTGGTGTCTAGCTTCACCTTGTTTGGTATTATGCCGCTTACCGCAACTACATTCATGGTAAGCTTTTTAAGCCTTTTTAACTCGGTAAGCCTGGTTGCCAGAAACCGTGACCAGATTAACACGCGTGCATTTAAAATCTTACTTATTAGCGGAATCCCTTTTATGGCAGTTGGCTACGCGCTGCTAGAATACTTATCAATAGGCATGGCAACATGGTTAAACCTATTGCTGGGCTTCGCTATTTTAAGCTGCTGCGGGCTTTTACTGGTTAAAAGAAAACGTGGGCAGCCGTCTGGTAGTGCCTTTGGATTTACTGTTGCGGGCGGTCTTGGCGGAATGTTAGGCGGGCTTTTCTCTACGTTCGGTCCGCCTGTGGTATTTCAGTGTTACAGACAAGCTTGGCCAATCAATGAAATACGCTTTACTTTATTGGCCGTATTTAGCGTAACCGCATTAATACGTCTTGCTATAGTACCTTTTGGTACACTCCCTTCAATAGACGTTATGATTTCTGCACTACTCGCAGTACCAGTAATTATTATATTTACAAAAATCGGCCGCGTAATGGCAGCACGAGTTTCAGCATCTTCAGTGAGGTTATTAGCGTTAACCATGCTTGCGTTAAGTGGCGTTACGCTAATTGTGAAAAGCATAAGCTTTTAAGCCTTCTTCGCTCGTATTTCGATAACGGAGAAAAAGCTTATATCACTACAATAGCAAATCAGAGATGACCACATCCCGATCTAAATCTTTATAATTTGCTAATTGCAGATTGACACCCAAGTTACATTTCATTAACTTATGTCTTATATAAGACATCAAGGGTAATGTAGAAATGAGTAACGCTTTTTGTGTAACTGAACCAGATTGGAACGATATTGAAGCTGCCGACATCACTGAGCAGCCCTTTTTGTCTGACGATAAAACACTTATCGTCCCTACGCAATACGGTGAGTTGAGCTTAAGTATCAGCCAGTTTGGCTTACGCATTCAAAGTGACGTTAACGCCACTGACGACTTTGCTATGCTTACACAGTCGCCCGATAAGCAAACGTTAGTGTATTCAGGTGACAAGTCGCACAGCACACTTGTCGCTGGCAATTATCGTTTAGAAATTTTTGCTTCTCCTCTACATTTTAAGCTGTATAAAGATGATGTGCTGGTTCAACAAAGCGCTACCGACGGCCACTTCGTGCGCCAGCATCGTTTACCGCCCTTTGCTAAAACAGACAGCGGATGGTTAGTGAGCCTAGAGCTTGGTTATGATGAGGCGGTTTACGGTCTTGGCGAGAAATGGGGCAAGCTTGATAAACGCGGTCAACTAATTCGTTCATACAATCACGACGCCCTCGGCGTAAACGCGGAGAAGTCGTACAAAAATACCCCGTATGCGTGGAGCCCTGAAGGCTGGAACCTTTTTGTACATACACCTGCACCTGTCACCCATGGCGTAGGATATGCACTTTGGTCACAGCGAGCGTATGTATGTTTAGTAGAAGATAGTCTACTCGACGTATTTTTGTTCCACCAAGACTCACCGGCCCAAAGCATTAAAACCTACAGTGAATTAACCGGTTTTGCCCCTACGCCACCTACGTGGAGTTTAGGCGTGATTCTTTCTAAAGCGTATTACAAAGATGCGGATGAGCTGCTCGCGGTTGCCCGTGAAGTACGCGAAAAGAATATGCCCTGTGATGTAATTACTCTTGACGGTCGTGCATGGCAAGACACGGATACTCGCTTTGCTTTTGAGTGGGACCCGAAGCGCTACGAAGATCCACAGCCGGTTATTGATGAGCTCAAAGCGTTAGGTTTTAAGATCTGTGTATGGGAATACCCCATGATCTCAGTGAAAAACCCTCTTTATAAAAAAGCTGCAGAAAAAGGTTGGCTGATAAAGGATAAGCGCACTGGCGAAGCGTACCGCTATGAATGGGATTTGAGCCCATTTGGGGAAGTGCTTACGCCACTGCCAGACTCAGGTATCTTAGACTTTACCAATCCAGAAGCTTATGAGTTTTGGAAAACCTCGCACAAACCTTTATTTGACCTTGGTGTAGACATGATCAAGGCCGACTTTGGTGAGCAGCTAGAAGACGATAATATGCTGTCTTACAGTGGTGATTCCGGCAATCGCCTGCACAATGTTTACAGTATGCTTTATAACCGCTGCGTTTATGAGGCAGCTGCGGCTTACTGCAAAACTGGCCCATTCTTATTTAGCCGTTCTGCTTGGACGGGAAGCCAGCGCTATCCATCACAGTGGGGCGGCGACCCGCAAGCCGATTGGCACGGCCTCGCGGCAAGTATTCGTGGCAGTTTGTCTTGGGGTATGTCAGGCGGACCTTTTTTCGCCACAGATATCGGTGGTTTCTACAAAGATACCCGAGATGCAGAGCTCTATGTACGATGGGCGCAAGCATCAGTATTTAGCGCCCACATGCGATTGCATGGTATTGGCCCTCGTGAACCCTGGTCATATGGTGATGAAGCATCAGATGCCGTGTTTGACGCATTAAAGCTGCGCTACAAGCTTATACCTTATCTAAAAGAAACCGCAGAAAAAGCATCTCTTACAGGCCTGCCGGTTCAGCGAGCTATGGCGTTAGCCTTTCCTGACCAGCCGCTTTCTCACGCTTTTGAACAACAGTTTATGTGTGGTGATGAATTGCTGGTTGTGCCTTGTGTCGTGCCTGGCGGCAAAATTAAATACTATTTACCTAAGGGTGAGTGGGTGCGCTTTGGTACCGATGAAGTCGTGCAGGGTGAGCAATACAGGGAAGAAATACTTGCGCTAAATGAAGTGGCGGTGTTCATCCAAAAAGGCAGTCGCATAGTAATGGGACCAGACGTTCAGCATACCGATATGGATATGTCGAATATCTCGCACTGGCCAGCATAGCGCTTAGGAGTTGTTCATGGATATTACCCTTACCCTATTGTCATGTATGGCATTTATGGCGATCGTTGCCGCTATCTCTTACATGAAAACCAAAGGGGAAGTTAACACACAAGATGGTTACTTCCTCGCAGGAAGAGGGCTGACCGGCACCTTTATAGCCGGGTCCATGATCCTTACCAACCTCTCCGCTGAGCAGCTTATTGGCTTAAACGGCTCTGCCTTCGGCTATAACCTTAGCGCGATGGCGTGGGAAGTAACCGCAGGTATCTCTACCATAATTATGGCGCTTATTTTCTTGCCACGTTATTTAGCGGGTGCGTTCTCAACCCTACCTGAGTTTTTGCGAGACCGCTTCGACGACAGCGTGCGTAGAATGACGGTAGTACTATTTATGGTGGGTTACTCGTTAGTAACTATTCCATCGGTACTTTATTCAGGCTCCATTGCAGTTTTGCGACTGTTCGATGTACCGGGTCTTTTTAACGTAAGCTATGAGGTGGGTCTGGTACTTACCATCGTCATAGTCGGTACGATTGGCGCTCTCTATGCCATTTTTGGTGGCTTAAAGGCAGTAGCCGTATCAGATACCATTAACGGCGTAGGCCTTTTAATTGTTGGGTTGTTAGTCCCTATACTTGGTTTAATTGCTTTAGGCGACGGAAGCTTTAGTGACGGCCTTTCGACTATTGCGACAACGGAAACAGAAAAGCTCAATGCCATCGGCGGCGCTGACGATCCTGTCCCTTTCGGTACTATTTTTACAGGTATGATATTAGCTAACCTGTTTTACTGGGGTACAAACCAATACGTTATTCAGCGAACCTTGGGGGCTAAAAACCTGGTTGAAGGTCAAAAAGGCGTGCTGTTCTCTGGCTACTTTAAAGTGCTTGTGCCCTTTATGATGATGCTACCTGGCGTTATTGCTTATCACTTATATCAAGACGAAAATCTTCAAACCATCGACCTCGCCTACCCCCATTTGGTTAAAGACGTACTGCCACAGTATTTGTCAGGTTTCTTTTTAGCAGTATTGCTTGGCGCGGTGTTTAGCTCTTTCAATTCACTGCTTAACAGTGCTGCCACACTATTTTGCTTAGACGTTTATAAGCCCTTCAAAAAAGATAAAGTGAGTGACGAAAAGCTAATCCGCGTGGCTAAAATCACCAGTATTGTTATCGCTGTTTTGTCTTTTATCACTGCGCCACTACTTATGTTTGCCCCTGAAGGCTTGTGGCAAATCATTCGTATATTCACTGGGTTCTACAACATCCCTGTCATCACCATTGTGCTTGTGGGCTTGTTTACTAAGAGAGTGCCAGCCTTAGCCGCTAAAGTAGCTATTATTTTCCACGTGATCGCTTACGGGCTGCTAAAGTTCGTTTGGGAAGTGGATATCAATTTCATTCATATTTATGCCATTTTATTCGCTATAGAACTGACCATTATGTTAACCATAGGTAAGCTCTATCCAATGGCTACACCATGGCACTTTACGCCGAAGGCCGAAGTTAATATGACCCCATGGCGCTACGCTATCCCCTGCGCCATTGTGCTGGTTGGTCTTATTGCTACCTTGTATTTGATGTTCTCCCCAGTGGGCTTTGTAGGCGGAATCAGTAACATCTTTATACCGGCTCTAGTTGGCTTGTGGGCAAGCTGTTTCGCTGCTATTGGCATAAGCCTTAAATGGTGGCGAGTAAAATACGAGCAAGGCCTAAAGCGCCTTGCTTCCCAACCGGCTTAAACCAAACGCTTTGGTTCTGTATAGAAAAAACACAAAAAAATTAACATAACGTTTGCAAACAACTTAACAATTGTTTAACTTAATCACTCTTATATAAGACACTAGATAAAAGATATCTTTTATCTAGTTCTCGAATAAAAATTCGCGTAGCGCTGTACCCTACGTACTAAAAATAAAAACCAAACACCGTCTACGTACAACGGTTGATATATCCGAAAAATGTTGGCCATTGTTAGTTAGAGCGAGATAAGCGAAATACCCTGGAGAACAACATGAATACAAAAAGATCGATCATCAGTAAGGCGGTAACCCTTGCTATGACATCTGGATTGCTGCTTAACGCAAATGCCTACGCGCAAGATGCAGAGACTGAACAAACCGAAGCTGCAAAAGACGATAAGTCATTCGAGCAGATTGTCGTAACCTCACAGAAACGTGTACAAAGTATTAGCGATGTTCCTGTAGCAGTATCAGTATTACGCGGTGACCAGATAGAGTCGGCTTTCGCAAATAATGTTGAGAATCTTCAGGCTCTCGTCCCATCGGTTAGTTTTCGCAAAGGTACCACAACTCGTAACTCTGCATTAACGGTTCGAGGTATTGGCACAATTTCATTTAGTATCGCAGCAGAGCCAAGTGTGGCGACTGTGGTAGATGGCGTTGTATTAGGCCGCTCCGGACAGGCTTTTGCCGATCTATATGACGTTGACCGTATAGAAGTTCTGCGCGGCCCACAAGGTACACTTTTTGGTAAAAACGCGTCAGCCGGCGTGGTAAACATCACCACAAAAGACCCGTCACAGGACTTAACCGGGAGCCTTTCTACTGAATTTTATCAAGACAATGAATATCGTTTAAAAGGCACGGTGAGCGGTGGTATAACAGACGACCTTTCAGCTAGCTTGACCGTGTTTCAAGGTAAATTCGACGGTTATATAGACAACGTTTACAACAACGAAACGGTAAATGGCTATGACCGTGAAGGTGCGCGCGCCGTTGTGCTTTACGAGCCAACTAACGATTTAAAAGTTAAATTTATTAGCGAGTTTTACAGTGCTGATGACGACTGTTGTGCCGATTTAGAAGGCGTATCAAGCGGTCGTAATCCAGACTCAGAAGCAGCACCTAGCAGTGCAACTATTGCTGACGGCATTGATTTAGAACAGCGTCAAATCGACCACGATTTTGAGTCTCGCACCATCGACGACCACTCAGCTTTCTCTGTGCAAGTTGATAAAACTGTCGGCGACTATACTTTCACCTCAATCACAGCCCAGCGCTCATGGGAAAACACTGAATTCCGCGAAGGTGACTTTACCTCAATTGCTGGCGACAGCGACCAGCCAGTTTTCGGCGTACCTTTCCAACTGCACGATGTGGGTGAGCAGGAATGGAGTCAGTTTTCTCAAGAATTCCGTGTTGCTTCAAACCTAGCAGGCCCATTTAACTTCCTAGCGGGTATGTTCTATTGGAACATGGATTCTGAGCGTAACTTTACACGTGATGCTAGCTGCCAAAACAATAATGGTCAGCTTGATCAGGCACTCTCTTTTTATGCAGAAAACAATTTATCAGGAGACGAACTAACCAACGCGCTATCAGACTTAGACGCTTATGCTGATTCGCTTGGCGTATCATGTAATGCAAACGATATCGTCTCTGCCACTGCATTTATGAGCACCGAATTTAATAACTGGGCGGTCTATGGCGATGGTACTTACGATTTAAGCGATGATATGCGCCTGATCTTCGGCCTTCGCTATACCGATGATGAAGTGTCGTATAAGCATCGTCGTATTAGCAACGATGAATATGGACGTCGTGGTGTTGGTGTGCGCCCTGCTACCGAAAATACAGATGCCGAAGGCGTGGTAGATGAAACCAATCTATCCGGCCGTGTTGGTATTCAATACGACCTTGACCAAAATCAAATGGTTTATGCAACTTACTCACAAGGCTACAAAGGACCGGGTTTCAATGTTTACTATAACTTTAACCCAACGAACGACGGCCGACCTATTGGCGCTGAAGAATCTGACGCTTTCGAGGTAGGCTACAAGTACGCGAGTCGCGACCTATTGCTAAACGTTGCCTTGTTTAGCACCGACATTGAAGGTTTCCAAGCGAATAACTTCGACTGTTCAGACGGTGCATGTATTACCCGTCTTACTAATGCCGGGGATGTTACCACGCAAGGTATAGAGCTTGATATGATGTGGAATGCAACCGACAACCTAACTCTTATAGGTGGCGCTGCATATACGAAGGCAGAAATCGACGAGTTTAACTGTCCTGAAGAAGCGACCTGTACTGACCGTTCAGGCCTTGATGTACCTTTCTCTCCTGACTTGAAATACTCGCTAACAGCAGAGTACTTCATGGAAACCGAGCACGGTTTCGATGTTTACTATAACGCATCGTATATTTATACCGATGAACAGTACTCTGACTTACCAGGCAACACGGGTGAATTTAATCCACACTCATTGTTACCTGACTACAGCATGCTTAACGCAAGCGTAAGTTTCTCATTCAAAGACGATGCATTCCGCGTATCTTTGATTGCTAAAAACTTACTTGATGAAAGCTATGCAACAACGTATAGCGGCGATAACTTTCGTTATCAAATCCCTCGCGACGCAGACCGTTACTACGGCGTAGCCTTCAAGGCACAATTCTAAACCTTCAAAGCGTGTGTGTTTAAAGGGGCGTATATACGCCCCTCTTTTTTTGGTTTCGATAACTCAAACACTTAGCCAGTAAATAATATAATTAACTAATGGCTCCCTGTACCTGCATTTACTGTGTACTAATTTATCTCGTCGTGTTCATGCTGATGAGAATGGGCATGCAAATGATCATTTTCATCACGGCATGGCTCCCCCGGTAATTCAAACTCTACGGTTGTATGTGCAAGTGCAAATGGCGCAAGACGTTCATGCACCAGTGTTTTTAATTGGCGTAATTTATCATTGTCGATAGCACAATTAATGACGACATGAGCGGTGAGTACATGTTGTTCACCATCTAAAGACCAAAAGTGCAAATGGTGAACTTCTTCAACATGCTCCATAGACAGCAACGCTTGGCTAATAGCCTTTCGCGTAGATTCATCAGGCACACCTTGTAAGAATAAAGACATAGTCTGCACAAGGTATCTCACTACGTTTATTAAAATAAAGAGGGTAAAACCAATCGATAATATTGGGTCGAGAATTGGCCAATCTACAAAATGAAGAACAATGGCAACGACTAACACTGCCACCCAACCCAGCGCATCTTCAATTAAATGCCAGTTAAGCACTTTCTCATTCATTGAATGGCCACCATGAAGCTTATAGGCCGCGAAACCATTTACCAGAATACCCAATATCGCGAGCCCTATCATGCCTTCCGTTACAGGCATCTCTGGGCTGTATAGACGAGGAATTGCCTCGGACATTACCCAAATTGAACCAAGTACTAAAATGAGACCGTTAATCATGGCTCCCATTAAACTTAGCCTTTTAAAGCCATAGGTATACTTTTCGGTGGAGGCCTTGTGACCTAGTTTACTCAAGTACCAGGCTAATCCAATTGACAGGGAATCGCCTAGGTCATGAACAGCGTCTGCCATTATAACCATACTGTTAGTGAGCCAACCGCCGATAAACTCAATAATGGTAAAGGTAAAGTTCAGCCAAAATGCCCATCCGATACGAGTGGAGTCTTCCTTAGAAGAAGTAGTGTCGACCTGATGATGATTATGCATGGGCTATACTCTTTCTGAGCTATCGAGAAAGCTTATCGTGAAGCACTATTTGTTGCGAGTGAAATACTCAAAACACCTTATTAACAACAGTGCCTTTTCATTTGTAAATGCAGAGTGAATCGTTAAAGCAATCTTTTCAAATAAAACGACCAATACCAGCCAACTAACTGATAATATAATTATTTTTATATTGTTGACGATATATACTCATACTACTAAATGTTAATTTTTTGAGAACAGTATTGATCTTTACGTGTCAGTGGCTTAATGTAATGTAAGCGCTTTCAAACAGCCATTTTTATTTGACCCATTTTGTAAGCGCTTACACAAGCTTTTTACGTGGCATTTGCCACAACATAAAAACCCAATTTCTTTTGATCAGGGCTGAAAACAATGACGAAAAAAGCATCTCAACTTTCGCGGATAGCTGCCGCGATCTCAGTCACAACCCTATTTGGCTGTGGAGGTGGAGCAACAACCTCTACAGATATCGACGTTGTTGACGCAACGGTTCCCGTTACCGACTGGGAGCTTGTTTGGAGCGACGAGTTCGATGGAACCAGTATTAACGATGATAACTGGACCCATGAAGTAAACTGTGACGGTGGCGGTAACAATGAAGCCCAGTGTTACACAGACAGCGAAGACAATTCATTTGTGTCTGACGGTAGCCTGAAAATTGTCGCGCTTCCTGCCGAAGAAGGTGCCCCAAAACCGTATACGTCAGCCCGATTAATTACTCAGTACAAAGCCGATTTCAAATACGGCCGTTTTGAAATGCGCGCTAAGCTACCAGAAGGTCAAGGTAGCTGGCCTGCATTCTGGATGATGCCTACTGATTCAGTATATGGCGGCTGGCCGCGCTCTGGTGAAATCGACATTATGGAAGCGGTAAACCTTAAAGCAGCAGACGCAGAAGGTAACCCTGAAAGCCATATTTACGGCACACTTCACTACGGTCAAGAATGGCCGAACAATGATAGCTCTGGTCAAGCGTATTCTCTTCCTGATGGCGCGAACCCAGCTGATGACTTCCATACCTACGCTATAGAGTGGCAGGAAGGTGAAATTCGCTGGTACATGGACGGCTATTTATATGCCACCCAGCGTCGCTCTGAGGTACGCTATAACGCAAATGGTGATGCAACAGGTCTTTCCCACCGCGGTTGGTACACTGAGTACTTTGACCAAATTACCGGTGAACTTGAAACCCAATGGAATAACGCCCCTTACGATCAAGAGTTTTTCATGATCCTTAACTTCGCTGTGGGCGGAAGCTGGCCTGAAGCCGTTAACGAAACGGGCATAGATGCAGATGCATTCGTAGACGGTCAAACGTTCGAAATTGACTACGTGCGCGTTTATGAGTGTGCCTCAGACCCTGAAACTGGTAAAGGTTGTGAGACTGTGCGCCCTGGTTACGACAGTGTAGATGATGCATTGGTTGAAGGCGCTGCTCCCATCCCGTCGCCTCCTTCTACCGGCATTCCACAAGACTTAACCATTTTTGGGGGTACGCCTAATCCAAACTGGGCAGCTTGGGATTGCTGTGGTGGCTCTACCCCTCAACTTGTTGAAGATACTGAGCTAGGTCAAGTTTATGAATTTACCTTTGGCGCAGAACCTACGGTAGTCGGTTTTATCAGCCGCGATGCGTTTCTTACTGACCCAGAAGGTGAAGCCTCTCCTTTTGATGCCTCTCCCCTTGAAGGCATTGGTAGCTTAAAATTTGATTTAAAACTAGTTTCTGCACCTAATAACGCTGAAGCAAACTGGAACCTGAAAGTTGAAAGTACTGAAGCAACGACAGACGCCTCTTTTTCACTGATGAGCGGCTACGTTGGACCTTCAGATACTGCACCTGCTACACCGCAAGTGGGCGTATGGGAAAGCTATCAATTTCCTATCAGTATGTTTGCTGAAGCAGAACTAGACACCAGCGCCATTGATACCATCATGATTTTCCCTGACTGGGGTGCAGGTGAAGGTGCCGTTTATCAAATTACTAATGTAGAAATTTCACAGGACGGTGCGGTTGCATACCCTGAACTCACTATCTTCGAAGATGGCCAAAACCCTGATTGGCCTATGTGGGACTGCTGTGGTGGCTCTACCCCAACTGAAGAAATGGATGATGAAGAGCACGGCTTAACGGCGGAATTCCGCATCGGCGCAGAACCTACAGTAATGGGCTTTATTACTCGTTCTGCCGCTGGTGGTGGTGATACTCCATTTGATGCAACTGCACTTACAGATGGTGGCCTTCTACAATTCGACATGAGAGTAGTGAGCGCTCCTAACAATCCAGACTCTACATGGCTATTTAAAGTTGAGTCTAACGATGCATCAACTGCGGTAGAACTACCATTAGCGGATAGCGTTGAAGGTCAAGCTCCTGTTGAAGGTGAGTGGCAGACATATACGTTCCCTATTTCTGACCTACAAGCACGCGGCTTAGACGTTAGCGCGATAGACGTCATCATGGTGTTCCCTGCTTGGAGTACTGGTGAAGGCGCCGTGTATCGCTTAGACAACGTAAAAATATACCACCCTGACAGTGGTCAAGAAGCGCCTTCAGCGTCTGGCATTACCTTGTTTGCAGACACTGCGGCAGACCAATGGCGTATTTGGGATTGCTGCGGTGGCTCAACGCCTACCGAGGAAGTTGATGATGCAGAGCACGGAACAGTTGCTGAGTTTCGAATTGGCGCAACGCCAACCGTGATGGGCATTATTGCCGATGACGGTCACTCTTACGATGCGTCAGCACTACTAGCCAATGGTGCAGTGCGATTCGAAATGAAAGTAAGCGCTATGCCTAATGATGCTTCAGCGCCTTGGTTATTCAAGATTGAATCTATCGACGTGTCATCAGCAGTAGAGCTCCCTATTTCAGCTAGCCTTGAGGGTGTAGATCCGGTTGAAGGCGAATGGCAGACCTACACTTTCCCTCTTCAAACGTTGTACGACTTAGGTCTGGATATCAGTGCAATCAACGTCATCATGATGTTTCCAGCATGGGGCTCTGGTGAAGGCGCAGTATACCGCGTCGATAATGTTGAAATTGCAGCGCAATAGCAAAGCATGTGTTGCCTAAGCGGAGCTTGGGCAACATACGAAATTGATAAGAATTAGTAGGGCAATTATGAAAAACACATCTTTTAAAAAGACCCAACTTGCCACATCAATGGCTTTGTTGATGGGCTCTTCTCTTGTGCTACCCACACACGCTCAAGAAGCAGAAACAGCAACGCCAGCAGAAGGCGAAGTAGAAGTTATTCAAGTTAGCGGTATTCGCGGCAGTATGATCCGCTCAATGGACCTAAAGCGCAGTTCGAGCGGTGTAGTAGACGCCATATCAGCTGAAGAGCTAGGTAAATTTCCTGATACGAACCTAGCTGAAGCATTGCAACGCATTACCGGTGTAACCATTAGCCGAAATAACGGCGAAGGTAGCCAAATTACTGTTCGTGGTTTCGGCCCAGAGTTCAACCTAGTCACCCTTAACGGCCGCCAAATGCCGGGTACCGGTTTTACCCGCTCTTTCGACCTTGCCAACCTTTCATCTGAAGGCGTAAGCACGCTAGAGCTTCAAAAAACTGCCCGAGCAGAAAACCCGAGCGGGGGCTTAGGTGCTACGGTAAATATCATTACTATGAAGCCGCTTTCCCAGTCAGGACAAAACGCGACTATTTCAGTAAAAGGTATTTACGATACGTCTAATGAAGCTGGTGACGATGTAACCCCTGAGATCGCAGGTGTTTACACCAATACTTTCGCAGACGACATGTTCGGATTCGGAGTATCTTTTTCGCACCAAGAGCGTGATTTCCAACAGCAAGCGGCTAGCATTCAAGGTTGGGTACTTCAAGAGAATGAAGACCTTCCTCAAAATATAGATCCAAGTAATGTTGTTGATAACCGCACCAATATTACCGATGCAGCGTTCTTCCCGAAAGACATGAACTACAGCATTAACGACATTCAGCGTGAACGTTCTAATGGTCAGGTTACTTTCCAGTTCCGCCCTGTAGATGCGTTTACTGCAACTATAGACTACACTGCGTCTCGCGCAACCACCGGCACTAACACTGTAGGTTGGGGTATATGGAACAACTTTGGTGCAAACATTAATGCTTATGAGCTTGATGAGAACGGTACAGCTGTTTATGCAGACATCAGTGGCGATGACGGCTCGTTTACCGCAAGCCGCAATACCACCCGTGTTGACGCACGTTCACTTGGCGTAAACTTAGACTGGATGGTAAATGACGATTGGCATTTACGTTTGGATTACCATGACTCTTACAACAAAACCGACAATGGTTATGACGAAGGGCTGGGTAGCGCTGGGCAAATCATTCTTGGTTCAAACCAGTTAGAGTCTAAAGTTTATGACTACCGTGAAGATGAAATTCCTCAGGTTTATGTAAACTGGAATAACGGTACTAATGAAATTTTGCCAGGTGAGATTGACTCTAACTTCAGTCAGTTCATTTATTCACCAGGACGTTCTGACATTGAGCAACTGCAGTTAGACGGTACTTGGTATAACTCGGCGTGGGACATCCCGCTAGTTAAAGTTGATTTTGGTGTGGCTCGAACAGAACAATCTCTATCTGGCTTTACCGCGTGGAGTGGATTGCGCGGTGGACCTGGCTTTAGCCCGTCGTTTACTGAAATCTTCCCAGACAGTATGTTCGTTCGCAACGACACTTCAGGCTTTTTAGACGCCTTTGATGGTGGTGGCGCAAGCATGAACCCTGGCTATTACTACACCTTTGACTTCGATGAAGCCATTGCGCGTCAGCTTCAATTCATCACTGCTGATGTTGTGGGTGAAAGCAACGCGTACTCTATCGACCCATATTTCAGCGGTGCTCCTTCAGTAAGTAATGTAGAAGAGACAACAGACTCAATCTATGTACAGACAGAATGGGACTTTGACGTTAGCGATTACTACGTTCAAATTAACGCAGGTCTTCGCTACGAAGAAACAGAAGTACCTAGCACTGCTGAAGTTCGCGTACCGATTCAAGTTAACTGGGTTGCCGCTGGTGAGTGGATCACAGTCTTCCAAGACGGTGTTGAAGAACAGGACTTTACCGGTAAGTACGATGTACTGCTTCCTATGTTCGATGTGAAAGTCGATGTTACTGACGACATTGTTGCCCGCTTCTCTTGGGGTAAATCGATTACTCGTGCACCTATCGGCTTTTTACAAGGAGGACGTTCGTTTAGCGGAAGCCCTAAAATTGGCTCGAGGGTAGTATCTGAAGGCAGTACCGACCTTAAACCTTATGAGTCAACTAACTTAGACTTATCTTTCGAATGGTACTACGACGAAGCAAGCTATGCGTCAGTAGGCCTATTCAGAAAGTCAGTGAAGAACTATATCGATACCCAAGGTAGGCTTGAAACCTTTGACGGCCTTAACGATATTTACCAAGGCCCAAGATGGCAAGAAGCTGTTTCAGCACTTCAGGCAGAAGGCATTCAGGCCACCGACAGTAACATTTACGACTACTTCAGAGAAGCAGGCTACGCTGATGCAGATGGCGTTGTTGAGCCTAACTCAGACGACCCGCTTATTGAGTGGAACGTGGTGAAGCCTCGTAACCTTAACGAATCAAAAACCGTTGAAGGTATCGAGCTTGCTGTTCAACACACATTTGGTGAAACCGGCTTTGGTTTTGGCGCTAATGCGACGCTTGTTGACGGTGACGTAGAGTACGACCCATACAACCTAGAACAGCAAAATCCGCTAGTAGGTATCAGTGATTCAGCTAACTTCCAAGTGTTTTACGAGAAGGAAGGTCTGTCTGTAAAAGTCACTTATGCATGGCGTTCAGACTATGTTGTTGGTATTGGTCAAGCGCAAGGTTCATCTGATAACCCAGCCACCCAGTTCGACACGTTTGGTCAGGTTGATGCCAGCATCAACTACGATGTGAATGAGCACTTAACAGTGTTCCTAGAAGGTGTGAACATAAACGACGAAACCGAGCGAGGTTATGGCCGCTTTGAAGAGCAATTCTTATTCGCTCGCCAGTATGGCCCTCGCTACACGCTTGGCGCTAGATACAGCTTCTAAGTTTAGTAAGCACTTTCGATAAGGGCCTTTTCAAGGCCCTTTTTTAATTCTAACCCGCTAAAATCATCAAACATTTCTGCCATTTTTTGGTAACCTCACTTCATAAGCTCAGGATGAGTAGTAGAAGAAGAAAGCAAGTGAAGTATAAGAAGTGTATTAGCGCGCTAGTGCTATTTTTGATGGGAATTAATTCTACTTTTGCGATTAGCGGTGATAAATATTTCCAAGCATATTCCCAAATTATAAGCAGCAAACCCGACGGTGAAAAAGAGTTAATGGCATTAGTCTCTGACTCTGATGCCCTATCTGAATCGTCATCCCTTGCATCTGTGTACATTGCTTTGCTGCAATCTACGGTTAATCATCCTACGGGATTCGAAGAATACAAACTTGCGCCGAAAGACCAGGTACAAGATGTAAAGCGTTCACATCCGTCTTTATATTTTAGACACAACATTCTGTTAGCTTATAACTTTGCCATTCAAGAAAAGTGGCGTTTGGCCCATAGCAAAATTGACGAAATAATCGCGTTTGCCAATGGTAGTGATACTGAGCTTTACTTTGACGCCATTGCGACTAAATCCATTTTCTTGGCGAGAATGGGACTAATAAGAGCATCTTTGAACTCCAGCGCAAAAATCTTGGGCGAATTGCCCTCATTAACCGAAAAACGTTTCTTTGGAGACGGTGCAATAGAAAACATGGAGCTTGATATAGGGCTCAATATGTCTTACCTAGGGGAGAGCAAACGTGCTTTGGAATTGTGTTCTCGCGCAGAGGCTTTCTTTATTACTAGGCCGTTGGCTAGCCCACACCGATATTACCAAATTGCCCTCGATTGCCAACGAAGAAGCCTTGAGAACTTAAATCAACCCGATAAGGCTTTCGATACGCTTGAAAGGTACATTGAATACGCTACATCCATTGAAGACTGGGATACCTACACCTATGGGCTAGTTTTGAAAGTTGAGTATTTGTATGCTCTGGACAAAGTAAAAGAAGCGCATAAATTAATTGAAAAAACTGAGAGTTTTATATCCACACTACCTGTCTCATACGATACTAATACCTATCAAATCTTTCGATTTAAAGCGCTAGTAGAACAACGCGAGTTAGAAACAGCTAAAGCACTGATGGATAATATTATCGACAGCCTAAGCGCCGATTACAGCTCATCAAACTTGCTCTGGGCGCAGTTTAAATCTATTCAGTCTTCTTTCTTTGAGCAGTCAGGAAACAAAGAAGCGGCTATATCAGCATTGCGCGACAGCAAAGACTTTTATCAGTCCCTTTATTACCAAACGGACGATCGAGAGGAAGTGTTTAGCGACTACTATGAGAGCGCCCTTGCTGAGCGAAAATTACAACTTTTAGAGCAGCAGCACGAATTAGCAGGCGTGGAACTCGCAAACAGCAACAGAACAAATTTAATTCTGAGTGTTGGGGCGCTGGTCTTGGTGGTGCTTTTAGCCCTCGTAACTTATCTATACATTGTTCAAAGAAGGCTGAAAAGAGAACAAGAAACACTAGCGACTGTAGATACCCTCACAGGCGTTCGCAACAGAAGAAGTTTACTCGGCGCAGTACAGTTAGAGATTAGCAAAGCAAAAGCCTATCAAAATAATTTATCTTTAGCGTTGATTGACTTAGATAACTTTAAAGCCATCAACGACAACTACGGCCATGAATGCGGGGACGATTTACTTAAAGCGTTTTGCGAGCATGTATCTAACTCCATTAGAAAAACAGATACTTTTGGACGCTATGGCGGAGAAGAATTCATTTTATGCCTTCCAAAAACCTCCGCTTCCGAAGCTAAAAAAGTTGTAGATTCAATCCTTGATAGCTATCGACAATTGCGTATTTCTAGTGAGATCAGTGAACAAACCTTTTCCGCTGGCATCGCTGAATATCAAAAAGGTATTGAAACGTCGAAACTCATCAAGCAGTGTGACGATGCACTTTATGTAGCTAAAAGATTCGGTAGAAATAGAGTTTGTATTTTTAGTCATGACGACTGACAAAAGCCTAAGAATTAAAAGCTAAACAAGCCGAACAAACCTCAGTGCCAGGGTTAATTAACCCTAACACTTTGGTAAGCGTCTCGCTTTAACTATGACTACTGTTTTTTCTAGGCCATCGTTACTCGGTAACGGGTGTGCCGTCTTTGTTAAACTTAGCGATTGCCGCACCTGACGTTTTCCACTGTTCACGCTCTTCATCTGTAGCTTTTGGCGAGAACCAGCCAACATAGGCGTAGAATATTCCTATCAGAGGTGCCGTCCAACAGGCAAAAGCAAGAGGGATATACAGCAAGTTTTCTAAGCTAGCGCCTGAAATACCAAGGCCAAGCGCCGATATCACAAACGCGCCTCCGGCATTCCAAGGGATAAGTGGTGACATTAGCGTTCCTCCCTCTTCGATACCACGTGACAGATTAAGGGTGGAGTAGCCCATGCCCCGATAAACAGGAGAATACATCCTTCCAGGTAAAGCCACCGATAGATATGGGTCGCCTGCCACTAAGTTAGTAGAAAAGGCGGTGCCAACTGCCGCAACTTGTGTACCGGCAAAGGTTTTTGCTTTGCTTTTGATTGCGTTAATGATGCTTCGTAAGCAGCCCGTTGTCTCTAACGCCCCACCGAAACCAAGGGCAATAAGCACCAATGAGATAGTCCACATCATAGACTGAACACCACCGCGATTGAGCAGACTATCTATTTCAATGATATTTGTATTAATGGAGTAGCCGTTGTTTGCATAGTCGAATACGGCCTGCAGGCTTTGCCCCTGCATAAACATGGCAAATACACCTCCCACTACGGCACCAGCAAATAATGCAGGAAGTGGCGGAATTTTCTTTAGTGCCAGCCCCATTACAATAAGTGCAGGCAAAAGTGCCCAGCAAGATATGGTGAAATTGTCTTCAAGCGCTGTGGTGATACCCGCAATTTTGGCAAATGAAACGCTTTGGGCATCTATGACAAAGAAGCCTACACCCAGATAGATTAAAAATGCTATTACCATGGCGGGGATTGTTGTTGCCATCATATTTTTTATATGTGAAAACACATCTGTACCGGTTACTGCCGGAGCAAGGTTTGTGGTATCTGACAGCGGCGATACCTTGTCACCAAAGAAAGCCCCAGAAACCACGGCTCCCGCGGTCCAGTACATGGGTATATCAAAGCCCTCGCCGATGCCCATTAATGCTAAACCAACGGTGCCTACGCTCCCCCAACTTGTACCTAGCGATACGGAAACGACTGCACAGATAACCATACCGGCAGCCAGAAAGATTTGGGGAGAAAGGGTCTTTAGCCCATAGTAAATAATCGTAGGCACAGTACCACTAGCTATCCAAATGCCTATGATCATCCCAACAACAATAAGAACACTTACTGCCGGTAAGGCGACGTGGATGACTTTAAAAATACCTGCCCGTACTTCTTCCCATGTCAGACCAAGATAAGTTCCTACAAAACTAGTCAATGCTATGCCGATGGCAAGTGGTATATGAGGTTCGAACACGCCGAAGTAGAAGATCTGCATACCCAATATCAAAAGGGTTAAAATAACTGGCGTCAAAGCAAGATAAAGATGGGGTGTAGGCGTTTTTTCCTTTGTCATATTACTACCCTGTAAATAAACATGTGATGTGAACGAGGAGTTGTCACAAATACCCTGCTTGAATCAGTTATCATCCAGCCACTGATTTGCAGATTTAATAAACATAGCTACGGGGTAACGTGGGGAAAAGATCGGTGACGCAAATGAGTGGGGGTTGAGCTGTTTACAAACAAAAACGTCGCCAAGGCTTTGCCCCGGCGACGTTGCTTAAGGTCTAGTGATAGAGCTTTAACTTACTCTTGGCAGCTTATACTCGCTGATTCTGCTGCACTTGGTGTGAATTGAATATCTGCCACACTCAAACTTGCCTTACCTGAACTGCCTAGCTCAAACGGTACGACAAGACCGGTGAAGTCTATGCCTTCGTCAACAAAGCACTGCAGGTCAATGCTCACGTTTGTCCATGTATCAGCAGGCATTGCTTTAAGTTGCTCGCTAATGTCAATCTGCGTTGAACAGCTGCCCGCAGCATCCCCCTCGCCCTCACAGTTCATACCTACGGTAACAGGCCCTTTAATGTCTGAGTGACGGCTAACGTTAAAGCTTAACGCCCCCTGTGTGAGTAACTGTGCGCTTAAGTCTTCACGGAAGAAGCTCTTGCTAGCAAAACGCATAGCCGCAAATTCAGAGCCATCAAAGGTAACTTTTCGTGCATCTTCTTGCACTACCTTGTCCACAGTGCGGTAGGTCAGCGCACCAAGGGTGTGAGTGCTTGCGTTCACAGGTAGCGTTTCATCACCTGAATACAGCCATAGTACCCATGGCGACTGCACGGCACCATTAAGGATTTCCATCGGCTTGTTGCTGTCAGTGCTAACTTTTATTTCAGTATTCAACGTATCGCTTAATACGTTTTCATCGCTGAAAGTAAGACCAAAACCATAAGGTAAGAGCGGCTCGTAAGCCTCATCGCCTTTATTCACTATCTGCTGAGGCTCTGATGGCCAAGAGAAAGATAGTTTTCCTTTGAAGTCTTGTTCGCCAAACAGCACATCAGCTACCGCAGCACCTTCAGAGCCAGGTAACCAAGCGGCGACAAAAGCGTCAGATGCATTAAGCTCGGCATTTACCCACATTGGGCGGCCGCTGATAAACACAGATACCACAGGAATACCTTGAGACTTCAGCTTTTGAAGTAGCGCTAAGTCTTTCTTACTGCCGTACTGATAGATAAGCGTTTCTCTATCGCCGTGGCCTTCTGCGTAAGGCTCTTCCCCGAATACCACAATGGCAACATCTGGCTTAGTTTCAAAATCGCCCTCAACGGAAAGTTCGACCTTACCACCAGCACTTTCGACATGCTCTTTGATGCCGTCGTAAATAGAGCTACCGCCAGGGAAGTCGGCATTAGTATTGTTGGTGCCTTGCCACGTAATACTCCAGCCACCAGACTGCTTACCAATGTTGTCGGCGCCATCACCGGCCACTAATATGTTTTTAGTTGCAGAAAGAGGCAGAGTTTTATCTTTGTTTTTCAGCAGTACAAGTGACTCACGTACCGCTTGTGCTGCTACTTCGCGATGCTCAGCTTTGCCAATTAATGAACGGTTACCTGAAAGTGGTCGATTTGCTGGGCTAGGCTTATCGAAAAGACCCGCTCGTACTTTCACGCGAAGAATGCGGCGCACTGCATCATCGATGCGGGTCATAGATATAGTGCCATCTTTTACTTGAGCGAGGGTGTTGTCGTACAGTACCTTCCAATCGTTAGGTACCATGAAAATATCCAGACCCGCGTTGATAGCTTGCGCGCAGTCTTCGTTATTACAACCTTTTACCTGGCCATGGCCGTTCCAATCGCCTACTACGAAGCCGTCAAAACCCATTTGGTCTTTAAGTACATCATTTAATAGGTACTTATGACCGTGAAGTTTTTCGCCGTTCCAGCTGTTGAACGATGCCATAACAGACTGCGCCCCAGCGGTTAATCCGCCAACATAACCTTGGGCATGAATATCGAATAGCTCTTGCTCGCTAGCTACGTTATCACCTTGGTCGTCTCCGCCTACGGTACCGCCATCACCGACAAAGTGTTTTACCGTGCTGATTACACGCTGATCGCTTAAAAAGTCTTTGTCAGCAGCACCTTGTAGACCTTTAACCACAGATGCGGCATATTCTCTTACAATAGCCGGATCTTCAGAGTAGCTTTCATAGGTTCTACCCCAACGGTCGTCACGTACAACAGCAACTGTTGGCGCAAATACCCAATCAATGCCCGTCGCCATCACTTCTTTCGCTGTGATATGAGCAATTTTCTCTACTAGCTCAGGGTTATTTGCCGCACCTAAACCTATGTTATGAGGAAATAAAGTGGCGCCAATAACATTGTTATGACCGTGAACCGCATCGGTACCCCACATCGTTGGGATTGTCGAACCATCTAGGCTGTCGTCAATGGAAGCTTGATATAGCTTTTCGGCAAGTTCCACCCAATCTTCAGGAGTTGCATGCTTGTCGTTATTCGGAAACGCGCCACCACCATTGAGGTAAGAGCCAAACCCATACTTACGCATGTCTTCAACAGTGATATTGCGAATTTCTGGCTGTATCATCTGCGCAATTTTTTGTTCAAGCGTCATGGTAGATAAAATATCATCTACCTTTTTCTCTACCGCAGGGGCTGACTTTACTTCGATATCTAGCTTAGGCCATATCTCACTGGCTTTATTCGTTTTTTCTACGGCACTGTTAACTGAAGAAGCGTCTTCATCGGATGCACAAGCGCTAACTAAGACACTGACCAATGCACCTGCAACAACCTTCGCGATTAGACTTTTTCGCATTATTAATCCTCGTTACTTTTCAGTGGTTTGAAATTTAGATACGCGACTTCCTACAAGGCCAAAATAAGCGATGTAAAGATAGCACGAAGCGGGTAATAGGAATGAAAGCGTGACCCCAATTGAGTCGGCCAGCATACCTTGGAAGAGTGGAACGATAGCTCCCCCCACAATAGCTAGACATAAAATGCCTGAACCTTGCGGTGTGTCCTTACCTAATTGCTGTAGTGCAAGGCTGAAAATGGTAGGGAACATAATTGAGTTAAATAAACCTACGCCTAATATACTCCACAGCGCAAGGTCACCCGTACTTGAAAGCGATAGCAAAATAAGGCCAATTGCTACACAAGCATTAAAGGCCAATACATAACCACCTGAGATTTTTTGCATAACGACAGCGCCGATAAAGCGCCCTACCATAGCTCCGCCCCAGTAATACGCCAGCAGTTTCGCCGCGCCAGCTTCAGTTAGGCCGCCCACCGCAGGGCTAGCTAAGTAGTTAACTAGCATACTACCTATAGCAACTTCAGCACCTACGTACATAAAGATACCCACCGCACCTAATACAAGGTGTTTGTGATGCCATGCGCCGCCTTTAAATACACCTGCATTTGCGCCTGTGTGGTTAAGCTTAGGTAGCTTCAAGTACATGAATACAAGAGCTAGGAGCAGTAGCGATGCCGCCAGTATAAGATAAGGAACCTGTACATCTGACGGGCTTGGCGTGCCCCCACCGTGCTCGCCTGTGGCACCGTAGATAAGATAAGAGCCGAAGAATGGCGCCACTGTGGTACCAAACGCGTTGAATGCCTGGGTCATGGTAAGTCGTGACGATGCCGTTTTAGGGTCTCCTAGTGCTGTCACGAAAGGGTTAGCAGACACTTGAAGTATGGTTATACCTGACGCCAACACAAAGAGCGCCAACAAGAAAACACCATAAATTTGACTAGACGCAGCAGGGAAAAATAGCAAGCAGCCTACACATGCTATACCTAAGCCAAGCACAATGCCTTTTTGGTAACCAATGCGCGACACAACCATTCCCGCGGGGAGCGATACGATGAAATAAGCGCTAAAGAAACAAAATTGAATTAACATTGCTTGCGTAAAGCTAAGGTTAAAAGCTCCTTTTAGATAGGGAATAAGAATGTCATTCAGACAGGTAATAAATCCCCACATGAAAAACAACGTGGTAAGTGAGATTAGCGCAAAACGGTAGCCACCGTTTGCCCCTTGCTCTTGGGCGGATGAAATATTCGGCTGAACTGGTGTGTCCACAAGTAACCTCTGTTGCTATTTTTCTGATTAATGATAAATTTACATTTGAAAGCGCTTACATGCTTATCCAAACTATTTTGTAAGCGCTTACATTGAGTAGATAATTACATGAAGCGTTATCGAATTCAATGTAAATATGATGTTATTTGCTTAGCGATTAGCAAAGCAAATATGACGAAATTGTTATTGCTAGGACATTTCTACGATGAAAGACATTAACCTTCCATCCAATTCTATGATGCTTTCTAAAGACTTCCTGTTTGGTGTAGCTACATCAAGCTTTCAAATAGAAGGCGACAGAAAAGGAAGGTTGGACTGCATTTGGGACACCTTCTGTGAAAAGAGCGGGACAATTTCAGATGCAACTAACGGTGATGTAGCTTGCGATCACGTAGCGCTTTGGAAGGAAGATGTAGCGCTTATCGATGCCTTGGGTGTCGATGCCTATCGACTATCTATTTCTTGGCCCCGCGTTATGAAACAAGACGGCACCGTTAATGAAGTAGGTATGCAATTTTACGTCAACCTAGTTAACGAAGTCGTAAAACGCGGTATGAAAGTGTTCGTTACGCTTTATCACTGGGATTTACCGCAGCACCTTGAAGACAATGGCGGCTGGCTAAACCGCGACACCGCCTACGCATTTGAAAAATACGCAGAGGCCGTTGCAAAGACATTGGGCGAGAAAGTCTATTCTTACGCCACCTTAAACGAGCCATTTTGCTCTGCTTATTTAGGCTATGAAGCCGGTATTCATGCTCCTGGTAAAACAGGGATGGGCAACGGGCGCAAAGCAGCGCACCACCTGTTGCTTGCACATGGGTTAGCTTTGAAAGTACTTAATAGCCATTGCCCGAACAGTCAAAACGGTATTGTGCTTAACTTTAGTAACTGCCATACCACGACGAATTCTAACGAAGATAAGCACGCAGCTAAACTGGCCGACGACTACCATAACCAGTGGTATTTAAAGCCGATAATAGAAGGTAGATACCCCGATATTATCGACATGCTCGATACTGATAGCAAACCAGAAATACTTGAAGGTGATATGGATATCATTTCTCAACCTATCGACTATTTGGGTATCAATTTCTACACCCGCACCCTGTATCAAAGTGATGGAAACGGTTGGTTTGAAATTGTTCCACCAGCAACAAACGAGCTAACCGCAATGGGCTGGGAAATTACCCCTGACGCATTCACCGAATTGCTCGTTGATCTCAATGAGCGCTACGACTTACCGCCCATTTATATTACAGAAAACGGTGCGGCAATGGATGATGTCCTTAATGACGGTGAAGTTATAGATGATACGCGTACCGCTTATTTTCACACTCACTTAAACGCCGTAAATCAAGCGATGGTAAAGGGTGTGGACATTCGCGGGTATTTTGCATGGAGCCTGATGGACAACTTTGAGTGGGCGCTGGGTTATTCCAAGCGTTTTGGCATTGTATATGTTGACTACGAAACCCAAAAACGCACCTTAAAACAAAGTGCTTTAGCCTATTCAAAACTGGTGAAGAGTCGCATAAATGGGTACATTAGCGGTATTAAATAAGGACAATTACTAGAAACCGTATGGCAACAATTTACCAAGTATCAGAAGCAGCTGGGGTATCGCTGGCGACCGTCTCTCGCGTTATGAATGGAAACGCGAAAGTAAGCGAACGCACGCGTAAAAAAGTGGAAGACGCTATGGCATCGCTGGGCTATCAGCCCAACGCTATTGCGCAATCTCTGGCATCAAACCGTACCAATAGTGTAGGTTTACTTGTTTCCGAACTGCATGGCTCATACTTTGGTGACTTGATGAGCACGGTTGAACACGTGCTAAAGAAAAGTGGTAAGCATGTAATCATAACCGCGGGACACGTCGATGAAGAGCGTGAACACGAAGCTATAGAGTTTTTGAAAAGCCGCCGTTGTGACGCGCTTATCTTGCACGCCGAAGCAGTTTCTGACGACTACTTGAAAAAGCTGGTCGACAGTAAAGTCCCGGTGGTAGTGATTAACCGAAAAGTAGACGAACTTGAGCAAAACTGCTTTGTTGTAGACAACGTAAAAGGTGGCTACTTGGCTACGAAAGCGGCCATTGACGCGGGTCATACGAAGATAGCTTACATTAGCGGACCGCTATTTAAAAAAGATGCGAGCGATCGTCTTACTGGTCACAAAAAAGCTCTTGAAGAAGCAGGACTTACATTTGACAGCAACAGTTTGTTCGAAGGCGACTTCCATGAGTCAACAGGCCAGGAAGGGATGCAGCATCTTCAAACGACCTTTCCAGACTTCACCGCCCTTGTGTGCGCAAACGATGAAATGGCCTCTGGCGCAATGACGGCGGCACGAGAAGCTGGATTTGATATTCCAACTCAGCTTTCCATTGTTGGTTTCGATAACGTGCTATTTTCGCGCTATCTCTATCCAAAGCTAACAACTATTAATAACCCTATTCACGCTATGGGAGAAATGGCCGCTTATTGGGTACTTGAACATGTTTATGACATTAAAAGTCCTATCCCAATTGAGCACTTATTTGTTCCTGAAGTCGTCGATAGGGACACACTAGGCAAATTATAAAATGCATAAAGCCCTGACTCCCTCGCTATACTACACGCTCATTGTTTCCCTTGGTGGATTCATATTTGGTTTTGATGCCAGCGTGATAGCCGGAGCCAATGGCTTTATTGACGCCGAGTTCAACCTAAGTGATTGGCAGCAAGGTTTTGTAGTTAGCTCACCCACGTTGGGCGCACTTATTGCCATGCTCTTTGCAGGCGGCATAAGCGATGCTATCGGAAGACGAAAAGCCCTGATCCTTGTGGCTTTCTTGTATTTGCTTTCATCCATAGGCTCTGCCCTCGCCCCTAGTTTCGAACTGCTAGTACTTGCTCGGTTTATTGGCGGCATAGCATTTTGCTCACTCATCATTGCCCCACTGTATATTTCAGAGATTAGCTCACCAGAAAACCGTGGAAAAATGGTATCGGTGAATCAACTCAATATTGTGTTTGGTTTCGCTCTGTCCTATTTCACTAACTACTACTTGCTACAACTTAGCGGCAGTGGAGCAGTTTGGGTTGCCCATTGGGGTTTAGATACGCATTTATGGCGCTACATGCTTGGTCTTGAAATCATTCCAGCGGCGCTGTGGTTCGGCTTACTCTTTACCATTCCTCGCAGCCCCCGTTGGCTCGTATTAAAGGGTCGTCAGCAAGAGGCAGAGCAGGTAATAAACCGCTTATTCGACCACGCACAAGCAAAAGCGTTGGTTGAAGACATTTCGTCATCGTTGAAAGAAAAATCTTGGTCACTAGGTGAGCGCCTAGGCTTTCTAAAAACAAAAGCCATGCGTTTTCCTTTAATGGTAGGAATCATTATTGCCATTGCGCAGCAAATTACCGGCATCAACGTTATCTTTTTCTACGCCCCCACTATTTTTGAACAAAGTGGTGTGGGTACCAACGCCGCCTTTATGCAGGCAGTATGGATTGGTGTAGTGAATGTCGCCTTTACTGTTGTGGCAATGATGACTATTGATAAGTGGGGTAGAAAGCCACTACTCATTGTGGGTTTGACCGGTGTTGTAATCAGCATGGCTATCTGTACCTATGGTTTCAAACAAGCCACTTACCAAGTTCAACAAACTGCCGTTAGCACTATTCAACAAGACGCCCCCATCGCAGCAAGCAAATTAGAACCTCTAACCAACCAAGTCTATTATTCGGACGTGGAGTTTAAACGGGCGCTTAAAACTGTTTTATCAAGTGAAGAGTTTGATACTTACCAACAGCCATTGCTTACCAGCAGTATCACAATGAACGCGCCCTTAGTGCTATTTGGCATTATCGCGTTTGTAGCCTCTTTCGCTATGTCTTTGGGCCCTGTAATGTGGGCGATGTTAGCCGAAATTTTTCCTAATCAAACTCGTGGTTTGGCTATCTCTTTGGTGGGCGTGATTAACTCCTTAACCAGCTTTCTAGTTCAAATTATCTTTCCATGGGAGCTAGCTAACCTAGGCGCGGCCACCACATTTGCTATTTATGGCTGTTTTGCATTAATCAGCCTCATTTTAGTTGCTAAGCTCTTTCCGGAAACTAAGGGTAGAAGCTTAGAAGACATTACAAGAAACTTTGAACATAAGGCTATGAAATAGCGCACTGTGTTTGCAGTGAAGTTTTAATGTCGGCTTCGCCTAGTTGAAGGTGCGTTTTTACGTTTAGCGCGTCGGGTGTTGTGTGGGATGCAACTAAAATCAATGTGGTAGCAGAAAGACTATTTAGTACCTCACTCACCTTTTGTTGTGTGTAAGAATCTAACCCCTCAAAAGGCTCATCTACAGCAAGAACAGGTGGCTTTGCTAGTATTGCGCGAGCTAATGCCAAACGCTTTCGCTCACCACCAGATAAAGACCTTCCAGCTTTTCCTACCCAATTCGTCAAGGGCAGAATCTCTTCCAGGCCAAGTGCAGACAACAATTCACTCATTTCATTTTGAGAAATATCGTTGCCCGCTGGGTCTAGGTTTAAGGATATACTGCCTGATAACACAATAGGTTCCTGCTCTACATAACGCCAGTTTGTTACCATGCCCTCAGGCATGCCTATGCCGTCAATTTCGCGCAGCCCCGTAGCTGGCAGCAAACCAATAATTGACTGCAACAATGAAGACTTACCGCATCCCGACGGCCCAGAAATACAAACAACACCATTCGCAGGTAGTGAAATATTAACCAAACTTGCATGTCGACCTTTAGCAGAAAACTGAATTAAATTAAGTGAGTGTTTTATTTCTCTATCACGATACTGCCTAATTGGCGTGGCTTTAAGTTGCTTAAGAGCATTGACGCTTTGTTTGTACTGCGCAAATTTACTTACACTTAAAAAGCCTGTACTTGCCCAGTCAGGCGCTGCCAATAGAACCATAGGTATGACTATAGCGATAGGCGCGAATACAAGGGCCGACGCCACGGGTGAAACACCCGACATGACTAAAACAACAAATAAAAACGCTAATCCCTGAAACCACCATGCTGTTCGTTGTGCCTTAGCTTTTTGCGCCAGCTGATAGCGCCATACCTGACTAGCACTCGGTATTTTAGTGTTGTCAGGGTTAGGTAAGGCAAGGTCATTTTCAATCATCGATTTGTCCAGATGCCAAATGGCACTGCAGTTGAAAAAATCTGAAGATTGCTGACGAAATAGTTTGTTTGCTTTATTGGCCTCTTTCGCAAGCGTTAGTGCGGTTACGCCTTGCACGGCCACAAAAGCTAGCCAAGCAACAAATAGCGACAGAATATAAAAAGCGCCGGGGAGGTCGAGGTACACCGCAGCAACGCACAAACCTGAGAAGATGAATACAACGCTTGATAGAGGGGCAACCCATGCAATCCATTTGCTCGCAAGCTCTTCAGTATGTTGTGCTAGTGCTTCTGTGGTATAGGCCTTATCAGTAATCTGACTGTTTTCTAGCTGACAAAAAACGCGCAGCCGTGCTTTTGCAATGCGAGCTAGGAGGTCATTGTGTCCAAACCACATACTGGCATAACCTGACGCAATACGAAGAAGCGCCAAAGCGCGAATGACCACAGCAGGTATTACATAGTTAAACCCCACTGGCGCTATTGCACTAATCGCAATAAACCAAGCAGAAATAACAAGAATACTAATCCCCGCTATGCCGTGCAAAAGAGCCAGTAGTAACGTCAGATAAGCGGGTTTTCCATTATTCAAAACCAAAACTCCTTTTCTGATCATTTGAATTTTTATTCACAGCACTGGTTACTACTTTCACTACACTTGTTACATCACAATCGTGGTTGCCGTGTTCTATACCAGTGTCGCTGTGATCATTATTCGCTTCAGTATTTGCTTGGTTGAGTGACGTTTTTTTCTCAACCGACCAAAACTGATTAAACCAATTACTTGGCAATGCTTTGTGAGAGGCCCATATCAAGGTTTTGCTCTCGCCCAAACGCTTAATCAACTGAGCTAGCCTATGGTGTTGCTCATCGGGTAAATGTGCGGTTGGTTCATCGAGAAGCCAGATACTTTCATCACGTAATAACGCTCTTGCCAGTGACAAACGCTGTGCTTCACCGCCTGAAAGTTGAGGGTAGTCTGTCATCACAGTATCAAGCCCATAGGGCAACAGTGTTAGCCAAGCTTCAAGTTCAACGTCTTGCAATGCGGTCATTAAGATGTCATCGGAGTAAGTATCGTTAAGACATAGGTTCTCCCGCACTGAACCTGGCGTGATGACGGGGTGCTGAGTGATCCACACTACTGGCTGTTCGAATTTGTGGGTCGCTGGCCTTTGGCCGCTAAGCGCTTCTAACAATAAGGTTTTCCCCGCTCCAGATTTCCCACTAAGGAGCACCTTATCGCCTTGTGAGATTATCAAGGAGTTAGCTTTTAGTAAGGCAGGTTGTACGTGCCCTTCTTTAAGTGAAGCAGGCTCGCGCAAGTCGAACACGTTGAAGTTAGAAGCATCTAGTAACCGTGACATTTCCTCAGGATTATCAGCGCATTGAGCATAAGATTGTAGTGAAATCGTATCAGGCACGTGTGAGTACAATGGAGCCAGTTCTTCTTGCGCTGCTTCAGCCTGAGCTTTTTGATGATACACCTGCCCCAGTTTTTTCATTTCACTCAGTAACAAGGGTACGGTAAGTAAAATCCATAAGCCTTGCTGCAAGGTTATAGCCGGGCCAATTTCAAGCTCACCTAATAGCGAAAACCCAATAAACACCGCCACTAACGCCACAGCAAGCGTGGCAAAAAAATCGAGCACACTATTAGATAAAAATGCGACACTGACGACTTTCATTGTGCGTGTATTTAACTGTTCGCTTGCTTCTTTTAGCAGGCCGGTTTGTCTTTGATGCGCTTGAAAATTTGCTAGCATCGGCAATGCCGCTAAACGGTCTGTAAATAAGCTTCCCAACCTTTCAAGAGCGACAAAGTGTTTACGATGCAGTGCAGCTGCGCCCTTACCAACAATAATCATGAAAAGCGGCACAACAGGAAGTGTGATTAGTAAACCAAGACCAATAACCGGATTGACATAAAAAATTACTGTTAATGCTAATAAAGGCACTACAACGGCTATTGTTTGCTGAACACGATATTCCAATGCCCAATCTGTAAAAGCTTGTAGATTCTGTAACCATAGCGTTTGCCAGTAATAAACTGAGTGCTGTCGAACTAAGGCATGTTGGCGAGAAACAAACACCTTACTTAACTTCTGCTCCAGCTTGTGTAGCACCGAGTCTTTCGCTTGGCACGACAAGCGATTCGCTACGCCTTGAAGCACCCAGGTTATTCCCAAGCAAATAGATAAGCCCGCTAGATCACTTTGTAAGGCGGGTGTTTTATTCACCACCCAGTCTTGGGCAATATTAGAAAAGTAATAAAAACCAATAATTAAAGAAAAAAGCGACAAACACTTAACCGCTACCTGTGACATAAGAGAACGACGCAAGCCAAGCGAGTGCGCGCTATCCATTTCCTTACACCACTGAGTAAGTGTTTGCCTGTTGGGAACCTTTTCTTTAATCACTGTTCGTATCTATCTTTCTCGTTATTTGATTTCTTTTTCACCCTCTTCGAAGGGGTGGTGGGCTGGCCGCAAAGCCCCCTTTGACGGGTTCACGGCGTGTTCTTGCGGCCAGCCTACTTCCATTTCTACTCTTGATCTTCCGGTCTATCCATATTTTCTGTAGCTTCTAACCACATGGCGTTGATAATGCCGAAAGAGCACGCCAGTAAAACACCTAATATCCAAGCGAAATACCACATAAATATCTCCTTAATAGATAGTGTGAGGTTGGTCGAGGTCATCATTTTTGATGCGACCACGCATCACGTAAAAACTGTAGGCTGTGTAACTTAAGATAATAGGAACAAAGATACAGGCCACAATAAACATAACGTTGAGCGTTAGGTGACTAGACGTTGCGTCCCATACAGTCAGGCTCGCTTCTGGCATGGTGATGCTCGGCATTAGGAACGGGAACATTGAAAAGCCAGCAGTGAGAATTACGCCAGTAATAAACAGTGCACTTGATACAAACGCCATACCCGGGTTGCCTTTCTTAGAGAAGAACGCGCAGGCAAGACCAGCTACTACACCTAATACAGGGGCTACCACCATGAAAGGATATTTGCTGTAATTGCTCATCCAGCCGCCCGCTTCAATAGCTACCTCTTTCTTAAGCGGGTTCGATGTAGCGATAGTGTCTACCGCAGAGGTAATCACAAAGCCATCTAAACCAAAGGCCACCCAAACACCTGCAATAACAAACAAGGCTACGCCTACCAGGCTCAATACCACTGACACGGCGCGAGCTCTAACTTCAATAAAACCATCGGTTTTCATTTGTAACCAGGTTGCACCGTGGTTAAGTAAAATCGCTACTGACAATAAGCCACTTACTAAGGCAAAAGGCGTTAGCAGACCAAAGAACGAACCTGTATAGGTTGATTTAAGGGTACTATCTAGCTCGAAAGGTACGCCTAATAATAAATTACCGAACGCTACACCAAAGATAAGCGCTGGAATAATACCGCCCGCGAACAAGGCCCAGTCCCAAGCTTTGCGCCACTGTGGGTTAGGCAATTTACTGCGATAATCAAACCCAATTGGACGCATCCATAGAGCAATTAGCGTTAACGCTAAAGCAAGGTAAAAGCCGGAAAATGCCGTAGCATAAATCATTGGCCACGCCGCAAAGATTGCACCACCAGCGGTAATGAACCACACCTGATTACCGTCCCAATGTGGTCCAATAGTGTTTATCATTACACGACGTTCTTTGTCATTTTTCCCGATAAGGGTAAGCAAAGCGCCCACCCCTAAGTCAAAGCCGTCAGTTACGGCGAAACCAATGAGCAGCACGCCAACTAGGCCCCACCAGATAACTCTTAATAGTTCGTAATCAATCATGCTTTTGCTCCTTGGTCGTCAAGGTCGATTAAATCAAGCTCACTTTCATGCTGCTTATCCTCAGGTGGGACTGGACCTTTTCTCGCGAATTTCTTCATTAGGTAAAAGCCAATGATGAACATTGCTGTGTAGAAGACGGTATAGGCAACAATAGTGGTTACCACGTCGCTAATCGCCAAGTTAGACACAGAAGTATGCACTGGCAGCACTTCTGCGATAGACCAAGGCTGACGACCATATTCCGCAACGAACCAGCCTGCTTCACACGCCACCCAAGGAAGTGGTAAACCATAAAGAGCGCCTCTTAGTAGCCAGCGAGGCTTGGTGATTTTATGTTTTGTGCTGTAATAAAATGCGCATAAGAACAGGGCAAGCATAATAAAGCCTGCAGCAACCATGATACGGAAGCTCCAAAATAGCGGCGCTACCGGAGGAATACTGTAGTCAACGGCTTGCTGAATGGCAGTTTCTGAAGGGTTAGAAACATTATCGGTATAAGGTTCTAACAACATGGCGTACCCAAGACTGTCTTTGTTCGCTTCAAAAGCAGCGCGCTGCTCTGCTGTAGCGGTGCCGTTTCTTACTTCATCAAGCACTTCGTATGCTTTGATGCCGTTTAAGATACGCTCTCGGTTTTCTTCTTTTAAATCTTTTATACCTTTTACTTCTTCAGTTAATGAACGTGTAGCAATAATGCCCATTGCCCATGGAATCTGAAGTGCGTACTCGGTTTCTTCTTTTTCATCGTTCGGTATACCGAAAACGGTGAATGGTGCAGGTGCTGGGTGGGTTTCGTACTCAGCTTCTACGGCAGCCAACTTCACTTTTTGTACGTCACCAAGCTCGTAGCCACTTTCATCACCCAGCACAATAACTGATAATGTGGCCGCTAAACCAAAGCTTGCAGCTATAGCGAATGAACGACGCGCAAAAGCGATGTGTTTATGATTAAGCAGGTAATAGCTTGAAATGGCTAATACGAACATAGCGCCAGTCACGTAACCTGCAGATACCGTGTGAACGAACTTAACTTGTGCAACCGGGTTGAAAACAACCTCAGCGAAGCTGGTCATTTCCATACGCATGGCTTCAAAGTTAAATTCAGCGCCTACTGGATACTGCATCCAACCATTAGCGATTAAGATCCATAATGCTGAGAAGTTTGAGCCAATGGCGACCAGCCAGGTTGCCATAAGGTGTTTAACCTTAGACATTTTGTCCCAGCCAAAGAAGAACAAACCTACGAATGTAGATTCTAAGAAGAACGCCATCAGTCCTTCAATAGCCAGTGGTGCTCCAAAAATATCGCCCACATAGTGAGAATAGTATGACCAGTTCATGCCGAACTGGAACTCCATGGTTAAGCCTGTGGCTACCCCAATGGCAAAGTTAATTCCAAACAGCTTTCCCCAAAACTGGGTCATTTGCTTGTATATCTCTTTACCTGTCATTACGTAAACGGATTCCATAATGGCAAGTAAAAAGCTAAGCCCTAACGTTAAGGGTACAAAAATAAAGTGGAACATCGCAGTTAATGCAAATTGCCACCGCGATAGTTCTATTAACGTATCGCTCATGGGTTATCTCCCTTGTCTCTTTTGCGCGATAAGCGCTTGACCTTAAATAAATTTATTGGTTATTCAGTGGTTATCACGTGAACATTCATCACAGCTAGAGCATGGTTTGTGCCATACATCACTTTTCTCGTTAATCTGTACTAACAACTGATAAATGACAGTCTATTCGTACTGTGCAGGACAATTATTCCATGGCGAAAAGTTGCGCACTTTGATCCATCGCAAGGATTCAATACGATCACCGAGCCAATTTTGTCACTTTTAATGACAAAATTGGCACACGTAAAAAGAGGAGAGGGGCGTCGTAGCCTTGTTTAATAGGTTGAGAAGAGAGCTTTTGCTTCAGCTAATACAAAATTAACTTAAATTACTGCGGCAAATAGGTCAGCGTGAACGCGCCGCGCAATTCACCAAGCTCAAACCCAGTGGCCTCATCGTTAGGGTAATGTTTTAAAATGGTGTCCTTTACTGAAGGTGCAACTTGGGCGCCGTGGCACGCCATGCAAACTTGACCTTGTTGAATAGCCATCATGTACCGGAACTCGCCACTATCGCTGTCATACTTGTAGGTATCCATAGGCATAGACGGCTGTTTACCCTCTAGCTTAGCCTTTTCCAATAGAGAGGTGAAAAGGGCTAGCTGCTCGCGCTCCCACTCGTCTGGCGCGTTATTCGGGTTTCTCACTTTTAGCGCAGTACGCCCTACTTCCCACCCATTTTGGCTAAGCCCCTCGGCGATAGGCTCGGCGGCCAACTGACACTCTTCTACACCCGCTTCTAAACCACCAGACTGAATTGCCTGTTTTAGCCTAGATTTAAGCGCTCCACCAAGTGCTTTAGCGTGAACTCTTGCCTGCTTCACTTTTGTTTGTACTTCGCTGTCAGCTAGCTCGTTGGTTTGTGCATTAGCGAAAGGGCAACCGGCGCTTACGGCTACCCCCAACGCAATTAAAAAGGTGCGTTTTTTCATTGTGTAACTCTCCTATTGACGGACGTATTTGCACTCAGGCATTGTGATTCAACTAAAACAATCAACAAGCTCTATGCCAATATGTTAAGTTGGCAAGATAAAAGTAGCATTAACTAATACGCTGACAATGAACATATCAATTGTACAAGCAATGATAGATGCAATAGACAAACCCGCTATTTTCATCAATCAAAACTATATTATTGAGGCGGTCAATGCGCCTTACAGAGACACGTACCCCGTTAATATTAAGTTAGGCTATAGCACCTGCTATCAAGTATCTCATCGCAACAACAAACCCTGTGACCAATGCGGCGAGCAGTGCCCTATGCAAGAAAGTAAAAAGTCGGGCCGAGCAGCTAGTGTGGTGCATATCCATACCACCAGCGAGGGCCAACGCTACTGTGACATTCTGATGCGACCTATCTTCGACGGTCACGGGGATTTAATAGGTTATCTGGAAATTCTAGATAAGCTTGCCTTTGCGTCTAACCGCCCCTCTGCTGGAAAAATGATTGGCGAGTCAGAAGCATTCAAAACGATGCTGAATAAAATTAACCGCGCTGCAAACTCAGATATATCTGTTTTACTGTTTGGTGAAACCGGAACCGGGAAAGAACTGGTGTCTCAGGCTCTACACTCAAGTAGCCATCGGGCTGAAAAACCTTTTGTTGTAATTGAATGCACTGGGTTGTCTGATGCGTTGCTTGAAAGCGAGTTATTCGGCTATGAAAAAGGTGCGTTCACCGGCGCGACCACCAATAAAAAAGGACTGGTAGAGGCTGCAGAGGGTGGCACTCTATTTTTCGACGAAGTAGGCGATATTCCCCTCGCCATGCAGGTTAAACTACTCCGGCTTTTTGAAACCCAGACCTATCGCCCTGTGGGAAGCGTAGTTTCGAAGAAGGCCAACTTCCGTTTGGTGTGTGCATCACATAAAAATTTAAAGCAAATGGTAGAAAAGGGGGAATTCAGGCGTGACCTTTACTATCGAATTGCTGGCTTTCCTATCAATCTTCCGTCCTTACGAGAAAGAAAGTCAGATATTGCGCTAATTGCAACGCACTTTTTGGCCCAGTCCCACGAAAAAAAGCGTTTCCATAAAAAAGCCCTCGAAAAATTAAGCAGCTACGCCTTTCCGGGCAATATTCGCGAGTTACGTAACATCGTGGAGCAAGCCATATTACTTGCCGATGAGACCGTAATATACGAGTCAGACTTACCTGACCTTGACGATGACTTTACAGGCGAAGACCTAAGCCCAGTGGCAAATAGTAATGTTAGATACGTTCGAAAAGTGGATGTTAAGGGGCTGGCAAAGCCTGCGAATGAAATTATGACCCTAGAAGAAGCCGAGCACGCTTATCTTGCTGAGGTTTATGATTCTTTCAAAGGCGATATAAACCAGCTTGCGGACCAGTTGGGCGTGAGCACACGTACCCTTTATCGAAAATTAAATAAAGCCGGTATCAAAGCTGGTATTAACGAACACAATTAATCAGTAGAAATAAACTGTCGTCACAGGCTATGATAAAAGTGCGCAATTTAAAAAGATAAAAAATGTCGATTAAACGCCTGATAGCCTTAACACTTTGCCTTTGTATGCTTTTGCAAAATGCATTAGCACTCGGCCTTGCTTCGCATACTATGCAGCATGCCCGTGGATTGGTGGGCGACGATATTGAACTTATCTGTACTGGCAAAACCATGCGCTATATATCGGTAAGCGCAACAGAGCTTGAAGGTGAGTTTGTATTCATAAGCCCAGAACTACTAAAAGCACCTGTTGAGCACGTAGATTGTACCAACGGCACGTTGGCCGACCTTCCTCAAATGGACAACGTACCTGTAGATGCATTAGTAGTGATATCCCTTGTGCGCTATCGCGCCTTGGCGTCTCGCCTTGCAGCAGCGCCCTACACATCATTTGCGTTTGCCGCCCCGCTTGGCCGCGCTCCACCAATTGCATAACAAAACCTTAAAACACACTTAACGCGCATGGTTTAACCGTGCATATAGTTCGTTTATTTAATGGAATTGTTATGAAGTATTCTTTACTGGCATTCGCTATTTCAGCTGCCTGCACATCTGCACACGTTTATGCAAACACATCGGCGTTCGTTGACAGCGCTTCAACAGAAGTGATTACAGTTATTGGCTCTTCGCTTAAGGATAATACAGTAGAAATTGAGCGAGAAACGGTGACCGCCGCAACTAATATAGACGCTGATTTTGGCGATCAGTTAGCGCAACTGCCTGGCGTATCCGTTTCCCGAAACGGGCCGGTAACAGGTCTTATTCAATATCGAGGTTTGTTTGGCGATAGGGTTGGCCTATCCATTGACGGTGTCGATATAGCGGGTGCGGGGCCTAACTCCATGGACTCGCCATTATCCCACGTACTGCCAGAGCCAGGGCTTACTGCTACTTTGTATCGCGGTATTGTACCGGTGAGTGCTGGGGTGCAAACGCTAGGTGGAAAGTTGCGTATTAACGCGGATGCAGCATCTCTTTTTGGTTTAGAAAGCGGTATTACTGGCAGTGTAAATGCAAGTTTAATTGGCCCGGGTAGCGGACAGCAATACCAAGGCAATGTGCTTTACAAAACGAACCAAGCTTTCATTAGCGGCGCCTTCATGCATCAGCAGCGTGACGAGCGAGAATCAGGCGATAACGCTGTTATACCTAACAGCCACTACCAAAGAAATGGCGGTAAATTCAGACTCGGCTATGAATGGGGAAAACACCAATTCGATGCTAGCTATCAACAACTAAATACGAATGAGAGCGGCACACCAGCGCTCGCCATGGATATAGGTTTTATTGATGCAGCATGGTACCGACTAGGTTATCGCTACAACGCCGGCGAAGCAGAGTACTTTGCTATAAATTGGTTTGGCAACAGTAACCAACATGCCATGGATAACTTTTCCCAGCGCATGGTAATGTCAGCTGATATGGCTAGAGAGAATAATGCAGACGCTATCGCTCAGGGTTTGGATGCCAAGTATGTTATGCCGTTGGATAACGGCGAGCTTGAATTGGGCGCTTATCTACACCACAGCCGCAACAACTCTGTAATTACTAACCCTAATAACGGTATGTTTTTTGTAGATAACTTTACTAATGTACAAAGAGATACCGCGAGTATTTATGCCCAATGGACAATAAACAAAGAAGATTATTCGTCTACGCTTGGTGCGCGATACACCCGCGTTAATATGGAAGCCGGAGAAGCGGGTTCTAACATGGTGATGATGAACCCAGCAGTTGCTACGTTAGTCAGTAATTTTAACGCCGCTGAGCGTGACGAAAACTACAACATGTTAGATATAGCCGCTACCACCCGCTACCATGCGAGCGACTCGCTCGATATCGTGCTTGGTATTTCTCAGAAAAACCGCGCTCCTACCTATTTCGAACGTTATACCTGGCTGCCACTTGGCATCTCGGGCGGCATGGCTGACGGCTTTAACTACATAGGCAACCTCGAGTTAGACAATGAAACTGCGCGTAAATTAGATGTGGGTGTTGATTACACCTATAAAAATTGGACTATCTCTCCACGCCTTTTCTATCAAGACATAGAAGACTACATTACCGGCTCACCTAGTACGAATATGGCGGCGAACATGGTATCTACCATGATGGCTGGTACAGAGCCATTTCAGTGGACGAATACCGACGCTGTTATCAAAGGTGTGGATATGACGGTGCAAGGACAGCTTAGTGAAAACCTAAGTTTGCGAGCAGTAGCAACCATTCAGCATGGCAACCGTGATGACATTGATGATGCTTTGTTCCGCATTGCACCAGAGCAGTTAACAACAACAATTCAGTGGAACACGCAAGTATATGATGCACCGCTTCAACTGCAGCTTACATCTGAATTAGCAGGTGCACAAAACCATATCTCGGCACTGCAAAGTGAAGCACCCACAGCAGGCTATGGTTTGTTTCATATCTCAGGGCTTTTAACGCTTTTTGATAATGCGCAGTCGAATCTTCAGGTTACGGCAACTATTCATAACCTGTTCGACAAACAATATGCCCCGCACACAGCCGGCATCAATCGAGTAACGAATGCCGATGTTGAAGTAGGAGAGCGCGTGCCTGGTGCTGGAAGGGAGTGGTATCTGTCGTTGAACTATCGCTTTTAAGCAGCCAAAAAATAACGGAAAAGGCAAAAAACATGCTGAGCTTAAGAAGCTAACTTCTTAAGCTCTTTTTTCTATAACAAGCTAGCTATAGCCTGCCATAGCAGGCGAAGGGCTAAAAGCGTCACTACAATCTTAAACGCCAGCATAAACTTCTCCGCCGGCACACGCTTTAATACCTTCAAGCCAAAAAACGTGCCGAGCGCACCACTGGCAATCATAATAATGATAAGCCCTGCCCACTGCGCAAAAGAAAACCCTACAAAGGTAAACACGAAGGCTTTAAGGCCGTGCTGGAGTGTCATGCAGCTGGCAAATGTGCCGGTTATCTGCATTTTGCTATATTTATTTCGGTGTACAAATGCAGCCACCAAAGGCCCTGTGGCACCTACAAACATTGAAACCAAGGTGGTCACCAACCCCGCCAACGTTCTACCCGCGGGCCTCATTTCTTGTGCTTTGGGTTTACTCCCCCACACTAAAAATAAAATGAATGCGGCAACTGCAAACTGAATGATAACGAGCGGCAGCTGAACCACAATAAACGACGCTAAGAAAGCGCCAACAACTGCACCTAAAGAAAAATATTTCAGCATACGCCAGTCGATATGCTTTGCCGTCATCAGTGCACGATTTCCGTTGGAACCAAGCTGAACTAGCCCGTGAACTGGGATCAGCGCACTAACCGGCATAGTACCGGCCATTACCGCTAGTAATAGCACCCCGCCACCTATACCCAGTGTTGCTGTCATCATAGACGTAAAAAACGAGGTAACAACAAGTATTACTGACGTTGACATCGACAATGTATCGTTGGCCGTCAACCAGCTTAAAAGTAACTCCAAGAGTCAAACTCCACCTTAATTTATGACACTGTTTGCGTGGCGTTAGTGATCACAACACCATTCAACACCGTTTAAATATCATACAAAGTTACTCGTGTCGCGTTAGGTTATTTATCATGCCTTCTATTAGTTATTTAAACAAAGCACTTCAAATAATATGCGACAAGCACAGCACAAAAGACGCCAAGCTTGTTGCCAGGCAAATTCTCCATAACAGTGGCTTTACTGATGAAGATATCTATAACTGTTTAAAGCAGGGCTCGATTATTCGCATTACTATATTTGAAGCCTAGAGCAGCATTACACCTTTCATCTTATACTTTACACTTACCGCTTGCCCACCCGCTGGCATGAGTCTAATTTGTTCACATAAAAAACACGTTGACTTTCTCTTTGGTGCACAGGATACTCAGGTCATTAAATACTCACTAGCAGCACACTGTTTTTAAACACTATGCCTAAAAACACGAATACACATACTGCTTACTCAGCATCTGCGCTGATTATTATTCTCGCTATTCTAAGGAATGGGCGGGTTAGCTAGTGCGTAAATAGAATTCACTAAACCCGCCGCAAAGGCGGTTTTTTTATTGGCTCGTCTTGCGGTAAAAAGAACGGAACGACAGCCATGAACAACCCAATATCTCACGTGTTACAACAGTTGCATGACGCAGTAAACCGCGGCGATCAAGACGCGTTATCCCAATGTTATGCTAGCGATGCAACAGTGGTCGCTACCCCCATGTCCAATTCAATGCAAAACCAAATCATTGAAGAACATGCTACGCAACGCGACTGCGTTGACGCCCTGCTTAAATTTCAAAAGAAATTTATGCCCGAGCATTTTGTTACCACCGGAGATGAACGGGTTATACAAGCCGGTGACGTAGCGCTAGTCGTGGCTAAGCTTTATCTTGTACCCAAAGCTACACCCAACGCCCTACCCTGCGAGGGCAAGCGCGCCGTCTACGTTTTGCAAAGGGATGCGAGTGGTGAATGGCGCTGTGTCATCGATAACTTCTTCGGTACTGACTTGCTAGATTTTGCGTAATTTGTACCGAACCACTTATCCAAATGCCAGAGATGCCATAGAAGAAAGTTTTGAATAGTCGCTCAGCTATATAAGGTGGCGCACTCAGTGAGATGAGGTGAAGAATGCAGTAAGGGATTTAGTAGTCTGAGCTAGTAAAGGTAAAGCGAGTATAAGTAAAATTAAGGGCGTGAGCTAAGTAGAGGCATCATTTTATTTGGGGCATAAGGCTATGCCCCTATATTTATCTAACAAGGTTTGGATGCTTGTTAGCCTTTTACAAAACACTACGCCTGATTAGTGGTCGTGATCGTCGTGCTCGTGTTCTTCAGCAATACCTAACCAAACCGCACCTGAAGGCTCAAAATCTAGTTCAAGCAAGGTTTCCGTGGTCTCGCTTTCCAAATCAACAGCAAGGATAGCTTGCGCAACAGGGTCAACAACAAACAAGGCTTCTTCATGTTGTGATGCTGCCATGCTAAATGACTGGTCATCCGTTAGGTTTGCCGCGCTGGCACTGGCCACATCAATTTTGTGCGCGAATTCCCAGTGAGTGTCACCATCTTCTTCATGCGCTTCTAGCAGTGTTACAAAACCTTTGTCATCTAAAATAGCAAAGAATTCGCCGCCCATTGAGAAACCGTATGACACAGCATGAGCATCAGTCTCTGGCTGCCAATCAATTACGCTCATTGTACTGGTTACGGGCGACACGTTAGCTAAAACAGCACTACCACCGCCGTGCTGTGAAGCAATACCGATAAACGCGTCTGCGTGTTCGTGTCCATACATTGTGCCAATGCGCAGGTCGCCAAGCGCATCAATGTTGTCGATAAACGTGCTGGTAAATACTTCATCAGCTTCGTTTAATATTAATACACCGTCGCTACAGCCAAATGCCACAGCGATTTCGTTTTGAGCTGCGCCATGTAAATCAGCACACTCGCCATCAAAGCGTTGCTCTTCTTCGTACTCGCCATCATGCCAGTGATATACCGCAACACTGTCTGGCAAGATTGGGTTGGCTGAAAGAGACTCTGCATCATCACGACGTACAGTACTAATCAGCATGTCACCACGAGGCTCGGCGACACCGTGCATGTTTACGGTAAACTCCAAAGTAGGAACGTCTGTAATTTCACTGGCAATTTGAGTGTCAGTTACCACTTTTACCGCTGCAGGCATACTGGTATCGGCGTCACCATCGTAAAACACTGCAAGCTGACCATCGTGGGTTACTACGTGAGTCGGTTGGCTGCCTTCTAGTGTGAAATCAGACAAACTTGGAGCTTCCTCATAGTCATGAAGGTGTTCTACGTGGTCTTCACGCCATAATCCACCATCGAGAAACTCAGTTAATCCGTTTGCTCGGCTGTTAATTACTGCAAAGCGGTAGTCTGCTGAGGCGCTTACACTACTACCATCATGGGTGGTAGAGAAGGTATCGAGTACTGAATCATCATCTAAATCAAACACAGTGAGCGTATTTGAAGCAGCATCAGCGACCACTAATCTGCCTTCACTTTCTATTTCATAGTCTGAGTCGTGGTCGTGATCGTCTTCTGGCACCTCAATAGGATCCAGCTCTACAATGTTTGTTTCTGCATCACCACAGCCTGCAAGCAAAAGCGCACTGGCTATAGCGCTAAGCGTAAGTCTAGTTTTCATGTGTGTATCCCTATCAATAATTCTTTTTCTAAGCTGATTTTAAAAATAACCACGTACACCGAAGGCAAAGTTTCTGCCTGGACGCGGTGCAATATCTTTCAAAAATGAGGTGTGAACGCGCGCTTCTTCGTCTGTGAGGTTTTCACCGCTCAGGTAAACAGATAAGTCGACGTCACCCAATGGAATGTCATAGGTGATTGCTGCATCAACAAGGGTGTAACCGTCAGTTTCAGTCTCGAAGTTTGAGATGTCGTCTTGTTTGGCAAAATGCGTAATGTCTAAGTCGGCGCGGATGTTATCAAGTGTGTAAGCAACATGTGTCCCCACGCGCATAGGCGACGTACGCGGCAGTGCGCCACCATCTTTAAGTCGGGCTTTAACGTAATCGGCGAAGAAATCAAGCTTTAGGTTATCAGTGGTTTGCCATGCAACCTGTAATTCAAAACCATGAAGAATGGCGTCAGCTGAACCAAATAGGTAGACAGGTAATTCATCGCTGTGTTCGTCTTCGCTGTGCTCTTCATCACTGTGCTCTTCTTCACCATGATCGTGGTCATGACCACTTTCAGCGAATAAACCAGTTTCTTCCTGGAAATAATAGTTATCTACTTGGTTATAAAAAGCATTAAATACAAAACCAACATCGCCCTGTGTTTTTCTAAACGTTAGGTCGATATTGTTGGCCGTCTCAAGATCGATAGGCGTTTGAGAAAGCACAAACTCCCCTTCCTCTGACAAATCAAACAAGGCGCCTATTTCATAGGTACGGGTGCCAATATGCGGGCCAAAAGAAAGGAGCTCAGAGGCTGAAGGCGCCCGCTCTGAACGGGAAAGTGAAACGCCTACGTTATAGCTATCATTGATGGTGTAAACCACACCTGCCGACAGTGACATAGGCGTAAACTCTTGGTCTACCGCGAACTGGCGAACAAACTCACTGCCTTCGTGTTCATCATGATCATGCTCGTCTTCTTCGTGCTCTTCATCATGGTCGTGAGCATCTAACTCGGGCAGCAACACACTCGAAGCGTCCAGCGTTACTCTTTCTGCTCGGGCTCCTAATTGAACCAAGAAGTCACCAAAATGACGTTCTTCCATCAACGCTATAGCGAACATCTCCATTTCTGAAGGAGGTGTAAAGGCCTCTTCACCTTGCGCCGAAACGTCCGCGCCTTTGTAGTGAAGACTTACACCGCCACGCCAGCCGGCCATGGGTTTGTGCAATAGCTCAACGCGAAGTTCTTCGGTTTCATTGCTAAACGTAGTACCGACAAAACCACTCTCTACTTCAGCGTGTTCGTAATCGGTATAGCCCGCTCTAAAGTGAACACTTTGCAAAAAGTCATGAGTAAAGTTGTACTCACCTAAAAGTTGATACTTAGTCTGCTCGAGATCAGCGAACACTGATGAGTCATCACCATGGCTATGACCAGGCACGCCGTACTCTCGCTCGAACCTTTCTACCGCTACACCAACATAACCTTGGTCAAATAAGTAACTGGTACCTAACGTAACCCCGTGGGATTCTTCATTACTATTCTCAACTACATGCGCGCCATCCGGATCGTCAATATCAGGCGCCATTGGGGTTTCATAGTCATTTGAGTCGCGATAAAAACCGTCAGCATAGAAGGCTATGTTGTCAACGCCAGTGGTCACGTTAAACGTTCCGAGCTTCTGGTCGTTAACGGTTTGGGTTTCTAGTAAAAATTCACCGCGTGTTTCAGTGGAGGTCGGCACCCGTTGGTCAACTACGTTAACCACACCACCTATTGCACCGCTGCCAAAGAAAAGGGTGGCAGGCCCTCGCAGCACTTCAATTTGGTTAGCGGTTGAGGCTTCACTTGCTACTGCATGGTCTGGACCAACGCGAGAAACGTCGCTCACATCCAACCCGTTTTGCGTGATCAGTACCCTTGGACCGCTGAGGCCTCGAATTATCGGCGTGCTTGCAACGTTGCCATGAAAATTAGATTGTACGCCAGGCAGTTTCTCTAGCGTATCGCCAAGTGTTGCCGCCTGTTGACGTCGTAAGGTTTCACCTGATAACACGCTTACTGGCGTAGCCGATTCCATGACAGATAAGTGCATAGGGGTGGCATGCACATCAATCACTTCAATAGCACTTCGCGCTAGGACAAAGTTAGTGCCACCTGTAGAGTTCGATTGCACTGTTGCCTCTTTATTTAAATGAGCAAAGCCAGATGCAAAAATATGCAGTGTATACTCTCCGTCCTTTACGTCAGAGAAAATGAACTCACCCTGCTCGTTGGTGCTGGTAACCCGCTTTAGCGCCTCAATTTCAACAGTGGCATTGGCGAGAGGCTTTCCTGCTGCATTGGTTACCGTGCCAGAAAGCGTTTGTGCCAGCACTAACGGAGACGCAAAAAGTGACGCAGGCGCTAAAAGCGATAAGCCTAGCGCCAATCGAGACAGTTTCATTATTCTAACCTCTGATTTTGTGTAATGTGATAATGTATCAACTTTATTTTTATGGTATGTTATATTGTAACGTTTAGGCAAGAGATAAAAATGAAAACCATTTCTATTACGTGGAAAAAATCAAAAAAAGCGCTACGCGCCTCTTCAGCTTTTCTTAAAGTGGGTGCTTTTGTTGGATTGAACTTGGCTGGAATGGTTATCAGCGCTGTTCATGCTGCGCCGCATACTCACGGCGAAGGAAAGCTACAAATCCTACAAGCGGGAAGTGAATGGCAGTTTGTGCTTCAGTTACCTGTTGCCGATGTATTGGGGTTTGAGTACACACCGACCACAGCTGACGAAAAGAAACACTATCAGAACATGCAGGAATTGTTTCTGCGCTTCGACGACATTTTTTCCCTTAGCAATACGTGTGAATTGCTCGATACCACCCTTGAGAGCCCTTGGGAAATAGCCGAGGTACATGATGAGCATGATGAGCATGATGAGCATGATGAGCATGATGAGCATGATGAGCATGATGAGCATGATGAGCATGATGAGCATGATGAGCATGACAGTGAACACGAAAGCGACGCCCATCACAACACCCATTCTGATTTTCGCGTAGCGTACCTGCTTAGCTGCCAAGAACCTCTTAAGCGTATTGAAATGACAGGGTTTTCCCATTGGCCAAGCTTGCAGCATGTCAACACTATTTGGGTAACAAACAAAGGGCAAGGCGCTATGGAAATAACCCCAAGTCAGCCAACGTTATCCATTACCAACTAATTATTTTTATACTCTGAGGCGCAAGTTTCATTAATGAAGCATGCGCCATAGCAATATTCGGAAATACTATGAATTCTGTAACTCAAGGAAGCAGCGCAATGCCAAAAGTGCAGCTCATTTCAGACAAAATCGCTATGACCCTTTCATCGCTTTGCGTCATCCATTGTTTATTAACGCCTATTCTATTGATTTCAATACCGGCATTGGCAAGCGTGTCTATTCTCAATGATGAAACCTTCCATCAAATACTACTGTTTTTTGTACTGCCTATTGGCGCCTTTGCGCTGTCAGTAGGCTATTTACACCACCGAAATAAATGGGTGGTATTAGCTGGCGCTACTGGTCTTACATTGCTAAGCAGCCCACTGCTGGTCGAATGGGTAGGTTTAGGGCACGAGGTGCTTGGCGAATATGGTGAAGTAACAATCACGGTAGTCGCTTCATTAATTATTGTCAGTGCGCATATTGCCAATTACCGGCTCAGAGAAACTACTCAGGGCTCGACCTGCGAAGAGCGAGAGACAGCACAATCACACACCTATTAGTTTCATCACTTTATCAAAAACGTTTGTTCTTTTGAGCGACGCTTAAAAATATAGCGATGTAAGGGTCTTTAAGGTTTTAGTCAGAGGTCATTTTGTCTAGTTTCGATCATCGCGACACGGTACTACCCGATGTCACTACTGAGCAATCTACTGCTCAAGTTCCTGCTATTGATAGTGTTGGGATGCAGGGTATTGCAATACCGCTACACGTATTAGGTAAACGCGGAGAGCGTTTAGCCAGTCAGGCAAAGGTGGATGTAACAGTGAGTTTAGATCATCCCAACGCCAAAGGCATTCACATGTCTCGTTTGTACAAGCTGCTACAGCAGTACTTGAGCAATAAGGATCTTCACAAGTCGGCACTAACAAGCTTAATGAACGCGCTTATCGATTCGCAAGATGGGCTCAGTAAAAGCGCACAATTAAATTTGCATTTTGATCTAGCCGTGTCGCGTCCAGCGCTTATTAGTAAAACGTCAGGGTATCAATCCTACCCTGCTTCACTGTGTGTAATGCGTACATCAGAGCATTACAAAGCGCAGCTCAAGCTAAGAGTGCCTTATTCCAGTACGTGCCCATGCTCTGCATCACTTTCACGCAAGGCATTGGCAGAGGCCTTTTTGGAACAATTTGAGAGCAAACAGTTTGAGAGCAAGCAGTTTGCTGGAATGCAATCTGAGGGGCAGCAAGCAACTGTAGAAGAAATGGGCGCTTGGCTTGCTTCTAAAGAAGCCAGCATCGCCACAGCGCATGCCCAGCGCTCTTTTGCCGATATAACCTTGGATTTGGCTAATAACGATATTCCCGACTTCGTAGGCATTATCGACTTAGTAGAAACTGCGCTGGGCACGCCGCTTCAAACCGCGGTTAAGCGAGAAGATGAGCAGGCGTTTGCAAAACGCAATGCCGAAAACCTAATGTTCGTTGAAGATTCGGTAAGACGTCTACATGCCGCGTTCAGTACGTATTACCAAGCAACCTATTTTCGTGTAAAAGTAGAACATCAAGAAAGTCTGCATGCACACGACGCTATCGCTGAAATATCAGGCCCGGTTCACCGATAAAATCATACATGGTTGTGTACGTTGAAATTCGCAAGCAGAGAAAACGATAAAAGGAAAATAACATTGTTATCTGTAAAAAAATTCGCTGATATCAGCAAACTAGCGTGCATTAGCGCTGCGGTATCAGTTATCGCGGCATGCTCGTCAACACCATCTACCACGCTGGCCGGTGAAAAAGCGCATACGCTGTCTAACGCTGTGATATACCAAACCAGTAGCAAAGAGTACCCTGTTCTTTCAAGCTTTGTGTACAACCAAGCCATTGCCGCACTGCCTACGCGTTTTGCTAATGGCGACGTTGTCGTCATGGATGTTGATGAAACCGTGCTAGATAATAGTACCTACCAAAAAGAGCGCGAGAGTGTCGGCTTAGGTTATTCATCAAAAAGCTGGGCTGACTGGGTAAAGCGTGAAGAAGCCACACTGGTTCCCGGCGTCGCTGATTTTATCGACGAGGTTATTAAGCGAAATGGAAAAGTGGCGCTTATTACGAATCGCGATAAAACGCTTGATAAGCACACGTGGAATAATCTTTTAGCACAAGGTTTACCGCTGACCACCAGCAATACCTGCGTAGTTGGCCGTACTGCTGAAGATAAAAAAGCAGTCGGACAAGAAGGTATGGTTAATGACAAAGACTTGCGAAGAATGCAGCTTATTAACGGCAAGATAGCTTGCTCAAATACATCTAACAACACAGCATCAGCTTGGTCGGCAACTCACACTATTATCATGCAAATTGGCGACAATATTGAAGATGTGGGCGGCGTAACCCAAGAATCTGCTAATGTTGAGGCGCTAATGCCTCGAGTTGGTACAGAGATTTTCATTCTGCCAAACCCAATGTACGGTTCTTGGTAGTACATTGAAAAAATAAGATTAACGAATGTCGCTTTCTATATGGAAAGCGCCATTCTTAGATTCCGCTTTTCCATCATTAATACCATTTCCCAATCCTGAATAGGGCTTTATTTCTATTACGTCTAGTAGGTAAGCCGATGTTCCTTGAGGGTCTTCATAGAGCCCTGTAGAAAACTCACCCGAGAAAGTATAAGCCTGCTGAATGTTTATTCCCCTAATACCGCCTTGTTCTTGGGTATTATTCAGCGAAACAAACACAATTTGATTCGGCGGAGGCGGCGGATAGTGAATACATGCGCCAAAATATGGAACAATGAAAAATGCCGTTATTTCACGCTCTGCATTTGCTTCAACAGGTACAATGAACCCGCTAAGCTCAACATACTCTCCGTTAAATGTATCAACCGTATTCACTGAAATCAGCGCTTGTTGATACTCATCGTCGAACGTACGCTGAATAGACTGAAATACCTGTTCGTGAAGAGGTAAATTCTGCTGAGGATTTTGAGTCGATTGGGTCTTGCCCAACAGCGCCTTTTCGGCGTCGGGTAACAAGGCATCCCAAGTTAAAACTTGATACTGTTGGGTTTCCTGCAGTCGCGTGCCGTCTTGATAAATAACAACGTCACTGCTGAAAAATCCGATAAGGCCATTAAGTTTGCCATTAAGCCCTAAACCGACGAACGCACCTAATGCGGCGAATGCAATAAAGAAAGCCAGTAAAGCAAAAGAGGGGCGCTTCATTTGTGCATTCAGCGCCTAACTCGCTAAAATTTTTACTTTGCGCGTATAAGTGACTGGCACATTCTTTTTAAGCGCATACACTTTTAGTACGAGTTCGTGGGTGCCCTCTTCTTTTGCCTGAAAGCTAATAGCTTGTTCACCTTTAGCCGAGACCAGGGCGAATCGCTGCGGCGAAAGTAGCGTTACGCCGTCGCTTGCCATTACATCTACACTCACTTCTTTATAGTTCGAAGGAATGGTAAATCGCAGAGGTACAGCAGACGCTTCGAGCTTTGCCACTTCATGCTTCCTATCGATATTAAGGGAGATAAGTGGCTCTTTCGCTGCCGCTAGGTGCTGCTGCATCATAGGATGCTGAAAACCAAACTGCATATTACCCATTCCCGCGTGCAGTTCGCATGCACTGCTATGAAATACTATTGAGCTCGATAAAAGAGTGGCTGCAACGACCGTCTTTTTCATGTTAGTTACTCCTCGTACAGCGTAAAGCTGTCTAGCACTAATGAATAGGCTGATGTACCCAGTGCACTTTCGTGGTTGTCGATTTTTACCGTACCTTCGAACCAATAAGGATCGTACAAGTTTTCTACTGCGACACCTTCTTTGTATTCAACGTACAAAATTTGATTAGGCGGTGGTGGCGGCATATGTAAGCAAGCACCAAAATACGGTACGACGAAAAAGGCAGTGGCCTTTTGTTCTTCATTTTGCTCTAAAGGTACAATAAATCCGGGGATGCGAATGGCTTTACCATCAAATTCATCTATTACCCGGGTTGACACTAAAGCTTGCTGATATCGCTGGGCTTGTTCATCTTCAAACTGCTTTGAAGCAAAATCATCAATTGAGTCGGCGGCAGATCCATCGGCAATATCGTTTAAAAACTCAGGTCTGTTTAAAAGCGCGCTCAAATCGTCCTCGGGCATAAGGGCTACCCAGTCAATTTCTTCGTAATCGGCGGCTTGGGTTAAGTTTAACGCGCTAACTAACATTAGTAGTGTCGCAATTAAACCAAGTTTAACGCTAGGAAGCGTGACAAAAAATTTCACAAAGATGCCCCATCAAAGAAATAAAAATACGTTATAACATAATATATTTCAATAAAGTAAGTTTTACGTTTATCTACCCACATTGTTGATTGAGACCTTCATAACAAGAAACTTAGCTCAATATTGTCGAAGCTCGAAACGAATGACTATATTTTAGTGAATGGAGTTTTTATAAATAGGCGCATAGTTGAATGACTAGAACTGGACTTTTTGTCACAAGTGTATTGCTCACCCTTCTCGCGTTAAAGCCCGCCTACGCTGCTACAAACCAAATCAACCCTGCACCAAACGATGAAGTTATAGCCAGTATCAAAGCGCTACATCGAGCACCCGAAAAAGAAATGGCTAGATTAAAGTCGCTGCTCGATTCAAATCAGTTCTCTCCAAAACGTCATGAATGGGTATACCTTTATGCCTTAGGTAAAGAAAAACAGGGCGAATATGATGAAGCTTTAGCACTCGCAGAGAAATGCATAAGCGATGTTTACGCTAGTAGGCTAATGCAGCAACGCGCAAAATTGCTCAAAGCCAAAATACTTTCACGCAAAGGCGAAATACAAGAATCGATTAGCTTGCTCAACGCCGTTAAGCAGTGGTCTATGAACCACGGCGTAATACAATTGAATATTGGCGTATTAATGACACTAGGTACTACTTTTGAAAATATTGAAGAACCTAAGCTTGCTCTTGATAACTATCTCTCCGCTTATGAATTAGCTACACAGTTCAAGACACAAGTCCCCCCCTCTCATATTGCTGGTCTGATAGGCACTATTTATTTGCAGCAGTCTAAATTCGAAGAAGCAAAAGCATATTTAAACGAAGCTTATGAATTTGCGGTTAAAAAGAAAAACACTGTTAATCAAAGTCGGGTAGCAGAAAAGCTTGCTCGAACAGAGCTAGGGCTTTCAAACTATAAAGACTCCGCGCGCTTTTTTGAATTAGCCATAGAGATTGCAAGAAAAAACAATAACTCCCTCCTACTAGCCAAAGCCCTACTCGGCAAAGGGGAAATGTTGTTAGTGCAAGGGAATACCTCTGAGGCAGCCAGCGCCGCTCGCCTTTTATTTGAAGAAGCAAGCGACCTAGCCCGTGATTTAGACTCTACTACTATTTACTTTAACTCGCTTATAGCGCTTTCTCGTCTGGCGCTGTCCAGCGGAGACAAAACAGAGGCATTAGAGATGGTTAGGCTTGCAGAAGAGGTAATAGCGAGCGCAGAAGCAGGCGTTGCCCATTTGGAAGCCGCTTATCTTAAACTGTCTATTCTTGAGAGGTTTGGCAACGAGCAAGATACGATAGACGCACTCAAGCACTACATTGAATTAAATAAGAAAATAACCGAATCACTAGATAAGTCGCGTGAGCAAATAATACGAACGCTTTACGAACTAGACGAAATTCAGGCAGAAAATAGCGACTTAAAAGCTATCACTCAATTACAAGAAGAAAAGCTTGCGCTTAACCAGCAACGAAACTTTTTACTGGCTGTAATCACTGGGTTATGTCTAATACTTAGCTTACTACTGTTTTTACTCTACATTAAGCGTGCGCGTTACCAAAAAAGGTTAGAGCGGCTTGCTACTACCGATGCATTAACCCGCTTTTATAACCGGGTCAAAATTCTAGAGTTACTGGAAGGATCTCTCGCCACCTTTGAAGCGGCTAACGAAAAATTTTACGTAGCAATGTTAGACATCGATTTCTTCAAATCTATCAATGATAACTATGGTCACAAAATGGGCGATGATGCATTGCGCCTATTCGCTCGCACTGCGCGACAGCTTTTTACTAAACACGTCGATATGGGCAGGTTAGGAGGTGAAGAGTTTCTGTTTATATTCCATTGCGCTAAAGAAGACCAAATTTACAAACAGCTTGATAGCTTCCGTCAGACGCTAAAAATAGCCTCTGCAAGTCAACTCTGTGCAGACATTAAATTAACATTCTCAGCAGGATTAAAAGTAATTGAGTCCGCGCAAAGCGCTACTGCCATTTTAGAAGATACAGACAGAGCCCTTTATGAAGCCAAAGAAACTGGCAGAGATAAAACCGCTGTAATTAAATGTTTGTAATTTGATACACATTAATGGGAAAAAACTACATAGCCGTATCTCACATGCAAAATACGTTTTTTATAAAAGCGTCAAAGATAACGACAATAACCTTTCAATATCAACAAGTTAAAACACCCCAACCCCATAAAAAAAAGATTGGCACAGATCACGCATACATTAGACTAACGGATAAACGCAGAACTTAATTTGTAGCCAGGACGGCTTTAGCGACGGAGAGGCCAGATTACGTAAATATCAAAGACTGAAGGTGACGACATAGGAAGCATATGGAATGGTTACCAAGGATGAATGGATGAGTCAGTGTTTGAAATTGAAGGATACCTGTAGAGCATTCGTTAAATTGCTGGTCGATGATGAGGTTAGGTAAAAGATAACCTAGATAAACTCGCAGGACGCATGGCTCTTGTTTCATAAGGATTGTAAACAAGCTCTGAGTGCCTACATCGCAAGCACTGACAGTGATGTCTCGTGCAGCAAGGGATTGTTGACCCTATTTGGATTCGTTGAAGTACGTGTGTGTTGCTTCAGCGAAACCATAGTGAGGACACTGGTAATGTCGTCGATATTATTAGTGAGTTGTCACCCGACGACATTCCTCTCCCCTCAAAGGCCCATCCCGGCCTTTACATACCTCTGATTTTGGCCCGCCTTTGGCGGGCATTTTTTTATCCTCAACTGTGATAATATAAACAATACCAGTTCGCATAGATAAAGAGCTACCTGCGTGTTATCGCCATCCGCATCTACTGTTGTTTTTAAAGTTCTCTTCTGTGCATTGCTAGCTACATCTGTCGGTCAAAGCGTCATGCTAACCACGCTTCCCTCGATGGGGCGACAAGCCAACCTTTCAGAGTTTCATATAGCAACAATCATGTCGAGCTCCGCCCTTATTTTCGCCTTTGGCACTAATGTATGGAGCAAAGTAGCAAAGCGTGCAGGGTTCAAACGAATACTAATGGTGGGCCTTACTGGCTATAGCTTAGGTACCTTTGCCTTTGCTAGCGCGTGGATGGCAGGGTTTTCTGGCATTATCAGTGGTACAAACTTATTCCTAGCGCTACTGATAAGTCGCAGTTTGCAATCTACCATTATGTCGGCAACGCCCCCCTCTGCTGTAGGTTACGCTGTCGCTATAAGTTCACCGAAGGCTCGGGTAAGTGCTATTAGTAAAGTGACCTCTGCAAGCAATGTCGGGCAAATTGTCGGTCCAGCTTACGCTGGGTTATTGGTGGGTTTCGGCTTATTAGCTCCGCTGTACAGTATTGTTCTATTAACCTTGTTAGCACTGGCACTGGTGTATTTTAAGCTGCCAGTTTTACCCCCTTTATCTAAGCAACAGGCAGCTGTGCATGCTAGCAAAGACAATCAAGCACCCACCAAAGTGCCGTATGTGTTTGTTGCTGCATGTATTTGCGTGTTTTGCGCTATGGCAATGATGCAGCAGTCGCTAGGCTTCTTTTTTATCGATTTTTATCATTACACGCCCGTTGAAGCTGCTCGACAGGTGGGTTTTGCAATGATGGTCAGCGCCGCAGCCTCTCTCACCGCACAATTTGGTTGGGTACAAAAAGGGCGTTTAAGTAAAGAAACAATGATCACTCTCGCACTTCCTCTATTGGGGTTGGCGTACTTGTTACTGTTCCTTCAACATTCATTGTTTGTGCTTTATATTGCCATGGCTTTGATGGGGCTAGGTATGGGTATGGCCTACCCATCATTAGCAGCAGCGGCAACAACCTATTGCGCGCCTTCTCAACAAGCGACCATTACCGGGTTAATTACAGCCACTACCGCCATGGGCTATGTTATAGGGCCACCACTCGCAGCAGTTGTATATCAAGTTAATATTGCCTTACCTTTCGCTGTAGCGTCAGTGCTAATTGCCGTCACCTCTTGTGTAGTCTATGTAGCGCTGCAAAGAACTAGCCGCCACAGATAAGATTTAAAGACTAGCATCACAGGTGCGCACCTGTAGTTTCATAATTGTTTTTCAAAGGTATTTATTTTTTTACCAATTATTTTTAAAAATGCGGAACCTTTTCGGGATTGGGCTATCTTACTTAATACATGAAGTCGTTGAGTGTGCGTCTTTGTGGTGTGTAAATGTGTTTTCCAAGTTATGTTGTGGTTTTTTAAGGGGCTTCTTAGCCCCTTTTCTTTTGCCTGCTATTTTTCACATAAGTACTTTCAAATAACCCCCACTTCGCTGTGCTTATCTATCAATTGAAGCCAGTATTTTAAATATCTTCCCTTTAATCTAAAAAATAGAATTTAACAAACGTTATCGTTCCACCTAAAGAAATGGTAATGAGAACTATTATCAAATAAAATCCCCTTAGATTTTTAAGGAGAACCTAATGCCTAAACCCCAACCCCGCCAAGCTGTTGTGACACAATCTGTTCGTATAACCCCTACTATGCAGCGCGTCTTTTTAGGTGGTGAAGATCTCCGCACTTTCCCTGCCGTAGGGGCGGGTGCTTATGTAAAGCTTATGTTCGATAAAAACGGAAATCCGCTCAACAAACCTACAGATATCGACCAAGTAGCAATGCGCACTTATACGGTTGCTCACTTTGATGCGGATAAGCCTGAAATGATTTTGGATATGGTTATTCACGCAGATAACGGAAAAACAGGGCCTGCTTCAGCATGGGCTACAAGTACTAAACCTGGTGACGTAATCATAATAGCAGGTCCAGGCTCAAGCAAAGGCTTAAACGATGATTATGACTGGGTATTACTAGCAGGCGATATGACCGCTCTTCCCAGTATAAGAAATCATCTTGCGGCTTTACCCTCTCATGCCAAAGGCTATGCTGTAATTAAAATTCAAGATCAACAAGATGCAGTTGAGCTTGAAAAGCCTGAAGGGGTTAAGGTGGAATGGGTTTATGAACAGTCTCTGCCCCATAGTCTTACACAGCTAGATTGGCTGGGAGGCAATCCTTCAGTTTGGGTTGCGTGTGAATTTTCAGATATGCGAGCTATCCGCACATGGCTTAGGGATGAAAAAGCGTTGGCTCACGACAGTTTGTATATCAGTAGCTATTGGAAGAAAGGTCGAAGTGAAGACCAGCATAAAATAGAAAAGAGACAGGATAGTGAAGCCTTTGCCAAAAACTTAGCCTAATCCCTTACCTGTTGTTCTGTAGTGTTTGCAACTGTTTGTAAATTCTGCATTAAAAATTCCGTTTCATTGATTACGCACCCAGATAATATTCATGATAATCAAAGATCTATGACATGGAATGCCATTTGCTGCTATTTGTATAACTGGCAAGTTTTTTCGTCAGTTTTCTCAACCAATTGTTTGGATAAGGAGAGCACGTTATGAACAATGATCGTATTGAAGGTAATTGGAAAGAAATGAAGGGTAAGGTACAACAGAAATGGGGTAAGCTTACTGATGATGACCTAGATGTAATTGACGGTCGCCGTGAAGAATTAGTAGGTAAGATTCAGCAGGAATACGGCAAAAGCCGCGACGAGGCTGAAAAAGAAGTAGACGCTTACTTCAATTAATAATTTATATTTACCCTAAGGTAATTAAACAAAGGCAATGTTTTTAACAGATATTAGCTTTTGTTATCGCAAATTCTAAAGGGCCACAACATAATGTTGTGGCCTTTTTTGTTTGTTTTTAATGCAGTATTAAAGACTAATGCTGTGGCGGGCTAATAAGATAAGCTTGCCCATCTATTAGCCGTTTCTTATCGGCTCCAAGTGATAAAAATAACTTACTCATCTACCTTCGGCTGTAGATTTTCACGTACTTCTCTAGCATCAAAACTGGTTGCCGAAGTAGGCCGAGTGCCTCTACCCAGCTCTATGCTTAGAATACTCTCGATTTCACTTTTTTGAGAGCCCCCGACAAACACTCCGGTTTCAAATTGGCTAGTGGGGTGATAAGACGTACGGCAAGTTAGTACACCACAGTCAGTGACGCGTGCGTAACGTTGGCTAAAGCCGGTAGTTGGCGTGGTCTGCACCGTTTCTTTGTCTACTAAGGTTTCGCGGTCGGTAACGACAAACCAGTCATAGCCTTCCAGTAGGGTTAGCTCAGCAGCGCGCAACATCGCATAGTCCATGGCTTTCCCTTTATCTGTTCCTTTTGCCTTAAAATGTACGCGGTATTGGGTATCACTTAACTTACTTTCGTTGTAACCAAAACCGCCTTTATCTGCTTGTCTATAATCAGGTTGACTTGCACAGCCCGCCATAATCAATACCGCAAGTACTAACATAATTTTAGTTTTCATCATCTACTCCTTCGGCTTTCTCAGCTAGCCAAGTTGCTTCAATTGCGTTTTTTTCTTGCTCTCGGTTTAATGGCGCGGACGCCATCATCATATCTAACTTATCTTCTAACAGTTTGGCGCTAGTAGTCGTCTGATATTGCCCCGTATTTGCGCCTAACTCATCCAACTTACTGGCCGCAAGTTGCCAGCCGCCTTGCTTGTCTTTACAAACTATCATTACATTTAGTTCATCTTGAGACGTCACTTCAGCCTGTCGGCAAAAGTTGAAGTCAGTGTTTAAAAAAGACAGTTTAGGCGTTACGGTTATGCCAGATTCAAACGAGGTAGTCTCTCCACTCAAATTACTGTCGAGCACAGACGACACATTAGCCCAGTGTGAAGGTTGTGAAGTATCAGCACCTCGTTGATTAAAGAATACCAAACCAGCTAAAACCGCCACGCTTGCAGCTATGGCAGCAATTGAAGAAACTCCTTTCCACTTTGCTTGTCCACCGCTTGCGCCATCAGCTGTATTCATTTTTTGAGGAAACGGCCTCACATTTTCCGCTGTGCTTTGGTTTGCTGAGTCCTCTCCATTTAAACGTTTACTACGCCCCTGTATTGCGCTTTTCTCACTTAAGCGACTTTCATCACTCAAAAGCGCGACGATTTCTTTAGGGAGCGCAACTGCAGTCGCCTTTTCTGCAGCCACTTTTACTACTCTGTCTACTTCTGCAAGTGCGGCAAGACGGTCAGAAACCGTTACGTCATGTGCTATCGCCTCGCGAACCGTATCCATTTCTCCAGCATCAAGCTCTCCATCTAAGAAAGCAGAGAGTTTTTCGTCAGATAAGATCACGATAGCACCTCATTTTGCCCGTTTAGTAATTTTGATATTTTTGTTCTGGCTCTGGCAAGACGGCTCATTATAGTCCCTGCTGGCACCTGTAAAACTTCAGATGCGTCGGCATAACTCATTCCCTGTACTGCCACCAAAGAGAGGGTTTCTCTTTGCTCACAAGGCAGTTCATCCATGGCGCTTGAAACCTGCTTCAATGTCATAGAGTGGGTTACCGTTTCATCCATATCTACATGATCATTTGCTGATTGCGCTTCATATGAAAGGGTATCGCTAGCGTTAGTTCTCACTTTCTTCGCCCTGTATTCGTCTATCCAGCAATTTCGGCACACTCTAAATGCCCATGCCATTAGTGTAACTTGCTCAGGGATGGGTTTACTCAATAATCGTTCTAGCGTGTTCTGAAGCAAATCATCAGCATCATGTATGTTACCCGTCAATGAGTATGCAAACTTTCGTAATGACGGGACGAGTTCGGTCAACTCATCTTTCATTTTCATGTACCTTCGTGAAGATTTCCGTTATCAATACTCTATTAACGAGCCACGAGTATTTTTATTCCGTTGAATAACAATTTATTTCAAGCTTTTGTGAATTTAGGTTATCAGCCCTTCTTCGACACTCAGCGGAATTTTTCTTCTTTCTATTCGTCACTACATAAAATGGCAGCAGTGACTTAGACTCTATTTATGACCATGGCACAATTTATGCCATTCCTTCTCAAGGCACTGAACTGCTCCCATGTATTCAGTAAGGTAGCAAAATGAAGTACACACTCTTTGTCGGGATAGCAGGCTTGTTGGCAGCATCTATCTCCCAAGCGCAACTTACAGGAACATTGAATCAAGTGGTTCCACCGGTTCGCCCAATAATTGATAGAGCGCCCTCGGAATTGAAGAGCATTCGAGAGGAAGCAAGACGAAAGGTGCAAACGTCTATCGATGGCGCCAGAGGCCTATCTTCAATGGCTTCAGGCGTTGTTGGCAAGGTCCCCGCCCCCCAATTTGTTGCTCCTACGGCCACGACTATATTATCTGCGTCGGGTCAGAAAATTATCAAAGAAGTTAGGTTAGAAAATGGTTTTCTTGCCGTTGAAAAGGAGTGGCTTTTTATAGGTGAGGAAGCCGATAAAGCATATTTCAATGGCACGAATATAGAAATACTAGAGGCACAGTTTTTACCTGCACTCTCTCAGTGGCTTTATAAAGTAAAGGTAACAGGGGATGAAGATGAAGTGTCGTATATTCGCAACAGCTTACCCAAAAACCTGCAGTCTCAAATAGGACGTAATCATATTTACTTATCCCAAAACGAAGTGGCTACGAACAAAAGCGAACCAGAGCTTAAACATGAGTCAAAAGTATCACCGCAAAAATTTGAATCTTGTTCGACACCCTTGCGCATCGGGATGGTTGATACCCATGTTGTGTCTACCCACCCAATGCTGTCGCACATTAGCCTAAAACAAGCCTCTTTTATTGTTGGTCAAAGCCAGAAGAATGAGCATGATCAAGATAGCAATATGAGCAGTGAAGGTGATGGAAAAATTATAGGGCAGCCATCTTCCCAAGAAAATACCGTAGCCTTTTCCTCAGATCACGGTACAGCAGTAGCAAGCTTAATAGCGGCGTCGCTACCTGAGTCAAGCCAAGTATTTAACGCTAGTGTATTTTACTCGCGCAATAGTGTTAGCCAAGGTGCAACGCTTATGTCGTTAATTGAAGGCCTTAACTATTTAGCATCACAGCAGGTTGATGCCATAAACATGAGCCTTGCAGGGCCCGACAATCCTATTTTAGCGCGTGTTATACAACAGTTAGATACAAACGGCATACAAGTTATTGCAGCTGTAGGTAACGAAGGGCCAGCCTCTTTACCCTTATATCCTGCAGCCTACCCAGAGACACTTGGCATAACCGCAGTGGATAAATCGCATGCAATATACAGATGGGCCAACCAAGGTGACTATGTAGATTTCGCTGCATTTGGCGTATCGGTTGATGCCGCACACCCTAATGGAAAAAAGGTTAGGCAAACAGGAACCTCAATGGCTTCCCCTCGTGCCACTGCGCTGTACGCCTGCTTTTTCCGCACAGAGCAGCAAAGACACGCCGCCTTATTAAAAATGCAGAAAATAGCTTTAGATGCTGGTAGCCCCGGACGGGACAAGGTATTCGGCTTCGGCGTACTGCCTTAAAATACAGCCCTATTCATATTGGCATTAACGTTCACTAGAAATGAACGTTAATGCCTAACTCGGCAATAGTTTCTTGGTAATTTGCTCCATCGACTGTAGAAGCAAAGTCTCCGTATTGGGTAGACAATTTGATATCCACATGATCATAAACGGCGTAGTCTGCACTCATTTCAACAAGGTGCCTGTCGTCTTCCCTGCCTATACCTCCATCTTGTTCTGAAGCGTAATCGCGCACGTCTAGCTGGTAAGCAACCTTGAACTCAAGCGGCTTACTAAACACCGTAAATGGATAAGTGTAGGCAAGGTCAATGCCCTTCCCTGTATAATCAAACGCATTGTCCTGCGCATCTTCATTTTGGTATTTAAGGGCAATTTGAAAAAAATCTTCCCCTTCAAAAAAGTAAAACAGGTCACTGCGTACGGCAACAGCTTCACTATCACGAATTGGTGTGTCCTCTGGGGTGTTCTCAAACTTCTTGTCGATAAGGTCGCTACTAATACGTAAATAAGTTCTCTGTCCTAAAAGTTTCCCCGCAGACAAACCATATTGTTGATAGGTAAGGAAATCACGCCCATCAAGCGTAGCGCTGGCGTGATAGTAATGCGCACCTAGTTTTGCAAAGTCTAACGTATACTTAGTGCTTGCAGATAAGTTGGTAAGCCCGAGATTAAATTCGCTGAGGGTTTGGTATTTGGTATTTGCCTGACTTATCGAGAGCTCATTTTCCCACTTATCCGTTGGCTTCACTGAAACTTTTAACAGTGCTTTTGACTGTACAGCGCTGTCGTCCACATTAGAATTTGTGTCCAGCTCACTGACACTTACGTTACTATCGTGGCGATAGCCTACATAACCAGAGCCTGAAAACGAGATCGCTTGCTTCTCTTCATCCGCACTTCTTGCATCATTAGTTACTTTTGACTGACTGTCGTTGCTTGCATAGGCTGCACTGCTGGCTATTAATGCGGTAACCGTAGCAAGACCGATGCATTTGCGACTATCCAGGGTAAATAAAATTTTCTTGAGTGAACGTTGAAGTGGTGGGGTTTTCATTATTACTACCTACTACAGAGAAAGTGAAACTCGGTGTTTTCAACTATGAATGGGTTGTACGAGGAAGTTAGGAGGGGAGCTCTCCCTCCTCCTAACCGTTGAGGCCCATACGTTAAAGACCTAATGCACCCGAGATATTTGAAGCAACGTTATCGTTTACTGTGCTTTCCACAGTGTTTGCAACCGATGCCTCTACCGTGCTTTCTACAGTGTTCGCTACAGTGCTTTCGACTGTACTCTCTACCGTATTTCCTACATTGCTTGCTACCGTTGCAGCAATCGCCCCTTCGACGGCGGTAGCGACAGTGCCAGTTACAGTATTGGTCACCGTACCCGTTACTGTGTTGGTCACGGTTCCCTCTACTGCACTTTGAGCGGCTCCCGAAGCCGTGCTTGCTGCAGCATTTTCCACTTCACCTTCTGGCTGTACATTCGGTTCAACAGATCCTAATGCTGACGACAAAGCTGAAGTCGAACCAGACACGTTACCCGTAAGCGTTCCTGTCACCGATGCTGTCATTAAATTCGCCGTGTCTGATGTCGCTGAAACAACGCCTTCAAGAGAAGCCTGCGAGTTAGAAACCAGTGAAGATGTTGCGTTTGTAGACAGCTGTTGAGCGCTATTTGCCAAGAGGTTAGTGTTTGAAGTAGTCGTTTGTGCTACTTCATTTGCCGCTGCTTGATCTGAGCTGCCTTCAGTGCTTTCTTCGGTATTGACTTCAGGAGCTTGATTCAATTCTTGCCCGCTTGATAAGTCAGTGCCTGTGTGGCTTGCCAATAGCTGTCCACTAGCATTAGCAGAACTTTCGGTAGACATTTGGCTTGGAGTAACTGTGTCGCCTTGTGCCGATGTCTGCATACTTGATTGAGCAGCAGATTGTGCGTTTGCACCATTTGTTAGAGAAACTGATGTAGACGTTGAAGCATTAGCTGAAACGTTTGCCGAAAAGGTTGCTTCTTGAGCCAACACCGACGTTGACGCCATACCTAAAGCCAATGCAATTGCAGTATTTAACTTTTTCATCCGATTATCTCCGTTGTTCATAAAGGACACTGAGATAACGATTAGATGGAAGGTTTTATTCCGCTGAGGAGTTATTTTTTCGCAAAGAATAAAAAAGCCCTGTAAAAACAGGGCTTTTCGAACTATTTTTCTGAAGCAGTCATGCTCTTTTCCCACCAGGGAAGTGAAAAATCTATATTATCTGGGTCGTAAGTTTTAGCATATTTCATTTTTACCGAACTCCAAAACGCGGCTTTGAAGACAGGGTCGTAAATGACAAACTCACCTTGTTCTCGATACTGCTCAAACAGTTTTTGGTAGGCACCTACAGGTGTTAAAGGGTTGTCTTGTTGAAAAACCACATCACCACCATAGGCTTCATACAGCGCTTTAGATACTTTCCAGCTTTTTGCCATACCTTCAGCCATTGCAAGACGGTAACGCTCTAGTTCTTCATCTTGATAAGTGCCATCACTATCTAAGTCAACGGTCCATAGCTTAATAACGGAATAAGCAGACTGAATTTCGCTGTCGTTGGGCTCTATAGCGTTTTTATCTGCGAAATCCGAAAGTACAGATTCAGTAATTTTATTACCAAGCGCTCGTTGCGCCAAAATATCGCGAACTTCTTTTTCTGATTTGTCAGTGAGAATTGACTGAAAACGATCAACATCCTCCTGAGAAGGCTGAAGCTCGGTATTAGATATAGATTTGTTGAACAAACGAGCAATAATCTCGTTTGCGGCTTGCGGTGTATTAATCCCAAGCGAAACTACTATGGCTGCAAATAGCACCATAGGAATTACGTTCGAACGCGTCACTTTGTATGCTTCCCTAAGTTCCAATAATTAGCACAAGCACAAGACACATTCATTTATTATTGTAAGAATTTTCCGTTGTCTTGCGAAATGACATCTAACAGGCTTAATACTTTAGAGTAGTTTTGCTTAAAATTCCACTTTCTTACGCATAGATTTTTTCGCGCCCTGTTGTTTTTTTACATCTAAACGACGGGCTTTAGCTGCTCGGCTTACCTTAGTTTTTATACGCGGCTTTTGTTCTACGGTTGCCGCCTTTATCCACGCGACAAGGCGCGCTAATGCATCTTCTCTATTTTGTTCTTGAGTGCGAAAATTTTGTGCTTTAAGTACAAAAATGCCTTCGTTAGTAACGCGACTATCTTTCGCATTCAGTAATTTGGCTTTAAGCTTGTCGGGTAACGTCGACTTATTGATATCAAATCGCAGATGGATTGCGCTACTTACCTTATTGACGTTTTGCCCGCCGCTACCTTGAGCGCGAATAGCCTGAAGTTCGGCTTCGTCCTCATCTATCGAGATAGAGCTAGTTATCTTTAATTCCACATCAGTTCCTATACTCTTAGTCGCATGGCGTATTATTTTTACTGCGTCTTTATCACGCTAATGACTTGCGACTATAACTCATCGCTTACTTGACCGTTAAAAGGTAACCCGATAGGTTAATTTATCCCCTATCTTGGAAACACAGCATGCTGACTATTTTACTTATCGTTATTTGTATCTTTGTAGGTCTTATTTGGTTTACTGCAAAAATGGATAGTAGCATAGAGTCATCGTTTAGGCCTTCGGGAAAGCTTACTCCTGTCGAGGGAGGAATTATTCACTGGCAAAAACAAGGAAATGGGCCATCACTCGTATTAATCCACGGCTTACTGGGCAATAGTAACAACTTTAATGAATTAGCCAAAACCCTCGCGCAGCATTACACGGTTTATTCCGTAGACCGCCCTGGAAGCGGCTTTTCTAGTCGATACAAAACCACATCAGCCAGCTTTGAGCAGCAAAGCAAAATGTTATTAGAATGGATGGAAAAAGAGGGCATTGAAAAAGCGAGTATTGCGGGTCACTCGATGGGCGGGGGTATTGCATTAAGAATGGCTATAGACGCGCCTGAAAAAATCACTTCTGTGTCATTGCTATGCCCGTTAACTACGCCACTTAAAGGTGGTGCAGGCCCACTTTCCGTACTGTATATACCTAATGAATTCGTGCGCAATAGTGTAGCGAAAACCATCGCCAGCCCGTTAAGAGCAAAGTTGGGTAGAAAGCAAGTAGCGCAAATTTTTCACCCAGAACCTGTGCCTGCTTCATTCTCTGTTGAAGGAGGTGGTTTGCTTGCGCTTCACTCTCGCAGTTTTTATGAAGGAAGCCGAGACACTGTCTCTGCACAAGGCAGTTTGCATAGACAACAGTCATCTTATGGCGAAATCCAATGTCCTGTAGGCGTCTTATATGGTGAAAAGGACACTATTTTAAAGCCAAGTGAGCATATCGAAGCTGTCACTTCGGCAATAGACTCGGCTGAACATAAAGTAATTCCTGACGCTGGTCACATGATACCCATTACTCAGGCGCAAATCTGTGCAGATTTTATTGTCGAGATTGACGGTAAAGCGCGACAAGCCGACTAATGAAACACAGCGTCCATTTTTGAAGTGTGAGCATTGTGAGAAAGCTCAACAATAGCCAGCGCGTTTTGTCTGCCAGATTCAGTCTGTTTTAATTTACGCAGCTGGTCAGCCACACGCTCAATACCATCGTATTCCTTACACATCTCAAGAGGGCTCGATTCAAGCGTAATATTGTAGCTACTAAACCAAGCTTTCATTTGTTCACTGTCCCCTTCTGACAATGAGATGAGTAAATGATACATACGAATAAATGCAAGTTGCTTTCGGTACTCCGCTGTGCCGCTTTCAAAACCAAGCAAGGTAGTTTGCGCAAGAGATGAAGGAGAAATACCTAATATTTCAGAAGCTTGCTTTACATTTAACCCAAGTTCTTGATAAGCCCAAGTGAATGCTTTGGTTACTACACTGGTAGGAAATGGTGATCTATTCATAATTTCGCCTCTTTCATCGAACAATTTTGATGGAGATACTTTTAACTCTTTGCAAGCTACTGTGCGAAATACATACCAAGTTAGTAGTGCTTATGAAATTGAGAGAGTTACTTCGATGCTACTTTTGCTAGATGCGATGAAATGCCTTCTGAATCTATGTTAAAACCGTAGTCCTGCATCCACTTAACTGCATTTTCAATAAATTCAACAAACGTAAATTCGACATTGAGCCCGTTGTACACACGTTTGAGTTGACCTTTGGTCGTTGCCTTTGCCGTCGAGTCACCTAATACAACCGCTATGTGGGTCAACCCCAAAGGTTGCATTGCCGCCGTACGCTCGCGCAGCAGCGCTTCTGCATCCGGTATTAATAGTGACTCTCCAGTAACGCAAACAATGTTACACCACACCTTTCCAAATAACCCTTCCGCGCTGGTGCGATATTCCTTACCAAAGCTTTTTACACACTCCTGATTCCAAGGTCCGTAGGCTTGTGTTACGACGGCGTCACCACACCGAGTTACAATAAATTCACCATGAGCGTACCGCATTTAAACCACCTAATTATTCCAGCAAATTATTGAATAGCACATATTCAGATACTGTATGAGATTAGTACCTTTTACTACGCGGTGTTATGTACAACGCGTAGTAAAAGTATGGTTCAAAATTTATTGAATGCGAAAAATATTATAGATGCTATAAATGTGAAGTTTATGCCGCAAGAATTGTGATCAACTCCGCAAATGTAGGGCGACCTTGAATATCCAGCGGCAACCGCAGCTCTCTAGCAATATCGCTCACGCTGATAACACCCCGAACTTCGTGACTGTCTCTGTCCATCACAAGACAGTGATGTTGCCCATAATCTTTAAGCGTTTCTATCACATCACCCACCGATGAATGCGTTAGCTCAGTATAGTCAAAAGACATGAGCGACGTTTTAGGGCGCATAAAATCGTGAACCGTTAATTCTTCGCGTTTGACTTTAAGCTCGCTTAAACGTTGTATGATTTGCTGTTCACCTACATCATGACTGGTAATAATCCCAATGAAACGATTTTCACTGTTCACCACCAGCATCATACGAACATGAGATTGACGCATAATCGACTCTACTTTTGTCGCGGGTGTTCGGGCATCTAGAACATGTGGTAGGTGCTGCTTAAAGTCTGTGAAAACAGCCATGGCAGATGAATTAACGGTAATAGTGTTTTCAACAACCGGCCATGCCAGTGTATCAATAGATTCGGTTTTATATAGATTTAAGGCGTGCATACCTTTCTCCTAATCAAAAGTAAAAAAATAAGTTTTTTAAAGTGATTAAGTGAAAGAAGGCGGTCCTCGAATGATGTTGGCGCGCAGCTTGTTAGAGGCGTTTGCATCAACTGTTTTCTTGGCTGAAAAGCGGTATTTCTCGACGCTGCTGATAATATTAAATGCAGGAAGGCCATCATCAATATCATCATCAGATACTTCATAAGTACCGCTTTCACAGTTGCTAATAAGGGTTGAAAACTCACTGGCGCTATTTCCTTGGCTCGCCATATTTCGAACACTTCTTTCCTCTCCCGAAACAGAGACGGTAATCAGTGATGAAAATAGCGCTGGCAACATAAACGCCAGCAAAACGTATGACACGCGCAAAGGGTACTTCCTCAACCAATAAAACAAGGTAAAGCTAGAAGCTATTTCTCAAACTTCCTATTTAAACTATAAGATTATTTAACGCATTTAGTAGAGGGGTTTAGCGTATTTTATCGACCATTAAACGATGCTTTTTTACAGACTAGACGCTCGAACGGCTTTTTTGGAAAAGCGGTTGAAGTAAAATGAGCATTAAAAAAGCCCCAATTTAGGGGCTTTCTTATTCGTCGGTAGTTAGTGAAGCTTCAGCTTAGGACTGATGGCCTGACTTAATTTTTTAACAAGGAGCTTCAGGGCCCCTTTAATTTTCCCGTGTACCGCAAATTGGTGCATATTATACAAAGAGACGTATACCAGCTTAGCTAAGCGCCCTTCGATAAACATACTGCTGTTAGATAACGAGCCCATCAAGCTTCCCACCGTGCTGTATTTACTTAAGTGAACCAAGGAACCATAGTCCTTGTAAGTAAAATCTTTGGTGTCTTTTTGGGTAAATAGCGACGTAATATTATGTGCAACAATATCTGCCATTTGGTGAGCCGACTGCGCCCGAGGCGGTACCCACTTGCCATTTTCTTGTTGAAAGCCACAGCAATCACCCAACACCCAGATATTTCGCTGCGTTGTACTGCGAAGCTGCTTATCAACAAGGATCTGGTTCGCTCTATTTGTTTCAAAAAGCTCAAGCTTTGTTATGAAGTCTGGCGCTTTAACGCCTGCAGCCCACACCATTAAATCAGCATCAATGCGCCCACCGTCTTTGGTGATCAACCCTCTAGCATCGGCTTCAGCCACCATGGTCTGCTCTTTAATATCTACACCCAGCTTATGCAGCGCTTTTCTTGCAGAGTTCGCTATACGCTCAGGCAGTGCCGGTAAAATTCGATCGCCCGCTTCTACTATAGAAATTTTTAGGCGAGAAGCAGACATCTCTGGCATGCCATAAGCCTTCGACAAATTCGCTACGTGGTGAAGCTGAGCTGCCAGCTCCGTGCCCGTCGCCCCCGCACCAACAATAGCGACTTTAATTTTGGCGTCTTTGTCTTCTTGTTGATTAATTCGGATAAGCTGGTTAAGTAGCGCTCTGTGAAAGCGTTCAGCTTGCTTTAACGAGTCGAGAAAGTAGCAGTGCTCAGCAACACCAGGTGTCCCGAAATCATTGCTCACGCTGCCAACAGCCAGCACTAACTGGTCATATTGAATCTCGCGTTCGGGCAAAACCTGCATCCCTTCTTCGTCGATTAAAGGCGACAAGGTTATGGATTGCGCTTGCGCGTTAAGCGAGCACATTTCACCTAATTGGAAACGATAGTGATGAGCCGCAGCGTGAATTGCGTAGTCCACACCGTCTGAATGTTTATCAATTACACCAGCTGCCACTTCATGTAAGAGCGGCTTCCAGATATGGGTTCGACTGCGGTCGACAAGGGTAATTTCGGCTTGTTTCTTTCTCCCGAGGGTGCGGCTTAAGCGACTGGCTAATTCAAGACCACCAGCACCGCCACCAACAATTACTATTTTTTGCATGGGTATACCTATTAACAATCATTCCACCTATACCGCCTTACCGTTAAAAGCGCTATACATGGCATGACTGAAACCCATGCTGATGGCTACAGACTACGCCTGAAGCTTGCGGGGTACAAGCGGATCACGGCAATAGTCTGTATTTCTGGGACTAATAGTCATCTATTACACATATCTATTTAAGCTTATAAGGCAAACGACGCCGTAATCATGTAGTTCCGAGGGCGCCCAGGAAAATAACGCGGCCCAGTGAAACTGGTAAAATCAGCGCGCTCAGCGTAGTCCGTATCAAATAGGTTATTCACTCGCGCATACAGCGTAATATCGTCACTCACACTGTAACTCACGCGAGCATGAACTAAATCATGCCCTTCGTACTCGTTTAGGTTTTCAGCGTCGGTAAAATAGCGTCCAACATGCTGCCACTCTAATTGAGTTTGTACCGATTTCGACACATCAAAGCTTAATCGAGTGTTAAACTGAAGCTTGGGCGCAGTGTCGATATCATTACCTTTGATATCTTGCTCACCTGAAAGTTGACTATGTTCATAAGTGTGCCTGGCATACGTACCAGCAAAGTCTAAGCGCAGCGACTCGCTAAGCTTTTGGTCAAAGGCTAGCTCTACGCCTCTATGCCAGGTTTCGCCGTTACTCACATTGAAAAAGTCACTGTCGCGGTAGATAACGTTATCTTTTTGCAGGCTGTAAAGGCTTAGCGTATAGCTGCCGTCAAATAGCGTACCTGTAACGCCCACTTCGATATTATCGGCCGATACCGAGTCAAGATCAGTAACAGTCTGCGCACGCTGCAAACGATACAGCTCGGTAGCCTGAGGGGCGCGATACCCTCTTGCAACACCTCCAAACAACTGAGTTTGCTCATTTAATTGATAGCGAATTGAGAGTTTGGGGCTGAAGTTATCAAAATTATTTTCACTATCTGCAGGCCTGGAATATCTACAGCCGCCAAACCCACACTCTGTGCCATCTTCACGTACACGACCTACGTTCATATTGTTGGTGTAGTCGTATTTCATGGACTCAAAACGCCCGCCAGCAGAAATAGCCCAACGCTCAGTTTCCCAGTTAAAAGTAAAGAACGGTGCGAGCAAGGTAGCGTCTACATCATAATCGTAGTGCTTACCTACGGGTATGGTTTCCACCAAGAACGCAGAGCCTTCGGTAATGCTGTCTTGAGATTGGGTGAGCTCACCTTCTGTATACTCAAGGTCTAACCCCATATCTGCACTTAGGCTGTCATTGATAACGTAGTTGAATTGGGACAGTACACCAAACCCTTGTTGCGCATTCGTTTCAAGAGGCTTTCCAGGCAGAAAGTGCATGCGAAAACGCATATCTTGGTTACGTACATAAGGTGTAATTGAAAGGGCGTGACCGCCATTAAAAGTGGTGTCTAGTTTACTCCACAACCTGAAACTTTCTGCCTTTCGAAACGCCTCGGGATTAGGATTGCTTTTGGCTAATTGCGTGTCTTTGTAACTTTCAAATCCTACTATGTATCCAGCCGTTTCCTGATCTAAATGGGTATAGGTAAGTCCACTTGTGATAACCGTGTTATCCCACTCAATCCGGTGGCGAAGCGAGACTTTCTCTTGGTCCACGCCTTCTTCATCTCTGTAACCGGTGTCGCGAGTTACGCTAGCTGCAATACCTACACCGCTACTACCGAAGTCTTTCCCTTCTTTAAGCTTAATGCGATGAAAGCCATAGGAGCCATAATCAGCGCTTAGCAAACCATCGCCTTGCGTGGTATCTGGCGTGATTACGTTAATAACACCGTGAATGGCATTAGACCCGTAAAGCGCTGATGCAGGGCCCTTTATTACGTCAATACGTTCAGCAAGCTCGCCATGGGCCTCAAACAATTCATTAATATTGCAAAAGCCTGCTGCTCGAAGCGGAATACCGTCTTCTGCTGCTAAAATGCCTCCGCATGCTCCTGCACCGGTTAACACGGGTGAACGAAGGGCTGGTAGATATTCTTGCCCGTTACCACGCTGCACGCCTGCCCCCGCTATATAGTTAAGCGACTCTTGAATATGCTGAAATGAAAGCAGTGAAAGCGTTTCTTCTGAGATAGACGATACCGCGTAGCCAGAAGCATTCATACTACCTTGTATACGAGAAGACGTAGTTTCTATTCTTTCTATCTCATTGGTTTCTTGGGCAAGCGCGGCAGACGATAACAGTGCCGTAGTTAGCAATGAAAGTGGAAAGCTTGGGGCAAAGCGCATTATCTATCCTTATGATGACAAATGTTTTTTTAGCAATTAGCGCTAGTGTATCGTTAATTAGTGAATGAATGGGTTAAAAACCGATAAACTATTGCAATGTTCAGATAACTAAGCCAATTATGTGATTAAACCCTTGGCGCAATCTTTGCTGTAATTTTTGCTGTGAGCTTGGCTAAAAGCCTTGTAAAAGCCATGAGTAGTTACCTTACTCACTGGCTACACACGGCCATAAATACTGCACGTTAAGTAGGCAGTGCGTTGTCAAAAAAGTTAAGCAATTAGTTAAACACCGTTGCACTAAAACAAAACCATGTTCGCTGGAGGAATCATTGGACACACTTATTCCGAGTCTTTCACAGCTTATTGAATTCGCTGTAGCCCCTGTATTTTTACTTACCGGTATTGCGGGGTTCCTAAACGTTATGTCGTCTCGGTTGGGGCGAATATCAGATAGGGTTAGAGTTGCAGAAAGACAAATTCATACCTTGTCAGACCCACATATTGTCGACCGCTCTAAAAAAGAAATAAAAGTACTGTGGCGCAGGGTGAAAGTCATTAACTGGGCGATTGGACTTTGTGTCGCTTCGGGGCTAATGGTTTGTACGGTAATTATGGCGCTGTTTTCCGGGTCACTCTGGGTGGTCGATTTGAAAACGCCGATTATAGTGCTATTCATATTGGCAATGATGTTTCTAATCAGTGCGCTTATTGTGTTTCTGGTTGAAGTCAAACTTGCAACTAACACTATAAACTTAGTCAGAACTATCCGGTAGCCTCATTACCTCAACCAGCTAGCGCTTTATTGACATAAACTAGTCCCCCCCCAAAAAAGGCGACTATAGAGTTTTTAACCTCTTTAGTCGCTTTGTTTCATTCTAACGCAAAGCTTTAATTTATTTTAAAAGCACTGTTTAATGTAAGTATTGAGTAAAGAGCACAGTTAAAAACGCTCACTAACGTCTAACTGAGGTAAAATTCGTCCGCTAACGTCTTTAATTTGCTACAAATATAGGCCTACAAGATTTCGGCCAATAGAAAGGATTTAACTGCGCCATGAATACCAAATTACTTCGCTCTCTACAGGTTTTTATTGCGGTGTCAGATAGCGGTAGCATGAGTGTTGCAGCCCGCGAGCTACACATGACTGTTTCTGCAATTAGCCAACAGTTACGAAAACTTGAACATGATATTGGGCTTAGCCTTTTTAACCGAAATACCCGAAGCTTAAGTCTCACTGAAGCCGGACGCATATACTACGACACCAGTAAACAAATGCTGCAAACCGCAGAACTAGCGCAACAGAAAATTGAAAGCCTTCAAGACGACCCTACCGGTAAAATCAACATTATCGCACCTGAAGGTTTTGGCGGTGGCTTACTAAGTGAACCATTAAAGAAGCTGTGTGAAGAATTTCCAAAAATTACAATATCATTAACCGTTACCGACGAACCTAAAGATATTATTGCATCAAGCGCAGACCTTGTACTTTGCTTCGCTCCCGTTTCTGACACGAATTTTAGTAGTTTGAAGCTTGCTACCTGGGAGCGAATTCTATGTGTTTCTACTGGGCACCCGCTAGCTAGCGAAAACTTGTCTTCACCTGAAGAGTTAAGTGATCATGCCTACATTGTGCACAGGCACATTGAAGACTATGTGATGAAACATGAAAGCAAGGGTGAGTTTGAATTAGATTCTCAGCGCATTGATGTAAATTCAATGCAGACATTGATTAAGCTTACCCAAGATAACCTGGGCTACGCCGTATTGCCTGAACCAGAGGTAAGACACTTACTCAAATCAGGTGAGATGAAGCAACTTTTCACAGAATGGGAATTGCCTGACTATACCGTTTATGCGGTTACGCCGAAACGGGATCTTATGCCCGCCAAAATTAGCGCCGCGATTACTTGCTTACAAGATTTATTTGCGCAGATCTAGTTACTGACTAGTGGCAAATTTGCTTAAAAAGTAATTTGGCGTAAGACGAAAAAGGCAGCGTAAAAACGCTGCCTTCTTATTGCACTTAACTTCTTTTTTAGAAGCGAGTGTTCATTTGAACACTTAGAATGTGCGCTGTAGCTGACTGAGTACCAGTGAAGTTCGTAGTGAAGTTAGTACCAGGAAGAACATCACTTAAAATAGTTCTGTCTTTATTAATGTCTGCTTCACGGCCATCGATGAATACATAGGCGAGATCAATCGATGTATCTTCGCTCATAGTGTAAGTCATACCACCAGAGAACCAGTGACGGTCAGTGTCTGGGATACTTAGTGAGCGGTTTTCTACCGATACCACACCGTCGTCATAAGCATAGCCAGCACGAAGGGTAATTTCGTCATTTAAGATGTAAGTTACACCAAGAGACGCACGCCATGAGTCATCGAAGTTTTCTTCTTTAATCAAGAAATCAACACCGTCTTCTAGATTAGCTTCAAGCTTCTCAAACGTGCTCCAGTCGGTAAACGTCAAGCTTGCTTGTACAGACCATTGGTTATCGATTTTTTGATCAACCGCTAACTCAGTAATAGCTGCAAGGTTCAAGTCCAAGCTACCAGGCTGATTCAGGTTAATAGGGAAAATAGGCGTTTCTGAAGAAACATTTCCTTCAAGCTCTAATTTTGTTTCCGCCCGGTATGAAAGCGCGATATTTGTCATATCATTCGGCTGCCAGAAAACGCCAGCGTTCCAACCGAAGCCTATGTCATCACCTTCCATACTAAATAGTGAATTACCAGCGGTCAGCTCTGGCAATGTCACGCCTAGTGCTTCAGCTCTTGGCGCTAGAGTAACTAGAGTGTCTACAAGTGTGTTTGAGACGCCAGAGCCGATTTCAGCTTCTGCATATGTAATGTTCAAACCAAAGCCAACCATAAGTTGCTTGTTCACTTTATAGGAAACAGCAGGGTTAACCGTTACAGTTTTCACTTCTGCAGTGTCAGCGAAGTGAAGCGCACCAAAATCGTCTGAGTAATCTGAGCGAAGACCGTAAGTAGTGAAAACGCCAACACCGGCAGACAGTTCATCGTTAATAGGCGAAACATAGAAGAAACCAGGTACGATAGCAGTATCAGCGATGTTGTCTTCTTGAGCAGCTCCACCACCAACAGTATTATCGCCAAGGTCATAAGTAACCGCGCCATTAATATCTACATTTGGGTCGATAAAGCTTACTGATGCACTAAATTCAGCTTCTTTAAATACACCAATTGCTGCAGGGTTAGTTGCTAAGATAGAGGCATTTTCTGGCTTGGCTGCTTGGCCTGCCATAGCGCGGCCTAGGCCGTTTGCACTGTGTTCATTAACTTGGAAACCAGCTGCTAGCGCAGAAGAAGAGGCTAAGGTAGCAAGCGCTAAGCAAACTGAGGCACGTAAAGAAAACTGTTGCTTCATAAGATACTCATTGTAATAGGGGAAAATTGCAGCAGGCATTCTACGGATATGAGTAGTTTTGTTCAATGCAAGTAAACGTTATTTACGCACTTTTATCGCATTATTTACAATTTTAGCTACAACTTCGACGCATTTATAAGCAACATTGATAAAGTTAAGTTAACTAAAGATCACGATATTGTTAACAGACTTATTCGACGCTATCACTAACAACTATTGCTACCATCTTCATTTTTCGCTCAATTTTATAGCCTTCACCCCGTACTGGTTGTGTTTATAACAATCAGCCCCACCCTATCTTTACAGTCGGTGGGTGATCTCAGCTATGCTTAATGCGTTTCTATATTAGGCAAATCAGCAGGCAAATCATTAGGCACACCACCAGAAACCTTTCACATGTTACAGGAGGATACAATGTCAACATATAAAGCTATCACGCTGGTCAAGCGTCCCGAAGATGGAAAAATTGGCCCTCATCTATTCGAAACAAAAGAGTTTGAAATACCAACGCCAAAAGACGGTCAAATTCTAATAAAGCAAACCCACATGTCTTTAGACCCTGCCATGTTAGGTTGGATGAGTGAAGACAGAGAAAGCTATATTCCTCCTGTAGAGCTTGGCGATGTTATGCGCTCTAGCGGTGTGGGCGAAGTTGTTGAGTCTAATAACCCAGACTTTTCAGTTGGCGACAAGGTTATGGGTATGACTGGCTGGAGTGAATATGTGCTAAGCGATGGCTCAGGCTTTAACAAGCTTCAGCAAGGTGTTACTGAAGAAATGGCACTATGTGTATTTGCGCTGCCAGGTTTAACCGCAACCACAGGCCTTTATAACTTTGGCGAACCTAAGGAAGGCGAGACACTTATTGTCACAGGTGCAGCAGGCTCTGTAGGTTCTATTGTGGGTCAGTTAGCAAAAGCAGACGGACTTCGCGTAATTGGCGTAGTGGGTAGTGACGATAAGGCCGACTGGATTGTCAACGAGCTAGGTTTTGACGGCGCAATTAATTATAAAACTGACGACTTAGAAGAAAAACTGGCAGAGCTTACACCAGATAAAATTGATGTATTTTATGAAAACACGGGCGGTCCTATCCAGCACCATATATTCAACAGAATGAATGCCCATGGTCGTATTGTTGTGTGTGGAATGATTGCCGATTATCAATCAGAAGAGCCGTCACCAGGACCTAATTGGATCCCGTTAATTAAGAAGCGCATTAATATTCGTGGGTTTGCGATGCCAGACCATTGGAATGAAATTCCAAAGCTTTTAGAAAAACTCACACCTTATGTGCAGCAAGGAAAGATAAAGTACCGTGCGCATACCATTGAAGGTTTAGATAACGCCGAAAAAGGCTTAAATATGCTGTTTGAAGGTAAAAACACCGGAAAAATGATACTTAAGCTGTAATTTTTTAAACGAAGCGTACAGTTTAAATTAAGAGCACAGTGTTAACGCTAGCACTGTGCTTCTGTTATCACATACTGTGCTTTACCTTTTTCTTTAGCTTCATAAAGTACTTTGTCGGCTTCATCGATAAGCCAATCAATGGAAGTGTCGCCAACTGAACTGGCGTAAGCAACACCAATTGAACAACTCATAAACGGGTGCTTTGCTCCCTCGGCATGTTTTAATTCAGCCTGCTTCCATTTATCCAATAGTGCTTGTGCGTGCTTTTCAACCTGTTCTTTACTGATATCGCTTAAAACAACAATGAATTCTTCGCCACCGTAGCGGCCCAAGATATCAGTTTCGCGTTTAAAAACTTGCTTCATAATACGCGCTTGTTCTTTTATTGCTTCATCACCCTGCTGATGGCCAAAACTGTCGTTGTATTTTTTGAAGTCATCTAAATCGAGCATTAATACAGCCATCGACACGTCATGGCGTTTACTTAAGGCCAACAACTTTTCACTTTGATCTCGCAGAGCGCGTCGATTAAGTAGATCAGATAACGGGTCGAACTTGCTAAGCTTCAATAAGCGGTCGTTAGTTTCTTTGAGCATACGTACACTGCGATCGAGCCGATAACGAGCGTACACGCATATAAATAATGACCCTGATACAAAAGCTGCTGAAATTGGAACCCTGTCACCGTAAATTGGCGCTAACCACATCAACCCTAAAAACCCCAAAATGTTTATAACATTGGCTGCAGTCGCTAATTTAAATGGGATACCCAACGCAAATACACAAAAGAATGCATAGAGGATGGTGCCTTCGTAAGGAAAAATAAAGTTGTGCTCTTCCCAGCAAACCCATATTAACCAATAGTTGCTGTAGGAAAGCGCTATAAGCAGGCCAGCAAATATGTACGCTCGGTACCGCATGAATTCGCGCCAAAAAGACAGTACAACAACGATAAGTATAATAGGGAATTGAAGAAGTAGACGGTCGAAGGTGTACAGTTCGTACATACTGCTAGGCAATAGCACTAAATCAGCAGCCATAAACACAAGTACCAGAACAGCGCCGATAATCAGCGCTATTCTTAGCCTGCGTTGTTCACTGGGTCTGTGGATTTGCACGCATCACCTTGATAAATAAAGTCCGTAAAACTATTTCAATACAGCCAATGGTGGCAGCCGCCGCTGGCTATACAGATGCAACTCATTGACGCAGAATTGCTTTAACTATTATCAGTGACTTCTTGGCTAAGCGCCAGTTTTAACAAACTTTCTTGCAAGGCTTCAACGGTGACAGGCTTTGTGACTATGTCGTCCATTCCCGCCTGCTTAAATGAGATATGGCGCTCTTTAAATGCTTCTGCTGTAAGGCCAATAACAGGGGTTTTGCTGAGCTCACCGTTCAGTTTTCTGATGCGTTTCGTCGCTTCAATGCCATCCATAACAGGCATGTGAACATCCATGAAGACCACATCAATTCCGCCCTCTTCAACACGCGCAGCGGCTTTTAATCCGTTATCAACGTGTTCAACATCACATTTCAGCTGTTCTAATAGTGCCTGTGCAACCACAGCATTAATTGCATTATCTTCAGCCAGTAGCACCTTTAGCCCGGATGGTAGGCTTGCGCCATGCGCTTGATGTGCAGAAGAAGATTCAATGGATGAATCCGACACAAGTCGAGATTGAACATTCGCAGTAACGGTAAAGCATGAGCCTTCGCCGACTTTACTGACAACTTTTATATCGCCGCCAAGTATCTGAGCAAGTTGTTTAGCAATAGCAAGGCCAAGCCCAGTACCACCATATTTCCGCGTTATAGAAGAATCGGACTGCGTAAACTTATCAAATATATGCTCTAGCCTGTCTGGCTCAATCCCAATGCCAGTATCTTTAACCGCTATAACTAAACGGTTGTCACCCATGGTTGCTGTTGAAGGCTGTTTAAGTTTAGCCGAAATACTCACAGTGCCTTTGTGGGTAAACTTAATGGCGTTGCTTACCAAATTAATAATAATTTGGCGAAGTTTGGTAATATCGCTAGTTACCGCCACAGACTCTAAGTTCTTGCTCTTATAAACCAACCGGGTACTGTTAGCACTAGCGTTTGTGCCTAATAGCGTAATAAGGTCGTTCAGCATTGAATCGAGATCAAACTCTGTCACGTCAATTTCCGACATACCTGACTCAATTTTAGAGAGATCTAATACGTCATTTATAACGGTAGCAAGAATAGATGCTGAGGACTTCAAATCGCTGGCATACTGATGCTGTTTGTCTGAAAGTTGAGTATCTAAAAGCAGTGTGGCTAAGCCTTGAATCCCGTTTAGCGGCGTACGAATTTCATGACTCATTACTGCAAGAAAATCTGTTTTAGCGCGATTTGCCTGCTGGGCTTGCGCTACGTATTGCTCGATTTCACCAGACATGGCTTCAACATCGCGCGCCAAACTTCCTAATTCATCATTTTGCTCTAAGTCTATGTTGACCCTCTTATGGTCAACAGCGATGCGACTTGCCGCTGATTTGATTTTCTCAATGGGAGAGACTACGAACACCTGGGTTACCTTACCCATAAGTAGGCTAACGATAACTACAGCAAACAGCGTTACTAAAAAGGTTAGCCACGCTATCGTGAATAGCGAGGATTGCAAGGGTTCTGCGGGTTGTAGAACCGTAACTTTCCAATTCCAAGGTGTGAATTCAGAACAAGCAAACAACACATCTATGTCGTTTACACTCGACTCACCATAAGCCACGCGCCGGTCAGCTATTGTCGCTCTACTAGCGTTTTCTGCATTCAGTACAACCTCACTTTTAGTAGTACTAAATATAACGGTACCTGTACTTTTATCGCTAATGGCAAAATGCCGATCTGTTGTTTGCTGTAGCGACTTTAGCTCTTCAAACACTTCTTTTTGATAAGCTTCGCGAAAAACGGGAACATTTTCTAGGCCTGATTCAATGAGCAGTTCTCGTCTCTCATCAATGATCTCTAACACGTTTAATGTAAGGGTTTGAGTAAGAAGCTGATATTCCCTTTCGCGAACCGAGTCGTACGCGGTTAAATAAGCCCAATACCCGGTAAGTGCCATGCCAATTAACAAAATTGGAATGTAGATAACTAGCAGTTTTGATTTGATCCGCATACTAACTTCTAATTAGGCCTTATTGATACACATGCTCTTTCGAGAGTTTTAAGTAACTTGATGGAATGGGCAATTGCAATTTAATTGCCGTGGTTACGTTTACTGCTACAGTGTACGTGTCCATTTTGCCAACGGGAATGTCTCTCGCCGATTTACTCTGAAGTATCAGCTTTGCTTTTCTTGCTGCTGATTTTCCAATACTAGCCGGTTCAGATACCACACCAATAAGCGCGCCTTTTTTAACTGATGAAATACTTTCAGCAAATAAGGGGAGTAATCCCGTCTTCTCTTTAACTTTATCCACTAACCCTTCGGCTTCTGCTAAGGGGCCTGATGACAACCAATAGCCGTCCAGTTCTGCACTCTTTTGGTCTAATCTATCAACCATACTATCCGTCATTTCAACGCGTCCTTCATCACCTTCTAGATAAGGCGTACTAACTGCGACTAAGTTTATATTTTCATACTCACTGTCTAACGCTAGCAATTGGTTTACCAGGTTGCTCGATGAGGGGTAAGTAGAATGCACTAAACCTATAGTAAATGGAGTCTCGGGGTTCGATGCTCTAAGCACGCCGTCTAACATATCGAGCTTTACCTTCGCATCGAGTACGTGTGACTCACCCGTCATATTGCGTTTACTCACAGCGCCGATGGCAGGAACAATGCCTTCCTCAACCGGTGCTGAGACCGCCATAAAAAGTTTTGGCGTTTCAATAAATTCTTCAGCAGCATTCAGCGCGCGAGTGGCCAACGTCGCTATGGACACAATGAGATCAGGCTCTGGCTCTCGCGCCAGTTCGCTCAGTATTTCTTTAGCGCGAGTCTCAGATCCTTCAGCGTTGTATGTGGTTACGTTGATATCGTGCTCGGGCATAATTCGAATAAGCTCTTTTTCAAATTCGTCTCGCGATTCAGCAACGATAGGAACTGGGAGCGTTTCAATAATGACAAGGTCCAGCGCTTCTTTCGCATGTGCAGAACTTAGGCCCGCTGCGAGAGACGCAAAAGCAAAGAAAAAGGAAAACCAGACCTTTGGCATGACTGTAAACCTGCAACACTAAATGAAAATACACATATCATTGTATATCATAAAGTTATTCTTGCGCACTGCATAGAAGAAGTTATGACCAGATTTATAAAACTGGTCATAACTTTTTAAGTGCTAGGATGCGATGCCTGCGAACGCTTTAACGCTAAATAAACGCGCTTCTATATCGTAAATGGGCATAGACACAATTATCTCGTCAATATCCGTTGCCTCTATAAATTCAGCCAGCTTGCTTCGCACGGTGTCTTTCGAGCCAACCAAGGCATATCTCAACACACTTGATAGCATGGCCTCATCCGTTGCCGTGCAATATTCATCAAAGTTGTGCATAGGTTTAGCAAATGGCTTGTTAAGGCCACGTCTCATGTTCATAAACTGCTGCTTCACCGACGTGAATAATAATTCTGCCTCTTCATCGGTTTCTGCAATAACCACCATTACTCCCGCCATGGCCTTTGGTGCTGATAATTGGGGCGAAGGTTTAAACATGTTGCGATACACATGGAGGGCATCAAATAGCGCATCGGGTGCGAAGTGGGAAGCAAATGAATATGGCAACCCCATCTTTGCCGCCACCTGGGCACTGTACAAGCTAGAACCAAGTAACCACAAAGGCACATGTGTATTCGCTCCAGGCACTGCAACAATTGGCTGCCCCTCTTTTGGGGTACCAAGGTAATGCTGAAGTTCCTGAATATCTTCTGGATAACTATCTACATCGCTTTGCAAATTACGACGAAGCGCTCTTGCCGTTGCCATATCAGTACCTGGCGCTCTGCCCAGCCCAAGCTCTATACGATTGGGAAATAACTCAGCTAGCGTGCCAAATTGCTCAGCAATAACCAAAGGCGCATGATTAGGTAGCATAATGCCACCAGCTCCAATTTTGATGGTAGAGGTAGCATTAGCAATATGCGTTAACACTACAGAGGTAGCAGAACTGGCTACACCATGCATGCCATGGTGCTCCGCTAACCACACACGCTCATAGCCACTGCGCTCGGCTTCCATAGCCATTAGCTTGGAGTTGTTTAGCGCGTCTTTCACGCTATACCCTTCAGATATAGGCGCTAAATCTAGCAGTGAATAAGGAATAGCCATGGTGCCTCACAATGTTGAAACTCGGTAATGATTTATAAGTATGAACGTGTCGCCCGTTTTACAACGGTTGTATTGATGGTTTAAGACGGTTGGGGAGGGTTTATCGATGAAGTGGTGTCAGTAAATAAGTGAATAGGCTTAATGCGTTGCTACTTTCATTCAGCGAAAACCTCTGAGAAATAAAAAAGCCTGCGAGTTTGTTGATCGCAGGCTTTGTTTTTAAGCACATTAAAGTTGCTTTAACAACGCTTCCCTACTCCACAGTCACCGACTTCGCCAAGTTACGTGGCTGGTCAACGTCCGTACCTTTAATTAACGCTACGTAGTAGCTCAGTAGCTGTAGCGGCAAGGTGTAGATGATAGGGGCGATTGGCTCGTCGCAGTGCGGCACGTCAATAACGCGCATGGTTTCATCCCCAGCAAACGCGGCATCTTTATCTGCAAATACATACATGATACCGCCACGGGCGCGCACTTCTTCAACATTCGATTTCAGTTTTTCAAGCAGTTCGTTGTTTGGTGCAACCACAATTACCGGCATTTCATCATCAATTAGCGCAAGCGGGCCGTGTTTCAATTCACCTGACGCATAGGCTTCGGCGTGAATGTAAGAAATCTCTTTAAGTTTTAGGGCGCCTTCCATAGCGATGGGATATTGATCGCCACGACCTAGGAACAAACTGTGGTTTTTATCTGCAAACTCTTCAGCTAAATCTTCTATGCCGCCAGTGATAGCTAAGGTCTCTTCAAGCTTGGCAGGCAAGCTATGAAGCGCAGATACTATAGCCTTGCTGTCGGCCGCGGTCATACCATTCTCTTTACCTAATGCAAGGGTTAGCATTAGGAAAGCAGCAAGCTGGGTAGTGAAGGCTTTAGTAGACGCTACGCCAATTTCCGCGCCAGCGCGGGTCATAAATGCTAAGTCAGATTCGCGTACTAGCGACGAGCCCTGAACGTTACAAATGGTCAAACTAGACATATAGCCCAGCTCTTTGGCTAAGCGAAGTGCGGCTAGCGTATCGGCTGTCTCACCTGATTGAGAAATCGTAATAAGCAGGCTGTTTGGGTGCACTACCGATTTGCGGTAACGAAACTCTGATGCAATTTCTACGTTGCACGAGACATTGGCGTACTGCTCTAGCCAGTAGCGCGCCGTCATTCCCGCGTGGTAACTAGTCCCACAGGCAATAATTTGAACGTGTTTAACCTTTTTAAATATTTCATCAGCACCTTGGCCAAATACATCCGCGGTAAGACCGTTTTCATCAATACGATCTTTAAGCGCATTGCGCACAACCGTTGGCTGTTCATGAATTTCTTTAAGCATGTAGTGACGGTAACCCGCTTTGTCACCCGCATCGTGCTCTACGTTTGACTCAATCACTTCACGTTCGACAGCGTTACCGTCTTTATCAAAGATTTTAACGTCGCGACGAGTAATTTCTGCCACATCGCCTTCTTCTAAAAAGATAAAACGGCGTGTTACTGGCAGAAGTGCCATTTGATCTGATGCAATAAAGTTTTCGCCAAGCCCTAGGCCTATAACTAGCGGGCTACCCGAGCGCGCAACCACTACGCGGCTTGGGTCCTCTTTATCCATGATGACGGTGCCATAAGCGCCGTGAAAAGTTTTAACCGCACTTTGTACTGCGTGAAGCAGGGCTTTACCCGACTTTAGTTCTTCGTGCACAGTATGAGCAATAGTTTCAGTGTCAGTGTCGCTGGTGAAGGTGTAGCCTTTTTCTTTTAGTTGAGCTTTTAGATTTACGTAGTTTTCAATAATACCGTTGTGAACAACAGCGACGCGCTCGGTTGAAAAGTGAGGGTGAGCATTCGCTTCTGTTACACCACCGTGGGTTGCCCATCGGGTATGTGCGATTCCGGTAGTACCTAACGCTTCGCCTGCTGCTACCGCGTCAGCCAGCTCTTGTACTTTACCTGTTCGACGAATACGGGTGAGCGTACCGTCGTTTTGCAATAGCGCTACACCAGCTGAATCATAGCCGCGATATTCTAGTCTTTTTAATCCTTCTAGAAGAATTTCTACCACGTTACGTTCAGCAACAGCGCCAACAATTCCACACATAATTATTCTCCACTCGGCGCTGCAATAAGCACGGTCACGCCCTGATTTTCAATATTGAGTTTGTCTTGTTCACTAATGCCTTCATCAGTGATCAAAACAGAAATGTTTTTCCAGCTCAGCTCTAGGTTAGGCATTTTATGCGTTAATTTTTTTGAGCTGGCTAACACCGCCACCTTTGTCGCAGCTTCGGCCATGGCACGGGTCACACCAATAAGTTCGTTAAAGGTGGTAGTGCCTCTGTTTACATCAATGCCTGCTGCCCCGATAAGTGCAATGTCAAAACTATAGGCGCTAACTAACTGTTCAGCCATTGCACCTTGGAACGACTGAGACTGGGCATCCCATGTCCCTCCCACCATTAACACCGTAGGCTCTTTTGCACTTTGGGTAAGGTAATTGGCAGTGGATAGCGTATTGGTCATTACCACTAAGTCATCAATATCCGATAGGAAAGGCAAGACTGACGCCGTAGTTGAGCCGCAATCTATGACTATTTTATTGCCCGGTTTCACTAGACCTGCCGCACACTGACCTATGGCTTTAATTATTGGGCTAGCCGTCAGGCTTGAGCAAGCTTCACTAGTGATGGATTGAGAAGAATGAGTATCTAAGGCAATTGATGGCACGGGCACTGCTCCACCAAACTGACGAATAAGCAAACCTTGCTGAGAAAGGGCAGCAAGATCTTTTCTTATCGTGACTTCAGAGGTAGCAAAACGCACGGCCAAATCTTCAACTTGTGACTGACCGTGTTCTTTCACCCACGCCACTATCTTCTGGCGGCGCAGCTCAACTGATTGACTACTTTTCAATATAACCTCAATGGCTTTACGAATTACTTTAGCGTTTGAGTACGCGTTGGGAGTTCGCTGTATAAACATACCAGCGCGTTAGCTCCATAAGTATTTCGTAAATAATACGCTTCTCACAACCCATAACTTTCAAAACGAAAGTTATGGGTTACAAATTGAAAGCATCGTAAGTTAAATTGAAACATTGATCAAGATAGTTTGTTTAATTAAACGACAGCGTTTGCTTCTGCTCACTTGCTTGTATAGCTAATTCAATGATCTTGATAACAGGTACGACTGTGCTTGCATCAGCTGGCGAAAACTTACCGTCTTCAATGGCGTGAGCAAGACGATTGAAAAATGTTAGGTATTCACCCTTGCGTGTTTCCATAGTTTCCTCCAACAGCTCGCCGCTCTCGCTTTCGACCGCTAGCACCCCATGTTCTTTGTCATTGGTTGTTGCCCAGATTGCATCCTCAAAAGACAAGCCTGCTCGTAATTGGTTTTCTTGTGGGTCCAGATAGAACTTTCGAAAGCTACCTTTTGTGCCTTGTAGATCGTAGCGCAAGGTTGCCCCCGCCTGAAAGGCTGAGCTACCTAGCTTTACTACCCTATCACTATAGTGAAGGGTTACATCGAAGGTGTCATCCGACTGCCCATTCTCACGCAAGGCCTGTATGTTTGCCGACACTTCTTGCGGCTCGCCAAAAAGCTGTAGTGCTTGGTCAATTAAATGAGGGCCTAAGTCCCAGAAGATACCGCTGCCTGGGCCTTCGTTTTCACGCCATCTGTCTCGTGGTACAGGGCGAAAACGATCAAAACGGCTTTCCAAGCGTTTAATCTCACCAAGCGCACCGTCGTCGATAAGCTTTTTAATTGTAAGGAAGTCGCCATCAAAACGCCTGTTTTGGTATACACAAAGCTGTTTGTTCTGTGCCTCTGCAAGCGCTACTAGCGCCTCTGCTTCTTCGCTATCTAATGTGAATGGCTTTTCTACCAACACATGGCAACTGTGTTCTAGTGCCAATTTAGCTTGTGAACCATGAAGATGATTAGGCGTTGTAATAACCACCAAGTCTACATCGTGAATTTTTAACGCTTCGTCTAACGAGCTGTACACTTCAGCTTCAGGTAAGAGCGCTTTAACCGCATCAGGTTTTGAAGAAATAACCACATCTACCGAGAATTGCGGAAGGTAATTTAGAAAGGGTAAATGAAAGGTTGTGGCTGAAAACCCAAAGCCAACAATAAGAGTAGATATCATCGAATATCCTTGTTCAATAGTAAACAACAGGTAAGTAAACACACACTATCAGTAATAATAGAGAGATAAAACCATAGATAGTTCAATATTTGAAAGAGTGTTTAAAATAGGTGGACTATTTACGTTTACACTAACTAGGAAAGCGTTGTTTTAGGCGCTTTTATCAGCCATTGGTTCTTATCACCTTTCTGATTGAGCAATAGAGTGATGGGGCTAAAGAAGAAATTGGGCCAGCAACTCACGGTTAATGGTTGCCAGACCTAATAGTTTAATTGCTGCTCACGCAGCCTGTAGCAAGGAACATCTTTTACTTTTTAGTAGGTCGCGGCCAATTTTGAATGTTGCGCTGTTTGCAACGGGCAACGGCTAGTGCGTTTTCGTCTACTGTTGACGTGATCACTGAACCAGCACCTACGGTAGCGCCTTTGCCAATGTTTACTGGCGCGACAAGCGACGAGTTTGAGCCGATAAAAGCATTTTCGCCGATGACGGTCTTGGACTTGTTTACACCATCGTAGTTACAGGTAATTGTGCCTGCGCCAATATTCGCTTTAGCACCAACTTCTGCATCGCCTAGGTAGGTTAAGTGATTCGCTTTGGCACCTTCACCTAAAATAGCCTTCTTCATTTCTACGAAGTTCCCCACTTTGGCATTTTTCTGCATTACTGCGCCAGGGCGCAACCTTGCATAAGGCCCAACTGTACAAGCTTCACCAACACTGGCTTCTTCAATAATAGAATTTGCTTCAATCACCGCGTTATCGGCAATAGTGCAGTTGCGCAGAATACAGTTAGCGCCAATAGTAACGTTATTGCCCAGCGTAACCTTGCCTTCAATAATAGCGTTTACGTCGATAATGACGTCGTTACCGGTTTCTAGCTGACCGCGTAAGTCAAAACGCGCAGGATCCAACAAGGTTACACCGTTGGTCATTAGCTCGTCGGCTTGACGGTGTTGAAGCGCGCGTTCTAAGTTCGCTAGCTGCAAACGGTTGTTAACGCCTTCTACTTCTACAGCCGACTGCGGCTGAGCAGACTGAATGCGCTTGCCTTCGGCCGCAGCCATTGCAATAACATCAGTAAGGTAATATTCGCCCTGAGCATTGTCGTTGCTTAAATCGCCCAACCAGCGCTTAAGATCAGCACCAGACATCATCATCATGCCGGTATTAATTTCTTTAATTTCACGCTGAGCTTCAGTGGCATCTTTGTGCTCAACTATCGCGGTAATGTTGTCATTTTCGCGAATAATGCGGCCCATACCTGTTGGGTCGTCTAAATTCACGGTCAACAAGGCTAAGTCACACCCTTCCTTTACTGCCTTTAGTGCGCTCAATGTTTCTTCACGAATAAGTGGTGCGTCGCCAACAAGAACAAGTACGTCTTCATTGTCTTTAATATGAGGCGCTGCTTGCTGAACGGCGTGACCTGTTCCTAATTGTTCGGCCTGTAAGCACCAGTTTAGGTTATCTTCAACAATTGTTTCCTTTAGCTGATCACCGCCATGACCGTAAACCAAATGAATATTGTCGGCACCCAGTGATTTAACGGTGTTGATAATACGTTGCACCATAGGCACGCCACCCACTTTGTGTAACACCTTTGGCAATGAAGATTTCATACGGGTACCTTTACCCGCTGCTAAAACAACCACTGAGAAAGCCATATAATTCCTTTATTTCGCAAAGAGAATGAAAAATCGGAGCATAGTGTAACTAACAGGCAATAATATGTCAGCGATATCTTCATTTCGAGGTCGGGCCGGACAACCTTGCGTTGCGCTTTCGTTCTTCGTTATTTAGTCTAAGTTAAGACAAATCGCCTAGTAGTTCATAATTGCAACAGGTATACTCGCCATCTAGGTAAGGTTCAGCCAGGCAAGGGAGCATGCGCAGTCTGTGAACACATTTCGTACACTACATAGAAGTATTCTAGTGTTATTTGCGGTAGTGGTTATCGCCATTGTGACACTGGTTCATTTCAGTATTTCAAAAATCGTTGCCGAACAAAGTCGAGCGCAGCAACAGTCATTGTCGCCTGCTATTTCGCTTATCGTTGAGCAACTTCTTAAGCCACTACATATTTCTGAAGCACTCGGCCACTCTACCGAACTGGTAGACTTAATGGATGGTGAAACCATAGACCAAGAAGCCGTTTTCAAAACATTGGATCGTCTTGAAAATGAATTCGGTTTATCTTTTTTCATCGCCAGTGAAGCAGACAGAAAGCAATATAATTCTGATGGCAGCATTATTAACCTTATTGAAGGTGAAGTGAGCTGGTACTTCAAATACCGTGATTATCCCGCCGATGCCGTTGCCGATATTGGTAAATGGGAAGACACGCACTTTTATATTGATATAAAAATTCACGATGAAGATGGCCGCTTCTTAGGCTTTTTTGGTGTAGGAAAAAGCTTACGCAGCTTTATTGAAGTATTTGATACCTACAAACAAGAATACGGCTATGACTTCCTATTTGTAGATGGCGAGGGTGACATTATGCTGTCTTCAGACCCAAGCCTTATTGCCTCTTATTCTGATTTTACTAACTTATCTGAGCTCCCTTGGTATGCCAGTCTCCCCATGACTATTCAAAGCGAGCAAGCCTTAAATAATAAGCTAGTTACAATTGACCAAAAAGACTTTCTTATTGCCGAAGTTAAACTGAATCAATTTGGTTGGACTGTGTTTCTTTTAAGTCCGCTTGAAGACCGTCAGGCAGAAATTTCTCAGGCGTTTATCTTTAGCGTGGTAACACTGCTTGTTGTTGTATTCTCACTGTTCTTGCTTATATACAACCTGCTGTACTATTTCAGAAAAGATATGCAGCCAGACTTAGTGGTACGCCATGGCAACCGTCTCCCTGAGAAAGACAATTTACAGCTTATTTATAAAACCTTATTGACCGAGCACAAGTCACTAAGCGTTATGCTGGTAAGCGTTGATGAACTTTCGGAAATAGTTGACGCCCATGGAGGAAACGCAGGCGACGATATTCTCGATAAAGTGGTGTCTTACCTAGCTGAGAACATCCGCGAGCAAGACGTAGTGGGTAGATGGAGTAGCGCCGAGTTTATTATTCTACTGCCTCATACTGGCCCTCACGTAGCGTTTGATATGGCGCAAAACCTGCGACACGGCATCGCTACACTCCCCCCTCTGCAAGATTTACCCGAAGTAGTAATTACTGCTTCTGTTGGTATTTCATATACTGCGTCACCTCGCGCTATGCACGAGGTGACCGCACATGCTGAAGACGCGCTTTATCAAGCTAAACGCGACGGCAGCAATTTGGTAAGAATGCAGCTGATAGACTAAATAAAGCTGGCTTCAGTTTAAGCAGGTTTAACTTTAAGGCGTTTTCGTTTGAGAACGCCTGTGGTTAGCGCCACACCAAACAAAATCATTAAGCCCCCCGCTATGGTTTGAGCTGACAAATGCTCGTGCAAGAAAAGTACGCCCCAAATAATGCCAAATAGCGGCACTAAGTAGGCGACGGTTATTGCCTTTGCCGGGCCAATATCGGCGATAAGTTTGAAATACAATATATACGCGATACCGGTACCACCGACGGCTAGCGCCACAGCGTTTACCCATGCATTCACGCTTGGCATGGTGTCTGGCAGAGTTGCAAGTGCAAAAGGTGCTAACATAATGCTGGCCATAGCCTGGCTGCCTGTGGCCACAACTAAAGGCTTTACCCCTTGCAGCCATTTTTTCATCATACTCGCTGCAATCCCATAGCCTGTTGTTGCTAAAAGTGCAGTTAAAATAGGAAGAAAGCTAATATCTCCCTCTCCAAGCTTTTGCTGACTAATAACGGTAACGCCGACAAAGCCAACAAAAAGACCAACAACCGCTGACTTTGTTAGTCTATCGCCCAACCACAGCCAAGCAACAATAGCCCCAAACATGGGTGCGGTAGCGTTCAAAATAGCGTTAACGCCTGCCTCTAAGTGCAGACTGCTGTAATTGAACAGTACAAAAGGGACGGCGGTATTTGCCAACCCGACTAGTGCTATGGCAAGCCAGTGATGCTTGATATCTCTAACCGAGCCGCGCAATAACAGCAAAGGAAACAGCACTGCCGTAGCTAGCATGGTACGAATTGCTACCAGAACATAAATTCCAAACTCTGGTGCCGCAACGCGCATAAAAATAAATGAACCGCCCCATATTCCTGCTAACACTAACAGTGAAATAATGTCTCTTATTGCCATTTTTTTATAACCCGTTTTTTTACGACCATTTTCTTATGACCACAGTACCCCCTGGGCTCCCTCTAAATTAAGTAAATACTGCTTACGCGGTAAACCACCTGCGTAGCCCGTTAGGGTTTTATTACTACCAATTATACGATGGCAAGGCACTACAATAGCAATAGGGTTACGACCATTTGCCATACCCACGGCCCTAACGGCTTTTGGGTTGCCGATTGCCTTCGCAATATCTAAATAACTGGCCGTTTCACCGTACTTTACTTGCTGTAAAGCCTGCCATACTTGGTTCTGAAACACGGTGCCTTTAGGAGTAAGCGGTAAATCGAATTCCTGAAGCTGCCCATCGAAGTACGCCTTAAGCTGACGACATGCTTCATCGGTAATTGAGTTAGTGCATGAAGGCGTATGGGCGTAAGCCTCATCACCGAGAGCGGTGTATTGCACAGCTTCATCTGCGCTTAAAAACGCGATGGCCGTTACCCCTTCATCAGTCGCTTCAACTTTGAGCGGGCCTTGCACACTATTTACGAAACCGGTGTATATCATGGTTAAGCCTCTTTTTGCTGGTTGCTTAGCTGCCAAAGCTGAAGGGTTAAATAGCTGCGCCATGGCGCGGCCTTATCTGGCTCAATCGGATACTGCTCTGCCACTTTACGAACAATTAAATCGCCCCCAAGATAAATATCTGGGTTTCTCTCGCCACGCATTTTTAAATAATCCAGTGTCCAAGGGCCCACGCCCTTGATTGCAAGGATATCTTCATGGGCTGGCATGCTATCGCCAACAAACAATTGTGCAAAGCTGCGTAACGCGTTTTTTCGCGCCTGTGGCATACGCAAAAACTCTAAATCATTGCTAACTACAGCTTCAGGTGTGGGAAAGCCGTAGTGCTCCCCCGTATCTAGACCAAAGCCGTTAGGTATAGCAGTACTTGATACCCTTTCGCCTAGCTGATGTACAAGTAGCGTTACCTGTCCAATGGCCGCTTTTACACTGACTTGCTGCCCGACAATAGCCCTGCATCCGCTTTCAAATACGCTCCACGCGCTAGGGAGGCGTAGGCCTGATGTTAACTGCTTTTGTGACAGCCCTGCCTGTATTAGGCTTTGCTCTATTAATAGTGGGTCGGCGTGAAGGTCGAGAACCAGCTTTATGTTTTCTATTACGGTATGAAGAGCGCGTAAATCCGGCATATCAATGTGAACTTTGAAGCCGTTGCGCGCCTGATCATGTTCTGCTTTGAAGACACCAACACTGGACTGACTTGAGAAAAAGCGCTCGTAGCTGTTTTCTGTAACTCGCTCCATACCCTCAATGGCGCGCGCAGCTAAAAAATCACGTACATAAGGCCAGTTATACGGAGGGCGATAAGCAAGAAACAAGGATATCGACTTTTGTTCAGCGCTCTGCTTTTTCCTAAGCTGTGTCGGCGAGGTTCCGCAATATTGTTCTACAGCTCGCTGTAATTGTCTAAGTGACTGATAACCTGCGGTTACTGATACATCCGTCATAGACAAATGGGTTTGTTGAATAAGCTGTTTTGCAAACAAAGCGCGCTGCATATTTTGAAACTGTTTGGGCGATATACCTACCGCATTAACGACCAGCTTATTTAAGTAGCGCTCACTTATACCTAGACGGCAGGCAATATCTGCCACACTCTCTATAGGAATGGCAGATAATAGCGATAGCCCTCGACTTACTGTTGCGCCCACGCCTTTCCAAGCCGCAGAACGAGGCGCGCTATCGGGTCTACATCGATAACAAGGTCGGTAGCCTTGCGCCATAGCCTGAATCGCATGTTCGAAATAAGTCACATTCTCTTCTTTAGGCAAGCGCGCTGGACAAATGGGTCTACAAAAAATTCCCGTGGTTTTTACTGCAACGAAAAAGCGACCGTCAAAACGCGGATCTCTGCTCAGCCTCGCCTTTGAAAACACAGACTCAGCGAACTTTTCGCTATCTGAAGCCTCTTCATTTTGCACAACATCGTTATCTAACATAAGTATGCAGCGCCCGCCCTTAACTCGTTACCTGAGCATAGTGTATCGTGTCTTTAATTTGTAAGTGCGACAAAATCAGCACTCTATAAAATCAGGGTTAGTATGGGTGAGTATAATTAGCGACATTTGATCATTGATGCGGCTAAACGCATAATAACGAGATAATAATAATGAACGCCCTGTGAAGTAACCTTGAAATCACAGGCACAATGAGCTGACTATATGCTGAACTCTTCGCGCTTCTCACTACTGAGCCTGGCTCCACTATGGCTATTTGCAACACTTATGGTCATAACGCAAAGTGTTTCTGCTGATTGGTTAGATGACTACGCAAATCACGTTAAAAAAGAAGCGTTAAAATACAATGTCCCTGGATATGCATTTGTGTTTTACGAACAGGGAAAAGCGCCGCGGGTTTACGTTTACGGAAAAACTCGTAAAAAAGGCGGGAAGAGCGTTACCGAAGATACAGTATTCAGGCTAGCCTCTGTTTCAAAAACCTTCACAGCCCTTCTATCTGCCAAACTTGTGGAGAAAAATCAGCTTAGCTGGGAGACCCCCATCTCTACTTTATTACCCGACATTCCTTTTACAGGAAAAGGAATGGCCGCACTTCAGCTTCAACACATTATAGGGCAATCCAGTGGCTTTATGCCTAACGCCTACGACAACCTGATTGAAGCCGACTATTCGCTAGAACGCGTGTTGAAATCTCTGGGTGAGCTTGAACCTTTATGTGCACCTGGCGAATGTTACACCTATCAAAATGCACTTTTCGGGGCGTTGGAGTACTACTTTAGCAACAACAATACCTCCTACTCACGCCAACTTCAGGCCAACCTTTTCTCGCCATTAGGCATGAAGACGGCCAGCGTTGGTAAAGGCGGATTGCTTGCATCACAGTCATGGGCACAACCTCACATTGCTATTGCTAGAAATAAATGGCGTGAAGGCAAAGTTGAAAGCAACTACTACCGCTTTTCTCCCGCTGCAGGTGTTAATGCCAGTATTTCAGATATGACCATTTATTTGCAGGCGCTGCTTGGCGAATTCCCAACGGTGATTTCTGATGAAATGGTAGATTATGTCACAACAAAACGCGTCAGAACCAAGCGTGAAACCTATCGCAGGGGCTGGCGCGGTATGATAGACGATGCGCATTATGGTTTGGGTTGGCGTATTTATGACTTAAATGGCGGCGTGCAGCTTAACTATCATGGCGGCTGGGTAAAAGGCTATCGCGCCGATGTAGCTTTTATGCCCGAGAAAAAAGTAGGCTATGTGATGTTGATGAACGCAGAGTCAAACATGATTAATTCGACAACAGCAGAGCTTTGGAAGCGCTATTTGAAAAAAGCCGACGCAGCTAAGTAGTAGCGGCATCGGCTCTTTAAACCTGCGAAGCTTAAGTATTAAACAATAGCAGGCTCTCGATTACCTGCTATTCAGTCTTATTGCTTAAGGTAAGTGTAACCCGCTAAGCAGTTTTCGTAGAAATCGGTCCAGCGAACCCCTTCGCGCGGATTCAATTTACCGTCCCATACATGCTTATCTATCATTCGTTTAACATCTGACGCCATTGCACGCGGGTTATACTGCATGACGTTTAGCACATCTTCTACTGACGAGCCTTTTACTACTTCTTCAATGTAGAAGTCTTCCGGGTCGTCGTCATAGCTGTAAATATGCACTTCGTTTAAGCGACCAAACAAGTTGTGCATGTCGCCCATTACGTCTTGATATGCGCCCGTTAAGAACAAACCAATGTAATAAGGTTCGTCCTTCTTAAGTGGGTGCATAGGCAGTACGTCAGTAATTTCACGGCCAATCGTGAATTGATCAATTTTACCGTCGCTATCACAGGTTATATCCACTAACGAGCAATTAACCGTTGGCTCTTCATTCATGCGAATAAGCGGTACTACTGGCAGAAGCTGGTCGATAGCCCAGGTATCGGCAGCCGACTGAAACACAGAAAAATTACACAAATATTGAGACGACAAGCTGTAATCTAACTCTTGTAGCTCTTCAGGTACGTATTCTTCGTTGCGATACCACTTCTGTAGGCGACCCATGATATCCCAGTAAAGGGTTTCTATTTTGCCTAGCTCTTCTAACGTAAGTACGCGCAGCTTAAATGCATCGAGCGCTTGCTCTTTATACTGAGACGCATCGTTGTAAATCTCGTGCATATTTGTTTGTTCGTCAAACGTATCGGCAAGTTCACGCATATTTTTCAAAAAGAAGTGCTCGCCTTCTTTTGCAGACGTATCCAGTTGCGAAGCATTAGATTTAATCTCGCCCACAATTTCTGTAATAACGCAACTGTGATGCGCAGTGATTGCACGCCCGCTTTCACTTACCAAATGCGGATGTGGTACACCTTCAAGGTCGCACATTTCCTTCATGCCATAGACAACGTCAGCAACATATTCTTGCATGCTGTAGTTACGCGAAGACTCATTCGTTGAGTTACTGCCGTCGTAGTCGATACCAAGACCACCGCCTACATCAACATAGTCCAGCTCGAAGCCCATTTTATGAAGGTCGGCATAAATACGCGCGCCTTCGGTAACCGCTTCTTTTACTGCACGTATATCGGTTAGCTGACTGCCAATATGGAAGTGAAGCAGCTTCAAGCAATGGGCCATACCCTGTTCTTCAAGGTAGCGAGCTGCGTTAATGATCTCGGTAATGGTCAAACCGAACTTCGCACGTTCGCCACCAGAGCTTTCCCACTTACCACGACCTTTCACGGTCATTTTAGAGCGCACACCGATAATAGGGTCGATGTTAAGCTCTTTTGAAATTTTCACGAGTAAAAGCAGCTCGGTGTACTTCTCCACTACCACAACTACTCGACGACCAAGCTTTCTACCTAACAATGCAAGACGCATTACTTCGTCGTCTTTATAACCGTTTAGAATGGTCAACGACTCTTCGTTGGTATTCATGGCAAGTACGGTAAGAAGCTCGGCTTTAGAACCGGCCTCCAACCCGTAATTATAAGGCTTGCCTGCATCAACAATCTCTTCAACCACTTCACGCATTTGGTTAACTTTTACCGGATACACACCTTGGTACTGGCCTTGATATTCGGCTTCTTCGATTGAGCTTCTGAAAGCTTTATTCAAACCGGCAACTTGCGAGCGCAATATGTCGTGGAACCGCACAACAACAGGGAACTGTACACCCTCTTTGCGGATATCTTCTATTACCGAATTAAAGTCGATTCGAATGCTAGGATCTTCAGGAACAGGGGTAATATGGACATTGCCATTTTCACCAATTTGAAAATAGCCACCACCCCATTGAGACACGCCATAGACGCGCTCCGCTTCTTCGATGCTCCAATCTGACAATTTATTCACCTATGTGTAAGTGGGCTAGGTTTATACCTAGCAAAGTAAGTGCGAAAATAAGCAGCGTATTATAGACAACACAAGGCTGAACGCGAGTATTGTTGCGATGTAAAATATCTATTGTCGCGACTAATTTTGTTTATCGAACGCTAACTTTTAAGTGTCTATCCATGTTTGAACATAGTCTATAACTATCTTGTCTGCTTTTGCTTCACAATACGCTATAAACTCTGAGATATTTTGAGTACGCTCAAGCTCAAAACCCAGATTAATTTGCGGCGATTTAAAAAACTTCTGCGCAATATGTTCAGCATCAGTCTCATCATCTTCTAACCATGTCTCGCTAAGTTGGCTTCGCCGATCTAACTTTATCGGTGCTTTTATTTGATTGAAGGTATCGGAATTGGGGACTTGCCAACCGCGCATGTCTACAAATAGGTGGAAGGGTCTACCTTTACGGGTTTTCAAGCAGTCAGAAAGTTTAGCGAGATACTGAATGTTTGTAGACATATCCCACTTGCCACGAAGTGTGACCAAAATACAATTTCTGAATGGCTCAATATGAAAAGGGGTCGTAGACATTTATTCGTACATCTCTATGACTATATGAATAATAAACTCAACTGCTATAGCTCCTACATAGTAGAGTTGAAAAGCTTAAACTACAACTAAAGTTGAATACATTGTGATTACGTTTCATACTCAAGAAGTAAAAAGACCTGCATTTACGCAGGTCTTTAAACGTTGTTAATAGAAGATAGACGCCGTATTAATCGTCCCCGAACTCACGAATAATACTGTTGATGGTGTCTTTAGCGTCACCTAGCACCATGCGCGTGTTATCTTTGAAAAACAGCGGGTTGTCTACACCGGCAAAGCCAGCATTCGCAGAGCGCTTAAGTACAAAGACGGTTTTTGCACGATGGGCTTCGATAACTGGCATACCGTAAATAGGGCTACCTTTCATTTCTTTGGCCGCAGGGTTAACAACATCGTTCGCGCCGATAACGATAACCACATCATAGTTTTCCATACGCGGGTTAACGTCATCCATCTCGTAAAGTTGGTCATAAGGCACGTCAGCTTCTGCCAATAACACGTTCATGTGACCCGGCATACGCCCTGCTACCGCGTGAATGGCATAATCAACCGTACAGCCGTTTTCTTCTAATAGAGACTGAAGCTCACGCACCGCGTGCTGCGCTTGCGCAACCGCCATACCGTAGCCAGGCACCACCAGTACTGCTTGCGCGGCCTCTAATACATAAAATGCATCTTGCGCGGCCAATACTTTAATTTCGCCTTCTATTTTTTCACCCGCTTCTACTGGCTTCGCAAAGCCAGACAACAGCACATTCATCAAAGAGCGGTTCATGGCCTTACACATAATATTGGTAAGAATTAAGCCTGAAGCACCCACTAGTAAACCGGTAACAATCAATATTGTGTTACCAGTAGCGAGACCTGCCGCAGACGCCGCGACACCTGAGTAGCTATTTAAAAGTGCGATAACCACCGGCATATCTGCACCACCAATTGAAATGGTCGCCCACAAGCCAAAACTTAGTGATAACGCAATAGCACAGTAAATCCAAAGTGGATTGCTTGGGTCAGTAGTGAAGAAATAACCAATCACCACCATGCCAATTAGGTGCAAGATGCTTAACTCGCGAAGCCCTGTGAAAATAACGGCTTTAGAACTCATTTTCCCGGACAATTTACCCCAGGCTACCACCGAGCCAGAGAACGTAATACCCCCAACTAAAATAGTGAAAAACAAGGTAATAAAGGTAAACGCGCTTTCAGTTTTAAGGGTAATCTGGCTCATTCCGGCTAATGTTGCCCAACCCAGAAGCAATGACGCTGCACCACCAAAGCCGTTAAATAACGACACCATTTCCGGCATTGCCGTCATTTCAACGGTTTTAGCTTTCCACGCACCAAAAGCGCCGCCAATTACAAAACCTAACAGAATATAGTGGTAGCTAATAATTTGCTGATCAAGCAGGGTAACAACCACAGCAACCAGCATACCTATGGCAGAGATGAAGTTACCTTTCTTAGCTGTATCTGGATGGCTAAGTAATTTAAGACCCAAGATAAATAGCGCCGCAGCAACTACATACGCAAGGTTTATTACAGTTACGATATCACTCACTTGCGTACTCCTTATTTATCTTTTTTCTTAAACATGCCAAGCATGCGGTCGGTAACAAGATAACCGCCCACTACGTTTATGCTGGCTAGCGCCACCGCGGCCGTACCAAGAATGGTGGTTAGCAAGTTATTGTCGCTACCCGATGCGACTAATGCGCCTACTAACGTAATACCTGATATAGCGTTAGAGCCTGACATCAAAGGCGTATGTAACGTAGCAGGCACTTTTCGAATTAACTCAAACCCCAAAAAGGCAGCCAGTAGTACAATGAAAAGTAAATAAATGATTTCCATGATTAGGCTCCTTTGTATGCGTTGTTAAGCATGTCGTTGGTTATGTTGCCGTCGTGGGTAATTACACAGCCAGCTAGAATGTCGTCTTCTAGATTCAGCCCAAAAGTTTTGGTTTCATCATCAAAGAACTCATCAATAAGGTTGTAGATGTTATTGGCGTACATGTCGGTAGCCGCTTTAGCTACAAACTGACTCCAGTTACCGTTACCGATTACCTTTACACCGTTAACTTCTACGGTTTCGCCAGCAACCGAACCTTCAACGTTACCACCCGATGTAGCCGCCATATCTACAACCACACTGCCAGGCTTCATTAGTGCTAAGGTATCTTTTGAAATTAATACAGGTGGTTTGCGACCAAATAGTTGAGCAGTAGTTATAACAATGTCAGAGTCAGCAATCGCGTCGCGCTGGGCTTCTTGCTGCTTCGCTTTTTGTTCGTCTGTCAGCTCTTTTGCATAACCGTCTTTCGTTTGGCCTGTTTCACCAATGTCGATTTTAAGGAATTTGCCACCAAGTGACTCTACTTGCTCTGCCACTACCGCACGGGTGTCGTAAGCTAGCACGTTTGCGCCTAAACGTTTCGCCGTTGCTATTGCTTGAAGGCCCGCTACGCCTGCACCAATAATAAATACCTTCGCAGGCTTTATGGTACCTGACGGTGTCATCATCATAGGGAGTATTGATGGCAACTGGTTCGCTGCCTGCATTACCATGACATAACCTGCAAGACTCGCTTGCGAGCTCAATGCATCCATTTTCTGAGCGCGAGAAGAACGAGGGATCATTTCTACAGAAATGGCGGTCAGCCCTTTTTCTGCAATAGATTCAATAAGCGGTTGCTGAAAGAAAGGGTCAAGATGGCCTACCACAATGGCCCCTTTTTTCATCAACGCTAGCTGTGCATCGCTAGGTTTATTCACCGCCACCAGCATATCTGCTGTTGATAATGCATCATTCACATCATCGGTGATAGTTACGCCTACATCTTTGTATTCTTTATCTGAATACCCTGAGTGCACGCCCGCCCCCGCTTCTAGCAGTAAGGTCGCCCCTTTTTTCACCAGACGTTGAGCGCTACTTGGCGTAGCTGCACAGCGCTTCTCTACATTATTGAGCTTATCCGGCGCTTTTGACTCATTTAATATTATGATCTTCACACATACACCTCCTCACTTGTTGGCAATTTGAGAATGACACCAACCTTATGCAGCACAGCCATTTAATTCGCTTATGCTTAGCATTCCTTGGCTAAATTACATTCAACTTTTGTTTTATTCGCACTTTTTTCTTTAGTACTCATCCGTGGGACCGCTCTATTTATAGACGAAAGCAGAGCAAAGCTACGCGAAACACTTATTCTTAACCACTACCTTTTCCTTACGACTAATAACTAATACGAATAAAGAATTGGCATACAGTTAATAAATGGCTTCAATAATTTTTCATTCACAATGTGAATAAAGAAAAATGCGATTATTTTTTGTACAGACGTAAATGTTGAAATTAACTTCAACGAAGTTTTGACAATGTTGGGGCGCTTACAAAATGAAGAAATCGTTGAAGAAAAATAGAACTCGTTTCCTTACCATGAAAGTTTGTTAATTAAGTTTGGTGATCGAAACAGTCCCATAGTGCGTTAAACCGCTAATTACTGAAAAGAGAAATTCTTCCATGTTCGGACTTTTTAATAACAATCCAACGAAAAAAATGCGCAAGCAATACGATGCTTTATTAGAAAAAGCCATGCATGCACAACGAAACGGTGATATCAAAACGTATTCGCTGCTAACGGCTGAGTCTGAAACGCTTTGGAAAGAAATAGAAAAATTAGAAAACCCTGACAACTCAAAAAACAACTAAGCAAATTTGCCCTAGTTTTCTCGCTCTTTGTTTTCTAAGCCCTTACAATGATGCCTTATATGTAAATGCATCAAAACAATAAGGCGTCTTTGATATGCAAATAGGCAGTGCTGTAACGGCATTTAAGCAGCTCACTTCCAGGCTACTACTTCTTGCCACCTGCGCGGTGCTGTCCAATACAGCTTTCGCTATTGAAGCGGGTCAATATTACTATTTCATTTCAGAAAAATGTGTAGCCAAAGGGCCTCAAACGCCAGAAGAGCGCGGTGCCGTAACGCCAGATGTTATGCTATTTGAAGTGGTACCCGCTGGGATCAGCGACTACTACGTAAATATGAATACAAGCGCCCTAGTTCACTATACAGAGGAAGGGCAAGACACTCTTTCTTCGTTAGAGACAGAGCAGGCGTATACTGCTGGCAAAACACCGTCAAAGGACAGCCTTAGAAAAGACGGGAATGCTATTCATCACGACTTTATGTTGCAACGTGAAGCCATAGATTTGAAAACCCTGATCAACACCTTAAACGGTTTTTCGCAGCTGCAATCTGATAAAGGCTACTTTTTTAAGAAGATTGTAGGGCTTTCAAACCCTAACGCTAAGTTCAAAGCCATTACCCGAGTTCGCTTAACCGATATGGGTTACGACAATCGCATGATGCTAACAAGCTACTCCAGCGACTACTTTATGCTTGATGAACAAGGCAAGGCCTCTGACACGCCTTTTATTACGGTAGATCACGGCGCAGCGCTACGCAGTTCACTGCACAACACCAACAGCCCGTACGCCATATTTACCAAAAATTCAGTATGCGGTGAAAAATGGGAGCCGGGCAATTAACAAGGTAATTAGCTAGGACATACTTTAAACGCTTGTTGAATGGAGCGGGCTTGCTTCGGCTTTAGCGGCTTTGGTTTAAAAGGCTTTGGTTTAAAAGGCTTTGGTTTTAAACCGCTCTGGTTTTAAGTACTACGATAGAGCGTTTTAATAAGGTGGTAGCCGAAGCGTGTTTTCACTGGCCCGTGTACTTTAAGCACTTCTTTCTTAAACACCACATCGTCGAAGGCTTTTACCATTTGGCCTCTACGAAATTCGCCTAAGTCGCCGCCCCGCTTGCCCGACGGACATTTAGAATGACGCTTTGCCAAAGTTGCAAAGTCCTTACCCTTTTTAAGCTGCTCTAAAATAGAAAGCGCTTCTTTCTCTGTTTTAACCAAAATGTGAAGTGCGGATGCCGTTGCCATGGAAAGGACCTAATTTTTCTCGAGGGTTTAAGAATAATATCGTGCACACTAAGTATACCCTAGTGAACAACCCGCCTGCCATTAGTCAATGTGATGTGTTGGGTTAAAAAAGCGATGTAAAGGCTACGCTGCTGTTTAAAAACTGCGTATCGTTAACCTTTATCAATCATTGACGAGTCTTTCCTCTTGTTACCAGAATTCGACTTGGCCCAAGCGATAGGAATGCTGAGTTTTGCGCTTGGCATTTTGTGCTTTTATCAGCGGGATGATCAGCACCTGCGTATTATGATGGTTGTGATGAATTTAAATCACGCCCTGCATTTTGCGCTACTCGGTGCCGTTACTGCATGCTTAAGTGCTTTACTTTCAGTGGTAAGAACAGGCATTTCGATTAAAACCCGCTCCCGCAGTGTCGCCTATCTATTCATATTAATATCGCTAGCAGCCGGGCTGTATTTGGCCGAAGTTTGGTACGACTTATTCCCTATTTTGGGCACGTGCATAGGCACTTATGCCTTGTTTTGTTTGTCGGGAATACGCATGCGTTTAGCGTTTCTGTGCGGCGCTATATGTTGGCTAACCAACAATATCATTGTCGGTTCTATTGGCGGCACCTTGCTTGAAGCTACGTTACTGGCAGTTAATAGCTTCACCATTATTCGCTTGTACAGAGGGCAAAAAGTACTCGATCAGACCTGATTGCTAATTTATGCCAGACTATGCTCCCAATCTACACGTCTTGATTGCCCAAAGTGAATGCGTTGCTATACACACTGCATTGGAAGCTTTCAAGCCAACCTCGTCGAGTGAGTCGAAACACGTCAATTAGAACGAGAGCGCAAACAGACTCGTTACTGAGGTATGATAGTCCAGTGACATAGCGATAGATAACAGCGTTATATTTACAATGGAGAAACCAAAAACACGTTTTGCCCAGCTTTCTACTTTGATGTCGGGTCTGTATCCGCGCAGTGCCATTAACAGCCACCAAAGGCTGGTTGCAAAAGCAACCGTTAAAAAGCCAATGCCCGTATAACCGCTTAGTGGAAGCAGCATTACCACTAAAGCAAATAACGCAATATGTAGAACAATATGGCGTTTTGCTTTCGCTATACCTTGCGATACAGGCAGCACGGGAATATCAGCAGCCTTGTAGTCGTTATATCTAAAGATAGCGATGGCATAAGAATGGGGCATTTGCCAAATGCTGAACATTCCCAGCAAAATAGCTGCGGCCATATCAAACTGACCACTTACTGCGCAATAACCGACCACTGGCGGCACCGCACCTGACAAGCTGCCAACAAGTGTGCCGTACACCGAGTTTCGTTTCATATACAGGCTGTAAACGCCCACATAAATAACGTAGCCAAAGGCGGCAAAAAATACGGCGGTAAGGTTAGTGTAAAGCGCTAACAAGCCAAACCCAGCAACGCCTAGCACTGCACCGTGCAACATTGCAGTAAGTAATGGCAACTCGCCTGTCACCGTAACCCGATTTGCGGTGCGCTGCATTTTTCCGTCTATATCTCGGTCAATGCAGTTGTTAATTACGCACCCCGACGCCACCACCAGCGACAAACCGATAAGCGTGGCAAGCAGCAACCAATAATCTATTTCGCCACGGGACGCTAGCAAGAAACCGCCCGTTACTGAAATAGCATTGCCCATTATGATGCCTGGCTTAGTGACTGACAGATAACGTTTATAAGTAGAGGTCATGGGTAAAATCCAAAATTAGAATACGCTCATTTAGGCGCGTATCAATGAATACTGAGAAGCCCAATATTGAGCGCACTTCAGAAAGGCACTATGTGAGGGCTCAACGTACTGACCGAAATTCAGTAAGCACATGAAAAGCCCGACACAATCGTCAGGCTAGACCACATATACACAGTGATTTGCTAATACATCATCATGGCGTTTGATTCGTAGATGATCCAAACGGATAACCCAACCACCATGAAAATAATGAGCGCACTGAATAAGAACGAAAACGTATTGGCTCTGCCTTCTTCGGTAACAAAGTTAAGGTGCAAAAAGTATTTAAGGTGCACCCAAATTTGAACCAAGCCCAAGGTTACTACGCTCCAAATCGTGGTAACTTTAGATAGGTCGCCATTCATCACTAGAGTGAACGGAATAGCGGTGAGCACCACAGATAGAATGAAACCAATAACATAAGACTTTACATCGCCATGGCTAGCATCACTACTATGTTCAGATGAAGCGTGGTTATTCGAATTCGAAGCTAATTTTGCATCGTGTAACGCCATTACATTGCCCCCATTAAATACACTACGGTAAATACACATATCCACACGATATCGAGGAAGTGCCAAAACAGGCTCAAGCAGCTTAGTCGGGTAACGGTTTGCTCGCCAAGACCTCGGCGGGTTACTTCAATAAACATGATGGTCATCCAAATAAGACCAGCTGTAACGTGCAATCCATGCAGCCCTACAAGCGAGAAAAACGCCGTTAGAAACGCACTTTGCTGCGGTCCGTTGCCATGCTCAATAAGGTGATGGAATTCATAGACTTCCATACCGATAAAACACGCTCCCAGCGCCCATGTCACCGCCAGCCAAGCAAGAGCACCTGATTTGTTTTGCCGGTGAGCGCAAATCATGGCAAAGCCAAAGGTAATACTGCTTAAGAGCAATGCAGCTGTTTCCACAGCCACAAAGTTGAGTTCAAAAATATCTTTGCCAGACACGCCCCCTGCCGTGTTCATGAAGAGCACGGCGTAGGTGGCAAAAAAAGATGCAAACAACAAACAGTCGGTCATTAAATACAACCAAAAACCAAACACAGTGTTGTTCTCATGATGTTCTTCATGTGCGTGTGCTTGAGGCATTGGCGCTGCACTTGAAGTTGCAATAGTACTCATTAGCGACCTCCTACTATATTTGCACTTAAGTGCGTAGCTTCAACTCGTTCAACCTCATCTACCTGCACGTAGTAATCAACATCTGCGGTATAGCAACGTTTAATGAACACCCCTATTCCTGCTGCTAAACCGGCAATGGCTAGCCACCATATATGCCAGATAAGCGCGAAGCCCATAACGGTAAAACTCATGCTCATAAACACACCCGCAGAGGTGTTTTTTGGCATATGTATAGGTGTGTATTTCTCTGGGCGTTGATACGACTCGCCCCGTTCCTTCATATCCGTCCATGCATCGATGTCTTTGACGTGCGGTATATTGGCAAAGTTATAGAACTGAGGTGGTGACGCTGTTGACCACTCTAGCGTGTGACCATTCCACGGGTCGCCTGTTGTGTCGTTGAGCTTTTCTCTGTTTTTAAAGCTGACGAACAATTGTAGTAGCTGGAAGAAAATGCCAATCGCAATAACAAACGCACCAAATGCGGCAATGTATAACCAGATATTCCAGTCAGGGTTGTTTGTGTGATTTAAACGGCGTGTCATACCCAAGAAGCCAAGCACATACAGGGGCATGAACGCCAATAGGAAACCAATTTGCCAGCACCAAAAGGCTGCTTTTCCGGTTTTTTCGTCAAGCTTAAAGCCCATCGCTTTCGGGAACCAAAAAGCAAAGCCAGCCAAGTAGCCAAACACTGCACCACCAATAATGGTGTTATGAAAGTGAGCAATAAGGAACAAGCTATTGTGCAGTACGTAGTCTGCGCCAGGTATAGCTAACAGTACGCCTGTCATACCGCCAATGGTGAACGTCACCATAAAACCTAATGTCCATAGCACAGGCACGCTTAGTACTAGACGACCTCGATACATAGTGAAGAGCCAGTTAAATAGTTTCACCCCCGTGGGGATAGCAATAACCATGGTCATGATGCCGAAGAAAGCATTCACATTGGCGCTCGACCCCATGGTAAAGAAGTGATGCAGCCACACAATAAAGCCAAGAATGGCAATAGCGCCCGACGCATAAACCATCGACTTGTAGCCAAACAAACGTTTAGCGGTAAACGTTGAAATAACTTCTGAGAAAATACCAAATGCAGGCAGTACCAAAATATAAACTTCAGGGTGTCCCCACGCCCAAAACAGGTTGATATACATCATAGAGTTACCACCGGCTTCGTTAGTGAAGAAGTGGAAGTCCATATAGCGGTCTAGCGTTAGCATGGCTAACACAGCGGTAAGAATAGGGAACGAGGCGGCAATCAGAATATTCGCCCATGTACAGGTCCAGGTAAAAATAGGCATTTGCATTAACTTCATGCCTGGTGCACGCATTTTAAACACGGTAACTAAGAAGTTTACGGCAGTTAGCAGGGTACCGAGCCCGGATATCTGCAGGGCCCATATGTAATAGTCGACGCCAACCCCGGGACTAAACTCCAACCCGGCTAGCGGCGGATAAGCAACCCACCCTGTTTTTGCGAATTCACCTAACCCTAAAGACACATTCACTAGAATTGCGCCACCTGCGGTTAGCCAAAAACTCAAATTATTTAAAAATGGAAACGCCACATCACGGGCACCAATTTGCAGTGGCAGAATAATGTTCATTAAGCCAATCATAAACGGCATCGCCATGAAGATGATCATGATAACGCCATGGGCTGTGAAGATTTGGTCGTAATGCTCTGGCGGGAGGTACCCGGGCGCACCATTGGTTGCCATTGCAAGCTGAGTACGCATCATAATAGCGTCGGCAAAGCCGCGCAGCAGCATGATCATAGCTAGCACAATGTACATAATGCCCAGACGTTTGTGGTCGACAGACGTGATCCAGTCAAACCACAGGGTTCCCCACTGTTTGTGTTTGGTGATTAGCATGGCTATAACCACACCAAGCAGTGCCACTACGGCAAGTGTCACCATAATAATAGGCTCGTGATAGGGCACGGCCTCTATAGATAATTTACCTAAAAAAGACATGATTATTGTGCATCCTTTTGATGATGACGGTGTTGCATTTGAGGCATTGTGTGATGTTCGCCGGTTGCGGCATTTTCTGGCTTGCTGTAAAAGTCCATAGAGCCGTGATCTTTCATATACTTCATCACGATGTCGTGAAAGAGACCTTCACTCACTTCGCTGTAGTAAGTCACCGGGTTGTTTTCACTTGGCTTGGCAAGCTGCTCATAAGAAGCGGAAGTTAACGGTGTTTGGGCTTGTTTTACGCTTGCAACCCAATCGTTAAAGTCGCCTTCAGTAGGTGTGGCAATAGCGTTGAATTTCATGCCCGTAAAGCCTGCGCCACTGTAGTTTGACGAAATACCCTTGTAGGTACCTGGCTCGTTGGCAATAAGGTGAAGCTTAGTTTCCATTCCCGCCATGGAATAAATCTGGCTTCCCAACTGAGGAATGAAAAACGAATTCATAGTGCTTTCAGAAGTGATTTTAAACGCCACAGGTTTATTAGCCGGAAACACTAATTCATTGACGGTAGCAATGCCTTGCTCAGGGTAGATAAACAGCCATTTCCAGTTAAGCGATACCACTTCAACAGTAAGGTGCTCTCCTTTGCCTTCTAGCGGCGAATAGGGGTCGAGCGCGTGTGTCGAGCGCCATGTGATCACGCTTAACGAAATAACAATTAAGATTGGAATAGACCAAACAATGGCTTCAATCTTCGTTGAGTGTGCCCATTTAGGGGTGTAAATTTCAAAGTCGCGACTTGCGCGATATTTCCACGCAAAGTAAAGCGTAAGCACAATAACGGGAACAACAACAATCAGCATCAGGATAGTACAAAGAATAATAAGGTTCTTTTCATCCATGCCCACCTGCCCTTTAGGGTCAAGTACGCCACCGCTGCAGCCGGCTAACGTAAGCCCAGCACCAGCAACAATCAAAGTAAAAAGGTTACGAATAGACAAAACAAGTTCCTATAACCCACAAGTTAAACGGCGATAACTGCGCAATTCCTAAAGGAACTACGGGTTTACAGCATCGAAAAACGCACCAAAAGTGGCGTTATTACGCTTAAAGCGCAGCACTCATGGTGTCTAAAAAAATCGGAGACGTTTAACTAAAAAGAGGGGGCGCTCGGCTGCCAACCGTTTGAACAAAAGGCTGAGGAAATGTAGGGCAAAGGTAAGGGGTAGGCTGGCGCTGCTTTGTTATTTGCGCCTTTGCTATAGCCGTGGCTTTAACCAATAAACCGACTAATACCAACGCGATAGTGGGAACGATAAATTGTGAAAGCGTGTGATTAGCAAGTGCAATAACGAAAGGCTCGAAAACCAAGCTTTCATTAAATGCACTAACAAACTCTGTAGCGTCGGCCATGGTGCCACTAATAACTAGCGCAACATTCAGCAACAGCACCATATTAGCTAGCCACAGCATAGCGCCTACACCATTGGTGTAGTTTACTGCGGGTCTAATTAATGAATTCAATTCGCTTAAAAAAGCGAAAGAACGTGGTGCCATAGTGGGTAGTATGCCTTATAAAAAATGCACTAGTTGCCTACTTAAAAGATAAAGCAGGCGTGGCAGGTTAAAGGCAATCGTTATTAAGTACAAGTTAGTGTTCGAATTGCTCTCAGGCCATTCCTTTACCACTGAAACGAATAACTTTCCATTTATTTAACATGTGAGGATTACTCTTTCAAATTATGCAGTCTGCTTTACTTACGCTGTACCTTTTGTTTTTAGGCATTTCACGATCCTTTAACGTGAAACTTGCTTCTTCTTGAAAGAAAGCAATGTAAATTTTTCGTTTATAAAAACTTGGCAAAAAAGAGAATGTTGAAAAGTTTATGATGCGGTAAGTTTCAGATAAATACGATAAATCACGAGAATTAGTTAGGGAGCATGGAGATTGAAACAGGTATTAGAATGACCAGCACTGCCGGCCATTCCCTGCTAGTACTTACCCTTGCCAGTTTTCACAGCCAGATATTTTTTTATCAATAACTAAATCGCCCTCAACCTCATATGCAATGTAACCAATTAAGAATGAAAAGACGACAGAGTCTGCGGTAACATCAGTTAAGCCAACGGCGCATTTGTCGCTCTCAATCGCTTTATCGGCAGCTTCTTTTACATTTGGAATACCTAGAGGGAAAATAATCACCGGCTTGCTGTCTTCACCTTTCACTCGAGGGCCTTTCACAAAATCCCCTTTGTTTATATCAATATTTTTTGTTGAAGCGAGAGTAAAGTCAGCAACTCGTTGTGCGCAGCCTGAAGAAAATAATGCGCTTAAAATAACTAAAGAAAAGAATGCTTTTTTCATAATTTAAAACCACGTAATAAAAGGGCGCGCATTATTCCATAAGCTGTGCGACTTCGTGAAGCTATTAATAACCATTTCTTCTTTTTTTCAGATACTTAGAGCAAAAAAAGACCAACAAACAAAAAAGGCGCTGAGTGTTAACCCAGCGCCTCTCTTTTGGCTTCTTTTCTGTCCTACATCACTGTCTACATTTTCATATACTCTTATGTATACGTTATAAGTAATCCATTGATATACAAGGACTAGAGGAGAGCAGCTTTGATTACATCATGCCGCCCATACCGCCCATGCCGCCCATATCAGGCATTGCAGGCGCTGCTTCTTCTTTAGGTAGTTCAGCTACCATTGCTTCGGTAGTGATCATTAGTGAAGCAATTGAAGATGCGAACTGTAGTGCAGAGCGCGTTACTTTAGTTGGGTCAAGGATACCCATCTCTAGCATGTCGCCGTAAGTGTCGTTACCTGCGTTGTAACCGTAGTTACCTTCGCCGTTCTTCACTTCGTTAACTACTACAGATGCTTCTGCACCTGAGTTGATAGAGATTTGACGTAGAGGCGCTTCCATTGCACGTAGTGCAAGCTTAATACCTACTGTTTGGTCGTCGTTGTCGCCAGTAAGCTTAGCAAGCTTAGCTGCTGCGCGAACTAGTGCTACACCACCACCAGGTACTACACCTTCTTCAACCGCTGCGCGAGTTGCATGTAGTGCATCTTCTACGCGGTCTTTCTTCTCTTTCATTTCAACTTCAGTTGCTGCACCAACTTTAATTACTGCAACACCACCAGAAAGCTTAGCTAGACGCTCTTGAAGCTTTTCTTTGTCGTAGTCTGACGAAGACTCTTCAATTTGACCTTTGATTTGAGCACAACGGCCTTCAATCGCTTCTTGGTCGCCGTTACCGTCAACAACAGTGGTGTTGTCTTTGTTGATAACTACGCGCTTAGCAGTACCTAGGTCTTCAAGCTGAACTTTTTCAAGGTCTAGACCAATTTCTTCAGAGATTACTGTACCGCCAGTTAGGATAGCGATGTCTTGAAGCATTGCTTTACGACGGTCACCAAAACCAGGAGCTTTAACCGCTGCAACTTTAACAATACCGCGCATGTTGTTAACTACTAGTGTAGCAAGCGCTTCGCCTTCAACATCTTCAGCGATGATCATAAGCGGCTTACCAGCTTTCGCTACGCCTTCAAGGGTAGGAAGTAGTTCGCGGATGTTAGAAATCTTCTTGTCAACCAATAGGATGAACGGGTTGTCTAGTTCAACAGTACCGTTTTCTTGGTTGTTGATGAAGTATGGAGATAGGTAACCGCGGTCGAACTGCATACCTTCAACAACGTCTAGTTCGTTTTGAAGTGCCTGACCTTCTTCTACTGTGATAACACCTTCTTTACCTACTTTTTCCATTGCTTGAGCAATGATGTCGCCAACTTCTGAATCAGAGTTTGCAGAGATAGTACCTACTTGTGCGATAGATTTGCTGTCTGCACAATCAGTAGAAAGGGCTTTAAGCTCTTCAACTGCTGCCGCAACCGCTTTGTCGATACCGCGTTTAAGATCCATTGGGTTCATACCCGCTGCAACGCTCTTAAGGCCTTCAGTTACGATTGCTTGAGCAAGTACAGTAGCAGTAGTTGTACCGTCACCTGCTTCGTCGTTCGCTTTAGACGCAACTTCTTTTACCATCTGCGCGCCCATGTTCTCGAACTTGTCTTCAAGCTCGATTTCTTTCGCTACAGACACACCATCTTTAGTGATAGTAGGTGCACCGAAAGACTTGTCTAGAACAACGTTACGGCCTTTTGGACCTAGTGTTACTTTAACTGCGTTAGCTAGTGTGTTTACGCCTTTTAGCATTTTGCTGCGAGCGTCATCACCAAAACGTACTTCTTTAGCTGCCATGATTAAATTCCTCTAAAATTCGTTTTAACGTTAGTTGTTATTACTCAACAATCGCTAGAATGTCGCTTTCGCTTAGGATAAGTACTTCTTCACCATCCAGCTTTTCTGTTTTAACGCCGTAACCGTCGTTGAAAATAACGGTGTCGCCTACTTTAACGTCTAGCGCTTTAACTTCGCCGTTCTCAAGAATGCGACCGTTACCTACTGCGATTACTTCGCCGCGTGTAGATTTTTCTGCTGCAGAACCAGTCAGAACGATACCGCCTGCAGATTTGCTTTCTTGCTCTGCGCGCTTAAGGATTACGCGGTCGTGTAAAGGACGAATTGCCATTTTCAAGTCTCCTGAAAATTCCACTATTCAAGTTTATGTGATTACCAATATTCAGACTGTCTGAATATTGTGTGCCTGGGTTGCTCATTGCTGAGCAGTTAAAATCTTATCTGCACGGATAGATGGGGTAGTACCCAGATAACTTCAAGGGTTTTTAAGCAAAAAAATGTAAAAAATTTGGTTTTTTCGCTAAATACTTATTTTTACTAGGCAAGTAAACGCCGTTTATCTTAGTAAACGGCGCACATAACCTGACGGAAAGGATGTTTGGGCTCGCTATTTTAAGCGCTTATCTGGGTCGTTGGTGGTGCGATCCGAGTACTCACCTTCAAACACATCACCATTATCGTTGTGTGAGCGTGAACGCTCATCGAAAGGACTTTGTCCAAACGGAGACTGAGCTTGACCGAAACCTGAAGCTCCCGGCCCCATTCCCGGAGCAACAACGCGCATTTTCATATGCTTACTTACCTGGGCGGCAAAGAAGTGACGTGAGCCCGGCATTGCTAAAAGGAAGCCGAATATATCGGTAATAAAGCCTGGCGTCACAAGTAAAATGCCGGCAACTACTAGCATTAGGCCTTCAACCAACTCTTTACCCGGCACTTCATTCCGCTGCATTTTTTCTTGTGCCGTTTGCAGCGTACTTACGCCTTCACGCTTAACAAAATAAGCACCAATAAAGGCAGAAAGAATGACCAAACCAACGGTATTCCAACCACCAATTACGCTACCTACATTAATTAGCAACGCAATCTCTAAAATAGGTAATAGGGCAAACAGTATAAATAAAACCCGCAAAATGCTTCCTCTTTCATGTATTCATAACCTGTTATAAGGTCTTTGTACGTAATAACAAGAAAAGGTGCCCATCCTTTCGTTTAAATAGCCACGTAAAGCGACCGATAACGACCGAGATATACGTTAGCTATGAAAGAATAGAGCGCTGATTCGGGTCTATTACACATCGACTCATTAGCAAAGTAGCAGGCGCAAACAAGGTAGGATACGTTTATGACAATAAAGCTTGTACTGTGTACCACACCCGATGAAAAGACAGCGCAGTTGATTGCCAGCACCTTGGTTAAAGAAAGGCTTGCAGCTTGCGTGAATATTGTTAAGGGTATTGAGTCTGTTTATGAATGGCAGGGTAAAATAGAGACCGATACGGAATGCCAGTTACTCATTAAAACGAACACACAGCTAGCATTACAAGCTTTTGATAAGGTTAGCGAGTTACATCCGTACGATGTACCTGAATGGCTAGAACTTAACGCCGAGGCTAGCAGCGCTTACGGTCAGTGGTTGCAAACCACGCTACAGCGCTAGTTAAAACGTAATTCCCAATAAAAATAACGACAACGCAAAATAGATATAATGAATCGTAACTTTATGACTTTACCTTCTTTTTCATCCGGCACTACATCAGCTTCGCTGTTCCATCGCTTTACTGCTTATGTTCTCTCAGCGTTTTGTTTAATAACATTATTAAGCGCGTTCGCCTTTGCACAGGTGCCCAATGCTTTTGACGATCCATTTGCAGATGAACCCCAGTTTTTAGATGTAGACCAAGCGTTTGCGTTCGATTTCAATCAAAATGACGATGTGCTTACCTTAAGCTTCGATATTGCGGATGGCTATTATCTGTACCTAAAACAGTTCAAGTTTGTGGCGAAAAAAGCCGAAATTGGCGAGCCTGAGTACCCAACCGGCGTAATGATCGAAGATGAGTTTTTTGGCGAGTCTGAAGTATTTTACAACGGCGTATCTATTAGTCTGCCTATCGAATCAGCACTCAGTGACGGCGTAGTTAAAATTCGCTATCAAGGCTGTGCTGACGCAGGGCTTTGCTACCCACCTACGGTGAAAGTCGTGTATTTAAATGAAGTGGGAAGCAGTGCAGTTGCTGATACAGACACTATCTCAGAATTAAATAACGCAGCGACCTCTTCGCAAAGCGAGCAGTTTGACCTAGCCCAACAGCTTATCGATAAAGATAACCTGGCCCTTACCCTAGCCTTATTTTTTGCATTAGGCGTAGGCTTAGCTTTTACGCCTTGCGTGTTCCCTATGTATCCCATTGTGTCGGGCATTGTGATTGGTCAAGGCAAACCTAAAACTGCCTCGCATTCATTCTGGCTAACCTTCGTTTATGTACAAGGTATGGCGATCACTTACTCACTACTTGGATTGGTGGTTGCAGTAGCCGGCGCTCAGTTTCAGGCAGCGCTGCAACACCCTGTAGTGTTGGGCGTATTTATTGTGCTATTTGTGGCGCTTGCCGTTGCTCTGTTTGGTGGTTTTGAAATTCAGCTGCCAGCAAAGTATCAAGAAAAGCTCACTCACATGAGTAACAATCAAACGCCCGGCAGTTTCGCAGGTGTATTTGTTATGGGTGTATTGTCTGGCCTTATCGCTTCGCCCTGCACGACTGCCCCGCTAACCGGCATATTGCTATTCATCGCTCAAACTGGCGATATGACGCTAGGTTTTGTTTCGCTTTACTTGTTAAGCATAGGTATGGGTGTACCGCTCATTCTGTTCGGCATGACGGGCGGTAAGCTGCTACCTAAGGCGGGTAACTGGATGAATGTGGTTAAGGTTACCTTTGGCTTCATGATGCTTGCCGTGGCCATTGTGTTTATTGAGCGTTTATACAATAGCCCTGCCACTGGCTTCCTATGGGGGTTGTTAGGTTTTGGTCTATTCGGTTATTACTGGACACTTAACCGCGCAAGTAAGAACTCACTAATGAAGCTTGTACGCGCTGTTATCGTTGCAATGGGAATTATGGGAAGTGCTGGGCTTACTTATCAGGCAGGGCTCAATGCCGGGCTTTGGGGCGAACACGCTGAAGGTGTTCACGCCGGGAACCCAGACTTTGTTGTTGCCAGAGACTTAGCAGACTTACGCAATAAAATAGCGGCGGCTAACGCACAAGGTAAAACCGTGATGGTCGATTTGTACGCCGACTGGTGCGTAGCCTGTAAGGAATTTGAGAAGTACACTTTCCCTGACGAACAAGTGGTATCTGCACTCAGCAATACAGTATGGATGCAAATGGACCTTACCGATAATACGCCAGAGCGCCAGGAGATTTTTGACACCTTCACTGTGCTAGGCTTGCCTACTATTTTGTTTTTTGACGAAAACGGCGACGAGCTAACTAAAGCGCGTGTGACTGGGTTTATGAAAGCAGAGGCCTTTGCTAGTCATGTGAACGAGTGGCTTAACAGCGCTAAAACCAACCGCAGTCAGAATGAGCGCGCCAATTGAAGTAATTAGTACTAAGAAAAGTGGAGTTGCCCATAGCGCATTGTTCGTGGCGTTAAGGGCGACTTCAGTAATTCAAGGCATCGAAGCATTCACTTAATATTGCAGCCCCTGTTGGTCCCCCCCCCTAATTAAACCGTGAACTAATGCTCTTATGCTTTCTATCGCCTGCCTCTCAAAAACGCAGCATGCTGGGATCTAACACCAGCATTCCGAGCAAATAAAACAAAAAACTTTGCGCCGAAAACACCTGATTAGACCAGTATTTTGCTGCGAAATCTTTATCTATCACTATAATCATCAGTTAACACAATAAACGAGCAGATAAATTGGCTTTTTTTCGTGCAACTGTCACAAAATTTTGTTGAAATGGCAATAACAGTGACATTTTCCCGAAGATAGCAGCAAACTAGATGAATATTTTTTTATTAAACGGCCCTAACCTGAATATGTTAGGCCAAAGAGAACCCGACAAATACGGCACGCAAACCTTGCAAGACATCGTTGATGATTTGCAAGCGCAGGCTGCGTCGAGCAACGTGAACCTAACGCATTTTCAGTCTAACGCTGAGTTTGAACTGATCGACCGCGTACACGCAGCTATGGGAACTGTTGATGCCATTATAATTAATCCTGCTGCCTTCACGCACACCAGTGTCGCCCTTCGCGATGCATTGTTAAGTGTCAATATTCCGTTTATTGAAGTGCATTTGTCGAACGTTCACGCCCGTGAACCTTTTCGTCATCATTCTTATTTTTCTGATGTTGCAGCTGGCGTCATTGTTGGCCTTGGTGCCATGGGCTATTCGCTCGCGCTGACTGCGGCAATCAATTTACCGAAATCGCCAAAATAGAGCAGAGACAGAACATGGATATTAGAAAGATTAAAAAACTCATCGAACTAGTGGAAGAATCTGGCATTGCCGAGCTAGAGATCACTGAAGGCGAAGAGTCTGTACGCATCCACCGTGGTCCAACAGGTGTTCAAGCGCCAATGAACTATAGCTTTGCAGCACCAGCTGCACCGCAAATGGCCCCTGCGCCTGCAGCGGCTGCTACCACTGCGTCTGAAGCGCCTGCTGCAGAGCCAGCTCAGCCAGACGGTCACGTTGTTAAGTCTCCAATGGTAGGTACGTTCTACCGTGCATCTTCACCAACGGCAAAACCATTTGCAGAAGTTGGTCAGCAAGTAAAAGTTGGCGACACGCTTTGTATCGTTGAAGCGATGAAGATGATGAACCAGATCGAAGCAGACAAAGCTGGTGTGGTTAAGGCAATCTTGGTTGAGAACCAAGACCCTGTAGAATTCGACCAGCCAATGTTCATCATTGAATAAGCGAGTGCTTAACTATGCTAGATAAAGTACTTATTGCTAACCGTGGCGAGATTGCCCTACGTATTTTGAGAGCCTGTAAAGAACTGGGCATCAAAACCGTAGCCGTGCACTCGACTGCGGATAAAAACTTGAAGCACGTGTTGCTGGCTGACGAATCAATTTGTATTGGTAAAGCATCGGCAACCGAAAGCTACCTTAATATACCGCGCATTATTGCTGCGGCCGAGGTCACAAATTCAATCGCCATTCACCCTGGTTACGGTTTCCTAGCAGAAAACGCAGACTTCGCTGAAGCGGTAGAAAAGAGCGGCTTTATTTTCATTGGCCCTAAAGCTGAAACAATCAACCTTATGGGTGATAAGGTTTCTGCTATTAACGCTATGAAAAAAGCTGGTGTTCCTTGTGTACCTGGTTCAGACGGCCCGCTAACCGATGACGCTGAACGCAACAAAGCGATTGCAAAGCGCATTGGTTACCCAATCATTGTTAAAGCCGCTGGCGGCGGTGGTGGTCGTGGTATGCGCGTAGTTCGCAGCGAAAGTGAACTGGTAAAAGCCATTGAGACCACGCAAGCGGAAGCTGGCGCAGCCTTTGGTAACGCAACGGTCTACATGGAAAAATTCCTTGAAAACCCGCGTCACGTAGAAATTCAGGTATTGGCCGATGGACAAGGCAACGCCATCCACCTAGGTGAGCGTGACTGTTCAATGCAGCGTCGTCACCAGAAAGTGGTTGAAGAAGCGCCTGCACCGGGTATTTCTGAGCAAATGCGTGCAAAAATTGGCGATCGCTGCCGTAGAGCCTGTATCGAAATTGGTTATCGCGGCGCAGGTACGTTCGAGTTCCTATATGAAAACGGTGAGTTCTATTTTATTGAAATGAATACCCGTATTCAGGTAGAGCACCCAGTATCTGAAATGATCACGGGCGTTGACCTTATTAAAGAGCAACTTCGCATTGCCGCAGGTCAGCCACTGTCAATTGATCAGTCGCAAATTCAAATTCGTGGCCACGCTATTGAATGCCGAATTAACGCAGAAGATCCACAAACCTTTATTCCTAGCCCAGGTCCTATTGATATGTTCCATGCGCCAGGTGGTTTGGGTATTCGTTGGGAGTCGCATATTTACGCAGGCTACCACGTGCCACCATACTACGATTCAATGATTGGTAAGCTTATTACCTATGGTGAAAGCCGCGACGAAGCGATTGCTCGTATGCGCCATGCTCTTGAAGAAATTGTGGTTGAGGGCATTAAAACGAATATCCCTCTTCAACGCGCCATTATGGCCGATGAAAACTTCTTCGCAGGTGGAACCAACATCCACTACCTAGAGAAGAAGCTAGGTTTAGCCTAATCCCCCCTTTGGGCTACACAGCGTCTTTCGTGTAGCCCAATTTTCTACCTTCGCTATTCGCTATTCGCTATTCGCTATTCGCTATTCGCTATTCGCTATTCGCTATTCGCTATTCGCTATTCGCTATTCGCTATTCGCTATTCAGTACATTCTAATTTTCCGATTACCACAATCAATTTTTAACGATTTTCCTATTTAAAAATTGGCTCTATACTGCATACAAGTTTTAAGACATCTCCCTAAGTTTGAAACTTTTTGTGTGTTTACCCTTATTGGAGTCCCACTCCACTTATTGCCGGCATCCCTGCCGGCTTTTTTTTGTCTTTTTCCCATTACATTGCAATTTATTTGCGCCAATTAATTAGATTTAATGTATAAACTAATTAGTCATGCCGTGTAGGGTTTAATAAGTGCGAAAACCGGTTTTTCTTGTTTTACCACTCATCATTGTTACTGGAACTGACGCTCTTGCAGAGCCAATATCGCCTTCTTTCTCACAGAAGCTAGACATTCAAGTTCGATACGATGAACGTTCTAATCGCCCTAGCAGAGAGCAATATCGACTGCGCTATTACCCATCGGTGGCGCTCACCTCAACGTGGTCAGTAAACAGCTTTGTTGTTACGGGCGATGACTTTTCATCAAGCCACAATACGTTCGGCAGCGATAACACCGATTACCTCTATGCGAGACGACTTTATTTAAGGCACGAGAACGATTACGGCAAAACCGAGTTAGGCATTATACCGACTTACAAAGGGCGTGTTTCTTCCACCGGCTTATCAAAAGATGGTTGGATAACCGGGGTACGTCACGTGAGGCAATTAGAAAACGACACCGCCATTGAAGTAGTAGTTGGCCAACTAGCTAACGCAGAAGCGTCTGAAGCCTTTAATATTGGGGGAGAAGATGAATATTTCGAAGTAGAGTACTCAGCAAAAATGGACCAGCGCCATAGCTACGAGGCCAGTTTTGAAAAAATGCTCGGCGGTACATTTGCCCGTGCAGAATATCGGTTTCGAGTAAACGATGAAGATACTGCGTTTGTTGAATTGGTGCAGCGTATTGATGAAAGTGCCGCAAAAGTTGTAGTAGGCACCAGCGGCGAATTTGCAGCCAGTGCGTTTAACACGTCATACCCTATAGAATACTTCGCATACTACTCCTACATAGACAGCGACTTTGGCGAACGCGCTGAACTAATTGAAGATTTCTTGGGAACAGGTCACGGTGGCTCGCTGGAATTTAGCGGCGTATTATCTGAAAAGCATGATGTCGAGTGGTTTGTCAGAGCGGATGTTGTAGATAGCGTGAGTCGGTTACTGGCCGGCGTAAAGCTTTCCTTTGAGAGTTAAGTGACTGACGTTCGTCAGTTCGTTAAAACAACCGATAGCATAAGAACGGCTAAGACAAATAAAAAAGGCCCATCAAACGATGGGCCAAACAGCAAGAACGCGTACACACTTTAACAGTGCATAATAGATTACGAGCTGGTCTGCCAATACGTTCAGTTATTTCAGATTACGTATTTTTAACCTAGCCTACTTTCATCCAGCTATTGGTTTTACTAAAATTAGGCGAAGTTAGTTAGTCAGGATTATTAGGTCCATGGCTAAAAAGCTATAAGTTTTACCCGCAACAAAAAGGTGTTCTTGTGCCAAGCCGCTACGCTCAGTTCAAAGAAAAACTTCCCATTTCTCGCCTTTCTGATGAAGTGCTTCTTGCATTTCGGGTTTTATTCGATGCTCCACTTGATATTGTAGATTTAGCGCAAGATATTGCAGATTTGGCGATATACCCTGAACGCTTAAAAGAGAGCTACAGAAAAGAGTGGGAGGCCTATGTTCTCAAAGCGCTTGCTTTTGAAATTAGGCAGCACGACGATTTATCCACTGCCGAGTTTATAGAACTCATGATGAGTAAGGTTGAAGCATTGCAGCAAAATGATGAAACCTACCAAAATCTTTTACGTCAGGTTCACCATGCGAAGAGCATTCTGCAATCAGAAAACACGGTTGTCTTCCCAACGCCTTTGCGCCAAGAACTAACCGCGTTTCTTTTACCTATAACCACTATTACTCCGCCAAAGAAGTAACTTGGGCTAATTCACGTTGTCAGACTGGTAACGCCAAACAAATACTTATCAAAATTACTTATTGGCACTTTTATATTTGTACTGCGAAGGACAATAACCCCTATCCACTCCTTCTGGGCGCAAGCTCGCGTGTTTAGTTTTTCTGCCCGACACGCGCTCACGCCAGTTTTTAAAGGTTTTTTGTTTAAGGTTCTTACGCATAAGCTTTATCACGTCTTTTTCCGGCAGCCCGTATAAACGTTCAATTGCTTCAAACGGCGTACGATCTTCCCACGCCATTTCAATAACTCGTGATTCTTGTTCTTCAGTTAATGCCATGTTTTACATCTCAATATGCACGTTATAACTCAACTCAATACTGAGTTTACGCGCATTTTGTTCAGTGCCCATATGCTAAAAAGTTTAATAACAACGTTATTAATTCGCTGACAGACTCGTCGATTCATCATCTTTCTCAAACGCTAGCTTTAACAACTCGGCAGCAGCCTTGGCATCACTTAACGCGCGGTGGTGCTGCTCCATTTCGATATGGAAGTGCTTGGTTAGGTTAGCCAAAGAGTACGAGGGCAACCCTGGATAAGTGCGGCGCATTTCGCGAACTGTGCACATTTTTGGTCGCCTAAAATGCTGCTCTAACCGCGCAAACTCTTGTTTAATGAACCCATAGTCAAAGTTCACGTTATGGGCAACAAACACAGCGTCTTCAGTAAAGCGCGCCACCTGATCTGCAACTTCAGCAAAAAGCGGCGCGTCTGCCACCATGTCATCTGAAATCCCGGTAAGACGTGTTATATTACTAGGAATTCTGCGCTGCGGATTCAACAAGGTTTGAAGTCTGTCTACCTCTTCACCGCCGACTAATTTAACCATGCCTATTTCGGTAATACGGTTATAACTGTTGTTGCCCCCTGTGGTCTCTATATCTACCACAACATAAGGCTGTGCAGGGTCGCGTATCCATTTTACGGTTGTTACCGCAACATCAAAACCAGCTTGCTGCAAACGCTGAATGGAAACCAATTGGTTACGGCGAAGCTGATCGCCCGGCGCTTTAATTTCTTCAAAGCGAAGCGCGCCGTCAAACACCATAATGTCGGGGAAACCATCGCGCAGGCTTTCAAAATCTTTACACATCATGCGAAGTAAAGCATAGATACTGTCGAGAGAACCGTGTTCTATCAGAGCCTCTAAAGGCGTAAGCAAATGGCTTGACCACATAAACAGGCTGTTCACTTTGCCATAGTGCATTGTGGCCATTTTATGAATGTGAAAGCGCAGTTTCTCTTTGCTATCAAGGGCAAGCAGCAGTGCTTCAATACTTTGCTCAAACTTGGCGTAAAAGTTATTTTGCTTAAGCGATAATGGCCTGCGATCGAACTCAGTAACCAGCGTATCTTCTTCGTAAAGTTGCTTCCAAAAAGTAAGACCGAATAAACTTCGCCACAAACGGTTTTCTGTGCGCCAGCCTTCTACGCCTTGCCTTGCATAATGGGCCAATACGCCGCGTTCTACCTGCTGATTTTGGCTTACATCAATATCTAACGACCTGCTTGCATTTCGTAGCATATCGGTAACGGTACTGGTACGCTTTTTATGGTATTTACGGGCATAAAAATCTTCGGCAAACGCTAATAGCGTATCAGATTGAGGATTATCAATAATGCCCTCAAGAGCTTGTTTGACGTCATCTTCTTGTCCGTCTTTATAGCTCTCTCTTAGCCACTTTTCTTTCGCTTTATCGCTTTGCGCTAGTTTTAAAATGTCTAACCCTTTGGCCCTATCGAAAGCCAACACTTTAAGCCCAAGTGCGTAAAGCAGCTGATCGCGATAGAAACTGGCTGACACACCTTCTGTAGCAGGGAAATCACTATCCGCTAAGGCAAGTAACATATCATTGTTATAAAAGGCTAGCTGGCTATAGTGGTTGGCGTAAAACCAAGCTGCTTGCGCATCGCTTTTACTTTCAAAGCGTGCAGTATCGGTTACCGAATCGGAGCGGGTTCTCATTACACCGAGATCGCGCATAGAAAACTGATTCAGACGGCTTTTGGTATTACCGAAATAGATAAACAGTAAATAGCGAAGCGCATTATCAAATAGACACACTAAATAGTTGTTTAGCGAAAAGCTCTCTGGCCAGCCTCTAGCACCGATATGTTCATTAAGTAACGTCACGAGTTTAGGCTTAGTGAGAGACGCGAGCCCCTGCGTACTGCCGTATTCAGCAAGAAGCGCCAACAACGCATCTTTGGTTAGAACGCCGGCGATATCATTAAGCGACGCGTTCGAAAGGTCGCCAAACCACCCGCTATCAATGAGACAATCTATTTGTGCTTGCGGCTCGGTTATTTCGCCGTAGTTAAACTGGGTTCTGTCAATAACCGCATATTTGCGATTTGCAGCGCGCACCACAATACATTTTTTATCATCGTTTAATGCGTTGAAGCGCTCAACAAAATCAGCTGCCTCATCACTCAAAAGCATGCTGTTAGCACCTTCAAAGAACTTAAGGAACTCGTGAAAATGTGTGAGGTAATAACGTGGCGGTAAATCTTTTCGCATGAGGTATCTTTGGCTATGAAAACACCAATAGTGTATATTTATACAGCCAAGTTAATCAAATTAAATCCATATCGAATGTATTTAAAGTCTACTGGCCGGTATTAGACCAAGCCATTTATTAAACACGCACTCGCTGTTTAGACACCCACTGAAAGAACGTTGAAAGCTGCTCGTCATCTAGTAAGCGTTGTAAATTAAAATAGTGCTTGGCCAATGTCATCTCATCATAAAAGCGATGTATGCCGCTATGGCACTGCCTACAAATATAAATACCGTCCTGCAGTTCGGCTTTGCTAAAGTGCTTTTTGAAATAGGTGCGTCGGTGCATTTTTTTCGGGATAAGATGATGATAAGTAAGTCGCGTTTCTCTATTACAACACGGGCAGTTTCCTACTTTATTTGCCACACCATCACCTCTATTCATTCACCTTGCTGCTGTTTATTCGGGCTAATTATTAAGCCTTTCATTTAATAATGGCTATTGCGATTGCCTCAGCACGGTTTTTTCATAAACAATGGGGTATTTTGCCAAAGAAAATCCACTCGTCTTAGCATTACGTAATAAACACTATTCATGATTAATAAGGCAATAAAATATGAGCTTAACCCGTTCCATGGGCTTCTCGTGCCCTTACTGTATGGCGCCTAATGACGTTGAGATAGATGAGGTTAACGATGTGGGTCAAGTCCAAGTACTCGACTGTCAGGTGTGCTGCCAACCCATAGAGTTGACCACTTATCAGCATGGTGACGACATTCAAATTGAGGCAGAACGAGAAAATGACTAAGCAGTTTACACGCAGCGATATAGATGCGCTTGCACAGCGATACCGAGCTAATCTAGTCAATAGCTTGTCTGGCTTTAAGTCGGCTACGTTAGTGGGTACCACAAACGGAAACACCAACAATTTAGCCATTGTAAGCTCTATCGTTCATGTGGGTGCTAACCCGCCACTTGTAGGCATGATAATGCGCCCACATACTGTGGCACGAGACTCCCTTAGTAATATAAAGCAACAGGGCTTTTATACGCTAAATCACGTGTCGACTGATTGGGTAGACAAAGCGCACCAAACGTCTGCTCGCTACGCCCCAGATGAGAGCGAATTTGAAGCAGTGGGTTTAACGCCGCAGTTTAGCGAGACATTTAGTGCACCGTTTGTTAAAGAAAGCGAAATCAAGATGGGCTTAAAAGTAGCGCAACATTTAAAACTGCTTAACGAAACCGAAATGGTTATTGGAGAAATTCAAGAGCTTCATATGCCAGAGAGCATTATTGATGAAGACGGATACGCCGATATAGAAAAAGCAAACACTGCCTGTATTTCTGGATTAGATAGCTATCATAGCACTACGCGTGTTGCACAGTTTGCCTACGCCAAACCCGGAGTCCCTCTAGCTAAAAAATGAACTTGTAGCAGATAGAAGGGTCTGATAATTACTATCGGGTATTATTACTCTGAAGTTTATTTAATCTAGATCAAGTGAAAATAAGACATTTCATTCGATCTTTTTTCAAAAAGAGATAGTATTTAAACATTACACAAAACCTGCCTCTTTGGGCAGGTTTTTGCGTTTAAGACACTGAATAAAAAAGAATCATTATCGTTTCTATCTCTTAAGGAGAATGTTATGAAATCTGTAAACCGCCGTGACTTTTTAAAACTGTCTGGCTCTACAGTTATCGGTCTTACATTAGGTGGTGTAGCGTTACGTGCACAAGCTCAAGAACAATTGAGTGCTGATGACCCAACTGCGAAAGCATTAAACTACACACCGTCTTCAACCGTTGAAGGTGCAAAATGTGCAAACTGCATGTACGTGCAGGGTGCAGATGGTGAACAATATCGCCCTTGTAACATTTTCCCTAATAAGCTGGTTAACGCTGATGGCTGGTGTAGTGCTTGGGTTAAAAAGCCAGGCTAACAACTTTAGTCATTGTAACTTCACTTAGCGCCCGTCAATTGTTAGCCGGGCGTTTTGTTAAGTTATAAACAGTCGTGTAAGTATCAGCACCTACGCTAGCCAAGTCCGCCTATCTATCGTGTGTAGTGACCAACAAAATGAAATGATGACTATTTTTCGCTGAACTAAAAACATTGGGCGTATTCAACCAACAATTTCATTTAGCGAAACACGAGATAGCCACTTATTGTCCAAACAAACCTCTAACTGCCGCAGCCAAGTAGAAAGTGCTCGGAGATGGCTTTTTGAAGACACTTGTGTGCTTAACCATGATTCATTGTCAATTAACCATAGCGGCGAGTTTTTAAGGATTTCAGAAGTTAATGCGATGGGTGGCAACGATAAGGCTAATGCAGCTATCGTTTGATACGGCCTCAGTTCATGAGCCTTGACTAATTCAGCTTTCATACGACTAAGTTCATCGATGGTAAAGATCTGCAAATTGTGCAGTCGCTTGGTAAGTTGTGGACCAACGCCTTGAAGGCGAATGACCTCAATATCGCTTTTTAAGCCTTTCCACTTCGCTGGCACCAAAGGTGTGTCCATAGAGTGAACATTATAATGGACGTCTAGTAACCACCCATCTTGTGCAAGCGGGTAGCGTTGGAGATCAAGTTGAGGTGCGGCTTCACTATTACTTTCGTCATCGGTTAGCTGGCCCATTCTTACTCGGATACTCTCTACACCGAAACTAGACTGCTGACCGGCTATGGTATTCATTACCGTTGCCATTTCAGCATGTATTAACCAAATTAAGCTCTGTACGTCAGTAGAAGTACTCATAAAATGGACTTGAAGTGAATTTCTACTTCGCTGTAGATGTTTGCGCTACTTTGAGCGTCTTGCGGCGCGCGATTACTTGCTGGCGTAATGTTAAGCCTTGTTTTAATCAATTTTGACGTATCGATAACCCCGGCAAAACGATTGGCTACTGACAAATTACTCAGAGTTAAGTTTCTGTTTATTGTTGCATTTCTGCTTGACGCTGAGTTACTCTCTTCCCCCTCTTCCTGTGAGCCATCGTCCTTCATGCTAAAAGTGAGCTTAGCGTTGATCTTACCATGATCGACAGACAGCTTAGGAATGCCGTTTACCAACACATCAGAGAGTAATTGCCGTTGCTTTTGCGCAATCGTTAGCATGACAGCTATTTTTACTTTCTTTGCTCCTTCTTCGGTTAATTTTTTGCCTGAAAAGTCCTGTTTTTCCTCTAGTGAAATTCCTAGGTCTTTAAAAAATGGGGGGGACTCTTCTTTTTGTTGCGTCGGTGCTTGATACGGTGCGCCCTTGTAGACCGCGTGCTCTGTATCGCTATCAAACGGATAACGCTGTTTGAGATTCTCTTCTAATTGGAAAACAAGTTCATCGTCTTGCATACATATTGCAACAAACTCGTCGTCTGAAAGTGACAATAGACTGCTTAGTTCTGATATTTTATCTTGTTGTTCGATTTGCGATGCGAGAACCGCACCAAACGTATCTGAGATGAGCTTTGCCACAAACTCGGCAAAACCCAGCTCATTAAGAGCTGAGTTTGACATGGCGCGTTTCCTTACTGATCTAGCGGTAAATAATCGGTGCGGAAGTTAATTTTCACACCACCAAAAATATTTACTCTTGAGCCTGATCTATCTTGATCAACTTTACTCGTTGTCGTTACTGTCACATTCGAATACTTAGTTGATGCCGATGCTTTGACCCACCGAGATAAAATAGAGCCAGTTTTAGCACGAGCTTGTGCAGAAAACGCTTTGCGGTTGTATTTGTTTTGTGTTTCTCGGCTGAAAGACGAGCCATAGGTTGTAAACGTTAAACGCGTTTCTATGTCACCATTCTCAATGACCAAGCGCAAGATTCCTTGCTTGACCATTTCTTTGAGCATGTCATATTTATTCACCGATATTCGCTTCGCTACCGCATCTAGAATAGCGTCATACGAATTTTGACCATCTACAGCAACTTGATTATTGTCGGCTACTCCCGCTTCTGCCGGGGTTTCAAGTGCTTTATTTAACGCATCAGCTTGTGCTTGATCTAATGTGGCGTTTCCTCCGTTATTTTCAACAGCGGTAACCTTCTCTTGATCGTCCACATCAGCAGGTAACGCACGTGCTAAAAAATCTAAAATCATGTCACCACTAATATCGTCTTTGGTGTCATTGATAAAGGAAGTAAGCGATTTGCTAGTTTGTTGGAGAAGCTCGATATAAGCTTCGGTTTGGCGGATGTTGCTAGAGATTAAGGCGTCAAACACATCGGTTATGAGTTTAGTCGTAAATTCAGGGAATCCAATTTCGCTTAGTCTCGTGGCCTGAGTAACTGCTTCAGAAGTTCCAGACATAATACACCTCCATAGTGATAATCTAGAATGAAGTGACATTTACCGCAGTCATTGTTTATATGTGTTGACCTCTCCACTACACTTCTTCTCGCCAAGCGAATTCAGGCAATGAACAATGTCCGTAATTTGGCTGTCTGAAAAGACGTACCGTTCAAGTCAACAAGCATAAGCTTTACACATTGCTCAAAATTTAACCACATTTTTTTAACTTATTTTTTGAAATTGTGGCCAGAACATAAAATGACTCTCATTACCTGAAATGCTCAAATAATTTGAGTCACTTTAATCATCAAGGCTTACCCGTTTAACATCTTTTAACAGAATTTAAGTTACAAGTAATTACTATTACTTAGCGGTTACTTGAACCCCTTCATCAATACCTTTTAAACTTGGGTTGGCAAAACGGGTTGGTAAAAGGCCGGGCTTAATAAAGAAGCCATGTTTTGCTTCAAAAACTTTGCCTATTTTCAGCACATTTTCATCCTGCCACTTACCTCCGATAAAGCTAATACCTACTGGAAGACCTTTCACTTCACCCGCTGGTACTGTGAGATGTGGATAGCCGGCAACAGCGGCTAAATAGCCTATACCAATGAAACCAGCTGGCGAATGATCGCCATACACACCGTCGATTAAAAATGAAGGGCTGTTTGAAGGCGCAACTAATACATCCACGTCGTGTTTTGCTAGCAATGCGTCAATACCGTTTTTGCCCGCTGTATCTTGAATAAGGCGAAGGGCGCTTTGATATGCTTCGCTATCAATAGGCGCAGCGTCTAGCGACTTTTCAAAAATATCTTGATTGAATAACGCTAGCTCTCGCTCGGTTTGGTTGTTAAAAGCAATAAGCTCAGATAGATTTCTTACAGGGATCTCTGCTGGCGACCCCGACAAATATTCGTTGATGCTGTGATGGAATTCGCTGAGTAAAACATTGTAAGAGTCGGCCCAAAAGGAATCAGGCTGTGAAAAATCACTTATATCCACCAGCGTAGCACCCGATGCTTTTAACTGATTTAGCGCGCTTTCGTAAACTTCCAGTACATGAGGGTTATCACCTTGACGATACCTGACAACGCCAATGCGTTTGCCTTTTAAATCTGTTGCCAACATTTCCGATGAAGGCATGTCAGGTCGATGGGAAGCTGTATTTTCAGTAGCACTATCGCTTGCATCTTCGCCAGCCATTACCGCTATCATCAGCCATGCGTCTTGAACGTTGGTTGTCATGGGTCCGGCCGTATCTTGGCTGAATGAAATGGGTACAATGTGCGTTCTTGAAAGTAAACCAACGGTTGGCTTGAAGCCCACTACACCGTTAATAGATGCTGGGCAGATTATAGAACCATTGGTTTCAGTACCTACGGCAAGTGACGCTAATCGAAGCGACATCGCTGCGCCGGAGCCAGACGACGAACCGCATGCGCTTCTTGATAATATGTGAGGATTTCGAGTTAAGCCACCCACTGCGCTCCAACCGCTTATCGATGATTCAGAACGAAAGTTTGCCCATTCAGACAAATTTGTTTTACCTAAAATAATCGCGCCCGCTGCTTTTAGCTTCGCCACAATGGGGGCGTCTCGTCCGGTGTCGTTATTAATAAGCGCCATAGAGCCTGCCGTTGTGGGCATTTCTGCGCTCTCTATATTGTCTTTTAAAAGTACAGGGATACCGGCTAACGGGCCTAATTCCGCTCCACTGGCAAATTGTTTATCAATTGATTTAGCGTCTGCTAATGCATTGGGGTTTAGTGCTAAAACGCTATTTGTCTTTTTATCTAACTCATTAATTCGAGCTAAATACCCGCTCACTAGCTCTGCCGATGTAATATCGCCTTGAGCAATAGCTTGAGCCTGCAGGTATGCTGGCTGATCTAGCCACTTATTATTATCGCTATCTTCATAGTGCGATTGCGACACACAGGCGGTGCACAGCAAGGTTACAGCCAGTAAATACCACTGTTTCAACATAGAGCTTTCCTTAACGCATTGTTTTTATGAAAACGATGTTATGCCATGACCTTTTTACCATCATGCCTTATCTACGGTTAGGTAAAAAGTGACGGACATAAACGTATTGCTAGTTTGATATACGTTGAATCAGAAATGGTTCACTGTCTACATGATAAAATACGTATTCACAGTTTGGCGGGCGCCTTTGGCAGTTTATGAAGCAGATTATCAAGCTGATATTCATCGAGCAGTAATTGATACCGACCATCTGTAATAAAGCGATGAAGGGCTGAATTAAACTCTGCTCTCAGCTTTGGGTTGGGTATAGCCGCGCAATATATTGAGATAGGAAACAACTCGTGGAATACGGTTTCTTCTTCAACATAGGCGCTATTTTGAGACTTGAAGTAGTTGAAAATGTTTCTATCTAAAACAATCGCGTCCACGTGGTCGGCCATGAGCATATCGACCTGACGGTCTTGCCTTGCCATTTCCATATACATTGGCTCTAGCGCTAATGCTTGCTTGAACTTTTCACCTAATACCGATTGCGCCGTTTGAAACCCAATGACACGCTTACTTTTAAGATCACTGACTTCACTAAAACCAAAGTTATTTTGCGTTTTTGTCACAACAACATTTTGATAAATAATGTATGGATCGGAAAGGATAGAATCATCTACATCGTGCGCAGCGCTTTGTGTCAGGCCTATATCCACAGCGCTATCTTCTAAGAGCCGCGCAGTTCGCCCAAAAGGAACGTAGATGGGCGAAAGCGTATGCCCCATTTCTGCTAATATGGCTCTTACCAGGTCAATTTCAAAACCGCTGTGTTCTTGTGAAATAACATAGGGAGGCTTATTCCAGCCAACCACCACGTCTAATTCACGGGCTTTAGCAGGCAAAGCAATGGCAACAGCACACAAAAAAGGGATAAGAATACGCATAAAACTCCGGTTAACTTTACGATCGAACCGCATTGATAACTACTATAAGCGCATTATTGATTCATACTAGTGGACAAAAGACTAAAGCACTAAAGCCTCACGGACACAGAAAATGGTGCCTATTGTTACCGCTTTTCGCTTGCTTTCATTTTGTTTAACGCCAAGCAAAGGTACAATAACCCGCAAAGGTCCCAACGAACGATAAATATGGCTTGGCTACAACTTCGAATTAATACTTCTTCTGAATACGCGGAATCAATAGGCGACATGCTAACTGCAAATGGCTCGCAGGCGGTTACCTATGTCGACGCGAAAGACACCCCAATGTACGAACCCAAGCCGGGCGAAGTGTTACTGTGGCCAGACACACAAGTAGTGGGTTTGTTTGAAGCAGATGCGGATATGAAAAGTATTCTGCAGCGCCTAGGTAAAGCTAAAGTGCTTGGCCCAGACTTTAAATACAAGCTAGAGCCGCTTGAAGATAAAGACTGGGAACGAGAGTGGATGGATAATTTCCACCCAATGCAGTTTGGCGAGCGCCTGTGGATTTGCCCAAGCTGGCGCGACGTTCCAGACCCTGATGCCGTTAACGTTATGTTGGACCCAGGCCTTGCTTTTGGCACGGGTACGCACCCTACTACTGCACTGTGTCTACGTTGGTTAGACGGCATAGATATGACAGATAAAACTGTGGTCGATTTTGGCTGTGGTTCAGGCATTTTAGCGCTGGCAGCATTGAAACTAGGTGCTAAGCGCGTTATTGGAATTGATATTGACCCACAAGCTCTTCAAGCAACAAAAGAAAACGCGCGTCGCAATGGCGTCGAAGACCGCCTGGATGTATATCTACCAAAAGACCAACCTGAACTAGAAGCCGATGTGGTTATGGCAAATATATTGTCTGGTCCGTTACTGGAACTGCAAAGCGTTATTACTAACTATTGCAAAAAAGACGGCTTGTTAGTGCTTTCCGGCATACTGGCAGAGCAAGTAACTCGAATTGAAGACGCCTATGCTAGCGATATCACGCTTGAGCCCAGCGCCATTGATGGAGAATGGGCGCGAGTGTCGGGCAAAAAACACTAAGCGCGATTATAAAATTGACTAGACGGTTAATTTTACGTCTAGTCAAGTAAGAGTCTTTACGGTAAACCACCGCAATATTGCGACGAAAATTCATACGATAAAAATCGTCAGCATCTAATAATTTGTTAATTTTTTTCACATTACAGCCCTTTCAAATCGGGGGCTGTAAGACTTTCGTACAATATTTAGTCTAAAAATCGGCGTTAGCTTACTAATGTGACAGATTTTTTTCACTGTCAAGACCACGAAGTGAAATTTTGTGTGATTTTTAGCCTTTTCAAGCCTTGCGAAAACACGTACACTTAGCGCCCCGTTTTAGCCGGGTGTATATTTTCTGTGCAGTTTTAGATGGCGAGCTATACATTTTACAATGCGAATTGGACCTTACGAGTTAGAAAACAATTTGATGTTGGCCCCCATGGCTGGCGTAACAGACAGACCGTTTCGCCAACTTTGTAAGCGCTTAGGTGCAGGGCTTGTTGTTTCAGAAATGCTTTCGAGTAATCCGAAGGTTTGGAACACAGCCAAATCACAGGCGCGTATGAATCATGAGGGTGAAGAAGGCATTCGCTCTGTACAGATAGCTGGGGCTGACCCTGAGCTTATGGCTCAAGCGGCACAATTTAATGTAGATAACGGTGCGCAAATCATCGACATCAACATGGGTTGTCCTGCTAAAAAGGTCAATAAGAAGCTAGCAGGTTCTGCGCTGCTTCAATACCCAGACACAGTGGAAGCGATTATTAAAGCAGTAGTTAATGCTGTTGACGTACCCGTGACGCTGAAAATTCGCACCGGCTGGAACCCAGAAAATCGCAATGGGGTAGACATTGCCCGCATTGCAGAGCAAAACGGCATACAGTCGCTTGCTGTTCATGGCAGAACGCGAGCTTGTATGTATAAGGGAGAAGCGGAGTACGACACCATACGTCAAATAAAGGCGGCAATATCAATTCCGGTTATTGCAAATGGTGACATTACTTCTCCAGAGAAAGCACAAGAGGTGCTGAATTACACTGGTGCAGATGGCGTAATGATAGGTCGCGGCGCGCAAGGTAAGCCTTGGATTTTTAAACAGATCCAACATTATCTTGAAACGGGCGAGAACCTACCAGCACCGCCACTGTCAGAGTTATATGAACTCTTGCACGAGCATGTAGCTAATGTGCAGGACTTTTATGGCGACATAGCCGGTGTAAGAATTGCCCGTAAGCACGTGGGCTGGTATCTCGCGGAGCACGATACGGATCGTCAGTTTCGTAAAACGTTTAACGCTATCGATGATGCGAATGAGCAACTCGATGCACTAAATGCATATTTTCAAGCGCTGCAGACACGAGAGACCCGACAGATCTCTCCCGCAGCATAGTGATGACTAACTTAAGAGCAACACAGTATTATGTTCGATCAAAACGTGACTTCACCTTTTACTACTACAGTAACTACGCCTTCACAAACGCAAGCTCAAAAGCCACTGCGTGACTCTGTAAAGCAAGCGGTTAACAAGTACCTTAAGCAATTGGATAACGCAAACATCGATAACCTGTACGAAATGGTACTGGCTGAAGTTGAAGCGCCGCTGCTAGAAGAAGTCATGACTTACACACGCGGCAATCAAACCCGCGCTGCCATCATGATGGGCATCAACCGTGGCACACTTCGCAAGAAGCTTAAGCAATACGGCATGAACTAAGATTCCAAGGGCTTTGCCCACCAAAGAGCACCAATCGGTGCTCTTTTTGTTTCAACACTACAACATTAGAAACTTAAAATTTATGCAAACACCAAAACCAATTAAACGTGCTCTCCTTAGTGTCTCTGATAAAACCGGTATCCTCGATTTCGCGACAGCGCTGCATAACGCTGGCGTAGAACTTCTGTCGACGGGCGGTACCGCGAAACTCCTTGCTGATGCTGGCTTACCTGTGAAAGAAGTGTCTGATCACACTGGTCACCCAGAAATCATGGCAGGTCGTGTTAAAACGCTTCACCCTAAAATTCATGGCGGTATCCTTGGTCGTCGCGGTACCGATGAAGCAGTGATGGAAGAGCACAACATTGCGCCTATCGACCTTGTGGTAGTTAACCTTTACCCATTTGCTGCAACCGTGGCAAACGAAGACTGCACGCTAGAAGATGCGATTGAAAATATCGATATCGGCGGACCGACCATGGTACGTGCTGCTGCGAAAAACCATAAAGATGTGACTATTGTAGTTAATGCGTCTGACTACGCTCGCGTACTTGCTGAAATGAACGACAATAACGGCTCTTTGTCTTACAGCACACGCTTCGATTTAGCCATCAAAGCATTTGAACACACAGCTGAATACGACGGCATGATTGCGAACTATTTTGGTGCGCGTTTAGATAGCACAGGTTGTGAAGCAGACTGCGACCACCAGCATAGTGAATTCCCACGTACCTACAACATGCAGCTTACTAAGAAGCAAGACCTTCGCTATGGCGAAAATAGCCATCAAGAAGCGGCTTTCTATGTTGAAAACAACATTCAGGAAGCCTCTGTTGCTACAGCTACCCAGCTTCAAGGTAAAGAATTATCGTTTAACAACATTGCTGATACCGATGCAGCGCTAGAGTGCGTTAAGGAATTCGAAGAGCCAGCATGTGTAATCGTTAAGCACGCTAACCCGTGCGGTGTTGCTATTGGCGACGATATTCTAAGTGCCTACGACCGTGCGTTTAAAACTGACCCAACGTCTGCATTTGGCGGCATTATTGCGTTTAACCGCGAGCTTGATGCGAAAACAGCACAAGCCATTGTTGACCGTCAATTTGTAGAAGTGATTATTGCACCAACGGTAAGCGATGAAGCGAAAGAAGTCGTAAGTGCGAAGAAAAACGTACGCCTTCTAGCGTGTGGCGATTGGGCTGGCCAGCTAACTGAAGGTTATGACTTTAAACGCGTAAACGGCGGTTTATTAGTACAAGAGCGCGACTTCGGCATGGTTGAAATGGAAGACCTTGAAGTGGTGACTAAACGTAAGCCGAGCGAAGAAGAACTGCGCGACCTTATGTTCTGCTGGAAGGTAGCAAAATACGTGAAGTCTAACGCGATTGTTTACTGCAAAGACGGCATGACAGTGGGCGTGGGCGCAGGCCAAATGAGCCGTGTTTACTCTGCAAAAATTGCAGGTATTAAAGCAGCTGACGAGAACCTTGAAGTGGCTGGCTCTGTTATGGCGTCTGACGCTTTCTTCCCATTCCGCGACGGCATTGACGCTGCAGCTGAAGCTGGCATTAAGGCAGTAATTCAGCCTGGCGGCTCTATGCGCGACCAAGAAGTAATTGACGCCGCTGACGAACACGGAATTGCTATGGTGTTTACGGGCATGCGTCACTTCCGTCACTAATAAATAGTTACGCAAAATCTTTTAGTACAGGCTTAGTGAGGGAAACCAACACCTAAGTTAAACACGCAGTAAAGTGGCACTTTGTTACTTTACTGTGTGTTTGTTATTTTTCCTTAACCCTTTTTAATATGCAAAATCGAGGCGATTGCTTAGTTGTGTTGATACCTCTTTGAAGCGACAAAATTGCGAATTATTCTGCTAAGAAGTAAGTGCAAATAGGGGTTAGCTGATAGGCTTGATCTGACCCATGGTAATTTGTAGTAATAGTGTTACTAATAAATGTTATGTTTTACTAGTCCGCATAGACAATTACCTACCCTCGACAGAAAAAGGAAATAAGAATGAAAAAGTTAGCCCAATTCGTGTTAGCCGCAACACTAGGTGTGACAGCAACCTATGCAAGCGCAGATTCAATTTCTGACGCCGCGATGAGCGATATCCGCACCGATAAAGCCAAAGTGCGCGACGAATACCGCAACCCTCAGCAAACACTACGCTTTTTTGGCTTACAGCCAGACATGACTATGGTAGAAATTTCGCCAGGTGGCGGTTGGTATGCCGACATTCTTTATTCTGTTGTAAAACAAGACGGAAAATACGTTGCAGCCCACTTTTATGTAGACGATGAAACCAGCGGCTACTACAAAAAGTCGGTAGAAGGCTTTAAAGAAAAAATGAAGCCGGGCATGAAGTACGAAGGTGCAGAACTTACCGCATTCGACCCTATGAAAGCGCTAGATATTAGCGAAGCGGGCAGCGCTGATATGGTGCTAACCTTTCGCAACGTACACAACTGGTACATGCGTCACGGTGACGAAGGTATCGACAATGCGTTTGGGGCTTTCTTCAAAGCACTTAAACCAGGTGGCGTACTGGGCGTAGTGGAACATGAACTACCTGAAAGTGCAGATGATGAAGCAATGAAGAAAAGTGGCTACATGAAGCGTTCTTACGTTGTAGCTGCCGCTGAAAAAGCGGGTTTTGTACTTGAAGCAAGTAGCGATGTAAACGCAAACCCAATGGACACAGCAGACCACCCGAAAGGTGTGTGGACGCTACCCCCTCGCTTGGCACTTGATGATCAAGACAGAGAAAAATACATGGCGATTGGCGAGAGCAATCGCATGACGCTAAAATTCACCAAACCAAAATCATAATATTAAACACTCAAAACGGAACAGTTAATGAACGTACTTGTAATTGGCGGCGGTGGCCGCGAGCACGCGCTAGCGTTTAAAGCAGCGCAGTCTTCTGATGTTTCAACAGTATTTGTAGCACCTGGTAATGCGGGTACCGCTACAGAGCCTAAGCTTGAGAACGTAGCTATTGATGTTAACGACATCGCAGGCTTAGTTTCTTTTGCTCAAGGTAACGATGTTGCGCTTACTATTGTAGGCCCAGAAGCGCCGCTAGTTGCAGGTGTGGTAGATGCGTTCACTAACGCGGGTTTAATGATATTTGGTCCTACTCAAGCTGCGGCGCAGCTTGAGGGCTCAAAAGCTTTTACCAAAGATTTTTTAGCTCGCCACAATATTCCTACGGCTGAGTATCAAAACTTCACCGAAATTGACCCGGCTATTGCCTATGTTCGCGAGAAAGGCGCGCCTATCGTAGTAAAAGCTGACGGTCTTGCTGCCGGTAAAGGTGTTATCGTTGCGATGACCCTTGAAGAAGCTGAAGATGCTATTCGGGATATGCTAGCGGGCAATGCCTTTGGCGAAGCTGGCAGCCGCGTAGTTATTGAAGAATTCCTAGACGGCGAAGAAGCGTCGTTCATTGTGATGGTAGACGGTAAGAACGTACTGCCTTTTGCCACCAGCCAAGACCATAAACGTGCGGCTGACGGCGATAAAGGGCCTAACACAGGTGGTATGGGTGCTTATTCTCCTGCTCCGGTTGTTACGCAAGACATCCACGACCGCATTATGCAGGAAGTGATCATGCCGACGGTTGATGGCATGGCCGCTGAAGGTAACGACTATGTTGGCTTTTTATATGCGGGCCTAATGATTATGGCCGACGGTACACCAAAGGTCATTGAGTACAACTGTCGCTTTGGCGACCCAGAAACCCAGCCAATTATGCTGCGCTTAAAATCTGATTTGGTTCCACTTTGCCATGCAGCGTGTAAAGGCGAACTTGCGGGCAAAACCATTGAATTTGACGAGCGCGCATCGGTAGGTGTTGTACTTGCAGCTGGCGGCTACCCAGGCAACTACGACAAGGGTGACGTAATAACCGGTTTTGAAGACGCCGCGAAGCTAGATGGAAAGGTTTTCCACGCAGGTACCGCACTTCAAGACGGTGATGTGGTTACCGCTGGTGGCCGCGTGCTGTGCGCAACCGCGCTAGGTAACAACGTAACCGAAGCCCAGCAAAAAGCCTACGAGCTACTAAAAACCATTCAGTTTAAAGATGTTTATTACCGTACTGACATTGCCCACCGTGCAATTGCCCGTGAAGCTGAAGCTTAATAAGCGACACATATAATACAAATATCAAAGACGCGGCGTAGGCCGCGTTTTTTATAGTGCCTTTTTTGACTCTCACACCTAACGCTTACATAACTATCACTTAATGCGTTAAAAAGACGAAACTTTTTACTTTGACCGTCTATACTTGAACGAAATCAAAGTACAAAAGAATTCATGGTGAATGAAAACCCTTTACATACTGACAATATACCTAGCATGCTTTACCTGTACGGCGAAGAGCAGTGATACCCTCTCTGACTCAATAGGTATCAGTGGCTTTGCTAGAGTTATTGGAGGACAACTAGACACTAGCGAAGCTGAATTCCAAGGCTATTCAAATGATTTCAGTTTTTCTGAACAGTCCTTATTCGCGTTACAAGCGGACCTAAGTATTAGTGAAAAACTTAAATTGTCTGGGCAATTACTCGGGCATTCAAATGACGATAGAGATTCAGGTCTTGAGTGGCTTTATCTAACTTATAACGCGAACTCTAATTGGAGCTTTAAGTTAGGCAAATTAAGAACTCCATTTTTTCGCTACAGCGACGTACTTGACGTGGGCTTCGCTTATCCTTGGATTACGCCTCCCGAACAAGTTTACGGCGGCTTTTTATTTTCAAACTATGAGGGCTTAAGCGCAACGTATCGCATTCACTTCAATAAATTGAATGTAGAAGTTGAAGCTTATTACGGCACTTATGACGGTACTTTTGACCGTGCAGGTGAAGAAACAGCCATTGAAGTAAACGATATTCGGGGGCTTATATTAGGCATATCTAAAGGCGGCTTTCGCGCGCGGGCTTCAGCCATAGTGTCATCTGACTTCTTCGCAGACATCCCCGGCTTTCAAGACTTTGCGACACTCTTAGAGCTTGCCGGGTACACAGAAAACGCCAACGTTTTTCGATTTGATTCAGACGCAGTGGCGTATCAAGCAAGCCTGCAATATGACTCTCTTGATTATTTTGTTTACTCTGAAGTTATTAAAATTGAATCAGATTTAATCAGTGTCCCCGAAGTTAATGCATACTACCTGACTCTTGGGTATCACTTTGATGAGTTTCAAATATTTACTACTATTGCTTCTGCAAATAGCAGTAATGATGTTCCAACAAATCAAATTCCGAAGGGACAATCACCACAACTCACTTCATTGTCTTTTGCCTATGACGCAATAGTCGATAGTCTTCCGCGCTATGACCTTGATTCACTTTCAGTAGGGCTTCGCTGGGACTTTAGACACAATATGTCAGCCAAAGCTGAGGTAACTTGGTTAAGCGGTGAGGAGGGGCAGAACTCATTTTATTCAGAAATTAAGGATCCGAGCTTCGATAGAAATGCGGTACTCACCCAATTTGCACTAGAGTGGGTGTTCTAATGAAAACTCGCACGCTATTGTTTGCCATTCTTTTTGCTATGTTTGCTTCATTCGCAAGGTGCGAAGAAGTCATCATTGTTGCTAACTTGGAAGCGCAAGACGCTCCAACTGAAAAATGGCAAATTCGAGACATCTTTATGGGTAATTCTTCTGACTGGGATATAGAGCCTGTAGGATTGCAACCACCCAATACCGCTAGGACAATATTCAACACTAAGTTTATTGCGCTTACGGAATCCCGTATTCAGGGGTATTGGGCACAAATGCGTTTTAGTGGAAGAAAAACTCCACCAAAAGAGTTTCGTTCTCAAGAAGAAGCGTTGGCATATGTACTAAACAATAAAAACTCAATGACGTATGTTTTATCAACCACCGAAGTGCCCCAAGGCCTTGTTGTTTTGTTTAGAGAACAGTAACCAGCTACGGCTTTGTCTAGCGGTAATTCGATAATTGAATATGTGAGTATCCACAGCCAGTGGATAAAGTTTATCTTATAGCAATACACTGGCTGAAGGGGGCGCGCGAACTCCTTTTTAAGGCTCAAACGCCTTAATTTAGGTCTTCACTACTTCGCTAAAGTCACTTTCCCAAACACAGACGCATCCTTAAACCCCAGGTTTTTATCACCATTCACTGGAGTTATCTCGTGCGAGCCTAAAAAGTGTTCTCTGTCACCGCCATCGGCGTCACAGTAGGCCAACATAAAGCCCAGCGCCATATCTTCTTTTAAGGTTAATGGTGAGTTGTCTTTTCCGTGCTGATAACTATCGTCAAATACACGCACAGCCGCTTCCCAATAAATCTTATGAGGCGCCGATATATCTCGCTGCCATTTGTTTTCAACGTGATTGTTATACAGCTGCGGCACGGCTTCACCCGCTTCATTCGGACCAATATCAACAACTTGGTTGTCTAGCGCTAAGTGATAAGCGAACGCGTTGTAGTTATTAAAGTGATCGCCACCAGAGGCATCCGCATCAATAAAGACTTCTAGGCAATCATCATCCCAATATCGTTCAAGCGGGTTGGCATAGGTATCTGAGAGGTGGTTGTCTTCTATTTCTGCTAAAAGGTACAGCGCCTTTTTATCCCATCGTAGTTTATATCTACCAGAAAAGTCACTGGGCTCGGGCCTGGTGCCCCACATCAGCGAGGTCATGTCGTGCCAATCACCTTCTTTCCATGCAGCATCATTTGCTACGCCATCAATAACGGGGGCATTTGCGGTAAACATAATACTGTCCGGCTTCGCCTGTGCTGCCGGGGCAAGCATAGCGACAAGTAATGTAGAGGTGAATGCTGATACTAGGGGTTTAGTACTTTTCAATTGAATACGCTCTTAGTTTGCCTTCCTGACGTTTAAACTAACATGTTTTGAGCCCTACTGCGTTTCAAAAAACACCACAGCAGCGCCTCACTTTGTGAGAAGCATTACCAATTTATCGCCGTTATTGATATAACAAGGTTAATTCTTGAATCATAAATTTAGCTATGTCATTTCGAAACGCGTGCTATCACATTCTTGCTCCCGCTAGCGAAGCCCACGAATACAAAAAACGTAGCAAGTTGTTTGATATATTGCTTATTGCGCTGATCATCGTAAATGTAGCGGCCATGATGCTAGAAACCGTGCCGGGTATTCCCGCCCTTTGGCAGCGAGAGCTGCATATCATTGAGGTCGTTTCGGTACTTATTTTCACCGTTGAATACATACTTCGCGTTTACAGCAGTGCATCGGCGCCTCCCAGTGTTTCCAAAGCTAGCGGCACTTCCAAAGCTAACGGCACTTCCCAAGAAAAAACGACGGCATGGCAAAAACGTTGGGCTTATATAAAAAGTCCTATGGCACTGGTGGATTTAATGGCGATCCTACCTTTTTACTTAAGCGTTTTCGTGGCGTTTGATTTACGTATATTACGGGTTTTCAGAGTACTTCGAATTTTGAAAATTGGTCGCTATTCCCGTTCAATGCAAACCCTTATCACCGTATTGCGCAACGAGTCGCATAGCCTCATCGCCGCTATTAGCGTACTTCTGCTTTTCACTGTTATCGCCGCAACGTGTATTTACTATATTGAACACACTGCGCAGCCCAACGTTTTCAGCAGTATTCCAGCGTCTTTATGGTGGGCTCTGGTCACGCTAACGACCGTGGGTTATGGCGATGCCGTTCCCGTTACAGCATTAGGCAAGGTATTTGGTGGGCTTATAACCATCATGGGCATATGCTTTTACGCCTTACCAGCGGGTATTTTATCTTCAAGCTACACCACCCAAATGCAGTTAAAACGTGATCGGTTTAAAGATACGGTGCAAAGTGTGTTAGACGATGGAAAGTTGAGTGAGCATGACATCCATCATTTAGACCACGTACGAGCTTTACTTGATTTAGATGAAGAAGAAGCAAAATTAATTGTCCGTTTGTTGCAGCATCATCACGAAGGACGTAAAAGGTGATTACATGTAGGCTCACAAGCAAATTCACGCCCGAAATTCGATAATATGCAGGTAGTCGTCCCCTTGATTCTTGTCGCGCATCAGCTTATAACTAGTACCCGTCATTTCTAAAAAGAATTCCTATGTCTGTTAAACACCCTATTATTGCTATAACAGGTTCTTCTGGCGCGGGTACTACTACCACGACCAATGCTATTCGCCATATTTTCAGGAACTTAAATGTTAATGCTGCAGTAGTTGGCGGTGATAGTTTCCATCGTTTCACTCGCCCAGAAATGGAAGTAGAAATTCGTAAAGCCCAAGAACAAGGCAGGCATATCAGCTATTTTGGCCCTAAAGCCAACGACTTTGAACTGCTGGAAACGCTTTTTAGAGAATATGGCAGTTCGGGGACGGGACAGTTTAGGCAATACCTTCACACCTTTGATGAAGCCGTTCCTTTTAACCAGATGCCGGGGACCTTTACACCGTGGCAAGATTTACCTCAAAACACTGATTTGCTGTTTTATGAAGGTTTACATGGCGGCGTTAAAACTGAAGAAAATGACGTCGCAAAGCACGTAGACTTGCTGGTTGGCATGGTGCCGATAGTAAACCTTGAGTGGATTCAAAAAATTGTGCGCGATACCACTGACCGCGGCCATTCTCGTGAAGCGGTGATGAGCAGTATTGTTCGCGGCCTAGACGATTATTTCCACTATATTACGCCGCAGTTTTCTCGCACCCACGTTAACTTTCAGCGCGTACCGACCGTTGATACCTCGAACCCTTTCAGCGCTAGGGAAATTCCCACCCAAGATGAAAGCTTTGTTGTAGTACGCTTCAGACGAGAAATGAAGAATGTCGACTATCCTTACTTGCTTCAAATGATTGACGGTTCATTTATGTCGCGTATCAATACGCTAGTGGTGCCAGGTGGTAAAATTGCGTTGGCAATGGAACTTATCCTAACTCCGCTGCTTGAAGATATTTTGAATAAAAAGCGAAGAGCCGGCCATCAGATGGATTGGCTTAATACCGACGAGTAGCCTCAGGTTATATACACCACTTCTATAGGCATATATTTAAAACATTAAGTCGTAATGGCTATTCCTCTGCGTCAGTCTAGGTTTATAACTGCTTAGCTTTTTTTGACTAAGCTTTTTAACCCAGTTCTATGACCGTCGGGCATCTATTATGACTACATTTCAAAGCCAGCAGATTTGGATAGATCAGCAAGACCTTTCTAACACGAAAGTTGTTCACTGCGATATAAACGTAAGCGATTTACAGCAAGACGAAGTATTGCTTGAGACCGATAGCTTCGGCTTCTCTGCCAATAACATCACCTATGCGGCGCTGGGTTTTAAAATGGGTTATTGGGGCTTCTTTCCACCACAAAGTGATGACAATGGTGATAACCCAAACGGCTTCGGAATAGTACCTGTTTGGGGCTTTGCCACAGTCAAAGCCTCGAACCACCCTAATATTCGCGAAGGTGAGAAAGTGTTTGGTTACCTTCCTATGGCGAGCCACTGGGTGATAAAGGCTGGTAAAGTCGCATCTCATGGCTTTTCTGACATTCACGAACAACGCAAAAGCATTAGCCCCGTTTACGACCAATACCTACGCTGTGCAGCGGACCCTGGCTACAACAAAGACCGTGAGGCATGGCAGTTAAATTTCAGGCCTCTTTATATGACCTCGTTTGTGCTTGATGACTATGTGGCAGAGAAAGCAAAGGGTGAAACCTTACTGTTATCTAGCGCTTCAAGTAAAACCGCGTTGGGTACAGCACAGTTACTAAAAGATCAAAAATCGTCACGAAACGCCAGCTATCAAGTGGTAGGGTTAACCTCTCAGTCTAATGTGGATATGGTCAAAGCGTCTGACTGCTACGATGCGGTGTATAGCTATGATGACCTTAATGCGCTTACGAGTGATAAAAGCGGCTCACGCTACTGGCTTCTTGATTTCGCGGCTAACGGCACGCTAATTAATAACCTTAGCGAGCTGCTTGGCGATAGTTTAAGCGAGGTAACGTTAATTGGTGCAACAGATTGGAAAGCCGAAGAGAAGCCCAACCCCAAACTGCTTAATGCAGAGGTTTTCTTCGCACCAGCACGCGTAAAACTGCGCCAAGGGGAATGGGGGCATGAGGCCTTTTTAGCGAAATACGCGGCTGCATGGCAGCGCTTCGCCTTAAAAGTTAGCGATCAGTTCTTCGAACAGTCGCACCAGGGCACTAATGCTATAACACAGTTATATCTGGAGACACTTAACGGCACGGCAAATACTAAAGCCCTTAATATCGCTACTTTTGATTAGCGTTACTTTGATTAGCGTTACATAGCAACATGGGGCCGTATCCGCTTTAGACACTATTTGTAACAAACATGCGCTATCTTTTACGCTTTTGTCGCTTTTGTATTTCACATCTTGTGGTTATAGTGAAACAAACGTAAAACAAAAGGTATGAGTATGGGTCAGGAAACCTCTAAAATTCTCGTTGTCGATGATGACATGCGTCTGCGAAGCCTATTAGAGCGCTACTTGCTAGAACAAGGCTATCAAGTTCGCAGTGCGGCCAACGCAGAGCAAATGGATAGACTGCTTGAGCGCGAGAATTTTCACCTTATGGTTTTAGATCTTATGCTACCTGGCGAAGATGGTTTATCTATTTGTCGCCGTCTGCGTCAACAAGAAAACGACATGCCCATTATTATGCTTACTGCAAAGGGCGATGAAGTTGACCGCATTATTGGCCTTGAAATGGGTGCAGATGATTATTTGCCTAAGCCATTTAACCCGCGCGAGCTTTTAGCCCGCGCTAAAGCAGTATTGCGCAGGCGCAGCAGCGAAGCGCCGGGCGCGCCGTCTAAAGACGTGCAAATTGTGGAGTTCGGCAATTACAAACTTAATCTCGCCACCCGGGAGATGACAGCAGGCGATACGCCGCTCACTCTGACAAGCGGCGAGTTTGCAGTATTAAAGTCTTTGGTTACTCACCCCCGCGAGCCATTGTCACGAGACAAGCTGATGAACTTAGCGCGAGGCCGAGACTACAGCGCCCTAGAACGCAGTATTGATGTTCAAGTTTCTCGCCTTCGGAGAATGCTCGAGGACGACCCAGCCAATCCGCGCTACATTCAAACTGTGTGGGGATTGGGCTACGTATTCGTGCCTGATGGCGAACAAGTTTAGCACCTATGATGGATACGGCGGATGCTACCGCCTTAGCCAGTTCGCTAGTAAGGTATGTATTCATGACGGCTAACTACGCGTTCACATACTGTCATTACAGACACTGGCTCATTTCTCACAGCGACGTCATGTTATGCGTTTAATTCCCAAAAGTGCATTTGGTCAAACCGTCATGCTTATTGGCGTGTTGTTGCTCATAAACCAAATTGTGTCCTACATCTCGGTCACCTATTACTTTATTCATCCTAGCTACCAGCAAATTAATAGCTTATTGGCCACACAAGTAAAGTCGGTACTGGCTAACGATTTACTGGTGACTAATCAAGAAACAAGGGACAGCTACTTTCAGCAAACGCAGGTTCAAGTATTTGATGAAAGCGTAGCGAGAGAGAACGGTCTAGAAAGCGCGGTTTATTACAGCTATATATCAACGCAGGTTAGTGAACAGCTAAGACAGCTTGCCGATGTACGCATTAGCACAACCTCACAAGCTAGCGACGAGAACGCGCCTTACATTGTATGGATATCGCTTAATCGCTACCCAGACACTTGGATTTCTATTCCCATTTCGGGGTTAAACGAAGCGAATATCTCCCCACTGACTATGTATTTAATGGTAATTGGGATATTGAGCGTAGCGGGTGGCTGGCTGTTTGTAAGGCGTATGACGCGGCCCTTATCAGCCTTACAAAAAGCAGCAATTGCCGTGGGTAAAGGTGAGCATCCTGCGCCGCTTCGCGAACAAGGCAGCACGGAAATGATCCAGGTTACTCGCGCTTTTAACCGTATGAATCAGGGCATAAAGCAGCTAGAGAACGACCGTAATATCATGACCGCAGGTATTTCTCACGACTTGCGCACGCCGCTTACTCGTATTCGCCTTGCATCAGAAATGCTGCCAGAAGATCAGGATTGGATAAAAGACGGCATTGTGAACGACATAGAGGACATGAACGCTATCATCGACCAGTTCATCGACTATGCACGTTACGACACCGAAGAAGTGACTCAAGAAACAGATTTAAACGCGATTATTGCAGAGCTGGTGCAAGCAAGGCACTTGGATGATAAACATCATATTGAATTAAAGCTTAACGCCATCCCGCCATTATCGCTGCGGCGTATTGCAATGAAGCGAGTCATCGATAACCTCATCGAAAATGCCTTCAAATACGGCTCTGATGAAATTGCCATTAGCAGTTTCTATAACCGTCACGAAAAGCGTGTGTACTGCAAAGTGCGTGATTTTGGCCCAGGCATACCTGAAGAAGAATTAAACAGTGTTTTCATGCCGTTTGCGCAAGGTGATAAAGCACGTAATTCGTCTGGCTCTGGTCTAGGGCTTGCCATTATACGAAGAATAGTAGAGGCTCACGACGGTGAAGTGTCGCTTAGAAACCACCCGCAGCAGGGACTGGTTGCCGAGTTTTACCTGCCATACCTATCTGAACTGCCAGAAAAGAAATAGCCCTGCGTTACACCGTTAATTTGTAGCGCTATGCATACCGGCTAGAAATATTTGTTCGCGCAAAGCCAGCTTTCTCTGCTTTCTTAGGCTTCTCAGCCTTCCCAGAGCGCTCAGCCTACGGGGTCTTTGTGGTGCTTTATCTTTCTGCTGTAACCATAAGAAGCTAGCCACAATACACAGCCCCCTAATGGAATCACCCAAAATGCCGTTGTAAGTGGTACAAAGTTAGCCCAAAGCCCGGTAGAAAAAGAAGCGACCTGCACCCCGGTAGAATTGCCGATAATCGCAATGCCAGAAAGCACAGGGCCGTTGTCGCTGTCGATATTCATTGCCGCAGACAGTGCAAGCGGGAATAGCCCACCTAGTCCTAAACCTAGCAATAAATTCCCCGCGCCTATGCCATAGAAAGTTGGCATCAGCTTAAGCGCAAAGACACCAGCAAGGGAAGCGGTAGCCATAAGCACTATCATGCGATGGAGTGACACAAAGCGAAGCAGAAATGGAAAGGTCAGGCGACTTATAACCATACCTGCGGTAAAGCATGCGAGTAGATTACGCGACTGTTCACCGCTAAAGCCTAAGCCGTTTTGCGCATAGCTCACAAACCAGTTAGCGTTACCAAACTCTACCGCGCCATAGCCAAATGTGAGTAAGGCTAGAAATATAAAAACGGGCTGTTTGATGATGGAACCAAATGCCAAGGTTTTCTTAGGCTGTTTTGGCTGACCTTTGAGAACTTTTGCCTGCGACCGCGCAGCGATATAGGTATAGCACGATAGAATGATCATCACGCCAGCCACCACTTGAATAGGCAATCGCCAGTTTTGTTCAATAAGATATAACAGTGTTACAAAAAACGACGCAGCAAACGTACCTAAGCTGAACATGAAGTCCATTAAGCCCATCATAGTAAAGCGCTTTTCAGCGTACATCCGCGCGATTAGTGTGTGTCCTATGGTAAAGATCGTTGAGCTTACCACCCCAATCAAAACAGCTAACACCAGAAACCATTGCCAAGATGACAGTACTGAGACTAAAAGCAGAAGCCCTGTATTCATACTAAACAGGGTCGCTAGTAGCGGCATGTACTCGAAGCGACTGGCGTATTTACCGCCAATTACCGCGCCCAACATCATGCCTACCGAAAACAGCGAGAACAAAGCACCACTAACGACCTCAGACATATTCAGGTCGGCGGCGATATCAGGTAGAAGTATCCCCCATAAAAGAAATAACTTACCAATTAAGAAAAAACCGGCAAAAATAACAATGGTCGCGGGAAGTCGGCTCATTTAGGCTCCACAGTTGATATCAGTTGGGAAACAGCGGATGTAGTTGTAAGGGCACAATCTAGGTAGCGCCCTTAACTTAGAAAGTGTGCCCCTGGGAAAACTGCCTAGTAAGACAGATCAGGGCCCTTTCTTATCTCATGAGCACAACTTACATTATCGCATGATCACAACTTCAACAGACTGCTGATAGTCGCAGTTAAATGCAAGCGAAAGCGTTTTCCCTTTTTCATCCCATGCAACTGGCACGCTATGGCCATCAATCAAAACACGCGAAGGTTTTTGACTAAAGCCGTGCACCACGTAGGTGATGTTGCGCTGCTTCGGCATACCAATATAGCTGCCGTCACTGCCAAGAGAAAGGGTTAACTCAGCGTTATCATCAACTGACGAGCGTAGCTGTAAACTAGTGTACAAACCTTTTTCAACAGACGCTGGATTTTTACCATCATCTTCGTAATAGGTGTAAGAAGATGAAGCGACAGAGCTGTCGTGCCAGTAATGTATCTCTAGCTGGCGAGCATTAAACTGCTCGGTACGATCAAGCCCTTTTGACATAGGCATAAAAGCGCCTGCTTTAACCCATACAGGGAAGTTTTCTTGGGTTAACGGGTAATCTACCGTTTGTCCGCCTTGGTATTTGGTGTTTGAGAAAAAGTCGAACCAAACGCCTTTTGGAAGAGCTGTCGACCATTGGGTCTGGTCAGGGCTAGTCACGGGTGACACCAACAGCGCGTCGCCCCATAAATAGCTGTCAGCGTTCTCAAACCAGTCGCTTTCACCGTACTCCATGGCCAAGGGGCGCATTAGCGGCGTGCCGTTCAGTGCATTTTCAAACGCCAATGAATAATTGTACGGCAGCATGTCGTAACGAAGCTGAATGAACTTGCGCGCAATAGACTTCACCGGGTCGGCATGGAAAACAGGCTCTGGGGCAATATTATCCTGTGCATGAGGCCTAAATACCGGTGAAAAGGTACCGAACTGAAGCCATCTTGTATAAAGCTCAGCATCAAAGGTTTCGCCTCCGGCAAACCCACCTAAATCAGAATGAGTATACGCCATACCAAAAACACTCATTTGAAGTGCTAATTCTACCTGTGGCTTAAGCCCGCCCCAACTTCGGCTTACGTCTCCGGTCCAAGGCACCATACCGTAGCGTTGGCTGCCCAAGAAGCCTGAACGCATGAGCACGAACGGGCGCGTGTTAGGTTGAAGCTCTGTTAAGTTGTTATATACGGTTTTGGCCCACTGGTGGCCATAACCATTATGAACTTCTGCGCCGCTTACTTTTTTCGACTGCCACATGTGCTGTATATCATCAGGGTGTACTTCAGGCTCGCCCAAGTCGCCCCACCAGCCGGCTACACCTTGCGCAGCAAGCTTTTCATAATACTGCCAAAACCAATCTTGACCCGCTTCACTGAATACATCAACTAGGCCGGTATTGCCAAAATAGAAATCGAAGGTATACGGCGTGCCATTATCATTTTGTGCAAGAGCATTATTGGCAACGGCGCTTTCCCATTGCTTTGACGTCGTAAGAATAAACGGTTCTGTTATAAGTACGGTTTTCACGTTTTGAGCGCGTAGCTCGCTAATCATTTTCTCAGGCTCAGGGAAAGTAGCAGTGTCCCAGCTTAAGTTCCCCATGTGCCCTTTTATGTCTTTACCAAACCAATAAAGGTCTAGTACCACAGCATCAACAGGAATATCTTGCGTGTTAAAGGCATGGACAACATCCATGACCTGCTGCTGCGACTTATAGCCAAAGCGAGAAGCAAAATTACCTAATAGCCAACGCGGTGGAAGCGGCTGTTTGCCCGTTACTGCTACAGTAGACGTGACCGTATCTTCTAGGTTTTCACCCAACACCATGATGTAGCTAGCACGCCCACCTTGCGCCTTAAATAGCAACTCGTCGCTGTTCGTTTTGCCAATATCTAGCTCGCCAGAAGCGGTGTTATCAAACAATATGCTATAATTTTTTGACGACATCACCGCCGACAAGCCAAAGTACATCTGATTTGAAGAGGTGGTGTAACCATAGTGTGCTTTGTTATATAGCGGCATGCTATGACCACGACGGTCCATACCCAATACCCGCTGGCCGCCACCATAGAGTTTTTCGTTTTTTTCTAACGCAAACGACAGGCTGACGCCGTTACTGGAAATACTTAGTCCGCCTTGCTCTTTCGCTACAATTTTGCCGTTTACGGAATAGCTGATAGCGTGCGTCGACTTATCAACATGCGCTGCAATATTGTTGAGTTTTAGGATTAGGGTTGTCGCAGTTTCAACTAGCTCCACATCATTAACGGTGTTTTTTGTTGCATCAGTCAACGCGTACTCGGGAAGCGCCATAGACGGTAGATTTGCGTAAGGCGTGCCATTATCATCAGTAAGATACGTTACTTGAAAGCTACTATCGTGCAACGCGCTTATCGTGAAGTCATTGGTATCCGTATCAATATTTAGCGTTGCTTTTTCAAGTGTCGCTGTTTGAACTTCGGCTACCGTATTTACCGAAAAAAATGCCAAACTAGCACATGCAAGTGCTATACGCTGTTTCCTGTCTATCATGCTCAAAACCTTATTTATGCTTCCTAGCGAAGCGCACTTAATTGACGAAGCTCGCTTAATTAAAGCCTACTTGTGTACTGTGAATGATAGCTAGTGCATTGCTCGACTTAAATAAACATACGTATTCATAATGTTAAATTTGTTAACAACAATAAAAAAGCCCGCAACACGGTGCGGGCAAAACATCAATCACGTTGAGTGTGATGAACGTTGGGAAGGGGCGAACCGAGTATTAGTTACCCGGCCCGGCTTTAACGATAGCGTCGCTAACGTCATATTTTTCAAAGTTCTGTTTAAAGTCGCTAACTAAGTTAGCGGCGTATTCGTTGTACTTCTCTTTGTCAGCCCACGTGTTTTGAGGCACAAGCAAATTGCTGTCTACACCGTCTATTGCCACTGGCACATCTAGGTTTAACGCGTCAATGTGCTGAGTTTCAACATCAGCCAAATTGCCCGATACAATCGCATCGATGATGGCGCGCGTAGTAGGGATATCGAAACGGCTACCTGTGCCGTAAGGACCGCCTGTCCAACCGGTATTAACTAAGTAAACCTTTGCACCAAACGCTTTAACACGCTTAATCAGAAGCTCTGCATACACGCCTGCTGGACGCGGGAAGAAAGGCGCACCAAAACAGGTTGAGAAGGTTGACTCGATATCGCTAGTAGAACCAATTTCAGTAGAGCCTACTTTCGCTGTGTAACCGCTTAGGAAGTGATACGCCGCAGCTTCTTCACTTAACACTGAAACAGGAGGCAATACGCCGCTCACGTCACAGGTCAAAAATACGACTGAGCGAGGTTCGCCGCCTCGGTTTTCAGCAACGCGCTTTTCAATGTGCGAAAGCGGATAGGCCGCACGTGAGTTTTGGGTTAACGATGTGTCGGTATAATCTGGCGTGCGCGTTTCATCAAGCACTACGTTTTCTAGGATGGTACCAAACTTGATAGCATTCCAAATTACTGGCTCGTTCTTTTGAGAAAGATCGATACACTTAGCGTAACAACCGCCTTCGATATTAAATACGCTACCTGGTGCCCAGCCGTGCTCGTCATCACCAATCAAGAAACGCTTAGGGTCAGCTGAGAGCGTAGTTTTACCAGTACCTGAAAGGCCAAAGAACAAGGTCACATCGCCTTCTTCACCCACATTGGCTGAGCAGTGCATAGGTAGTACATCTTTTGCTGGAAGCAGGAAGTTTTGCACTGAGAACATGGCTTTTTTCATCTCGCCCGCGTAACGCATGCCCGCAAGCAATACGCGTTTTTTCGCGAAGTTGATGATAACTGTGCCGTCACTGTTTGTGCCGTCACGCTCTGGCTCACAGGTGAAACCAGGTACGTTTAAGATTTGCCAAGGCTGGTCACCTTTCACATTCCACTGCTGTGGAATAATAAATAGATTACGAGCAAACACGTGCTGCCAAGCAGTTTGCGTTCTTACCTCAAGAGATAAAGCATGCTCGGGGTCTGAGCCTACTTGAAGGTGTGAAAGAAAGTGTTCTTGGGTAGAAAGATAAGCTTCTACTCTATCCCACAGTGCATCGAATTTGTCGGCGTCAAAAGGCTTATTAACTTTGCCCCAATCGATGTCGTTTTCGGTAGTTGGCTCTTTCACAATAAACCGGTCGTTTGGAGAACGACCGGTACGTTTGCCGGTTTCAACGACAAGCGCGCCGTTTTTGTCTAATACACCTTCTCCGCGCAATACGGCGCGTTCGATGAGCTCTGCATTTGGCAGGTCGATAAGTGGCGTTACTTTCAGTTCCGTTTGAATTGAGGCTGCTGCGGTCATGGCTGTTACCCTATATGTAATTTTTCAAAAGCACTTTCAAAAAAGTATCACCTCTTTGAGTGTAATGTAAACAAGGCCTTTAGAGCATTTATAAAACGCATACTCACTATTTAGAACATACTAATTTCATAAATATTGTAAATTAATTACAAGGAAAGCCTTTACCTTGGATATAAATGCAAAAATAGGGATAAGAAAACCTATATTGATCGATGAATTTCAAAATAAAAAATTAAATTTTTTTTGAAACAGCGAGTGAAAACTTTCACTGAAACAGAAATAAAAGGAAAGTGGGACTGTGGAGAAAAGTTAAACACTTACTGCTGGGTATTTTTTGACCACAAGTGAAGTGTTGAGCGAATGAATTGAGATATACTGCGAGGTGTTCTGAAATAAAAAAGCACCTTCGAAAGAAGGTGCTTTGATACAGAAGTAAACAAGTAGTTACTGATTAGAAGAAGGAGCGTCGAAGTTGCCGCTGTGAATAGCTTCAACGTCTATACTGTCAAAGCGGTATTCTGCATGGCAGTACTGACAGTTCATTTTGATCGCGCCTTCTTCAGCAATAATCGCGTGAAGTTCAGACTTCTCTACATGACGAAGCGCTTCTGCGCTGCGCTCTTTTGAGCAAGAACACGCAAACGATACGTCCTTAGCTGGGTACATTTCCACATCTTCTTGGTGATAAAGACGGTATAAAATGTCCTCAACTGGCAAAGAGAACATCTCTTCTTTGGTCAGTGTTTCGGTAATTTTTGAGATGTGAGCAAATTCATTGGCCTGCGACACGTCAGTTGCGCTTGCATCGGTAGGTAGTACTTGCAATAACACGCCCGACGCTTTCGCGTTTTTAGGGTCGCTCATGTCAGTCATTAGGTGCACGCTGGTTGCAAGCTGCTCTGACTGAGCAAAGTAGCCTTCAATACATTCAGCTAGAGAAGGCTTATCTAATGCAACTACGCCCTGATAACGTTCACCTTCATCTGGTGTAATCGTAATAACCAACACGGCCTGCGACAATAGCTCAGAAAAGGTATCTGGCAGCGTTTCCAGTGTTTCATCCCAGCGCGCCACACCGCGAAGCGTTTGCTCATGTGTGGCATTTAATACCGCGTAACTTACTGGCCCTTTACTTTGAATTTGCAGTGAAATTTCACCTTTAAACTTAAGGGTTGCCGTTAAAAGTGATGTCGCCGCAGCCATTTCACTTAGCAAAGTTTGAATTTGCACTGGGTATTCATAGCTGTGCACTATGTTTTTTAAACTTTCATCTAGGCGAACTAATTCGCCTCGAACGTTAGCTTGGGTGAATAGGAAGCGGTGTAATTTATCGAAATCGCTCATAAATGATCCTGTTGAGCAGCACACTATTGCTGCTTAAATTTAATAATCTGTCGTCGCTGCTTTTTATCAGGTCTATGATCTGGTTTAGGACTGTGAAACGCGCTCATTTTTCGTGCAGCTTGGTTTTCTTCACGTTTTGTTACACTTTCAGCCGTTTCTTCGAAAAGCGCCTGCGCTAAAGGTGCACTTAAACGCTTATCACTTAAGCCTAGCACCTTTATTTCACGAATATCCCATCCTGCGGGAACTTTAATCATGGCACCAAGCTCTACATGCTTACCAGGTTTGGCTCGTTGCCCGTTGTACTGGACCTTCCCCGACTGCACCATATCTCTAGCGATGGCGCGAGTCTTAAAGAACCTTGCAGCCCATAGCCACTTGTCCAGCCTAACATTTTGTGGTGTATTGTTACTTTCCGATTGGCTCATGTAATAATTTCGTAATGGTGCGGCTTTAGTGTTTGACCCTCACCTTTACTAGGCTATTATGGGTTTGCTAAAGCGCGGTTAACCAAAAATTCACTATATTATAATAAAGCAGTACCATTAGTGGCAGCATGACATTCAATAAACCCAATCCACAATCTCTGGTTGTTTATCTAAGCCAGCATCAAAAACAGCTACATACCATAGTAGTGGTTCTGCTTAGCCTGTATTTAATTGCATTTGCTGCCAAACTCGTGTGGCGAATTATACCTGAACCTCAACTATCTGCGACACCCACAGTAAGCCGAGCTCCGGTTATTTCATCGTCATCAGGCAAAAGTGGGGTCAACATAGCGAAAATACAACAGCTGAATTTATTTGGTAATGCGGCAGCTAAACCTGCTGAACCCGTTGCCGAAGTAACCGACGCCCCGGAAACGCGTTTGAATCTAACTTTAACGGGTGTAGTAGCAAGTTCGGAACAAGAAGCTGGTACTGCGATTATTGAAAATCGTGGAAGCCAAGCGGTGTATGGTTTAGGCGACAAAATCGAAGGCACCAATGCCACGTTGCAAAAGGTGTATAACGACCGCGTCATTATTAAAAACGGGGTAAGAAACGAAACCCTGATGCTAGACGGCATTGACTACGACGAAGCTAATCGTCGCCGTGAAATGCAGGCAAGAAATCGCCCTGAGCCAGAAGATGAATTAGAAGAAGATACCGTCGAGCTTAGCGATGAAGCATTAGAGGCAACTGCGGCACTTCGTGAACGGCCTGCTAGCTTTACAGATTTTATTTCGATATCGCCGAAAACTGAGGAAGGCCAACTTATAGGTTATCAAGTTAGTCCTGGGAAAGAGCCTGAGTTATTCAAATCGGCCGGGCTTCAGGCTGGCGATGTCATTACCCAAATTAACGGGCTAGACCTTACCGACTTGCAACAATCGCAAGAGGCTTTGTCTGAGCTACGCAATGCACAAAATATAGAATTAACGATTATTCGAGATGGCAGTTTAACCACGCTCTACTTAGATTTACCCGAGGCGTAACAACAACTAAAACGGTAACGGCTCGTTTTTTACTGGTAAGCGTTTTTGTAGAGGTCAGCACAGAAACTGTGCAAGCAATTCAGCCATCGACATGTTAGGAAATGAAGGAAGTTAGAATGAAAAGGCGCACTAGCCATAAACTATTATCTCGCTTGGGCACAGCTATGTGTACGGCGCTTCTGTGTTTCTCGGTGACTGCCGCTGAATACATGCCTAATTTCAAAGATACTGACATCAATGAATTCATTAATATTGTTGGCAAAAATCTTGAACGCACCATTATTGTCGACCCAAACGTGCGCGGCAAAATTAGCGTACGCAGTTACGACATGCTTAATGAAGATCAGTACTATCAATTTTTCCTAAATGTACTCCAAGTTTACGACTTTGCTGTTGTTGAAATGCCAAGCGGCATTTTAAAAGTTGTACGCTCTAAAGACGCAAAAACCTCTAATATTCCAGTAGTGGAAGGCGCGCAACAAGACGGCGATGAGTTTATTACCCGCGTAGTGCCTGTTTATAACGTACCAGTACGTGAGCTGGCTCCTATTTTACGTCAGCTAAATGACCAAGCAGGTGGCGGTAACGTAGTAAGCCACGATCCATCAAACGTTATGATGCTGACAGGGCGCGCTGCGGTAGTAAATCGTCTTGTGGAAATCATTGAACGCGTAGACCGCGCGGGTGACGAAGAAGTAGAAATTGTTAAGCTTCGCTACGCGTCAGCCTCTGAGATGGTACGTATTATTGAAAGTATCAACAAATCACAAGGCAAAGCGAATACTGGAGCTAAATCTGAACCTCGCGTTGTAGCAGACGATAGAACGAACTCTGTGATCGTAAGTGGCGACGTTAAAGCACGTCAGCGTCTTATTAACCTTATTCAGCGCATGGACCAAGAACTTGAGTCCAATGGCAACACTCGCGTATTGTTCCTAAACTACGCAAAAGCAGAAGATTTAGTTAAGGTACTTCAAGGCGTATCGGCCAGTATTCAAGCAGAAGAGCAAGGCAGCGGCACCACGTCACGCCGAGCGAGTTCAAACCGCGAAATCAGCATTGACGCACATGAAGACTCTAACGCTATCGTAATCACCGCAGAGCCGGATATGATGCGCTCGCTTGAGGAAGTGGTGCGACAGCTAGATATTCGCCGTGCGCAGGTACAAGTTGAAGCTATTATCGTAGAAGTGTTTGAAGGCGATGGCACAACGCTAGGTGTACAATGGGTTTCAGAACAAGGTGGCGGCACGCAATTTAGCAACGGTGTAGTTCCTGTAGGTTCATTAGCCGTAGCCCTTAAGCAAGCAGAAGATGATACAGACACCGAAGCCTATGTTACCGACGACGGTGAAGTGGTAACTGTGACTACCACCGATGAAGGCGACTATACTTCACTAGCCAGCCTTTTAGGTGGTGCTAATGGATTGATTGCCGGTGTTATCGAAAATGGCTGGGGCGCTGTTGTCCAAGCGGTAAGCACTGACACCAATTCTAATATTCTTGCCACACCTCACCTTACCACTATGGACAATGAAGAAGCCTTTTTCATTGTAGGTCAGGAAGTACCGATTATTACCGGTACTACAACGGGCGCGAACAACTCTAACCCGTTCCAAACGGTCGACCGTCAAGAAGTGGGTATCAAACTTAAAGTGACACCGCAGATCAACGAAGGCGACGCTGTTCAGCTACTTATTGAACAAGAAGTGTCGAGTGTAAGCGGCGCTACCTCGGTAGATATCTCGATTAACAAGCGTGAAATTAAAACCACAGTAATCGTTGATGATGGCGGCACTATCGTACTAGGTGGATTGATTGATGAAGACGTACAGGAAAGTGTGTCTAAAGTGCCACTTTTAGGCGACATCCCTATTCTTGGTCACCTTTTCAAAACTACGTCGACCAGCAAGCGTAAGCGTAATCTAATGGTATTTTTGAAACCTACGATTGTTCGTGATGGCGCTACTATGAACTCAATCAGTCATCGTAAATACAACTATATTCGAGCGCTACAGCTTAAGCGTCAGCAAGAGGGTGTGTCTTTAATGCCATCGGCTGAAACGCCGAGCATGCCTGAGTGGAACGATGCACTAGCCCTACCACCTTCATTTGAAGAGTATCTTTCAGAGAAAGAGAAGCAGAAAGAAGGTAACGAGTAGTATGGCGGATGAACAACTTACTCAAGCACTAGAGGCGCAAGAAGAAGCCCTAGAAGCCATGGGTGAAGAGGCCGGTTTACCTGAAGAAGAGGCTGGCCCCAAGCAGTTATCGTTTAGTTTTGCAAAGCGCAACCAGGTGCTGCTTGAAACCAACGAAACGCCAGCTGTTCTGTATTTTACAGAAAATACGCCATTTGACGTATTTGCCGAAGTTAGGCGGTTTTATGGGGAACCGTTTGTACCTAAAACTATCCCTGCTGACGAGTTTGAAAACCTATTAACGAGTGCGTTTCAGCGCGATAGTTCTGCAGCTAAACAGCTAATGGAAGACCTTGGCAATGAAAGCGACTTGTTCGCCCTTGCCGAAGACTTGCCTGACACTGAAGATCTATTAGACAGTGAAGATGATGCGCCTATCATCAAGCTTATCAACGCTATGTTAGGCGAAGCGATAAAAGAAGGTGCGTCGGATATTCACATAGAAACCTTTGAGAATCAGCTTGTTGTTCGCTTTCGCGTAGACGGTGTATTGCGGGAAATTTTGCGTCCTAATCGCAAACTTTCATCCATGTTGGTTTCGCGTATCAAGGTAATGGCGAAATTAGACATTGCTGAGAAACGCGTACCTCAAGATGGTCGTATTACGCTTCGCATTGCCGGTCGCGCTGTGGATGTTCGTGTTTCTACCATGCCATCGAGTCATGGCGAGCGTGTGGTGCTACGTCTACTTGATAAGAACAATGCGCGCTTAAATCTAGAAGATTTAGGTATGACGCTTCAAAACCGAAACCATTTTTCGTCCCTTATCAGAAAGCCTCACGGCATTATTTTGGTTACCGGCCCAACAGGTTCTGGTAAAAGTACCACGCTGTACGCCGGGTTAACTGAAATAAACTCGCGAGACAGAAACATATTAACGGTTGAAGATCCTATCGAGTTTGATCTGCCAGGTATCGGACAAACACAGGTTAACCCCCGTGTAGACATGACTTTTGCTAGAGGCCTTCGCGCTATTTTGCGTCAAGATCCTGATGTAGTCATGGTGGGTGAGATTCGCGATATCGAAACCGCACAAATTGCCGTTCAAGCCAGTTTAACTGGTCACTTGGTACTGTCTACACTACATACCAATACTGCAGCAGGTGCCATTACTCGTCTAGAAGACATGGGTATTGAGCCATTTTTGCTGTCGTCGAGCTTATTGGCCGTATTGTCACAGCGACTGGTACGTACCCTGTGCTCAGATTGTAAAAAGCCCCATACGCCAGACGCTTCTGAGCTTGAAGTACTAGGGCAGAGCGCAACGAGCGACACCACTATCTATAAGCCGCACGGCTGCGCAGCGTGTAATCAAACTGGTTACCGTGGCCGTACCGGCATTCACGAGCTGTTATTAGTTGATGAAAAAGTGCGTGAAATGATGCACGAAGGTGTGGGCGAACAAGCTATTGAACGTTATATCAGAACCTCGACCCCAAGCATCCGTGAAGACGGCTGCAGCAAGGTGCTAGCTGGAGAAACTTCTCTTGAAGAAGTGCTTCGAGTAACGAGGGAAGACTAAATGGCGGCATTCGCTTATAAAGCGGTTAATGCCCGCGGTAAAAATACAAATGGGGTGCTTGAAGGCGATAACGCACGTCAGGTACGCCAACAGCTGCGTGAAAAAGGTTTAATTCCGTTAGAAGTAGAGCAAGTTGCAGAGCGGTCTCAAAGCGAAGGCAAAGGGCTTTCTTTTTCACTGTTTAAACCACGTATTTCAGCATCGGATTTAGCGCTTCTTACACGCCAAATGGCAACACTTGTAGAATCAGCACTTCCTGTTGAAGAAGCACTACTTGCCGTCGCCGAACAGTGTGAAAAACCCCGCCAGAAGAACATGATGATGGCGGTACGCAGTAAAGTGGTAGAAGGTCACGGTCTTGCAGACGCGCTTGCACAATTTCCTAGTGTGTTTGACGAACTATACCGCGCAATGGTTGCAGCTGGTGAAAAATCCGGTCACCTTGATACCGTGCTTAACCGACTGGCCGATTACACAGAGCGCAGGCAGCAAACCCGCAGCCAAATTACTCAGGCGATGATTTACCCATCGTTAATGCTGTTCTTTGCAATGGGTATCGTATTACTGCTGTTAACCGTAGTGGTGCCAAAAATTGTTGGCCAGTTTGACCATATGGGGCAAGACCTGCCGGGCATAACACAGTTTCTTATTTCCGTAAGTACATGGCTTCAGAACTACGGTTTATTTATGCTAATTGGCATAGGCGTACTTATCGTTATTATTCAGCGAGTGCTACAGCAAAAACACATGAAGCTGCGCTATCACAGAGCACTTTTAACCCTGCCTTTAATAGGCAAAGTTTCTAGAGGCTTAAATACCGCCCGATTTGCTCGTACCTTAAGTATATTGAGTGCCAGCGCAGTGCCGCTACTCGAAGCTATGCGGATTTCAGGCGATGTACTGGAAAACCAGCATATTAAAAATCAAGTAGCCGATGCGGCAGTCAACGTTAAAGAAGGCTCCAGCTTGCGCGCCGCGCTAGATAACACGAAAATGTTTCCACCAATGATGATGCACATGATTGCATCAGGTGAAAAGTCTGGCGAGCTACAGCAAATGCTGGCTCGCGCAGCAGATAATCAAGATAGGGAATTCGAAGCGCTTATTGGTGTCTCACTTAAGGTATTTGAACCCTTACTTATTGTATCGATGGCAGGCATTGTCCTGTTTATCGTTATGGCAATATTGCAACCAATTTTAGCATTGAACAACATGGTGAATATTTAATGAAAACACTTAATCGCAGTTCTGGTTTCAGTTTGATTGAAGTCATGGTCGTACTTCTAATCATCGGTATTATGGCCTCGATGGTTGCACCACAAATTTTGGGTAATCAAGAGGAAGCACAGCTTAAAAAGGCCGCGGTAGACATTCAGCAAATGGAAAGTGCGCTGGAAATGTACAAGTTGCGTAACAACCGCTTCCCAACCACTGAGCAAGGTCTTGATGCGCTAGTGACAGCGCCGACTATCGACCCAATCCCGCGCAACTACCCAGAAGGCGGCTTTATTAAGCGCCTACCTGAAGACCCATGGGGCAACCCGTATGCGCTAATTAGCCCAGGAGAGCTTGGTGTAGTAGATATCTTCTCTAATGGGCCAGACGGTGAACCGGGTACTGATGATGACATCGGTAACTGGAACATCAACGAATACTTAAACTAACCTATATGCGCTACCGCGGCAGTACATCGGCTTATAAAGCAGGCTTTACCTTATTAGAAGTCATGCTGGTACTGCTGCTTATGGGCTTGGCGGCGGGTTACGTTATGTTTAACGCCTTCGGCGCAAGTAAGTCAGACCTATTAAAAACCCAAGCCCAACGCCTGCAGGTGATCATTGATATGGCCAGCGACTTCGCGGTGTTAAATCAACAACAGCTGGGCGTGCGGTTTGAAGCTGACAAAAACGAATACTACTTCGTTTACCTAGACGACGATGATGAGTGGCAGCGTATTGAAGGGGAAAAAACCTACGAGCCCTACACGTTACCCGAACCTTTTACCTTCACCTTAAATTTAGACGACCTTCCGTGGGACGTTGAAGATAGACTCTTTGACAGAGAATTGTTCGACGAAAACCTAAGTGTTTCTGACGAAGGCGTAGAAATAGGTAACGAAGAAGAGAAAAAGCTGCCTCCGCCTCAAGTGCTGATTATGTCTAGCGGCGAAATTACACCTTTTACCCTATCGTTTAATTATGAGGGCGATGACGGCGACGACCCTGTCTATTACAGCTTACAAAACCAAGACTTACCGCCTTTAGTGCTTGAAGGTCCCCTGGAGCGTCCATTATGAACGCGACCACTATGAAAGCACCTTGTATGAGAACAAACTGGGTAAATTCGCCTAGCAAGAGCATGTCGTGTAACACCCCCCATAACCAACGTGGTTTAACCCTACTTGAAGTTATGGTGGCACTGCTTATTTTCGCACTAACAGGCACCGCCGTGCTTAAAGCCGCTGGCGAGCACTTATCTAGCGTTGGCCAAATAGAGTCTGTCACTTTTGCCAATTGGGTAGCAAGCAATCGCCTTAACCAGCTTCAGCTTGATACCACCTGGCCACCAAAAAATAATTTAAAAGGCACCATGGAGATGGCTGACCGCACTTGGTACTGGCAACAAACTGTTGCGAAGACCAACGATAACGACTTGCGTGCAGTTACCGTTTCGGTAGGCGAAGACGAAAACTACGAAAGTTCAGTGACATCGGTTACCACGTTTGTGGCTAAGCCAACGGCGGGGAACTAGTATGCAGCGCGGATTTACGCTTATAGAAATACTGATTGCCATGGCCATATTTACCCTTATCGGGCTGGCGTCAACGAGCTTGCTTACCACAGTTATCGACAGCAATGATATTTCTGAAGAGCGCTTTGCTAAGCTCCAATTGCTACAGAGGGCCATGATCACTATTGAACGTGATCTTCAACAGGCAGTACCTCGCGCTTCTCGTGTAAACGGAGAAAAGCAAGATGTAGTAATGGCAGGTGGAGAAACCGACGACAGCGATGATGATGGCATTGGTTTTGTGCGGGGCGGATGGCACAATCCTCAGTTAATGCTACCAAGAAGTACCCTACAGTTTGTTGCCTATAGACTTCAAGAGAACAGGCTTGAGCGTCTTTACAGTAATTACGTGGATAATGTTATTGGCTACGAGCCCAAAGTACGAGTGCTGCTAGAAGACGTAGAAAGTTTAAAAATTGAGTTTCTCGCCACCTCGAACAGCAGTTCGTTAGATGATGACGAGGATATCTCGTGGAGTGAAAGCTACAAAGGCGCGGCGCTACCGCGGGCAGTGGCGATAGAATTTGTAAGTAAAGACTTTGGCAAAATTCGAAGGGAATTCACCTTAACCACGGGTGAATCGTCATAATGCCAAGCACAGGAAGACGCCTTTTAAAAAACCATACGCGCGCTACGGTTGCGACATGTAAGCGCCAACCGTCTAGCCCACCAGCTAACCAAAAGGGTGTGGCGTTAATGATTGTGCTTATGATTGTGGCACTAGTGGCCGTGCTAGCTACAGAAATGGGCACGCGATTACAGCTACAAGTGCAGCGCACCATGAATTTAAAAGATAATAATCAGGCTTATTGGTACGCCATGGGCGCCGAAGCTTTTGCACGCAAGTCAATTCAGTCGCTGATAGAGGAAAGCCCAGATACTATTTCTATTGACCAACCTTGGGCACAAGAATTTAGCTATCCATTAGAAAACGGTGGCTTAACGGCTAATTTGGAAGACCTTCAAGCTTGCTTTAATCTTAACGCAATAGCGTCGGGTAGTGCCTCGAATAACGCAAATAGTGCGTCAAGCAATACCACCGAAGCTATGGAAGCCTTTCATACCATGCTGCTATCGCTAAACGTTGACGGGCTAGACAACTTTACCGCCGATACACTGCGCGACAGCTTAGCAGACTGGGTTGATGAAGATGACAGCATGCGCCCTTATGGCGCAGAAGACAGCGAGTATGAGTCAAGAGAGTTTCCATATCTTGCAGCCAACGGACCACTGGCATCGAAAAGTGAATTGCGTATTATTAACGGCGTATCACCAGCGTGGCTAGACGATTTAATGCCTTTGGTTTGCGTGATCCCAGATTACAGTGAATTGAAAATAAACGTTAATACGTTAGATGAGGAAGATGCACCACTACTAGCAGGCCTAACGGGGCTTGATATTCAGCAAGCGACGAGTTTACTCAGCAGCCGTCCGCAAAACGGCTGGGACGAAATCAATGATTTTTTAAGCGAGCCCTCTGTTCAAGCGCTTAATTTAACAAGCTCTCGACAAGATTGGTTTACGGTTAAAACTGAATATTTTATGTTGCATACAAAAACACAATACAACAAAGCAACCTTTAAGCTTTCCACCGTGTTTCATGCAAGCGCCGACAGTGGCGTTAGCATTGTGAATCGCGAGTTTGGGGGAACCTATTAATGGAACAATTATTGGTGCGTTTAGGCGCCAACTATACAGACCCGATAAGCTGGCTCGTTTATTCAAAATCTGAAGACGAGATCATTGCTTCTGGCGAACTACCTAGTGCAGAAGACTTATCTACGCTCACTGAGCGCGCTGGTCAGCGAAGCGTTATCGCTCTAGCACCAAGCAGTGAGATTCTGCTTAAATGGGTAGAGCTACCGCCTAAAGCTGGGCGTAAAATTATCTCTGCAATTCCATTTATGCTGGAAGACGAATTGGCTACCGACATTAGCCAGCAGTTCTTTGCTATTGGCCCTAAGCGCGGCGACAACCAAGCTGTCGCTGTGGTTAGCCATGAAAAAATGGAGCAGTGGCAAGCTTGGCTAAGCGAAGCAGAGTTATTCTGCGACACTATTATTCCTGATGTACTCGCTGTTCCAGTAACCGAAAACGGCTGGTCGGTACTGACCTTAGGTGAGCAGCTACTGGTTCGCCAAGACGAGTTTAAAGGGGTTCAAGGTGAACAAACTTGGTTGCTTCCTACATTAGTGCATTTTACTGCGCAGCAAGAAGCGCCCGTGACCATTACGAACTACGCTGGTATCGATTTAGGCAGTTTACCGAATATTGAAGAAGCGCAGGCCCCACTTGAGTTGCCCATGCAAGTATTGGCTAAAGAAGCCATGCAAAGCAGCTTTAACTTGTGCCAGGGCGATTACAAGATTAAACGTAAGCGCGCCGGTGTGCTAAGTCAGTGGCGTGTAGCCGCTGTACTCGCTGTACTTGCACTGTGTACCAGCTTAGTAGATAAAGGCGTTACTCTTTATCAGCTAAAGTCGCAAAACCAAGCACTTAGCAGTGAAATAAATAGCGCGGTTAAAGCCGGTTTCCCAAATATTGGTACCTATCGCAACGTGCGTTTAAAGCTACAAAGCGAGCTTGCCAAGTTAGAGCAGGGTGGTGGGGATGCTTCCATGCTTATTATGTTAGATCAGCTTGCACCGGCTTTTTCAGCCACCGAAGTTAAGCCGCAAACATTGCGCTTTGATGCTACCCGCACGGAAATTCGTATTCAGGCGCAGGGCAAAAACTTCGAAGCCTTGGAACAGTTTAAACGCAGCGCTGAAAACGCGGGCTTTGTGGTTGAACAGGGGGCGATTAATAATCGTGATAATGGCGTTGTGGGTACAGTTTCAGTAAGGAGTACGTTGTGAACGCGCTTTTAGAAAAATACAAAGCTCTCACTGAACGGGAACAAAAATTAGTGCTAATTTCTGCAGTGATGGTAGTGATAGCACTGTTTTATTTTGCAGTTTGGTCGCCACTTAATGCTGCGCTAGACAAACAAAAGCAATTACTTGATAACCAGCAATCGCTTTTAGTTTGGGTAAAAGACAGCGGTGCACGCGCTCAGCAGTTACGTCGTAGCACGGGCAACAAAAGGGCGTTTTCGGGGTCGTTACCGCAAGCGGTGAACCGAACCACTGCCCAACATGATATTGCTATTTCCCGTATGCAGCCTCAAGGTGATGAACTGCAGGTGTGGGTAGACCAAGCGCCATTTAATGCGGTTCTAGAATGGCTTAAAGCCATGGAAAACATGGGCGTAGTTATTCTACAAGCCGATATAGCTGAAGCAGATGCGCCGGGCTATATCAAAATTCGCCGACTACAGTTAGGTAAAGCATGAAGTCGAAAGTTAGTTGGATCATAGGCGGAATTCTTGCCTTCCTATTGTTTGCTATTGCTTATATGCCCGCAGTGCAGGTTATTGGTCGTGTAACACTGCCGAATAATGTCTCGGTAAGCGGAGTAAGTGGCACTTTATTTTCTGGTAAAGCACAGACCCTAGTGGTTAACGGCTTGCCTGTTAATAACCTGAAGTGGGAACTTAGCCCACTTCATTTGTTATTGGGTAAAGTTAAGCTAGATCTTAAAGCCGGTAATATTCGAGATAAAAACGACATCGCGTTTGAAGGGCCTGTTACTACAGGGCTTTTCAGCCAAGATACAATCAATACCGAAAACTTTACGCTGTATCTGCCTGTAGATAGAGTACTTGCACAAGTTCGCCTACCCTTACCGGTAAATGCAGGCGGACGCTTTAAAGTCTCGTTAAATGATCTAACCTTTGGTCCAGCGTGTGAGTCGCTAGATGGTACAGGAGACTGGTTAAACGCGACGGTTGCGGGAACTCAAGGACCCATTGATTTCGGTACTTACTCAGCTAATCTTCGTTGCGAAGGGAAAGACATTGGCATCATGGTAAGCGAGCCTAACTTGTTAAGCCTATCTATGGACGCGGTTATACCTACCAACATGAAAAATATCCGCGTTAGCGGTAAATTTAAACCCGACGATAGCTTGCCCAACGAAGTACACCAAGCGGCTCGCTTGTTTGGTGCGCCTAATAGCAGTGGGTATATCCCAATAAAGCTTTAACGTACTAAACCCAATTAATATCACAGAATGCGCCCTGGTTTCTATACCAGGGCCACTAGGAAACACACTCAACAAAGGATTGTACAATGAACAAACCTCTTTTAGCTGGCGCTGGCGTGACTTTAGTTGCGCTTGGTATTGCCCCTTATTTTATCGGTTCTAGCGTTGAAGATAATGTTAACGCTGCAGTAAACGGATTTAACGAACAGGCTGTATATTCAGCCGAAGTCCTTTCGTACGACAAAGGCTGGTTCTCAACAAAAGCGGAAATCAAACTTGCTATAGACTTTCAAGCGCTTTTCAATGCGCAAAATGTCGATGCCGCAGAAATGCCTTTAGACGAAAACCCTAACATTACCGCTACTTTGGTTGCGCATCACGGTCCTGTGTACTTTGGTGACGGCGTTGGATTAGGGCGCGTTCATTATACAGTGTCAATTGATGGCGATGAATTGAGAGAATACGTTCAATGGGATGCGCAACAGTCTATCTATCACAATGAAGGCGTGGTTGGTCTATTTGGCGGTCTAAGCTATGAAGATGTAATTCCCGCCCTTAGCGCAACTAATGAGGAAGAAGGCTTTACCCTGCTGTTTTCCGGTTATACGGGTGAAGCTAAGCCTGATGGAGGGCAAACCTTATATACGTCCTCGGGCGAGTCGCTAAGTATTAACGCCGATGAGTTTTCAATGAAAATGGCTAATTTATCTATGGATGTAGCCTATGACGGCAGCATGATGGAAGCTTTCAAGGGCGAATTGTTTGAAACTAAAATTGAAGCGCTTATCGAAACCATGGAAGTATCCGGCCTTGAAGCGGGCGCTACGGTGCAGCTAGAGAATATTGCACTGATTACAGACACCAACATTGATAAAGACAACAACACCGTCAATGTGTACGTAGAATACGCCATTGATAAGGTCGTGGGGCCAGAACTTGAAGCCTTTGATATGGTGTTAGGCGTTGCCCTAAACAACTTAGACGTAGACTTCATCGAGGCTTATCAAGACTTTAGCAACACATCTTTAATGATCCCTTCTGAAGAAGTACCCGCTAAAATGATGGAGTTTGTCGAAGCTAACTTACTTCCACAGCTGAAAGCCGAACCCGAACTTAACATTACGACGCTGAAAGCGACGTTACCTGAAGGCTCGTTTAGTGCCCATGCGAATACTAAGCTAGTAGGCATTGATGCGCTACCGGGTACCATGGAAGATGTGGCTTATTGGGTAACACACCTCATGGCTGATGCACAAATAGTTGCTGATAAGGCCTTTGCGCAAAGCGTAGCGTCTGGTTATATGATGGGCCAATTGATGGCAACACCACAAGCGCAAAACATGTCAGCAGAAGAACTCGAAGCCGCAGTAGAGCAGCAAACACCAATGATGTTAAGCACCTTTGCTCAGCAAGGCTTGATAAAAGAAACCGAGAAGGGTTACGAAACAAAACTGGAGCTTAAAGACGGCAAAGCCAGCGTTAACGGCACGCCTATTCCACTGCCTTTTGCGCCTCAGTAACAAGTAGAACAGTACTTTGAATACCCGAAAAGCAAAGTACGGTTAAGAGTACGGTGAAAAGTACGGTTAAAATCGCGGTTAATAGTACGAGCGCTATTTGCGCTGAGCGTTGACTGACTTACTCTGAATTAAACATGCCCAAATTAAAAATGCAGAGCCTAAACGCTCTGCATTTTTTTAAGTAACCTCATTCTACTCAGCTTTAAACATCCAAAACCCGTAAAAGCCAAGCTCCTTGTTACAGGCTACCATAGCTACGTATTTGACTTGAAACTGCGGCTAGTTTTCGTCAAGCAACTCGATATTCATCAATTCCTGAGCAGCGTAGACACGTCCTTCGGCTACAACTGTAATAGCCTCGGTAAGCGCATCTAAGCCCGATTCGCTGCGCTTCATAATATGAGACAGCACAATGCGCTTTGCTTTAGACTGCTCGGCAATATCGATGATTTGTGTTGGTGTCATATGCAGATTCTTCGCAACGCGCCCCGCGTTATCGTCAATGGCGTTATGCAGTACTAAAAGGTCAGCGTTTTTAGCAAAGCGCGCTAGATTTCCTTCTTTATCGTTAGTATCGCCAGAAAATACCGCTTCACACCCGTTAGCCTTAACCTTCCACGCAAGAGTGGGTATAGGACCGTGATTTACCGACAACGCTTCAACTTTAATATCGCTATTCACCGCGATTTCAAAGGGTTTCTCTAATGTAGCGTTTGCAACGCTTTTCGCCGATATTGTGTAATCGTCTTGACCTTCGATAGTGTAAGAAGATAAATATTTAAACGCGCCTTCCTCGCCAATTAACGATGACACATAGGCGTTAGTAGAGGGCATAGTTTGGTTGCCGTCTGGTCCCATTACCCATAGATTTTTCTCGCGATTAGTGAAATAACCCCCTTTTACGAAGCTGGGTAAATCCGCTGAATGATCGGTGTGTAAGTGGGAAAGTAGAATCACATCAAGGGTTTCAAATGACGCTCCAGCGGCGCCGAACTGAACACTGCTGCCGCTGCCAGCATCTACTAGCACGCGAGCTTTGTTATTTACCCAGACCAAATACGCGCTAGAGGTTCTTCCATCATCCAACTCAGGCCCACCCGACCCTAGTACCTGCACGGAGACATTACCGCAAGCCATAGAGGTGTCGCCTTCACTCTCGCTTTTTGCACTATTTGTTTGTTGAGACGATGAATGAGGTGATATATCCGATTGCAATGATGTATGAAGTAGCGCATCAGACGATGCCAATGCTGCAGAAGAAAATGCCAGCGCAGCAGTAGCGGCTAGTATGTTCAGCGAGCCCTTGCACGCCTTACCGCTTTGCTTCGCGCGCTTAATGGATCTCTTGTTGTACTTAATGTCAGCACTTAATCCTATACCGCTTATCTGTCTTTGTAAGACCTTCATCGCCATCATCCTATATCGATTCATAAGAATTTATACATTTATATCAAAGGAAAAGACCGAACATGGGTGAAAAATCATTCAATGAAAGCTCTGTGATAGCGAAGAAAGGTTGAAAGTAGGGCCGTAGACATACAAAAATGGGGCACGTATGACGTACCCCATTTTTTAACTCATTATATTAATTAGCTAATGGCTTTACTTAACTAATGATCACTCCGCAGTGTTCTCCGCTACCATAATGGTTTTGATATTTACGAATTCACGCATACCATAACCACCGTGCTCACGGCCATAACCACTGTCTTTTACACCGCCAAAGGGTAGGTTCGGCTGCGCTAATGAATACCCGTTGATATTTACCATGCCGGTGTCAAATTCGTCTTTCGCTAGGGCAACAGCTTTATCAGTATCAGTACTAAAGATACCGCCACCTAGGCCATAGCGCGAATCGTTCGCAACTTCCATCGCCTGCTTATCATCGCGGGCTCGAATTAATGACGCAACAGGGCCAAACAGTTCATCATCATACGCCGGCATACCAGATGATACATCTTCAAGCACCGTTACTGGGTAAAAGTAGCCATTAGAGTCTGGAATTTCACCACCAAGAGTGAGTTTCGCCCCAGCTTCTACCGATTTTTTTACTTGTTCGTGAAGTTCATCACGCAAGTCTTCTCTGGCCATAGGGCCAAGATCAGTGTTTTCATCCGTTGGGTCACCCACTTTAAGCTTCTTACACTGTGCTACGAACTTGTCTCTAAACTCGTCATAAACGCTATCCACGATAACGAAGCGTTTAGCCGCTACACACGTTTCACCGTTATTGATAACACGGCCTTGAATACACATTTCTACCGCATGGTCGATATCGGCATCTTCAAGTACTAAGAAAGCATCGTTACTACCAAGTTCCATCACGGTTTTCTTCGATAAACTCGCGGCCTCTTTCGCAACTTGTTTACCGACTTCATCACTACCGGTGAAGGTAACGCCGCGTACGTATTTATGCTTAATTAGGTCGCTTGCCGTACCGCCATCAATTAATAACGACTGATATACGTTTTTCGGGAAACCAGCATCTTCGTACATCTGCTGAATGGCTTGTGCCATACCAAACACGTTTTTAGCGTGTTTAAGCACTGTCGTATTACCTGCCATGATGTTCGATACGCTGTAGCGTATAACCTGATAAAGAGGGAAATTCCAAGGCTGTATACCCAGAATAACGCCAATAGGCTGGTAAGTAATGATCGCACGACCACCTTCAAAAATACGGTGCTCGTCTTCTAAAAATGATGCGCCATGCTCCGCGGTATATCGACAAATTTGAGCACACAGCTGCACTTCTTGCTTACCCTGCGCCGTCACTTTTCCCATTTCGCGGGTCATTAGGCTGGCAAGGTCGTCAATGCGCTCTTCCATTAAATTGGCAAGGTTATTAAATAAATCGGCTCGAGTTTCAAATGACGTACGGCGCCAGTTCAAATATGCTTCTTGAGAACGCGTTACCGCTTGTTCGGCGTCTTCAGCTGACATCAAATGATAATGATCGATCTTTTCACCTGTAGCAGGGTTGTAGGTATTAATTGTCTCACTCATTGTCACTCTCCTTAATCCGTTTGTTAAAGTGAAGGTGCAACTAGAAAGCCAAATTGCAAAAAACTTTTTTTCGCAACATATTCAGCAACATAGAGCAAGGCCACAGCAAGGATGAAGTCTGAGAATAAAACTGGAATTAGAAAAGATTACTTATCGCAGTAAAGATTTCAGAGCGAGCACTTCAGGCAAAGAAGGGCGGCCCTCAAGGGGATTACTTTTGTTCGAGGGCCGATATGCTGCGTTTGGTAATGGCTAATTTAGTGAAAGGAAACTTAACCTGACTAGTCGGTATATAAGTCTGGAAAATGAAACTTCGCCATAGCAAGGGTCAACGCAACTTCATAAACACTTTGTCTAGAGGCATGATTTAGAGTCAGTAACCCTATAGCGCCGCCTTTTTGCTTAATATTTACCGTATCGAAAAGCTTATCCATGACCGGACCAAGCTCTTCGCCTCGCTGCAGCGCTTGATACACGCTAACAGGCAGCGGCAAACTCGCACTTCGTGTTACCGACCAGTGACCTTCATGGTAAATCGCCACATACGCAAAGGTTGCAGGGCCATCTTCAAATACATCTACACCACCTTCAATTGCCACATACCATGCATCTGTTAAACCGCCTTGATGATGAGCCAGCATGGCCTTCACGCGATTAATAGCACCTAGGCGCGTTTCATCCTCGTTCATTGGCTGTTCGGGCACTCCGCTTGGCACAGCCATGCCCTGGGCGTCAAAGTCGTGCTCTAGTGTGTCAGAGAGTGTATTGAGCGCAGCATTTATTTTTACCGGATTCAGCGACCCTACAAAAATTGTGTCAGATACCATTTGCATTTGTCCTTTAAAAACGTTCTTTTGCAACATCACCCACTGGGCTGCGTTTAATATCTTCTAGCATTAAACGGTAATCACGTACTGCTGGAAATTCGCTAATATTGCGATTTGGCAAAGTACTATCAGGGTTATCTACAGCAAGTAAATGCTTGATGCCGTACGTCTGTGCCGCTTTCAAAATAGGCAGTGAGTCATCTACAAATAAGGTACGGCTATTATCAAATTGCACTCTCTTTTGTAGCCGCTCCCACAAAAGCTGAGACTCTTTGGTAACGCCAAATTCATGGGTAGAAATAAGGTTGTCGATATGCGCATCAAGTTGGGTATGCTCTATTTTAAGCGCCAGACTGTTTGGATGCGCATTGGTTACTAACACTACCTGCCTACCTGAGTCATGAAGTGCATCAAGGAAGGGAATGGTATCGTCGCGAAGGGCTAGCAAGTGCGCCAACTCTCGTTTCAGCGGCATAAACTCATTTTCTAGGTCCAGTGCTAGAGTTTCAGCCCAGTAGTCTAAACAGTACCACTGAATTTGCCCAAATACTGACTCATAACGCGCGCTCATTTCCTTTTGACTCTCGGCCTCAGAAATACCTTTTATTTGAGCTAACCGTTTTGGTAAATGGTGCAGCCAGAACTGGTTGTCGTAATGAAGGTCTAACAAAGTACCGTCCATATCTAGCAGTACAGTTTCTATTTCATTCCAGGGCAGAAAGGGCAAGCGATTTTCCTTATAATGAAGTAAGCTAAGAAATTGTATACAAGTATGATAACAAAGTTGTAGCGAGAGACATGCCAAAAATCGATCCGAACAAACCGTTACCACACATTCATTCTCGTGAAATCGTTGCGCAAAGCAAACTCTTTAGGGTAGAACGCTTAGACCTTGAGTTTTCGAACGGTGCTACCCGTGAATTCGAGCGGATGGCGGGCGGAAACCGGGGTGCTGTAATGATAGTGCCCATGCTTGATGAAAATACCATGGTGTTAATTCGTGAATATGCTGCCGGTACACATTCGTATCAACTAGGTTTTCCTAAAGGCTTAATAGACCCAGGTGAAACGGCTATTGAAGCCGCTAATCGCGAACTACAAGAAGAGGCGGGCTTTGCAGCGAACGATCTTATAGAGCTCCATAAGGTCAGCATGGCCCCTACGTTTTTCAATGCAAATATGACCATCGTTTTGGCCCGCGACTTGTATCCTAAACAGCTTGAAGGCGATGAACCCGAGCCTCTTGAGGTGATTCACTGGCCTTTAGATGAAGCAGATGCTTTACTTGCACGAGAAGACTTTGTTGAAGCACGCTGCATAGCCGCGCTGTTTTTAGCTCAAAAGTGGTTTAAGGAACAATAAACAATGCCCGATGACGCCCATGCCGACCTACTAGAACTTGCGAAAGAAATTGCCGTTGAAGCTGGTGAAGCCGTATTAGAAGTGTACGATAAAGGTGAGTTTGACGCTTATCAAAAAGAAGACGAATCTCCCGTTACCAGCGCTGATTATTTGGCAAACGACATTATCAACAAGCGCTTACAAGCCGCGACACCTGATATCCCAATTCTCTCAGAAGAAAATAAACACGCAAGTTTAGAAGAGCGAAAGCATTGGCCTCGATACTGGTTAATCGACCCCATCGACGGCACCCAAGAATTTATCGCCAGAAGCGGAGACTTTGCGGTCAACATTGCCCTAATAGAGAACAATGAGCCAACTATCGGGGTTATTTTCTGGCCTCCAGGTCAATCATTGTATTATGCGCAAAAAGGCAAAGGGGCGTTTAAGTCATCACCTGATGGCGATCACCCAATAAGCGTTCGCAAACTAGACGACCCTAAAAATAGCGTGGTGATGATTGCAATTAGCCGTCGACAGTCAAGAGAGAAAGTACTCAGCAGAATGTGCGCGAAGCGCGTATACCAAACTCTTCCACTGGGCAGTTGCTCACTGAAAGCGTGTTTTATTGCCGAAGGCAAAGCTGATGTATTCATGCGCATTGGTATCACAGGCGAGTGGGACACAGGCGCATCTCAATGCATTGTTTCCGAAGCTGGCGGGAGTATAGCAGCGGCCAACTTCGAGCCGCTTACGTATAATCAGCGTCATTCGCTGGAAAACCCAGATTTTGTGGTAATGGGCGATCAAAGGGTGCCATGGCAAGACGTAGTCCAGTATGATGATTTCGTAAACCCACATCAGCACTAGCGCGTATTATTTACTTAGCGCAGTGCAATAAACCTACGTATAATAGCGTAGTAATGTTGCTGGGCCACATTACTCTGGTATTGGTTGAATCAAGCCAGATGGAACCAAAAAGTAAAAGGAGTAACCTATGATGACTACACGTATTCGCACGTTATCTGCAGCATTGCTCGCATGTGGGCTAGCATTCCCTGCCGCAGCCGACTGGTCAATAGACGGCGACACAAGTGCACTACATTTCTTATCAACTAAGAATGCACAAGTCACTGAAGTACATAAGTTTGATAGCTTTGACGGTACCCTGTCTGATAGCGGCAAGCTCTCCGTGGCGGTAGACTTATCGTCAGTTAATACAGCCATTGATATTCGCAATCAGCGAATGCGAGAGATGCTTTTTAATGTGAGCAAATATGCACAAGCTAAGTTTGAAGCCGATTTACCTGAGTCGATGATGAGCCTGAAAGCGGGTCAAGTTGTTAACGGGAAAGTAGATGGCATTTTGATGTTACATGGAAAAGCCGTTCCTACATCATTTGCGGTTAAGGCGAGTAAAGTAGACGACGATACGCTAACTGTATCTACTACTGCTCCTACACTTATTAAAGCAGAATCTTTCGGCCTTGCCGAAGGCGTAGCTGCGCTACAAAAAATTGCAGGGCTAAAGAGTATCACTACGACAGTCCCAGTGACGTTTTCTGTTACCTTTACGCAATAGAATACTGCTATTGCTAGCGTCTATCGATAAGAGTTAGGCAGTGGTAATAAATCAAAGCATAAAAAACCGCACAAAACGTGCGGTTTTTTGGTTTTAAGGGCCTGTTTCTAAGACTGATGCAATCTGTTAGGAAGTCTGTAACGCATAGGTAATGGCTTTTGACTTAACGCTTGCTCTGGCATACCTTGCCACACGTTCTCGGGAAGGGCAGGTACTTCTGCCTTATATTGAGAGACAGTGAAATATCCCATCGCAACACGTAAACGCTTCAGTGCTTTACATTCATTTACTTCCTGATCAATGACAAACACGCCCCATTTTCGCATCGCTATGCCTAGTTTATCACTGCTTGTTAAGCGGATAACCGGTGCTGCCAACACCATGCCAATTAATACAGGTAGCAGCCACATAAACAGCGACGGTGTGAAATAAAAGGTAGTTACGCCCCACGCAACCGCTAAGCAACTCATAATTTGCGTGTGTTTGATTGCAACGGTCCAGGGTACTTTGCGACCTTCACGCTCTTGTGCTTCCCATTTAACTGAGTGACCGATAAAAACACTGATCACAAAATAGCTGTGGTAGAACATCATCAGCGGCGCAATTAGCACAGCCATGGCTAATTCAATTGCCGCGCCTTTTAGTAAAGACCACGCCCCACCAAACTCTTCACGACGTTTCGTTAAAGCCAAGGAAATACCTAAAAGCTTAGGTAAGAATAGTAAGGCGGCGGTACCCCACATGGTTACCATCATCATGTCTTGGCGTGCTACCTGCCAACTGGGGAAAAGCTGATACTCAGATACGAAGAACTCTGGCACTGACGTGGCGCGAATTAATGCATCTGCGGTACCTAGTGCCAACATACAAAACAGAATTAGTGAAGAAATGTACGCAAACGCACCAAATAAGAAGTGCAGACGGTTCGCCATTTTAAGACCTTTCACCTTCAAAAGCCCTAAATGCTGTATGTTGCCCTGCACCCAGCGGCGGTCTCGAATGGCGTAGTCAACAATGTTACTTGGCACTTCTTCATAGCTACCCGTAGTGTCGGTAAGCAAATAAGCCTGCCAACCTGCACGGCGCAGTAGCGCTGCTTCGACAAAGTCGTGGCTTAGTATTTCGCCACCAAAAGGTGCACGACCTTCAAGAGTGGGAAGTCCACAATGCTGCATGAAAGGGGCAATACGAATAATGGCATTGTGCCCCCAGTAGTTTGCACTGTCTGTTTGCCAAAACGATAAGCCTGTCGCCAACATTGGGCTGTAAAGATGAGCGGCAAACTGCACGAAACGACCAAAGAAGGTGTTCTGACGTACTGGCATAGGAATAGTCTGCACTAAGGCCGTATCAGGGTTTTGCTCAATACGGCGGGCTAGGTCCTGCATACGCTCTCCGGTCATTACGCTGTCGGCATCTAATACAATCATCGACTCGTAATTTGCACCCCAGCGTTCACAAAACTCTTTAAGGTTACCCACTTTTCTGTGCAGGTTTTGCTCGCGACGGCGGTAAAACACTTGGCTAGAGAAGGCTCCCAAACGCTTTTTCAATCGAGTAAAAGCGCGTAGCTCAGCATCCGCTTTTTCCATGTCACGGGTGTCGCTGAGCATATAGAAATCGAAATTCGAACTGTTTTCGCTTTCCATTAACTCGCGAATACAGGCTTCGAACCCCACCATAATACGGCGGGTATCTTCGTTATAAACCGGCATGACTACGGCGTGTTTTTGCTTTAACGGCGACGAAGCATCGGGCTTTACTTGGTTTCTGCGTAAACTCAGCGGATCTATATTGAAAAGCTGTAAAAAGAAACCAATGATACCCGTCCAAAACGCCATGCACAGCCAAGCGAATAGGGTCAAACCCAAGCCTAACTGCGCAATTTCTAGATTCGTAAGGCCGTTCGGTAAAAATATCTCGTATAAGCTCCAACCGGCCAATGCCGTGCTTGGAATCACTAGCATTGCCATGATAAACAAACGCATATGCTCTCCTTTTAAGATGAATTGTGAAGCACGTGCAGTGCTGTCACGTTTAAGCTGAGGCACGGCTTTAGCCTCGTTCGATACTGATGTTTGAGGACGATTACTTTGGCTGGTAGACATAATTCCAAACCTCACTAACACGCTTTCCGTCTTTTTCAATGTAAGCGCGCATATCTACCGTTTGCTTTTCTTTCGGCTTAACAAAAAAGGAAGCGCGCCACTCTTGGCCGTCGGCTACAGGATAAAGGCGCTGTTGGGAAATCGTTCCGTTGGTGCCCTGCACAACCAGCTTCATAGTTTCATTGTCAAAAGAAATGGCAGAAGGAGCACTGAAGTCCACATTGAACTGGCGGGTAGTGTTCAAGCTATCATCTTTAAATTCATCGCCTGGTAACACGGCCTTTCCCTGACGGGTACGCACAACAGACGCTAATTCGCTTACAAAAGGGTTTTGCTCTACCGTCTTAAGGTCGTAAGAGAAGTACAGGGACTCACCGGATTTGAATGGTTTTTCAGGTGTCCAAAAAGCCACGATATTGTCATGAATTTCAGACTTAGTTGGAATTTCTACTACTTCTAAACGGCCTTTCTCAAAGCCGGCTTCTGGGGTAACCCATAGCCCAGGACGTATATGATAGTTGGCCTCAGCATCAAGGTAGTTACCCCACTCACCGTCGCGCTGAAGCATGCCAAAGCCTTTGGGATTTGTATCGCTAAGTGACGTTACTTGAAGGCGTGCTGGGTTAGTCAGTGGACGCCAAATCTCTTCACCCGCATGAGTTACCATTAGCACACCGTCACTATCGTGCACTTCTGGGCGATAATCGTCATGACGCTTTTCTGTGTTCTCGCCATACAAAAACATGCTGGTAAATGGTGCAATACCTAGCTTATTCACGTCGTCGCGAGCAAATAACCAGCTTTCTACCTTTACGCTGGTATCGATATCAGGCTGAATAACGAATTTATACGCACCTGCAACAGAAGGACTTTCTAGGCGAGCATAAATAGTAATTGGTTTGCCTTCACCGGGCTCGATAACCCAAAACTCTGTGAAGTGAGGGAACTCTTCACCTTTCGCTAACGCGGTATCAATTGCCAAACCCCGTGCTGAAATACCATAAACTTGATTTTTACCTACCAAACGAAAATATGAAGCACCGAGGAATACAGCAAATTCATCTTTGTACTCGTTGTTCTTGATAGGATAGTGAACGCGAAATCCAGCGAACCCTGACTTTTCATCCGTTAACCCAGCTAACCCCGACGCAGACCCGTCGTAGTTAAACATATCGCTGTTAAACGCTAAGCGCTCAGGCTTGTTGCTTTCGCCAATAGTGTGAATGGTGACGGGGTACTCATATAAAAAACCCGGATGAAAAAACTGAAGTTCGTAGTCGTTCTCGCCGTGCCAAAGACTTTGCTCAGGCTTAAAGCGAATAGAACGATAAGTGGTGTAATCAATCTCTTTTAACTTGCTGTTTAATCCGTGATCGTCTTGTTCATAGCTTTCTGTTGCTGATTTGCGAGCAGCATCAATTATAGATTGAAGAACGGGTGATGCTTTTTGAGGCTGATTGTTGTCATTAACCTCGACAGCGCCTGCTTGATGAAATGCAAATAGGGCAATAACGCTGGTCATCGCCAAAAGAATGCGCGACAGCTTTCGATGCTGAATCGCATTAGTTTGTAAATCTTTTCCGAAAATTGAAACTGGCTTAGCCATTTGTCCTCTCCTTATGAAAACAATGGTTATCCAGATGGTCGTCAATCTCTTAGCTTTATCGCTTAGCTATACATAGCGAGCAACAGATTATCTGCTGCTTTAAAACGATGATGAGAAAAAGTATTCATTGAAACCATTCAAGAAAGGCGCTCTATTCCTTTCCTTATTCACTGGCATCGCGAAAAAAACCGAATTCCGTGCCTGTTGGCAAAAGTGAATGCTGGATAACACACAGGTACTTCAGCAAAAGCTGTTCCAACACTAAAAAGACGGGCTAATTTATTATATTTACATTTATTTACAGTCACTTAAAAGCATCGACATTGAAGTTAGTGGCCAATTTCCTTGTTGTAAATTTGTCCGATGAGTTAGACAAAAGGTTATCTGTTGTTTTTTAGAGACAGTTCCCCATGCCAATATGTTTATTTTTTAAACTTCACCTAGGCATTGCCAGCTTAGGCATTCATATAACGCTTCTTCTTATTTTTTAATTTCTCTATATTTATCAGACAAATGAATGCCTCCCATTTGAATTTCAGCTGAGTTTTTTTCGCAGTTGGCAGGCGCTTTGCACTCCACCATGTTGATAAATACATCGGACACGATTTCTGAAAAGAAATAATTGAGATGACATGAAGACGTTTTTGGTTTTGTGTTCATCAATCAAGTGGCCCACTGCAGAGCGATGTATAAAAGCAGAGCGATTTAGAAAGACAGCGTGTTTGCAGAAGAGCAGCGCGCTTTAGGAGCGCTGACTTGTGACACGCTTCGCAAACACATTGGATGTTTGCGTTGCAGAAACTGGGCTACTGAGCATACTAAGGAGTTATCACATGCGTAAATCAATCACACTTATTGCAGCTACACTTACTGCGGCAACACTTCCTCTTACAGCAATGGCCGACAAGCCAGACTGGCGTTACGTAGAAGGTGGTTACACCAAAATGGACTTTGACGACAACGAGTCTTTCGAACCAGACGGCCTAACCATTAATGGTAAGTACCTGTTAAATAGCAACTGGTACTTAAACGGCGAGTACAGCTTTTTTGAAGAAGGTAACTTCGACTTCGATATGCTAACCCTAGGTGCAGGTTACCGCTTACCTGTAAACGCCACAACAGATGCCTATTTTGGCGCTAACCTAGAGCGTGTTGATGGTGACATAGATGATGAGACAGGCTACAGCATTAATGCAGGTCTTCGCTCGATGATTACAGAGCAGGTAGAGCTTGCTGGTGAAGTTGGCTATTACGATGTAGATGATGGTGAAGCGACATTCAAAGTAGGCGCTAACTACTACATCACGCCACAGTGGGCAGTTGGTGCAAACTACAAAATCATTGATGATTTAGACATTATGCAGGTAACTGCACGCTACGCTTTTTAAGCCTTCCTCTCCTCAGGTAGGTAGCCGGGTTGCTCGACCCGGCTTTTTTATGTCTGCATTTCAAGAAGACGGCTATTCTTCCGCTTCGTTTTCTATTCAGCTGTGTCGCTGGGCTCAATATCTTCTTTTCTTTTTATATCTACACTTTCGTGAAGCTCTGAGTATACGAGTACTGCCTCGCCAGATTTTAACCTGTCTAGCACCTGCTGAACTTTTACTTCTAGCTCAACTTCCTCAGCGCCATAGTCGGTGCCTTCGCGTAATACAAAAGACTCAGCCAAGCTATAAAGCGTATCGGATTCTAACGCGTCGATGGGAATTATCATTCACACTCCTGGGAAAAACGTTTTATAAAACTTAAACGACACCAATATCACCTCAGTATTAGCGACTAACATAACCACAGGTTGAGTTTACCGGTAAGGCTTCGCTAACGAAGCGTTTTACGCGCTCGTGCAGCCAAACCTTCGGGTTTAATACAGAGCCTTGCATGAAGCCGACATGACCGCCTCGTTCGCTCAATTCTACGGTGACGTTACGCGCAAGCTCCTCTTCTTTTGGCACAATTAAGTGGTTCATGAAGGGGTCATCGATGCTATGCAATACTAACGTTGGGCAGTGGATGGCACTTAAAAAGTGATACGCGCTGCACTTTTCATAATAGTCTTGCGCATCTGCAAAACCGTGCAGGGGAGCCGTGATCTTCTCGTCAAATTGAGTAAAGCTAGTAATGCCTTCTACATCACTTTTTGTAAGCTGAATAAGCTTGCGATAGTCAATGTATTCCATCTTCTTACGCAAAGTATCTTTCATGCTAGTAAGTAAATACTTTTGATATACCCGCGAAAATCCCTGATTAATTGACTTTGCGCACTCAGATAGTTTAAGTGGAGAAGAGATGGCAACAGCCGCCTTCAGCCACTTTTGTGCAGGGTTTTCACCTAAGAGTTTCAACAACATATTACCGCCAAGCGAAAAGCCAATAGCCACCTTGGGAATACGTGGAAATTTATCGTGCAGCCACTCTAAGAAAAAACTAGGGTCTTCTGTTTCGCCACTGTGATAAGCGCGCGCTTTTAGGTTTGGTACACCGCTACAGCCGCGATAATGCATCATTACCACCTGCCAACCATTCACAGACAGTTGGGCCATCATATCGTTAGCATAATGCGACTTGATGCTGCCTTCCAATCCGTGAAACATCACCACTATCCCTGATGTCTCTTGTGGTTTGGGACCCCATGCTACGTCAACAAAATCGTCATCCGGTAAGGTTAAACGCTCCATGTTATAAGAAAGGGGTAAGCGCTTTTGAATAAAACGCGGCCATATGGTTTGCACATGTCGGTTCTTTGCCCAGCCTGGCACTTTAAAGCTACTTTTTATTATCTTTCCATGCGATAGCGCTGATTTGCTCATTGTATTTTCTTATTGTGTTTTTACGATAATTGATTAACCACAAGGCTCACTAACTGGCGCGCCTCGTTGTTGTCGCGTAACTCGTATGCATTAATGAACGCAGCGATAGACGCGTTAAATATATTCGTTGGCGAGGCTTGCTGACCCAAGTGCGTTACCGCCTGCTTATTAAAAGATGCAACGATGTCTTGCTGCTGTTGCCTTTCAAGCTCTAATTCTTGCGCTTTGAGTGCATCGTAGGCTGTTTGCTCACCACCTTTCTCAGGGCTTGCTGCTTTGCGCTTCTCGCGATGCTGCTTTAACTTTTCGTCAGTGCTCGCTGATGCCGCTATAACCGATTTAAGCTGAGGCAAATTTATAATGACATTATTCTCTAAACACCAGCAGATCAGCAAGAGAACGTTTACATTCACCTTGTGGTTATCTTGAAGCAGAAGCGCGAGCGGTGCCATATCACCTTTCGTATAGCGAGATACGCTGTACTCCCAAAACACACTGCTTTTTATATTAGGCGCTGACACTGTCATACTCTTCTCGTTTTTGCTCTATCTGCTCTTGGGCATCTAGCCATGCCATTTCTTCCTCTTCAAGCTGTTGCTTAAGCTGAGTTTGTTTGTCGAGCAAGCCCATGAGTTCTGCTTTTTTGTCGTCGCTGTAAAGCGAGGTATCGGCGAGTAATGCTTCCACCTCTGCCAAGGCGGTACTGCATTTCTCCATGGCTTTTTCGTGTTTTTCGATGGCTTTTTTAAGTGGCGCTACGCTTTGTCTGAACTCGGCTTCGCGGCGCTTTTCTTCTTTACGATCTAACTTGCGTTCTGGCTTACTGTGCGCTCCGGCCTCTTGCTGCGCGTCGTTTTTAGCGTCGCTGTTGGCCTTGGCTTTTTCTGCCGCCTGCTGTTTTAGAATCCAGTCGCGATAGTCATCCAAATCGCCTTTAAATGGCTCAACTTCACCGCTGTCTACCAAATAGAAATCTTCACAAACCGAGGAAAGTAAGAAGCGGTCGTGAGATACCAGTACCATAGCGCCTTCAAAACCTTGAAGAGCAATATTAAGCGCGTGGCGCATTTCTAAGTCTAGATGGTTGGTAGGCTCATCCAGCAGCAATAAGTTAGGTTTTTGGTAGACAATTAGTGCCAACACCAAGCGCGCCTTTTCGCCACCTGACATAGGTGCCACGGGTGCCAATGCTTCATCGCCGTTAAATCCAAAACCGCCCAGGTAATCGCGAAGCTGCTGTTCAGTAGCTTTTTCATCAATACGCTGCAAATGTAAAAGGGGTGTGGCATTCGCGTCTAGTGTTTCTAACTGGTGCTGGGCAAAATAGCCAATCTTCAGACCTTTTGCGGTATTAAAAATACCTTGCTTGGGCGCATGAACACCCGCTAACAGCTTGATTAACGTTGACTTACCTTGCCCGTTTCTACCTAGAAGACCTATTCTGCTGCCAGGTACTAAATTCAGTTTTACCTGTTGAAGCACTATATGGTCATCGTACCCCAGCTGTATTTTTTCCATTTGAACCAGAGGGTTAGGAAGTGCAGTAGGCGGAGCAAAGGAAAAGCTAAACGGGCTAGCCATATGGGCTGGCATTAACGTTTCCATTTTCTCTAGCTGCTTAATACGGCTTTGCGCTTGCTTCGCTTTACTAGCCTTGGCTTTAAACCGCGTAATAAACGAGTTTAGATGGGCTACCTTTTGCTGCTGCTTTTCATACTCAATGTTTTGTAAGCGTATACGCTCAGCACGCTGGGTTTCGTAAGATGAATAATTACCTGTGTAAGTAACAAGCTTCTGTTGCTCAACACTAATAATTTGCGCGACGGTATTGTCTATAAACGCTTTATCATGAGAAATAAGTAAAAGCGTGCCCGCATAACGTTGTAACCACTTCTCTAGCCAAATTACGGCATCTAAATCTAAGTGGTTAGTGGGCTCATCAAGCAGCAATAAGTCTGAAGGGCAAAGCAGCGCTTGAGCCAGGTTTAGGCGCATACGCCAGCCACCAGAAAAGTCACTGACTGGCGCGCTTAACTGCGCATTAGTAAACCCTAGGCCGGAAAGTATAGTCGCTGCACGTGATTCCACATCGTAAGCCCCAGCCTGCTCTAGTTGCCCATGAATTTGGCCAATCTTTACGCCGTCTCCGCTTTTTTCAGCGGCGTCTAGCTTAGCCTGTAAATCACGTAAATGTTTGTCACCGTCTATCACGTAATCTATCGCAGTTCGATCAGTCGCTGGCGTTTCCTGAGCCACGCTTACAATTCGCCAATCGCTGGGGACGCTGCAGTCGCCAGCATCAACACTCAACTCACTTCGCAGTAGCGCGAACAGCGTGGACTTTCCGCAGCCATTGCTGCCTATTAGCGCCACTTTGTGACCTGGAAAAACCTGTGCCGACGCCTCTTCCAGCAGCATTTTGCGGCCTCGAAGTAGCGATACATTTGAAAGCTTAATCATGACTAACCTGTGATAGAACAATCTAGGGCGCGTATAGTATCAAAAACTTAAGGTAAAAGCTGATCAACACATACCATTTCAAGGTATAATACTGGCGAAATTCCCCAAAGGTGTATGTATGTCAAAACGTGTAAAACGTCGCTTTGTAGCAGGGGCTACGTGCCCAAAATGCCAAGAGCTAGATACTATTTCGTTATATTTTGAAAATAACGTGGAAAAGCTGGAATGCGTCGCATGTGGGTACAACGAAGCGCAAACCGACGAAAAGGTGAGTGCCGCTACGCGCTCTAACGAAAACGTGATTGGTATCTTTAAACCTCACTAGCATTCCTACCCACATCTCAGTAAATCTTACCCTTAAGCCTGTGTAACACCTAATCATACTGTACTCAGGCTTTTTAAAACCTTCTCTGGGTATCGCGCCACTAGCGGCTAACGCCCTTACCGAGGAAAAACGCTCTCCAAGGCATGTTTTTTGTATTCCTTTCCTTAAGGAGTGAAATATGAAACACGCTAAAAAACGATTTTGCTATGTAGTAGCAGGGCTATTGCTCATGCTCATCGCGTTTAGGTTGTACCTTCCCTATGCCGCAGCCACATACATTAACAACACGCTAAGCCAATCGGACCAATACGATGGTCGAGTAGGCGATGTCGATTTAATGCTATGGCGTGGTGCTTACAGCTTAGAATATGTGTTGCTGTATAAAGCGAATGGACAAATAGATAAGCCACTGTTTAAGGCTGATTATGTGGAGTTTACACTTTCGTGGTCACAGCTTTTTAAAGGTGCAGCCGTTGGCAGAGTGGTGGTAAATTCTCCAGAAATTAACTTTGTAGACGGAAACACGGAAAAAAAGAGTCAGTCGGGTAAGAACGAAAACTGGCTGTCTATTGCCGACCAATTGTTTCCTCTACGTATAGACAAACTCACCATTAACGAAGGGAAAATTGCTTTTCACAACCCTGATACCTCTCCGGCTATTGATATTGCGCTGCACGACATTCATCTTGAAGTGAATAATTTGGTAAACAGCGACGACTTATCAGACACGCGCGTAGCCACAGCTACTGCGAATGGCCAGACGGCAGAGCAAGGGACTATTTCATTAAACGCCAAGCTTAATCCTGCAACCAAAGCCCCTACTTTTGATTTAGACATTCAAGCTGACAATGTGGGTTTGGTGAATTTTAAAAACCTGCTTGATACCTATGCGCCTTTCGACCTAGAAGCCGGAACGCTTACGCTTGCTGCCGAGGTCGCGTCTAATGAAGGGCAGGTAAAAGGCTATATAAAACCTATTTTGCATAACGTTGAAGTATTTTCTTGGAAAGGCGACATTGAACGTGACGGAGACGGTTTTGTTGAAGGCAGTATTGAAGCAATTTCCGCGTTTATCACTGAACTGTTTGAAAATCAGAGCCAAGACCAAATTGCCACGCGTATTCCCATTAAGGGCGACTTATCTAGCCCAGAAACACAGACTTGGGAGGCGTTTACGGCGATATTGAAAAACGCATTTATTAAAGCATTTCAAGGCGATGTGGAGGAAAGTGTAGAGCTCGACAGATTGGAGTTAGACCGACTAGAGAACCCTGAGGGGTCTAATTAAAAACGCTGAATTTTTCTTACGCTGCTAAGGGCTGATTTAACCGCTAAGGGCTTATATAACGCTGAAGGCTTATACAACGCTGAAGGCTCTTCACGAGCCCTTAGCGGTTTAGATAGTATTATATAGTACAGCTATCACCACAATCGTTGGCACCGTCGCGCATGCCTTCAATTTCTTGGCTTTCCTGCTTGTCTTTTTCAGCCTGCTTTTCGGCTACTGACTGCTCAACTGAGTCAAAATCGATGCTGTCAAACGCATCCATATCAAAATCACTCATAACTACTCTCTTATTTGTTGAAGATAAGGCTCGGTATTACTTGGGCCTGTGCAATTGCGCGCAAGTGTAATTCAATTAGATTATCAGGATAAATGCAGTCTTAGCCTAACTCATAACAAGATAAACTAGTGTTTAACCCGAAGCCTCATAAACGGTTGATTTTACTAATTTGTCGACTGCCTTTGAGGCGCTTCTTTCAAACAAAAAAAGCGCCTATACCACTCAAGAATGGCTAAAATTAATAGTGCGGAGGCGGGGTTTCTTCTGATTGCTTAGCAATATTAGACGGTTCTATGCTTTTAACACGGTCTATTACGTGACTTACTTTAAACGCTAAATCATCGAGTTGCTTTTGTTGTGAAGCCAACGCTTCATTAAGTGCCTCGATAGTGTGTTCTTGAAAGGCTACTTTCATCTGTAACTCTTCAATATAGCTATTGGCGCTATCTATTTGCTGTTGTAACTGCTCAGCGCTTTTGTCTGTCATGTAATTTCTCTATCTCTCTCGTTGCCATTCTTCGGCAAGACCACTGCTACTTATAGACAATATATTATCATTGGGAAGGAAGCCGACGCCATAAACAACTGCGGTTGGCGGTGAAATAGACTCTCTCGATGCGACTTGAATGGACTGGATTTGTTCGCCGTTGTTCAAATTCCAAAGATAAACCTTCCTGGCAGGAGAGCCTGTTAGTAAATACTGGCCATCTTTTGAAAACTCGACGTCGGTGAAGATTTTTTGTCTTGATGCAAATTTCAGTGAAGTCACGGGCTGCCCGGTTTGTACATTCCACACTTGCGACTTACTTTGACTGTCGGCAGTAAAAGCAAACCGGCCTTCATCGTCTAACGCAACTTTGGTTACTCGGGTGGGGTGCGTGAAGGTGTGGATAATCTGCCCAGTGTCTGTACTCCACAAGTAGGCAATGTAGTCATTGCCACCAGTAAGGGCAAACTTGCCATTAGGTGAGATATCAATGGAATTAACTTTTTCCTGATGCCCAAAAAACTCAAGACGACGAGAGGTGCGCGGCTCAAAATACATCACCTTACCATTTGAGCGAGCGACGAGTATGCCATTACCATTATTGGTGACTACCACATCGCGAATAGAGGACTCATCTATTCGCCAAAACCCTTCTGGTTCGCCAGTTTCTAAACTCCACAGAGCAAACGCTTCACGGTCGGCCGTGACCACATAGCGCTTATCTGCACTGATGTGCACTGACATCACTAGGTTGTTACCTTCCCCTTGATGACTCCAATGATAGAGGGGCTCGCTCTGCCCAATTCGCCATACATTGACACCATTATTCACGCCAGACACTACCGCTAAGGTGCCGTCGGTGGATATATCTGCCGCGTAAGCGCCCTCTTCTACATGACGCCACTGCTGTATTGGCGTAGTATCAGGGACAGAACATCCCATGGAATTGCCAATAAGTAAGGTGAGTAACACTATTCTATGGAACATTTGAGGCCTAAACATAATCAAATGGGTTTCGCTTTGTAAACGCTAGGTTTAACATAGCATGGATCACGCATCTTTAACTATCGTGCAAACTGCCTTAGATGCAGCAGTATAGACATAGACGCATGATGATAATAATTAATGGAGACGTTTTTATGCAGAAGTCGCTCGTTGCCTTATCTACTATCGCTGCGCTAGGCCTTTTCGCTTGCCAGCCAAACACATCTGATGAGGCCGCTTCTACAAGCGCTGATAGTGCAAAAACAACTGCTGTTGCAGCAGAAGAAATGACAGATACACAAAAGCAAGCTTACGCCATGGGCGCGAGTATGGGTCTGTTCGTTAGCAACCGTGCCGAACAACAAGAGCAGCTTGGTTTAACCCTAGACCAAGATGCGCTACAACAAGGCTTTAAAGACGGCCTGAACGACACCCTTAAGTTTACACCAGAGCAAATTCAGCAAATCGCTCAAGAAGGCGAAGAAGTATTGCGTGCTAAACAGCAAGAAATGGCTGAACAAGCGGCTGAGAAAAACATTGAAGCAGGTCTTGCTTACCTAGAAGAAAATGGTAAGAAAGAAGGCGTGACCACAACAGAGTCTGGTCTTCAATACGAAGTACTTGAAGAAGGCGAAGGCGCAAGCCCAGAAGCAACAGACATGGTAAAAGTTCACTACCGTGGCACCTTGCTTGATGGTACAGAGTTCGACTCTTCTTATAAGCGTGGCGAACCAGCTGAATTTCCACTTAATCGCGTAATCGCGGGTTGGACTGAAGGCGTACAGCTAATGAAAGAAGGCGCGAAATACCGCTTCCACATTCCATCAGAGCTTGCTTATGGCGCACGTTCAACAGGCGCCATCACGCCTAACTCAACGCTAATTTTTGATGTTGAGCTTCTAGAAGTGGTTAAACCTGAAGCCGAAGCGTCAGCTGAATAAGCTAGAGTTTCAGAAAAGAGAAAGCCGACGCTATGCGTCGGCTTTTTTGTTTTAGTGAGTCAGCGTGATCCTTGCTTACCTTTTCCCTACGAGCTAGTGGATTTTCACCACGCGCGTACCCAAATAGTAATGTGGGTTATTCAATATGCTTGGTGCCTCGAATTACACTTTTAAGCTTAGCTCAAAGTTGAAATATTTCACGGCCCAAACAAAGTTTTTTAGGAACAATTAAACCTTAAAAATGCGGGCTTAAAACTAAAGGTTTTAACGGTTAGGTGCGCGTCGTCTTTCCGTATGGACTTTAAACGTCGCAAAATGATTAAGCAGTGAGTGCCCTACTTTATACATGGCACACGCTAAGATAAGGTATATCACGGTTCGTACACTATTTAAGCGAACAACTATATCAAGTAAGGCATACAACAATAACAGCGCGCCGCTTAAAAACAGCATAAAACCTATGATAGTACCGCTGGTTTGAAGCGGATCGCTTCCCGACCTTCGGCGGTTCAACACAGGCATTCTGTTACGCATTCATTTCCCCTAATGGCTAGTATAGTATTGATACTACGACACTGACAGAAAGGTTTATGTTCAATAAATATTCAATCTGCCTGTTTTGTCACTTTTTACCTTATCGAAAGATTGCGTTTTGCCTTATTACCCACATAAAGTAGGGGTAATTAGCTGGATTATTTATAGGACATTGTGAAAACACCGCTTATCACTCGAAAAGGCTATTTAAAGCTTAAACAAGAACTGGATTTCTTGTGGCGTGAAGAACGGCCAGAAATCACTCGCAAGGTAACTTGGGCGGCCAGCCTGGGCGATAGGAGTGAGAATGCTGACTACCAGTACAACAAAAAGAAGCTTCGCGAAATTGACCGTCGAGTTCGTTACTTACGCAAATGCTTAGAGAACCTAAAAGTTGTTGATTATGATCCACAGCAAGAAGGAAAAGTCTTCTTTGGTGCATGGGTTGAAATTGAAAACGAATCCGGCGCTGTTATGGAGCTTCGCTTAGTTGGCTATGATGAAATATTTGGCCGTAAGGACTACATCTCTATTGATTCACCCATGGCCCGTGCTCTACTCGGCAAAGAAGAGGACGATGAGTTTATTGTCAAAACTGAGGCGGGTACTAAAGAGTGGTGGATAAACCGTATTTGGTACGACGCAACAGATAAACTTTAAATAAAGAGATGGTCTTCTTAACTACCCAGTTGTAACACAATGATCAGACGACTTTCCCTACACCGCGGTGATATACTCACCGCTCTTATTTTCACTACGAACGCTGTGTATGTAAGCCTGTCACACACCGTTTATTCGCCATTGCCTAACGCGAACTTTTAGTATCTTAGAGCGACTTATGATTACCAATAAAATTGCAGAAGAGCTTAGCGTTCAACCCTCGCAAGTAACTGCCGCAGTAAAACTTCTCGATGAAGGGGCCACCGTTCCTTTCATTGCCCGATACCGCAAAGAAGTAACCCAAGGCCTTGATGATACGCAGCTGCGTAATCTAGAGCAGCGCTTGACCTACTTACGTGAACTAGAAGAGCGCCGCGACGTTATTCTTAAATCTATTGAAGAGCAGGGCAAACTCACTGACGAACTTAAAAGCAGCATTGCCGGTGCTGACAGCAAAACAACCCTTGAAGACTTGTACTTACCGTATAAGCCTCGCAGGCGTACTAAAGGACAAATTGCTATCGAGGCAGGTTTAGCGCCGCTAGCCGATGCATTATTTGGCAACCCTGATACAGACGCTGAAAGCAAAGCGCAAGAGTTTGTAAATGCAGACAACGGCGTTGCTGATACTAAGGCCGCGCTAGAAGGTGCTCGCTATATCCTTATGGAAAGGTTTGCTGAAGATGCTGCTTTGTTAGCGAAAGTGCGCCATTACCTTACTGAAAATGCTCATGTAAAAAGTACGGTTGTACCAGGTAAAGAACAAGAAGCGGCCAAGTATAAAGACTATTTTGAACACAGCGAGAAATACAAAAAGGTACCGTCGCACCGCGCATTGGCCATGTTCCGAGGTCGCAATGAAGGCATGCTTCATATTCAGCTAGATGCCGACCCACAATCAGAAGAAAAGGGACCATCTCATTGCGAGCACATTATCGCAAGCCACTACGATATCATGCACCGCGGTCGTGGCGCTGATGATTTCTTAGCTCAGGTAGTGCAGTGGACGTGGAAAATCAAAATTGGTTTACACATGGAAACTGAGCTATTCAGCGCCCTTCGAGAGCGTGCTGAAGAAGAAGCCATTGAAGTATTTGCTAAAAACTTAAACGACTTGTTGATGGCTGCACCTGCAGGTGCAAAAACCACTATGGGTCTAGATCCAGGTTTAAGAACTGGCGTTAAGGTAGCGGTAGTAGACAGTACAGGTAAGGTGGTAGCGACCAACACTATATTCCCACACGCTCCGCAAAACCAGTGGGATAAGTCTATTCGCACACTAACAACCTTGTGCAAACAATACAAAGTAGACTTAATCAGCATTGGCAACGGCACAGGTTCCCGTGAAACCGACAAACTTGTCGGTGAAATGCTTAAGAGCAACAGCGAACTTACAGCACAGAAAATTATGGTAAGTGAAGCTGGCGCTTCTGTGTATTCAGCGTCTGAGCTTGCCTCGAAAGAGCTGCCTGATCTGGATGTTTCAATTCGTGGTGCCGTGTCTATCGCACGCCGCCTGCAAGACCCACTCGCAGAGCTCGTCAAAATTGAGCCTAAAGCTATTGGTGTAGGCCAATATCAGCACGACGTAAGTCAAAGCCAGCTGGGTAAGTCTCTTGACCGTGTTATCGAAGATTGTGTAAATGCGGTAGGCGTTGACCTAAACACGGCATCGCCTGCGCTATTGAGCTATGTATCAGGCTTAAACAAAACCTTAGCGCACAACATTGTGAATTTCAGAGACTCCAATGGTGCTTTTCCAGACCGTAAAGCACTGTTAAAAGTTGAGCGTTTGGGTCCTAAAGCTTTTGAGCAAGCGGCGGGTTTCTTGCGTATTGTGAACGGCACCAACCCACTTGATGCCTCTGCGGTTCACCCCGAAGCATACCCTGTAGTCGATAAAATTGTTGATACGACTGCGGTTGCGGTTAACGACATCATCGGCAATACCGAGTTACTGAAAAGTCTATCGCCAGATACCTTTACCAGCGATGCATTCGGTTTACCTACTGTTAAAGACATCCTTAAAGAGCTAGACAAGCCAGGTCGTGACCCTCGCCCTGAATTTAAAACAGCGGCGTTTAAAGAAGGCGTTGAAACTATCAACGACCTGAAGCCAAGTATGATCCTAGAAGGCGTAGTGAGCAACGTAGCTAACTTTGGCGCGTTTGTTGATGTGGGAGTACATCAGGATGGACTGGTACATATTTCAGCACTGACTAACAAGTTTATCTCAGACCCTCGTGAGGTTGTTAAAGCAGGCGATATCGTTAAAGTAAAAGTGCTTGAAGTCGACGTACCGCGCAAGCGTATTTCCTTTACCATGCGCTTAGACGATACACCGAGTCAGAATAATAATACCGCTGGCGATAGCTCTTCAGGTAAGGGCGTTTCAGGCAAGGGGGCTTCAGGTAGAGGTGCGAATAACCAAGGGGCTGGGCGTGCCAATAGCAAAGCAAATCCGCGCTCAAATAAAGGAGGCGGCAATCGCAACAGCCAGCCTCAAAACAGCGCCATGGGCAACGCCTTTGCTGACGCGTTTGCTAAAGCGAAAAAGTAGATAGTAGCGATTCACAACAATTTAATGTTGCTTATAAAGGGCCTGTCACTGACAGGCCCTTTTTTATCACGCTTTCATATAGCCTGTCGTTTTTTTCTACATTATTTTGTGGCACATTAGTTTGTAGCGCATAGAAATTCTATATGCCTAAATACTCTTTAGCCAAGAGCGCCAAAATAGAGAATACCGAAACAATAAAAAGGTGTGGGTCACACCGAAACCGAAGTTCGTATATTGATATCGTTTAGCGAGGCCGTTGACACGCGGTCAGTGCCTTAACGTTTAACGAAGGTAATGTTGCTCATTTGACCTCAGCCTTTTTTTACAGGCAGTACTTTCGGACGACCATAATGAGTTAACGGCCGACGACCTTTGGCGTACGCGCGTTTCATCTCGCTGTACAGCAAAGATCACCTGCCCTAATCAGAGGATGATGTTATGAACTTACCGGTTTCAAAAAGCATGTTAAATGTCAGTGCAGACTACCCCGACCTTCGGGATCGCTACTACCAACCCAACCTCACCCCGCTTAAACCTTTTATCGACCCGCCGGGTAACTTGGGTATATTAGACCAAGGCAAAGACGGCGCTTGTACAGGTTTTGCGTTGGCCGCCACCATAAATTTTATCTATCGCCAACAAGGCCGAAAACATACCGTTAGCCCATGGATGCTTTATGCCATGGCAAAGCGTCACGATGAATGGTTGGGTGAAGCTTATGATGGCTCTAGCTGCCGCGGCGCTATTAAAGGCTGGTATAACAGCGGAGTTTGCAGCGACTCACTGACGCAAAATATCAATCACAGCAACGAATTTGAAATGACCCTTGCCATAGCTGATAACGCCAGTAATCATAGGCTCGGCGCATACTATCGGCTTGAACGGGAAATTAGCGATTTTCATGCTGCACTTAATGAAGTGGGTGTAATCTTTGTTTCTGCGAGAATTCATGAAGGCTGGAAAGACGCCGCGGGCGACGCGATAAACTTAAGACCTGAACCCATGGGAGGTCATGCGTTCGCCATTGTTGGCTACAATGATGAAGGCTTTTGGATTCAGAACTCGTGGGGTACGGATTGGAAAAAATCAGGGCTAGCGCTTTGGCGATACGATGACTGGGCGTTGAATGTCATGGATGCCTGGGTGGTACAACTCGCTCTTCCTATTTCAGGTACGGGTACCTACCATCAAGCTACTCGCTCTATCGCACAAGGGCTGTTCTCTCGCTCTACGCCACGAGTAAGTATTCAAGATCACTTCGTTCATTTTGATGACGGGCACTTTGATACAAGAAGTAAATATTGGAGCAATAAAAACCACGTCGATGCCATTATTGAAAAGCTTTTCGACAGTAATCATGAACATGTAATGCTGTACGCGCACGGAGGCTTGAATAGCATTAAAGCCTCGGCTAGACGCATTGCCGCCATGAAAGACACCTTTCTTAAAAATGATGTGTACCCCATTCACTTCATGTATGACACAGGCATGCTTGAAGAGCTAAAAGATATTTTAGGCTTTAAGAATGAAGAAATTAGCACAAAAGTTGGGGCTTTTACCGACTACACTGACCGCATTTTAGAATGGGCGACACGTAAAGTGGGCGGCGCACTGTGGCGTGAAATGAAATCAGACGCTTGCACGCCTTTTACCCGCACCACGTCCGATGGCACCTACTTTTTAGCAAAGTTAGCCGACTATTTGAAAAACAACCCAAGGATACAGCTGCACGTTGTGGGTCATTCGGCAGGCTCTATTTTTCATGCACACAGCCTATCAAGGTTATTCAAAGTTGATGAAAATTTAAAAGTAAAAAGCCTGCATTTAATGGCCCCAGCCATTAGCTATTCTCTATTCGACGAAAAGCTTTCGGAGTTTATAGAGGGAGAACATATCCAGTCGACCACGATTTATAACTTATCTGAAGCGTTGGAAAAAGATGATCACGTGGCGCGTATTTACCAAAAATCATTACTTTATTTAGTATCAAATGCTTTTGAACCCAAACCAGAGATGCCCTTGTTAGGTATGGCCGTATTTAATCAGCCACTGTCTAACGTAACGTTTAAATACAGCGAAGGAAAAGAAGGTGATGCTACGGCAGCTACATCCCATGGTGGATTCGATAGCGACGTAGATACCATGAATTCAGTGCTATCAGATATCACTGGTGGTGCACCTAAATATCCGTTTACGAAGGCGATATTGGATTATTAGGGCTTGCTGATTTGAAGAAACTTTTGCATAAATAAAAGTGCCGTACTTGCGATTTAGCTCGCAGTTTTTTGGGCTAGATCGTGATTTATTCTGTAAGCTAAATTGTTGGTGTAATGTGAAGCAGCCAGCGCTAACTTGACGCTATTATGCTTGAAGCCGGCTATTATGCTTGAAGAGATATACCTTCTCTAGATGGGGTGTAAGCTTGTAAATAAGCGTTTTGAATACGGCCTATTCTTGTCTGCATGGCGTCAGGCACATTTGCCTCTAAGCCTTTCGAAGATATAGCGTTTGCGGGGTTAGACGCACTATCCAACACTTCGTTTGCCGCCGCTCCTATTCTTGGGCCAGTGTTAATTTCGGACTCAGTGATAGTTTCAATACCTGAAACTGTATCGACACTATCGGTTGGAGTCTGCTCTGTAATAGATTCCGCTGTTGGTGGGTTATCAGCTTGCGCTTTAGCAATCTCACTTCGCGCCTCTGTCGCTTTTTGAGATGCCTCAGCGGCCACTTTTAAGTCTTGCGAAGAAGGCTCAGCTGGCGCGAGCGCTGCGGCGCGCACCTGTTCCATTTTTTGCAGTGTTTCTTCTGGCGTTTTTTCTTCTGAGACGTCAATAGACACCTCGCCATCGGTAACATAGCGCTTGTTATCAGGGCCTGTAGTGTATTCATATCTCGGTGCACCAGCGTATTGGCCACCTGTTGCCGCATGCGCCTGCTCGTGAACTCTTACTTCCTGATCACGGGCTTTTAGTTGTTCAATTTCCGCGGACTCTTGCTTCTCTTGTTGCTCTTGCTGCCGGTCTTTCGCGTCTTGCTTGCCTGAACTCTCGTCCTGCGCATTGTCTTTTTCTTGCCCAAAAACGTTTTGGAAAGCGGCTTGAAGCTCGGTTTGTATTTGAGGGCGTTCGTAGGTGACAGGGGCAGGCGGCTGACCCGGGCTTTTAGCCTTATCAGTTTCAGAACCTAAACCTTTTTGAGAAGCGCCTTGCTGGGAGTCTGACGCTTGGGGAATAGTTTCCCGCTGCACGTTATCTCTACGGGCAGATTCTGTATTTACATTCGCCGTGGGATAAGCAATAGCGTTAAGGATTGGCGTTACTATATTCACCGTACCAGCTCCACTTAAGCCAATACGTCAATGATAGTGCCAAGCATCTCGTCGGCCACTCCTAAAACTTTGGCGGAAGCTTGGGCATTACGCTCGTTTACATTAAGCGCAATTAAATCGTCGGTTAAACGCGTAGTGCTAGAAGCGGAGTTAGAAGAAGTATTGTTTGTTTCGCTGCTAGCCACAATAGGTTGAGCGGGTGCAACAGCATCTTCAGCCGTTCGCTGAGCAATATTTGCCGCTGCCTGCGATACACCATCGCTTGCACTTTGTAACCCATGCTGAGCCGCTGCAAATGCAGAGCCTGCACTTAAACCATCAATATTTGTCATACACTACCCCTAACCTCTCATGTGCAATTATTGACCAATTTCACGCAAATGGAAAGACATGTATCACACGCTGCCATTAACTTATTGTAAGCAGGCGACTTTTAATTAGCTTTAACGACAGGGAAAGCTTCAAACCACTGATTAATAGCAGTTTGAAGCCCGATTAAAAAGTTAGATCAAGACGCTTTTTGTTGGTAAATTCCCGCAGCAAAACGGAATAGAATATCGGCAGTTTGCTGAGGATGAGAAATAAACGGTGCGTGGGAGGCGTGTGGCAGTACGACGGTATCAGCTTGCGGATGAAGCTCGCAAATTCGATCTATTCCGCTTGTAGGCACCAAACTATCTAATCTGCCATATAATCGTAATGTAGGTGTAGTTATTCGACCTACATCGTGTCGCATATCTTCGGTAGACAATATACGCAAACCTTTTTTAAGCGCTTCCTCAGCAGGTTCAGGGAACTGGGTGACCTGCTCTCTTATTGCCTTAATATCTTGCTTTGCCGTTTCACTACCCATAGCCTGAATTGCCAAAAAGCGCTCGAGTGTCTTTTGGTAATTTTTCTCCAGCTGTGTTTCAAACATAGTAAGTAAATCAGCTGCAATACCTGGCCAGCAAGGTCCGGCTATAAAACGAGGTGTTGAGGCAATAGTAACCAGTCCATTGAGCTTTTCTGGTGCTAATAACGCGAGCTTCTGAGCTACCAATCCGCCTAGTGACCATCCAACCAACACGCACTGGTCTGGCAGTTTGTCTACAATAGCTTGGGCAAGGGACTCAACGTTGTAAGGTGAAGGCACGATTTCCGCATTTTCTCCAAACCCAGGAAGGTCGATGGTGGTAACGCGAAAGTTATCACTAAGGTAAGGGATAAAGGAAGTGAACGCGCCGCTGTTCATACCCCAACCGTGAAGAAACACTACATCTACGCCTGTACCCTGAGTACGGGTGACAAGCTCGCCATTTGTATGCAAAATTTCCATTTACACCTCCTTAGGCAGAAACGTGTTTTTGAGAAAACACGAAATGATGAAAATAGGTCGACGTTCGACAATTCAAGGAAGTTGATGGAATCAACACTATGAACCTTTCATGCTTGCTATGTTATCAGGCAAGTCCTACGCCAGTATGTCACTGGTGTGAAGATGACATGTTTTTTTTCGAAGCTCCGTTACACGGGAGTAACTTACTTCAATACGGCCCTGTGGCAGGGCACGTCAAGCATAGCCACTATGACGCACTATCCGTGCTCGGGCTCCACACATGGCCCATGTCATCGCTGGTTCACCAGTTAAAGTTTACGCATTCGCTGACGGCAGGGAAAGTATTAAGTAACTGGTTTGTCCATAAAAAGCGACAGTGCACTTTATCAGTGCCAGATGTACTGCTTCCGGTTCCAATTAGTGCATGGAGGCTTGCAAAGCGTCACTACAACCAAGCTACGCTTTTGTGTGAAAGCTTAAGCCGCGAACTAGGTATACCCATTAACCAAGCGTGGGCTAGCCGCAAAGGTTTTAGTGTGCAGCACCACTTATCCAAAATGGCCAGAGCAGAGAACGCAAACCGAGTATTTACTTTATCCAAGCAGTGTATTGATGGTGAATTAGCGACAGCGCAAAGTGATAAAGATGGTAGCGATTTCACCGTGGCGATAGTGGATGACGTGCTTACCACGGGCGTGACCGTAAACACACTAAGTAAAAGACTTAAGCGCCGCTACCCAAAGATACAGATTCAAGTGTGGGCTGCGGTTTTTACGCCGCCACCTAAAAGCAGCTTATTGCTAAAGGCGTGAGAGCTCAAAATGAGTATAAAAAGATGAGCTGTTGAGGCGCGGTGAGCACCGCGCCATTCAAACTAACTTAGCGAATAAAATGCGACTGGTAAATGGCATTAGCTAGCATTTTGTTCGTACCATACCAGTAGCCTCTAAATTGCGTGTTGTCGGTAAAACCAATGACCACACCACGCCCCATTTTCTGCGTCGTCACCGCAGTTGATTCAGCCATTAGCGCAACCATTCTTTTATCACTAAACCCTGCCATAAGCGGCTCGTCAGTGTAGCGCGCTGGCGTGACAAACGGCGAACCACTTGCCTCCACGATCATATTGTTCGTTTTAAACATAGGTAGCGTGTCATCGCTATAGCCATAAAAAAGTGGATGCGTATTATCAATATCTGCTTCAAATACAGCGCCCGCCACCAACTTTCTGGCATAGAGGGATGAGCCGTCTTCGTAGCTTAAATCGCTTTCATCGAAAGCGTTATCAATGGTTTCTCTGCTGACAATATCCGCATCTAGCCACTTGTGTTCGGCGAAGTAACGCAGTGCAGATTTTTGGCCTACGATCACGCCACCGGCTTTCACCCAGGCTTCAATTTTTGATCTATCACTTTCTGTAAAGCGATAGCGACCGCTTGGAAACAAAATATGAGTGTATGAGATGCTAGGGTCATTAAGCGCACCTAATAGATGTTGTTGCTCTACAATGCTTGCTGATAAGCCGACTTTTGTATCGAAGTAGTGCCACATTTCCCCCACTTCGTATTCACTCGTCCCTTCACCCCCTACAATTAATACCTGCGGTAAGCCAACTGGCGCCATACTCCGGCTACCTAAATCATTACCTGTCGGCGTTAACCCACTACGCAAGCTAAACACAGGTACCTGAAGTTGTTGCTGCGCTTTGCTCAAAATGGCTACTAAGTTGTCGGGCTGCCCCAAACCTTTAGGCACCACGATACTACCGGGCTGAAGGTCAACATTTTTGCCATCGTATTTAATAGCGGAAAACGCTTTTTCACTGCTTCGCACTTTCACACCGGCTTCCAGTAAAGTTTGAAGCATGGCGGGCGCGTAATAATGCTGCCATGAAAACGCATAGGCATAAGCGTTTTCCTGAATATTATTAGGTGTTGCTTGTGTTAGAGCAGAGTTGTCACTTAGCGTAAGGCTTCGCACATCGCCCTTGTCTAAAGGCGTGTAGTCCAAGTTAAACGCCAACGCTAAATTCCACGTTGAAACATCATAGAAGGTGTTATTTTCAAATGATGTTTGCGTAGAAAAGATTGACTTTACTAGGCGATATTGAGGTTGGTTAGTAGGGATAAATATTGCCTTTCCAGCCTTGTAGCTAATCTTGTTCGCGTCGAAGTTCTCAGTAAGCACTTCATATTCTATGTGATGCTGCTCTAGTAATGCGATAAACGCGTTAAAACGAGCGGTATCATTCGATGCACTTACCACAAATCCAGCCTGTGCATCTTGCTTAGCTAAAGACTGCGTACTCTTCACAAAGCCCGATTGGTAATCAAGTATTGCAGCCTTATTTGCCAATGCGCCCCTAAAGGTACTCAGAGACGTGGTAATTTGGTTCGCTATGGTGTCTTTGAAAGCAAGCTTGCCGTTTATAGAGTCTTGAAGGTGTCCTCGTGAACTGGCCTGTTCAAACAGAATACCCACACTACCGTGTAAATCCGGGTAGGTAGACCCTTTACCAGCGTAGAAATCATCGAATGCTTCTTCGGTGAAATACAGCTCGCCCTGTTCGTCGAATGCAGCCGCGTGATAATGCGCAAGCGCTTCAGTTAAGGTGACGTTCTCGTCTGGCGTTAAGGGGTTTTTGCGCGAACGTACGCCGGGCTGAAAGAAATAGGTGCTGTCTGTGCCCATTTCATGAAAATCGGTCAGAATATGTGGCCGCCATTTATGAAACTGTTTAATACGCGCCTGTGACTCTGGGTGCGCCAGCAATAACCAGTCGCGATTTAAATCGAACCAATAGTGATTTGTTCTGCCTGATGGCCACCCCTCGTCATGTTCACGGTGGCGGCTGTCAGAAACTAACTGCTTGCCTTTGTGCATATTTGCCCACTGAGCAAAACGAGAGAGTCCATCGGGGTTGAAAGATGGATCAAACAGCACAATATTGTTGTTCAACAAGGCATCAATTTCTTCACCTTCAGCGGCGGCTAAGTAATAAGCCAGCGCTAGCGAAGCATTGGTACCGGAAGGCTCGTTACCGTGAATACTGTAGCCCATGTAAAAAATCAAAGGAGCGCCGCCACCTACTTTTTTGCCACTTTCCATGGCATCAATGTGCTGCTGCCTCATGGCTTCAATGTTGTTTCTGTTTGACGGCGCAGTGATAGTCATGAGTAAAAGCGGGCGATTTTCGTGGGTACGGCCAGTTTCCTCGATGGTAATGCGGTCAGATTTCTCGGCAAGCAGCTGCATATAATTTACGACTTGGTCGTGACGTACGTGCCACTCACCAATGTTGGCACCAAGTACAGATTCAGGCGTAGGAATATCTGGGTTGTAAGATACAGTATCAGGTAAGTATGCGGTAACCGGCTGTCCGCCGGTATCAGGGGTAACAGTAACCACTGATGATAAGGCAGGCTGTGCCAAGGCTTGCTGGCTGGTCGTCGCCCCAAGGGCGATAGTGCCAAGCGCCAACAATAAAGCGAGTGATAATGGGTTCTTTTTGGCGGAGTTTTTTAGTTTCGCTAACATAGCGCTTCCCGTCTTGTTGTTATGGTTGAGAGTAATAGCGATGTACGTCGCTCTCAACAAATTCGATTCACTGGAATAATTTATTTAATTAATACCTGACTGTTTTACTCAGGTAAATTTGATACAATAATCTAAATTTTCAAAATATGTAGGACTTGCTGATGATAACTATATCAGAAGAAGCCCAGGCTCACTTCGTAAAACTGCTGAGTAAACAAGAGTCTGGCACGAATATTCGTGTATTCGTCGTAAACCCAGGCACCTCGTCAGCTGAGTGTGGCGTGTCCTATTGTCCGCCGGACGCTGTCGAAGAAACAGACACTCGCCTTACGTTTAACGGCTTCGATGCCGTGGTAGACGAAGAAAGTGCACCTTACCTCGATGAGGCGGAAATTGACTACGTTACCGATCAAATGGGCTCGCAATTAACGCTTAAAGCGCCTAATGCTAAAGCGCGTAAAGTGGCCGACGATGCCCCTTTAGTCGAGCGAATCAACTACATGATTGAATCAGAAATTAACCCGCAGCTAGCCAGCCACGGGGGTAATGTTGTACTTACCGAGTTAACTGATGATGGCTACGCTATTCTTCAATTCGGCGGTGGCTGTAATGGCTGCTCAATGGTAGACGTGACGCTCAAAGAAGGTATAGAGAAGCAAATGATTGAACAGTTCGCTGGCGAGCTTAAAGGCGTGCGCGATGCAACTGAACACCAAGCCGGTGAGCACTCTTACTACTAAGCGCAATATTGCGCTTATTTAGGTGCACAGTACAATGCTGCCCTTATGCTGATGCAAGATCCACTCAAGAGCTGGCAACGATTCAAAATAGGCTTATCTATTTTCGTTGTCGGCGTCTTGATGTTGTTTACTCTCAGCGAATTTCATGTCGCGCTTCGTTACCTAAGCCTTTTGGTGCTATTTCTTGGTTTTGCTATTGCCATGTTGGGCTACTGGGGCATTTTTATTCAGCGTTTCTCGTTTATGAAAAATAAGAAACCGCCGCCTAAGTTCTAACAATTGAGCTTATCGCTTTAATTTAAGCCGCTTTCCCGCGTTAAAGTATTCACAACGCGCCAACGTCTCTCCCTACACTTAGCTAGTTATATCGCTGTTATATTTCTGTTCATAATGTTTTCCCTTCTTCCAGCCACTAGTCGCGACTACATTTTATCGGTAGATTGAAGGTAGTACTAAGTACCTAAAAAAGGTGAACTGTGGAAAATACTATTAAAAAGCTAGGCTTGCTCGGCGGCATGAGCTGGGAATCAACGGTCAGTTATTACCAAGCTATAAACCGAGGCGTCAACGCACAACTTGGAGGCCTCCACAATGCCCCCATGATTATAAGCAGCGTTGACTTTGCTCACATAGAGCAGCTTCAACATAAGGGCGAATGGGATAAAACCGCCGACATACTTATCCGCGAGGCAAAGCATTTAGAAGTTGCAGGTGCAAAAGCCGTATTAATTTGTACCAATACCATGCACAAAGTCGCGGCTGACATAGAGCAAAATATTAGTATCCCTCTTATTCACATTGCCGATGCCACGGGTCGTGTGCTGCAGAAAAATTCAGTTAAGAAAGTTGGGCTGCTAGGCACCCGCTTCACCATGGAGCAAACCTTTTATACATCCCGTCTTGAAGAGGCTTTTGGTATTGAAGTTGTTATTCCAAATGCGCAACAACGAGATACAGTCCATAACATTATTTATGAACAATTATGCAAGGGCGTGATTTGTGTTGATTCTCGTGAAGCGTATATTGAAGTAATAAACGCGCTTGCGGCCGAGGGTGCTGAAGGCATTATTTTAGGCTGCACCGAAATTGCGTTATTAGTGCAGCAACAACATACCAAGGTTAGGTTATACGACACTACCGCTATCCATGCTAAAGCCGCGGTAGACTTCGCTTTGGGCCAATAAATACATTAAAGCAGAGTACAAGTAACCTAACTTGATAAAAGGGGTTACCCCTACTACTTCAGAGGACACAACTATGTTTAGCCACGTTATGTTAGGTGCAAATGATCTTGAAGCGTCAAAGAAATTCTACGATGCTATTTTAGGAGTACTGGGATACGAACCCGGCGTTTTTGATGAGCACGGACGCGTGTTTTATTACACGCCCAAAGGTATTTTAGCGCTAACCAAACCAATTAATGGCGAGGCAGCCTCACATGGCAATGGCACTACACTTGGCCTTGCGGCACGCACACCCGAGGTTGTAGATGAGTGGCATAAGGTAGGAAGCGAAAATGGGGGCGTACCATGTGAAGACCCACCAGGCATTCGGGGAAATAGCGAACGCCAATTATACCTTGCTTACCTGAGAGACCCGTCAGGTAACAAACTCTGTGCCACGCACATTATAAAAAAATAGCTGAAGTTCTACCTGCTTAAATGACTACGCTCTTTTTGCAGGCTATTAGCTTTTAGCTGTCGATTTGGCCCAAAGCGCTTTTAGTAATAGCGCTTTGGGTATGCCTATTTAAGTCTACATATAAGCCCTAGCCAAGCGAAAAAGCATAGGCGTTACTGTCTGGCCGCTCCATGCCTCAAACGGGTTTCGCTTTTTCTCTTCCTTGTACTTTGACTATACATTGCTGTTAAATGAATTAATCTTGAACCAGTATAAGCTCAGCTAACAGAGGCAATATGACGCCTGAAGAAACCGGCAAGGCCTACGACACCATTACTCACCTTTGGACTCGCCCTGAATTTAATCAGAAAAATGGCATGACGGCCTATCAAAAAGCCCTGTCATTTTTGCCGAACATCCCATCACAAGATCCCGATACAGTGCCAAGCGAAGCGCCTAACAAAAGAGAAGCGCCTAACAAAGGAGAAGCGCTAAATAAAGGAGACGAGAGCAATCAAGTCAAACCAAAAAAACGAGGTTACGCGCTAGACATAGGTTGTGGATGCACAAACCGCTTTGTTCCCATTATCGAAAGCGCAGGGTTAACTTACGAAGGTATTGATGTATCCGAAGAAATGCTCGCCATTGCGACAACTCAATTACCCGCCCATACCTTCTATTGTGCCGACGTGTGTACATTCACTATGCCCAAGCACTATTCGTTTATAAGCGCTTGGGATAGCTTTTGGCATATTCCTCTAACGCAGCAAGAGCCTTTGCTTAAGAAGCTAGTGAACCACTTAGCCGATGACGGCGTGTTACTTTTTAGCTGCGGGGGCACAACAGAAAGTGGAGAGCACACAAATGAAGTGATGGGCCCAGAAGTCTACTACGCCTCGCTAGGGCTACATAGATACTTGGAAATATTGATCGAAGCGGGCGGATTTGTTCGCCACGTTGAGTTTGATCAGCACCCTGAGCTACACACTATTATCATTGTGCAAAAAAAGCCGCGCAAAAAACTCAGTAGCAAAAATAAAACGGGATAATGCACTAAGAAGACTTAGAAACGCAGCGTGCTAGGCGCGCTCTCCCTAAATAAGGTCAACGATACGCTCCAAAAACGCTAACTTTGCGATGTAGCTAGTTCACCGCGTTTATCTAAACGATAAAAACTCCACGCCAGTGTCACGCCGCGAGCGAGTAAAAAGCCGAGTAGGGCGTACCACAGGCTAACATTACCTTGGTCTTGCGTGAGATACCAAACAGGGAAATATACACCTAAAGCACTTATTATCATGGTATTTCTCATGGCGCTGGCTCGAGTGAGACCAACAAACACGCCGTCGTACAAAAAACACCAATGCGCTAATAAAGGAAGTAATACCATTAGGCCAAGATAAGGTAGCGCAGCATCTACAATGTCACTATGCTCCGTAAGTAACGTAATAATAGCCTCACCGCCAGCGAAAAATATCAAGCTATAAATAAGAGCAAAAATACTCGACCAGACTAACCCTTGGTAGGTGCGTCGTTTCACTTCGCTGCTGTCAGACGCCCCTTTGGCTTCACCGACCAGCGCTTCCACGCCATACGCAATACCATCAAGCCCCAATGCAATTAGAACAAAAAACTGCATGAGTATAGCATTGACGGCCGCCGACGTTTCACCGTAACGGGCCCCTTGAATAGTGAGGAACGCTAGGCAGCCTTGCAGTGCCAGGTTTCGTAATAGCATGTCACCGTTAAGCTTCATCAGTACTTTCCGAGCAGCACGGTTGAACCACGATGTACTTACGGCTACACCGCCAACGCACTTAAGCGCCACGGCGAACGCCATTATAGCCATGGTGTATTCAGCGATAACACTGGCCAGCGCTACGCCAGCCACGGACAAACCAAGACCGAACACAAACGCCACATCGAGTGCCGCATTTAATAAATTTCCCACTATTTGAATAGCCATGACGCTGCGCGTTTTTTGCTGCCCGACAAGCCATCCAACCAATGCCAAGTTCAGCATAGCCGCTGGCGCACCCCATACCCGCGTCGAGAAATAGTGTTGAAGGTGAAGGGCGACGTCACTGTTTGGCTGAGTCAGAGCTAAGCCTATAGACAAAATGGGAGATTGAAGAGCAAGTACCGATGCCCCCAATACCAAGGCAACAGCCACCGTTTGCCACAACACTTTTGCTGACTCTAACGTGTTATTCGGCGAACCTTTAGCTTGTGCACTTAAGCCCGTTGAAGACATGCGAAGAAATCCGCACACCCAGTATATTTGCGTTAGAATTAGTGCGCCTACCGATGCTCCCGCAAGCATTGCAGGTAAAGACATATGCCCCAAAACTGCGGTATCAACCAAGCCCAATAGGGGCGTGGTAATATTTGCTAAGATCATGGGAAGCGCTAACGCCAACAGACGGGAATGGTCGTCAAAAAAAGAGCGCTGAGTTACTTGGGAACGGGGCATAAATGATCTCAGTAGGGGTTAATTTCGCTATATACTATCAACCTAGGCAACAGCATAAGTAAAAACTTACCTGCGTGACCAAATATAATATTGGCCAATTTGCGTAATTTTGAAGTTTACCATGCTATTGAATTTGTTCAGGCACTCAGTGGATGATGATATGAAAACCAACAATGTAATTCAAAATAGAATGATGATTCGCTCGCGTTTGAAGATCTTTTCTTTAACGTTGTTGGGGCTCTTCAATATGTTGCTGGCCTCGCCTAGCTTCGCTTCAGATTCTAGTACGAGTGCCACGCCTAACGCGGCCATTTTGCTTTACCACCATGTGTCGTCTTCAACACCGGCCAGCACTAGTATTTCTCCTGAAGCCTTTAGATCGCACATGGAATACTTGGACAAACACCACACTGTTGTTTCGCTAAAGGACGTTGTTGAAGCAATACAACACAATAAAACACTGCCCGAAAAAGCAGTGGCTATAACGTTTGACGATGGTTACGCGAATATCTTACACAATGCTCATCCTATTCTGGCTGACCTTGGCTTTCCATACACAGTGTTTATCAATCCCGATGAAATTGGCGTAGGCCCGAAGCAGCTAACGTGGGAGCAAGTAATTGCCATGCACAACAACGGCGTTACTTTTGCCAACCATACGCTAGATCACCTTCATATGCTAAACGGTGAGCAAGCGATGGGTGAGCGCGCATGGCTGAAAAAAGTGTGGGAAAACGTAGAAAGTGCTGAAAAGAAAATAGAAGATAAGCTGGATATTAACCTTAAATATTTAGCGTACCCGTTTGGCGAGTACAACACCGCGCTTGCTAATAAGCTCAAAACTGAAGGTTATGTTGGATTTGGACAGCACTCTGGGGCTGTAGGCCCATCTAGCGACATGCAAGCCCTTCCACGGTTTCCAGCGGCAGGTCCTTACGCAAATTTGGCAACGCTCAAGACCAAGCTTAATAGCCTTGCTATGCCAGTAACGCACAGTTCACATGAAAACCCTCGTATGACAACGCGAAAGCTATCATCGCCGATAAGCTTAACCATAGACAGTGATGATGTGCGCCTTACCCAAGTAAATTGCTTTTTCGCCGGCGACCCTATAAAGACAAATGTTGAAGGTAATGTGCTTAGGTTTAGTCTTTCGGAAACACTTCCCGTGGGACGTTCACGGGTGAACTGTACAGCACCATCCAATACTCAAGCTGGACGGTATTATTGGTACTCAACGCCTTTCTTTGTAGCAGATAAAAGTGGCAATTATCCTGACTAAGTAAATTAAAAATTTTGACTTGGAATTAGCCTGATGTGGGGCTCGCGCGAGTTCGCGTCAATGAACTCGCGCTTACATAAGGAAACGTTTACCTAAACTGGACGAGCAAAGCGGATAAAGCCTTTATTAATAGACTCTTCCACAAAGTCATGGTGTTGATAAAAACGGATAGCCGACACGTTCGATACTTCAACATCGAGCACAAGCTTACGTTTCTTGAGTTTTTCCGCTCGCACCTGCATAGCATCCATCAGCATAGAGCCCACCCCGGTTCGTCGGGCGCTTTCTTCAACGGAAAGGTGTCCAATCATTAGTTCAGTATTGGTGGGGGGCGTAAGGTTTACCGCTACTGTTTGGTTACGCATGAGTACTGTCATAGCTTCATCAAGCGTAAAGTATGACGTAATGCTGTCTAGGGTTGCTCTATCAAATGCGGCACCCAGTTTGCTATGCCAAGCAGTTACCACACCTAGCACTTCGTCACCACTGCATGCCACCCAATGATTGTTGAAGCCATACTGACCGCCGCCTAGTTCCCAAGCATGAGCAAGGTAGCCATCGGCTGTTTTATTCTTATTATGTCCAAAAATAGACGTTAATAATGACTGCGCCGCGTTCAATATGAGCGGCGTAGTTTGCGCGGCATCAGATGCCACACCTTGCCTAATTTCTATTTCCATACTACTGCTTCGAGGTAATTATCGGCATATCTGCCAATATTTGCTGAGAATCACTTATCGATAGCTTTCCTGGCTCTCTTTTTGGTTTGAATCTTCCTATCACCCTAGCATCAGGGTCGACAAGTACAACAGATGCACTGTGATCAACTAAATAGTTGGGGTTATCGGTACTTTCAGCAATAGCATACATCATCCCTAAATTACGTACGAACGGGAATAGCGCTTTGTGCTCTCCGGTAACGGCGATGAACTCCTCATTAAAATAGCTCACATACTCTGAAAGTCTTTCTATTGAATCGCGATTCGGATCAACGGATACAAATACAACTCGAATTGGTTCGACAGTATTTAATGCCTTTAGTTCAGGGTATATTTCGTTTAACTCGGCCATGGTCGTGGGGCAAATATCTGGGCAAAATGTATAGCCCACAAATACTAAGCTCCATTGGCCTTTGAGCGAGGAATTATCGAATACGTCACCTTCATGTGACGTTAGTGTGAAAGGTGATAATGCTCTTGGCTCAGGGTAGGTTTGAAAGTATTCAGGCTGACTTTCAACACTTGGAGGCGCGATATAAAGCGCCCCGACAATGCCCGCACACAACGCTAAAAATGCTACAAGGCCGACAATAGTTCGTTGGTTCATAAACTCAATGGAATGTAGTGATCTAAGAGTAATACTACAAACAATACCATGAGATGAATAATAGAGAACCTAAAAGTTTTCATTGCTGTTTGAGGCTGTGCATCAAATTTTAGCTTTAAAGCATAATATAAAAATCCAATGTTAAGCATGCTTGAGCCAATTAAATAAATGAGGTCACTCATACCTGTAAGGTAGGGAAGCAGGCACACAAGTCCTAGCAACACTGTATATAACAATACTGAAGTTTTCGTAAATGAAACACCATGTGTGACTGGCAGCATAGGCACCTTCGCTTTGGCATAGTCTTTTTCTCTATGGATGGCGAGGGCCCAAAAGTGGGGAGGGGTCCAAGTAAAAATAATCAGTACCAAAAGTAATGCATGGGCATGTATTTCCCCGGTAACCGCAGTCCAACCTAAAAGTGGTGGAGCTGCCCCAGCTAAACCGCCAATCACGATATTTTGCGGTGTCGCTCGCTTTAAGTACATAGTGTAGATAAACGCGTAGCCCACTAAACTTGCTAGGGTTAACCACGCGGTTAACATATTTACAAATAAGGCCAACACCACGAACCCTACCACACCTAAGATACCGGCAAACCACAGCGCGTTGTTTATACTGACTTTGCCTTTCGCGACAGGCCGATTAAACGTACGTGCCATGACGCTGTCTATTTTATGGTCGACAACGTGATTAATAACGGCAGCAGACGCAGACAACATACCAATACCCAATAAGCCGCAGATGAGCACAGTTGCGTTTACCCAAGTAGGCGTAGCTAAGCACATTCCCACTAACGCGGTTAACAGCAACAACATGACGACATTAGGCTTAGTCATTTCATAGTAATCTCGCCACGTGACTACATTGTGCTTGCGTGAAGTACGCGCATGTAAAGAGACCGATTTAGCCATGGAAACCTCCTGGAGCTTTAGGGAGAATATGAGAAGACGTTGACGCGTTAAATGGGCCCTGCAAAGGCGCTTCATGTATGCTAAATGCACCTGCCCCCTGCAGTGGTTTCGAGCCTGAGAATGAGTCTGTTCTTCGTTTTTCTGTACCAAAGACGTTATCGTTTTCTAGTGCCAGAAATACGGTAAAAATGAGGTTGAGTAGGGAAAGAAGTAACACGGCTGCTACTGCATTATGCATTACAGCGACAGCCAATGGCAGCATAAAGATAATGTTGCTAAGCCCTAATGCCACCTGCGTACACAAGGCTACCAACATAAACGCGCTCACATATTTTTGTTTACTTGAGGTATGGCGGCTTACCAACACACTGATACCCAGTGCTAGCAAGTATAAAAACGTAATGACCGCACCGAACCTATGCACTATGTGCATAGTGACTCGCTCGCCGTAATCGTGAGCACCGAATTCATAGTTGTCTGCATCAGGCACACTGAATGCGCCTGCCAAATCAATTCGTTCCTGCCAACCGCTTTCACAAACCGGCATTTCCGTACAAGCTAAGGCCGCATAATTTGCCGAAGTCCACCCTCCCAGAGCAATCTGCGTAACAAGTACGCCGAGTCCAACAAAGGCGAAAAGTTTGAGGTTTCGCTGAAAGGCTCTAGCTTGAGGTAAGTCGACAATGCCCTGAACATGCATAGCTGACGCTATGGGCGCTTGTTTAGTTTTCGGTGCACCGCCTGCGGTATTGCGCAAGCGAAGATAGAGAATAAATAGGCAGGATATTACGGAGAAGCCTCCTAACAAATGCCCCATTACAACAACGGGAAGCAGGTTGAGCGTCACTGTCCACATACCAAGTGCAGCCTGGAAGATAATAAGCCCCAGCAGTAACAGTGGTAATTTAACGGGCGTGCCTTTGTCGCGCTGCCGAACAGCAATAATGGCAATAGCCAGTACACATAGCCCTAAGGTTCCTGCAAAGTAGCGGTGGATCATCTCATTCCACGCCTTAAATGCTTCTACCGGACGCTCTGGGTATGCGGCGTTTGCCTGTGCTACCTTTTCTTCACTTAAGGGGACGGTTAAGTTTCCGTAACACCCAGGCCAATCCGGGCAGCCTAATCCGGCATCGGTCAAACGGGTATAGGCACCTAAAATGATAACAACAGCAGCTAAAAATATACTGAATAGGGTTAACTTTTTCATAGCGTTTATCCTATGCGTGATAGCTTTAATAGCTTTCTCATGTCCGCCAGCATGTTACGGCTTTCCATCACCGCGTCTTTTCTATCGTCTTTAATTTCGTAAAAGAGCATGGCGTTATTTTGAGTATCGACGATATAAACACTGCTAGAGGCGAGGGCGGTTGGCGTGGTAACCGGCAAGGTTTCTACAAAGGGGTAGTCCGCTAAGGCTGCTATCGCTACTTGATCACTTGAATCGCTTGTAACGACCACGGCTTGGGCGCGATCAGACTCTTTACCTAAAGCAAGCCATACTTGGTTAATGCTAAATAGTGCGTTTTCACACACTGCATCGCACTCATTCGGCATGACGTAAAGTAAACGCCACTTAGGCTCTGCATCTTTCAAAAGTGCACTCATGTCGATTGTTGGCGCAAGCAGCTGACCTTTATTAGTAGCGCCTTTGGTAAACCAATCGTTGTCAAGTGCAAGCTTCGCCATGACAACAGGCAAAACAAACACAGCTACCATGATAATTAACGTTTTTTTCGAAGCAGCATTACTCATAACTACGTCCTTTCTTATTAATTGCAAAACCACCTATGGCCGCAGCGGCAATGGCTAAACCAAACCACTGAACGGCATAACCCAGGTGCTTTTCGGGAGACATTACAACGGCCTGATGTTCGCGAATAAACGCTGGGTCAGGCGTAGTAAGCTGGAGAATAAAAGGTAAAAAATTTCGCTCTAAGGCGTCGTTTAATTCGGGAAATTCGATGTGCTGAACAAGCGCAGGGCTTTGCGCCAAGGCCATGTTGGTTTCTTTAACTAAAGGGTTATTACCCGGAACACTGATGACACCGGTAAAATCGCGAATTTCGCTCGTTAAACTTATATCCGGCAAAGTGCGAGTTAAATCTGGTGAGGGCACCCAGCCAAAGTTCACTAAAAGCCAACCGGCATTGGTATATACCGGCGCTATCACGTCAAACCCTACCCGTTGATTGTAAATCTGGTTATCTAAAAGCAATACGTGATTTGCATCTAAGGAACCACTGAAAGAAACGGTGATATCTCTCGGATCTGTGTGGTTCAGCGCCTCTTCTAAACTCAAGGTTCCATTACTTTGCTTTTGCGCTATGCTAGCTAAACGTTGTTGCTTTTGAACCATGCGATCAAGTTGCCAGTAACCTAACCCGCACATAATCGCCACACTAAAGCCTGTGAGTAACCAAGGAATAACGTGGCGAGTGCGAAAAAGCATGATTATCTCGCACCCTGCAAAATGAGAATAAAAACTGAGGTGAGTATGTTGATAAAAATAGTCCTTGTTGCGTTGGTACTGTACATGATTGTTAATCTGTTCATGGCGATGCGCATCATGATAAAAAACGACACATCTAAGGGGCCAATGAGTAAGTATATTGGTCGACGAGTGCTCACTTCTGCCGTCATTGTTATTATTATTCTTATTGCTATTGGTACCGGTTTAATTACCCCAAACCCAAGGCCTTATTGAGTTTGGGGTGTTGTTTCTAAAGCACGTAAACGAAGAGATAGAGCATGACCCACACTACATCTACAAAGTGCCAATACCAGCTTCCCGCCTGAAAAGCGAAGTGGTTTTCTGGTGTGAAGTGCCCCTTCAACACTCTAAAAAATAATACAATAAGAATGATGGTACCGAGGGTCACATGCATACCGTGAAACCCTGTAAGCATAAAGAAGGTGTTGCCATAAATGCCTGACTGAAGCGTAAGCCCCAAGTCGCGATAAGCATGAATGTACTCTTCCACCTGTAAAAACAGGAACCCACACCCGAGTAAAATGGTAATGCCTAGCATTAGGGTCAACTGCTTGCGTTTGTTTTGCTCTAGACCCACATGAGCGAAGTGCAGTGTGATTGATGAGATAAGCAAGATAACCGTGTTGATTGTGGGTAAACCCGCAGCACTCATTTCTTGTGTGGTAGTGCCGCCTGGCGTTGATACCAGCGGCCAGATTGCCTCAAAAGTCGGCCATAAGACTTCATTGGTCATAGCGTTATTCGATGCGCCACCAAGCCATGGAACCGAGATAAACCGTGCGTAGTAAAGCGCACCGAAAAACGCGGCGAAAAACATTACTTCAGAGAAAATAAACCAGCTCATGCCTTGTCGATATGAACGCCCCAGCTGGTCGCTGTAAAGCCCAGCCATAGACTCATCAATTTGGTTTTTAAACCAGCCCACTAGCATAATCAGCAATACGGCTATTCCCGCTAAAAGGATATGACCGCCATAGCCGGTTTCGCCTTTGGTCGCCTGCACCACATAGTTGCCTGCACCTACAGCGATAAGAAATAGAGCGACGGCCCCTACAATGGGCCATGGGCTTTGCGCTGGTACATAGTATTTTTGATATTCGTGATTCTGTACTTCGGTTTGCATTTTCTTCTCCTTACCCCTTCTGCTTATTCGCCAGTTGATGGTGTCGAAGCCATAAAGGGATTCGGTGTTGTCGTTAGGTCACTGGCTCGCGCTGTGACGTCATAGAGTGTGTACTGCAAGGTAAAAAAGGTTATATCTTCAGGAAGCTGCGGGTCTACGTAGAACTGCATAGGCATATAGGCCTCACTCCCCGCATCAAGTGGCTGCTGATTGAAGCAGAAGCATTCCGTTTTATTCAGATAGAGCGCTGCTGTGCCAGGGGATACAGAGGGAATGGCTTGGGCGACGATATTACTTGATGCAGGATTTCTCACATAAAACGATACCGTGTTTAGCTCGCCGGGGTGCACTTTCACACGCTTGGTTTCAGCGCGAAACTCCCACGGCATACCGGTATTTGTGCGAGTAATAAATTCTACGGTCACTTCTCGCGATTCATCAATCTCAACTGATTGGTAAACGGCTGCCGTGTTCTCGGTTTTGCCATTAATTCCCGCTACGTCACAGAATACGTCATACAAGGGAACCAAAGCGAAGCCAAAGCCAAACATGCCTATGACAATAGCAACAAGCTTGATAACCATTTTGTTATTTGCACTTTGCTGTGACATCACGCAACCTCCGAGTAACTCCAAAAGTGAAGCTTGGTAAACGCTTTTTTAGCCGCTTATCTCCCTCACCACCTGCAATGTGTGAATACCATCCTTACCGCTGCATTTTAGCGCTTTACAAGAATGGTCAATTCACAAATCCCACCTATCGTTACTTGACGACAGGCGGAGTTTCAAACGTATGGTAAGGCGCAGGTGATGGAATTTCCCATTCCAACCCTTCAGCGCCGTCCCAAACTTGCGCCGATACTGCTTCACCTTGCTTTTTGCACGCCTTAATAAGCAGGGCAAGAAAGATGAGCTGAGATAAACCGAAGGCAAAACCACCCAAGCTTATCCATTTATTAAAATCAGCGAACTGCAATGCATAGTCAGGAATACGGCGTGGCATACCTGCCAAACCCACAAAGTGCATAGGGAAGAACAAGACATTTACCGATACTAAAGAACACCAGAAATGCCATTTAGCCAAAGTAGTGTCGTACATTTTGCCTGTCCATTTAGGCAGCCAGTAATACACGGCCGCCATAATTGAAAAGACCGCCCCTGTTACCAGAACATAGTGAAAGTGAGCCACAACAAAGTAGGTATCGTGGTACTGGAAGTCCACAGGTGTTATCGCCAGCATTAGTCCAGATAGTCCACCAATGGTAAACAGCACGATAAAAGCAATAGCGAACATCATTGGCATTTCAAAGCTTAGTGAACCACGCCACATGGTCGCTACCCAGTTAAACACTTTTACCCCAGTTGGTACCGAGATAAGCATGGTGGCAAACATGAAGAACATTTCCATGTACACCGGCATGCCCGTGGTAAACATATGGTGAGCCCAAACTACAAAAGAAAGCAGTGCGATAGACGCCGTGGCGTAAACCATAGAGGCATAGCCAAACAGTTGTTTTCTAGAAAAGGTAGGGACAATTTGAGAAATAATGCCGAAAGCGGGCAAGATCATAATGTAGACTTCAGGATGCCCGAAGAACCAGAAAATATGCTGGAACATCACCGGGTCGCCACCACCTGCAGCATCAAAGAAGCTGGTTCCGAAAAACTTGTCTGTCAATACCATGGTCACCGCGCCAGCAAGCACTGGCATTACCGCAATCAGCAAGAACGCTGTAATAAGCCACGTCCATACAAATAGCGGCATTTTCATCCAAGTCATGCCTGGCGCACGCATATTAAAGATGGTCACTATCACGTTAATCGCACCCATAATGGATGAGATACCCATAATGTGAACAGAGAACACAAACAATGCTGTCGAATCGCCACTGTAGGTTGTTGAGAGCGGCGCATAAAAAGTCCAACCGAAGGCAGGGCCGCCACCTTCCATAAATAGCGAGCTAAGCAGAATTAAAAAAGCGCCAGGTAAAATCCAAAAGCTCCAGTTATTCATGCGCGGCAATGCCATATCTGGGGCGCCGATCATCATGGGGATGAGCCAGTTTGCGAGCCCTGTAAAGGCAGGCATTACAGCACCAAACACCATGATAAGCCCGTGCACAGTGGTCATTTGATTGAAGAAATTTGGTTCTACAATTTGTAGGCCGGGCTGAAACAATTCAGCGCGAATAACCATGGCCATTGCGCCGCCAACCAAAAACATGATGAAGGCAAACCACAGATACAGTGTGCCTATGTCTTTGTGGTTAGTGGTAAACAGCCAGCGCGTTATTCCTTTAGGAATATGGTCGTGATGTTCATGGTCATCATGTAGATGATCGCCATTTACTTGACCACTGTGAGGCGCAGAGGTATCTGGCGAAATAACTTCAGTTGCTTTGCTCATTTGTCTGCTCCTAGTTTCCGTTTGCCACTGCATTGACGTCTTTGGCCTGCACCATATCGCCCGTGTTATTGCCCCACGCATTGCGCTCGTAAGTGACTACCGCAGCAATTTCTTTAAGGCTCAGCATTTTGCTAAACGCTTGCATGGCTGTACCCGCCTTACCATGAAGTACAATGTCGATGTGACCTTGCTGATCCTCTAACGCCATCTTGCTGCCTTTAAGTGCTGGGAATACACCTGGTAAACCCTCACCATTTGGCATGTGGCACGCTGCACACGTAGCGTTGTAAACGCGCTCGCCTTCTTTCATCAATTCATCCATAGACATATTCATAGAAAGTAGACGCTGCTCTTCTTCTTTTGCTTTGCGAACAATTTCTTCTTGTTCACCCATCCATTTATCAAATTCAGCTGGCTCTTTAGCAATCACCACAACCGGCATATAGCCGTGGTCTTTTCCACAAAGCTCTGCGCACTGTCCGCGATAAATACCAGGCTCATTCACTTTGGCCCAAGACTCGTTAATAAAGCCCGGGTTGGCATCTTTTTTCACAGCAAAATCCGGGACCCACCACGAATGGATAACGTCGTCAGAGGTAATAAGAAAACGTACTTTTTTCCCAGTTGGAATAACTAACGGACGGTCAACTTCAAGCAGATAATTGTCGGTTTTTTGAAATTTGTTCTCTATTTGCTCACGCTGAGTAGCAAGCAGTGAGTAAAATTCTACGTCGCTGTCCATGTACTTGTAGTGCCACTTCCACTGTGAGCCTGTTACTAGCACAGTCATGTCAGGCTCAGACGTGTCTTCCATCGCAATAAGCGTGTTTGCCGCAGGCACAGCCATAAAGATGAGAATAAGAAAAGGTACAACGGTCCACGCTATTTCAACCTTCACGTTCTCATGAAAGTTAGCGGGCTTGGCGCCACGAGACTTTCTATGCAGATACATTGAGGCGAACATCACGCCAAAAACTACAACCGCGATACCTACACAAATGAAGAACATCAACATATGCAGATCATAGACCTGCCCACTGATGTCGGTAGCACCGCGTCTCAAATTAAGCGAAGAGGCTTCTTCACTAACTTCTTGTGCAAGAAGCAAAGGGGAGAAAAGCAAAAATGGTATTATTGAACACCACTTTGCAAAAACGGTCGTTAGTTGTTTCACTCAGCACCTCCGTAATAGCAAGACCAAAAACGCTGATTATTTTGCGCGCTGCCCTACCAAATGGTTTGCGAACGATTGACCCATCACCTCAACTTGTAAAACAAATTTAGAGTCATTGTTATTATTTTGTTAATCTCTGTATAAGAATTGCGCAATAATGCCGTGTCGTCTAGTCTTTTCTATTAAAAATTTAATGAAGAGGCTAATTTTTAACCATTTCTTGTGGCAGGCTTACGTTACAATTTTGTTGGAGAGGATATTGGGCGTGCTCGCGGCGCTTAAAAAATCAAACGCGCATTTTGAACGGGGTGTTGATGAGGATGAAGCTTCATTTGGTCATAAAATCAACAATTAACACATCGCTCGTCCTATTTTTCAAACAAACTTTCAAATAATAAATGTGTATTAGCCAATTCATTCTCGGGCCAAATAGCGCATATCTTTCGCACAATGGTGATGCCAGATTTCGTAGTTTTGAGACATACTAACAAACGCTAACCTAAGAAAATTAACTAAAATATGGTACTAAAAGGCATAAAAAAAGCGGCTAATACGCCGCTTTTGATTGAAGATGCTAAAACCTTACATCCAGTCGGCGTTTCTAATAACACCTACGGCAATACCTTCAATAGCAAAAGGCTCGCTGGCAAGGTCTACCTTAATTGGCGAAAACTCTTCGTTTTCAGCATGAAGTAAAACTTCACGACCGCGTTTCTCTAAACGCTTCACCGTAACGTCTTCATCCACCCGCGCGACCACTACCTGACCGTTGTGGACATCAGTTGTGCGATGCACAGCAAGAAGATCGCCATCCAAGATACCGATGTCCTTCATGCTCATGCCGTTTACACGAAGTAAAAAGTCTGCCTGAGGCTGAAACAAAGCAGGGTCGACCTTGTAGTGGGATTCTACATGCTCTTGCGCCAAAATTGGCTCACCAGCCGCCACGCGCCCTATTAGAGGCAAGCCTTCTTCTTCTGGTGCAGTATCCTCGAGGGGGATATTTAACTTAATACCACGCGAGGTACCAGGCAAAATTTCAATTACGCCCTTACGCGCCAATGCCTTCAAATGTTCTTCTGCTGCGTTGGCAGAACGAAAACCAAGTTGACGAGCTATTTCCGCGCGCGTAGGCGGCATTCCCGTTTCTTGCATGGTTGTTTTAATAAGTTCTAAAACTTCAGTTTGTCGAGCTGTGAGTGGGCGCATAAAAGACCTGTCTGTTCATACAGTTCCTGTAAGTATATACACCTAAAAGCAAATAACAAGCGCAAAGTCTTGAAACTATGGAGCAAGCTGCATGGGGCTAGCACCTAGTATATAAAAACTAGGGGGCTTAAGGCTGTCAAATACGTGAAACCTCGCGCAGCCTTAAGTTTTCATTACTCTAAAATAACTTGATTTCGGCCATTCTTTTTCGCCGTATATAGCAGTTTATCAGCTTTGGAAAGTAACACACTAAAGTCAAGATTCAAGCTATCCTCAGCAAAGACAGCACCAATACTTATTGTCACGAATATCGTGTCTTTCTTGTATTTAACTTCTGTTTTTTCAACAGCCTCTCGAAGTTTGTTAAATCGCCTTTCTTCGTCTCTTTTGTTGTCTGAAATTGCTACTATCGCAAACTCTTCTCCACCAAGACGTGAAACAATATCGGGCTCCACATAATATTCTTCGATGAGGTGGGCTACTGAAATTAGAGCTTGGTCTCCTGCATCATGTCCATAAGTATCGTTAACCTTTTTAAAGTGGTCTATATCGATTACCGCTACGCTCACTCTATTGCTTTGTGCAGAGAGCTGATGGCATTTATCAACAAAAGCTCGTCGATTGTACAGCCCAGTTAGCGAGTCAGTCATGGCCAGCTTACGCAACTTCTCTTCAGCTATCGCGCGTGATTCTTCCAGTTCAACCGCATAGAAAAGACCGGCTAATGCATCTAATAGAGGTTGCAAAAACTCAGCATCATCGAAGGTGTAGGGCTCGAATTTATTGGCTAAACCAATCATGCCCACCACTCTATCTTTGATCTTAATCGGTAGCCCTAAAAATCGACTAATGCGGGGGTGCCCTTGGGGCACCCCTTTTGAGTTTGGATGACTTCCTGAGGCATTACTAATCGTTACCTCACCGGTTAAAATTGTGGTACCGAAAAGGTTATCGAAACTACTGAAATACAAGTTTCGCTTTTTGTACTCGTTGTATTGCGTAAAGCTGCTGCTGTCCCAGACTATTTCAGAAATAGCATGAATAAACAGCTTCGATGCATCGCCTTCACCTTTCATTTGCCCAATGAAAGCGAACTGACTATCCGAGATATCAATAAGCTCGGGTAATACCGTTTGGCAGGCCATGGTTAAATCGTTGTTCTGAAGATAAGAGGCACGGGTTTTATTTATAAATTGAAGTAGTTGGGTTTTCTTTTTCTCATGAAGCTCACTTTCCATTCTCTGCGTAATGTCGCGATGAATACCAGCAACGCGAATAGCCTTACCCGTAACGTCAGATTCGACGGTTTTTCCATAGGTTTCAACCCAAACCCACGCGCCGTTAGTATGTTTCATGCGAAACGTGGTATTGAAAACCTTACTTTTACCAATGATGTGCTCGTTTAATTGTTTTTCTACTTTTACATAGTCCGCAGGGTGAATTAACTGCCTGAAAAAGCGAGAGCTGGTATCATAGTACTCATATTCCATACCGACGATATCACACCAACGCTTGTTTACTTGGTTTACGTCAGCGGCCAAATTCCAATCCCATGTGCCCAATTCAGAGGCTTCCAATAACAGCCGCATGCGCTGGTTTGTTTTGTTGAGCTTGTCTTCCACATATTTTTGGTCGCTGGTGTCAAATAAGAACGCCTGAACTGAAGACAACATACCGTCTTCACGGAAACTCGCCGTAGAGATCATACTTACCCAAATGGTACGTGTGGGCGTGGCTATTTGAAGACGACAAGTATGCGTTTCCACGCCCTCCATATGCGCCTGCATGGCAAACGTAAAGTCGCCCTCAGCGTCCTGCGTTAAAACATCGCCAAGCTCAACTGCACCGCTCAGTAAATCTTGGGACGATATGCCCAAAACGCGCTCACTATTATTTGAGATATGAACCAGTTTGAGCGACGTAGTATTTCGCCACGTAGCCAGAACAATAGGGGACTTTTCTATTAGCCCATGCTCACGCTTGAGTGCTTCATGCTCTTTAGAAAGAGAAATATGCTGGCTAACAAGCGCACCAATTCTATTCAGCACTTCAAGATATTTGGCATCAATTTCTCGAGGAACAGTATCGATAAGACAGACAGCACCAATAATCTCATCATTAATTTCAATGGGAGTTCCTGCATAAAAGCAGATGTGCGGCTCGCCCGTGACTAATGGATTATCTTTAAACTTGGGGTCCTCGTGGGCATTGTTAACAACAACTTGTTTGCGCTCTTCTACAACACGACTGCAAAAGGCATGCTCACGGCTCACTTTAGAAAGTGTAGTTCCATATCGCGCTTTGAATGTTTCTTCAAATTCACCAACAATTCCTATTAGCGCGATGGGCACCTTATATGCCCCTGCTAACACAACCATAAGGTCGTCAAGATCTAACGGCACCTCATCACTGAGCAAAAAGTCATCAATCGTCTTTAACCGGTTTTGTTCATCCACTACTACATGCTCACATTCATTAACCCTTATAAAAGTAGTAATTATCAAAGCTTATAGCAATTTAAATACTTCTAATGTTGCATTGCTAAAAGGGTCAGTGAGCCTTACCCTAAACAAAGTTACGAAGATATAAAAATACAGGCGCTTTTGAACTTCATGAACTTACCGCTAGGTAGGGAGTCTGTAAAACAAGCAAATCAATAACAATGGCTCGTCGCGAGATTGTGACGCGATTGTGTTACACTTCACCCGTTTTTATTTCATAGGATTACATAATTCATGTCGTGGATGCGAAAAGCCCTTCTGTCGGTATTTCATTATCCTGTTAAGTTACTGGTTAAAGCTCACAGTATTCCAGTTAACGTTGAAACCGAATTAGGAATAGATAAGAGCAAGCCTATTGTTTATCTACTTCCCACTAACTCAGTGACCGACCAGCTTGCGCTGAGAATGTCGACTAAATACCTGGGCCTTCCTAGCCCAACTGACACGCTTACACTGGCAGGTCGAGAGTACTCATCGACTCTATTTTTACGTAAAACTCAGCCTCTTTTTCGCTCATCAGCCAAAGATACGGGCATTGAAGACGTTTTCACTGACCTTTTCCATTTGCACCGAGACCACGAAAACCTCGATCTACAGGTAGTTCCTGTTTATGTAACCTGGGGTCGTGCACCAGGGCGCGGTAACCCAGGGTTGAGCGACTTAATTGCTGATAACGCTGCACCGAGCTGGCTACGTAAACTTTTCATCGTGCTGTTTTTAGGCCGTGATAACTTTATTAACTATTCTAAAGCTGTCTCGGCGCGCGCCATGTCAAATCAGCATGGTAGTGACCAAAGCATCGCACACAAACTTGTACGCGTAGCAAGTACTCACTTTCAACGTAAACGTCAAAGTATGACAGGCCCTACGCTGCTAGAGCGACAAGAACTCAACAACAGTGTATTGGGTTCAGATGCAGTACGTCGTGCAATCGCCGAAGAGTCAAAAAGCAAAAAGGTCACCCACGAAAAGGCTAAAGAGCGGGCTCAAAGCTATATCACCGAGATTGCTGCAGATTATCGTGAAGGGCTTATCCGTTTCGGTGACAGATTGCTGACACGCATTTGGAACAAGATTTACAACGGCATTAGCGTAGGTCATGCAGAGCGTATACGTGAGCTGGCCGCTAACGGTCACGAAATTATCTATGTGCCTTGCCACCGCAGTCACATGGATTATCTGTTATTAACTTACGTGATTTATCACGAAGGTATGGTAACGCCTCACATTGCAGCGGGTATCAACCTTAACTTCTGGCCTGTTGGAAAAATGTTTCGCAGAGGAGGTGCATTCTTCCTACGTCGTAGTTTTGCAGGCAACAAGCTCTATACCGCGGTATTTAGAGAGTATTTAGAGCTGCTGTTTAACAAAGGTTACTCTGTAAAATACTACCCTGAAGGTGGACGCAGCCGTACTGGTCGCCTAATTCCACCGAAAACCGGTATGCTGGCCATGACAATTCAAGCCATGCTTAAAGGCGTTAACCGCCCAGTTAGTATTGTTCCTGTCTACATTGGCTATGAAAATGTGATGGAAGTGAAGAGCTATTTGAACGAGCTTAAAGGCTCAAAGAAGAAAAAAGAGTCTAACCTTCAGGTTTTCTCAGCCATTCGTAAGCTTAAGAATTACGGGCATGGATATGTGAACTTTGGTGAGCCTATCGCTCTTAATCAGTTCCTTGAAAGCCATGTGCCGAACTGGCGCGACTGTCGCGATGCCGAGCCAGAGAAAAAGCCTGCTTGGTTAACACCTGCCGTTAATGAGTTGGCTAACAACGTCATGACGCGCATTAACCGCGCTGCGGCACTTAACGGCATGGCATTAGCTTCGCTATGTTTACTGTCTTCTAAAAGGCAGACCATGAGTGAGATGGAGCTTAAACAAGCCATGGATGACTTCATGAACTTGTTCAAAACAGTGCCCTTTAGTGATGACGCCACTATTCCAGATTCATCAGCACAAGAATTGCTTCGGGATACATTAAAATTAGGTCGTTTTGATGTTAAAGAAGACGATTACGGACGTTTGATCAGCCCTCAGCCTAAATCTGCTGTATACCTAACCTATTATCGCAACAATATTTTGCATTTGTTCGCCATACCCGGCCTTATCATGGCGTCTATCTTCGCTAAGAAGGGCGCAACCAAGAACAGTATTTTCCAACTCATTGCAGCACTTTATCCTTTGCTGCAAAAAGAACTGTTTTTGCATCTAACACAAGATGAAGCACTTGCGCATACTGATGCGCTGATCACCGCGATGTTAGACAACGGGCTGTTGCGCCAAAAAGACGGTGAGCTTCTCCCCCCAGATGCACACTGCAAACAGTTCCATTCTGCTTGGTTATTAAGCCGCTGTATGCAAGAAACATTGCAGCGCTATGCCGTAGTACTGACTATTCTCGATAAAGAAAAAGTAATTAGCCGCAGTGCATTAGAGCGAGAAAGTAAACAAGTTGCTGAGCGCTTATCAGCCCTTTATGGCTTAAGCTCTCCTGAGTTTTACGATAAGAACGTATTATCTAGCTTTATCGGCGCATTAAAAGATAATCATTGGTTAGATTCAGAAAAAGACGGCAGCTTAAAATACTCGGAAGAGTGTGAAGCCTTGCGGGCTGACGTGATGGCGCTGATATGGCCTGAGATGATTCAGCATTTGGAAAATGTTGCGCTTAATTCGGCAAATTAGCGTTGTAAGCAACAAAGACTATCGCTTTGTTAAAGGCGTAAAAAAACCCATGCATCCGCATGGGTTTTTTATTGGCCGTATTCCTAACTTATACCTATATTTCAATAGGCACTCAGCCAGGCCTCCATAGAGGCTGATATAGTAAAGTTGAAATAGTGCCGCTTTGTATCGCTCCTCGGTAAACCTGCGCTTAACGTGAAGCAATACAAAGCGAAAAAAGGTTTAAAACGAACTAAGTTTCGCTTTTGAATGTATAGCTATCGAAGGCTGCTGTGCATAGCGGACAAAACGTTATGCTGGTTGCGACAGAAAAAAGCGATACGCAGGGTTATCCGTTACTTCTTCAACCTTATAGCCTAACTCGGCAACATGCTGGTTAAAGTCATCTCGGCTTTCTGGCGCAATATCAAAACCAGCCAATACCAAGCCTTCCGCAGCCCCGTGGTTACGATAGTGGAATAAAGTAATGTTCCACTGCTCACCTAACGTGTTTAAGAAGTTCAGTAGTGCACCTGGGCGCTCCGGGAACTCAAAGCTGAACACTTGCTCGTTGAGTATAGTTGGCGGGCGACCGCCTACCATATGCCGAACATGAAGCTTAGCTAACTCGTTATCCGTTAGGTTAACGCAGTCATATCCTTTACTTTCAAGGTCACTTTGAAGGGTCGCAAATTCTTGTTGACCGCCTTTTAGCTTAACCCCAACAAAAATATGCGCTTCGCTCTCACTTGCGTAACGATAGTTAAATTCAGTAATCGCTTTTGCCCCAACGCATTCACAAAACTGTTTAAACGCGCCTTTAGTTTCAGGAATTTTAACGGCAAAAACGGCTTCTTTCTGCTCGCCTAATTCACAGCGTTCCGACACGTAGCGCAAGGTATGAAAGTTAATATTTGCGCCACATAAAATACCGCCTAACTTTTTACCTTTAAGGTCGTGTTGCTTGGCATATTTACGAATTGCCGCTACAGATAGTGCACCAGCAGGCTCGGCTATAACGCGGGTATCATCGAAGATATCTTTTATAGCCCCGCATATTTCATCATTGCTAACCGTAATGGTTTCATCGACTAAACGGTTACACAGGCGAAAAGTTTCTTGCCCCATCACTTTCACAGCCACGCCATCGGCGAAAATACCTACGCTTTCCAGCTCTGTAGGCTCGCCTTGCGCTTTTGCTTTAATAAAACAGGCCGACTCTTCTGACTCAACCGCTACAATTTTTATACTGGGTTTGAGTTGCTTTAAGTACACCGCAATTCCCGCGGCTAGGCCACCACCGCCAACAGCAATAAACAAAATATCCAGGTTTGGGTTTTGCTCTAACAGTTCTCGTGCAACCGTACCTTGCCCAGCTATTACATCGGGGTTGTCGAAGGGAGGCACAAAAGTATAGCCGTGGGTATCACACAACGCTTTGGCATGGTTGCTTGCCTGGTCGAAGCTCGTGCCATGCAAGACTACATTTACGTTATCACCACCGAAACGACGTACAGCGTCCACTTTAATATCAGGGGTGGTTTCTGGCATCACGATAGTCGCTTGAATGCCCTTCATTTTTGCACTGTATGCTAAGCCCTGTGCGTGATTACCCGCTGATGCGCCAATAACGCCAGCTTGCAGCTGTGCTTCACTTAATGAGCAGATGCGGTTGTAGGCACCGCGCAGTTTAAAGCTTTTCACTGGCTGCTGATCTTCTCGTTTCAAAAAGATCTCATTGCCAAGCTCAGCTGAAAGCAAAGACATATAAGAAAGTTCACTAGCCACCGCCACATCGTAAACGGGAGCGAGTAATATCTTTTTTAAATACTCGTGGTCGCTAACGTGCTCGTTTTCCATTACAAGTCTTCCAACTTACTGACATCGCGCACTGCACCTTTGTCGGCACTGGTTGCTAGCGCGGCAAAGGTCTTAAGTGATGTAGACACTTCGCGTACGCGATCTTTTGGTTTCCAGGGCTTATCGCTTGCTTCCATTTTTGCACGGCGCTCGGCAAGTGCTTCATCTGAAATAACGATGTTGATGCTTCTGTTAGGGATATCTATTTCAATCTTGTCCCCGTCTTCAACTAAGCCAATACCGCCACCGCTGGCTGCCTCTGGTGAACAGTGTCCAATAGACAAGCCGCTTGTACCACCACTGAAACGCCCGTCGGTTACTAGCGCGCAGTGCTTACCCAGCCCCTTCGATTTCAAATACGACGTTGGATATAGCATTTCCTGCATGCCTGGACCACCGCGAGGGCCTTCATAGCGAATAAACACGACGTCACCGGCTTTTACTTCGTCACCTAAAATACCTGCCACCGCATCATCTTGGCTTTCGTAAATACGGGCAGTGCCGTTGAATTTTAGAATAGACTCATCCACACCCGCTGTTTTTACAATGCAGCCATCTTCGGCCAAATTGCCGTATAACACCGCTAAGCCACCTTCTTGGCTAAACGCATTGTCGATAGAGCGAATACAACCATTTTCACGGTCGGTATCGGCCTCATCCCAGCGACAATCTTGGCTAAAGGCTTTAGTAGTGCGAATACCCGCAGGACCTGCACGGAAAAAAGTTATCGCATCTTCGTTTTCAGGGTTAGTGATGTCCCACTCGCTGATAACCTCAGTAAGCTGCTTGCCTAAGACGTGATTAACATCGGTATTTAGTAAGCCCGCTTTATTTAGCTCGTTCAAAATACCCAGTACGCCACCGGCACGGTGAACGTCTTCCATATGATATTTTGGCGTAGACGGCGCTACTTTACATAAGTGAGGCACTTTGCGAGACAAGCGATCGATATCATCCATAGTGAAAGGCACTTCACCTTCCATCGCTGCCGCTAGCAAGTGCAAAATGGTATTGGTTGAACCACCCATGGCAATGTCTAGGCTCATGGCGTTTTCAAACGCTTTAAAGTTAGCAATGTTACGTGGCAATACACTTTCATCATCATCGCCATAATAACGCTTACAAAGCTCAACAATTTGCTTACCTGCTTGCTTAAATAAGCCTTCACGGTCGGCGTGAGTGGCCAGCATAGAGCCATTGCCCGGTAGTGATAAACCTAACGCTTCAGTTAAGCAGTTCATTGAGTTTGCAGTGAACATACCTGAACACGACCCACAAGTAGGGCAGGCAGAGCGCTCAATTTCGTCAGTGTCGGCATCGCTCACTTTATCATCAGCAGCCGCTACCATGGCGTCAACTAAATCAAGTTTAATCAGCTGGTCTGAAAGCTTGGTTTTACCCGCTTCCATTGGGCCGCCAGATACGAATATAACGGGCACGTTCAAACGCATAGACGCCATTAACATTCCCGGGGTGATCTTGTCGCAGTTAGAAATACATACAATGGCATCCGCGCAGTGTGCGTTCACCATGTACTCCACTGCATCAGCAATGATTTCACGAGACGGCAAGCTATATAGCATGCCGCTGTGTCCCATGGCGATACCGTCATCTACCGCTATCGTATTGAATTCTTTGGCGACACCACCGGCTTCTTCCACGCTGCGCGCTACTAGCTGACCAAGATCTTTGAGGTGAACGTGCCCAGGTACAAACTGCGTAAATGAATTAGCAATAGCAATAATAGGCTTACCGAAATCAGAATCTTTCATTCCGGTTGCACGCCATAGCGCACGAGCACCGGCCATATTTCTACCTTGTGTGGTAGTTGCAGAACGTAACTTGGGCATAAATCCTTCCCGTTAATTTTAGGTGCTAGGGTTTAATGCTAGACCTTTATGTGAAACTTAAAAACAGTGGTAAACCAGTAATGCTTTGGCTTGTTTTCCAATACGCGCTGTTTTACTCAAAATTGCATGTCATACTGATGATGTATTAAATCATCTTAGGTCGTTCAAGCGAAGGGCGACAAAGCCTTACTGCTTACAGATCAGTAGCGCTTTGTTTTATATGATATCTTTGACTTACAATGCCGTATTCCTTTGGCATTATAAAAATGAAATGTTGTTCGTTAGGGGCTATGGCTTTACCCCTAAACGCAATGCGCGCTAAACCGCGAATTGGTATTGGGCAAACAAATAGCATGAAACACACGGTTTGATCAAGTTTTTGCGGTAGAAATAGCGAGTTCTTAAGAGTAGTAAAAGGGTAATAAGCATGTTCGATTGGTTTCACTGGTTAAACCTGGCAGGCGTTGCCGTGTGTGCAATTTCAGGCACCCTTATGGCTTATCAAAAACGCATGGATGGATTTGGCGTGGTAGTGCTTGCCAGTGCTACAGCCATTGGCGGCGGTACCTTGCGAGATGTGATGCTAGATGTGCCCGTGTTTTGGATTGCCGATACCGATTACTTGTACACCACGCTAATTGCCGCCTTTATTCCCATTGTTTGGCTGCGAATTAGCCCACGCTTCCCTTTTCACTACCTGTTAATCGCCGATGCTTTTGGGCTAGCACTTTTTAATGTAGTAGGCATAGAGAAAGCCTTAGCCAACGACACAGGCATGGCAGTAGCGGTAGCAATGGGCACCATTACTGGCGTATTTGGGGGGTTATTACGAGACGTAATCTGTCGCGAAGTACCGCTGGTACTTAACGGCGAGCTTTATGCGATGACCTGTATTGCTGGCGGTATTGTATATGGCATCGCACTTGAATTTAACCTTGCTACCCAATGGTGCGGTATTGCAGCCCTTGCAACCACGGTATTGTTTAGGCTAGGCGCCATGCGCTGGCATTGGCAGCTACCTGTATTTTACAACGATCAACATTAGTATTTAACTTCGTTGCCTGGCTAGGCAATCAATGCCCTAGTTTGATGAGTATTGGCGATAAATCCCGTCGTTAGTACAGTTACATCTTCATCCCACTCGCTCTAGAGTTTATGCCCAGTGCGTTGGCTATTTGGCCGCGCCTAAGTTTTGAAATTTTAATTAGGCAAAAAATGAGCGCGTAAGAAGAGAGGGTATTCACAATATGGGAATGGCTGTTGTTAAAACCTTTGCAGGGCAGGGAGTGTCAGCACCAGAGGTAAGTGTTGAAATTCACTTGGCTAATGGCCTACCTGCCTTTCAACTGGTCGGTATGGCGGAAACCAGTGTGAAAGAAGCCCGTGAGCGGGTACGCAGCGCGCTAATTAACAGTGGTTTCGAGTTTCCTGCCAAACGTATAACGGTTAATTTAGCGCCAGCTGATATCCCAAAGTTTGGCGGCCGGTTCGACCTTCCTATTGCCGTTGGCATTTTAGCAGCATCGGGTTACATTTCAGATATTAGCCTGCTTAATATTGCCTTTGTGGGCGAGTTAGCGCTAAACGGTGAGATTAAACCGGTTAACGGGCTTATTCCTGTAGTGATGACGGCAGCAAACGAAGATATAGCCCTCGTATATCCAGGAGATAACGACGTTGAAGCAGCCTTGGTTTCCCACGCCACACGTTTTCCCGCATTTGATCTTCTATCTGTCTATGAACATCTTACCGGTAACAAAAAGCTCGCCAAAGGCCAGCCTTTCACTTCTCATTCATCACGTAACTCCCCAACGGGTTGGGACGATATTATCGGCCAAGAGCAGGCTAAACGAGCTCTAATTGTTGCAGCTAGCGGGGCTCACAACTTATTGATGGTAGGCCCGCCAGGCACAGGTAAAAGCTTGCTTGCCAGTCGAATGTTGTCGCTATTACCGGATATGAGTGAAGAAGAAGCATTGGAAGTCGCGGCTATTCACTCAGTGAAAGGCGAAAAGCTAAATGCTGAACGTTTTCTAACCCGCCACTTACGCTCGCCCCATCACACAAGTTCTGCGATAGCGCTTACTGGTGGCGGTTCTAATCCAGTGCCAGGAGAAATTTCGCTGGCCCACAACGGTATTTTGTTTTTAGACGAACTCCCCGAGTTTGGTAGAAAAGCGCTGGATGTATTGCGGGAACCGCTTGAAACCGGTGACGTGCATTTATCCCGTGCATCAGGAAGTGCAACCTATCCCGCAAATTTTCAACTCGTAGCGGCCATGAACCCCAGCCCTACTGGGGATATCGACGACAACCGTCTAACACCTCAGCAGCAGCTGAACTACTTAAACCGTTTGTCAGGCCCGCTGCTAGATAGAATAGATATACAAGTCGAGGTGCCTAGACTTCCAGACTACGACTTGCCAGAGCGGGGTAATAGACCTAATGACTCATTGCATGACATGCGGGAAAGGGTTATCGCTGCACGGCAAAGACAGGAGTCTCGACAAGGCAAACCCAATGGTGCGCTGCACGCAGGTGAGCTTGCCGATATATGTTTGCTAGATGACGCAGATCTCCTCTTTTTACAAGCAGCCGCGAAACAACTTAATTTATCTATGCGCGTATTTCACCGCACGCTGAAAGTGGCTAGAACCATTGCCGACCTTGAAGAAGAAAATGCCGTATCCAGGGCTCATATCGCAGAAGCGCTGGGCTATCGTGCGCTCGATAACCTTATAAAGCAGCTCAGTACTAACTGAGCGCAACTAATAAAATAATTTACCCTCGAGAATGCAAATTTAGCTGCATGAAGGCGTTGATAAGCGGTTCGTTTTGCTTATCTTGTAAACAACATAGGCCAAGGGCATAAGGCTCGATATCTTCAACCTGAATTTGGGTTACCGCATTAGCCATACTGGAGTGGTCGAGCACTACCTTTGGCACAAAGCCTACACCACACTCTAGCGCTACCATGCTTACAATTGCTTCGTTACCGCCTACATAGGCATAAACATTCGGCCGAATACCGTGCTCGGCAAACCAGTGATAGGCAGTGCGTCGCGTTGGCCCTGTTTCAGGCATTATCACCTGATGCTTGGTCCAATCCAGCTGGTTTAGCTGAGTCAGTCGCCATTCCTTTGGCGCAATAAGAACCAAAGGTACGTTATCAAGAGCAGTGAAATGCAAATCTGTCGGCATGTCAGGGGTATAGATAGCAATAGATAAATCACACTGCTTACTTTTAACTTTTTCTATGGCAAGAGCAGGGTCACCGGTTATTAGGCGTATATCGACCCCAGGGTGTTGCTGCCTAAACTGCCTTAGCATAGCGGGTAAATGGCTTTGACTGGCAGTTACCGAGCAAAATACACTTAGTTCCCCCTGAAGTGCATCGCTATCTTCTTTTAAATCAATTTTTAATTGCTGCCAATCAGCTAACGCTTGTTTTGAGAAGGACAGTAACTTGTGCCCGCTATGGGTGAGCGCGACTTTACGGTTATCCCGTTTGAACAAGGTGCAGCCCAACTCGTCTTCAAGACGCTGAATTACACGGCTTAACGTAGATGGCGATACATACATGGCCTCAGCGGTGACGCCGAAGTGAAGACTGGTAGCCAGGTGGTTAAAGAGCTGTAGACTGCGAAAATCCATATATATTTCACTTTATGCAATATTATCTTGCAAATATATCATTTTCCAAAACAAAAGAAATCTTTTAGTCTCACTACCAAGTCGTCATAGACGAGGTCTGTCAACGCCAAGGTCGGTGTTTGATATTGACAAAAATGAATGTTGTTCGGAAATTTTTATGGCTAATTATTTCAACACCCTGTCACTTCGCCAGCAGTTAGACCAGCTTGGCCGCTGCCGTTTTATGGCACGCGATGAATTCGCTGACGGTTGTCAGTTCTTAAAAGGCAAGAAAATTGTCATTGTAGGCTGCGGCGCGCAGGGCCTTAACCAAGGCCTGAATATGCGTGACTCTGGGTTAGATGTTTCTTATGCGCTGCGTCAGGCAGCGATCGATGAGCAACGCGACTCTTACAAACGCGCTTCAAGCAATGGATTTACTGTTGGTACATATCAGCAGCTTATTCCAGAAGCTGATGTAGTTTACAACCTAACACCTGATAAGCAGCACGCAAGTGTAGTAGAGGCAGTTATGCCGCTTATGAAAAAAGGTGCAACGCTAGGTTACTCGCACGGCTTCAACATTGTTGAAGAAGGCCAGCAAATTCGTAGCGACATCACAGTTATTATGTGTGCGCCGAAAAGCCCAGGCTCAGAAGTACGCGAAGAATATAAGCGTGGCTTTGGTGTACCAACACTAATAGCTGTGCATCCAGAAAATGACCCTGAAGGTAAAGGTTGGGATCAAGCCAAAGCACTGGCAAGTGCAACTGGCGGTGACCGCGCAGGTGTACTTGAGTCTTCATTTGTGGCTGAAGTTAAATCTGACCTTATGGGTGAGCAAACCATTTTATGTGGTATGCAACAAGTTGCAGCAGTACTTGCGTTCGAGAAAATGGTTGATGATGGTATTGACCCAGGTTATGCAGGTGCGCTTATTCAGTACGGTCTAGAAGCCATTACTGAAGCACTTAAGATTGGCGGTGTAACTAACATGATGGACCGTCTATCAAACCCTGCAAAAGTGAAAGCGTTTGAGCTTTCTGAGCAGTTAACTGATTTACTTCGTCCGCTATTTGAAAAGCACCAAGACGACATCATCAGCGGTGAATTCTCTCGCACCATGATGGAAGATTGGGCCAATGGTGATGCGAACCTACTTAAGTGGCGTGAAGAGACCGGTGAAACCGCGTTTGAAAACGCACCTGCTTACGAAGGTGAAATCAGCGAACAAGAATTCTTTGACCACGGCATCTTGCTAGTTGCCATGATCAAGTGTGGTGTTGAAGTTGCGTTTGACGTAATGGTTGAAGCTGGGATTCTGCCTGAGTCTGCGTACTACGAATCACTGCATGAAACACCGCTAATTTCTAACACAATCGCACGTAAGCGTTTGTATGAAATGAATGTGGTAATTTCAGACACAGCAGAATACGGAAACTATTTGTTTGCTAACGCAGCAATTCCAATTTTGCGTGAGAAATTTATGCCTGCTATTGATACCAGCGTTATCGGTAAGGGTTTGACTGCTGCTTCTAATCAAGTAGAGAACAAACGCCTTGTTGAGATTAACGAAGCCATCCGCTCACACGGTGTGGAATCAGTAGGTAAGACCTTGCGTGGCTACATGACTGACATGAAAGCCATCATAGGATAGGACAGTTTCTGTCGTTAGGTGCTTAACTAAGCCCTCTTGCCCGACCATTTTGGTCGGGCTTTTTTATACCTGTAACTCAGTGAGTCACATATCCTTTTAAAGCGTACTGCTTAGCTAACTCAAAGCAGTGACAACAACCACTTGTCTCTTTAAGAAACAGCCACTTCCCGAACACGCTCAGCGTAGCGAACTGATGCATACGCCAGCGAAAAAAAGATAAGAAAGCCCCAACCAATGGGCATCAAGTTTCCATTCAAAAAACTATCAACGATAAGGGCAACGGGCACAGAGAATAAGCTTGAAAAGCAGCCAATAATTGCGGCACCTAAACCAGCCATATCGCCAAGAGGCTGCATTGCCATAGCGTTTAAATTGCCAAACAGAATACCTACAAAGAAAAAGCCAACGAACATAACGGCCACGGTCGGAATTAATGGCGGCAGACCATCGTAGGCAAACAGCAACGCTAAATAGACCACCGCAAACCCATTTACCCCTTTTAGCGCAAAGCGACACAGCTTGCGCATGCCGAAACGCATCACCATTTTACCGTTGAAGTAAGAAGCAAGCCCGATGGAAAAGGCAAGGGTAGCGAAGATATACGGGAACCACTCTCCAACATTGTAAAACACGGTAAATATGGTTTGTGACGCGCTTAAATACGCCAAAAACGCCCCGAAGATACAACCCATGGCAAAGGTATAACCCATAATTTCTGGATGGGTCAGAATAAACTTTGATGATTTAAAAAAGTGTGCCCGCGAGAATTTTCTGCGCTTTGCACGAGGCAAGGTTTCGCCTTGACGAGAAAAGAACCAAATCCCCGCCATAGTAGCCACTATGAGAAACATAGTGAAAATGTGAAACCATGACGTCAATTCCATCACAGTTTGGCCAATAATTGGAGCCAACATAGGCACTAAGATAAACACCATCATGATAAACGACATAACTTTTGCCATCGCATCACCTACGTAGAGGTCACGTATAATTGCCATAGTAGCTATACGAGGGCCAGACACCCCAAACGCTTGAATAACACGCCCCACCAGCATGGTTTCAAGATTAGTGGCAAGCATACATACAAAGGTACCCAACGCAAAAATACATAAACCCACTAAAATGGTAAGACGACGACCACGGCTGTCTGAAAAGGGGCCAAAGAACATTTGGCCAAATGCCATCCCTAAAAAGAATACGGTGACAATCAGATGAGTCTGATGCGCCTCTTGCACATTAAGTGATTCACCAATTTGAATAAGTGCGGGCAACATAGCGTCTATACTAAGTGCCACCAGCGATGTCATGGTCGCCATCAAAGCAACAAATTCAACAAGGCCAAGAGCGGGCTTTTGCACAACTGCAGTATCATCAGATACGCCATTAGATGTCTGGGGCATAAAGTCTCGAATATGAAATAAAGTGAGGGAATTAAAAAAGGCGCGGAAATTCTCGCGCCATCGTAAGTATACCTGAATTTTGGTCAAAAAGCCGTCAAACCAGGCTATCTTATCGTAAATACTGCCCTCTTTAACGAGTGTTACTCCTCTGACAGACTAGCTGCTACCGCCTCGCCGTTTTTAGTCGGTTTCAAGTATCGATTTAAAAAGCCGTCCATTTCTTTAAAGAATAGGTGACGGTTGCGCTGAATAGAAAGGTTATGGTCTCCATTTTCAAGCTCTACGTATTTAAAAACTTTGTCGTAGTCTTCTAGCTCGTCAGCCATGTAACGGCTGTGAAGAGGTGGAACAATACGGTCTTCTTCGCCATGCACAAGTAGAATAGGCGTCTTGATCCCTTTTGCATTGTAATAAGGCGAGCGAGCTTCTAAATCATCGTAGTCGTCACCAATTTGATTTTTAACAAACTCATTATTGAGAAAGCGACGAGAGTGAATGATAACGTGTTTAAGCGAACTCACTCCCGCAAAACTTACGGCGCATTGGAATAGTGCGGGGGTTTTAACCGTTGCCATTAACGCGGCATAGCCACCGTAACTTGCTCCCACTATGCACATATTATCTTGCTCTGCGTATCCCTTTTCTACCATCCAACCTGCGGCGTCAGTGATGTCATCTTGCATAGCTAGGCCCCATCCTTTCATTTGGCTTTGCGCAAAACTATACCCATAACCTCTTGAGCCTCTAAAGTTTGGCCTCAACACCGCGTAGCCTTTAGAGGTGAAGTATGCAGTCCAGTAGTCGAAACCGCTAAAATCACGAGCCCCTGGCCCGCCGTGAGGATGAATAATGGTTGGGAAGGGTCCTTCCCCCTTAGGGAGCGTCAAATATGCTTCAATCTTGATACCATCTCTGGCTTCATACTCAATAAGTTTATGCTCGGATAGTTTCGTCGAGTCTATTTGGCTGTATTGCTCAAATAGCATGTTCAGCGTGCCTTCCTTGCGATTACCCAATAAATACACACCAGGCAATACATCAGACTCAGAATAAACAATATATGTTTGCTCATCGTCACTGAAACTAACTAACGTGTTGTTATAATCTGGAAGCCCTTGGTCGATACCGTTTTGAAGTGCAACATAGCGTTCATCCCAATAAAAACGACCATCGTGACGCACACCGATAGCATCTCGCGTTACTGGTGAGTAAATAAGACTACCGTTTACGTCGTACCCTTCATCAGCATAAACTTCAGTTCGCTCATTGGTTTTAAGGTTTAGGGTGTAAAGTGCGCGGTAGTCACCTTTGTAGCCTTTGTAATAAAGAATATTTGGGTCTTTCGCAAACCCCACAGGGTATTCCCCTTTCTCTGTCATGGCGTTATAGGCAAACAAGGTTCGCCAGCCATCCTCTTCTTTTAGAAAGACCTCGCGCTCACCGCTATCATAATTAAGTGAAACACCAATACGGACGTTGCTTTGTTGATCGGTAAGCCAATCTCTAATGCGTTTTTTACCGCGCATAATGCGACTTACCCCTCCAGTGTTGACATTGACTTTATACACTGAAGGTAAACCTAGCACCTCGGCATCTATTGCTATAAGCACATGATCTGGGTCATCAGGTAGCCAATCGATAACCTCATCTTGAAATTGGGGAATGTGGTTAGGATTACCGGCCCGACGCTTAATTCGTTCCCATTCAACCATATTAAACGCGCCGCCCTCGCCATCGAACTTAATACTTAACAAGCGGGTGTCATGCACTTTTGTGGTACCACGGCGAGTTTCATAGCGCGCACTCACCACGACACGTTCATTGTTCACCCATTTGTACCAATTAATCTTTACACGCTCATTGTCAGAGCGAAGTAGGTAATGCTTTTCACCCTTTACCAAGTCGAAGGTGGCGAGCATGGCAAACGCCTCTCCTTGTTCAACATTTTGAACAAAAGCGATTTTTGTTCCATCGGGTGACAACGATGGCGTCCAATAGGTTGGCAGCTTACTAAAAGCATCGTAGGAATTTTTTTGAGTAGCCGGCTCAGCGCTCAATGTAGTCGAAATAGCTAACAATAGTAGGGCAATAAGCGTAGCTGGTGAGAAAGCCTTTTGATAAGACATAACATTCCCTTGTAATTTTTTATTATGGGCGGAACTTAGCTAATGAGTAAACCTCAAAACCATGTTAATTCGAGTATACAAATTTGTGACACAATGTACAAAAAACCAACCCATACGGGGTATTATAGATAATATTGACGCAATAATTTGATCTCTCGTCGTACTTTGCGAATACAAAATACAGATATGGTACTATTAACCACAGACATAATATGGATTTTACCCTAAACCAGTAAGCTTCTAAGCCCAGCGTTACCTTAAGGATTTAGCCTTTTCATGCCTTCAACTTGGAGCGGGCTTGCCACTTTGCAAGGCCTATTTTCCCGACAATTAGTGCGCAAAACATCCAAAGCATGCTCTTTATTAGCTAAGGCTTTGTTGTGCGTGCAGCTGTGCTTGCTGTGCACGACATCTTTGGCTCAAGAGTCAATTACCTACGATGTTCAAGGTGTTGAAGACGGGAAGCTACGTAACAACATCCGACTGCATTTAAGCGGACTTGATGTGGAAAAAGCACTTTTAACTGACCCTTATTGGCAAGACGAAGTGGCAGAAGCGGTGGCGACGGCGGTACAACCCTATGGCTTTTACAACAGTGAAACCAAGGTACGCATACAAGAAGGGGACAAGGTCACAGTAACGGTTGCGTTGAATGCCCCTCTTACCATCAACAAAGTTACCCGAGAAATCATTGGTGCTGGTCGTGAAGATAAGGCATTTAGAGAGCGTTTTAACTCACTTAAACTCAAAGAAGGTGATGTGTTAAATCAGACCATCTATGAGTCGTTTAAATCTTCCATGTTTAACTACGCTCTCTCAAACGGTTATTTTGATTATTTCTGGCAAGCAACACGTTTAGATCTAGTACGTGACGAAAAACAAGCAAACGTGCTGCTAATTGCGCAAAGCGGGCCTCAATATAAGTTTGGGGAACTCAAATTCGTAGGTGATGATAAAGCTAAAGCGATTATTGAGCGCCTAAAACCTTTTAAAACCGGTGATGCCTATTCATCATCAGTGTTAGGCGACTTTAACAGACGTTTAAATCAGTCGGGCTATTTCAACCGAGTGATAGCAAGGCCGGTAGTGAGCGACGCAGAAGGTTTACTGGTTCCTGTTGAAGTCTCGCTTCAACACAGGCCTACCGATGCATTTAACGTCTCTGTTGGTGCGGCTACCGATACAGGACCGCGAGTACGTTTGGGTTGGGAACGTCCTTGGGTAAATGACAAAGGCCATTCAGTTTCATCAGATATTTTTATTTCAGAGCCTGAGCAATCGGTTACCGCTGACTATCGCATCCCGATGAAAAATATCACCCGTGACTATGCCAGTATCGAAGCGGGCTACCAGTTTATTGAGTACGCCAACACCTCTTTTGAAAGCGAAACCCTTTCTTTGTCTGCACATAGGTACACGCAACAAGATGGATCGCCATGGCAACATGATTATTCAGTAACCTACCTTAGAGAGACTTACGATCAGGGTGATCTTGATACCAATACCACCTCGTTAGTTTTACCGGGCTATTCTCTAACCTATCGCGATAAAGACGATGAATTAAACATTGGCAACGGCACCTATATTCAAGTGCTGGCTCAATATGGCAAAGAGGGTTTTGGCTCAGATATTGACTATGCTAAAACTGCCGTTGAAGGCATGTTAATTCGTACATTCGCTAATAAGCATAGAATAACTTTACGCGGAGAAATTGGAGCAATTAAAACAAACTCTTTCGATGATGTGCCTGCTTCACTTCGCTTTTACGCTGGAGGCGACCAAAGCGTTAGAGGGTTTAAATTTCGTGATTTGTCGCCGAAAGCAGATGTTATTAACCCAGAGACTGGCGAGTTTGACATTGAATCTATTGGCGGAAAGTACTTAGTCACATCAAGCATAGAATACGCTTACTCAATTGCAGACAACTGGCGAATAGCCGCTTTCGTAGACGCGGGTAAAGCAGCTAACGATATAAGCGATTCACTCGCTTATGGTATCGGCCCCGGGGTTCACTGGCTGTCACCTATTGGCCCTGTAAGATTATACTTAGCCAGAGGGCTATCAAAACAAGGAAATGATTGGCGCATTCACATCATTTTAGGGCCTGAGCTATGAGAAAACGTACTCTTTCGGCCATTCTGCTCTCACCTATACTGCTATTGGTTGCCATTTACGCGCTACTTATTAGCCCATTGGGCGGCCCAATGGTAAAACTTATAGCGAATAGCTTTGTTACAAACCTTTCCATTGATGATATCGAGGGAAGTTTCGCCGATACCCTCGAAATACGCGATTTAAACTGGGAGAACGCGCAGTGGCGTGTGTCATCGGAGTATGCCTATATTGATATAACGTGGCGTTGTTTTTTTGAACCAAAAGTCTGCGTGAATGAACTCGCGATTGAGAATGCCACATTAACGCAACTCGCTGCTGCTCCTGAGACTGATGAAGAAACAGACGCTAGCGATGAATTTTCTTTGCCTATCCCTATTGAGGTAGGGTATCTAGCGCTTGCGAATATTAACGTTACGCTTCTTAGCACAACCGTTGAGGTTGAGGAGCTAGAGCTTACGGATTTCAGCGGTGACCAGACGCTGGCTCTTGACAGTTTAGCCACGAAGGGGGTTCGTATAGCCCTGTTAGAACAAAATACAAACTCACCGGCAGCAAATACGGCTTCTCAAGCTCAGCCTTCCACGTCAAAACAGACACCTAAACAAAGTGCTGAAAAAACAGCAGGACAAGCGACACCAGATGAAGAAAGCGCCTTGCCTAAGTCATACTCGCTCAGCTACGAGGTGCCTGAATTACCAACAATCACCGCTCCAATTCCCATATCGTTTGGTACTTTATTGGTTGAAGGTTTACACGTTACCCAAGGCGATAGCACACAACAAATAGCATTGATATCGCTGCTCGACGCACAGTTCATAGAAAGTGATATTGCCATTGAAGAAATGGTTGTCGCGCATGAACAAGGGGAAGTAAAAGCAAAAGCGAGCGCCACCCTTAGTGGGAACTTCCCGCTAAGCATTGCAGCTAGAGCAAAGACAGTCCTTGATGATGCTCCCCTTACCGTAAACTTAAACGCGTCGGGAGCACTTGATGACTTGGCCCTTACCCTCAACACAAAGGGGGCTGTAAACGCAGACGTTAATTTGGCGGCAAACGTTATTAATACCGAACTCCCCATTAAATTTACTGCAAAGTGGCAAGAACAACCCATTCCAACAATGGAAAACGCCACGTTAAAAGCAGGTACGCTGTCACTTGAAGGCACTATGGGCGATTACCTGCTAAAAGGCGCCGGTGCAGCAACCTTGCCAGACATAGGCAATGTGCCTGTATCACTGGATGTTGTGCTTAAAAAGAACAATATCTATGTCAACCAGGCGAATATTGAGGCGCTAGAAGGTAGCTTAGTCAATACAGGTACCCTTTACCTAAACGAGAGTATTGCTTGGGAGGGAAAAACCACGCTTTCAAACGTGTCTGCACAGCGTTTCAGCGCTTACGCACCTGAGAACTTAAGCGGCCAGATAGAGAGCATTTTACAGTACTCAGAGCGTGGCGGGCTGCATATGAGCTTTAAAGATATGCAGGTATCTGGCGTGCTACAAGGTGAACCACTAGAAATAAAAGGCAACGCCGTGTATGCCGGCCCCAGTGACTTATTCGTTACTAACGTAAACATCGTGCAAGAAGGGGAAAATGAAAAGAACGTTATTCGAGCTATTGCACAAGTCTTAAACAAGCGTCATTTAAACGCCGATATTACTATTAACGCCAACACAATAAATAATCTTTACCCAGAAGTATCCGGTGCGATAAATGGTAAAATATCTGCCTCTGGTCCGTGGCAAAATCCACTTGCTAACGGCACATTAGAGTTATCCAGCATCACTATATCTCCAAATTTAAATGCGTCTGCGGCGCAGCAAGGACCGTTGAGCGGCGAGATAACACTAGATGGCACTTATAAAGACCACAAAGCTCGGCTAGACCTTTCTGTGCCCGATAATCAAGTCGCCTTCAGCCTTAAAGGCGCATGGTCAAACAATCATTGGGTAGGTGAAATAAGCGATACCCAGCTAGAGCTTGCTAATATGCAATGGGTGTTATCAAGCCCGTTCACGCTTGATATAGGCACTGCACCTGTTACGGCCAAAATAGGCCAACACTGCTGGACATCGCGACGCGAAGGAGAGCTATGTATCTCGAACGTGAATTATCAAGACAGTAAAGCAAGCTGGGATATTAAGGCAACGTCACTGCCTGTGGGGCTGTGGGCAAATGAACTAGTGCCGACCATGGTTTCAGCGCCCTCTGAAGCGACGTTGAGTATTCAAACAATAGGCAGCTATTCACAACAAGATCCTATTGACGCCACTTTTACCGCGTCAATGAGTGCAGCCCCGTGGCAATTAGGTGAAACCAGACCATTAACGCTTACCATTAACTCATTTGAAACTAGCGGTAAAATAAAACAAGGGCTGCTGGAGTCTACTTCACTGATCTCTAGTCAAGATATCGGTGATGCAACACTTACGTTAAACACCCGACCGTTTGAAGAGGAAATACCTTTGGAAGGTAAGTTGGTAATGGAGGGACTTGATGTAGCGCCACTGAAACCTCTTTCTCCCGCTATTCGCACCTTAACAGGGGTGCTTAACGGTAATATTACTCTTAGCGGATATGTCAATGACCCATCCCTAAATGGCGAGCTTACCGTTTCTAACGGCGCAATAGATATTCAAGATACGCCTGTCACCTTAGCTGACTGGAACCAAAAAGTAGTGCTTAGCGACCAAACTGCAGCACTTGATGGCAGTTTTATACTCGGTGGAGGTAAAGGCACGCTAAAAGGTGAACTCGACTGGTCATCAGAGCCTAGCGCTAACTTTAAGTTAAAGGGCAACAGCTTTGAAATAAGACAACCAAACATTCGCCTTAAGGTATCGCCTAATATTGATGTTGCCGCAACTAAAGAGAAGGTCGATGTTACGGGCGATATTAATATTCCGTGGGCCCGAATTGAGGTAGAGTCTCTGCCTGAAAGTGCAGTTTCACCATCAAAGGACGTGCACTTGCGCGGAGAACCAGACAAAGAAGAGCCACTGGATATTGTTCATGCTTCTGTGCTGGTTAATATTGATAAAAACAAAACAGAAGAAGTAAAGCTTGAAGCCTTTGGCCTTACGGCTAGCTTGTTCGGCGGTATACGCGTGAACACTCAGCCAGCGTTAGTTGGCTATGGAGACCTGCAAATAATAAACGGTCGCTACAGCGCCTATGGCCAACAATTAATAATTCAAACCGGCGAAGTACAGTTCAATGGCCCAATCGACCAGCCTTTGTTACTGGTAGAGGCTATAAGAGACCCGGCTAAAACCGACGATGATGTTATAGCGGGTATTCGTATTGACGGGGCCGCTGACGCACCGAGCATCAACCTTTTCTCTGAACCCTCTATGGACCAGCAGGGCGTATTATCTTACTTATTAACAGGGTCTGGACCAGATTCAGGCAGTTCAGCAGATCCTAACTACGCAGCTCTGCTATTGGGTTTTGGGCTGTCGAACACAGAAACCCTTACTGGCCAGTTAGGCAGTGCTTTAGGCATTGATGACTTTAGCCTAAGTACCAATGAAAACTTGCTTTCTGTTACCGGCCAAATCAATGACAGGCTTTCGGTGGAATACAATGTGGACGTAGGCATAAAAGATAACGATGCCAATAGCACCTTGAGACGTCGACAGCTACCACCTGACTTGGCGCTTAAATATCAGTTACTACCGAGCCTGTATTTAGAGGCAATCCAAACCACACTGGAAGACCAATCAGAGTTTGCCTTAGACCTCTATTATGAGTTCTTTTTAGGTGATAACAGAACTCGCAAAAGCGATAGCGCTGATGACGACAGTAATGATACCGATGAGGCCGATAATAATTCAGAATCATTACAGAGAAGCAACGCTGATACCTCAAGTGCTAGCAAGGACAGCTAAACGCTCTGTGTTGATGCTTTGATTAGTTAGGCTCTATTTTTTAGCGCTGCTGCGCCATACTTTCTAGCGTTTTAAGCTGCCGTTCAAAGCGCTTTTGTCTTTTGTGTGCCCATACATACCAAATCAACATTCCGATAGTCATTAAGACCATTACAATGGACATCTTAATGATCTTTTCAGGTGTAAGATCGCCGAAGAAATAACGCTCTAGAATAAAGGCAATGCCAAAAACTACGGCTACCCAGGTTGAGTGTTTGGTAATGAATGCGATTTTTACATTATTTTTAATTTGCTTAGTGAGTTGAGTAAGGTGATTTGCTGTCTGGCTATCTTTGTAGAAAGCCGCCACTCGTCTTAGCCACAATTGATATATAAGTAAAGGCAGAGAGGTGACCAACATAAAAAGAAACATCATTTGTGCTATAAGCGTCATATTTCCCCAATATTTGTTCAGAATGTAAATGGCGGGAATTACCATTAAGGAATCGAATACCATATACCAACGCTGCTTTGTTCGTTCGCTGCGCAAACTGGACTTTACTTCCTCAACATCGATAGTCGTAACTGGCTGAGTTTGCCATAGCGCAGATAGGGCCTCGTTTTGTTCGTTACCTGCTGATATTGGCGGCGTCTTTTGATTTTCTTTATCTGAATTATGCATGCGGTTGCTCCTGCATGATACTTTGCTTGGCGCGTTTTAATATCACACCAACATGGTTTTTTGTCAGGCCACATACGTCTGCTATTTCGTCGTAACTTAAGCCTTCAAGAGAAAGGGTAAGCACCTGCCTTGGCTGCAGTGGCAAGGATCGTACAGCGCGCAATAGGCGTTCTAAAGACTGATGTTGGCTAGACACTTCTTCTGGGGATTTTGTATTACTCGCATACCCGTCAGAGCCCGTATCATCGTGGTCGTATTGATGGGTATCAATACGCTTCACTTGACTTGCTACGTGAGTCACAGCGCGGTTGTGGGCTATTTTCAAGATATAGGTTTTTACGCTGCTATCGCCTTTAAAGCGAGACAGTCCTTGCCAAACTGCAATAGCAATTTCTTGCAATAACTCTTGCTGCATCGCCTCGTTTGCCTCATAGCTGTTAGCTACACGGCCAAGTAGTGCTCCGTATTGCGCAAAAACATCTTCAAAACCCTGCCCCAAGGTTACATCCCTAATAGCAAAAACTGTTGTTATTTTATTGTGTTACTTCTATCAGTCTGCCCGCACCAATTTTTATTACAAACTTTTTTCGATGAAGCTGTAATTTTTTTGAACAGCTCCCGACTACATAACAAAGGCAGAAAATAGAACACGAAGTAACGGGCGGTGAGCGCACCTCTCCTAGAAATCTTTAACTTTAAATTTTGAAAATTAAATGAGGAAAACACTATGTCTACGTTAAGTTTAGTTTTGTTAATTGGCAGCATCACATCGCTTGTGCTTTTGGCAAGTTACTTAGACGCAAAATTTCAGTGGCGATTGAACGACTGGATGAACGGCGAGTGCAGTAATCCATTTGTAAAAGCCGTTACTGACAAACAGCAGCAGCGCTTAGAAGAAAAAGATGCGCAAATTGAAACCTTGATGGCGCGCATTGAAACCCTTGAAACCATCGTCACTGAGCCTGCTTACGAGCTAAACAAGAAAATCAATGTACTTAAGTAAACGTGCTTATCAGGGATTGTCGAATTAATGCATAGTAAAGTTCAACAAACACTAACTAGATACGGGTGGGCGACGCATAAAGCGGGGAACTTTTCCCATTGCAATGGCGTTACCCACCAGCACAATTACTACGCCAAGTACTGATAACACGCTCCAAGTGTAACCTTCAAAAAATGTAGAAATAACCAGTGCTACCATGGGGTAAACCAGCACTACGTAAGCTGCCTTGTCTGCGCCCATCTGCTTTAACAGTTTCATATATGCGCCAAAGGCGAACACAGAGCCAAATATTGCCAAGTACACGAGTGATAAATAAAACTCAATGTGGGTAGGTATCTTTAATTCTCCAGGCATAGCCAGCGAGGTAACAAAAAGCAGCGCCATGGCGTAGCTCATGGCATAGAAATTCATTTGAATAACAGGCGTACCCGAAGTCAGAATACGCTCGGAAATAACGTTCCCCGTTGACGCACAGAAAAAGCTGACAAACGCGATGGCAAGACCTGTGGCAAGCGCTGCGTCCATGGATACTTTTGAAAACTCAGGCACGAAAAGACACACAATTCCCAGCAAGCCAAAGGTGGCCCCAACCACGACTTCTTTTCTTATGGGCTCTTTTAGCCACCAGCGACGAAGTACAACGTTGATATAAATAATGCAGGAACTCATAAGCGCCAATAGCGCGCTAATAATATGCGCCTGTGCAATATACAGCAGCGTGTAATTCAAACTGTATAAAAAGAGACCTACTGCCGCCATTTTCACATGAACATGCAGGGGAAGTTTTAGCGGTAAACGTTTAATAACACAGTATGCCCCTAAACAAGCCGACGCTAAAAAGTAACGAAGCGCTATAGCAAACGTCTCTGATGTGTGCCCGATTTGATAGGTGATTGCTATCCAAGTCGAACCCCAAATCAGGCAGCACAGAGCAAATAAGGTCGCGTTATTCATCGCCGCGCTTTAACCCAAAAAATCTGTTAAATGGGCAAGGGCTTTATCAAGCAGTTTTTGCCTTGCACTATTACCAATCCAAGCATTATGTGGTGTTACCAGTAAATTAGGTAACGGTTCTTTTAGTAATATATGATCGACAGGCGGTGGCTCTACGCTAAGTACGTCTAAGCCTGCACCACCAATTTCGTTGTGTTTAAGCGCATGGTAAAGTGCCTCTTCATCAACCAGCCCGCCACGCGCGGTATTGATAAGAAAAGCCGTAGGCCGCATCAATGAAAGTGTATCTGCGTTAATAAGCTTTTCGGTGTCTTCAGTAAGTGGGCAATGAAGGCTTATCACATCGGCATCGGGCAACAGGGACGCAAGGCTAGGGCGAGGGTCGTCTTGTTTACCGGGGCGAGCAGCAATACTCACTTTCATCCCCATAGCTTTGAACAATGCTTCTACACGCTTACCAAGTTCGCCGTGACCCACAATCACAGCATGTTTACCTGCAAGTTCAATCACTGGGTGATTAAGTAAGCAAAAATGAGAAGAAGCGGACCATGCCTGATTATCCATATCACGCTGATATGCCACAAAGTTCGTAGCCAAGTTCAGCGCTAAGGTTAACGCGTGCTGCGCCACACTATCAGTGCCGTAGCCCTCTACATTTTGAACAGTAACACCCGCTTGTTTACAGTAATCATGGTCGATATTGTTCGTACCAGTAGCCGTTACACCAATATAACCAAGCTGTTCTGCCTGCTTTAGATCTTCAGCTTTTAGCACAACTTTATTTACTAACACCGCATCGGCTGCTCGAATACGCTCGGCAACTTCTTCAGCACGAGTCTGCTGATAAAGTGTGACGTCGGCATAAAGACTATCGAGTACAGAAGTATCAAGGCTGGGTAAATCCATTGTTTCAGCGTCTAGGAAGACAACTCGTTTTTTTTGACCGTTGCGCGACGATTGCGTTTGGTTACCTTCAGTTTTATTGTTTAAAGCATCGTGTTTTGTCATTGTCGATAGGCCTACATTACTTCCACAATAGATTCTAGCGCCGCTTTCACGTTTACAGGAATCGGAATAGCTTTATCGGTCTTCCTATCTACAAATACATGCACAAATTGACCATGGGCCACTCGTCGCTTGTTATCACCGGCATACACAGACAACCCATAGGTCACTGAACTTCGACCTACTTTTATTACCCGTAGCCCCACAAAAATGTCTTCTGGGTATGCCGCCGGAGCGACGTATTGGCACTGACTGCTTACCACATACGCAACGGTTTGCCCGTTATGTATATCTAAATTGCCTTTCTCAATCAAAAAGCGGTTTACCGCGGTATCAAAGAAACCGTAATACACAACATTGTTGATATGACCATATGCATCATTGTCTTGCCAGCGGGTGGCAATAGTGACGTTATAAGGGTAGTCGGCAAGTGTCGGTGTAATATCAGTCATGAACAATCCTTGGCATATACATTTGGGTAAGTGTTGTTCCCCAAACAGTGAACAAATATAGCGCCTAAGCGCTATATTGTATTTCAATGATAGTGCTATGAATAAAGCACCATATCGTCACGGTGAACGGCAACATCGCTTGTCTCATAACCTAACACACTGGCGATTTCTTTCGACTTTTTCCCTTTTATTAGGATTAAGTCTTTTGCGTTATACAAGCAAAGACCTTTAGCGATAATTTCTCCGTCGCACATCACTTCAACGGCATCCCCTTGTTCAAATGAACCGGTCACGTTCAAAATACCAGTGGGTAATAGCGACGCACCTTTGCCTACCAGCGCCTCTTTCGCACCGCTATCTATCTCGACTTTGCCAGCGGTTTTGAGCGTGTGAGTAAGCCAAAGCCTTCTGGCGCTGGCCGGTGTGCTGCTAGCTGTAAACAAAGTCCCTGGCACCTTGCCTTCAAGTAAAGCATCGAAGGTTTCGCCTTTTCGCCCATTAACAATAAGGGTTTGAATACCGCTACTGGTGCACTTATCCGCCGCTTCAATTTTTGTGCGCATACCACCTGTGCCTACCGCAGTACCTGCGCCCCCCGCTAGTCCGTAAATAGTACGGTCTATTTTATCTACCTGTGGTATGAGTGTTGCGTTTGTATCTTTTCTGGGGTCAGCGGTAAACAAGCCGTCGATATCAGAGCAAATAATCAAGGTATCAGCTTGGGCAACTAATGCCGTATAGGCCCCCAAATTATCGTTGTCACCTACTTTAAGTTCATTAACGGCGACTGTGTCGTTTTCATTCACAATAGGTAATGCATTGTGATTTAAAATTTCACGTAACGTGTTTTTGATATTTACGTAGCGGGTTCTATCGCGCAGATCATCCGCCGTTAACAATACTTGTGCACAGGGAAAGTCGAAAAAGCGCTGCCAGTTGGCCATCATTAAATTTTGACCAATCGCAGCCATGGCCTGCTTCTCTGCAATAGACGCGTTGTGGCGAACTTTAACTTGGCTACGACCTGCCGCCACACTGCCAGATGAAACCAAAATCACTTCTTTGCCAGCCTCTCGGCTTGCGGTAATGAATCGAGCAAGAGATAAAAGGTAGCGTCCGCTACACCCATTGCCTTCAGGTGCAATAAGGGCACTGCCAACTTTTATAACAGCACGTTGCCAATTAAAACAGTTCATAGGGGGAAGAAAAAAGATAACAAGAGCTTAAGAATACGACAGTTAAAGCGTATAACAAAACGTTCTGTTACAGTTTTTTTGCGTTAAAACATGGTTAGTTTACGGTCAAAAAATTGGATTGTGAGTGCCATGCTTATATACTAGCGAGTGTTATCTTATAACAATTCTAACTTACAAGTTGCAAGGAACCTGCATGAGCACCGCAAAACGACACTTTTTCTGGCTAGCGCCAGTGTTGTCTATGCTGATTTCTCTTCCTAGTACCGCCGCTATAAAACAAACAAAAGGCGACTTTGAAGATAAATTCCGTCAGCTAGATGAAGTACTTCCTACTCCCAATGTTTATCGCAACGCCGCTGGTGAGCCTGGTCATCAATACTGGCAACAGCAAGTAGATTACGATATCGACGTAAAGCTACTTGAAGACGAGCGCCGTATCGAAGCAAGCGAAGAAATTACGTATTACAACAACTCGCCCGATACGCTTAAGTACCTTTGGGTTCAGCTAGATCAAAACAAGTTTCGTGACGACTCAATGTCTGCGCTTACTACCACTTTCGGTGGCATCGGTAACCGTGGACCAGGCACGCAAGCCGCAAGTGGCAATACGCCCGCAAAATTAAGCATGGGTGCACTGCGCCGTCAGCAGTTTGTTGACGACAACGAGCTGGGCTACACCATTTCTCGCGTTGAAGACAAAGCGGGCAATGATTTACGCCACACCATTGTCGGTACCTTAATGCGAGTTGACTTAGCAAAGCCGTTAAAGCCGGGTAGCAAAGTTACATTCGATATCGATTTTGCATTCAATATTGTAGAAGAAGATGCCGTTTCAGCACGTGCGGGTTACGAGCACTTCCCAGATGATGAGCGTGAAGGTGGTAACGACATCTTCTTGCTAGCACAGTGGTTCCCACGCCTAGCGGCATACACCGACTACGAAGCATGGACTAATAAAGAATTTATTGGCCGTGGTGAGTTCACGCTAGAGTTCGGTAACTACGAAGTAGATATCACGGTTCCAGCTGACCACATCGTATCGTCAACAGGTGTGCTTCAAAACCCGAAAGACGTGCTAACTAAAACACAACGGGATCGACTGAAAAAAGCAGAAAAAGCTGACCGTATCGTATTCATCGTTTCACCTGAAGAAGCGATTGAAAACGAAAAAGAAGGCACCTCTAAGCTTAAGACTTGGACCTTTAAAGCGGATAACGTACGTGATTTTGCTTGGGCTTCGTCGCGTAAGTTTGCATGGGATGCACGTGGCTACCAGCAAGGTGGTGACACTCAGCCGCTTGTAATGGCAATGTCCTTCTACCCGAAAGAAGGTGGTGAGCTGTGGCAGAAGTATTCAACAGAGTCAATCATCCACACTATGGATGTTTACAGCCGTTTTAGCTTCGATTACCCCTACCCAGTAGCCCAATCAGTAAATGGTCCAGTTGGCGGCATGGAATACCCCATGATCACCTTTAACGGCCCGCGTACAGAACTTCGTGATGACGGTTCACGCACCTACTCGCTAGCTGAGAAACGCTTCCTAATTGGCGTAGTTATTCACGAAGTTGGCCATATCTACTTCCCTATGACAGTAAACTCTGATGAGCGTCAGTGGACGTGGATGGATGAAGGTCTTAATAGCTTCCTAGATGGCGTTGCTGGTCGCGAATGGGACCCAACAATTCCATGGGGTGTAGAGCCACGCGATATCACAGGCTACATGAAGTCTCAGACGCAGGTTCCAATTATGACGCAGTCTGACTCGGTACTTCGCCTTGGTCCAAATGCTTACACCAAGCCTGCTGTAGCGCTCAACATTCTGCGTGAAACTATCCTTGGCCGCGAGCTGTTTGACTTCGCATTTAAAGAATACGCGCAGCGCTGGATGTTTAAGCGTCCTACACCATCAGATTTCTTCCGCACCATGGAAGAAGCCTCGGGTGTTGATTTAGACTGGTTCTGGAGGGGTTGGTTTTACACCACAGATCACGTAGATATTAGCTTAGACAGCGTATACAAGCTGCGTTTAGACACTGAAGACCCAGATATCGACTTTGCTCGCGAGCGCGAAGCGGAAATGGAAAAGCCTAAGTCACTTACCGATATTCGCAATAAAGAAGAAGGTAGAAAGCTGTGGGTAGATCGTTTTGAAGATATCAGTGACTTTTACGACGAAAACGACCGCTATACTGTAACCAACAAAGAGCGCAACAAATACAAGAAGTTCCTTGATAAGCTTGAACCTTGGGAGCGTAAAGCCTTTGAACGTGCTGTAAAAGAAGACAAAAACTACTATGTGCTAGATTTTAGCAACAAAGGTGGTTTGGTAATGCCGATTATTCTTGAGCTAGCCTTTGAAGACGGTACGAAAGAAGAAATGCGCATTCCAGCAGAAATCTGGCGTCGTACACCTAAAGCCGTTAGCAAGCTTATTGTTACCGACAAAGACAAAGAGTTGGTAAGCGTGACGGTTGACCCGCATTGGGAAACAGCGGACGTAGATGTGGAAAACAACCACTACCCACGTCGTATCATTCCTTCGCGTATTGAAGCGTATAAGAATAAGCCGCGTAACACTTACGAGTACCGCGACCTTATGCACGATTCAAAGACCGAGCTAAAAACTGACGACGAGGATAAAGATGACGAATAAGTTGTCTTTAGCCCGCCTGCTGCAGAGCTCTCATGCTCTGCTTGCAAGCGTTGGTGGGTTAGCTATTGCGGCTGCGCTACTAGTTAGCGCAATGTCGTTCAGCACGACTGCTCAAGCGCATCAAATAAAAGCCGCGATTACAACGGTACTGTTCAACCCTAGAACAGAAAATATTGAAGTGATGCACCGCTTTAATTTGCATGATGCTGAGCACGCGGTTAAAGCTTTGTTCGACAAGCATGCAGATATTATGGATGACGTTAAAACGCAGCAGCAGTTTGCCGATTACGTTGCTAAGCATTTTGCTATCTTAAACGCGGCAGGCGAATCGTTAGAACTTGCTGATGTGGGCTTCGAAGTTGAAGGTAAGCACTTTTGGGTTTATCAAGAAACCGCTGAGCCGCCTGTGCTAGAAGGCGTTAAAATTCGCCACGATGCATTACGCGACTTGTGGCCGAAGCAAGTGAATACGCTAAATGTAGAAGGCAAGGGCAATATTAAAACCCTCACCTTTGCTGATAGCGTAAATCTGCTGGAAGTGAGCTTTAAAAGTCAAAATAGCGACCATCACTAAATATTTAGCTGAGTAACTTGTGAAAAGCCCACCAGCTTTCATCGTTGATCGACGGTGAATGCTAGTGGGCTTTTTTAATGACTAACTTTTTAGTTCCCTAATTCGAATACCCCTGACTCAAATGCCCTTTGATTCGAACTGAGTAGGCAAATACCTATATCGACTGCGCAAAAATCCGCTCTTTACTCTCCGTATAAGAAGTTTTACTCCATGATGTCGATGTGAGACCGAAGTCTTATAGTCATAGCTTAAGGCATGCTCTACCTTATCAATAGATAAATACGTTACTGACACCTAATTAATGAGGTATATCATGACCGATAGCGCTTCAGCACCGTTGCCTTCACAGGTCAAGAAAACCCAATCAAGAAGCGAGCGCCGCGCTAGAAAAATGCGTACTGCTAACGCAGCAGAGCGCGCTGAACAAAAGGTAAATGCAGAACTAACCCCAGATGCTAATTTAGCAAAGGGTAAAAACAGCAATGCGTTCGCTGATAAGAAAAATATCATGTGGGTGCTGTTGAGCGGCGCCATGGCACTGACATTTATCGTAATGTTATTTCTGCCCGATACAGGCATGGGCGGGGGCCTAATATCAACTTATTCTGCAATGCTATGGTGCGGATTCTTTGGTGCTGCGCTTTGGCGTTACAGAACAGCAAGCGGATGGGCTGGGTTTGCTTATGGCAGTGTCATTGGTCTAGTGCTTCAATTTATTTCTCAAATCATCTAAATATATAGCACTGTGTAATCCGCACACTTATGCAGTGCTCAATCTTATTTTTACATCTCTTCCTGATTCTATAATCTCAACACTACTATCAAGCAATTCATTTAGTTATTTGGTGATTTATGGCTCTTATACCCGATCCAGCCACTCTACTTAAATGTATAAAGGGTCAGAGTACTTTTTAAGCTATGCTTTAGACCATAAAAATTAATATTCCTTTCCGTCTTAAATAAAACAGAGTGAACCTATGGCAGAGAAGCCAACTAAATCTTCCGAGTCGCCAACCCGTTCAAGTAAGTCAGTACCCTCGTCTCGTTTATCGCGTATAGGTCGTTTAGGCACGTTAGCAGGTAGGATTGCAGGTAATGTGGTTTCTCAGGGCGCAGGCCAGCTGCTAAAAGGTGAGAAGCCGGTCCTATCTTCGCTGCTTTTAACACCAAAGAATATTTCCAATATTGCCGATCAGCTTGCCAGTATGCGTGGCGCTGCAATGAAACTAGGGCAACTCATTTCCATGGATGCAGGAGACTTTTTACCCGAAGAACTCGCCGCCATTTTAGGACGTTTACGAGACGATGCTGACCCCATGCCCAAGGGCCAGCTAATAGACACATTAAATCAGTCTTGGGGCGACAAATGGCAAGATGACTTACTTTACTTTTCCTTTGCCCCTGTTGCTGCAGCCTCCATAGGCCAAGTTCACAAAGTTATTACTATGGACGGTAAAATGTTAGCGGTAAAAGTACAGTACCCTGGCGTGAAAAAGAGTATTGATAGCGATGTGGATAACGTAGCTACACTTATAAAGCTTACGGGCTTGGTGCCAAAATCATTAGATATAGGCCCGCTGTTGCAGGAAGCCAAAGCGCAGCTTCACCAAGAAGCGGATTACGAACGAGAAGCCGATATGCTCAATCGTTATCGCAGCTTTGTTGAAGCCGCTGATATCCGATGTGAAGAACAAAGCGCGTTTATTATTCCAAAAACCTATGCACCACTTACCACAAGCACGGTATTAGCCATGGACTATATCGATGCGAAAGATTTGGATGTGCTAATTGATGAGCCTCAGGAAGTCCGAGACGCCGTAATGACTGCGTTAATGACGTTGTTTTTTAATGAAGTTTTCCACTTTAAGCTGCTGCAAAGCGACCCTAACTTAGCCAACTATCAGTTTAAACCTGATACCAAGGAAATCGTGCTGCTAGATTTTGGCGCTACTCGCGAAGTGCCTGAAAATATATCTCAGCAATACCAAACTTTACTTAAGAGCGCCGCAGACAATGATAAAGCACTGATGCAACAAGCTGCATACAATATCGGGCTTATTGATGACAGTCATTCTAAAATGCAAGTTGATGCAGTCATAGCTATAGGCATGGAAGCCTGTGAAGCCATTCGCTTTGAGGGGGCTTATGACTTTGGAAAAAGTGATTTAGTCGCAAGACTTCACGAAAAAGGAATGTCGCTTACAATGGAACATAACTTTTGGCACACTCCGCCGGTCGATGCGCTCTTTATACATAGAAAGCTCGGAGGTTTATTTTTGTTAGCGAAGCGGTTGCAAGCCAAAGTGGATATGCGCAAGGTCGCGGGCAACTGGCTTTGCTCTTAACAAGGTTTAGTCCCATCTTACGATAAATCCTACCGCGCTTTATGCTGCTTGTTTGAATAATGCTTGTTTAAGATTGGGATTATCGGAAAAGGACGAAGACTTTGCTTAATGCCTTCGCCCAGTTTTTACACTTCTAATAGCACTGAGCCGGCAGTATTGGGTAGATTGCGTTGCGTTTAGTAGGGCAGTTCCATACTAAAAGGTAAGGCCATCTGCTCTTTGCTTTTCGGCGGGTTACCTATCATCTCGTCGTACGGTGTATCGTGCTTCATTACAGCCTGCTGAACGCGACAATGAGCGAACGCTTCACGAATGTGCCCGGCACTAAAAAAACGCATTGGCTTGTCTTTATTGTCGTAAAGCATACCGCTTTGTTTATCGATAGTCAGATAAACCAAATAGACGTTCATTTCATAAGATTGAACTTCTAAGTAATCGATAACCGTCGGCGACTCTTCAATGTCCCGAAAATAAAATTTATGCATTTTACTACCTCATGAAATCAGCGTGCGCATTACGCTCGCCCTGCTTGATTTTATGTACGTTGATTTTCAGGGCGAGATAATGACAGTTATACGCTATGCGAGGTTTTCAGGTTCATTCACAAGATGAAGTGGAGGGCGGTGATTTTTATGTCGCACTGCGTTGGCTAAAACCAACAACGAAACAATAGAAAAAACGGTGTACACAAGAGCAGCGACCCCCATTCCATTTGCTATCCATAACAGTGGGAAAACCAGCAACCGAGGCCCTTCTACAGCAAGTGCAACTTTTGCTCTCGACAAGATAAAGCCATTTTGTATGCCCATAACAACCACGGTTATTACAGTAATTAGTTGATGATGCGGTGGCAGACTATGCATATTCAAAAACAGGTAAAGCATTATCCCTAGTGCAATAACGTATTGAATAGCAGTGTACCGTGTAACGGCTCGGTGTAACTTTGGATGATATGATTTGAATTTACTCACGCTTACTATCCTACAAGGGCACATTTAGGTAACACTGGGACTTAAGGAGTCAAAATGTTAGTTAATTACTGTAAATAGCAGTGCTCTAGCATTTGCTTTTCAATGATTAATCAACACATTAGTACACAAAGCCCCAAATGTTAAACAATTGTTTTAAAAATTACTTTCACGTTTACATTGTATGGCGAACTGGAAGATCAAAAAAATGGGGAGTTCCCACTAATTTTTGGATGAAAACTAATCGGAAACTGTCTTTTAAACGTTAAAATCTGTTCAGAATAAGGAATTTGAATTTTGAGGGAACATTTCTCTTGATTGATTTTCTAATTTTGGGTGTTATCTCTGGTAGTATTACCGAAAGGATATTTTTGTAGCGGAGTCATTATGAGCGAATCGTCAGAAAAGAAATCGTTAGGCCCACATTTTATTATTGTCGGCATCCTTCTTATCGTTATTCTGGCTGTAGTTTTTTGGCCAAGTGACGAAGAGCCTGAGCCAGTCATTACGCCTGAACCTGAAGTGACCGAGCCGGAAGTCACAGCACCGGAAGAGCCAGAGATTTTTGAACCTACTCAACCAGCACCCACCGTTGAGCTTGAAGAAAAAGACGACGTTGAGCCACTTCCAGAGCCCGTTGAGCCTGATCCAGAGCCATTAGATACTAGCGATCCAGCAGTCAAAGCGTCATTAATTGAAAGTTCTTCTGCAAATGAAGAAACCGTAAACCGTATGCTGGTTAACGAAGGTCTTATTCAACGGTTTGTTGTCTCTGTAGCTAATCTCGCGAATGATGAGATGGCGCCAAACCATCAACTACTTACGCCGCCAGAACAAAACTTCCGGGTTTATTCTCAAGCGGGAAAACAGTGGATTGATGCTGCAAGTTATAAACGATATACGCCCTATGTAGATATGCTGGAGTCGTTCGATAATGAAGCGCTGCTTAATATCTACGGTATTTATAAAGACGATATCCAAGCGAAGTTTGCAGAAATTGGTAGTCCAGATCAAGACTTTAACAGCGTATTGCTAAACGCCATCGACCAGTTACTTGATACACCAGAAGTACCTGTTCCTGTTGAGGTATATACAGATTCGGTAGCATATAAGTATGCAGACGATCGTTTAGAAAGCCTTAGTGAGCCGCAAAAGCAGCTACTGCGTACCGGACCAGACAATATGCGTCGTATTAAAGCGAAACTACGCGAATTGAAAGTTTTGGTAGAAGAGCGTGGATCTAACTAGGTTTCAACATCAGCTTAAGGGCACGTCTTCAAAAGCGCGCCCTTTGCCCCCCGTTGACCAATGGAATCCAGATTTTTGTGGTGATATTAATCTGACGATAGCCCTTGATGGCCGATGGTTTTACGAGGGCAGCCCTATAGGGCGGGCAAGCCTGGTCGAGCTTTTTGCCTCTGTTCTGAAGCGAGAAGGCGATAAGTACTTTTTAGTGACACCTGTCGAAAAGGTAGGGATCACTGTTGAGGACACGCCCTTTCTCATTACCCAGTGGCATATAGAAAAGAATAAATGCGGCAAGGCGAGTGAAGTTGAGCAAGAAGGTGAATCTGCTAGCTGCAGCACCTATGTGTTTACTACGCAAACCGGCGACGTTATTTCCTTAGAGCGCGAAGATCAGCTAGAACTTCGAGTTCCACCAAAAGCTATTCAGGACCCCCAGGCAACACCCATTCCTTACATTCGCGTTCGTAGAAATCTATGGGCAAGGCTACATCAAAACACTTATTACCAGCTGCTAGAACAAGCCGAAGAGTCATCGGATGGTTCGAATACGCAATTTAGTATTCAATCTAGCGGTACGACCTTCATATTGGGCGAAATACTTCAAACGCCCTAATTCGCGTTTTCTATTCTCACGTTACTGATGGATAAGCAACTTGTGGTTACGCTACTAGTGTTGACAACTATTTTGCGTCTGTAACTTGCACTTACTATTAAAATATTTGTCACCATCAACATGTCATTAATAGCACTTTATTTTGCGTTATTTCTTTGTGTGCATTACATTCGATGTAGTCTATAAAACAATCAAAAGAAGACCTACATCATGAAAAAGCCTTTGCTCACCCTTGCGATTACCAGCGCACTAATCTCATCACCTTTTTCTGCGGTTGCCGATACCCTTATACATGCGGGAAAAGTGTTTACTGGCACCTCAAAATCACTTCAAGAAAAAATGACCATTGTTATTGAAGGCAACAAAATAGCAGAGATAAAGAAAGGGTTTGCTAAGCCACAAAAAGGCGACACCGTTATCGATTTAAGCGCTTCAACGGTTATGCCCGGTCTAATGGATATGCATGTTCATTTATCGTCGCAACACGGCGGTCCGCAAACCTACTTAGAACGTTTTTCACTTAATGAAGCCGATTACGCATTGCGTGCAGCAAACTATGCAGAAATAACCTTAGATGCAGGCTTTACCACAGTGCGTAACCTTGGTGATGGCTATAACGAAACCGTGGCTTTAAGAAATGCTATTGCGAAAGGCTATGCTACCGGCCCACGTATTTACACGGTAGCTAAATCTATTGCGACTACAGGCGGACATGCTGACCCAAGCAATGGTATGTCTCACTTGCTTCGACCAGATGTAGGCCCTAAGCAGGGTGTAGTTAATGGCGAAGTGGAAGCCCGCGAAGCAGTACGGGCCCGTTATCAAGATGGTGCTGACCTAATCAAAATTACTGCAACTGGTGGCGTACTAAGCGTAGCCAAAAGTGGCCAAAACCCTCAGTTTATGACCGACGAATTAGAAGCGATTGTCGATACCGCGAAAGATTACGGCATGACGGTAGCTGTGCATGCCCATGGTAAAGAAGGCATGAAACGCGCGATAGAAGCTGGTGTTGATTCTATTGAGCACGGTACCTATATGGACGATGAAATTCGCAAACTAATGAAGAAACACGGCACCTATTATGTACCTACTATATTGGCTGGGAAGTTTGTAGCAGATAAAGCCAAGATTGATGGCTTTTTCCCTGAGCTAGTTCGCCCGAAAGCAGCAGCCATCGGCCCCTTAATTCAAAATACCTTTGAACAAGCGCACAAAGCGGGCGTAAAAATTGCTTTTGGTACAGACAGTGGTGTATCGGCCCATGGCGATAATGCACAGGAATTTTCTTTAATGGTTGAAGCAGGCATGAAACCCGCTGACGCACTTCTTAGTGCTACCGTTAATAGCGCAGATTTACTGGGTATAAGCGACATTTTAGGTACGTTAGAACAAGGTAAGTTAGCAGATATTGTTGCTGTTCAAGGCGACCCGCTTGACGATATATCACTTATGGAAAGCGTGTCTTTTGTGATGAAAGACGGGGTAGTTTACAAGCAGTAAAACAATAAAAGTGGTAGAGGTTACATGGCACTAGGTAAAAAGGTTAAGCACAAAACCAAAAAGCTTATTGACTCTAAACATATGTTAAAGGGCATTACCTTAGCGTCATTTTTAGAATCGACCATTGTTCCTATACCGCTTGAAGCTGTTATGGTGCCGTTAATGCAAGCTAGACGAGAGTCGCTATGGAAAATTGCATTAATGGCTACCGTGGGCTGTGTGATTGGCGCTGTTTTCGGCTATGCCCTTGGCTATTACCTTTTCGACCTTGTTGGCCAGTGGGTGATTGATACCTTCTTTAGTCAAGATCAGTTCGACAGCGTTAAACAACAAATGCAAAATCAAGGCTTCTGGTTTGTGATGACGCTAGGCATTGCGCCTATTCCTTTTCAAGTGGCCATGTTAGCTGCTGGCGCCACCCAATACTCACTCCCGCTATTCCTTTTAGCCACGGTTATTGCCCGCGCTATTCGCTATTTTGGCCTTGCAGTAGTGGTGTATTACGCAGGTGACAAAGCAGAGCAACTTATAAAACGCTACAAGATGAAAGCCGTGTTTGCTATCACGCTGGTGGTAGTTTTATTGTGGTGGCTGTCTAATATGCTCTCCTAATTGAAAAGCCTTTCGATTTGAGGGCGCTAAAGCTATCAAAATAGCATCAACCAAATCGTGTGAGCTCCCCCTAAATCCCCATTTCAAATTACGCTAATAGATTTTTTGAACTTTACATTTGATAATGATTCTTATTTGCACTAATGTTATAAAAAACAGGAGGTGCTTATATGAATGTTCAACGTTTATGCCCAGTTTATAGAAAGTGGCTACAGCTAAACCCTTCAAGCGCACGAGAGCATCGCTTAGCAATGCAGGCACAAACGCAGAAAGCCCATCAACAGGGTAAGTTGGATTATGCCAGAGAGTTAGGTTATCAAGCCTTTGAAGCGGCTAAAGCTATTCTCAACGCGCTGCAGCCCACATCCTCTCAAAAAGTGAGCGCTGTGCAAGAAGATGTACTCGCGTTTGGCACTATGGGCATGTACTTATCTTCTTTACTTGCTCAAGAGCACAAAAAACAAGAATCTCACGCAATTTTGCAGGAGTGCCAACAGCAGCTAATTGCCATATTGCCTTTGCATGCCACTAACCCGTCTGTATGTAGGCTTATATCCGCCATTCAGCACACGCTAGAGCAAACCTACGAACCTCAAATTAGCAGACAGCTTGCTTCTGCAGCTCTGCATTAAATCAAACAGTTGAAGGAGCAAATGATGATGTCGAAACAAATCCCAAATGAAGACGGCTTTGTCTCTTTAAGTGTGAGAGCATCTGTACTTCAAAAAATGCTTAAAGGTGAAGTTCTACATATGACAGATGTCCACTGCAATTGTGCTCACAGCAAACGCACGCTTCAAAACCTGCTGCTAAAAGCCGTTGCAGACAGTTCAGAACGTTAATCTGAAACGCTAGCTCACAAGCGCAAAATACAGACGGGAGCAAAACGGAACATAACTTGATACAGAATAAGTAACGAAATCGTTTTTATTTTGCAATTAAGCTATGAGAGGACACCGTGGAACCTTCGTCTAAATGGAAAGAGATAACCGCTAGAGCGGGGTATAGCGCCAAGACAGTCATGTACGTTATGCTTGGTGTCTTCATTCTTACATCTGTATTTACTGCGCTTAACCGTGAAAAAGCCTCTCAGTCCAATGTCTTTCTTACACTTAAAGAGCAACCACTCGGGCAGATCTTATTAGGCATTCTAGTTCTTGGCTTAGCATGCTATGCCTGTTGGCGTTGGCTTCAGATTTTTATTACCGACAAATCTGACGACGACAGTTGGTTCATTCACATCATAAATAAGCTGTTCTTCTTTATATCAGGCTCGTTCTATTTTGTTGCTGCTTACGCGGGAGGTAAAACCTTATTAGAAATACAAAGTAGCTCATCATCGCAAGGGAGCGGAAAGAAAGTGAGTGAATTTCTAATGCAATACGAGTGGGGACTGTGGCTTGTAGCCGCGATCGGCCTTTGCATCATTATATTTGCCGTTGTGCAGTTCAAACATGCTTACACTGCTGACTTTCTAAAGAAATTTTCACTACACGCTTTAAATCAGCGCATTAGAAAGAGTGTGAAAGTAACGGGTCGCCTAGGGTATACCGCAAGAGGGGTCGTTTATTCCTTAGTAGGTGGCTTTTTTATCCTTGCCGCCATATTAAGTAACCCATCCCAAGCGGGTGGATTACAAAAAGCACTAGAAACCTTAATGAAGCAGCCCTTCGGCCCTTATCTCATTGCCGCAGTAGGCGCAGGCTTTGTTATGTTCGGCCTTTATTGTGCGCTAGAAGCAAAGTACAGAAAGGTAGAGTAGGAAATTTAAATGGAAGGCGCTAAGAGCCTAAATTTGAATGATAAAAGGGCGCTTAAGCGCGCCCTTTTTTAATAACATATTGGTAAGGCAAGGTCTCTGTTTGAGACGCAACCAGCGTATGGTCCATAAAACGGCAAAAGCTAGGAATATCTCTTGCCGTTGAGGGATCGTCAGCCGTGACCGATAAGGTTTCCCCATCGGCCAGCTTACGAATATTTAAACGCACCATCATCACCGGCTCAGGGCAACGTAAACCTAGCGCGTCTAAATGCTGACTTGCCGCGCTGAAGGCGCCATCAAAATCAGATGCCATAGCTTTCACGGTAGGCGTTAATGGCACTGATTTCATTTTCAAAACCGCCTTTCTCAGTCAGATAAGCCACAACATCGGCTAGCGATACGATAGAAATCACCTGAGTGCCAAAATCACGTTCTACTTCTTGAATAGCTGACAGTTCACCATTACCGCGCTCTTGTCTGTCTAATGCGATCAATACGCCAGACAAACTTGCCTGCTGCTGTTCAATTAATGTCATTGATTCACGAATAGCGGTACCCGCGGTGATCACGTCATCTACCAGCATAACCTTGCCTTCTAGTGGGCTGCCAACTAAATTGCCGCCTTCACCGTGGGTCTTTGCTTCTTTACGGTTGAAGCAATAAGGTACGTCAAGGTTGTGGCTATCGGCCAGTGCTACGGCGGTAGTCGTCGCAATAGGAATGCCTTTATACGCTGGACCAAACAGTACATCGAACTCGACACCTGCATCCATTAGCGCATCAGCGTAAAAACGCCCTAGCTTGGCCAAATCGCCGCCGCGATTAAATAAGCCTGCATTAAAAAAGTAAGGGCTAACGCGGCCAGACTTTAAAGTAAATTCGCCAAATTTTAGTACGCCACGTTCAATGGCAAACTCGATAAAATCACGCTGAAACGCTTTCATGATGACCTCTTAATTACTAACTAATACGTAGGCGTTAAATACGCTTAATTGCCTCGCTTACGCAAGCGCCGCTTTTTGAATATCGAATAATTCGCGTAAGCCGTGCTTACCAATTTTCAATAATTCATCAAGCTCTTCAAACGAGAAGGGTTCACCCTCAGCAGTACCTTGAACCTCAATCAGCTTACCGGTTTCGGTCATCACTATGTTCATATCTGTTTCTGCCTCAGAGTCTTCAGTGTACTCAAGGTCAGCGATTGGTGTACCTTCATAAATGCCCACCGAAAGTGCAGCAATCATGTGCTTAAGCGGGTTAGTTTTGATAATGCCTTTTGCACGCATATAGGTAAGCGCATCAACAAGAGCAACACATGCACCAGTAATAGAGGCCGTGCGCGTACCGCCATCGGCTTGAATAACGTCGCAGTCTAACGTAATGGTGTTTTCACCAAGAAGTTTTAAATCAATCGCCGCGCGAAGTGAGCGCGCAATTAGACGTTGAATCTCTAGCGTACGACCACCTTGCTTACCACGGGCCGCTTCACGACCGCTACGCGTATGGGTTGCACGTGGAAGCATGCTGTACTCTGCGGTAACCCAACCTTTACCTTGGCCTTTCATAAAGCGTGGTACACCTTCTTCCACCGTCGCATTACACAACACCTTAGTGTTGCCAAACTCTACTAAAACAGAGCCTTCTGCATGGCAAGTGTACTGGCGAGTAATAGTAACAGGGCGAATTTGACTGGCGGTTCTGCCGCTTGGACGCATAGTGTTCTCCACAACGTAAATGCTTAAAAAAGGTAGCGCTTTACAGGTTTTTCGTGCGATATGGGAATAGAAAGCTCAATTCGCGGTCAAACCCTGTAAATTCGATGTAGCTACGAAATTGCGCCTAAGTATAACGCATTACCCGTGACCGATAAAAACGAACTTTACATGTTTGCTTATTGAATTACCTAAATGTGCGCTAATATACAAAATACAAGAAAACCTGCTGTAGAAATTCACGTATACAACACGACGTTCGGGTTGTTTTTGCAGGCTTTCAGTTAAATTTAAAGGACATTTATGATTTACAGCATGACAGCGTTTGCGCGCGTAGAAACCAAAAAAGAGTGGGGCTCAGCCGTATGGGAAATACGCTCGGTTAACCAACGCTTTTTAGAAACCTATTTTCGCTTACCGGAACAGTTCCGCTCGTTAGAGCCGGTTTTGCGCGAGCGTTTTCGTAAAAAGCTAGCCCGAGGTAAGGTGGAATGTGCGCTACGCTTTACCGCGAACGATGCTGCTGTAACCAAGCTAAGCTTAAACGAAGAGTTGGCTAAGCAAGTGCTTCACGCCGCTGATTGGGTGCAGTCACATGGTCAGTCTACCGGCGTTAACCCGCTTGATGTTTTGCGCTGGCCTGGCGTGATTGCTGCTGAAGAGACTGATATGGATACCATTCACGGCGACGTAATGGCGGCGTTCGATCAAGCGTTAAACGACTTTATCAGTGCTCGCGCTACAGAAGGCGAAGCCCTTAAAGGTATGATCACGCAGCGCCTAGATGCCATTGAAGTTGAAGCGGAGAAAGTAGCCGCGCGTATGCCTGAAATCATGGTGTGGCAGCGAGAAAAAGTGCAAACCCGCTTTGAAGAAGCAAAGGTAGAGCTTGATGCAGGCCGTTTTGAACAAGAGATGATCATGCTTGCGCAAAAAGTGGATGTTGCCGAAGAACTAGATCGCCTAAACGCCCACGTCAAAGAAACCCGCAATATCCTTAAAAAGGGTGGGGCAGTGGGTCGCCGTTTAGATTTCATGATGCAGGAGTTTAACCGCGAGTCGAACACGTTAGGTTCAAAATCTATCAGCACCGACATCACACAATCGGCGGTTGAACTTAAAGTACTGATTGAGCAGATGCGCGAGCAGATCCAGAATATAGAATAATATCCGTTGGAGTCCAACAACCTCCGTTAGAGCCCAGTCATACTGGGCTTTTTATTTTTTATGAAGCTCCATGACTCAATGCGTGTCAAAAATAATGTTATATATCGCGGTGAACTGATCTAACAGAAAGTTGAAAACCGCCAGGCGCTAAAATTTTATTTAGTACCGAGACGCGAGGATCGGTATTCCCTTTCTCGATATCGCGCAATGTTTTATCAGATACCTTAATAAATTTCGCGTACTGTGTTTGGGTCATGCCATAAAGTTGGGTACGAACCTGCTTTACTAGATCGCCTATGCTAATAACATTGGTCGCAAGATCATTTTCAAGCTGAGTCAAAATTTCTTTTCGTTGTTCGCCAGTCAACCTAACCATCATAGACTCCCATTGCTACTAACTTAGTTTTAATGTTACTAAAACCAATCGCCGGAAAATTTAATATCTCATCTGGGCAATGTAATCTTTTCAATCTCTCAGGCAAGTCGATTAATTTTTCTGCCAGTTGCCGTAGATATAAAATCATTTCATTAGGCTCACAAAAATCTGAAAGCTGCTCTGCAATGATTAAAAAGTTAACGTGCCCACCTACTTCGCAATTTCGCCCCCACTTGAATAAACGGGTTATGCCTTCTTCATCGGCTTTCATAGGAGCAAAATCATAGATGGGTGCAAAACAAATATCGCCGTCAAATTTTAAAAATGAAATGTTGCGGCCGTGATTGTCTGAGTTGCCGAAGACAATGTTTAAAAAATCTCTCACAACATATTGCTTAGCAAATTCGTTTTTCGTCATTTGAGTTGCAGAATTTATTCTTCGCCACACCGTCTCCATCACATAAAAATGATCTTGATAGCTGCCAGGTTCGGCATTAATGATTGAATAAATACTTTCCAATCCAATACGATTAGCTACACCACTTTCTATGAGGACGTCAAAGCGAGGTAGCCATAAACTAGCTTGGCCACTGTGTTTATCTTCTAATATTTTTAGCTTTTCAACATCAATGGTTGAAACATTGGTACCTTGCAGGATCTCCGAAAGTGCCTTATAAAAAACGCCCTCAGCTTTTAAGATATTGTTATCTCGAGCTGAGCGTCTATTTCTCGCAAACTTGGTTAAATAAGGTGTGGCGGTCAACGGCTTTCCTGCAAAGTCCCCATCAATGAAAACATTGCCGTTTTCAAGCATGAGTAGCAGTTTTGGTGCAACACCACCAGCTCCTGTCGCCCCTCCTACTGCGGCGCCTTGTTCATTAGCATACTCTAAAAAGTCATATTGCAATGAAATCACGTTCTCAATTGGAAAACGGCGAGAGTCGTTATTAGCTTCTTTCGGTACGGCTTCTTTTATTCTTAAGTTACCAACGGGCGACATACAAGCATTAGTCAGCAGTGCGTAATTTTGCTGAAACTCGTCTGAGCGACTGACATTAAGATAACTGAGCCACCAGTCTCGAGACTTACCCACCGGCAAAATATCATCTAATAGAGCTGGCCAATGAGGGTAGTCTTTAGGAACAATGCTAATAGGTGCATTGACGGAGCATGCCCAGCAATCTTTAACCTCATAGCTTGCGACCTTAGCAATATATTCATGGTCATAATACAGCGAACAACTTGCATTGCTCCGCTCATCAGAGAAACACAAAGTAGCAGCATCCCACCATTGACCTTGATTAAATAATTGCAGTGTGACTGTTCGCATCATTTATCCAGTAGTTTATTACCGTTAAATATTAAATATTAGCAACATTTCGGTAGAAATCTACCGTTTAATTGCAAAGTAGCAATCATTTACAGTAACAAACTACCGCTAACTACAAACCGGATTATTTTTTCCAGTACTTTGTTTGCGTTTTTCCCAATTTAGATAGCACTAAACCCAGATTTCTAGCTGGGTAGGGTTCTGATGCAGTGTGTTTGGTAACTCTTTTATTAGGAGCTGCTTGGCTCACCGTTAACGCACTATTTGTCGTTAACAACTAACGCTTCTTATAACTCAACTCAAATACTGTGTTAAGAAGGCCTCGTGGGAGGGGAGTTTAGCTACATGATTGTCCACCTGCTGCTTTAATCCTGCCATAAACTGCTTTAAAGACTTCTCACTCATCTCATCGGCAACGCGGTGATATTGCTTGGGCGTCATGCCTTGGCCCATCAATACCTGAGTCCAAGAATCGACGCGGAAGATATCTCCGTCATCTAAAAACACTCGGCCAGACTCGGCAAACAAAGCTAATTTGTGTTTGAGTGACGGCGGAATATCCATGCGCTGACACTGCTGCCAAAAAGGGCTGTCCTCACGCTGTGTCACCTTGTAATGCATAACAATAAAATCGAGTATGGTCGACATTTCGCTATCAAACTTGTTGTTGTATTCATCGATTGCGCTTTGGGTGATACCATCAAAAGGGAATAAACGCATTAAGCGTATAAGGCCAGTCATGATTAAATGAATGCTGGTCGACTCCAGTGGCTCAATAAAGCCACTGGATAGCCCCAACGCTACGCAGTTTTTATTCCAACCGCGCCTGCGTTTTCCAGGCGTAAAACGGATGACTCTGGGTTCATTAATTGGCGCACCTGTTACCTGCGATTTAAGTGTATCTATTGCTTCACTATCGCTCATAAAGCGGCTACAAAATACTAATCCGTTGCCCATTCGCTCTTGAAGTGGAATCTGCCAACGCCAGCCCGCTTGATGTGCTACGCTTTTAGTGTACGGCACAGGTGGCACAGTAAGCTCCGTTTGCATGGCTACTGCTCTACCGCAAAATAAATAGTGCTGCCAATCGTCGTATCCAGTATGAAGCGCTTGTTCAATAAGCAGGCCTTTAAAGCCTGTACAGTCTATAAAGAAGTCACCGTTTACCACTTCACCGCTTGCTAATTGTAGAGACTGGATATTGCCTGATTGCGGGCAAACAACGACCTTTTCTATGTCTCCTTCCTTGTGCGTTACCCCAGCTTCGCAGGCTAACGTTTTTAAAAATCGACCGTAGGCGACGGCATCAAAGTGATAAGCAAAGTTAAGCGGCATAGCTTCTGATGTAGCAAATTTATTCTGCTTAGCGGCAATAAGTTCAGGGCAATAATCACCAAATTCACCGCCGAAACCATATTCTTTAGCCCGTAGCCAAAAGTGGTGAAACTCGCCTGCCCAGCACTCTCTTCCGGTAATACCAAACGAGTGGATATAGCTGTGACCCTGTTCACGCCAATTTTCAAACTCTATACCTAGTTTGAACGTGGCTTGGGTAGCGCGCATAAAGGCTTTTTCGTCTATACCTAGCAACTTATGAAAGGTTCTAATCGGCGGAATAGTGGCTTCGCCAACGCCCACAATACCAATATCTTTTGATTCGACTAGCGTAACCTTTATCGACTTACCCAAAAGCCGGGTCAACGCCGTGGCCGCCATCCATCCTGCAGTACCGCCACCTGCAATAACAACGTTCTTAACGGGCGTTTGATTGTTACTGCTATCTAAACCCGATACGGCCATATGAGGTGTCCTTTTTATCTGAAGAGGAATTGTTATTTAAATTTGTAGCGCGATCACTTTCACTTAAAGCGTAAGCGTTGCCATAGTTCTGACATTGAGTATGCGAGTGAAGATGTTTCTGCTCATTGTAATAGCGCTTTGCGATATCTTTGAGCAGCGCATTATTAGTCGGCAGCCCCTGCAAATAGGTTTTTTTAGTCTGTTGCAACGTTTCACTAAGATGCAGTGCTTTACGCTTATCTTTTTCGTTTAAACGTAGTGGTGACCCTAACGTAGTAAAGCCCATCCCGTACAACACGTATTGGTAACTGGCAGAGGGAAAAATCTCTTCGTTCTCAATAAGATCTAAGCGTGAAGGGCTTTGAAACTTCCACAGTTTAAGCAGCTCAGCAAGTGAGTCAGGAATTGAAGCATCACTTCTTTGTGCTACCCAATAAGGCTCTTCTCTATCACTAAGAACATAATGTAGCTTCAAAAAGTCGATGACTCGCTGCCAGCGGTATTCAAAGCGTGTGTTGTAGCGTTTACTGACTATTTCCATGTGATCTTTATTATGCGGAAAGGCTTCACATAGCATACGTAATCCAAGCTCAACCATGGCAATAGCTGATGCTTCTAGCGGCTCTACAAAACCCGAAGACATACCTAAACTTAAACAGTTCTTTACCCAGAACTTTGACCTGTAGCCAGGCTCGAAAGATAGCGTGCGAAAAGCAAGTTCATGCTTGTCTGCACCAGGGTAACGTTCACAAACATAGTCAATAAGGACCCGCTTTGCCTGTTCTTCATTTGTGAATTGGGAAGAATAAACCAGACCGGTACCTCGCCGATGCTGTAATGCAATATCCCACGTCCAACCACAAGTTTGTGCAGTAGCTACTGTGGTACTTTTTATTTCGCTATCATTGTCTGTGTAAGGCACTTGCAAGGCTATAGCTCTATCGTTAAGCATAGCGTGCTTAACCGGTACCCACGGAACTTTGAAATGCTTATCAATAAGCAAACCGCTGCTTCCCGAACAATCGATAAACAAATCGCCGAACACCTCTTGCCCACATTCTGTGACTACTTTTTCAATGTAGCCATTTGGATGTGAAGTGACCGAGGCAATATGGCCTATAACGTGTTCAACGCTCAGCTTGTTTACACAGTGCTTTTTCAATAAATCAGCAAGCTTTGTGGCGTCAAAGTGGTAACCGTAATTAAGCACATGAGCATAGTCAGGCGTAGCAATTTGTTTGGGCGCCTTGCCTGCTGCACACATTGCCGATTGTAGCGAAAAGGCATCTTCGTATGGCATGTCGGGCGCAAGAGCTTGCCAATAAGCATGAATATCAAGTTCGTTGTAGCCCGTTGGAATAGTGAATGGGTGGTGATAGCGGTGTCCGCCTTTACGCCAATTCACAAAACTAGAGCCTTGCTTAAAAGCACCTTGGCATAGGGTTAAAAACTCAGATTCATTAATGCCAATATCCAGAAGAGTATCGCGAAGTGACGGCCATGAACCTTCACCAACGCCGATAGATGACACAGTAGGAGATTCAATAAGGGTAACCGAGTGTTTTGAACTAAGCTTCGCTGCAAGAACGCCAGCAGCAAGCCACCCTGCAGTACCACCTCCAACAATGACGACCCGATGTAGACCGCATTGGTTTTGTGAATTACTCATAAAACGATAACCACGCTATCTTGAAAAGCTCAGTTTCTGTCACGTGCCGAAGCTGTTTGTATACTATTCAAACAGCACTATGACAAAAAAGCCCGCTAAAGCGCAACCCTAAGCGCTATAGCGGGCAAACACACCCCAATTTTTAGAATGTATATCTAGCACTTAGCGCATACCTTGCACCAAACTCATCCAAGTTCCACAGCATTGCGCTGGTGCGTCCATGCCGGCGAATATTTTCTTCAGTAATGTTGATCCCTTCGAAGGCCACTGTTAAATCTTCGGTGACATCGTAGGAGATACTCAAATCAATTTGTGAATAGGCTTCGGTATAGCCCGGCTCATTGATGTATTGAGACGTAGTGTCTAAGAACTTATCACGCCAGTTGTATGCAATACGAGCTTGCAGCGCGTCTTTCTCGTACATAAATACTAGGTTTGCAGTGTCGCTTAATCCCACTAGCGCGAACTGAGTAATAGAGGGTGCCGCTTCATTGTCAAACCCGATATCACCTTTAACAGACGTGTAGTTCGCTAACACACCAAAACCACTGTCGCCAAAGAAGTGTTGCGCAGCTACTTCAAAGCCATAGATATTTGCGGCTTTGTTGTTCACTGGCTTTGAGTTTATAAAAGTGATGAGAGGGTCGTCGCTGTTCGGTAGAATATCGAACTGCTGCTCAAATTGTTCATCGGTTAATGAGTCATATTCAATACCGTTTTCTATAGCAGCAACCATATTAAACAGAGACGTATCGTTTACCGGTATTCCACGGGCTTCTAACTCTGCACGCGCGGCTTCTGCGCGAGGGCCATTTGTCACATCTCTTAGGCCAAATACGTTCTCTTCAACTTGTTCATTACCTATAAAATTTTTCACCCGCTTGTCGTAAAAGCCCACCGACACATAGCTTGTTTCATCAAAATAGTATTCAACGGATAGGTCTAAATTATCAGACTCAAGCGGTATCAAAGATGGGTTACCAGAACTCGCCGTTGCAGTAATACTATCGGTAAGCAAGGTAGGTCCACTTTGTGGCGACACTGACGCAGCAGCACTTAGATTGTTATAGGTAGGGCGCGCGATTGTTTTGCTGTAAGAGAATCGAGCGATGACATTTTCAATCACTTCAATATCGAAGTCTAACGCAGGAAGCACATGGTCATAGCTGGCTTCCACTTCAACGTCTTCCATTTCACTACCGAAGCGTACATTGAAATCATTATTTCCTTCCCATGCTATACCGCTGGGCAAACTAATATTTGCAATTGAAGTAACATCGGTATTTTCGTAGCGAACACCAGTAAGCAGGTTATACTCCATTCCGTTTAACTCGCCCGACAAATCTAGCTCGAAGTAGACGGCGGTAATATCTTCTTCAATAGTTCTGTTGGTAGCAAACGGGTTGTTAGCAACTAAGTCAAATCCATACTGCTGCGCTGCAAATGCACCAATCTCAGCTACACTCCCAGTAAAACCTTGAGAAAACATACCATCGGTATTGAAGTCATCAAATTCGCTTGCTAAATCAAGAGGGGTTAGCGAGCCCGAAGGTAATTCACCAGGGTTTTCTATACCCCAATTACCCATGGTGTGGCGCGTTAGCGATTGAAGCGACGTACTTTCCATAGAGCGCGACTCTATACCGAAGTTAATGCTTCCAGTATCCATTACGTAAGACCCATCAAGACGGGCTTGGGTAATTTCAGTATCTTGCGATGAAAAGTTCATATCTAAAATTGACGTGCCTACATCATCTTGGTCTAACTCGCCGTTACCGTTCAAGTTATCCCGCGCTGCATCGTCAAAATCGACAAACATAACAGGGAAATCACCGCTAAAGTCGACGCCTTGCCCTTTAACCACATTTGCACCTAGACCTAAGTTTGTCCACGTTCCATAAGGGGCATCTGGGCGGCCTTCAGCTGACGAGTTATGAAGGTCAAAAACCAGAGTAAAGTCATCATTAACGAAGTACTCAAGGTTTAGGCCAATCGATTTATTTTCGTTTACTTGGTTAAGTTCTTGTAGCGCTAAGCCTAAATCACGAGGAAGCAAATCCCGGCGCTCTTGTGAAATTAATATTGGTGTTTTAACCGCTTCATCATCGAAAGTTAGCTCAGCGAAATACCTATCGTCCATCCAAATAGACTGTTCAGCACGCGCTTCATAAAGATCTTGTTTCGAATAAGTATAATCAAGCGTAGCCGTCATTTTTTCTGAGGGTGCAAATTGGAACGTTAGCTGTGCATTGGTTCTCTCACGCTCTCGGTCTGCCATGTAATAACGAAGGTCAGAAGGAATAGCAAACAGTTGTCCCATAGCTGGCGCATTATTTAATACAACAGGGTCACCGCTGTCTGGGTTCGCTGGGTCTGGAGATTGAGGAACCGTGCCATCAAATGGATTTACTCTCCATTGATTAACAAATGCACCTTGTGCTGCACTGTCGCGCTGCTGGAAAGAGCCCGTAAATGTGACGCCAAATGTATTATCGTCGTTTAGATAGTTAATAAACCCTGACAGTTCTGGCGTAACATCATCGCCAACGCGATTCGTTGTATCGTGCAAGGCTTTAGCACCAACACTAGCAATTATACCGTTGTCTGCTGCATCGAACGGGCGCGCAGTTCGAATGTTAACCGTTGCACCTATACCTCCCGTTGCAATACTAGCTCTGCCGGTTTTATACACTTCCACAGCCCGTACACTTTCAGAAGCAAGGTCAGAAAAATCGAACGCACGGGAATTTGGCGTGCCGCCGCCTCCAGGTAAAGCAGAGCCTGGCATGGTCCTACCATTTAAGGTGACCATGTTAAAATCAGGTCCAAAACCACGGGCAGTGACTTGGCTACCTTCACCATTATTTCTGCTAATAGAAATACCTGTTATGCGCTGAAGGGATTCAGCTAAGTTAGTATCTGGAAACTTGCCGATGTCTTCCGCTGAGATGGCATCTACAACGCCCGACGAATCACGTTTTATTCCCATCGACTCTTGTACACTGCTTCTGATACCGGATACCTGAATGACTTCGATATCTTTTTCTGCTTCTTGTGCGGCGACCGGTGACATAACGCCACTGCTTAATGCGGTTCCCAGTATTAACGACAAGCTTGTTGCGATTTTACTTTTGTGTGGTGTTTTGTGTGTCACGATCGCTCTCTCTTTCATCTGTTATATAAGTGTGTTTGAACCTTAGCGCTTCTAGAAAGGGCTTTCTCAATAAGTGAATGAAAAACCCTCAGCAAGAAAGCGCTTTCCGAACATTAATTCAACAAAAGAATTAGATCAACACATTTTTTACAATAATTTCACAGCGAGTGTATTTCTTTAAACTGACAAGCAATAACGCCAAAACAAAAAAACAATAATATTCATTAACATAAGAAAACAAATCACCTTTATCTCACTATTTTTTATACATGTCAGATAATTGACCACCCCTAACTCTGTTAACTAAAAAATGACATTTTATTGAGAAAGCGCTTTCTAATTGTTTTTTATTTGTGCTATAACTCACCTCTATTAAAAATTCATCTTACTGCCATCCTGCGCAATATGGTCCTTGCACAGGAAGAAAAGAGGTTATCTATTATGCACAGTATTTCTCTACCCGCAGACAGTCCTTTGTTAAAGCAATCATTTCTTTATGGAACCGCTACATCAAGCTTCCAAATTGAAGGTGATGTAGAAAATCGCTTAGAGTGTATATGGGATAGATTTTGTGAGCGTCCTTCTGCCATTGCTGATCATTCAAATGGCGACGTGGCCTGTGACCACATTGCGCGTTGGAGAGAAGATTTCGAGATTCTGTTAGACCTTAATGTAGATGCTTACCGCTTCTCTATTTCTTGGCCTCGCGTTATGACGCAAAACGGTGAGTTAAACCCTAGAGGCGTAGCCTTCTACAAAACATTAATTGATGCCCTAAACGAGAAAGGCATTAAGCCATTCGTAACACTTTATCATTGGGATCTGCCGCAATATTTAGAAGACAAAGGCGGATGGCTATACAGACAGACGGCTTATGAGTTCCAAAACTATGTAGATAAAATTTCCCGAGCTCTGGGTGAAAGTGTTTTTTCTTACGCCACCTTCAATGAACCATTCTGTAGCGCTTATCTCGGGTATGAAATTGGCGTACATGCACCGGGCAGGACGGGAATGAAGAATGGGCGCACTGCAGCTCACCACATTTTACTGGCTCATGGTTTAGGTATTAAAACACTTCGACAAAACGTTCCAAACAGTGAAGCCGGTATAGTATTGAATTTCACGCCATGCTACCCCGCCACACAAAAATCAGAAGACTTATTAGCCACCCGCAAAGCTGATGAATATATTAATCAGTGGTATATGCAGCCAGTAATGGAGGGTAGCTATCCGGAAGTCTTATTTGAACTAGACGAAGCAGACAGACCACCGATAAAAGCAGGGGATTTGGATATTATTTGCCAGCCTATCGACTTCTTAGGCGTTAACTTCTACACGCGTTTACACTATTCAGCGCCGAAGGAAAAAAACGCATTATTTTTCGAACATCCTCACCAAGGACCGCTAACCGATATTGGGTGGGAAATCTATCCAAAAGCACTTTATGATTTGCTTACGTCATTGAATGAACGGTACACGCTGCCACCTATTTTCATTACTGAGAACGGCGCTGCTATGGCAGATAGATTAATAGATGGCGAAATTAACGATGTGGACCGTGTTAAATATTACCAAGAGCATTTAAATATGGTCCATAAGGCAGTTGCCGATGGAGTGAAAGTAAGTGGTTACTTCGCATGGAGCCTTATGGATAATTTTGAATGGGCAGAAGGTTATGAAAAACGATTTGGCCTAGTTCACGTTGATTTCGAGACCCAGAAGCGCACACCAAAACTTAGCGCAAAGGTTTACAAAACTTTGCTAGCAAGTCGAACATAGTAATATTGGAAAAGACGATGGACCATAAACTGACGATAAAAGAAAAAATAGGTTATGGCATGGGAGATGCTGCTGCTAACTTAGTATGGCGAGGCGCGCTCGCCTACCTTGCAGTATTCTATACCGATACCTTTGGTATTACTGCGGCCGCCGCTGCCATGTTGTTCCTCGTGGTTCGTCTTTCAGACGGTGTTACCGATATCATTATGGGGATGATTGCTGACAGGACGCAAACCCAAATGGGGAAGTTTCGGCCATGGATACTAGGCTCTACGCCATTTCTCGGCCTTTTTATGATCCTTTGTTTTACTACGCCAGAACTTTCTTACTCTGGTAAGCTTGTTTATGCCTACCTTACCTACATCGGACTTACACTGGCGTATACGGTCAATAATGTGCCGTACTCAGCGCTAATGGGAGTAATGACCACCGACGATAGGGAACGAACAAGTCTATCTGGGTTTCGTTTTGCTGGCGCGTTTTTAGGTGGTTTAGTAGTTATGGGCTGCTTACCCATACTAGTAGATTGGTTAGGAAAAGGTAACGATGCAACTGGCTATCAGTATACGATGTGGCTATTTGCTGCCTTGTTGGTTGCGTTGATGTGCATTACTGTATTCACAACAAAAGAGCGTGTGACCATACAAAAATCACCTCAATGCTCTCGCCCTTTATCATCTGAACTTTCTGAACTAGCTAAACAGCTGCCGTTAATTTTGATTCCACTTTCAGCGATAACAGCCTTTTTCTATTTCCGCGATATATTAACTGGCGTAATTTTTATTGCTGTTATGGTGTTCACCTCTATCGCAGTTAAACAGCTAATTCGTCGACCAGAATCAATGAACACCCGCTCACAGCAGGATATTATCGACTTACTCTCAAACAAACCCTGGTTGATACTGTTGGGAATGGGTTTTTTAACCATGATGTTTAACGGTATCAAGTACGGCGTTATTGCGTATTACTTTAAGTATTATATGGGAAATGAGCTACTCACAGGGTACTTCTTTATTGCTCTTCTGGTGGTATCTATTTTTGGTGCGCTTGCTACGGCAAAGCTATCTTCAATAATCGGCCGAAAGAAGCTTTTTATAGTCGCGCTATTAGCGAGTAGCTTACTCACCTGTGGCATTTACTTTGTGCCCCAAGGTAATGTGAGTGGAATATTTATCCTTGGCTGCAGTGCCGAATTTTTTGCAGCTATTTTACCCACCTTATTTTTCTCTATGCTAGGCGACTCCGCGGACTATAGTGAGTATAAAACCGGACGTAGAGCGACAGGTTTGGTTTATTCAGCGGGCTCTTTTGTCCAAAAGACCGGGGGCGGCTTTGCAGGTGCTTTAGTATTATTAGTGCTAGGTAGCTACGGTTACAACGGGCTTGATGTAAATACTATCGAGCAATCTCTTCCTGGTATGAAGTCATTGATGAGTTGGATACCTGCATTATTCGGCTTCGCTGGCGCAGCACTTATCTGTTTGTATCCTTTAGATGACGAAAAACAGCGAGAAGTCACTAAAGCTTTACTTACTCGTCGTAGCGAACAACCGCCGATAACGGCATAATACAAAAACGTTAAGTGATTGTTTTAATAAACGAGGTTTTTACACGTGCCTACCATTTACCAAGTTGCCGAGCGCGCAGGTGTTTCTTTATCTACCGTATCCCGCGTTTTAAACGGAAAAGCCTCGGTAAATAAGCTGTTGCGAGAGCGGGTGGAAAAAGCGGTAGAAGAATTAAACTACCGTCCAAATTCCGTCGCTCGCTCATTGGCTAATAGCCGAACAGACAGCATTGGCGTGCTTGTACCTGAACTAAACGCTCCTTTTTTCGGCGACTTGATGCAGGCAGTAGAATCAACGTTACGCGCTGCAGATAAGCACGTCATCATTACTGTAGGGCGAAACTGCTTAGAAACTGAAAAAGATGCGGTAGAATTCTTAATAAGCCGTAACTGCGATGCACTCATCATGCACGCCGAAGCACTGTCAGATGAATACTTATTAGAACTTAACCAGTCCAAACTTCCTATTGCTTTAGTAAACAGACAAGTCGAGGGGCTTTCTGAAGCGTGCACTACGCTGGATAATGAGAAAGGGGGATATCTTGCCACCCGCCACCTACTCGAATTAGGCCATAAAAACATTGCGTATATATCAGGTCCAATAGAAAAGCGAGATGCCAAACTGCGTTTGGAAGGGCACAATCGGGCGCTGTCTGAAGCAGGGCTCTTGGTTAACTCCGAACTCGTTTTTGAAGGCAATTATACTGAAGAAGACGGAAAGCTTGGATTGTTGGAACTTATGGCTCGCGACTTACCGTTTACCGCATTAGTATGTGCTAACGATTGGATGGCATCAGGGGCAATAAGTTGCGCCCGGGATTTGGGCATGAGTCTTCCCCACGATCTATCAATTGTTGGTTTCGATGACGTAGTTTTCGCACATCATGTTTTCCCACGACTAACGACGGTAAGTAACCCTGTTGCTAACATGGCCGAGATGTCAGCAAAATACATTTTAAACAAAGTTTATGGGCAAGCTAATGACGTTAAACTGAGCTTCGAGCCCACACTTATACTGCGTGAATCTACTATGAAGTATGATGGCTAAGATAATTTGTGAACCTTAGCAGCTGCAGTATTACAGAGGAAAATCTATTTATATATTGTAAGTGAAACCCATCTGAACTGTAGCCCATATGGTTTGGGAAAATAGCGTATAGAGCGTGTTCCATGTGGAACATGGCAAAACGTTAGCATCGTTTATAAATATCGCACGCCTTTGAACTATGTAACCCCCCTTATAATTTAAAGCACATTTACACCTTCTAATTTAACGAGCTAAATCCCAAGCTTCACTTGTTTTTAAATTAAATGACAAATAAGTCGCATAGGCGTCAGGCTATCGAAAAATAGAAGTTTACTTCAGATGTAGCCACGTTAAATTATCAGCATACCGCGGAGAGTTTTTGGGGAAAAATTATGAAGTATCTATTGTTAGCTTTTTTATTGCTTTGTTTAGGGGTAGGAACAAAGGTCAGTGCCAATACTGCCGAGGCCACTGTAAATCGAACCCTTGATGCACTGCATCACAATGCGTCCGTTGCTAACTTTGAAGCGTATTTCAGCTTGTATCATAAAAACGCCATTTTCATAGGTACTGACGCGTCGGAAGTTTGGGATAAAGAAACATTTAAAGCCTATGCAAAACCCCATTTCAATAAAGGTACTGGATGGACATATCACCCTAGAGATAGACACATCTATTTTTCGCCAGACCAAAATACAGCTTGGTTCGACGAGTTGCTGGATAATAAAAGTTTAGGCGAAACAAGAGGGACTGGCGTTCTGATAAAAATTGGGGAGGATTGGAAATTAGCACAATACCATCTAGCTATACCCATTCCAAATTCAATAGCTGACAGCGTTGCAGAGCAAATTAAAACAATGGACAACGAAAAAGCCCCGCATTAAAACGGGGCTTTTGGATCTTTACCTCACTTACTGGTCATTAGGTATTAGACTGGGTAAGCGGCTGTATTTCCATCTCAACGCGACGGTTCATAGAACGGTTTGCCGCACTGTTGTTAGGCACTTTTGGCGAGTATTCACCCATACCTACTGTCGTAATACGTGTTGGATTAACTGAATAGTTAATCAGTAAGTTTTTAACCGCACCTGCACGACGCTCAGATAAAGACTGGTTGTACTGTTCTGACCCCGTATCGTCAGTGTGACCTTTAATCATCAATACGGTTTTCTCGTAGTTGTTTACGACTTTCGCAACATCTTGAAGCACTGGGTTAAAGTTAGGGCTAATGCTTGAGCTATCTGTTGCAAAAGTAATATCCCCTGGCATGATTAATCGCAGATTATCACCCTCACGTACCACCTGAACACCAGTATCAGAAAGCTCACTTCGAAGTTCTTCTTCCTGTTTGTCCATGTAATTACCTATTGCACCACCTGCGATAGCGCCTACCGCAGCGCCCCAGGCATAGCGACTTTTATCGTTGTCGCCAGTAGCTTTACCAAGTAATGCGCCAACTACCGCGCCAATAGCAGCACCTTTTTGCGTATTGTTAGGGTCATTTGCACAACCAGCCACCGTTAGTGATGCAGCAATCAAACTTACAGCAAGAGTCTTTTTCATAACTTCCTCTTTTTTCAATTGAAAGCTCAGCTTTGAGAAGCGTCAGATGTCCTTTGCCACTCTCAATGAGCTTTATATAAAAACGTTGTTAATTACTTAACTTTATACTTAAGGTTTGCAATTAACGTTCCACTCATTATTTACGATATAGCTAGCAGGGTATTGATACTACTATTTATATTTTATCTAAAAAAATTATTGCTGTTAGATCAGCGATAAACGTCGAATATTTCGTATCATGATTTACTAATCTCGCTAAATTCTAAACGAAACATGCTGAACCTTAGCTAAACGGGTGCGTTTATTTTTACAGAAGAAGAGAAAAGAAGTTGGGTAACACAGTGTAAACTCTACACTGTGTTGCCAATAAGTAACGTTTCAGCCAATCGAAACTGAGCGCTCAAAGAACGCATTTACATCTATTTTGTAGTCTGAAGCGATAACAGACTTAGTGATGCTTACGGTTTTATCTATAGATAGGTCAATATCTTTCGGTGTTAAATAATGACTATTACGGACGGAATAGAAAACCTTTACTAATGGCGAAAGAGGTGAACCTTTCTGTTCCAGTACCATAGCTAGCCGTTCATTAGACAGTAATACTAGGCTACCTACGGGATAAACACCTAGGCATTTTATAAATTGCTGTACAAGCGACTTATCAAGTCGGGTGGGGGCATCATTCATTAGGATAGAGAATGCTCTTTGGCTAGACATACCTGCTTTGTAAACCCTATCCGCAGTCAACGCATCGTACATATCTGCAATAGCCAACATGCGTCCTGCTTTACTTATATCATTGCCTTTCGTTCCAGCAGGGTAGCCTAGGCCGTCTAAACGTTCATGGTGTTCACTAATTGCCTGAATAAGCGGTTGCGCTATGTCTGTCTCTTTTAGATAGTCTACGCCGTGTTTTACATGCCCCTTCATAATATCCATTTCGCTATCTGTTAAGCGACCTGGTTTATGAAGTATTTCATCTGGAATTTTTATTTTGCCTAAATCATGCAAAAAACCCGCGTATGAAAGGTCTTGAACCTCTTCTTCTGACATACCTAAAAACTTGCCAAAGTTCGCCAAAAGAACAGCAACGTTAAGGGAGTGCTCTAGCAAGTAGTCGTCTTTCTCTCGAATTTTAGTTAAGCAAAGCAGCGCATCAGGATTTCTATCAACTGACTCCACCAGCTTGCTCGAAAATGCTTTTGGAATACTTGCATCAAAAGGCGTTTCCTTTTGAACACTAGCAAGCAAAAGCTTTTGAATCGCTTTGCCTTGTTCGTGAAGTTTAGATGCCCTGGTTAACTCATTTTCAAGGGAGACTTTTTTGGCTTTTTCAGCCTTATTCGAATTATTCGGCTTACTATTGTCCGTAGAAGAAGTTGAATTATTACTAGGATCAAATGCTTTCTCAGTATCGATAGCTAACGTTTTTACGCCTTGCTTCTTCAGTACATTAACGACATCGTTTGATATAACGCGCCCTTGGCTTTTAACCGTTAAAGTACCTTTTTGCTCTAATATCTGATGAACAAACATACCCGGTATTAGCTGATCTATCGTAATCTTTTTAATCATTCTAAATGTACAACACTATTTTCCAAATGCTATTACGTTGCTACAGAGCATTTACTAAACTTTCTATGGAACTAATACTCTAGCTCTAACAGTATAGTGTGTAAATCTGGCTTCCATGCGAATTTACTCATATTGACTCGGTAATTTTTAACAACTACACCTTCCGCTGTTAAACGCTGTCGTTGCTCCTCTGCTTTTTCCGAGCCAGCAGGAAAAGCAATTTTTCCGTCACTACGTAATACTCTATGCCAGTTACAGTCTATGTTTATCTCTCTTAAACATTTCCCCATCATTCTTGCTCTGCCAGGTAACCCACATAAATCAGCGAGTTGTCCGTAATTAATTACATGTCCTGATGGTACGTAAGAAAGCGTTTTCTCTACTCTAGATTGTACGGCTTCACCTGCCATGTTGTATATTATCCTATCTGGTAAGTTGCGCTGTTAAATAGGTGATTGCGATAAATGAACGCAGTTAACATTGTAAAAAAAGTTAGAGAAATAAGGTAATGCGCCTCTATTGTGAAAAATGTGGATACCCCGAAGCAACGTGTATCTGCGCCCATATTAACACGGTGGATACGTCGTTAAATATCATCATTATCCAGCATGAAAAAGAAGCGTATCATGCGAAAAATACAGCAAGACTAGTTTCTTTGTGTATTCCAACAAGTCGTATTGTTCTTACAAATGATGCGCAAGCTATGGGTAGCTTGCCCAACGAGTGCTCTCTAGAACATACAGCACTCATATATCCCAGTGATACCAGTATGCCAATAGAAAGTACTGCACAAGAAAGATTAAATAAACTGTCTACCTTGTTGTTAATAGACGGGAGCTGGAAACAGGCATTCGGCATAGTTAAGCAAAACCCATGGCTTGCTACTTTGCCTTCATTTCACTTTTCATCGGCGCCAGCGTCTAATTATGCAATTCGTCACACAAAATTAGAGCACGCGCTCTCTACACTCGAAGCGACAGCCTATGCGATAAGCTGTTTAGACAAAACCGACGTATCTGCACTTCACAAAGCTCAATACGCCTTACAGAAGCATTGGCAAGGGCCAAAGTCCCATAGAAGGCAAATCTAACGCTGAGAGGGTCACAGGACTATCTAAGTGTTCATAGGTACAAAGCCTTTGTGCCCTTTAATTAAACTTATCCAATGGCGAATAGCAGGGTATGCCGACAAGTCGAAGCCGCCTTCATGAGCTACATGGGTATAAGCAAACAGTGATATATCAGCTAAGCTAATGGTATCGCCTATCAAATAGGGTGTGTTGTTAAGTTGATGTTCCATTACCTCAAGCGCTCGGTATCCACCCGCTTGCTTAGACTCATATTCCGCTTTTCTGTCATCAGGCAACCCTAAATAGATATTGATGTAGCGGGCAACGGCAATGTACGGTTCGTGGCTGTACTGTTCGAAGAACTGCCACTGCAACAGTTGCGCAAAGTGGTAGGGTGAAGAGGGAACGAGAGGCGTATTAGAAGCAAGGTAATGCATGATAGCGTTAGACTCTGATAACACCCTTCCGTCATCGAGTTCAAGTATGGGAATTTTACCGTTAGGCGTTTTTTCAAGAAATGACGGCGCTCTGGTCTCTCCCTTCATTATATCAACATTAACCCATTCACAGGTTTTGCCTAACAAAGAAAGCAGCAATTCAAGTTTGTAGCAGTTTCCAGAACGTTTATCGCCGTATATTCGCACAGTAGTAATCTCGTTGACTAAACTATTCTTACCTTACCAATGCATTGCTCAAGCGACAAATACTAAAATTTCGAGTAAAACTAAAGGAGCTTTTATTCACGATATTTGTAGATTAGCTATTGTTGGTGATACGTTTATCAAATAGCCTCTTAGTGATATCTCGGTAATTGAATTAACCATTCTATTAAAAACAATAACAGCCACGAAAATGGGATTAAGGCGAGACATGCGGCCACTCTTACTTTATCTCTTGGCTCAATCATGCGAGATCCCATTTTAAGCACGCGCTCTTTTTCACTTTCTAGCTGCTCTATCGAAACTGCGGTTTCAGACTCTTGTTGCTTTGCGTAACGTTTTATTCCGTCTTCTATACTTTCTTCAAGGTGCAAAACAGCCTCTTCCTGCTCTTTTTCTAGCATGTTTTTGAGTTTTATTACTGGCCAAAATAAATAGAACCCGACTACACCAGTGAAAAAAGTAACCATCAGAACATCAATGGACGGAATATCTTTTTTTAACCAGAAAATGGGGAAAATAGTGAGTGCACCCATCGCGAAAATGCCATTTGTTGTACCAAGTTTTAAAATTGTCATTATTGATTTTAGATGATCAATATTAGTACCAGCATGAGGTAGAACTTTGTTTGTAAGGTACTTAATGTTGGACGATATTTGAAACAAGAATAATATTGCTAAGAGCCAAAAGGGAACGGCCGTCGCGGTCAAAAAGAGAACGTGAATTTCTTGCTTTACCGTAATTAGTCCTTCAAACATGCAATACACGATCGTTATCATTATAGAAATAATGATGGCATTGAAAATATGGTGTTTAAACTCAACAGCGAGCTCATTACGGTGCGATGAAAACTGACTAAGCTGGTTAGTTTTTACGAGCAGAGAAATTAATGTACTTGCGACATTCTGATGCATAAGACGCAGAGCGAACCAGAAATAGCCGGTCAAAAGAGACATGGCAATTGCAGAATTGAAGTCTCTCTGGGCTCTTACTTCTCCAATGTCAGGCCATTCTAATGCACCGGTAAAGTAATGCACGGAAAGAAGGATCAGTGTAGCCAATAAGGGTAAGAAACCAATAGAGGCTCCCTTATGCATGTTAGAGTAAGGATTGAGCTTCATTTATACAATTCGTTGAGTGCGGCAGCATTGCTGTTTAAACCGCATGCTACGTTTTAATTCAATAACTTTAAAACGCATTAACGATAAGCTTTGTATGTCGTGATAGCAATAGAAATAAACGTAAGAGAATGTGAACGTTTACTTTTCGTTCGACAATAAAAAACCCGCCAGTTGGCGGGTTTTTTCAAAGCTGTGCTTTTTACTTGCGTAACTTCTGAATAAGGCGAAGTTGTGCAATTGCTTCTGCAAGCTCGTGAGCTGCTTCCGCATAGTTAAAGTCAGCGCCTGGGTTGGCGATGTGCTCTTCTGCACGTCGTTTGGCTTCTTGTGCTGCCTGCTCGTCAAGATCTTCAGCTCGAACCGCGGTATCAGCCAGTACGGTAATGTTGTTAGGCTGTACTTCTAGTACACCACCAGCAACATAAATTACTTCTTCTTCACCGTGCTGTTTAACCAAACGCACCATACCAGGTTTAATAGCAGAGATAAGTGGCGCGTGACCTGGGTTAATACCCAATTCACCTTCGCTACCTGTCACCTGAATCGATTCAACGCGTCCTGAGAAAATCGCTTTCTCCGCGCTTACTACGTCCAAATGTACTGTCATTGCCATGTGAACCTCCTGATTAGGTACGTTAGCATGATGCTAGGCTAGCTAATGCTAGCCCCGCTATTATGCTTTCTTGGCTTTCTCTAGCGCTTCTTCGATAGAACCAACCATGTAGAAGGCCTGCTCTGGAAGGTGATCATACTCACCGTCTAGAATACCTTTAAAACCACTGATTGTGTCTTTTAGAGAAACATACTTACCAGGTGCACCAGTAAATACTTCTGCTACGAAGAACGGCTGAGATAGGAAACGCTGAATCTTACGAGCACGTGATACTACTTGCTTGTCTTCTTCAGATAGTTCGTCCATACCTAGGATCGCGATGATGTCTTTCAGCTCTTTATAACGCTGAAGAACAGTCTGTACGCCACGTGCTACGTCGTAGTGCTCTTGACCGATTACTAGTGGGTCTAGCTGACGAGACGTTGAATCTAGTGGGTCTACCGCAGGGTAGATACCAAGAGAGGCGATATCACGAGAAAGTACTACCGTTGCATCCAAGTGAGCAAAGGTTGTCGCTGGAGATGGGTCAGTCAAGTCATCCGCAGGTACGTATACCGCTTGGATTGACGTGATTGAGCCAGTCTTCGTTGACGTAATACGTTCCTGAAGTACACCCATTTCCTCTGCAAGAGTAGGCTGGTAACCTACCGCAGATGGCATACGACCTAGAAGTGCTGATACTTCAGTACCTGCTAGTGTATAACGATAGATGTTGTCTACGAAGAATAGAACGTCACGACCTTCGTCACGGAACTTCTCAGCCATAGTTAGACCGGTAAGTGCAACACGTAGACGGTTACCCGGTGGCTCGTTCATCTGACCGTATACAAGCGATACTTTATCAAGTACGTTTGAATCGTTCATTTCGTGATAGAAATCGTTACCCTCACGAGTACGCTCACCAACACCTGCGAATACTGAGAAACCGCTGTGCTCGATTGCGATGTTACGGATAAGTTCCATCATGTTTACGGTTTTACCTACACCCGCACCACCGAATAGACCAACTTTACCACCCTTAGCGAATGGACAAACCAAGTCGATTACTTTGATACCAGTTTCTAGTAGTTCTACCGAGCTAGACTGATCTTCGTAGCTAGGCGCTTCACGGTGAATAGACATGCGCTCTTCTTCACCAATTGGGCCTGCTTCGTCGATTGGGTTACCCAATACATCCATGATACGACCTAGTGTCTTAGTACCAACTGGAACCATGATTGGGTTACCGGTATTTTCTACTGTAAGACCACGTTTTAGTCCGTCAGTAGTACCTAGTGCGATGCCACGAACAACACCGCCACCTAATTGCTGTTGCACTTCCAGGGTTAGACCTGACAAGTCACCTTCGGTAACTCGTAGTGCGTCATAAACTCTTGGTACCGCATCTTGTGGAAACTCAATGTCCACAACGGCGCCAATGATTTGGACGACCTTACCTTGACTCATAATTTGTCCTCGTTATCTCTTTTAAACCTTTGCCTACACCGCTGCGGCACCGCTAACAATCTCACTGATTTCTTGTGTGATTGCAGCCTGACGCGCTTTGTTATATACCAGTTGTAACTCATCAATAAGGTTACCGGCGTTGTCGGTTGCTGCCTTCATGGCAACCATTCGCGCAGCTTGTTCTGAAGCCGCGTTTTCTACAACACCCTGATACACCTGAGACTCAATGTAACGAACCATTAGTGCTTCCAAAATTTCTTTTGGATCTGGCTCGTAGATGTAGTCCCAACGATGTTGATATTCTTCGTCTTCTGACTTTGGCAAAGGCAATAACTGATTGATCACAGGTTTCTGTGTCATGGTGTTAACGAAGTCATTGAATACCAAGAATACTCGGTCAATTTGTCCTTCGTCGTACGCTTTAAGCATAACGCGTACAACACCCACTACATCGCTCACAGACGGCTTGTCACCTAAACCAGATTCAGCAGCAAGCAACTTGCCACCAAAGCGGTTGAAGAAACTGCACGCTTTAGAACCTAATGCAGCGAAATCCACTTCTACACCCTGTTCACGCCATTTTTTGACATCTTGGGTGACGAGCTTAAATTCATTGGTGTTCAAGCCACCACATAAGCCTCGGTCAGTGGAAATCACAATGTAACCGACGCGCTTGACTTCACGCTCTTCCAAATATGGATGGCGATATTCAAGGTTACCGTTTGCAATGTGACCAATCACTTTAAGCATATTTTGTGCATATGGACGGCCAGAAGCCATACGTTCCTGCGCCTTTTTCATTTTAGACGCAGCAACCATTTCCATCGCACTGGTAATCTTCTGAGTATTTTTGATACTCCCAATCTTACCTTTTATTTCTTTACCGCTGGCCATGACTATCTCTCCGATTACTCAACGAATTGCGCTGGTGGTTAAACACCAGCACCATTGATTACCAAGTTTGTGTCGCTTTAAAGTTTGTTAAAGCGTCGTTCAACTTAGAGGCAATCTCGTCGTTGTAGTTACCTGATTCGTTGATAGTCTTCATAAGGTCAGCGTGTTCGCTGTTCATGTAAGAGTGAAGAGCGGCTTCAAAATCTAGGATTTTGTTAAGCTCGATACCCTTAAGGAAACCTTTTTCTACCGCGAACAGAGATACACCCATGTTAGCAATTGATAGTGGAGCGTACTGCTTCTGCTTCATTAGCTCAGTTACGCGCTCACCGTGCTCAAGTTGCTCACGAGTTGCATCATCAAGGTCAGAAGCAAACTGCGAGAACGCCGCAAGTTCACGATACTGAGCAAGGGCTAGACGGATACCGCCGCCCAATTTCTTGATGATTTTAGTCTGTGCAGCACCACCAACACGAGATACCGAGATACCAGCGTTAACCGCTGGACGGATACCTGCGTTAAACAAGTCAGTTTCTAAGAAGATCTGACCATCGGTAATTGAGATTACGTTAGTTGGTACGAATGCAGATACGTCACCAGCTTGCGTTTCGATAATAGGAAGCGCAGTCAATGAACCTGTCTTACCTTTCACTTCGCCGTTAGTGTAACGCTCAACGTATTGCTCGTTTACACGTGCAGCACGTTCTAGTAGACGTGAGTGAAGGTAGAATACGTCACCTGGGTATGCTTCACGGCCTGGTGGACGCTTAAGTAGTAGTGAGATTTGACGGTAAGCAACAGCTTGCTTAGACAAATCATCATATACGATTAGCGCATCTTCACCGCGGTCACGGAAGTATTCACCCATAGTACAACCAGAGTAAGGCGCTAGGTATTGAAGCGCTGCAGACTCAGAAGCAGATGCTGCAACCACGATAGTGTGGTCAAGGGCACCGTGCTCTTCTAGTTTACGTACCACGTTAGCGATAGTAGACGCTTTCTGACCAACCGCTACGTACACACATTTAATGCCTGTACCTTTTTGGTTGATGATAGCGTCAACAGCCATTGCTGTTTTACCACACTGACGGTCACCGATGATAAGCTCACGCTGACCACGACCTACTGGGATCATGGCATCAACTGACTTATAACCAGTTTGTACAGGCTGGTCTACTGATTGACGTTCAATTACGCCAGGTGCAATTTTTTCAACTGGCTCGAAACCAGCAGCATCAATTGCGCCTTTACCATCGATAGGCTCACCTAGTGTGTTTACAACACGACCTAGTAGTGCGTTACCTACTGGTACTTCAAGAATACGGCCAGTAGATTGTACTTTATCGCCTTCTTTAAGGTCCGCATAAGGACCCATAACAACTGCACCTACAGAGTCTCGCTCAAGGTTTAGTGCAATTGCGTAACGGCTTCCAGGAAGCTCAATCATTTCACCCTGCATTACATCTGCAAGGCCATGAATGCGGATAATACCGTCAGTTACTGCGACGATAGTACCTTCATTACGTGCTTCACTGCTTACATTGAACTGTTCAATTCTTTTCTTGATCAGTTCAGCAATTTCAGTGGAATTAAGTTGCATGCTCTTATCCCCGTTATGCTTGCAACGCGTCTGCTAGACGGTTCAATTTCGACTTTACGGAACCATCAATTACTGTATCACCGGCATTTATTACCATTCCAGCGATCAGGGCAGGGTCCACGTTACAATTAAGCTTCACTTTACGTGCCAAACGTTTTTCCAAAGATGCTACCAATTCATTTGTTTGGGCATCAGTCAGCGTAGATGCTGAGGTTACGTCCACTTCTACTTCTTTGTCGTAATCCGCTTTAAACGCATCAAACAAAGTAGAAATTTCAGGCAACGCGGCTAAACGTTTATTCTCAGCCAAAACCTTTACTAGGTTTTGACCGTGTTCGTCGAGTTGCTCACCACACACATTATTAAAAATGTCGGCTAGCGTATCAGCGGCGATAGCACCAGTTAGTAACTGGTGCATATCTTCATTTACTGCTACTTCACCTGCGAAGGTGAGCATTTCTTGCCATTTTGCAACGGCATTTTTCTCGACAGCAAAATCGAAAGCAGCTTTAGCATAAGGACGAGCAACAGTAGTCAATTCAGACATGGCTCATCTCCCAATTAAAGCTCAGCGACAAGTTTTTCAACAATGTCGTTTTGTGCGTTAGCATCGATTTCACGTTGTAAGATTTGCTGTGCGCCAGCTACTGCAAGTGCAGAAACCTGCTTGCGCAAATCTTCTTTGGCACGATTGCGTTCAGCTTCAATCTCGGCATAACCAGAAGCGATAATTTTTTCGCGTTCCGCATGACCTTTTTGCGTTTCATCGTCAACCAATTGGTTGGCACGCTTTTTAGCCTGCTCGATAATTTCAGCTGCTTGCGCTTTCGCATCTTTCAATTGCTCAGTAGCTTTCGCTTGAGCAAGCTCTAGGTCTTTCTCTGCACGTTCAGAAGCTTCAAGCCCATCGGCAATTTTCTTCTGACGTTCTTCAATCGCTGCCATCAGTGGAGGCCATACATATTTCATGCAGAACACCACGAACACAGCGAAGGCGATTAATTGACCTATAAAAGTGGCGTTAAAATTCACAATCGCCCCTCCTCTTAAAGTTCGCTAAAAAAGTGTTTAGTAAAATTAGGCACCAACAGCGAACAATAGGTATAGAGCGATACCAACACCGATCATCGCGATGGCGTCGATAAGACCCGCTACGATGAACATCTTAACTTGTAGTTGAGGTGCTAGTTCAGGTTGACGAGCGGCAGATTCTAGGAATTTACCACCTAGTAGACCGAAACCAATAGCGGTACCTAGGGCACCAAGACCAATCAGTAGTGCAACAGCGATGTATAACATTTACGTCTCCGATTTAAGTTAAATTTAAAGTTAATGTTTAAAAGTCAAACTCTGTAAAAACGGTGCCGATTAAAAACCAAAACCGACACCCGTTAATGCTTAGTGGTCTTCACACGCCAGGCTTAAGTACACGATGGTAAGCATCATGAAAATAAACGCTTGAAGCGGAAGTACCAGAATATGGAACACAGCCCACATGAAGTGTAGTGGAAGCTGGAAGTAGCCAATTGTAGCAATCAAAATGAAGATTAGCTCACTGGCATACAAGTTACCGAACAAACGCAGTGCTAGTGAAAGCGGACGCGCAAGCAAAGTAACGGTTTCAAGAATAAAGTTCACCGGAATAAAGATAGGGTGACCGAAAGGCTGCATAGTCAGTTCTTTAGCAAAACCGCCTATGCCTTTCATCTTGATTGAATAGAAAAGAATAAGGATAAACACGCCTGAAGCCAGTGCGAACGTTAAGTTAAGGTCAGTGGTTGGAACTGCCTTGTTGTAAACGTCGTGTGGATCCATGCCAAAAGCCGCCTGGCCGATAAGACCAGATACCCATGGAATGAGATCAACTGGCACCAAGTCCATAAGGTTCATTAGCAATACCCATACAAAGATAGTTAGCGCTAATGGCGCAATAAGTGCGCTCTTACCGTGGAAAGTGCTTTTAACGTTGTCGTCAACAAACTCAACAACAAGCTCAACAAACGCCTGCATTTTGCCAGGTACGCCGGTTGTCGCTTTTGAAGCAACGCTTCTAAAAATGATTAAGAAAAGAAGACCAAGACCAATAGACCATGCCAGTGTATCAACATGCCATGCCCAAAAACCGGCGTCAGAACACGCTTTGTTAAAAGCAATTCCGTTGTCAGTTGAGCACATGGTGGCATTGGTCAAGTGGTGCTTGATGTATTCTGAGGTAGTGTATTCAGATGCCATTGTTTAACCCAAGTTGTAAAGTGTAAAAATTTGGTGACTGGTTCTACTGTCTCAATCGGTCGATTACGTTGTTTTAGTTATCGCAACGCCTCGCGTTGTCTTTATTGTTTCGTACCGTAATGAAACATGGCTAGCCCGTGGCTAGCGGTTGTAATCACAAATGCCATGAAAATCTCTAATGGCGCGGCGTTTAAACCTTTAAAAGCAATTACAAATAAAATGATTGTCAGTGCCAGCTTCAATTTTGAGCCTTGGCTAAAACTCCGTGCAACAAGGTCGTTTTTACTCGCACCCGCATATCGAAACGCGAAAGCCATAAAAACACTATTGGGCAGGATACTGATTAGAGCGCCTGCTGCTGCCGACATGGCGGAATGACTTCCTCCTGCAGCACCTGCGATGACCGTAACGAATAGGGCCGTGACAGCCTGAAAAAGTAGCCCTTTTTTTGCGAGGTCTATCCCGCGCTTCGCTAACTTGTTCGTCACTTTTACTCGCAGCTTGTTCACGTCTTACAAAAAGCGTCAGAAGTATACTGTTTTACCGACAATTTTCAACAGTACAACGCTTTTTGAAAGTTATTCTGAAAATTTTCTATTGCTATAACCGGAAAGGAGAGTGTCCGCTGCTAGTGTCGGACAGCATGTCAATTGCGGGTAGGCAAGGGAACCACTTCGGCCGTTATTAATATAAACTATTGAATTTTAGAGATAATTCCATCTAATTGTTCAAGGTCACTAAAACTTATCGTTAGCTTACCTTTGCCTTTAGCGTTATGGTCGATGACCACAGGCGTGCCTAAATTTTCTGAAAGCCGAGTCATAAGATTTTGAACATCAGGATCAACTTTCTTCTCAGGCTTTGGCTTCGCGGGCTCTAATAGCTTTTTAACGAGCTTTTCAGTATCGCGAACGGTAAGACCTTTACCCGAAACCACTTGCGCTGTTTCTGACTGAGTTTCGCCTTCTAAAGCTAAAAGGGCGCGGGCATGTCCCATCTCAATATCACCGTGCTCGACTAACAGTTTTACATCATCGTTTAGATTGTTCAGACGAAGTAGGTTAGTTACGGTTGTACGAGATTTACCCACCGCTTCTGCCACTTCTTGATGAGTTAACGCAAATTCGCTCATTAAACGGTCTAGCGCCTGAGCCTCTTCCATTGCATTAAGATCTTCACGCTGAATATTTTCGATAAGAGCAATAGCAACGGCAGCTTCATCAGGTACGTTTTTGACTAAACACGGCACCTCGTCTAGTTGTGCTAATTGTGAAGCGCGCCAACGACGCTCACCGGCAATAATTTCATAACGGTGTTCATCCACTTTTCTCACAACAATCGGCTGAATAATGCCCTGTGCCCGAATAGATGAGGCTAATTCTTCTAATGCCTCAGGTGACATGTCTTTACGAGGCTGATATTTGCCTGGCACTAAGTATTCAATAGGGAGCTTGCTTAACTCACCGTTGGTTGAATTTACCTCGGCGGCATCTTGTTCTTTTTGAGCAGATGATTGGCTGGTTGCGAGTAGCGCATCTAAACCGCGGCCAAGGCCTCTTTTACGTGCTGACATAGTGTCCTCTATGGCATGTGCTGATGGTATTCAGCTTATTGTGTTTAACTAGCTTTTGCCTGTTTAGGCGATGTCTTGTCCCTACGGCGCAGTATTTCACCGGCCAATGCTAGGTAGGCTTTAGCACCTGTCGATGACTTATCATAGTACATCGCTGGCGTACCGAAGCTCGGCGCTTCAGCTAGGCGAACATTGCGCGGAATAACCGTACGATAAACTTGTTCACCAAAGTGGCGCTTCAATTGTTCTGAAACGTCGTTAGCAAGGCGGTTGCGCGGGTCGTACATAGTACGCAATACGCCTTCAATCTTCAATTCAGGATTCACCACTGACGCTAATTTTTGAATGGTATCCATAAGGGCCGTAAGACCTTCAAGTGCATAGTATTCGCACTGCATGGGCACCATTACCGAATCAGCTGCAGCTAGGGCGTTCACGGTTAATTGGTTAAGTGAAGGCGGGCAGTCGATAAAGACAAAATCGTAGTAGTCCATAACTGGCTTTAGCGCATTGCGAAGCCTTACTTCACGAGCAAACATTTCCATCAGCTTAATTTCTGCTGCGGTCACGTCACCGTTCGCAGCGATGAGGTCGTATTTGCCGCTTGTCGCTTTAACGATGACATCGTTAATGGGTTTCTCTTCAACTAACAACTCGAATGCCGTAGATTCAACGTCGTATTTATCAACGCCGCTACCCATGGTGGCATTGCCTTGTGGATCGAGATCAATCAGCAATACCTTGCGTTTGGTTGCTGCCATTGACGCTGCCACGTTAACTGCGGTGGTTGTCTTCCCAACACCACCTTTTTGATTCGCGATCGCGATTACCTTAGCCACGTTAGATCCTGTTTTCGTCTTTTTCTATTTTTCGGCTATTTCTTTTTTAGCCAAACCAGATGTCGTTCGCCTACTAAATTTGGCACAGTGAGGTTTTCCGTCTTACTCACATGGAAGTGATCACTCACTTCTTCTATTTCATCTTTTGGAAACTGACCTTTAAGCGCCAAAAATTGTCCTTCAGAATCTACCAGATGCTGACACCAGTGCAACATATCTTTTAGCGAAGCGAAAGCTCGACTTAGCACAATATCGTAAGGTCTATCGCCATTGTGCTCTTCTACGCGGCTTTGCACAGGAGTCACATTAGTTAAACCAAGCGTATGCACACATTGGGTCATAAACCGTACGCGTTTGCCTAATGAATCAAGTAGCGTAAAAGATTTATCTGGAAACGCGATGGCTAACGGCATACCTGGAAGGCCAGGGCCTGTACCAACATCAATGATATTGTCACCCTCAAGAAAGGGGACAATCGCTAACGAGTCCAGAATATGTTTTACCATCATTTGCTTTGGATCCCGAACGGAAGTGAGGTTATACGCCTTATTCCATTTATCCATGAGCAGCACATAGTCAATTAACTGCTGCTGTTGCTTATCACTTAAATCTAGTGAAAGGGCATCAAGTCCAGAAACCAAAATGGTATGCAATTCTTGCTGTATCGTCATTGAAAAATCTGTCTGTTCGCGTTGAAGTCTTAAGCTTAACTTAGTCTTTGACATAAACATTAGCGGCGAACCGCAATCTGTTTTATGTATTTGTTACACTTCCATCGCCGCTAATCATTACGACTTATTCACGTACGAATCAAATGTACGTTAAGTAAAAGCCGCACGACGCTAGTGAAGAGGAACAATAGAACTGTATGGTAAGCACCTAGTTTTTCTAGCTTTCGCATAGCTAAGGCAATTATGACTAGCATAATACGCGAATAAACAGGAAAAACTAAGCGCTGCGAGTAGCCTGATGAATTAAGCGCGTGTTTTACGCACTAATTTTCTCTTGCTTGCGTAACATGCCGTGTTTTTTAAGATAAACCAGCAGTAAAGAAATGGCCGCCGGGGTAATGCCCGAAATGCGCGACGCTTTACCAATAGTTTCCGGTCTGGCTTCGGTTAATTTGGCAACCACCTCATTCGACAGGCCAGAAATCTTGCTGAAATCCATATCAACCGGCAACAATGTATTTTCGTGTCGCTGCGTTTTCGCAATTTCATCCATTTGACGGGCAATGTAGCCAGCGTACTTAATTTGAATTTCTACTTGCTCTGCAGCAATCGGATCTTCAAGACCTGGGCCAACACTCTCAATTTCCATTAACTGACTGTACGTCATTTCTGGTCGGCGTATCAGTTCTTCAAGAGAATGTTCTCGACTCACCGGATTTTTCAGCATGGTATTGAGTTCAGGTGTAGCTGCATGATCAGGGTGGATCCACTGTCCGCGAAGGCGCTGTAGTTCACTTTCTACCGCTTCCATCTTGTCGTTAAATTTCGCCCAGCGCGCATCATCAACAAGACCAATCTCTCGGCCCATCGCGGTTAAGCGGCTATCGGCATTGTCTTCACGAAGCAGAAGTCTGTATTCAGCACGGCTAGTGAACATGCGGTACGGCTCTTTCGTACCCATGGTGGCTAAGTCGTCGATAAGTACGCCCATGTATGCTTGGTCTCGGCGTAAAATCAACGGGTCTTTTTCTTGAACTTGTAGCGCTGCGTTCGCGCCCGCTACTAAGCCTTGCGCACCCGCTTCTTCATAGCCAGTGGTACCGTTAATTTGCCCTGCAAAGAACAAACCTCGGATGAACTTAGTTTCCAATGTTTGCTTCAGATCACGTGGGTCAAAGAAATCATATTCAATCGCATAACCCGGGCGAACAATGTGCGCGTTCTCAAAACCTTTGATCGAGCGAACAAGATTCATTTGCACATCAAACGGCAAACTGGTTGAAATACCGTTTGGATAAACTTCAATGCTGTTTAAGCCCTCTGGCTCGACAAAAATTTGATGCGAAGTCTTGTCGGCAAAGCGTGTGATCTTATCCTCAATGCTTGGGCAGTAACGCGGACCAATACCCTCGATAACCCCTGTAAACATGGGTGAGCGATCTAATCCACCGCGGATGATATCGTGAGTTTTTTCATTAGTATGCGTGATGTAACACGGGATTTGCGTAGGGTGCATACTTCTATCACCCATAAACGAGAATACCGGCGTTGGATTGTCACCAGGCTGAGGTTGCATCACAGAAAAATCTAACGAGCGTGCATCAAGTCTTGCTGGCGTCCCTGTTTTTAAACGCTCAACGCGAAATGGAAGCGCACGAAGTCTTTCTGCAAGAGCAATAGACGGAGGATCGCCCGCACGACCGCCGCGATAGTTCTCAAGACCAATGTGAATGGTACCGCCAAGGAAGGTGCCTACTGTCAGCACGACTGACTTAGCTTTAAATTTCAGGCCCATTTGCGTAACAACGCCACACACCTGATCGTTTTCAACAATGAGATCGTCAACGCTTTGTTGAAACAAAGTTAGGTTTTCTTGATTTTCTACAATGTCACGAATGGCGTTTTTATAAAGCGTTCTGTCAGCTTGTGCACGAGTAGCACGTACCGCTGGGCCTTTTGAAGAGTTCAGTGTTCTAAATTGAATTCCACCTTTGTCGATGGCCAGAGCCATAGCACCGCCTAACGCATCGATCTCTTTTACAAGATGCCCTTTCCCGATCCCGCCGATTGCTGGGTTACAGGACATCTGACCGATCGTTTCGATATTGTGAGTTAGCAAAAGCGTATTTGCTCCCATGCGAGCAGCTGCAAGTGCCGCCTCTGTACCTGCATGTCCACCACCTACAACGATGACATCAAATGCTTCAGCATAAAACATGGTTAAACCTCACTATTAACTTACGATAAGCCGATTAAAAACTAATTTTTTCACGCAGAGACTGCTGAAAAAAGGGCGCGTATTTTATCTGACTTATTGGATAAAGAAAATGATTAAATTTTCCTCAAAACCAGTTTTTGAAAAGGTGTGATCGAATTATAAGATCTTAAGATCTCTTTTAGATCTGTTTATTTTTACTTTTATTAGGATCATGAAGATCTGTGGGTAACCGATCAAAGCACATTAAGATCATCAAGTTACGCGATCAATAACATTGGGAAACCCCGATCAATAACCCTACCTCAAACTTGTGTATAAATGGCCTTTTTATCCACACCCCGAATCCTTTGAAAAGTTATTCTTTTTTCGATCAAAGCTTATGCACAGTGGTTTGTAGGATCCTATCCACAGGGGTGATCAAGATGTGATCCAACTGGGGATAAAATGTTTGTTATTTATGTATTGCGATCAAAAGATCGTGTAATTACGTGCGTTATAGCGCGATCACATTGTGGAGGAGATCTTTTCCAAAAGCTGTGATTAGATCGTCCGATCACATTGATGTGTCTTTTTAAAAAAGTGCGTAACTTTATTAACAACGAAATTATTTTCTTCAAAATTAGCTATTTCTGACAATAAAAATATCAGCACTGTCCAAAATACAGTCACATTTTAAACCATAATGTGAAGCAGTAAGGTGATTTAATCGTATGAATTAACGGGATCGATGTGTGTATCTACGTATTGGAACAGTATTATGTGGTTAAACCAGAGATCAACAGATTGATTGATCCACTATCGATTAACACAGACTGTGAAGAGAATAAGCGTTTCTAAAAGATAAAACGAAGAATGGGCAATGGATTAAAAGGGCGTAAACCAGGTGCTGTTAGCGCACCTGGTTAGGTTGATAGCGTGGCTGTGCAACAGAGCCTTGCATATCCTCTTGTTCGATAGTTAGGCCTTCACGGCGGCTTGGGCCTTGGAATCGCACTTTGTACGTGTCGTACTCTTTAATCGATTCGAAACAATAACGGCCAAGGGCATTTTCAAGTTCGGCCAAGTTGTGATTAGTGATTAAGATACAGTTTTTCTTGTTCACTAAGCGCTGCCGTAGCAAGTTCCCAAACCAGCTCTGTGCGTTTTTCTTAAGTGCAGACTCGTTGACACAGACCTCATCTAAAATAAGCAAATCTACGTCTAAAAGCTCTTGGTTAATTTCTCTGAAACGCTGACTAGCATTATCGGTAGCAGAGAAATCAAAAGAAAAGTTGCGCATTTCGAGCAGAGTTGAAAGCTGACGGTATAGCACAGAGATCTCATATTGCTCGATAAGTTGATGGGCAATAGCGCCTGCAATATGAGACTTACCGCGACCATAATCGCCGTAGAAAATCATCATATGAGAGCCACTTTGGCGCCACGCTGGATCATCATGAGCTGCAATAAACGACTGTGCGATAGAAACCGCTTCTATGACATCGTCACTGTCTTCCACTAAGTTGGCAAACGTCCACTTTGGATTTAAGTCAGAACGGCCATGGATAGCTTCTACACGCGCTTTCTTACTGCGCTGCTGTAGTTGTGACACTTCCTCGTTAGCTTTCGCTTCATACTGCTTGCGCAGCGTTTTGTAGTCGATGTACTCACCATTGGGATCGACATCTTTTTTAAGCGCTTTGGCAAGATTAGCAATTTTGTCAGTTATACGATCCATAATGAATTAACTCTTCTTTGTTGCGGCATACTTTTCCACCAGCTTTCTAGCATTATCATCTGCTTCTATGCCGGCTGCAACTTTCACTTGCTGCGTTCCTACCACTTTTGTTGGAGCATAGCCTGAAGCCAAGCGCTTTCGCTTGATATTGTTGGCAAATTTTTGCGTCCATTGAAATTCGCTAAATACAGAACTTGGTCTTCCCAACCAGTAGGCGATGAATTCACCCACCTCATTGTCATCAAATGTCTTATCAATGATACCGAGTAGCGAGGCCATCTCTTCAAACAGCGCTTTATTAGGTGTCCAATTGGCTGTCATTGCACTATGCCGAGCATGCAGTTGATCGAAGTCTGACTGGGGCTCGCTTAGAAGTGGAAGAAGCAGGGTTTTTCCATTAATCGTGTGTTCAAGATCAAGTTCGATGGGCAGGGCGACCAACCCCACTTGTTCAAGCTGCTTCACCAAGCTATTGATCTGTCGGCCACGCTGATAGGGTTCTTCTTTGTCGTCGCCGTTTAGTAAATTTAATAGCTGCTTGTAATCAATAGGCGCAGACGATGTGGTTGATGAATTTGCACCTATTCGAAGCCCTAGTAAATAAAGCACCCGGCAATCGTTAGAAAGAGGAGATTGCAACGCCGCTAGTTCAGCTTGGGTAAGATTGCTGTTCATAGTGCAATGTCCACATTGATGGTGTTGTTAAGCATTGGCCAGCTTTTCTTCAAACCATTCTACTGCAGGATCTTCAGGAATAGGATGTTCAAGCACATCAATGTAAAGGGCATCAGTGATTAATGTACCACCTGCGTTTTTTATCTGCTTCTCCATTTCTTTCGCACCGAAACAAAAGGTGTCGTAGCTTGTGTCGCCCAGTCCAATAACGTAGGCGTTCACTAAGCTTAAATCAGCATTTTCTAGCTGTTTTGCAAACGGTTGGATATTGTCAGGTAGTTCGCCTGCTCCATGGGTAGACGTGCACACGATCCACGTTGACTCTGTTTTTATCTCGTCCAGATTAGGTTCAGCGTGAATAGTGTGGGTGTGCCCGCTCGCATCAAGCTTTTCCGCAATGGCATCTGCCACGTATTCTGCGGCGCCTAACATGGTGCCAACGATGATTTCAAAATGCTTGCTCATTATTGGGTTGCTTCTCTATTTTCGATTATCGTCTTAACGTAAGTAAGTCTTATCCGTTAGGTTATTCACCTTCTTACTTATCACTTTGTTTATTACGCTACTTGCCGATACAGAATGATGAAAAAATCTTGCCAAGGAGATCGTCGGATGTGAACTCACCGGTTATCTCACATAGCGCTTGATGAGCCAAACGTAACTCTTCAGCCAATAATTCACCGGCCATGGCGTCATGTAGCTGCTGTTCACCAGTGCTTACATAGCTGTAGGCTTGATCAAGTGCATCTATGTGTCGTCTTCGCGCAATAAACTGACCTTCGGTGGTCGTATCAAAGCCCATTGTTTTTGCCAGATGTGCTTTTAGCGTATCGACACCGCTACCTTCTTTGGCTGATAAGTTGATAACCGAGATATCGCCTTGTTCGGTAGCAACCTTACTTTGTCCGATATCTAAGGTACTTAAGTCCGCTTTATTGCGAACTACGGTAACGGGAATGCCTTGTGGCAAGCGCGCCATAAATTCTGGCCAAATCTCGTAAGGGTCGATAACTGACGTTGCGGTAGAGTCTACAACAAACAAAACATGGTCAGCTTCGTTAATAGCTTGCCACGCACGTTCAATGCCTATTTGCTCTACTTTATCTGGGCTTTCACGAAGACCTGCAGTATCGATAATATGCACCGGCATACCATCAATGTGAATGTGCTCTTTTAATACATCGCGTGTAGTACCGGCGATATCAGTAACAATAGCGCTATCACGTCCTGCTAGGGCGTTTAATAAGCTCGATTTACCCGCATTAGGGCGCCCCGCAATCACTACCTGCATACCTTCGCGCAGCAAGGTTCCTTGTTTAGCCTGCTCGCGCACTTTAGTAAGACTCTGCATGATGGCGCTCAAATCACCCGATACTTTTCCATCAGACAAAAAGTCGATTTCTTCTTCAGGAAAATCAATGGCGGCCTCTACGTACATACGAAGGTGTACGATTTGGTCGGATAGCGTTTGAATTTGTGTGGAAAACTCACCCTGCAGTGAACGCAGCGCACTTTTGGCTGCCTGTTTAGAGCTTGCATCAATCAAGTCGGCAATCGCCTCTGCTTGCGCAAGGTCTAATTTATCATTTAAAAAGGCTTGTTCACTGAATTCACCGGGGTTGGCAAGCCGGGCATGGCCCGTTGCAAGCACGGCATCAATCAGCATGTCCATCACTACCTGGCCTCCATGGCCCTGTAACTCAAGCACATCCTCTCCGGTAAAAGAGTTTGGCCCTTTAAAAAACAGTGCTATGCCCTGGTCTATTACGCTGTTGTTAGCATCAACAAACGGCGTGTAGGTCGCAAGACGTGGTGTTAGTGCGCTTGGTACTAGCGCCTCTGCGATGGCTTTAGCCCTAGGACCTGAAACACGCACAATACCTACCCCGCCACGGCCGGGCGCTGTCGCTTGTGCAGTAATAGTGTCGGTAGAAAGGGTGAGTGATTCCATAATTAGTCGCGGAAGTTCTTAAATTGGAAAGGTTGGCCTAAGTTCGACTCTTTAACCAGCGAAATTACTTGCTGTAAATCATCGCGCTTCTTCCCAGTTACGCGAAGCTCTTCACCTTGAATAGCGGTTTGCACTTTGATTTTGGCATCTTTAACCAGCTTTACAATTTTCTTTGCCGTGGGCTGCTCAATACCTTCCTTAAACGCAATGGTTTGGCGATAGGTTTTACCGTGAGCGTCATAAGGCTTCACATCCATTGATGAGGTATCTACATTGCGCTTAGACATCGCCGTTCTAAACATACTTTCCATTTGCTGAAGTTGGAATTCAGCCTCGGCTTTCATAACCACGGTTTTATCTTTGTATTCAAAGCTGGCATCGATGCCGCGAAAGTCAAAACGCGTTGATAGTTCGCGGCTGGCGTTCTCGGTGGCGTTACGAACTTCTTCCATGTTGATTTCTGAAACAATATCAAATGATGGCACAGGTTAATCCTCTATCTTTTAAGACAAAACAGCCCGCATAGGCGGGCTGTATAATTAATTGATCAGCGTGTTATTTACTGCTGATGCCCCGCTTCTCCATGGAAGCATAAATCATTTTGGCTTGAACCAAGGTAATCACGTTACTGACTAGCCAGTATAGTACCAGACCTGCAGGGAACCACAGGAAGAACACACTCATTGCTACCGGCATCCACTGCATGATTTTTTGCTGCATTGGATCAGTAATGGTGGTTGGCTGAAGTTTTTGCAATAGGTACATACTCGCGCCTGTTAGAATAGGCAGTACAAAGTATGGGTCTTTTGTAGAAAGGTCAGTAATCCAGAGCACAAAGTCTGCATGGCGTAGTTCAACACTTTCCATCAGTACCCAATAAAGGGCTAGGAAGATAGGCATTTGTAGAAGAAGGGGTAAACAGCCGCCCATCGGGTTTACTTTTTCTTTGCGGTATAGCTCCATCATGGCTTGCGACATTTTCTGTCTGTCATCGCCAAAGCGGTCTTTAAGCTGTTGCATCTTAGGTGCTAGGTTGCGCATGCGCGCCATTGATTCATATTGCTTCTTGGTTAGCCAGTACATTGCGCCTTTCACTACAATAGTGATAAGGATAATTGCCACACCCCAGTTATTAACTAAGCTATGTAGGAACGTAAGAAGGGCAAACAGCGGTTGTGAAATCCAAAATAAAATGCCGTAATCAACAGTCAGGTCTAAACCGCGAGCAATCTTGGCAAGCTTATCTTGGTCTTTCGGGCCCATGTATAGGGTAGACGCAATAGTTTTAGTTTCACCTGAGGCAACGCTTTCAGAAGGTGATAATACACCAATGACTGCGTACTGATTTTTCAAGTTACGTGAATAAAGCGTATTGGTTTGTTCTTGTGAAGGTACCCATGCTGACACAAAATAATGCTCAAGCATGCCTACCCAACCCGCTTTTGTGGTTTCACGAAGGTTGTCATCTTCAATCTCGTCAAACGAGTATTTCTGATAGCGGTCATCTTCCGTTGAATAAGCGGCACCACGGTACGTTGGCATAAACATGTTGCCGTCGTCTTCAAATTCCATCACTTGCTTAAGCTGCGCGTACGGCTGAACCGTTGCTGCGCTGCCGGTACCATTTTCAACGCTATAGCTTACGTTTACGTCGTAATGACCTTTAGTGAAAGTGAAGGTTTTGGTGATAGCCAAGCCCTGATTGTTTTTCCAAGTAAGAGGAATAACAAGGGTGTCGCCCGTCATTTCATAGAATTCACTTTGCGCGTTGTAAACAGGGCGGCCACTACTGCTTGCATCTGGACCTTGTGCGCCAATAAGACCGCTTTGGGCAACATATAGACCATTGCCAGAACGAAGCAGGCTGTAAGGTATGTCTGAACCTTGCTCAACTGGAAACTTAAGTAAGTCTGCTGATACTACATCACCACCTAACAAATCGATGCGTAAATCAAGCGTATCGGTTTTTACTTCAATAATACGGTTTGTGTTTTGCGCCGCAGCAATAGGCTGTGCAGCGGGCACGCTATCACTGCTAGGTACATCTTCACTACCATTGTCATCAAATGAAGGCACACCTTGTGATGTTTCTTGCGTTTGTTGTTGCTCAACAGGCACAACTGGCTGCGGCCCATAATCTTTTTGCCATGATTGCCAAAGCAAAAAGCTAACTAGCGCAAGGCCAATTATCAGAAAACTACGTTGCGATTCCATAGAGGTCTCTTTATTTTGAGTGTTTATCTTGTTGTTTTTCCGGCACTGGATCATATCCGCCGGCATGCAAAGGGTGGCATTTTAATATGCGTTTAATAGATAACCAACCGCCTTTTACTAATCCGTGTGTTTTTAATGCATCTATAGCATACCAAGAACAAGAAGGATGAAAACGACATCGTTGCCCTAATACAGGGGAAATGAACCATTGATAAAATTTTATCAAGGCCAAAGGCACAGCAATTAAGAGTTGCCGCAACGCTTGTTTAATTTTTTCCATAGCTTGTCCAATGTAGCGAAAACTTCTTGGTTGCTAAGGTTGTCAGCGCCTGACTTGCCAATAACGATAATATCAACATTGGGTAAGTTGTGCTGCTTATGCCGAAAACTTTCTCTGACTAATCGTTTTAATCGATTTCTATCGTGCGCTTTACGAATACGTTTTTTAGCGAGCGTAATACCCAAACGAGGATTAGAGAGTGTATTTTTTCTAGCTAGAACAGTAAAAGAGGGGGATACAGCAGGGGTTGCGTCATCAAACACATAGGTAAAGTGGGTGGGAGTTAACAGACGTAACTCCCTTGAAAAATTATTCTCACCCACTTTTGGCGTCTTTCTAATTAAGCAGAAAGACGAGCGCGGCCTTTTGCACGGCGAGCTGCTAGTACTTTACGACCATTTTTAGTCGCCATACGAGCACGAAAACCGTGAGAACGCTTGCGCTTTAGATTGCTCGGTTGAAATGTTCTTTTCATGACCAAAGTCTCACTTATATTTAGTTAAACATAGGCGTTTTTGGTAACACATTATACTGTTGCCAGAACAATGTGGTGTTTTCACCAGAAAAGCCCATCGAAAAAGGACGCTGAATTCTAGAGATCTCGGGGCCTGCTGTCAATGGATATTCTTGCTTTTCGGACGAATAAGTGAACAATTTATGCTGTTTTTTGAACGATAACATTGTTTTTTACACAATTTAGTTGTGAATAACGCATAAATTTGACTCAGGTTATCCACAGCGGATTGTGAAAAACAAGACATTAGATGTAAATTGCAAGGTGATCTAACGGTTTTCTTAGTGAAATTTAGAATGATTTTTTCTTCTTATAGTTACATTTGATCTAAAGGTTAATGTCTTTAAATTCAATAGTTTAATATTTTGATCGAAAAGATCGATCGGGATCACCATTTACATTGTGTTGATAACGTAAGATAATCCACAGCGATTAAAACGAAAACTTAAATTTCTCGCTGCTACTCTACACCTCCAACGCTATTTTCTTCTAATGGCGCGCTTCAGTGCCTGCTATTCTATGCTTGGCTTTCAAAAGAGGGTGGTTTTTAGCGAGTTACGGGAGCTAACAACGTACCATGTCCTTGTGGAACCAATGCCTTGAAAGACTGCGTCAAGAACTACCTACGCAGCAATTTAGTATGTGGATACGACCGCTTGTTTGTGAAGAGCAGGGCGGTGTTGTAGCACTATACGCTCCTAATCGTTTTGTGCTTGATTGGGTAAGAGACAAGTACCTGAATAATATTACTGCTCTCCTAAGGGAATTTGCTGGAGCCGATGCACCTCAGTTGCGTTTAGAGGTAATGAGTCGCAATAGCGTAAACCGTTCTCTGCCGGCTACGGGTAATGCTGCTGGTTCAGTGCATAGTTCAAACGGTGATAGCTACACCAATAGTTCTACTACTGTAAATTCTCCGAATCACGGACATAATTCAAATTACAGCGCGCCACAATTTACTAACCGCAACGACGAGAGCCAGGTTCAGCATTCATCGTATCAGCGTCAGCCCACCATACCTCAAAACGGTAATGTGGCTAGCGGTAGCGATCACTTTAATTATAAAGATCAAAATAAGGATCTTGGTGCTTATTCACAGCAAGCTGATCAGAATAATACTGCTGCAAGAAATGTAGATCCTAATGGTCAGAATCATTACGGAAATCATGCGCCACGATCGTCAACGCCGCCAAAGGTGATCCCGATCCCTGAGGCGATGAAACATAAAAGCAATATTAATCCGACTTATCAGTTTGATAATTTCGTCGAGGGTAAATCTAACCAACTGGCACGTGCGGCGGCGACTCAGGTTGCCAACAACCCCGGTGGTTCTTATAACCCATTGTTTATATATGGTGGAACAGGTTTAGGTAAAACTCACTTATTGCATGCGGTAGGCAATGGTATTGTGGCAAACAATGGCGATGCCAAAATTGTTTACATGCATTCTGAGCGCTTTGTACAAGATATGGTTAAGGCGCTTCAAAACAACGCTATAGAAGATTTTAAACGTTTCTATCGAAGCGTCGATGCGCTACTTATCGATGATATTCAATTTTTTGCAAACAAAGAGCGGTCGCAGGAAGAGTTTTTCCATACATTTAACGCGCTTTTAGAAGGTAATCAGCAAATTATCTTAACCTCAGATAGATATCCAAAAGAGATTGATGGGGTAGAGGATAGATTGAAGTCGCGATTCGGCTGGGGTTTAACAATTGCTATTGAGCCACCTGAGCTTGAAACCCGGGTTGCAATTTTGATGCGTAAAGCGGCTGAAAACCGCATACATTTACCTAATGAAGTTGCATTCTTTATCGCTAAGCGTTTACGCTCGAATGTACGTGAGCTGGAGGGCGCATTGAACCGAGTTATTGCAAATGCGAACTTTACGGGCCGCCCTATTACCATTGATTTCGTACGTGAAGCCCTACGCGATTTATTAGCGCTTCAAGAAAAATTGGTGACCGTTGATAATATTCAGAAAACTGTCGCTGATTATTATAAGATAAAAGTAGCTGATATTTTGTCTAAACGCCGTAGTCGTAGCGTAGCACGTCCTCGCCAAGTAGCGATGGCGCTGGCTAAAGAGCTAACTAATCACAGCTTGCCTGAATTAGGTAATGCGTTTGGTGGGCGAGACCATACTACCGTTTTGCATGCGTGCAGAAAAATAGAGCAGCTAAGAGAAGAAAGTCATGATATAAAAGAGGACTATAAGAACCTCATTAGGACTTTGTCTTCCTAACAACACGACTTTAGAGGCGAGATAGCACTGCGATGAAATTTTCTATAAGCCGCGAACAATTTTTACAACCCCTACAATTAGTGTCAGGTGCTGTTGAGCGTCGACACACGTTGCCAATTCTTTCTAACGTTCTTATTAAAGTTAGTGAGGACGCACTTTGGCTTACCGGTACAGACTTAGAGGTTGAACTAATTTCTAGTGTAAAGCTAGAGGGCGAATTCACCGAAGGTGAAATTACTGTTCCAGCTAAAAAGCTGTTTGATATTATCCGCGGTATTTCTGAAGGAACAGACATTCATTTTTCCTTAGACGGAAGCAAAGCGCTTATTCGTGCGGGTCGAGGTCGCTACACTCTTTCTACGTTATCTGCTAACGACTATCCTAATCTTGAAGATTGGGAAGGTGAGGTCGAATTTGAATTAACGTGCAGTGACTTAAAACGTCTTATCGACGCAACCAGTTTTTCTATGGCGCAACAAGATGTGCGCTACTATTTAAACGGTATGTCTCTAGAAACTGAAGAGAACATCATTCGAACCGTTGCAACTGACGGACACCGTTTAGCCCTTTGCCGTTTGAATTATGAAACTGCGTTACCGGCTCGCCAAGTAATTATTCCTCGTAAAGGTGTATTAGAAATTTCTCGTCTTATTAGCGAAGATGACAAATCGCTTAAAGTACAAATTGGCGCCAATCACCTACGCATATTCTCAAACGATTTTATTTTCACTTCAAAATTAGTAGATGGTAGGTTCCCAGACTATCGCCGTGTTTTGCCTCAAAATGGTGATAAGGAAATTATTGCGAGTAAGGCTGTGCTAAAAGAAGCATTTTCGCGAGCTGCAATATTATCCAATGAAAAGTTCAGAGGTGTACGATTAAACCTCTCTTCCGGTGAACTCAAAATAACCGCAAATAACCCAGAGCAAGAAGAAGCGGAAGAAATCGTTGATGTTCAATATCAGGGCGATGATTTAGAAATAGGTTTCAATGTTGCCTATCTTATAGATGTACTGAACGCGTTAGGGTCTGATGGCGTAAAAGTAAGTCTGTCTGATTCCAATGCGAGTGCGCTCATTGAAGATGATGCTGATGATGCCGCGTTATATGTAATTATGCCAATGCGACTATAGTTTACTCTATAAAAGTATTTGCCCATTTTTCTTGTAACGGCTGTATTTTGCTATCTACATATTCAATCCAAGAAGCGATAAGTTTAGTTATTTATCGCTTCTTTTTTATCTTTAGTGTGGCCTCATGAAACTGGACCGTGTCCAGATTACTCAGTTTCGTAATCTTACTTCCGTAACGCTTTCTCCTTCACCATCCTTAACAATAATTAAAGGTGCAAATGGCAGTGGAAAGTCATCACTAATTGAAGCGCTTTATTATCTAGGTTTTGGTCGTTCTTTTAGAACGAATAAACACAACTCAGTTATTCAAAATGGGCAAGACAACTTTAGTGTTTTTGCTTCCTGTAAAACTGAAGCAGAAGAAAAATTGAAGATCGGCTTTCAAAGAAGTAGAAACGAAACATTTACCTGTAGTATTGATGGCGAACATTCAAATAAATTGTCTGACTTAGTCAGCTTAGTTCCTATTCAACTTTTTACGCCTCAAAGTACAGATCTCATAATTGGCTCGCCATCTGAACGTCGGCGTTTTTGTGATTGGGGGTTGTTTCACGTGGAACATCAATTTCAATCTCTTGCTAATCAGTATGGTAAGTTTTTAAAACACAGAAATGCTTTATTAAAGCAGCAAGCTAACTTGTCGGCACCACAAAACCAATATTGGGAAACTCAGTTTTCCGAACTGGGAGAGAAGTTAACGTCTACTCGCCAAAGCTATGTCGATAGACTTACACCTATTTTTAAACAGTATGCAGAAGAATTTCTTCCAAACTTTGATGTGGAATTAAGTTACTATAAAGGGTGGGAAAAAGATGTCGCTTTATCAGAAAGCTTAGTTAAAAAACGCGAGTATGATGGTAAAATAGGACATACCTCTTCTGGGCCTCACAAAGCAGATTTAAAGCTTAAAGTGAATGGTGTTAATGCCCAAGAGCTTTTATCGAGAGGACAGCTTAGAATGGCTGTGGCTGCATTACAAATGTCACAGACAAAGCTTTTCAATTCGGCAACCCAACGGAAAAGTATATTTCTACTTGACGATGTAGGTGCTGAGTTAGACGCAGATAAAAGAGAACAATTTATTGATGGGTTGCTCGAAATGGATACGCAGGTTTTCGTTACTGCAATTGAGTCCTCGCAACTCGCATTTATACAAAAATACAACGAAAAGAAAATGTTTCACGTGGAACATGGAAGCGTGAAAGAGGAGTAAAAGCTAGTATGTCAGAAGAGAACAACTACGACTCGTCCAGTATTAAAGTACTTAAAGGATTAGATGCAGTAAGAAAGCGTCCGGGTATGTATATCGGTGATACTGATGATGGTACCGGATTGCACCACATGGTATTTGAGGTGGTCGATAACTCTATCGATGAAGCACTGGCGGGACACTGTTCTGAAATAACTGTGCAAATCCATAGTGACGGATCAGTTTCTGTGTCTGACGATGGACGTGGTATCCCTACAGAATTACACCCTGAAGAGGGTGTGTCTGCAGCTGAAGTTATTATGACGGTGCTTCACGCAGGCGGTAAATTCGATGACAACTCATATAAAGTTTCCGGCGGTCTTCACGGCGTTGGTGTATCGGTAGTAAATGCACTTTCTAGTCGATTGAAGCTGCGCATTCGTCGCGCTGGTAAAGCTCATGAGCAAGAATACCAACATGGTGTTCCACAAGCTCCTCTTGCAGTCACTGGCGATACAGACAAAACAGGAACAATGATTCGTTTCTGGCCAAGCTCTGATACATTTACAGATACACTGTACCACTACGATATTCTTGCTAAGCGCCTTAGAGAGCTTTCATTCCTGAATTCTGGTGTATCAATTCGTTTGAAAGACGAACGCGACGGTAAAGAAGACCACTTCATGTACGAAGGTGGTATTCAAGCCTTTGTTGAATATTTGAATGAAAAGAAAACGCCTGTACATCAAAAAGTGTTTCACTTCGCCAGCGAGCAGGAAGATGGCATTGCTGTAGAAGTTGCAATGCAGTGGAACGACAGCTTCCAAGAAAATGTTTTCTGTTTTACCAACAACATTCCACAGCGTGATGGTGGTACTCACTTAGCAGGCTTCCGTGGAGCGTTGACGCGTACGCTGAACAACTATATGGAAAAGGAAGGCCTGAATAAAAAGGCTAAAACCAACGCCAGTGGTGATGATGCTCGTGAAGGTCTTACAGCTGTAATTTCAGTAAAAGTACCTGACCCCAAATTTAGCTCACAGACAAAAGATAAGCTTGTATCTTCTGAAGTTCGTCCTGCGGTTGAATCTGCGATGAATGAAAAGCTTGCCGATTTCCTATTAGAAAACCCAGCTGAAAGTAAGATTATTGCAGGTAAAATCATCGATGCTGCGCGAGCGCGTGAAGCTGCTCGTAAAGCACGTGAAATGACACGCCGTAAGGGCGCACTAGATTTGGCTGGTCTGCCAGGTAAGCTTGCTGATTGCCAAGAAAAAGATCCTGCACTGAGCGAACTATACATAGTGGAGGGTGACTCAGCGGGCGGTTCAGCCAAGCAGGGTCGCAACCGTAAAAACCAAGCTATTTTACCGCTTAAAGGTAAAATCCTTAACGTTGAGAAAGCACGTTTCGACAAGATGCTTTCTTCACAAGAAGTTGCAACGCTTATCACAGCATTAGGCTGTGGTATTGGCCGTGACGAATATGACCCAGAAAAGCTACGCTATCACAGCATCATTATCATGACCGATGCTGATGTGGATGGCTCTCACATTCGTACGCTTCTACTAACGTTCTTCTATCGTCAAATGCCTGAAATCATCGAACGTGGTTATGTTTATATTGCTCAACCTCCGCTTTATAAGGTAAAGAAAGGTAAGCAAGAACAATATCTAAAAGACGATGATGCTTTGACTAATTATCTTACAGGTATCGCTATTGATGGGGCATCATTGCACACTAGTGATGACGATCCAGGCATCAGCGGTGTAGGGCTAGAAAACCTAGTTAAGCAATATCAGTCAGTAGAAAAAATGATTGCCCGTATGAAGCGCAAAATGCCTTCAGCGATTCTTTACCGTATGCTGTACACGCCTACGCTTAACCTTGAAGATCTGAAAGATGAATCAGCTCTAGAGCACGTAGCGAAACACTTCGTAGAGCAGCTTACAGAGCGCGAAAACGATGGTGCAACGTACCGTTATGAAATTCGTACTGACGCAGAGTTAAGCGAATACTACATTACGATTATCATGCGTATGCACGGTATCGATTATGAGTACATTATCGACCATGAATTCATTGAGTCGTCTGAGTACCAGCGTCTGAAAGAACTTAACTTAGCTATCAATGATATGATGGGTGTAGACGCTTACATTAAGCGTGGTGAGCGTAAGCAGCCAGTAGAGTCTTTCAAAGACGCTTTAGAGTGGTTAATGAATGAAGCGAAACGTGGACAATACATTCAGCGCTATAAAGGGCTAGGCGAGATGAACCCGGAGCAGCTTTGGGAAACGACCATGGACCCTGAAAGCCGTCGTATGCTTCAAGTTACTATTGAAGACGCTATTGGTTGTGACCAGTTATTTACAACGTTAATGGGCGACCAAGTAGAGCCGCGTAGAGAATTTATCGAAGCGAATGCGCTGAAGGTAGAAAACCTAGACGTGTAGTAGATAAAACCTGCTGAAAAGAAAGCGACCACATGGTCGCTTTTTTTATGTCTAGAGTACGAGAAAATGAGTGATAAAAGACAGTAACGTTACAGTGTGTTTACCGTAATGACGTAATGAATTAAATAATTAATGATATATGTAAAAAAAATGCCGCTTCAATGCGGCATTCTTTTTAAACTTTGGTCACTACTAATGCGACTTCTCCTGCACTAGCAGGGTTTACTGTAAAGCGATAAGTGCCAGTAGTAGAGGGGGTGAATTGTAAGTTCTCTGAGCCTTGCTCACAGACTAAATAGGCGGTAGAGCCTAGCATCACAGGCTGGCCTTTATATTTGCCTCCACAGCTCTGTGAGGGCGTCCATTTTGCATCAGATAGTCTGAAATCGTAAGGTTGTCCGTCGGCAATCAGTTCAACATCTACTGCCCAACCTGAATCTGACCTTTTGAACTTATAGCTTGCATCGGCTTCCCACCAATTAAACACGCCTCTTAAAAACATGTTTTCAAATTGAATACGTGGCACTTCCGGTGCTATTTCTGGGATCTTAAAGCTTCCACTGCTTGAGCATGCTGACAGGGCTATGCACATAGAAGCAATAGTTAGTAACTTTTTCACAGTTTCTCCCTCTATAAAAAAGCCCAACGTAAGGGTTGGGCTTTCATTTATTGCAGCATTAGACTGCATTAATGTTAACTAGCCTTATGACTTCGCAAGGATTGAAATATCTGCGGTAGTAAGGAAAAGTTGCCTTAAAAGCGACAGTAAAGCAAGTCGGTTATTCTTAACTGCTTCGTCATCTGCCATAACCATTACGTTATCAAAGAAGTTATCGATTACATTACGCAGCGTAGCAAGTGCCGACAGAATGCGTGTGTAATCATGCGAAGGTAGCGCGCTATCAACTTCTTTTTGTGCGGCTTTTAAGTCAGCGTAAAGCGCTTTTTCAGCGTCTTCCACTAGTAACGATTCATCTATATTCGCCGAGTTAGTCACATCTACTTTTTGCTTAGCAAGAATATTGGCTACGCGTTTATTAGCGGCGGCTAACGCCTCAGCCTCTTCTAATGCCTTGAATTTATCTACCGCATGGACACGAGCTAGATAATCAGAAGGCTTCGTAGGGCGACGGGCTGCTACGGCCTGAATAACGTCAATGACGATAGCTTGATCTTGTAGGAGGGCATTGAAGCGACCTAATACAAAATCAACAACCTGCGTTTGTGTTTCAGCATTTGTTAATTTATCGCCATATACCTCAATTGCTTTGCTCACAAGTGTTTCAAGGTCTAAAGGCAAAGATAGCTCGGTAACAATACGTAAAACTCCAATAGCTGCACGACGAAGCGCGAATGGGTCTTTATCACCTTTTGGCAGCTGGCCAATACCGAATATACCAACCAGTGTATCAAGTTTGTCAGCAAGGGCTACTGACGCGCTTACGCCAGAACTAGGAAGTGCGTCACCAGCAAAACGTGGCATGTACTGCTCATATAAAGCTTCCGCTACAGGTGCATCTTCACCGTCGTTTAGCGCATAGTATTTACCCATAACGCCCTGAACGTCTGGAAACTCCATAACCATGTTCGACATTAAGTCGGTTTTAGCTAGAAGACCAGCTCGTGCTGCTTGTGTTTCATTCGCATCTATTTGCGAAGCGATAAACGCAGATAGGGCAGAGATACGTTCAGACTTTTCTTTAAGCGTTCCAAGCTGCTTTTGGAATAACACGGTTTCTAAGCTTTCAAGGCGGCTTTCCAACGTTGTCTTTTTATCGCTATTAAAGAAGAACTCTGCATCGGCAAGGCGAGGGCGGATAACCTTCTCATTACCTGAGATAACCTGAGATGCGTCATGGCTTTCAATATTCGTTACAAACAAGAAAGTATTAGAAAGTGCGCCATCACTATCAAGCAGCGGCACATACTTCTGGTCGTCCTTCATTGTGTAGATAAGCGCTTCTTTCGGGACTTCTAAGAAACCCTTATCGAATCCTGCTTGCAAAACAACAGGCCACTCTACCAAGGAAGCAATTTCCTCAAGCAGTTCTTCATCGTAATCTGGCTTAAGCGATAGGTTTTTAGCTGCGTCTTCTAATTGCTGACGCACTTTATCTTTACGCGCCTCAAAGTCTGCCAGCACATATTGTTGCTCTAGTGCAGAGGCGTAGTTGTCAGCATGATCAAGCTCAAAGCGACCTTCGCCGTGGAATCGATGACCTTGAACAACGCGGCCGCTTGTTAGGCCTAATACTGAAACGTTAACCACTTCGCTTCCATAAAGCACACAAAGGGTGTGCACAGGGCGAATAAACTGAGTGTTGTAGTTACCCCAGCGCATAGGCTTTGGAATAGGTAATTTGCTTACTGCTTGATTAATCAAACCTTCTAACAACTCAGCAATAGTTTGACCAGGCACATGTGCTTTATGAAGAAGCCATTCACCTTTATCTGTAACCAAGCGCTCCGCGTCAGAAACGTCGATACCGTTACCGCGTGCCCAACCTTGTGCTGCCTTGGTTGGGTTGCCATCAGCGTCAAATGCCGCAGATACTGCTGGGCCGCGCTTCTCTACCACTTTGTCGGCCTGACCTTCAGCAAGACCTGAAACGTAAACCGCTAAGCGGCGAGGGGCTGCAAACCAGCTAACTGAGTCAAAACTTAAGTCAGCTTGGCTAAGTGCTGCTTCAAATTGTGTGGCGAAGGCTTCGCCCAAAGACTTAAGTGCTTTTGGTGGTAACTCTTCAGTACCTAATTCAACTAAACAATTTTCTGTACGCACGCTTATGCCTCCTTGTTACATAGTGGGAAGCCTAATGCTTCACGTGCTTGGTAATAGCTCTCTGCACACGCTTTGGCAAGCGTACGAACGCGAAGAATATAGCGCTGGCGTTCTGTTACTGAAATAGCATGACGTGCATCAAGTAAGTTAAATGCGTGAGACGCCTTCATTACCTGCTCATAAGCGGGTAGCGGAAGGTTATTCTCAATTAGCTTTTTACTTTCGGCTTCACACTCGTCGAAAGTTCTAAACAGGGCTTCTACGTTGGCGTGTTCGAAGTTATACGTAGATTGTTCTACTTCGTTTTGATGGAATACATCACCATAGGTGACTTTACCCATTGGGCCGTCAGTCCATACTAGGTCATAGATACTATCTACACCTTGAACGTACATAGCTAGTCGCTCTAGGCCGTAAGTGATTTCACCAGTAACAGGCTTACATTCAAGTCCGCCTACCTGTTGGAAGTAGGTGAACTGCGTCACTTCCATACCGTTAAGCCATACTTCCCAACCTAGTCCCCACGCACCAAGCGTTGGTGATTCCCAGTTGTCTTCTACAAAGCGAATGTCATGAACCAGCGGATCAAAGCCTAACTCTTTCAAAGAGCCCAAGTACAACTCCTGAATATTGTCAGGTGAAGGCTTAAGCATTACTTGGAACTGATAGTAATGCTGTAAGCGATTTGGGTTCTCACCGTAACGACCATCGGTGGGTCTACGGCATGGTTGAACATAGGCGCTACTCATTGGCTCTGGACCTAAAGAACGTAGGAATGTCATAGGGTGAAAAGTACCTGCACCCACTTCCATATCCAGAGGCTGAATAATAACGCAGCCCTGACGCGCCCAATAATCTTGAAGCGCAAGGATCAACCCTTGAAAGGTTTTAATATCGTATTTCTGCATACATCCGCTGCTTATTAGTTAACTGACTTAAAATTGAGGTGGGATAGTATACAATTTGTGAGGCATAGTATGTAGGTGTAAAGGGTGAAAAAACGTCACGAATACAGGCAATATGTCACTTCACAACAAGGATTTAATCTTAAGCCATGACCAATCAATTAAAAACAGCACAAAATACGCCACTACACCGATGCGGTTGGGTGAGCAATGACCCTATTTATCTGGCTTATCATGACAACGAATGGGGTGTACCTGAGCTAAATAGCCGAGCGCTGTTTGCTAAATTATGCCTAGATGGTCAGCAAGCAGGCTTGTCTTGGTTAACTATCCTTAAAAAGCAGCAGAATTTTGAGCGGGCATTTCACCAGTTTGATCCTGAGAAAATCGCGACGATGGGCGCCGCTGATGTCGAAAGGCTAATGCACGACAGCGGTATAATCAGAAACAAGCTTAAAATAGAGTCTGTTATTAAAAATGCTAAAGGGTATCTGGCCATAGAAGAAACACAGCCATTTAGCGAGTTTATTTGGCAATTTACAGGCGGACGTACTGTGATAAATGCTTGGGATAACTTTAAGCAGGCCCCCACCTCTACGGACGCATCGAAAGCGATGTCAAAAGCATTAAAAAAGCACGGGTTTAATTTTGTAGGCGAAACAATTTGCTACGCTTTTATGCAGGCAGTGGGAATGGTAAATGATCACGAAGTAGGGTGTCACTGTTATCAGCGTACCTGTGACTTAGCGATAAAGTAGTAGGGAAAGCGACATAAAACGCGGATATAGAAAGCAATCGATAGAAAAAGGACCGAGCACCCAATGATGATCGGTCTTTTTTAAATACTGCCTAACGCTTCTTCTTTACGCCTTATCGCTACATTCTATTGAGCGCTTATCAAGGTTTCACAGTAGGCTTTAAGCGGTGGTAATTCATCCAATACCTTAGACTCGTATTCAGACTCAATTTGCTCTCGTGCGATATCCTGTTTTCTTCGCTCATTTTTGGGAAGTTGTTGTCTTGCCTCTAAAATCGCAAAGCCACTGACCTCGGTGAAAAGTGCATGAACTTGCGGATACTGCGCTTTAAAGTCAGGTGGTGAATTAATAGGAAGGGCGTTAAGCAAATTAACAATGCGAATAACACCTTCTGATAAATCACATTGCTGTTGCTCCATTGCTTTAGCAATCACTATGATGCTATCAGTGATAGTAGCAATACGAGATTGTCTTGCGGCTTCCTGTCGCGCTTTCTGCTGCTTTAGCATAAACAGCAGCTTACCTGCGTAAAAGCCAAGCCCAACAATGATTAGTAGCGCAATGCCTGAAAGTACTGCCCAAAGCATAACGTTTTCCTGTTTCTATTAATGCTTAAAGTCGTCGATGTTAATAGCGTCTAAATCGTTAAACGGATCCATATCGTCGTCTTCATCATCTTCTTCCACTATACCTAGTAGGTCACAAAGGATGCGGTGGCGTGCCATTTTTTCGTCTACGTACGCCTGTTGCTCGCGGGTAAGCGGCTTGTCATCATCAAGCTTATCAAGTAAATCTGTTAAACGTTGGTCTGCTTCTAGAGCGGCCAACTCTTGGGCTGGAGTTGCGAACTTCTTCTTTTGAGCAGGGGTTGGCGTTACTGTTTTTACAAGCTGAACAGGCTTCTTACTGCCGTGACGAGGATCTTTATTCTCAGCACTCTTTTTGCCAGTTACTTTTTTCTGTTCAACATTGTGGCGGCTACCTGCAGGCTTACCCTTGTGCTTTTTAGGGCGAGGTGAGTCTGATTTACGGTTTTCGCTAGGTTTAAAGTCTGGGTCTTTACGAACGCCGATTTGACCGACTTTACGAGATTTCTTTGAACGTGCCATAATTTCCAAATAACAAAGAGAGTGAAAAAACAACGCTATTATAGCGCGAATTAGTGCCTACGTATTGATCTTTGGGTGTGCGGTTAAAAATCAATATGCCATAAAGGTAGTGATAGATAATCTATTTCAGCGCTTCTTCATTAGCACAATGTCATTTGCTGGGAATTTAACGTCATAGCCGTCTCTTTGTGCTAGGTAATGAAAAGTTTTTTCGCTGAAGAAGCTTACATGTGTGATGTCGTTTTTATAATGCCAATTTGCAAAGCGGGCTTTATCGAGCACGCGTTTTGTCATGATGGCAAGAACACCGCCAGGGGCAACAAGTTTGTTGAACAGTGCCCATTCCACGTGTGGGGAGTGAAAGTGCTCGATAGCTTCAGTACAGGTTACAATGTCGTAGCTTCTCTCTAGTACCTTTAAGGTCGGGGCATAGAAGGGGTCGTATGTACACATATTCACTCCTTCTTCTGACAGCATGCTTGCTAGAACAGGTGCTGGACCGCAGCCAAAGTCTAGTCCAGAAAGCTCTCCTGCGTTAGTTGCTTTTATAAAAGGTGAAAGCGGGGTTAAAACCTTTCCTAAAAACTTTCGATATCCTTCATCTTCGAAGCTGTTTTCGTGAAGATCATATTCCTGTTTTTCTACTTCTTTTGACGGCAGAAACGCAGGAGAAACATAAACAAGTTCGCATTGACTACACTGGAGGTATTCCCGCTTTTTATCAGTGTGGTAGTGAGATGATGTATTAGCGCTTTGGCATAAAGGACAAGACATAAAAGGCGGATATTAATAAAGGGGCTAAAAAAGAAAAAGGTGATGGTTTTCACCATCACCTTACATTGTATGAGTGTCAGATGACACCTCTCCCGTTATACACATCTATGTGTAGCTGGCTTCCCTAGCTGTGCTCCCCTTATTTTTATTTTTAGCAGAGCTGTATTGTTGTTTTTGGCCCTCGTGGCTCTTTATCCCGTCTTCCATGCTGCATTTTTATTATTATTCTTGTTGTTTAGTTTGTAGATTTTCAAAGGCACCTACAAACTACGCCGTTAGATTACACGAATAATTTTAAAATACAACTTTTATGGTAACAAAATTTTAACAACAGTGTGTAAAAACGGTACGGCTTAGTGTAAGCCTGCGATATAGTTAGATAAAATTTCGATATCTTCGTCGGTTAATTTCATCGCAATATCACGCATCATGCCATTCATATCGTTGTGACGTTGGCCAGAACGGAAAGCCTTTAGCTGAGATGCAGTGTAGGTAGCGTGCTGTCCACTGATGTCAGGGAAGCCTGCTAATGCCATACCGTTACCTTTAGGTCCGTGGCATGCGATACATGCTGTTACGCCACGCGACTCGTCACCACCTTGATAAAGTGCGCGTCCAGCTTCTACATATTGCTCAGGCGTTTCGCCCGCTTTAGGCTCTTGGCTTGAGAAATAAGCTGCTAGGTCTTTCATGTCTTGCTCTGATAGTGGAGCAGCCATGCCGTTCATCACAGCATTGTTACGACCTTCCTCGCCACCCGTTTGAGAAGCAAGTTTAAATTCGGTTAATTGCTTAACAATGTACTTCTCATGCTGGCCAGCAAGTTTCGGGTTCATGTCAATCATGCTGTTACCATCAGGACCATGACAGGCTGCACATACTGCAGATTTCGCTTTACCTGCCTCGGCGTCGCCTTCTGCCATAGCAGTTGCGCTCAAACCCAAAGACATACACACCAACAAACACAGTTTTTTCATAATAAATCTCTTAAATGGATCCAACGGCTCGCGTGATATACGTGATATCATGCGTATTTTACACATTTAACGCGTCAGAAAAACCTATTCCATGATAAAACTATGGTTTTTAGCTGGTTTATTCATTAAAAAACTGTAAACCAAAGGTTGAGACGCATGTGGAGGTAAGTCTAGATGTCGTATTACACCAAAGCAAAATTCTTTACGAGTGCACCTGACATTCGTCATTTAAAGAATGACAGCGGTATTGAAGTTGCGTTTGCGGGTCGCTCGAACGCGGGAAAGTCGAGTGCGCTTAACACATTAACCCGTCAAAGAAACTTGGCGAGAACCAGTAAAACACCAGGTCGTACTCAATTAATCAATGTATTTGAATTAGAGGAAGACTTGCGCCTTGTCGATTTGCCGGGTTACGGATTTGCTAAAGTCCCGGTGGCGATGAAAAAAAAGTGGCAAGCGTCATTAGGTGAATACCTTCAAAAGCGTAAGTCGCTAAAAGGTTTGGTGGTACTAATGGATATTCGCCATCCTTTTAAAGATTTAGACCAAGACCTCATTCACTGGGCTGTGGCGTCGGATATCCCTGTACTCGCGCTTCTTACAAAAGCCGATAAACTGAAAAGCGGAAAGCGCAAAGCACAACTTTTAATGGCCCGTGAAGCTGCTATGGCATTTATGGGTGATGTAACGGTACAAACCTTTTCGTCATTAAATAAACATGGTTTACCAGAGCTAGAGCGTATTTTGGATTCATGGTTCGGGTTGGACAAATCAGCTGATGAAGACACTTCCGATAGTGAAGTCCAATAACATTAACGGTGAATTTCACTTGTGCTGACTTGGTGTATTTAGTGGGAAAGCTCGATGCGCTAGAAAAAAGAACGCCCCGCATAGAGCGAGGCGTAAACTGAGAGAAAACACATAAAAACCGTAGATATAGAGTAGTAGTAATCAAAGAAGTTCAGGAAAAATAGAAAGAAAAATCACTTAAAGTGTTATGTATTTGATATTTAACAGTTATTTATTTTCTGCAGATATAAAAAAACCCCGACAAAACTGTCGGGGTTAAAGCAAAGGTTTGAAAACAGCTTTCTCACCTCTGTACCCTACATGCGTAATATTACAACAAAGCACAGAAAAGGCAAGGGTGTTATGTAATTAAATTACCAAATTTAATGTAAATAACTCCCAACTGGGTATTGAAACTGTAATCTAATTACCAAACTAATGTGCTTCATCCCAATTTTCGCCCACACCAGCTTCAACAACTAGCGGCACATTAAGTGTGGCTGCGCTTTCCATAAGTGCTGTAATAGTAGAAACATAGGTATCTACTTTGTCTTCTTTAATTTCGAAAACCAGTTCATCGTGCACTTGCATCATCATGGTTACATCGTCGGATGCATTTTTTCTGATCCAGTCGTCAACTTTAATCATTGCCATTTTAATAATGTCTGCCGCCGTACCTTGCATTGGCGCATTGATTGCTGCGCGTTCTGCACCTTTTCGGCGTGCGCCATTACTTGCTTTAATATCAGGCAGGTATAGCCTACGACCAAATACAGTTTCTACATAACCCTTTTCCTTTGCACTCTCACGAGTAGAGTCCATATATTCAAGCACACCAGGGTAGCGCTCAAAGTAAAGGTCCATGTATTTTTGGGCTTCGTTACGTGGAATATTAAGTTGCTTAGACAGTCCAAACGCACTCATACCGTAAATTAAGCCGAAGTTAATCGCTTTTGCGCTGCGTCGCTGCTCGGTCGTTACCTCATCAAGCGGTACGCCGAATACTTCAGACGCCGTTGCTTTATGAATATCTTTGCCATGAGCAAAGGCATCGAGTAGGCCTTTATCACCAGAAAGGTGGGCCATAATACGCAGCTCAATTTGAGAGTAGTCAGCTGCTACGAACTTATTTCCTTCCCTTGGAACAAAAGCCTGACGTACGCGACGACCTTCTTCATTGCGAATAGGAATATTTTGTAAATTAGGATCGGTTGAAGAAAGACGCCCTGTTGCCGTTACCGCTTGATGATAAGACGTATGCACCCGACCTGTTCGATGATTGATCATCTTAGGAAGTTTATCGGTGTAGGTATTCTTTAGCTTAGTTAAGCCGCGGTATTCCATGATCTTTTTAGGCAGCGGATACTCAAGCGCAAGTTCTTGAAGTACATCCTCAGAAGTAGAGGGCGCGCCTTTTGGCGTTTTCTTAATAATAGGCAACGACATCTTTTCAAATAAGACATGCTGAAGCTGTTTTGTTGAGCCTAAGTTAAACGGCTCGCCCGCTTCCTCATGAACCTCACTCTCTAGTTCGGCAATACGACTAGCAAGATCTTGGCTTTGTTGACTAAGTCTCTGGCTGTCAATCAGCACGCCTTCTTGTTCCATGCGAGAAAGTACGCACGCAAGGGGAACTTCAACGTCTATCAACAAGTTTTTAAGTTCTGGAATACCTTTTAACTTAGTCCAAATAGCGTTATGTAAGCGAAGCGTTATATCAGCATCTTCTGCTGCATAAGGGCCAGCTTCTTCTAGGTCAATTTGGTTAAAGGTAAGCTGTTTTGCGCCTTTGCCAGCAATTTCTTCAAAGTGAATGGTTTTATGACCAAGATAAGCTAGAGCTAGCGAGTCCATATCGTGGCGCTGAGCGGTGCTGTTTAGTACATAGCTTTCAAGCATGCTGTCAAAGCCAATGCCATTTAAGGTTATGTCATAGTTCGCTAGTACATTTTTATCGTACTTAATATGCTGGCCTACTTTGATAACCTTGTCTGATTCCAAAATAGGTTTTAATGCGTTTAATACGAACTCTCGTGATAGCTGTGCCGGCGCATCGGGGTAATCATGGGCTACAGGTACGTAAGCTGCTTCACCTTCTTCTATACAAAATGAAACGCCAACTAATTCGGCATCCATGTAGTTAAGGCTAGTAGTTTCGGTATCAAAGGCAATTAGCTCAGCTTTTTCAAGCTTAGCGACCCAAGCGTTAAAGCGCGCTTCATCAAGTACGGTTTCGTATTTCGATTTGTCGATATCTACCGATGTACTTTGCTCACTTTCTTGTGCACTGCTGCTATCTTCACTGCTAGTCGTGTCGCTATTTGAGGTATCACCGCCCGCCACAAGCGCACTTACTTCTGTATGCCAGCGTTTGAATTCATACTCAGCAAATAGATCGCGAAGTTGTTCATTATCGGGTTGGCAAGGCATCAAGGCTTCAACATCATAGTCTAAGTCAAGATCGATGCTAATAGTGGCCAAGGTGTAAGAAAGGCGTGCTTGCTCCTCGTACTCCTGCATTTTAGCCGCCATTGACTTGCTACCTCTAAACGATAGATCGGCGATTTTATCCAAATTCTTATATATATCGTCGATACCGCCAATACCATTAAGTAAGGCTTGAGCACTTTTATCGCCAACACCAGGTACGCCGGGTATGTTATCTACCTTGTCGCCTTTTAGTGCAAGAAAGTCGATCACAAGTTCAGGAGGTATGCCAAACTTAGTATTTACGCCTTCAACGTCCATTACTTGATTGGTCATTGTATTGATCAAGGTGACATGTTCATTAACCAATTGCGCCATGTCTTTGTCGCCAGTGCTGATAAGGGTATCAATTCCTTTCTCTGTCGCATGTTTGGCTAATGTACCTATAACGTCATCTGCTTCTACGCCGGACTCTACGATAACCGGTAAGCCCATCGCCTTAATGATGGTATGTAATGGTTCGATCTGACTTCTTAGCTCATCCGGCATAGGCGGACGATTCGCCTTATACTCTTTATAAATGTCGTCTCGAAACGTTTTTCCTTTGGCATCAAAAATTACTGCCATGTGGGTAGGGTTGTATTGCTTGATCAAGCTTTTAAGCATGTTCACAACACCATAAATGGCACCGGTATCTTGGCCTTTTGAGTTCGTTAAAGGGGGTAAACCGTGAAAGGCACGAAAGAGATATGACGATCCATCGACAAGAATAAATGGAGGCTTTTTAGAATCTGGCATAGCGGGCGATTTTCCAATATACAATATGAGCGCAAGGATGCCACAGGCTAGGGCAGATCGCCATATCATGAAGGAAGATTAAACGTGACAGCCGATCACATTTCGCCTGTGGATAACTTTGTGATCTAAAGTTTCAGGCACAGTGATCCGGATGATCTTTGTCAAGTTAAAGATCACCATCTAAATCAAGAAAAATAAGGGAATGAGACTAAGGTGTGAAAACAGCGTACCTGCTACTAATCATTCCATTTTGTGTGGATAACTTGGTGTACGTTTATTTTTGGTTTAACCAAGTTGGTCAAGTAATGTAGCATAACCGTTAACATTGTATACACGTATTTATAAGAACTTTTTTTGTACACTTGTGTGTTTAATAGCCAAATTTTGAATAAGTAGATGGCATAACGTCTAGGAGGACAATATGAAACAAGTAGCCGTTATTTTAAGTGGTAGTGGTGTGTTCGACGGGGCAGAATTACATGAAGCGGTATTAACGCTTCTAGCCATTGAGCAAGAAGGGGCGTCTTACCAATGTTTCGCGCCCGATGTAGAGCAACTTCACGTGGTCAATCACTTAACCGGTGAAGTGGCGGAAGGGGAAACCAGAAACGTATTGGTAGAGTCAGCTCGGATAGCCAGAGGCAATATAAAGCCTGTCACTGATTGTGACGTTAATGCATTTGATACACTCATACTGCCCGGCGGCTTTGGTGCGGCGAAAAACCTTTGCACCTTTGCTGTAGACGGTGATAAATGTACCTTTAACGAAGAGGTTCTTGAGGTCTGTAAGGCATTTGCACAAGCTAAAAAACCTGCAGCTTATGCCTGTATTGCACCCGCATTAGCCGCCAAAGTGTATAGTAACAAGACCAAGCTGACCATTGGCGACGATGAAGCTACGGCTTGCGGCTTGAATGCCTTAGGTGCCACTCATGTAGAGTGCCCAGTAGATGAGGTTGTCGTGGATAATGATGCGAAGCTGGTAACTACACCTGCCTATATGCTGGCGCAAAGCGTTAGTGAGGCGAATGCGAGCATTAGCAAAATGGTCAAGACTGTACTTGCCATGAAATAGAAAGCTTGGGGCTGGCTTTTCTGAACCGTAAAGTTAAGCGCCATTCTATATAATTAGCTTAATAATGTGGGGAGACAAAGGTTTCCCCTTACTGATTATAGTCCTATAATCAAAACCCTATACGAAACACATTGAGTTTTACCTTTTTTGTTTGAGGTAACGACGTTTGTTTTTTTGAAGTCAGTTCAAAAAATCATTAAAACTAGGGCGCTTAAGCCCTTATGCGCGCTAAAAAAATAAAGGCATAATAAACAATGCACTACCGTGCCATCATACGAATACTCGGGTTACTAATAGCGCTTTTTAGCGTAACCATGATCCCACCAGCTATTGTGTCGTTGATTTATCAAGATGGCAGCGGTCTTCCTTTCACTCTCGCTTTTATATTCTGTGTCATTGGCGGCATGGCCTTGTGGTATCCCAATCGTCAGCAAAAAAATGATTTAAGAGCGCGAGAAGGGTTTTTAATAGTCGCGCTGTTTTGGTCAGTACTGGCAAGCGTGGGTGCAATTCCACTTATCTTGCTTGAACAACCTAGCATGACAGTAACCGATGCTTTTTTTGAATCGTTCTCTGGCCTGACGACCACAGGTGCTACGGTTATCGAAGGGATAGATTTTCTCCCTCATTCAGTACAATTTTACCGGCAGCAACTTCAGTGGCTAGGCGGTATGGGTATCATCGTACTTGCCGTTGCCATATTACCTATTCTTGGTGTTGGGGGCATGCAGCTGTATCGAGCAGAGACACCCGGCCCGGTTAAAGATAATAAGATGACGCCGCGTATTGCCGATACGGCAAAGCATCTATGGTATATCTACCTAACTATAACCATTGCGTGCGCGGGAGCATATTGGCTTTCAGGTATGAATGTATTCGATGCTATATGCCATGCATTCTCAACCGTAGCCATTGGTGGGTTTTCTAACCATGATGCGAGCTTAGGGTACTTCAACAGCCCAATGGTAAACGTGGTTTGTACGGTCTTTTTACTTATTGCTGCGCTGAATTTCTCGCTGCACTACGCCGCGGTAAGTTCACGCTCAGTGAGAGGCTACTTTAAAGATCCTGAATTCAAAGCCTTCTTTATTATTCAAGCGTCGCTAATTGGTATTTGCTTTCTAGTACTCACTCTATCAGGCTACTATAGCTCAGCAGAGCAAGCTCTAGATCAGGCTATGATTCAGGCAGTGTCCATTAGCACCACGGCCGGATTCGCCACTACTGACTTTTCTGTATGGCCTACGTTCTTACCCATAATGCTTATTTTTTCTAGCTTCATAGGCGGTTGCGCCAGCTCCACAGGTGGTGGCTTGAAGGTAGTACGTGTGTGCTTATTGTTTTTACAAGGCAAGCGTGAAGTAGACAGACTTATCCACCCTAAAGCCGTGTACAGTGTTAAGTTTGGCGACCGTGCTATGCCCGACAGAGTGGTAGAAGCTGTATGGGGTTTTTTCTCGGCTTACGCCGTAGTATTTGTGGTAATAATGATAGGCCTAATTGCTACAGGTTTAGATAACCTCAGTGCTTTTACTGCAACGGCGGCCATGCTAAATAACTTAGGCCCGGGCCTAGGCAGTGTGGCAGCAAACTATGCCGATGTAACTGATGCAGGCAAATGGATCCTAGTAACGGGTATGGTGTTTGGTCGACTAGAAGTCTTTTCATTACTGGTACTGTTCTCGCCTACGTTCTGGCGAAGCTAATATCTAGAATTGAAGGCTTTGCAAATTCTCACGGTTTAAAACCAGCCAAAAAAGGGCGATACTCATCGCCCTTTGCCTTATAAATCTTTAAACGCAATACCTTTGCGAAGCTTCAAAAGAGCGGGGTTTAGCGCTAGCCAAAGAAGAATGCACTGGGCTGGAACAGCTTTTCTACATCATTGATATATTTCTTATCTACCAAGAACAAAATGACGTGATCGTTCGCTTCTATCTTAGTATCACTATGGGCAATAATTACCTGTTCGTCGCGAACGATAGCACCGATAGTCGTACCAGGAGGTAGCTTGATGTCGCCAATTTGTCTGCCAACCACTTTAGATGTGTTTTCATCACCATGAGCAATAGCTTCAATAGCCTCTGCCGCGCCACGACGTAAAGAATAAACGTTAACAATGTCTCCACGGCGTACATGCGTAAGTAGTGCCGAAATAGTGGCTTGTTGTGGTGAAAACGCAATGTCTATCTCGCCACCCTGAACGAGATCTACATAAGCACTTCGCTGAATAAGTACCATGGCTTTTTGCGCGCCCATGCGCTTTGCCAGCATGGCCGACATAATATTCGCTTCATCGTCGTTAGTTACCGCAATGAAGGCATCGACCTGTTCGATATTCTCTTCACTGAGTAATTCAGGATCAGATGCATCACCACTGAAGACAATGGTTTTATCTAAGTTGGCAGATAAATACTTTGCCCGCTCTGGGCTGTATTCAATAAGCTTAACGTTATGATTGTGTTCAAGCTTCTTCGCTAACCCTGCGCCAATTAAACCACCGCCGGCTATCATAATTCGCTTGTAGCTAGACTCGAGCTTTTGAAGCTCACTCATTACTGCACGAATGTGCTTGGTGGCGGCAATAAAGAATACTTCGTCATCTGCTTCTATAACGGTCGTGCCCAGTGGACGAATAGGGCGGCCGCGACGGTAAATGGCTGCAACCCGGGTTTCCACATTAGGCATGTGATCTTTTAGCGCAGATAATGCGTGGCCTACTAATAAGCCGCCGTAATAGGCTTTAACGGCTACTAGGCTTGCTTTGCCTTCTGCGAACTCCACAACCTGAAGGGCACCGGGATAATCGATAAGGCGTTTAATTGCCTTGGTTACCAGTTGCTCTGGGGCAATAATGTGGTCTACCGGTATGTCTTGCTGCTTATATAGCTGCTCTTGATAAATAATGTATTGTTCTGAGCGTACGCGGGCAATTTTTGTGGGCGTTTTGAAAAGGCTATAGGCAACCTGACAGGCAAGCATGTTGCTTTCATCACTATTGGTTACGGCTATCAGCATATCAGCATCTTCCGCACCGGCTTTGCGCAATACATCAGGGTGTGAACCCACACCTGTAACAACCTGCAAATCAAGGCGGTCTTGCAGCGCGCGCAGAATAGTGGGGTCAGAGTCAATAACGGTAATTTCGTTATTTTCACCTACTAGGTTTTCAGCAAGAGTTCCGCCTACTTGTCCGGCCCCTAAAATGATGATCTTCATCGTTATTATTTTGCCTTCATATCTGTGCAGGTCATCACTATGTAACCTGCACAACTATTAAACTTAGTCTGACGACTTTACCAGCCTCGCATAATAGAAACCATCCATTTGTTCTTCCCCCGGCGTTATCTGACGTCCAGGTTTGTCTATGGTTTCTGTTTTCACTACAGGCGATAACTTGGCGTTTGGCGTGTCGGCTAGAAACTGCTGTATTTGCGCCATGTTCTCTTTTGGTAATATAGAACAGGTTGCATAAAGCAAGGTGCCGCCTGGTTTTAATAGGCCCCACAGCGTATCCAATATGCGGCGTTGTAGTTGCGCTAAATTGTCGATGTCATTGGATTTTCGAAGCCAGCGAATATCTGGGTGACGTCGTATAACGCCAGTAGCAGAGCAGGGGGCATCCAGTAATATTCTATCGAAGGGCTTTCCGTCCCACCAAGTTTCTGGATTAGCGGCATCACCCTGCTTAATATCCACAACGTGTTTAAGGCGCGTCATGTTTTCTTCTACGCGTTTTAGGCGTGTAGCGTCGGCATCAAGTGCCAACACGTACTCAGTATCCGGTGCGCACTCAACAATGTGCCCTGTTTTTCCACCTGGTGCGGCGCAACAATCTAAAATACGCTCATTAGCTTGCGGCTGTAGATAGTGGGCGGCTAATTGAGCTGCACCGTCTTGCACCGCAAAGTGCCCTTTATCAAAGCCAGGCAGGGACGTAATGTCTTCACGTTTAGCCAGAATTACTGCATCTGCGTGATTGTCGCTAAGGGTATATTCTACGCCAACACTATCTAGCGCCTCGGTGAATGCTGCCAATGTTGTTTGCAGCTTATTTACACGGAGCCAGATGGGAGCCATAGCGTTAGTTTCGCTACGCACTTGGTCGGCATCGGCGCCATAGGCGGTCTCTATTGCCTTAAACAGCCACTTAGGTAAACCGCTGTTTATAATGGCATCATCAACGTTTTTGTCGGCAAGGTTCTCTCGCTGAAAATTGCGTAATACCGCATTTACCAAGCCTTTAAGCGCTGCTGCATTTAAATAAGACGCTGCAGCAACAGTTTCACCTACTGCAGCATGGTTACTAACTCGTGAAAAGTTAAGCTGGTACAAGCCAAGAAGTATAAGGTGCTCGATAACCTTTTTATTTCCCTTTAAGGGTCTATCTAGCAAAGAGCGTAGCCAGTGTTGCAAAAGGGGAAGGCGACGCATTACCCCTAACGACATTTCTTGAATCCATGCGTTATCTTTGGCGTTGTGTCTGCGCTGAACGCGTTCTAGGCATTCACGCGATGACTTGCCTTGCTCTAAAATTTGATAAATGACCCACGCACAATCTGCGCGCAGGTTTTTTTGCTTGGGAAGGGGTAATGGTTTCACGTTTAGTCCGCTTGTGTCAGACAACGACCCACTTCAAACCACGTTTGGCGAGCATTGATGACGTCTGACGCTGGTAGCGCCTTTTTACCTGGAATTTGAAGTGATGTGATGCAAAGTGCATCGCGCCCTGTTGCTATGGTTATGCCTTCTTTATTAGCACTGATTATAGTACCTGGCTTAACCTCTTTATCTAGTGTTACAACGGTAGCTGACCACACCTTCACATTCTGATCTTCTACCTTCATCCACGCTACCGGCCAAGGGTTGAAGGCGCGAATATTTCGTTCTATTTGCTCGGCATTGTCTGCCCAATTGATAAGCGCTTCTTCTTTAGAAAGCTTTTTCGCATAGGTAGCCAAAGAATCATCTTGTTTGGTGGGCGTATAGTTTTCAAAGTTATCGACGACTTCAACTAACGCTTGTGGCCCTAGTTCTGCAAGCTTGTCATACAAAGTGGCGCTGGTGTCTTCAGGTGTAATAGGTAATGTGGCGATGTGCAGCATATCACCAGTATCTAAACCTTCATCCATTTGCATTATGGTTACGCCTGTTTCAGCGTCACCCGCCCATATAGCGCGCTGTATTGGAGCTGCGCCACGCCACATTGGCAAAATAGAACCGTGTACATTAATACAACCTAGTCTAGGTGCATTAAGCACAGCAGTAGGCAATAATAGGCCATAAGCAACCACCACCATTAAATCGGCATTTAGCAAGGCTAACTCTTCTTGTGCGTCTGGCGCTTTTAACGACTGAGGCTGATACACAGGAATGGCATTTTCTTCAGCGAGCACTTTAACTGGACTGGCTGTGAGTTTCTTACCTCGTCCGGCAGGCCTATCAGGCTGAGTGTAGACAGCAATAACCTCGTGCTCACTCTCTAGCAACGCCAATAGGTGTTTAGCTGCAAAATCCGGAGTACCGGCAAAAATCACTTTTAATGGAGTTGTCACGTTATTCCCTAGGCTTTTGCGGCAAGACGCGCTTCTTTCTCAAGCTTTTTACGAATACGTTGGCGCTTAAGCGGCGATAGATAATCGATAAAAAGCTTCCCTTTTAAATGGTCGAGCTCGTGCTGAATACAAATCGCTAACAAACCTTCTGCATCCAACTCAAAGCTTTCGCCATTTTGATCCAGCGCTTTTACTGTAATTGCTTCGGCGCGCTCAACTTTGGCGTAATTACCCGGCACTGATAAACAGCCTTCTTCGCTAATCGTGGAGCCATCTTTACGAATGATTTCAGGGTTAATAAATACGCGAGGCTCGTTTTGATCTTCCGATACGTCCATTACAACAACTTGAACGTGGCGATTAACTTGCGTCGCTGCAAGGCCAATACCGTTCTCGTCTTTCATGGTTTCGAACATGTCCGATACCAATTGTTTAATTTCGTCGTTAACCTCTTCTACGGGTTTAGCTACCGTGCGAAGACGTTCATCAGGAAAACTTAATACGTCTAAAATTGCCATTTCTCGCTTACTTCACCTTTTCGCTGTATAAATTCATATACGATCTAATTGCCAGCACGCTTTACAGTGCTTATTAAGTTACTATTCTAACGTATATCGGGTGGTTTCGTGCAGTTTTTTGCCTAAACCCTATAAGAATACGTACTTCTGCCGATATAGTGCTATTGTCTGAAAAATCAACAATAAATGGCAGTGAATAATTTGCAGGTGGTCAATTTGAAAAAGCGATTAACATACGCGCGTCGTGCAGCAATATTTATTCTTGGAGTGCTTTTGTCTTTGCCTGCGTTCGCGCTTCAATTAAAAGACACTGCGCCTGAAACCTATACGGTGAAGCGTGGCGACACCCTATGGGAAATTGCGAGTATTTTTCTAAACGAGCCTTGGCTATGGCCAGAGCTATGGCGAACGAATACGCAAATAGATAACCCTCATCTTATCTATCCCGGTGATGTCATCGTTGTAGGTTACATTGATGGTAAGCCTGTCTTAAGCGTAAAACGCGACAAGCTAGCCTACAACCTGTCTCCGTCCACCGATAAGCGAATAAAGCCAAAACCTGTTGACGTCCTGTCTTGGACTACTATATCTCCTTTTGTTAGACAGCATATGTTGCTAGACGAAGACGACTATTCAGCCTTACCTCGACTCCTAGGTAACCAAGACGGAAATGTAAGGTTTGCTTCAGATGACTTTGTGCTTAGCCAGCAACAATTCAGTACTGACGATCAGTACAGAGTGATTAGAAAACACGCTACTATCAAAAACCTAGATGGAGAAACGCTGGGCATTCAGGTCACTCATATATCCAATGCTTCGTTGGTAGAGAAAGACCAGGCAGACGACACCATGCTGCTGTTTATTGATGACGCCAATCAAGAAGCAAAACGTGGTGACAAATTGATGGCCGGTGGCTTTACTCATCCAGAAGGTTTCGAGCTTACGCCTGCTACTTCACAACGAGGAGCGGTCGTAGGTGATTTGCATGATCACGACTTACTTGGCAAATATGACGTTGTCATTGTTGACCTTGGTGCAATGGATGTAGCACCAGGCACAGTATTGGGGCTGTATGCTCAAGGTCCAGCCATTATTGATGAAGATAGCCCGCGTTACGTTGATGAACCCGGTGCTAAAAACGGTGGTGAGTGGTTTATTGATACGGTAGCACAGCCCGCACTCAAAGTAGGTGAGGTGATTGTTTTTAAAACATTCGATTCGGCAAGCTATGGATTAATAACACGAGCGAATAAAGGAATTAAGCGCGGCTTTATTGTTGCTAAGCCTTAGACGCTATAGGTTTCATTGTCGCTTTTAAAGGAGCGACAATGAAACAGCATACTTCTCAATCAAACAGCGAGCTATTTGCATGGATAGCACTAGCATCGGCTCAGGGCATCTCCCCTAAAATCTGGCTACAGTCCCTTGAGCACTATCAACTATCTCCTGCTGATTTAGTCGGTAATGCGTCATCACTTCCCGACGATGTGAAGCAGCTCGTAAATCAAATATCAAAGCCCCTTATTGATGCAGCCTTCTCATGGGAACAAGCAACTGATAATAGACACATTATTTCTTATTCGTCTTCATACTACCCCCAATCGTTAAAGCAATTGGACAGTCCACCCCTAGTGCTATTTGCAACGGGGGATAGTACTTTGTTGTCGAGCCCGCAAATTGCCATTGTGGGTAGCAGAAGGGCTAGCATTCAGGGTAAGCGTATCGCCAGTGAATTTGCAGTAGGGTTGTCTAGTAATGGGGTTGCAGTAACAAGCGGCCTTGCTATGGGCATTGATAGTGCAGCGCATCAAGGCGCTTTGTGTGGTAACGCAGGGACAATCGCAGTAATGGGGACGGGGCCTGAAAAGGTCTACCCCGCGAAAAATCACAAGCTCTACGAAGAAATAAATAATGACAAAGGCGTTACCGTCACAGAGTTCTTTCCGGGGCAGGGGCCTAAGCCTTGGCACTTTCCTAGAAGAAACCGAATTATCGCAGCATTATCACTTGGAACCTTGGTGGTAGAGGCAAAAATTAAGAGTGGCACCTTGATAACTGCGAATTTGGCCGCAGATATGGGGCGAGAAGTATTCGCTGTGCCTGGTAGTATCTTTCACGCGTACTCGGAAGGCTGCCATTGGTTAATCCAACAGGGCGCCAAATTAGTAATTAATATTAACGATATTCTTGATGAAATTGGTCTTCAGCCTGAACAACTGGGCTTGGATGTTAACGAGCAAAACGAAAAAAGTGCAGCGAATAGCTTGGCAACCGATAAATTATTAGCTAGTGTGGATTATGACATCACCGCTATTGATGTTATAGCCCAGCGCAATGCCTTATCAGTATCGCAAGCAATGGCATCATTATTAGAATATGAGTTGCGTGGTTTAGTAGCCGCTGTCCCTGGTGGTTACGTTAAATTGAGGGGAAAATAATATGTTCGATATCCTCATGTATCTGTTTGAAAACTTCATTCACAGTGAAACGGAAATTCGTGTTGATCAAGACGAGTTAACGGAAGAGCTTGTGCGCGCAGGTTTCCATCACGATGAGATTTATAAAGCCCTCGCATGGTTAGAAAAGCTAGCGGCTCTGCAGGAAACGGATATAAAACCGTATTTTTGTAAAGGGATTAGCACCAGCTTAAGCCGCATTTACACCCACGAAGAACAGATGCGTTTAGATGTGGAATGTCGCGGTTTTCTTATGTTCTTAGAACAGGTTAATGTACTAGATGCGTCTACGCGTGAGATGGTGATAGACCGGGTTATGGAAATCGATTCCAATGAATTCTGTTTAGAAGACCTGAAGTGGGTTGTGCTAATGGTACTATTCAACGTACCTGGCAAAGAGAAAGCCTACGCGCAAATGGAAGATCTTTTGTTCGAAGAGCCAGATGGCGTGCTGCATTAATGCAGTCGTAGTCACTGATATTTGAATCTTTATTTAAAAAATGCGCTGTGAAATCGCAGCGCGTTAAGGCCTTAACGTCTAATACATGTCTAAAATAGACCACTCACTTTTTTCAGCGCACGAGCATGCTCTAGATGACAACTTCGGAGACTGCCCCGAGTGCGGCAAGCCCCTTCATATAAAGAACAGTAAATCAGGCCCTTTCATTGGGTGTACGGGCTACCCTGAATGTAATTTCAGTAAGCCGCTTCACGATAAACAAACCACTATTCTTAAAACCTTAGATGGTATAGCTTGTCCCGAATGTGATTCTGACCTTGCTATAAAAAAAGGGCGGTTTGGTATGTTTATTGGCTGTACAAATTTTCCTACGTGCCATCACATAGAGCCTATTAAGGAAAAAGAAGACACCTTGGTAGATTGCCCAAAATGTAAGAAAGGGCACCTGATCTCGCGTACTAACAAATACGGTAAACAGTTTTTTGCGTGCAACCATTATCCACAATGTCGATATGTGCTAAATTTCACGCCGGTAAATGAAAGCTGCCCAGACTGCGGTTGGGGAGTATTGATAGATAAAAAGGGACAGTTACAGTGCCCTCAGCCTACTTGTGGCTTTAAAAAGTAACTATACAAAGAACTACACGAAGAACTATACGTAGAGATCAAAACCATGTCTGATACCCAAAATGGGAACGTGAATACGTTTACACCCGTTGAGGCTAATTCGTCTGAAGTAGACCCTGTTGTTGCCGCTTTTGAAGCGGGAAGTTTAATCGTTTATCCAACCGAAGCGGTAATGGGCATTGGATGTGACCCAGACAATGAAGCAGCGGTAAATGCGCTGTTAGAGATAAAACAACGACCGGTAGAAAAGGGCGTTATTTTAATAGCTGCCAATTACAGTCAGCTATTGCCGTATGTCAACGACAACGCCATACGACCACACCGACGCACCGATATTTTCTCTAGCTGGCCTGGCCCTAATACATGGCTATTACCTAAGTCGACATCGGCGCCTGTTTGGTTAACCGGCAAGCATAATAAAATAGCTGTGCGCGTAACTAATCATCCAGTAGTAGTTGAGCTGTGCAATAAGTTAGGGAAGCCACTTGTTTCTACAAGTGCTAACCTAACAGGTCAACCGCCAGCCATCACCACTGAAGAAGCAAAAGCCGTATTCGCTGATTCCGTTTTCTACGTTGACGGTGCAGTAGGTGGTGCAACTAAACCCAGTACCATTCGCGATGGTGACACAGCAGAGGTAATAAGAGCATGACGTCAGCAGAATTAGTGGACGGTAAAAATGCCGCTGAAGTAATAGAACAAGTAAAAAGCTATCTACTAGGACTTCAGGACACAATTTGCCAAACCCTCGAGCTCGCCGACGGGAAAGGTCAGTTTGTCGAGGATAGTTGGCAGCGTGAAGAAGGCGGCGGTGGTCGCTCTCGAGTCTTAAAAAACGGTGCGGTGATTGAGCAAGGCGGCGTTAATTTTTCACACGTGTTTGGCAGCCAAATGCCTGCATCAGCAACGGCAAATCGTCCTGAGCTTGCGGGAAGAAATTTTCAAGCAATGGGCGTGTCACTTGTTATTCACCCACATAACCCGTATGTCCCAACGTCACACGCTAATGTTCGCTTTTTCATTGCGGAAAAAGAAGGTGAAGCACCTATCTGGTGGTTTGGTGGTGGTTTTGACTTAACGCCGTTTTATCCGTTCAAAGATGACGTTGTGCACTGGCATGATACCGCGAAGAAATTATGTAAGCCGTTTGGCGATGATGTTTATCCTAAGTATAAAAAGTGGTGCGACGACTACTTTTACTTAAAGCATCGCAATGAAACTCGCGGAGTGGGCGGTTTATTCTTTGACGACCTGAATGAATGGGGCTTTGAACAGTCATTTGCGTTTATGCAGGCTGTTGGTAATGGCTTCATCGATGCTTACGTTCCTATTGTTGAACGTCGTAAGCAAACCGATTTCGGCGAAAGAGAGCGTGATTTCCAACTTTATCGCCGAGGTCGCTACGTCGAATTCAATTTAGTATTCGACCGGGGTACCCTGTTTGGATTACAAACCGGAGGGCGCACAGAGTCTATTTTAATGTCGATGCCGCCGTTAGCCCGCTGGGAGTATTGCTATACACCCGCACCGGGTAGCGCTGAAGCTAAGTTAACTGACTGGTTAAAGCCTACTGACTGGTGATCAATTAGTTAACTAAGGCTGCGCTTAAATTCTAAAGCGTACCGTCTATAACAGCACTCATCTTCAATGACTAAAAAACGCCGCATTAACATCAATGCGGCGTTTTTTTGATCTGCATCAAGTCCGAATATCATCTTTGTTTCAGTGAGTTATCAAGCTTGCGCTGGATCAATGTTTCTCTTAACCAAGGGCGTAAAGTAGCGCCATCTTAGTTAAACACAAAAGAGACACATCATGCGCAAACACTTTTTATCTGCATCTGCACTTTGTCTTACACTTGCTGCACTTTCACCTCTAGCTAACGCTCATCAACAGGGCGACTGGATTGTTCGTGGCGGTCTTACTACCGTTGCTCCTGACGAATCGACTTCTAACATCGTAGCGGGTGGAACTGATCTTGGCGTGGCCCTTAATATCGATAACGATACTCAGTTAGGTTTAAATGTAGCGTACTTTATTACTGACAATATTAATATTGAGCTGCTTGCCGCAACGCCCTTTAAGCACGACGTTAATTTTTCTGTTGCTGATCCCTTAGGGACGGGGAATCAGCTTGGTGAAGTCACACATCTTCCACCTACGCTTACCGCAAACTACTATTTTAATGATGCCAGCTCTGCATTTCAGCCGTACATTGGTGCAGGTATCAACTATACCTTTATCTTTGATGAAGAGTTTACAGGTGCGAATGAAACAGCTGGCTTAAGCGACCTATCCCTTGATAATTCATTTGGTGTATCAGCTCAGGTCGGTATGGACTATCAAATAGATACCAAGTGGCATGTAAACGCTTCGGTTCGCTTTATTGATATTGATACCGAAGCCACCTTTAAAGTGGGTGATGCTGCTGGAAAGGTAAGTGATATTGAAATAGACCCTTGGGTGTATACCTTATCGGTGGGTTACACATTCTAATTATTAGTTTCACGCCTTACTAACTATGAGGCTTTCACAATTGCACTACTTTATGCGCCATAAAGAGCGTAGACAGTAACAGGGGAGTTGCGCGTTAAAAGGTTAATCCTTTCAACGCGCTTTTTTATTTTGTATTCACCATGTGATTGGCGAGTTGATCAAGTGCGTCTATCAACTTTTGAGCTAAAGCGATATCTTCTACCGTTTTAAACATGGCTTTTCGCATACAATACATCCACTGTGCTTTTAACTCTGGTGTTACTGTGTAGGGAAGGTGGCGTGCACGCAAACGGGGGTGTCCAAATTGCTGCTGATAATCATCAGGACCACCCAGCCATAAACTCAAATATAAAAAGAATACATGACGAATTCTGTCTAATGGCTGAGGGTGAATAGCAAGTAGTTCATTTGCTAATGGGTCGGTCTCCATAATGTCGTAAAACGTATTTGCTAATTCCCGTACTTTCTCCTCTCCACCTATACGTTCATATGGTGTACTCTGCGAAGCACGACTATCGCTTTTCTTCTTTATATTAAATAAGTCTCGTATTCCCATGAAAAAATTCGCTGTATTCGGAAATCCTATTGCACAGAGTTTATCACCAACTATTCATCAAATGTTTGCTGATCAAGTTGGAGAAAAGATTTCTTATGAAAAGATACTTGCGCCAGTAGACGGTTTTGTAGATGCCGCCAACGCGTTTTTAGCTCAGGAAGGCGCTGTAGGTTGTAACGTCACCATGCCTTTTAAGCTTGATGCATTCAACTTAGCAAAGGTAGATGACCAAGCAGCTAAAGATGCACAAGCTGTTAATACCCTAATGAATAGTGACACTGGTGAACTATTAGGGTTCAACACAGACGGTGTTGGGTTAGTAAACGATTTACTAAATAGCGGCGTGGAGATTAAAGATAAGCGCGTGTTGCTTATCGGTGCCGGCGGTGCAGCCCGTGGTGTTATTTCTCCGTTATTAAAAGCGGGTGCTGCTTCACTAATTATTGCGAACAGAACGAAAGCAAAAGCTGAGGAAGTCGCAAGAGCCGCGTCTAACGCTAAAGTGCAGGTCGTGTCCCTAGAAGATATCGCAACGATAGCACCTCATATTATTATCAATTCAACAGCTGCTAGTCTAAGCAACGAGTTGCCGTGTAGTTTAACTGATGGTGTTTTACAACACTGTGAAGTGGTGTACGACATGGTATATAAAAACTCGCCCACGCGGTTTATGAGAGATGCGGCCGAGCTTGGTGTCAAAACGCAAATAGATGGGTTAGGGATGCTGGTTGAGCAAGCGGCAGAAGCTTTCTATATATGGACACAAAAGCGCCCCGATACCTCGGACATTGTGAAACAGGTTAGAGATATTGTTGAGCAAAGTGAGAAGCGAAACTAGTTCGCTTCTTCTAGGTACTCATCTTTTAATACCACATAGTTCACGGCAGACTGTTTTAGAAATGCCATTTCAGCGTCGTTGAGTGGCCTTTTCTTTTGCATGGGGTTTCCTACATAAAGAAATCCGCTCTCTAATCTTTTGTTTGGCGGTACTAATGTACCTGCGCCGATAAACACATCGTCTTCAACAACAACACCATCCATTACAATAGCGCCCATACCGACCAGAATACGATTACCTAATTGGCAGCCATGCAGCATACATTTGTGCCCTACAGTAACGTCGTCACCAATAATAAGTGGAAACCCGTTGGGGTTTTCCTCTGATTTACGGGTAACGTGTAAAACACTGCCATCTTGAATATTAGAACGGGCGCCAATACGAATCTTGTTCACGTCACCGCGCGCAGCAACCAATGGCCAAATACTAGCATCATCTTCTAATACTACATCACCGACAATTCTTGCCGAGTCGTCAATATAGACATTCTTTCCTAAAGTAGGTGAGACACCCTTGAAACTATCAATTGGTTTATGCATTAGAGCAACTCTTGTTTATTACCGTTTTACTGTGATGATTCTTCTATTCCTACACGTGCTTTTATTACTTTATTCTTTTTAGTATCTTCACGTATTGCTTTGCTTCTCTGCAGCATTTCTGGTGTAACATATCCACGTTTATGGTCAAGGTGTATGCACACAGCGGAATAACGTATGCGTTTAGCTTTTAGGCCATAGTTAACTAACCGATCGCCAAATTCACAATCTTGACCACCATATTGCATAGTTTCCTCAAAACCGTTTACGGCCAGAATGTGCTCTTTGTAACATGAAGCGCTATGTCCATTCCAAGTCGGGCGAGCTGGGCTTATCTTATTTAAAAACTCTGCCCAGGCTCCTCTTGCAGTGAGCTTCATCGTTTTATGCGTCTTTTTTAAACCTTTACTAACTAACCAATCCACATTGAATGCTCGCTGACTTACGATATCCTCACGTGTGATTGCTTTACTTACACTCATGGGTAATTTGAAATACCCACCAGAAAGATAGGTATTTTTCTCTGATAGTCTTAGATGTTGCTCTACAAAGTCGTTTCGAGGAATGCAGTCGCCATCTGTGAAAATTAAGTATTCGCCCTCAGAGGCTACAATAGCTTTATTAAGGATACGGCACTTTTGGAAACCATCGTCTTCTTGCCAAACGTGTTTGATAGGTATATCTGTGTCTTGCTTCAGACGTTGGATAAGTGCTTTAGTGTCTTCACGAGAGCCGTCGTCCGCAATAACAATTTCGAAGTTATCTGCGGTTTGTTCGAAGAAACCCCATAGTACTTTCTCTAACCACGCGGGTGAATTATAAGTTGTAAAAATGACGCTCGTTTTCATAATGCGTGATAGACCTCTATATAATGTAGTTAAGCAATATTGATATTACGTATCCAACTCCCCGCTAACAGATGCTTATATACTGACAAAATTGAAAGCAAGTATCGGCAGGTTATTTCCCGTAGTTTATCTAAGTGTGGGGAGTAATGACACTGCCGCTGTTAATCATTATGAATCATATGACTGATTAAAAAGGATTGTGGCATGCGCATGAAATTATTCTTTTTTACTAACTTAAAGCTAATGTGAGGAACCGAACAGATATATATATAACGGTTCGATAAATACATTCTTATAGCTAAATAGATACCAGTGTTTTAGATTTAGAGCTTCAGATTGTTCAAATAAAGCTCATGTTGTGGGTAATTTGAGCGTTCAAAGCTAATATGACACTTTTTTTAAAATAAGTGTTGACGTGAGCGCTCATTTCCCTAAAATGCGCATCCGCTTCGGGGGAAAAGCAAAACAGCAAGCCTCCTGAAGTAAGTCTCTACTACCTTTATAGGCTAGTAAAGACGGGAGTTTAGAAGAAACGCTTCAGAAAATAAATTTTCAAAAAGTGTTGACAACGAAAACTTCCAGCGTATAATGCGCACCTCACTCGAACAGGGTGAGTC